>DATAPL010000001.1:0-190227 GCA_036265205.1 Terriglobales bacterium
CCCCCTATTGCCAATGCGGGGAGGTTTACCCTAGCATCCTGACTGAAAGCCGACCTGCCGGGTTGGTGATGGCGGGTCACCGATTTTTGAACCAATGCTGAATGAACGGGAGCTCGACTCGAACTAGGATCCGGTGTGCAGCGCTCCGCCATGCGGAGATGCCTAAAGGGTCTCGGCGGGCGCCCAACGTCTACCGACGGGTTCATTCTCGGCCCCGTCACACGGCACAGTGGGTCGGCTTGTTTTTTCTGCTTCAGAGTTCTACTCGTCAAGGCGCGGCGGCATCCCTGCCCTCATTCCGCTTGCCAACAGATAGCTGCCACCTGCTAGACTTGAGCTGTAGCTAAATCCGCTCTATTCGCATCTAAATCGATAGTGTTTCCCCAACTGTTTCATATCGGACGCTTCTTCCTTCCCACTTATGGCGTGCTTGTTTCCACCGGAGTGCTGGTGGGATTGTGGATCAGTGTTCGCAACTCCCAGAAGCAGGGCATTAACCCGGATGACGCATGGAATCTGGGCGTTATGGTGGTGCTGTGCGGCATCATTGGCGCCAAGGCCCTCTACATCATCAACGACTGGAGTTACTACACTTCCCATCCCGGAGAGATTTTCAGTTTCAATACCCTGCAGGCGGGTGGAGTATTTTCCGGCGGACTGATTGGAGCGGCGATCGCCGCGGTCTGGTACATCCGCAAACACCATATGCCGCCGCTGGCGACCTGGGACGGATTTGCGCCCGGCCTGGCACTGGGGCACGCCATCGGCCGGGTAGGATGTTTTGCCGCCGGATGTTGTTACGGCAAGCCTACGCAACATTTCTGGGGAGTAACCTTTACCAATCCCATCGCCAGTCTGAATTCCTACACTCCGCTGGGGGTTCCGCTCGAGCCGACGCAACTTTTCGAAGCTGCGGTCGAACTGGCGAACTTTTTTATCCTGATGTGGCTGTTCAAGCGCAAGAAGTTCGACGGGCAGGTGTTGGCGGCGTTCATGATGCTCTACGGCGTGGCCCGTTATTTCCTGGAATTCATTCGCGATGATCCCGGGCGTGGTTCGGTCTTTGGTGGAGTCATGAGCGGCACCCAGTTGATCTCTATCTGCCTGGTCATTGCCGGCGGCTTCATCTGGTGGCTGAAATCGTCTCCGGGAGCGGTTCCGGCGCACGCCCCGCGTTAAACTGGGATGGTCATCGGCAAATACCCTCGTCCCCTTCGACGACCAGCACAAGCGTGGACGCCCGCGCCTACATGGCTCAATTTCCGCTTCTGATTTCGGTTGCCCCCGAAGACGCCGGCACACGTCTGGACCAGTTTCTGGCTCGTCACCTTCCCGCGACCAGCCGCGCCCGTGTGCAGCAGCTCATATCCCAGGACCTGGTGCTGGTGGATGATTCCGCCGCCAAAGCGTCCCTGCGCCTGCGCGGGAACGAGCGCGTTGCGGTGCTGGCGGCGGCACAGTCGCCGCCATTGCGAGCCATCGCGGAAGACATTCCGCTGGACATCATCTGCGAGGACGCGGATCTGGCGGTGGTCAACAAGCCCGCCGGAATGATGGTGCACGCGGGTGCGGGCGCCACCGACGACCAGCGCAACCGGGGCACGCTGGTCAATGCTCTGCTGCATCACTTCGGACAATTGTCTTCGCTCGGAGGCGAGTTGCGCCCGGGAATCGTGCATCGGCTGGACAAATCAACCAGCGGCTTGATCGTGGTGGCCAAGAACGATGCCGCGCACCGGCAACTGGCGGCCCAGTTCGCCGGCCGCCAGGTGAAGAAGAAATACCTGGCGCTGGTGCACGGCTGGCTCAAGCGGGAGCGAGGGACGGTCGACAGCAGCATCAGCCGCGACCAGGTGCGGCGGACTCGCATGACTACGCGGCGAGCCGGTGGACGGGAGGCGGTCAGTCACTACACGGTGCAGCAGAAACTGGATTCGCCGTTTGGGAAATTCAGCTTGCTCGAGGTGCAGATCGACACCGGACGAACCCATCAGATTCGGGTTCATCTGGCATCGCTGGGGCATCCGGTGGTGGGAGATGCTCTATACGGTGCCCGTCGAGTGCTCAGCAGCGATGCCCGCAGCCTGTCGCTGCCGAGGAATTTTCTGCATGCGGCGGAATTGCAGTTCCAGCACCCGCGGACAGGGGCAGCCCTGTCTTTCTCGGCTGCATTGCCGGGGGAGTTGGAAGATTTTCTGCGAGAGCTTGACGGAGGTAGAAACGCGTTGTGAAAGGGTTGCGCCGTAGTGCACCAGTCGAATGACTTTCCGAAGCGAGAGCGGGACGCTGGCGCTACAGTTTTGCCGCCCGTGCAACGTTTGGGGCCGCTGATCCGGATTTTGCGTTTTCGACAAGCTGTATAATTGAGTGAGTATGAAGCTTCGCGGGGCCATTTTCTGCTTGGGTTGCGCCTTGCTGGCGGCGGCAGGTCTTGCCCAGAACTCGCCCCAGAGTTCGGCCCAGGACACGTTGCCTTCTGCGCCTTCGGCGGTCAAGCAGGAGCGCAGCAAGCCTAAGCCGCCTCCGCCCGCACCGGCAGCGGCACCTGCAGCGTCGCCAGCCTCCGAAGCAGCGGCGACCGATCCGCCGCAAACCACATCCGATCCGCAGACCGGCAACAAAGCCACTGCTAAAGCGCCGCAGGCCGGCCCAGCTCAGGATGCCAAAGCGGACACCGCCGCGAAGGCATCGGATGCGAGCTCATCCGACGACTCAGCGACCACCATCACCAAGACGGTAAACGAAGTGAACGTCGTGTTCACGGTCACCGACAAGCATGGCCGTTACGTGCGGAATCTGAGCAAGGGCGACTTCGCCGTGCTGGACGATAGCAAGCCGGCCGAGCAGATCCGCAGCTTTCACAATGAAACCGACCTTCCGCTGCAGGTCGGGTTGCTGGTGGACGCCAGCAACTCGGTGAGAGATCGCTTCAAGTTTGAGCAGGAATCGGCCATCGAATTCCTCAACCAGACGGTGCGCCCCAAATACGACAAGGCCTTCATAGTCGGTTTCGATGTGACTCCGGAGGTCACCCAGGATTTTACCGACAACACGGAAGCTCTCTCGCGCGGAGTTCGCGCTTTGCGGCCCGGCGGCGGCACCGCCATGTACGACGCGTTATATTTTGCGGCTCGCGACAAGCTGCTCAAAGAGCAGCAGAACGGGCCGGTACGCCGCGCCATCATCCTGCTGAGCGATGGCGATGACAACATGAGCCATGTCACCCGCGAAGAAGCCATCGACATGGCGCAGCGCGCCGAGGTGATCGTATACACCATCAGCACCAACGTTACCGGCTCCAGGCGCGCCGGCGATAAGGTTCTGGAACGCATTGCCGATGCCACCGGCGGACGCTCTTTCTTTCCGTTTCAGATCACCGATGTGGCCAACGCTTTCGTGGAAATCCAGGATGAGTTGCGCAGCCAGTACGCGCTTTCTTACAAGCCCGCCGACCTGCGCACCGACGGACGCTACCACACCATCGAAATCCTGGCCCAAAACCACAAAGGCCTGCGGGTCCGCAGCCGCCGCGGCTATTACGCGCCGACGGCGCAGTAGGCTTCCGAAATGGCGGGATACTCCGGCACGCCCCTTCCCCAGAAGCTCGGCATCAAACCGGGATTCAAGGTCGCCTTTTTTGAATTACCCAAAGATGTAAAGGCAATCCTCAAACAAGCTCTTTCGGGCTGCGACCTTGCCAAGGAAGGAGCGAAGCTCGATTTCGCCATCATCTTCGTCCAGAGCCAGGCTGACATGAAGCAGCGCTTCCCCGAATTTGCGCGCCGGCTGGCCCCCGCGGGGACACTCTGGGTGAGTTGGCCCAAGAAAACCTCGGGTGTAGCCACCGACTTGAGCGAAAACGACGTCCGCAGAATCGGCCTGGGGGCGGGGCTGGTGGATGTAAAAGTTTGCGCCGTCAGCGAAGTTTGGTCAGGATTGAAGTTTGTCATCCGGCTGAAGGACAGGAAGCCCTAGGCTGTCGCCTAAGCCAAAATCCCAAGAGACGCGGAAGACTCAAGTCATTGTTATTACAGGACTTATCTGTTTACTTTCGGGTCTCTTCCCGAACCTTCCCGGATTCTGGGACAATAGAAACAGCCATCATTGGGGTGAGTTCGACCTTTTGCGGCTGTCTGCAGGCAGACTTTTATGGCTTCAGATTCCAAAACCACGCTTTTGTCCGAGCTGGCCCAGGTTACCAATGCCGCGGTCGAGCCTGCGTTGCACGGTTCGGTACTGGTACTGATCCAATTCGACGTGTGCGAGGAGATCAAGCTGGACCAGCTGCGGCAGCTGGTGGGTGCGCGAACTCTGGAGCACCCCAGCTTCAAACATCCGGCGCCGGGCTATGTTCGCTATCAAAGACCGCCGGTTGTGGAGCCTATCGAGCCGCTGATTCTGGACAGCGGGGAACGCCTTGAAGGTCAAATCAAATATTACGACTATGGCGTGGTGAGCGTGGTGTTCGAACTGCCCTTTTCCGGCGACTGGGACACCCTGGTTCGACTTGGTAGCCGCTGGGTCTGGGATGTTGATTTCGAAAAATACGCCTCCCGCATCGCGCACCAGAGGCTGGAGCGAGCGGCACCGGCCTTGGTCAAGCCCTATAACGAGTGGCTCAATGAGGATTACTTCATCTTCCACGTCAGAGAGATCGCGGGTTCGCCTTCCGCCTCCGAGCTGTGCGCGTCCCAGGGCGGAAACATCGCGCAAATCGTGCGGGGAGAGACTGCGCAACTTTCGGAGAGCGAGCGCAACGAGATTCTGCAATCCCGCGCCTCCTACTACCCCAATGACCTGGCGGTGATCGGCTGGAATGCGGCTTTTCTGTATGACAGCGAAGCAGGCGCGGAAACAGCCATCCAGTTACTCGAGTACGCCAATTCGCAGTTGCTGGAATTCCGCCACTATGATGAGTTTCTCACCAACGAGTTGGCGATCGTTTACGCAGCGCTGGATAAAGGCACGGGAATGCTGGCGCGATGGCGGCTGGCGCGGGCGGCCACCAAGCTGCATACCATTCTGCTGGACGTAAACGAACTGACTGAGCGCGCCGACAATGCCATCAAGTTCCTCAGCGACATGTTCTCCGCCCGCTTGTACAAGCTGGCGGCCGCCAAGGTCGGCGTGCCCGATTACAAAGATCTGGTCACGCAAAAACTTCAGACGGCCGAAGACCTTTACCGCTTCATGGTCGACCAGTTCAATCAGAGCCGCGCCTTCGTCCTGGAGCTGATGGTGGTGATCATTCTGATCATCGAACTGGCCTTCCTGTTCGGCGGCAAGCGGTAGCCCGGTTAAGGCTTAAATCACGAAGCACGCGAAGATGCACGAAGGAAATCCGCAGTTTCGGGTTCCTTTAGTGTGACTTCGTGTCCCTGTTGATTTAAGGTTTGGTAATTCCTTATGCGAGGACTTAAGAACAAGCGTGTCCTGATTACCGGGGGAGCCAGCGGAATTGGCGCGGCCACCGCCGCCCGCTTCCTGGAAGAAGGCTCGGTGGTGGTGGTGCTCGACCGCGATACCGAGGGACGAAAACAAATCCAGCAGCAGTTACCGAAATTGGCCGGGACCGTGAATGCGGATGTGTCCAACCTGAAACAGGTGGAAGCGGCATTCGCTGAAGCGGTGAAGATGATGGGCGGCGTGGATGTGCTGATCAACAACGCCGGCATCAGCATTCGCCACAACTTCCTCGACATCACGCCCGAGGAGTGGGACAAGATCATGGCGGTAAATTTGACCGGCGTGTTCTACGTGGCGCAAACCGCGGCCAAGCACATGTGGAAGCAGGGCAGCGGAATAATATTGCAGACCGCTTCCACCAACGGGCTGGTCGGCCAGCCTTTTTATGCCGACTACAACGCCACCAAGGCGGGAGTGATCGAACTGACCAAGTCGATGGCGCTCGAGCTTGCTCCTAAAATCCGCGTGTGCGCGGTCGCGCCGGGATACGTGCTCACTCCCATGCAGCGCGCCGAGTACAGCGACCAGATGTTGGAGGAAGTGAACCGCAAGATTCCCTTACGGCGACATGCGCAGCCTGAGGAAATAGCGGCCCTGTTTGCATTCCTCGCATCGGATGATGCCGCCTATATGACAGGCCACGTCTATACCATAGACGGTGCCGAAACCGCCGGCGGTCTGGCAAGCCGGTAGCTGCGGCCTGATATAAGCTTGAGAGGCTGAGCCGTAAGTCATTTTGTAATCCAGAAGGAAAGCGGAGAGAGCGAACTGGAGGGGCCTGCTTTAGATCGGCGTGCGGATTATGATCTTCGTCCTCGACAACTACGATTCGTTCACTTACAACCTGGTGCAATATCTGGGTGAGCTGGGCGCGGAGGTGGAAGTTCGCCGCAACGATCAGATTACGGCGGCGGAGGTTGAGGCGATGCGTCCGGAACGAATCTTGCTCTCGCCCGGGCCTTGCACTCCGCAGGAGGCCGGAATCTCAATCCCGCTGATCCGCCATTTTGCCGGCAAGGTGCCGCTGCTGGGAGTTTGCCTGGGGCACCAGGCCATCGGAGCGGCCTTTGGTGGCAAGGTGGTGCGCGCTCCGCATCTCATGCACGGCAAGACCAGCCAGGTTCAACACGACGGCAAGACCGTCTTTTCAGGCCTTCGATCTCCCATGACAGCTACTCGCTATCATTCCCTCATCGTCGAGGAAAAAAACCTGCCGGACGAACTGGAAGTCACCGCCTGGACGACGGAGAAAGACGGATCGCGGACCATCATGGGATTGAGACATCGAAAGTTCCCAATCGAGGGCGTGCAGTTTCATCCGGAAAGCGTGTTGACTGCCGAGGGCAAGAAGCTGGTAGGGAATTTCCTGAATCTGAAAAACCAGTGATCAGTTGGTAGTTGCAGGTTGTCAGTTGCCTGCTGGAAACTGACAACCGATAACTGGTTTCTAGCCTCCGCGAGCCGCCTCCACCGCTCGCAAGACTGCCTGAGCTTTATTCATACTCTCTTCAAACTCCCGCTCCGGATCGGAATCGGCGACGATGCCCGCTCCCGCTTGCAGATAGGCTTTTTTGCCCTGCATCAGCATAGTGCGGATGGCAATGCAGGAATCAAGGTTGCCGTCGAAATCCGCGTACAGCACCGCGCCCCCGTAGACTCCGCGCCGCGTAGGCTCCAGTTCTTCGATGATCTGCATGGCGCGAACTTTGGGTGCGCCACTCAGAGTGCCCGCCGGAAAGCAAGCGGCGAACGCATCCAGCGCATCCAGGCCGCCGTGCAACTTGCCTTCAAGGGCCGAAACAATGTGCATGACGTGAGAGTACCGCTCCACATACATCAGGTCTTTCACTTTTACCGAACCGTAATCGCTCACCCGGCCGAGATCGTTGCGTCCCAGGTCGACCAGCATCACGTGCTCAGCGCATTCCTTTTCGTCACCCAGCATTTGCTGTTCCAGGCGCTGGTCTTCGACCTCGTCGCGGCCGCGTGGACGAGTGCCGGCGATGGGGCGATATTCCAGTTTGCGGCCGGTGACCCGCACCAGCATCTCCGGCGAGGAACCCAGCACATGCGTATTGCCCATGCGCAGAAAATACAGGTAGGGCGAGGGGTTTACCGTGCGCAGCGCGCGGTAGATATCGAAGGGCGCGACTCCGGGAACGAAGTCCAGACGCTGCGAGAGCACGACCTGAAAAATATCTCCGGCGGCGATGTATTCTTTGGCGCGCTCGACCGACTCGATATAGCGACGACGCGGAGTGCCGGCGTGAACCTCCAGCTTGCCCGGCTTCTTCATTGATGCCTTGTGCCAGTGCGCCGGCCGCAAACCGGCAGCCAGCTTTTTCTCCAGAATGGCGATGTCCGCGGCGGCACGATCGTAGGCCCGCCGCGGACTCTCACGCGAGACGTCGGCGGTGGCGATGATGTGAATCTGATGGCGCAGATGATCGAAGGCCAGCAGGCGATCGAAAAACATCAGAACGCAGTCGGGCACCGAAAGGTCGTTTTTGGAGTGTTCGCCGATTTTTTCCAGCTGGCGGACCGCATCATAGGCAAAGTAGCCGACGGCCCCGGCGGTAAAGGGCGGCAGCCCGGGCACAACCGCTGGACGGTGTTGCCGCAGCAATTCCTTTATGACCTGAATCGCGCTGCCGTGACGCTTCTCTTTCTTATTGCCGCGCTGCACCACAATTTCTCCGGCCGTTGCACGCACCTGCATGTAAGGCCGCGAGCCCAGGAAAGTGTAGCGTCCGATCTGCTCGCCACGTTCCACCGATTCCAGCAGGAAAGCATCGGGCTCATTGCCTGCGATGGCGAGAAAGGCCGAGACCGGAGTTAGAAGGTCGGCCGCCACCGACTTCACAACCGGGACGAGCGTAGCCTCACCGGCCAGGCGGGAAAATTCCTTATAGTCGGGACGCAGCATGGAATTAGTCATTATAGAGAAGGAAGTCTCGCGGCGTAGCACGGCGGGACGCCAGCGCTGCAAAAGACTGTAAAATCGAAATCAGAAATCTTTTCTATGCCCGCCATTCGTCGTCCCCCCGGCCCTCCGCCACGCTTTCTCGTCGGCCACTTTCCCTTGCTCGGCCCCGAGCCCCTGGCGGTTTTTACCCGCTGGGCGCGGGATTTCGGCGACATCTTTTACTATCGCGCGGGCTGGATTCACGTGTACTTCCTGAACCATCCCGACCTGATCGAGTCGGTGCTGATATCGCACGCGCAGAATTTTGCCAAGGACAAGGTGATCCAGAATAGCCGCTGGTTTCTTGGTCAGGGCCTGCTCACCAGCGAGGGCTCCACCTGGCTGCGGCAAAGGCGGCTGTGCCAGCCGGCGTTTCACCGGCAGCGGCTGGCATCCTACGGCCAAACGATGGGGGCATACACCGAAGAAATGCTCGCAGGCTGGAAGGACGGCGAGGTTCGCGACGTTCATCAGGAGATGATGCGGCTCACCATGCGGATTGTGGCCAAAGTGCTGTTCAGCGTGGAGGTGAGCGAGGACGCGCAAAAGGTGGCGGCAGCGCTCAACTTGCTGATGCGCCACACCTCCGGATTTCGCATGATCATGCCGCCTCCGCTGCGCCACCTCCCGCTGCCGGCGCTGATTCGGGTAAAACGTGCAGTGCGGGAATTGGACGAAATCGTCAACCGGATCATCCGCCAGCGTCGCGCCAGCGGGGAAGACACCGGAGATCTGCTCTCCATGCTTATGGCTTCCCAGGATTTGGACGGCAGCGCCATGACCGACCGCCAACTGCGGGATGAAATCATGACCTTCCTGCTGGCCGGGCACGAGACCACGGCAGTTTCGTTGTCATGGACCTGGTATCTATTGAGCCAGCACCCCGACGCGGCGCAGAAACTGCGGCAGGAGTTGAGCCATGTGCTCGGCGGGCGCACTCCCGAACTCGAAGACCTGGCCCACCTGCCTTACACCGAAAAAGTGGTGAAGGAATCCATGCGCCTTTATCCGCCCGCCTGGAGCCTGGCCCGCACCACCGCCAAAGAGATGGAGGTTGGCGGATACCGGCTTCCGGTGGGGGCAAACGTAGTCATGAGCCCCTGGATCATGCACCGCGATCCGCGCTTTTTTGAACGCCCCGAGCGGTTCGATCCCAACCGCTGGACCGCCGAGAAAACCCAGCAGCTCCCGCGTTTCGCGTACTTCCCCTTCGGTGGCGGGCCGCGGCTGTGTATCGGAGCATCATTCGCCACCATGGAGGCGAACCTGGTGCTGGCGACCATGGCGCAACGATTTCAGTTGCATCTGGTTCCTGGCCATCCCACCACGCCGCAGCCTGGAATTACCCTTCGCCCGCGGCATGGCATGCGTATGACGATCACAAGTAACTGAGTCCAGAGTAACCAGCGAATGAATTGACGGATGGGTTCCGGCGTTGGAAGATGGCGGGTCAGGCCAAATCCGCACCACGGGGGCGTATGCGTATTAAGTTCTGGGGCGTGCGCGGATCGACGCCGACTCCCCAGTCCGACAACTTGCGTTATGGAGGAAATACCTCCTGCGTCGAAGCTCGCCTAGGCGATAACCTCTACATCTTTGACTGCGGCACCGGGTTTCGCTCCCTGGGGCAGCAGCTGCAACGCGAGTCCGAAGGCCAGGCTGTCAACGCTCACATTTTCGTCTCTCATTTTCATTGGGATCACATCCAGGGCATCCCGTTCTTCGGGCCGCTTTATGACAACCGGGAAAACGCCTTCTCCTTTCACTCGTCGAGCCGCACCCGAACCCTCAAGCGCGTAATGGAAGAGCAGATGGCGGCGCCTTACTTTCCGGTCGACATGAGCGAGATGAAAGCGCAGCGCGGCTTCTACAACCTGGAACAAGGCCGGGTGCCGTTGGATAACGTTACCGTCGAAGCCATGTGGCTGAATCATCCACAAGGCTGCATGGGCTTTCGCCTGGAAACCAAAGATGGAGTGCTGGTGTACGCCACCGACAACGAGCCCGGCGACCCCATGTTCGACAAGAACGTGCGCAAGCTGGCGGCGGGCGCCGATGTGCTGATCTACGACGCGCAGTATCTGCCGGAGGAATACGAAGCCCGCAAGCGCGGCTGGGGACACAGCCACTGGCGCGAGGCGATCAATGTAGTCCTGGAAAGCGGCGCTAAAGAGCTCGTGCTGTTTCACCACGATCCCGACCACAATGACGCCTGCATCGACAGTGTCGTGAGGCAAGCCCGCGACCACTATCCCAAGGTGCGGGCGGCCGCGGAGGGGACGGAGATAGAGCTTTAGCAGGGCCAAAGCTTCGTTGCTCGGAACTTTCTCCTAAGACTTCCCTGTCATCTTGAGCGGAGTCGAAAGACCCCTACCATCGATTCGTGCGAAACTTGAGTGTTCGGTTCCACCTTCTGGCTGATGTTTTCATTGGCAAGAGCGAAGCGGCCGGAGCCTCCGAAAAGAGGACAAGCGGGTAGCCACCCCGTAACTTGCCCTCCCGCCCACCCCTGCATATACTTTAAGCCGTTTGCCCGCCCACTCCGGGGAAGTCGCCCGGCGCCGGCCAGCATCTTACCGTCTGACCGCAAGCATCGGAGACCAGCCATGGCACTGAAAACCATTTCCCTCGAACAGGAGATCAACCCCTGGGAGGCGCAAGCCGCCCGTTTTGACTTTGCTGCGCAGAAGTTGAACCTGGATGAGGGTTTAATGAAGGTCCTGCGGTATCCCACCCGCGAGATCATCCTGCACATTCCGGTGATGATGGACAATGGCCATCTGGAGGTCTTTACCGGCTTTCGGGTGCAGCATTCGATCGCCCGCGGCCCGGCCAAAGGCGGCCTGCGTTACTCTCCCGACGTGACCCTTGACGAAGTTCGCGCTCTGGCCAGCTGGATGACCTGGAAGTGCGCCGTGGTCAATATCCCGTTCGGCGGCGCCAAGGGCGGAGTCATCTGCGATCCTCACAAGATGTCCCAGGGCGAACTGGAGCGCATGACGCGCCGCTATACCGCAGAACTGGTCGAGTTCATCGGGCCGGAAAAAGATGTGCCCGCGCCCGATATGAACACCAACGAACAGACCATGGCGTGGATGATGGATACCTACTCCATGCACATGCGCCAGACCGTGACCGCAGTAGTTACCGGCAAGCCCATCAACATTGGCGGCTCCCGCGGACGCCGCGAAGCCACCGGCCGCGGCATCATGATCGTGTGCGACGAGGCGGTCAAGAAGCTGGGACTTAGCCCCGAATCCACCCGCGTGATCGTGCAGGGCTTTGGCAATGTTGGCTCGAACGCCGCCCGGCTGATGGCGGAGGCCGGCTATAAAGTGATCGGCATTGTGGAAGTAGATGGCGGCCTGCGAAACAAGAGCGGAATCGATGTGGAGGCGCTGTGGGAATATCGCCAGCGCAATGGCAGCGTCCACGGATTCAAGGGCGCAGAAGCCGAAGATCCGGCTGAACTAATGGTCTCCGATTGCGAGATCCTGATTCCAGCCGCCACCGAGAACCAGATCACCAGCCGTAACGCTGACCGGGTGAAGTGCAAGATTCTCGCCGAAGGCGCCAACGGCCCCACCACCGCGACCGCCGACGACATTCTGGCCGACAAGCATGTGTTCGTGATCCCTGATATTTTGTGCAATGCCGGCGGCGTAACCACTTCCTACTTCGAGTGGGTGCAGGATCGCCAGGGGTATTTCTGGAAAGAATCGGTGGTCAACGAGCAGCTCGAGCACATCATGAAAGCCGCGTTTGAAGACGTGGTCCGGTTCTCCGAAACCCATGGGGTCAACAACCGAATCGCTGCTTATATGCTGGCTATCGATCGCGTGGCCTACACCGTCCGCCAACGCGGCATCTACGCCTGAGGCTCATTTCAACCCTGTCCATTTAAGAGGCACGGCCCGGTAAATCCACGGCAGCGAACCGGGCCCTTTCCCGGGTTGACCGTGCGGGGTCGAAGTGTCATTATGGTCGCCCCGCTGGCAGACCGCGGGGCTTCCCAGGTGCTCCTGGGAGCCGGCAATCTCTGCCCGGCACAGCGGCTGCCAGTCACGCCAGTCGAAAGAGGAAATCATGAGCAGAATGCAAACCAGATTAAGCACGTGGATGATGGTACTGGGGATGTTCTTTGTGTTATCCGGGCTCTCGGCCCTGGCCAGTCCGCAGGCCGCTTCCACCGATGACCAGGCCTCCACCACCACAGCCAAGAAGAAAAAGAAGAAGACAACGAAGGACGCGAGCGCCACCGGCGATCAGTCGGCAGCGACTACTCCGGCCACTGCGTCGACCACGGCCAAGAAATCCAAGAAAAGCAAAAAAGCCACCTCCAGTGACACCACAGCGGCCAGCGCCGATACCTCGACCGCGGCCAGCGACACAGGAACCAAGAAGAAGACCAGGAAGAGTAAGAAATCGGAAGACACAACCGCAGCCCCGGCAGCCGCCGCATCAACTGACACGACGACCGCTCCGGCCAAGAGTACTCGGAAGAGCAAGAGTAAGAAGGCGGCAGATACTGGTTCGGCGGCAGGCGGAGCAGCGGCTCCGGCCACGGCGGCCAGCACCGACACCAGCACAACTCCGGCAAAGCGCACCCGCAAGAGCAAGAAATCGGAAATGGACTCCAGCGCCTCCACGTCCAGCGCTCCGGCTGCAAGTCCCGCGCCTGCCACTCACGCTGCATCCACACCGGCACCTGCGGCCGCTCCCGCCAACTCGATGGCTGCGCCTGCCTCTTCCAATTCGATGGCGCCTTCCACAACCAAGACCAGCAGCAAGAAGACTGCGGCGAGCGCCAGCGCTTCCGATTCTCAAATCGCAGCCGCTAAATCAGGCGGCATGGTTTGGGTAAACACCGACAGCGGCGTCTACCACAAGGGCGGCCGCTGGTACGGCAAAACCAAAGAAGGAAAATTCATGAGCGAGGCTGACGCCAAAGCAGCCGGCTACAAAGCATCCGAGAAAGACTAAGACTTTAAGGAGAGATGAAGACTATGAAGAGCAAGAACCTCATTTCACGAATTCTACTTTCACTGTTTGCCCTGGCGCTGTTGACCGGCATGGCGGCGGCGCAGGGCACAACCGGCAAGTCTGCCAAAAGTTCCAAATCCACTTCGGTGGCAGCACCCGCGGCAACCGATTTGGTGGACATCAATTCCGCCAGCAAAGATCAACTGGACGCGCTTCCCGGCATCGGCGACAAATATTCGCAGAAAATCATCGACGGCCGCCCTTACGCCAAAAAGACCGATCTGACGCGGAAGAAAATTATTCCTGCAGCCACCTACGCCAAAATCAAGGACATGATTATCGCCAAGCAGAAGTAAGTATCCGTCTGTGCAGTGCCGGGAACACATAGTCCGCCGCACTGTTTACGAAGTTAGCTTTAAGGAGGAGTCATGAGTTTTCTGGAGGATATGGCCGGCAAGGAACTCAACAGCATGCTGTCAGGGAGTTCCAACCCTCTCGCGGGTGCCGTGATGCATATGATCAACAACCAGCCTGGCGGACTTTCCGGGCTGGTGCAGCAGTTCCACGATGTCGGTCTGGGTGGCATTGTCACCTCGTGGGTGAGTACGGGACAAAACCTTCCGATTTCAGCCGACCAATTGCAACATGTTCTGGGGAGCGCGCAATTGCAGGAACTTGCCGCTAAAGCGGGAGTCTCCCCAGAGGTTGTCAGCTCTCACTTGACCCAGTTACTGCCCATGCTGGTGGACAAACTTACGCCCAATGGACAAGTTCCGGCTGCGACTGCCGGTTCCACTTCGTCGATGCTCGAAGCAGGGCTGGGTATGCTGAAGGGCTTGGGCAAGACCGGAACTGACGCATAAACAGACAGGCTATTTCGCCGTATGTTAACTTTGCGTCCTTTGCGGCTTTGACCCTAACTGCAAAGGGCGCAAAGGCGTTTTAGCTGCAAGGGTTTTTGAACCGACGCCAAAACCGTAAACCACCAAAGTCACGAAGGTACACGAAGGAAATCCTTGAGGGTAAGGGCCTTTGTGATACTTCGTGTCCCTGGTGGTTCACGGGTTGCGCCTGAAACTGGCTCAACACCCCCAAAGTTACTTCATTGCTTTCGCCATTCCCGGTGGAGGATAATTGATTGCTGCCAGCTTCCCTCTAGCCGACTGGCGGCCCGTGCCTGCGGTGAATCTGCCCAACTCCATCACGCTGACTCGCATCTTCAGCATTCCGCTGCTGATCTGGCTGCTCTCCACCAATCACTTCCGGGGGTTCAGCGGCGAGCAGGAATTGCTGGCTTCGGCGCTGTTTATTGCAGCCTCCATCACCGACGGCATTGACGGATATCTGGCGCGACGTCGCGGCCAGATCACGACCATGGGCATGTTGCTCGATCCCCTCGCGGACAAGCTTCTGATTGCTGCCGCGTTCATTGCCCTGGTGCAATTTAACCCCGGGCTGGTTCCAGCCTGGGTGGCAGTGGTCATTATCGCGCGTGAATTTCTGGTGAGCGGTTTGCGCTCGATTGCGGCCTCCGAGGGCTTTACCATCGAAGCCAGCGACTTGGGCAAGTTCAAGATGCTGGTGCAGATCGTTTCGGTGGTCGCGGTCATTCTCGATCACCGCTGGAAAGAGTGGCCGGTGGGACCTTATATTTTCCCGGTTCACTGGATTGCATTTGTCGCCATCTGGTTCATGGTTTTCCTGTCACTGGCGTCTGCCGTCGATTACTTTGCCGCGTTCTGGTCAAAGATCGACCGGCACGTGGTCAAACGACGACGCCGCGCCTTCGTCCTCAGCCGGCGGAGGAAACGCGATGTGCCCGCTACCTGAGAATTCTTTTGCGCGCGCGCTTTGCCATCCTGAGTTAAACGAATTTTCCGCGGCCGAACGCGGAGTCCTGCTGCGTTTGGCGCACACCGCCATTTCAGCATTTCTGGAGGGACGCGATATTCCCCTGGATCCGCCGTCGGCGCACCTGGCCGAACCTCGCGGCGCCTTTACCACTCTGTATTACCGCGGCGCTTTACGCGGCTGTGTTGGCTATGTGAGTGCGGTGACCTCGCTGTATCGCACCGTGGCAGAAAGCGCGTGCGGGGCCGCTTTCAATGACTCGCGCTTTGCGCCGGTCACCCGGGAAGAAGCCGCTGAGCTTGCGGTCTCGATCAGCGTTCTTTCACGGCCCGAGCCCATCCAGCCGGAAGCGATCGAAATTGGCCGTCACGGTCTGATCGTCAGCCTGGGCGCATATCGCGGCTTGTTGCTGCCGCAAGTGCCGGTCGAGCGCGCATGGGATCGCGCAACCTTCCTCGAGCAAACGTGCCGCAAGGCGGGCTTGCCTCCCAGCGCCTGGCGCAACGGCGCCACTCTGGAAGCTTTCACTGCAGAGGTTTTTGGCGATCAGGCGGTAGAGTAACGCGCAAAAAATAAGGGAGGCCGAAGCCTCCCTGTAGTGTTTTAAATCTGAAGCAAACTTACTGTTCGTCAAGCTCCACGTGGTCTCCCACATGAACGTCTTCCAGTGCGAACACCAGCATTCCGGTTGACGTGGTGGGTGTGGTGTTGATAACCACGATCTCTCCTACTGCGCGCCGGGGCATGTCAGCGACGTGAATGGTCGCGCCCTTGCTCTTGTTAAACATGCCGCCCTCGATCGTCGGAGGATGAAGCTGAGTGTCGTCTGTGGTCGAGGCCTTGAATGAGAGTGAATCCACCGGATCGTGCAGATCCGCTTCGTAGGTTCGCACTGCCCGGAAGTAGTCGCCCACCTTCACTCCCTGGTTAGCGCCCACGTTGATGTAGACCTTGGAGCCGGTTCCAAGCAGCAGATCAAAGTCCTTGGCCAGCACGATGCGTCCGCTCGCCTTGTCATTGCTGGGCTTGAAACGGTCAAAGCGTTCGGGTAAGTGGAAGCTGATGGAGGGCTTTTCCGCGAAGGGCACCGCAATGTCCCCGGGAACGATGGCTTCGCAACTGAATTCAACCTCCGCAACCGCCATCTTGCCGCGAGTATCGATGATTCGCACCCGGCCCAATTCGGAGTAGGGCTGGCCCATGGCTTTCAGCATGGAATGCTGGCCGGCAAACAATTCGTAGCGGTTAGGATCCTGCAATTCGCGCAGAATCTCGTAACGCTGCCCGGTCTGGTAGCCCGACCCTGCCAGAAAAATGGTGTCGTTTCTGGCGAACTTGGTGGTGTTGGGGCTTTCCAGCCCTCCGCTCACAAAGTTGGCATTGGGCACCAGATCCTTGCTGACGAAGCCGCCGCAATAGAGATCGGCCGCAGTGGGAGCCTGGACCCGCTCGACGGGATACGTACCCATGGTCATCAAGGTACCTTGCGCGCCAGCCTGTTCGGCCGAGGCAGATTCAGTTTGTTGCGCCGCCGCTGCTACCGCCGTGGCCAGACACAGTAACAGCAACAGTCCTGTTTTCTTCATGTTACCTCCGAAATCGAGAGCGGGGCCCCTACCGGCTTTTCTCACGCTAACTGCAGCAAACGCAAGGGCTTTCAAGCCGGACAGTAACAAGAGGGCGGAGGCCGGTCAAGGTTACGCTGGTGTTATCGCGGGTACGTTAAAAAGTTTGGCGAGTTGAAATTCCATAATCCGTTGTTGCATCTGCAATTACGCGCCTGTAATATCCCGACTCGTTCCCCCATGATGACCGCAGCCGCCAACAACTACATCGCCAGGCTCAGGCCTCTGCGGCTGCCCCGTGTCTGTGTCGCCGTGACGGACACCGATGCTACAGCTCTGGTCGACAAAGCTGAGGCGTTGATTCGGGATAACACCTTTCTTGAGCTCAGGTTAGACTACCTGCCGCGCCCGGCCCTCGCCCTCCCTAAAATCAAGCGGCTGATGGAATATAACCCTCACGTGATGGCAGTGGCCACCTGCCGCCGCGCTGCCAGCGGAGGCAAATTTCAGGGGTCCCTGGCGGCTCAGCTGGATATTCTGGGGAAAGCCGCCGCCGCCGGGTGCCAGCTGGTTGATATCGAGCTGCAGAGCGCCGCCAAATGCAAGCCAGAGCAATTACAGCGCATGCGGGCACGCTCGGCCGTGATCCTCTCCTACCATGACTTCCGGGCCACCAAGAATCTGGAATCGACTCTGGAAAAGATGACGGTCATTCCCGCCGACTTTTACAAAATCGTCGGCACCGCCACGACCCTTTACGACAACGTCACCATGATGAAGTTTTTGGAAAAGTATGGCGACCGCTATTCCCTGGTCGGGGTCTGTATGGGCGAGCAAGGGATCATCAGCCGTCTTCTAGGCGTGCGCGCGGGCAGTGTCTTCACCTTCGCATCGGTCAGCCCCGACGAAAAGACCGCGCCCGGCCAGGTCACCGCGCAAGAGTTGCGAAACACCTACCGCATCGAGCAGGTGGATGCGGCCACCCGGGTTTACGGAGTAGCTGGAGATCCGGTCGCTCATTCACTTTCTCCCGCAATCATGAATGCCGCGTTGCGGCGAGAAAATGTGAACGGCGTCTATCTCGCGCTTCATGCCAAGACCCTGAAGGATCTGCTGGCCTGCGTGCGCGATATACCCATCCACGGGCTCTCCATCACCATGCCCTACAAGGAAGCCATCCTCAAGCACCTCGACAACACCGATTCCCACACCAACAAGATCGGCGCGTGCAACACGGTGGTGAGGGCGCAGGACGGCAAGCTCTATGGATTCAACACCGACGCTGCGGGCATTGTGCGCCCTCTGGAACAGCGCATCACCATCGAGAAGGCCAGGATTCTGGTCCTGGGCGCGGGCGGAGCGGCGCGGGCCGCGGTATTCGGGCTGAAAGAGCGCGGCGCCGAGGTTTACATTCTGAATCGCAGCGCCGGCCCGGCGCAAAAGCTGGCCCACCAGGCCAGAGCGCGAATCGCCAAACGCGCCGATCTGAAGAAAGCCAGCTTCGACGTAATCATCAACGCCACCCCCGTGGGTATGGGAAACACGCGCGAATCCCCATTAAATGAAAATGAAATCAACGCGCGCTACGTCTTCGACATGATTTACGATCCGCCAGAAACGCGGCTGATGAAGCTGGCCCGAGAGCGCGGCGCCGAAGTCATTCCGGGAGTCGAGATGTTCGTGCACCAGGCGGCGCGCCAGTTCGAGATCTGGACCGGAAAACCCGCACCCGGGGATGAGATGATGCGGGTGGTCACTCTGGCCCTACAGGAGCGGACTGTACGCCAGGCAGCGAAGGAAGTGAAGAAGTAGAAGACCGAACCTCGTGCTTCGGACCTCAGACGTGGGACGCCAGACGTCAGACCTCAGGCGCCAGTTTGCTCGGTCAGAGGTCAGACGCCTGAGGTCCGAAGTCTAGTTCTCGTAGTGCAGCAGTGAGAACACGTCGTAGCCCTGCAACAGCTCTCGCCCTTTGAGGAAATCCAGTTCCACCACAAAACCCAGCCCGGCAATCTCCGCGCCCAGCGAACTGGCCAGTTTAGCGGTAGCGCTGGCGGTACCGCCGGTGGCGAGCAAGTCGTCGACGATGAGCACCCGCTGGCCCTTCTGGATGGCGTCGCGGTGAATCTCCAGTGTATTGGTGCCGTACTCCAGAGCGTAGTCGAACTTGACCGTGGCGGCGGGCAGCTTGCCCGGTTTACGCAGAGGGACGAAGCCGGCGTTCAGCCGGTAGGCGAGTGCCGGAGCGAAAATGAAGCCGCGCGCTTCCATGCCCAGAACCAGGTCAACCTCCTGTTCGATGTAGTGTTCCGCCAACGCGTCGATCAGCGTGGCCAATCCTGCTTTGTCCTTAAGCAAAGTGGTGATGTCGTAGAAGAGAATGCCCGGCTTAGGGAAATCCGGAATTTCACGGATCAGCTTCTTCAGCGGCTCGCAGTTGAGCGCCGGTTGCGGCGCAGGTTTCGACATTTACCAGGCTCCTTCAATGCGAAAAGTTGTCAGGCCGGCAACCGGTTTGGCTTCGGCTTCCTCGACATCGTCCACGCGCGCGGCCCGCGGGCCCTGGCGCAGACGCGATTTCAATCCCACCAGTTGCTCGCGCGATCCCACCGCCAGAACTTCGACGCTGCCATCGGCGTTATTGCGCACCCACCCGGCGATACCCAGGATATGTGCCTCACGCTCCACGAACCAGCGAAAGCCCACGCCCTGAACACGCCCGCGAACCAGAAAGCGGCGGGCTTCAGTAGTTTTTTCTGCAGATGTCATCTCTAAGTTCTATGCAGTTGTTCTCATGCCGGCTGTCATCCTGAGCGAAGTCGAAGGATCCCTATAAGAAGAACCCAGCGCTGGCAACTCGGGTGTTGTACAGAAAGGGCCTCGAAGAAACTCTGCGGCCGTAATCAAGGCCTTGCCATCTGCAGGGATCCTTCGACTTCGCTCAGGATGACAGAGCACTCTGACAGCGAATGATGACCGGCAACTTGAACTAGGCCCGCGACAAATATGCGCCCTCTGCGGTATCCACGCGAATTTTCTCGCCCTCATTGATGAACGGGGGCACCTGCACGACTAGCCCGGTCTCGGTCTTGGCCGGCTTGGTGACGCTGGAGGCGGTGGCGCTTTTCAGTCCGGGCTCGGTCTCGATCACAGTCAGCTCTACGGTCTGTGGCAACTCGATGCCCACGGCTTTCCCGTCGAAGAATTCCACTTTGATCTTCAGATTGGAAATCAGGTAATCGACCGCATCGCCCAGAATTTCTTTGGACAAATGAGTCTGTTCGAAATTGTTTGTGTCCATGAAGTAATAGCTGTCTCCATCGGCGTAGAGAAATTCCATTTCGACTTCATCGACATTAATCTTCTCGATGGGATCGGGCGAGCGGAAGCGGTGTTCAAACATAGCGCCCGTCCGCAGGTTTCGCAGTTTGGCCTGAATAAAGGCACGCAGGTTACCCGGGGTGCGGTGTTCGACGCTGAAAACGGAGTGCAGATCGTTGTTGTGCTTAATGATCATGCCGGGGCGAAGCTGCGTGGCGGGGATAGCCATTGCTGGGTAAGTCTCCTTGAAAATGATTGCGCGATTTTCGATTTTCGTCGTTCGGTTTACGTCGACGGAAGCCGGGCAGGCCACACTTTCCGCCGGATACGAGGACTCAACTCTATATTTTACACAGGCTTGAGTAGATTTGGGAACTGAACCGGAACAGTTATACGGAAATAACCGAGAAAGAAAGCCCGACAGCGGCAGCAGGCGTCTAAAATGAAAGCAAGCAAACTGAAATCGACTTTGAAAGGAAATTTATTATGCGCAGTGGAAAATATGAAGCTTCTGACGGCGGCAACACTGCTGGGACTGCAGTGACCTTCCTGCTCATCGGCTTGGGTGCCGGCGCTCTGCTCGGACTGTTACTCGCTCCCAAAGCCGGCAAACAGCTTAGAAAAGATCTCCGCAAGAGATACGAGGTCGCCAAAGATACGGTCGAGGAATGGTCGGAAGACGCGAAAGAATTCGCTGAAAACGCCATGGAACGCGGCGCCGAGATTGCCGACGAAGTCCGGGAGCGAGTCGCGCCGCTAGCTAAGGCCATGCGCCGCTAAATGCGGCATCGGACTTCAGACGTCGGGCGTCAGACCTCAAACTTCAGACGAATGGGTTGACATCATGCCGGACTTGCATGGAGTGCAGTCTGGCTCTTTTCAGCCGCTGCCATGTTCGCTCCGCGTCGGCTCATGTCCTAAATATCCAACTTGCCAGTGTGACCCGGAGGTGCGGGCCAAGCGCCCGGCCTCTCAGTACAACCGGAAACTCACTTCCACGTTAACCTCGACGGCGACGGGCTGTCCGTTTAGCATGGCGGGTTGAAAGCGCCATGTGCTGACGGCGGCCATCGCCTTCTCGTCCAGGCCCATGCCCAGCGAGCGTTGAATGCGAATATTGTGCGGCCGACCTTCCGGGCCCACCACCAGCCATAAAAGAACCGAGCCCTGATATTTGGCTTTCCGAGCAGCGTCGGAGTAGTCAGGATCGGGATCGTAAATCGGGCGCGGCTGGGTCACTCCTCCCCGGCCCGGACGAAAAACGTTGCCCTGATCGTAAGGTCCAAAGCCCGGGCCGTTGCGCGGCCCTACACCGCCGCAGCATCCACTTCCGATTCCGCCCCTGCTGCCGGGACCATTTGAAGGGGGTCCCTGAACTGCCGACAGCGGGTCGCCGAATTGCGGTAACTGAGGCAGCTTGACGTCCGACAAGGCCATCACGCTGGGCGGCTCGGGCAGCTTCGGGTCGGTGTTCAGGAGTACTGCCTGCGGCGGCGTCAGCTGGTCCTGCAGGGTCAATTTCGGCAAAGCGCCTTTCGAGGCAGCGACCTTGTCATGAGCCCCGCCTCCGCCGTTTCCGCCAGGATTGTCCGGCAAGAACGAGATCGGGCCGACATTGATGGCATGGCTCACTTCAGGACCCGCGCTCGGCGGGCGATTGGCCAGCCAGGCGGCAACCCACAGGGCGAGTGCCAAGCCCATGGCGTGGACCACCAGGGAGGCCATGAAATTCTCCGGCCTGGTGCGGTACAGCCCGCGGTTATCGGTCAGTAGAGATGCAAAAACCGGCGTCGGTGAGCTGGAGGAAACCATCGTGAACACCCCCTTAGGGATCGGGACCGATTTGTTGGTGAGACGCGCGGCGCGGCAAAAAGGATACTTCAGAGTTCGGGCGTCGGACCTGAGGTCAGAGCCCAAGTGTCTATTTCGCCGTTCGAAAGTTCGTCTTACCGAAATAGTCCGGCGAGAAAGCCTCTGACCTTTCCAAAAACTCCCTTGCTGGCGGGCGGCTCGGCAATGATGAGCATGGGGGCGTCCCCGCTTAAACGGGATATCGGCAAAGTGGCGCTTTCGAGATTGGGCGCGGACGGCGCGGCATCGGCAGCTCGAAACACGAATGGGGCATCCACCTGCACATGGGGCGTGCCCGGCCGAGTAACCGGCAATGGGGAGGCATCAGGAGGAATGAGTGTGAGTGTCACGCGCGACGGCGTGGACCCGCGAGCAGATGGGCTCGAATCGGACTTGTCCTGAGGCAGCGGCTTGGCTTGGTCGCCCGGTTGCGCCAAGTGCACGGCTGGAGGCAGATCTTTTTCGGAAGCCGTCGGCACAGGCTCAAGCGAAGCGCGCATAGCAGGAATGGGCGGCGGCGGACATCCACACTCGTCCGGCACGGTCTTATCGATCCGGTTCAGGCGCCCACCGCGAAAAACTACCTGCTCGTCCGGCTTCACTTTGTAGGTGCCGTCACCCATCAACTCGGAAACCATCACCGAAGCCGTGTTCCCCGGCAGGGACCGCACACAGGTATCGCCGCGCACGTCAGCGCTGATCGCATAGTGAAACTCTCCCGGCCCTTCGAGCGACATGCGGAAGTCCGGCGTGAGTACGGAATCGGCAGAAGAATTCAGAGTGTAGCGGCCTTCAAGAGCGCCGGTGCTCATGCCTAACATCAGGTCGCGGCCATTCTGCGAAGTGGTTACGGAAAGCGTGGTCCCCGGACAGACCCGCACTTCGCCGCCTCGGGTCAAATGCAGAATCGAAGTCTCGCTGCCGGCGGTGACCGACGAGTCTCCTGCCAAACGGCTTCCCGCTTCCACCAGAGCTCCTGAACTCCCCGAGCTCATCGGCACTGCCACCGGTCGTACTCCGGCGGTGAAAGCGGGCACACTCGGCGGCTCCGGAATTGCTTCCCGCGCTTCGGCCATGGGAAGCAGACGCACCAGTAGCCGATGCCCTGCACCGTCGGTGCTGTAACCCACTGGATGTAGGAGATCAATCACTATCCGGGTGACTGGCGGAGCCTGCTGAAACTGGTTGATTCGCAATCTGCTGACCTGCGCAGTATTTACCGCCAGCGGCTTGCGCGGCAGAAGCACGCGGGTGTCCGGCAGATCGATGACCAGGCGCGGAGGACTCTCCAGTGTTTGAACAATGGGGTTCGGCGCCTGGCCGGAATTGGAAGTAGTGACAATCTCGACCGCCGGCCCTTGCGCGTCATTCATCACCCGCACCGAACGCAGCAATGCGACAGAATCCGACTTTGCAGAATTTGGCTTAGCAGAGCCTGGAGGCGAGAGAGCAGATGGCGATTGGGCCAAGCCAAAACCCGCGCCTAGCAGCTCCGCCAGCAGCAAAAGCCGGACAACTTGGCAGCCGATGCGGGGCACAAACTTCATCTCGAGGGGACAAACTTATAGCTGGAACCATATCACTGCCAGGCATCGGGGAAAAGTGGCGCAAATACCTCTACTCTGCGCGGACCCAGGCTCCGCGGGGAACAGGCAGCGGGGCGCGGGGCTGAGGAACCGGTCTTCGCCGTGGTTCACGCAGCTTCCGGAAAGGCTGTTCGATGATGTAGTACGACGCCATGGCAGCCAGCAGCGTGAGGCCGAGATTCTGCGGAAAAGTCGTGGCCCACGATGGCGTGTCTGGATTGGTAAAGGGCATTTGCCAGAGATACAAACTGTAGCTGAGGCTCCCAATCCAAATCATGATCGGCGTGTTCAGAACCCGGGGCCGGGCCGTGATTGCATTCTGGATGCAAAGCGCCGCTCCCAAATTAAACGCGCTCAACGCGGACACCTGCACCAGTTGCGGCAACGGCCAAAATCTGAGCAGGTAGGAATAGTGGAATAGAACCGGGATAGAAAGCGTGAGCGCCCAGATCAGCGGGAAGCCTCGCCAGGCAAAGAATGAACGATGCTTTTGCAGTTGCAGCTGGTACAGCGCGAGCAGACAACCGGCCGCCAGCGCATCGGCAACTGAAGGGAAAAACTGCATCGATCCCAGGTAGGAACCATGCTTCACCAGCGCGTACCGAAAGACCGGCGCCGCAATCACAGCAGTAATCGCCAGTGTCCGCGCTGACATTACGCGTCGCGCCATGGCGATGGGCCAGATCAAATAAAAATGTTCTTCCACCGAGAGCGACCAAAGATGTCCCAGGACCCACGGAATATGGACGGAGTACGAAGAAAGATAGGTAACAGCCAGAATCAGGTCCGTGCCTGAAAGCGACTGGTAATAGATTACCGCCACCACAGCCACATAAACGTAAGTAGCAGGCAGAATTCGGCAGGCACGGCGCAAATAGAATTGCTTGAGATCAACCGCGCCGGTTTTTTCCCGCTCCTGCATCAGCAGGCTGGTAATCAGGAAACCTGATATCACGAAAAATAGCCGCACCCCACAATGGGCGTAGATAAAAGTCCACCAGTTGGGTTGAACCGGAAACCCCGGACTCATGGCAAAGTGACAAACACAGACTGCCAGAATGGAAAATGCGCGCAACCCGTCCAGCGATGGAATTCGGGTTGTTTGCACTGAGCAAGCTCCGGGGGCCTACAGGAATTTACGGAAAACAGCAGGTCCTGGAAACGGCAACCAAGACGTCTCCGCATCGGACGCCTCATGCGCTGAGGTGGTTGCTTGCGCGGATGACAATTGCGCGATTTAGGCATGGCAGTTTGAGTGCCAAATTAGACGAGTGTAAGTTTTTGCGGTGGAAGGGGCTTTGCACCGAATGGGTTCAGTCTTTAGGTTGGCAACTGCGCAAACATTTTCACCTTGCCTAAGAATTCGCCAGGAAATTCTCTTCCCTCCCAATATTCCGAACCGATGCTACGAAGATGAGACGGGGATAATTTGCAGGATGTAGCCGCGGTATTTGAACTTCCGCTGCCAACAAAATCGTCTCAAAATGAATTGCGCACGAGCGCGCCTGCTAAGCGTCGGGTTGCCAATGTGATCCGCGTCTTTTGTTGATTACGGTAAACTAGGGGTCGTGGCAGCGGCCTTTTACGGGCGCGTAGCTCAAACGGATAGAGCATCGGATTTCTAATCCGACGGTTGCAGGTTCAATTCCTGCCGCGCCTACCACCTCCTGCAACTTGCTGAAAATCAACTCTGAATTGGGTCCAACTTAGGTAACTTGTCGGTCCGCGAGCGGGCGTTATAAAGTGCGGCGACCATGGCATTGCACTCACTGCTGTTTTCCCGAGACCCGGAACTCGTCACCCTGGCGCGCGAAGTTCTGAAAAGTCTGGACATCGAAGTGTCGCACTCGGCCCAGGGGCAGGAGGCGGTGCGCCTGATCACGGCCACGAAATACGACGCGATCCTGGTGGACAATGCCGACGCGCCGGGCGCGATCGCTGTCCTTTCGGCGGCGAAATCGCTGCCCTCTTGCGAGCAATCCGTCGGCATCGTGCTGGCGGTTTCTCCAAACAGTATTGGGCTCGCTGAAGGCGCGCGCAGCCACATGGTGCTTTACCGGCCGTTGACCGCGGAACGTCTGTTGAATGGTGTTAAGTCCGCTTTAGGGCTTAGAAGCGAAACTGAGGACGCGCGCGCCTCCAAACGTGCGCCTATCAATATTCCGGCTACGCTGCGCGGCGCGGGCCTCGAAGATACTCTGGTATTCATCACCAACCTGAGCGCCGGCGGCGCGGCCTTGCAGGTCGGACGCTCGGTATCTTCCGCATCCATTCACAGCATCGAGTTTTCTCTGCCGGATACCGATACAAAAGAAAATCTTTCCACCGCCGTAGAGTTGGTCTGGCGCGACGTGGAGGGCCGCATGGGGCTTCGTTTTGCCGGCGCTTCCGCCGGATTCAGCGAGACCCTGGAGAAGTGGCTGGCAGCGCATCCGGCGTTGCAGCGCTCTGCAGCCGCCAGCGCCTGATCTCGCGATCGCCACCGGCCAATCTTTCCAACTACCTTTTCGGACCACCCTTCGGCGGGCGATGCTCGCAATTCGTATTCAGGCAGGACTCGGGCAGCACCAATCGTTCCACCGGCTTTCCACCCAGGATGTGCGATTCGATAATCTCATCCACATCGGCCAGGGTAACCCGGCCATACCAGACGGCATCGGGATAAACCACCAGATTGGGGCCATGTTCGCACTGGTCGAGGCATCCCGACTGGTTGGCTCGCACTTTTCCTTTGAGCCCGCGGGCCGCCAGCTTTTCCTTGAATGATTTCTGCAATTCCGCGCGGGCTTCAGGATCGCAGCACGGGCGCGGCGCCCCCGGAGGACGTTGATTACCGCAAATAAAAATATGCTTCTCAAACTTGGGCATGTAAGAAATGTACCGGATTGGAAGGCGACAGGGAATCTGAACCACGAACGGCGCGAAGTTTCAGGGAGCAGAGCTTTTTATCGCGGACAGGCTAGTCCCGCCGGGCTACCGCGTAATAGCCGGTGCGAGCTTGAATCTTGTAGTCTTTACTCTTGGTGTGAATCTCCACCTTGCGGAAAGTGCCGTCCAATGCGGTGTTGGTGGGAGTGTATCCCACGTTGTACTGGCTGCGCAGTTCCTTCGCGATCTGGTCGAATGCGTCTTTCAGCTTCTCCATCTTATTTCCCACTTCGATAACGCGGCCGCCGGTTTCGCTCGCGAGCTTTTTCATTTCACGATCGCCCGAGTACCCGCCAAATCCGTAAAAGCCACGGTCGGCAATCAGCAGCACATAGCAGATGGAATCGGCTTTCTGGGCGGCTTCGATGGCTTCCGTGATCTTGAGCTGGCTGCCCTGATCTTCGCCGTCGGTCAGCAGGATCATGGCCTTGCGCCCCACTTCCTTAGCCAGCTGATCATGGGCGGCCAGATACACGGCGTCATAAAGCACTGTGCCCTTCGGCGTCCCGCTGCACGGTATCGGCCCGCCTCCCGCTCCGGGAAGACCGCCGCAACTGGAGGGTGGCGCATTGATGCGGGCGCTGTTGAGGGCATCGCGCAGGCGTCGCGATGAGTTGGTGAAATCCTGCAACAGGTTGGCATCGACGTCGAAGCTGATGACAAACGCTTCGTCCTTGGAGCGCAGAATTTCGCTGAGAAAATTGGCTCCGACTTCTTTTTCCATGTCCAGGACTCGCTGCTGGCTGCCGCTGGAATCGATCAAAATTCCTAGCGTCAGGGGAAGATCGGACTCGGCGGTGAAATATTTAATGGTTTGCGGCTTGCCGTCTTCCAGTAGGTCGAAATCAGCCTTGGTCAAGTTGGGGATCAGGGCCCCTTTCTTGTCCTTGACGTTGAAGAACAACTGCACCACATTCACGTTGACCTTCAACGTGCCTACCGACTGGTCCCGGTCTTCGCCCTGATCGGACGATTGGTGATCTGACGATTGCTGGTCCGTCGACTGGTCGGGAGGGCCAGCGAGGCGGGGAAGCTCCTGGCCGCAAGCCGCTCCCGGGAAAAAACTGGCGGCCAAGGTAGCTGCCGCAAAGGTGGCCACTGCAAATCTCTGAAATCTGCGGACTTTCGGCATCCAGATATTCTCTCGCACTTTTTGTTAGTCTATTCCACTAGGGTTAGATGCACGAAATATCGGCTTCCAGCATCCGAAATATAGGCGGTCGCATTTATATGAAGGTGCCCGTGTATTCAGCGATGTGGGGAACGGCGCTTAGCAGGACAGCCCGCAGCAGAGCAATAAGGGTATTGGGTGCGGTTTTGCTGGCGTTCTGTCTGGCATGCGCGCAGGCGATCGCCCAGCAGCAGGATCAATCAGCGCCGGAAACTAAGCCGGCCCAAACCAAGCCTGACCAGTCAAAGCCGGATATTCCCGATGCGCCTTCGGCCAGCCGCCCGTTTCCCGGCGCGCCGCCGTCCTCGGGGTCCAGTCCCGCGCCGCCACGCACGAATTCCGCTCCCCCGGCCAACCAGCCGCCGCCTGAGTCCACCGACGAGCCGGTTTATGCGCCCGGAGTGGCCCCGGCGCCCCCATTCAAGGTAACTACTGTGCCGCAGGGCGGCGCTACCCAGGAACATAGCGGCGGCAGCGACGAGTTGTACAAGATCAGCGTCAATACCAACCAGGTAGTGGTTCCGGTGATGGTGAAAGATGATTCCGGCCGGCTGGTCAACGGCTTGCTTTCCAGAGATTTTGCCGTCTTTGAAGACGGCAAGAAGCAGACCCTGAATTTCTTCACTACCGACCCGTTTGCCTTGTCCGCAGCCGTTTTGTTCGATGTCGGCATGCCCGACGTAGCGGTGCAGAAAGTCAATCAAACCTTTACAGCGCTGGAAGGCGCTTTCAGCCAGTTCGATGAAGTCTCGCTATACACCTACAGCACCAGCGTGTCCAAGGTGACCGACTTTGCCGCAGTCGGCAGGCGCCTGGTCGCTGCCCTGGACAGCCTGAAGATGGTGTCTGGCAGGAATAACAGCCTGCCCGTGACCAGCGGTCCGCTGGGGCCGCAGGGACCGGTCATCAACGGCATGCCGGTAGACCCCAGCGTGCCCCGGGTGATCACTCCGCCGAAAGAGTCGCACGTGCTGAATGACGCGCTGGTAGCCGCAGCCATGGACCTGAGCAAGCGTGATCGCACCCGCCGAAAGGTAATTTTCGTTATCAGCGATGGCCGCGAAAATGGCAGCAGTGCCAGCTATCGCGATACGCTCAAGGTTCTGTTATCTCACGGCATCATGGTTTATGGCGTGTCGGTGGAAGGATCGGCCGTCCCGGTGTACGGCAACCTGCAAAAACTGCACGTCCCGCTGTTGTCTTCGCGCGTGGGCTACACCGACATCCTGCCCAAGTACGCCAACGCTACCGGAGGAGAGATCTTCACCGGGTTTTCCCGCGATGCCATCGAGACCACATACGCCCGGGCCCTGGGCGACGCCCGCAACCAGTACACCCTCGGTTACGTGACTCACGCCACTCCCAGCAGCGCGCACCGCGAGATCGAAGTCAGGGTGGCTCGCCCGGACCTGAAGGTCTCTGCGAAAGAGGGCTATTACCCGGTCGGTCTGGGGCGCTGAACGAGTCGAGATGCAGACTTGGGATTGCAGATGGCGGATTTTAGATTGCAGATTTTTCAGCAAGAATTCGACTCCAGCCGGTTTGATAATCTGAAATCACAAATCTTCAATCTGAAATCCCACCCGGCGACTGCTGTGTGAAACAGAAGCCCCAAGCAGGCCGGGGTTCCAGCTAGTAACCTGAGTAACCTGCCGTCCCCGCCAACCGGTGTGGTATAAAACCAGCAGTACCAAGCCAAATTTTTCCGGGAAACACTTGCGTCGATGCGAGTGTCCGTCCGGTTCCGAGGGAAGTCTTGAGTTTCATCAACTTTGCAGCCCGCGAGATCAATTGCAAGATCGTCTACTACGGCGCTGGTTTGGGCGGCAAAACCACGAATCTCCAGTTCATCTACCAGAAGACTGCGGAACAACAGAAGGGCAAGATGATCTCGCTGGCTACGGAGACGGAACGAACTCTGTTCTTCGACTTCCTGCCGCTCGATCTGGGTTCGGTTCGCGGATTCAAGACTCGCATTCACCTTTACACCGTGCCGGGGCAGGTTTTTTATGACGCCAGCCGCAAACTGATTCTGCGCGGCGTCGATGGCATCGTCTTCGTCGCCGACTCGCAGGAAGAGCGCATGGACGCCAACGTCGAAGCCCTGGAAAACCTGATGTCCAACCTCAAGGAACACGGTTACGACTTCAACAAGATTCCCTACGTGCTGCAACTCAACAAGCGCGACCTGCCCAATGTTCTGCCCGTCGATGCCTTGTCAAAGCAGCTGCGCCGCAAGAACGAACCCATGATCGAAGCGGTGGCCTTCCAGGGCCCCGGAGTCTTCGAGACCCTGAAAGAAATCGCCAAGCAGGTACTCACGGACCTGAAGCAGGGCGGTTAGAGCAGGCGTCCGGGTTCAGACCTCAGCCCCAACCGCAGAAACCAGTCCATAGCAGTGGAGCAATGCCTGTTCTGATCCGGGATATCAGCTTTATCTCATTACCTGCGTTATCTTTCCCGCCCATACTGAGCGGTCCAGAATCGGCATCACCGACATAAGAAGTGCAGATGGCTATCAATATCTGGACAAAGATCCCGGGTGGCCGGCGAGCGCGAAGCTCTGCTCTTCAGATGTTTTTCCTTTGCCTTGTTTCTCCACTACTGTTTGCCCAGACATCCGCTTCTGATATTCAGAAGGCCGCCGCTGCCGCGGACGCCCAGGCGCAATTCACCCTGGCGAATGAGTATTTTCGTACGCGGTACGTGACCCTGAACTACGCAGAGATGTTGGCCTGGTACCGCAAATCCGCAGCCCAGGGCTTTGCGCCAGCGCAGAATCAGCTCGGCAGCCTGTCCGAAAATAATATTGGCGTGGCGCAGGATTACAAGCGCGCCGCAACCTATTACCGTCTGGCCGCGAATCAGGGCTTTGCGCCGGCGCAATACAATCTGGCGGGTTTATTCGAGGCGGGCCACGGCGTCCATCGGGACTATAAGCAGGCCCTCACCTGGTACCGCAAGGCGGCCGACCAGAATCTCCCCACTGCCGAAAAGGAAGTTGGGTACTTCTACCAGAGCGGACTTGGAGTCAAGCGTGATTATGCCCAGGCTCTGACCTGGTATCGTCGCGCCGCCGACCACGGCAACTCCGACGCCAAAAATCAACTTGGGTATATGGCCGCGGAAGGGTGGGGTCAGCCACAGAATTACGCCGAAGGTCTTTCCTGGTATTACAAAGCGGCAGAACACGGCAATGGCCAGGCGCAGGAAAACATCGGCTACATCTTTCAGCATGGCACCGGCGTGAAAACCGACTATGCACAGGCCATGAGGTGGTTCAACAAAGCTGCGGCGCAAGGTAACGCCGATGCGGAAAACCAGCTAGGCTGGATGTATCAGTTTGGACAAGGCGTTGCCATCGACAATGCCAGGGCTTTGACCTGGTATGGCTTGGCTGCCGAACTGGGAAATCGGCAGGGCCAAAATAATCTCCAAATTTTCACCGACGATTTGCAGGACAGCGGCGGCGACTGGCAAAATGCCACTGCCGCGGTCAGCGATGCCGTCATTGTGCAAGCGCAACGCTGGGCGAGTATCCGCGATCTTCGGGGTCGTATTGACAAACTCGAGGCTGAAGCTCTGTACCAGGACGATCTCGTCGAACAGCTCACCCATGGTGGCAACGGCAAGACTGGTGCTGTCGTCAAGGTGATGAACGCGATGGGCAGCGTCGGCGCAGTCAAATTCCGTGTCGAAGCTGAAAAGTATCGCGCCGAAGCAGCCCGCTTGCGTGATCAGCTGGCTCAAATCCAAAGCCAAAACTGAGCGTCGGCGTCTGCGCTCCCTAACGTGACAGCTTGGATGGTGCGATGCGATTTCGTATTCTCTAAAAGATCCGAGATCTGACGCCTGAGGTCCGACGCCCGCCTTACCTTAGCTTGATGGATTTCAGCATCTGCTCGAAGGTAGGTCGTAGCGATTCGAAATCCTTGTCGGGCGCGATGGCCACCATGTAGACAAGCGTACCGTCGCCGCGCTGGAACGCGACCAGCCAGTCCCGCTCGCGTCCGGGATGTCCGCTCTGATCCTGCAAGGGCGAATTGCCAATCAAGTCGACCGACTTCCCCGCGACTCCATTCACCCGGATGCTCTCATCGTGACCGATCTCGCGCAGATCGGGATTGGACTGGCGCAAGGACGCAAGCAACTCGTGAGTTGCCTCATCGAGGCTGTTGGAGTCTTCCGGCTGATACGTGTTGATCATCATTCCATACGCCACCGCTGACTGTGTGACTCCATTTGGCGGAGCGATAGTTACCGCCGAGTTCTTGTCTCCGTACACCCGCCAGTTTTCAGGATAGGAAATATCGAAATCGCTGTGGCTGAAGCTGCGCAGGTTGCTGCTGGGCTGCACGTCGCTGCCGGCGTCGTCCCTGGCGGGGACTTGGTCGTGCTCAGCAATCTGCTTGGCAGTCAGCGGGCTCATGCCCCCGACGCGCTCCTTGATCTCCTGGAACTCGGCGCTGTCGGTGCGATAGCTGGTCTTCCTCGGCAGCGTGGCAACTTCTTTCGCCACCGCCTCGGCGCGATTTCCCGGGTCGGGGTGGTCGCTGAGAAACTGCGGCCCCCGCGCCACTCCGCCTTGTCTCTCCAGCTTGTTGAAGAAGTCTGACATGGCCCGGGGATTGAAGCCGCTGTCATACATGATGTCGGTGCCCAGCAGGTCAGCTTCGGACTCAGCCTTGCGGGAGTTTCTCAAAAAATAGGATCCGACGCCGAAGGAAAGTCCCATTTGCGTCATTTGCGCAAGGGCGCCTTCTCCCATGACGCCGCCCAGGATCGCCAGCGGAAGTTGCGCAGCCATCTGCTTGCTGGCTGCCCGGGTGCCGTGACGCTGCACCACGTGAGATATCTCGTGCGCCATTACTCCAGCCAGTTCGGCCTCGTTATCCGCAGCCTGAATTGTTCCCAGGTTCACAAACACCGGGCCGCCGGGAAGGGCGAAGGCGTTGATCTCTTTTTGATTCACAACATGGAAGCTGTAGGGCCACTTCTCGCCCGGAGCATGCGCGGCCAGCTGGCGCCCCAGGCGCTGCACATAAATCGTGACCGGATCGGAATCGGGCAGAATGGGAAGCTGTTTTTCGACTTGGGCAGCAGCCTGCTGTCCCGCCTGAACTTCCTCCTGGGCAGAAAACATGTCAAAGCCGTGCGAAGGCTCGACTCGCGCCTGCAGCGACGGCGCGGCCCACAAAAGCGCCAGCAGCACCGCCGTACCGCGCGCAAACATCCGATTGACCCCCATATCCCTTTTCCCTCTTCCTCCAGGGCGTGTCGCCTTGCCTGCCAGGGCCATTAGTTTAGATGCGTTCGCTGCCTCCCAGTCTCCAGGCAGGTTACTCGCTCTATCCTGAATCCAGGCTGAAAGGTGGGTGTGTGGGCGGACACTCCTGCCCGCCGCTGTTGGTATTGCTTTTTGTTGTTGAGCCCCCAGGTCGTTTCGAATCTAGTATCCAAACCTAAAATCCAGGTCAAAGGCGGCGGACAGGAGTATCCGCCCTGCACTAAAAAGGGTGCCAGTTTCCCGGCACCCCTTGAGGTTCGTAAATCTAATCGAAAAGGTTACTTGCCGTCCAGTGTTCCGGTGGCGCCGAACTCACGACGGGCGACCGTGCGGGCCGGCCGCGCCATGGGAAGCGCTCCCGCTGCAGCCCCGTGACGTTCGAGCAGCATGGGAACCATCGCGTTCTCGGCTTCCTTGATGAACATGAGCTTGCCTTCCGGGCTCAGGTCGATGCGTATAAAGTCGCCCAGCTTGACCTGTCCGGTAGCTACCAGATTGGCCAACTGGAAGACGATGTGACGCTCAATCGCACGCTTCAGGTGACGGGCGCCGTACTTGGGATCGGTTCCCTCGTGCAGCAGGAAGCTCTTCACCTTGGCCGTGCAACTGAAGACAAACTGGTTTACCGAGGATGCCATCAGGATGCGCTGCTGCACCATGCCCAGTTCGATTTCCAAAATCTGCTGCAAATGCTCTGAGCGCAAAGTCCGGAATACGACGGACTTGTCGATGCGGTTCATGAATTCAGGGCTGAACTTGCGCCGCGCGGCATCGACCGCCGAGCGGTTGATCTTGTCGTCAAAAGCCGCGTCCACCTGGGTGGGTTTCTGGGCGAAGCCCAGACCGCCATCCATCATATTGCTCATCTCACCCGCCCCCAGGTTCGAGGTCATGATGATGATGCACTGCGAAAGGTCCACGCGGCGGTTGTCGCCGAGCGTCAACGTGGCTTTGTCCAGGATTCCGAGCAGCAACTGCCAGAGAGAGTCGGAAGCCTTCTCGATTTCGTCGAATAACAGAATCGAAAGCTTCAGCGTCTCAGTGTGCCACTGGTTGAGCGCTTCCTGAGTCAGCAAGGGATGCGTCTCGCGATGTCCCAGGTAGCCCGGAGGCGAACCAATCAATTTGGCGATTTCGTGGGAGTGCTGAAATTCCGCGCAGTCAATCTTGATGCAGGCGCGGGCGTCGCCGAATAAAGCTTCGGCCATAGCTTCTACGACACGGGTTTTGCCCGAACCGGTGGGTCCCAGGAATAAAAGATTTCCGACCGGTCGGCCAGGAGGATTCAGGCCCGCCAGAAACATCTGGTAAATTTCCACCACTTTCTCGACGGCCTGGTCCTGACCGACGATTCTGCGGCGAAGGGCGCTTTCGAATTCTCTGGCATCATTGGAGCGGCGCGTAGGATCAAGCATCGTATTGACGACGGTTTTCATATAGGGTCTGGCCCTGTCCTGTCCTTTCCTGGGCCCTGGTACGGTCTGGGGAGAGCGGGGCCGCCGTCTCGTAATGAGAGACAAATTTTGTCATCTCATATCTTCGGCAATCCCATTACAGCAAACCACTCGCCATTCCGGCGCTCCGCTTATGCCACGCTTTCTACTAGGCTTAGATGCGACTAGTGGCATGGAAGGAAGAGTTCCCATGCAGCCGCAGGTTGGGCAAAGGGAAATAGTTTGCCACTAGCAGGAAATTTGCTGGCGTAGTGCCGGGAGGTCGCGGCAAACACCAGGGAAATCAGCAATTCACACCAGCCTCACCGTAAGTCCCTGAAATTGTTCCGGCTCCGCCCGAGTTTCCCTGACGCGAAAGACCAGTTCCATGCCGCCATAGCGCTTGCCTGGCACTGTCCCGACGTTATCTGGCCCGCTGATTTAGCCGCGGGTAGCATCCGTGAAAACAGTTTTCCACGGAGACTACCTTGCGCCATCTGGGCCCCGCGTCACTCGCTACTATCCTGTTTCTTTCTTTGGGTTTGGTCGTTTTTGAAGGCGCAACCGCGGCGTCCGCATCCGGGCAAACCACCCATCCCAAATTGTTGCTTACGTCGAAGCCTGCCGGCCGGGTGGTTCCCAAGACTCCGGAGCCTGCTCTGGGGGTTGTCGCGCCGCCAGGGAGCGCACTATATGTCGCCAAGCGCGGAGACAGTATCCCACTGGTGGCGCACCATTATTTGTCGCAGACTTCGTACCTGACATCCAGCGAACTAAGCGAAGCCATTCGCAACGCCAACCCCGACTCGCACGGCACTTTTCTGAAGGCGGGGCAACCGGTGATCGTTCCCGGACTCCTGGCGGTACCGATCGTGGAGAAGTCGATCCCGGTGCAGCGCGACTTTGAAGTGCGCGCGGTTTACCTGACCGGACTGATGGCGGCAAGTGACCACGGAATTCGCATCATTCGCCGCTGGCGCGAGGCCGGCGGCAACGCCGTGGTGTTCGATATCAAAGACAGTGATGGCAGTGTCACCATTCCTTTCGAACATCCTCTGCTCGGCAGTCACAAAGCCTACTTCCATGATTTGCCGAAATTCATCCGCTTCCTGCATTCGCAGAACATGCACGCCATCGCCCGGGTCGCCATCTTCCGCGACCAGCGATTGGTCGAGACCCATCCCGAGCTGGCGGTAAAGTCGCACAAGACCGGTCAGGCGTGGCGCGAAAACGGCAAGCTGGTATGGACCGATCCTTCGCAACCTAAAGTTCAGGAATATGACATTGCCCTGGCCAAGAAGGCGGCCGAGGCTGGCGCTGATGAAATTCAGTTCGACTACGTGCGTTTCCCGGCGGAGGGCGATCAGAAAGACGCCAGCTTCTACTTCCAGACCGAGAATCCGGAGTGGCATCGCTCGGACGTGATTGCCGACTTTCTGAAGCACGCCTACGCCGAAATTCATCCCACGGGCGCGCTGTTGTCGCTCGACGTCTTCGGCATCATGGCCTGGCAGCGTCCGGTAGACCTGGCCCATACCGGTCAGGACATCGTTCGCATGGCGAAGTATTGCGATGTGCTTTCGCCCATGATCTATCCCTCACACTTCTTCGGCATGGACGGGATCGCCCATCCCGGCGACGCGCCGGAACATTTCATCGGAGAGTCGATGGTGAGGTTTGAAAAAATAACCCAGGGCAGCGGCGTGGTCATACGCCCTTGGCTGCAGGCCTTCCGCTGGAGAACCAAAACCTACTCGCCAAAATATATTGAAGTCCAGGTACAGACCGCGAAGAACAAAGGTGGGATCGGCTTCCTGTTCTGGAATGCGGCCAACGATTACAGCAAGCCCTATGCCGCCATGCCCGAGATGATTGCTGCCAAAGGACAGTACTTCCGGGGAGACGAGTTGCCAGGCGTCGCGCGAGCCAGTGTCGCGAGCGCCACTGCCCCGGACCAGCCTGCGGCTCAAGTCAAGCCCTAGATTCGTTAGGCATCAAGCATTGTCAAAGGAGCGCTGCCGTTCCGACGGCTCTCCGGTCGGGCATCTCGCCCACTGCGGGAGCCCAGGAAACGATCTCGACAGCGGTGAGCTTGCCGTGAGCGTTACGCCGCAAGACCTTTCCGTATAGGCTGCCGATTACCTGTGTAACCCGCTCTACCCACCTTTGCGCCATACGGTCGCCCTTCTGCCTCGGTTATAATTCTTCTAGTTAGTCAGGAGTATTCATGGCCCTGCAAAAGACCGAAAACGTTTGGCATAACGGCAAGCTCATTCCCTGGGACAAAGCCACCCTGCACGTAATGTCGCATGTAATTCACTACGGTTCGTCCGTCTTCGAGGGCGTGCGTTGCTATGCCCTGCCCACAGGCCCAGCGATCTTTCGGGCCAAGGAACACATGCAGCGGCTGCTGGATTCGGCGAAGATTTACCGCATCGACGTGGACTTTACCGTCGACGATCTGATTGCGGGTATGGCCGAAGTGGTGAAAAACAACGGCATATGGCCCTGCTACATCCGTCCGATCGTGCTGCGCGGTTATGGCGAGGCGGGTGTCAACCCCTTCAACTCGCCTACCGAGGTCTACATCTGCAACTATCCCTGGGGGAAATATCTGACGTCGGATGCCGACGAGGGCGCGGACGTTTGTGTGTCTTCCTGGACTCGCATTGCCCCCAATACTTTGCCCGCGATGGCCAAGTCGGCGGCGAATTACATGAATTCCCAGCTCATCAAGATGGAAGCCATTATCAACGGCTACGTGGAAGGCATAGCGCTCGATTCGAACGGCTATGTCAGCGAGGGATCCGGAGAAAATGTCTTTGTGGTGCGCAATGGCGTGCTGAATACGGCGCCGCTGGGCAATTCCGTGCTGCCCGGTATCACCCGCGAGTCAGTTCTACAGATCGCTCGCGACCTGGGTATTCCGGTAACCGAGCAGGGCATTCCACGCGAACTCCTTTATATCGCCGATGAGGTTTTCTTTACCGGCACGGCTGCCGAGGTAACCCCGATTCGGTCAGTGGATAAGATCAGTGTCGGTAAGGGAACGGTTGGCCCCGTCACCAAGGCAATTCAGAAGGAGTTCTACGCCATCATCCGCGGAGAAAAGGCGGACCGCCATCACTGGCTTACACCGGTCGCGGTGGGCAGCAAGCAGCCGGTCGGCGTTTAGCTGGAGAAGAGTAAAAGTTAGTAGGGGCGCTCAGCGAGCGCCCTTTTCTATTTGCCCCTGGCTGCGCAGTGACGGTTTCATCGTCCGCACCAGATGACATCAATCGGATACTTTTCAAAAACGCGGTCCGAAGTGAGCACGACCAGAGCCTGCAGGCACCGAGACCCTTGCAAGACTGATCCGAAAGCCCTGTCCCTGCTGCACTCTCTTTCGTTACTTAGGTCATCTTGGGCCAAGTGACTTTTCGGGTCATCATACGGGAGGTTATTCGGGGGAAGTGTGGAATGAATATTGATGACTTGCTGCGCATTGCCATGGAGCGCCGGGCTTCCGACTTGCATTTGAAGGTAGGCAACTATCCCCATCTGCGCATCGATGGCGAATTGACTCCGTTGACCGACCAGCCGCGCGTCAGCGCAGAGGACATGCTGACCATGGCATTCAGCATGATGTCGGCGCGCCAGAAGCAGAAATTCAAAGAGACCACGGAAATCGATATGGCCTACGGCGTCGCCGGATTAGGCCGCTTCCGTGTGAACGTGTTCCAGCAGCGCGGCAACGTGGGGCTGGTGCTGCGCGTCATTCCTACCAAGATTCGCGCCCTCGACGAGTTATATTTGCCAAAGATTGTGGAACAGGTTTGCGAAATGCCGCGCGGCCTCATTCTGGTCACGGGCGTCACCGGTTCCGGTAAGTCAACCACGCTGGCGGCGATGGTGGACCGCATCAACTCCACCCGCGCGGAACATATCATCACGATCGAAGATCCAATCGAATTCCTTCATCGCGACAAGAAAGGCTACGTCAACCAGCGCGAAGTGGAAGTGGACACCCCGTCTTTCGGTGCGGCGTTGCGCGCTTCTCTCCGTCAGGATCCGGACGTCATCCTGGTCGGCGAAATGCGCGACCTGGAAACCATCGGCACGGCTCTGCACGCCGCCGAAACTGGACACATGGTGTTCTCCACGTTGCACACCCTGGACGCGGTCGAAACCATCAACCGTATTATCGCCATCTTTCCGCCACCCGAGCAGAAGCAGATTCGCCTGCAGCTGGCCGCGGTGCTGCGCGCCGTCATCAGCCAACGGCTGGTGCGACGCTGCGACGGTGACGGACGGGTTCCGGCGGTCGAAGTGATGATCAACACCGCCTACATCCGGGAATGCATTCTGGTTCCGGAAAAGACCCGCGCCGTTCGCGATGCGATCTCGGCGGGCACTTCGCAGTATGGCATGCAGACTTTCGACCAGTCGCTATGGGATTTGTTCCAGGCGGGATTGATCAATTACGAAACCGCCCTGGAGAATGCGTCGAATGCCGACGACTTCAAGCTGCGCATGCAGGGTGTCTCTTCCACCAGCGACATTTCCCGCAATGCCATGCAGCAGACCGGCTTCGGCGGCGGCGGCCGATAACGCAATGTGAGCGCGAGCGTCCCGCTCGTGCTGGAGCGACCGCAGTCGTAGACGTTGACCGAGCAGAGTAGGCCGCAAAAAGAGAGAGGCGCGCAAAAGCGCGCCTTTTTCAGTCGTAAGCTGTTCTCAGCCAGTCGGCAATCGTGATCCGACGGCCGAACCGAATCGCGGCTTACTTCGCCGCCAGGGCCTGCGGCTGGTTCAAATATCCCGCTGCATACTTCGAGTGATGGCAGTCGGCGCCGTGCAATACCCTGATGGCATCACGCAATGACGAGATATCGAACACCCGATTCAGGCCGGTGACAGTAAAGACTTCGCGGACGAAGTCCGACGGGTTCACCAGCTTGAGTTGAATTCCGTGGTTCCGCGTCCAGTGATGCAGTGACACCAGCGCGTTCAGGCCGCCGCCATCGATAAATTCCAGCTGCGACAAGTCCAGCACCACGATACGCGTGGTTTTTTCCGAAACCACTGCGTTCCTCAGCGTGGACACATCCGCGCCGCGCACCAATCGTCCCGCGCAGTGCACTACCGCCACATCGTCGGCTTTTTCAACATCGATCGTTAACATGACTGACTCCGTGATCTTCTTGACGTCGCTTGGCTTGAATGTTCTTGTGTTGATATTCATTGTATTGAATAGACGACGTGGCTGGGAGAAAGTCACCACCGCATCGCCGGGCTCCCGCTTCTGATTCTGCACTCTCGTTTCCATGCTTACCTATACGCAGTAAGGGGTTTGAAGGTTCCATTAAATTGCAGAACCCTTTTTAGACGTTACGTTTTTTTACAAACAATTTACATGGGCGTAATGTGTTCGGCATGTCGTTTCCGCGGCCGCGAAAAACGGAGTCCGAAGATGCGCTTTACGAATACGCCGTTGGCGCGCTGGGCCGCCGTATGCGTTCTGTCGCTGAGCTTAAGCGCCTGTTACGCCCGCGTGTGGAAGCAGATAGCGAATACGGCAAGACGCTGGTGGAACTGGTGATCCGCCGCCTCAAGGACCAGGGGTACCTGAATGACGCCAAGTATGCCGCCGCATATTCTTCATTCCGCCGCGACAACGAAAAGTTCGGACGCCGGCGGGTGATTACGGATCTCAAAGCCAAGGGAGTTCACGGCGATATCGTCGACAAAGCAGTAGGTTCGGTGTACGACGAAGTGAACGAGGAAAAACAGGCACGTGACTACCTGCGCCGCAAGCGTCTGCAAAAACCCGGGAGCCGGAAAGAAGCTGCTCGCGTATTCCGCCAGCTGATGCGCGGAGGGTTTGGAGCGAAGACCATTTTTGCCATCCTGAAAAAATGGGAGGTGGATGACGAAACTCTGCAAGCGCTAGAAACGGAGCTGGAATGAAAAACGAGCGTGGCCACGAGAGTGCTGGTGTGGGCCGGACACTCTTGTCTGCCGCCTTTGATCTTGACTCCGATCGGCGATTCGCAAATCGGAATCGCCGCCACCCAGTTGCGTTTACGCGCAAAATGCTGGATACTTCGCCACACCATTTCAGGCTAAAAGGGGAGGAATTATGAAATTCAAGTTAACCATGGCTCTTGCAGCTTTGCTGCTTAGCTCGACCTTCGCGCTTTCACAGGGCGTCGGATCGGACGTTGATAAGGCGGCGGACAAAACTGCTGACGCGACCAAGGACGCGGCGAAAGATACAGCCCACGCCACCAAGAAGGCTGCCAAAAAGACGGCGCATGCCACCGACAAAGCGGCCGATAAAACCGCGGACACAACCAAGGACGCAGCCAAGGATACCGAGCACGGCACCAAGAAAGCAGCGAAGAAAGCCGAACACGGCGTCGACAAGGCCGCCGATAAGACCGCTGACACCACTAAGGACGCCGCCAAGGACACCGAGCACGGCACTAAAAAGGTAGTCAAGAAAACCGAGCACGGTACGGAAAAAGCGGCCGACAAGACTGGCGACGCGACCAAGGACGCGGCTAAGGACACTGGGCACGTCGCAAAAAAGACCGGACACGGCATCAAGAAAAGCGTCACCACCGTCGGCCACGACGTGAAAGCGGGAACCGAGAAGACCGTCGACGAAGTAAAGAAGTAGCACTCGCTCGCCAGAACCGACTCCCGTCTCAGGAGCACCCGGCGCGAAAGCGCCGGGCCAGCTCCGGCTCGCCCATCCTAGAACTTGTCGCATCATGCAGGCACGAGCGCCCGCTCGTGCAGCCACAATGAACGCCTGTCGGGCGGATCGGCGGCGCCGCTTGGCCGATGCTAGAATCCATATATATCCATCATGCTGACCGGGTCTCAAGTCCGCCGCAAATTTCTGGACTTTTTTGTCGAGAAGGGGCATCGCGAGGTGCACTCGTCGTCGCTCGTCCCGCAGAACGATCCCACACTGCTGTTCACCAATGCGGGCATGAACCAGTTCAAAGACATCTTCCTCGGACTGGAAAAACGCGACTACAACCGGGCCACGACTTCGCAAAAATGTGTGCGCGCCGGGGGCAAACACAACGATCTCGAAAATGTTGGATTCACCAACCGTCATCACACGTTTTTCGAGATGCTGGGCAACTTTTCTTTCGGCGACTACTTCAAGAAAGACGCCATCGCCTACGCCTGGGAGCTGATCACTTCACCGCAATGGTTCGGCATCGACAAGAACAAGCTTTATGTCACCATCTTCAACGGCGAAGGCGGAATGTTGCGCGATACAGAAGCCTACGACTTATGGCAGGGTCAGGGTGTACCGGCAGATCGCATCTTCGAGTTTGGATTGAAAGACAACTTCTGGCAGATGGGCGACACCGGCCCCTGCGGCCCCTGCAGCGAGATTCATTACGACATGGGGGTGGCCGCCTCCGATCAGAGCCACGCCGACTGCGCCTTTGGTTGCGACTGCGGCCGCTACGTCGAGCTGTGGAACCTCGTGTTCATGCAGTTCGACCGGGATGCCAGCGGCACGCTAAATCCTCTGCCCAAGCCATCGATCGATACCGGCATGGGACTGGAGCGGCTGACTGCGGTGCTGCAGGGCGTGATCTCGAATTACGACACGGATTTGTTCACGCCGCTGATCGAGAGGGCCACCGAGTTGACGGGAACCACAACTGGTTCCAGAGGAAAAGGCGCCTCGCCTGTCCAGACCGGGCAAGGGGCGGCAGGGTCTTCGCACCATGGCGCGGCTTCTCTGCGGGTCATCGCCGACCATTCGCGGGCCGCAACGTTCCTGATCTCAGATGGAGTGCTGCCCTCGAATGAAGGACGAGGCTATGTTCTGCGCAAGATTATCCGGCGTGCCATCACTCACGGCCGATTGCTGGGTTACGAACAACCCTTCCTGCACAAGATGGTTTTCGCCGTGCGCGACCTGATGCTGGACGCGTACCCGGAACTGAAGGAAACGGCAGAGCGAGCGTCGAGCGTTGTGCTTTCCGAGGAGAAACGGTTCACCAATACTCTGAATCTGGGATTTGAAAAGCTCGAAGCCCACATCGCACAGCGGCAACAGCACCTCGAGAATCTGGGTGCGAACTTTGCTGCCGTCCAAGGCCAGGCAGCCGGCTCGCTGGGACCCGTATTACCCGGGCCGGACGATACATATTGGCTCACCGATACCTTTGGACTACCGAAGGACTTCATAGAAGACGCATATCGTGACGCCGGTATGGCTTTTGATGAGCAAACTTATCTGGCTGGCTTGGGGGAACAGCAAAAGCGCGCCCGCGCCTCCTGGAAAGGCGCCGCCAAGCAAACCGCGAACCCTGTATACCAGAAGCTCCCCAAATCCACCTTCGAAGGCTACCGCCAAACTCGCTCTGACGGCTGCGAAGTCCTCGCCATCATTCACAACGGCCAGGGCGTGCAGGAGCTCAAGCCCGGCGAAGAAGGCGAGGTCATCCTCGACCACACGCCGTTCTATGCGGAATCCGGGGGCCAGGTTGGCGACCGGGGATGGTTCTACGGCGACGATCACAACACCGTCGTCGCCGAGGTGAAAGGCTGCTACTACCCGGTTCAGGGAGTGCGGGCTCATCAACTGACCGCAAAACAACCGATCCGCGTGGGCCAAAAAGTCGATGCCGTGGTCGACACGGAAATCCGCACAGCCACCATGCGCAATCACACCGCCACCCACTTGCTTCAGGCTGGGCTGCGCGAGGTCTTGGGCAAGCATGTGAAGCAGGCGGGATCGCTGGTGGCGCCCGATCATCTGCGCTTCGACTTCTCGCACTTCACCGGGGTCGCGGACGAAGAGCTTCAAGACATTGAAGATCTGATCAACAAGGAAGTTCTGCGCAACGAAAAGATTGAAGTCATCGAGAACGTTCCCATCGACGTCGCCATCAACGACTATCACGCCATGGCGCTGTTCGGCGAAAAGTATGGCGACAGAGTGCGGGTCATCAAGATCGGCGATTTTTCGACAGAGCTTTGCGGCGGCACGCACACCGGGCAGACTGGCGAGATCGGGCTAATCAAGGTTCTGAAGGAAGGCAGCGTATCGTCTGGCGTGCGCCGCATCGAAGCCGTCACCGGAGAAGGCTCGCTGCATCATTTCCAGAAAGATCATCAACTGGAAAATGTCGTTGCCAGCCTGACCACGCGTGAGGCCAATGCGTCTCCGGCCGAATCCCTCAAACTGGAACTCGAGAAAAAAGACGCGGAGATCAAGCGGCTGGCGCGCGAACTCGATCAGGCGCGGATGAAATCAGCGTCGTCCACCGTGGCCTCAGTGACTGACAGAATTAAAGACGTGCGCGGAGTGAAGGTTCTGGCGCACCGGGTGGACAATCTCGAACGCGCCCAGATGCGTACCCTGGTGGACCAGCTTCGCGACAAGCTGGGATCGGGCGTGGTCGTGCTGGGATCGGCGAGCAATGGCAATGTGGCACTGATCGTTGGCGTCACCAAAGACCTTACGAGTAGAATTCAGGCCGGTAAAGTGATTGGGCCGGTGGCGCAGAAGGTGGGCGGCAAGGGCGGTGGAAGGCCTGACCTGGCCGAGGCCGGCGGAAAAGATCCGGGGGCGCTGGACGCGGCGCTGGGTGAGGCCTACGGCGTAGTCGAGGGTCTGCTGGAGAAGTAGGGAAATAAATCAGTTTTCAGATCATAGTTCTTTGTTCTCAGCATTTACCGAGTCTGGATTAGAGTTCGCGCGCGACCCGGCCCTGCTGCTACACTCCGTGGCAAGAGGAGGGGCGGATGAAGAATCGCATCCGTTTCATCACTCATAAAGATAAAAGGATTCTGCTGGTGGACTGCTCGAACTGTTCGCCCGAGGAAATGGAGCAGTTCGCCACGCTGGTTCCAGCGCGCGTCACTGCAGAGCCTCGCGGCTCGGTTCGGCTGCTAGCGGATTTTACAGGCGTTAAAGTAGACAGGAAGGGCGTGGAGCGCATAAAACCCGCGCTGGTCTTCGACCGTCCTTACCTGAAACGTTCGGCCTGGGTGGGCACGGAAAACCTCCCCAAAGTGTTCTACGAGCACATGAAGTCATTCTCTCAGCGGGACTTGCCTACCTTCAAGACTCGCGAGGAGGCATTGGACTGGCTGGTGCAAGACTAGCTGCGCCACTTCAGGGTGACCGGCCCCGCCAGCGGATGCTTCATCTCACCCCCGGTTTTTCGCGCTTCCAGAAAGGCTGCCTTTAATCCGAAATACCACTTGGCGGGGCGGTCGGCGTCATCGATCAGCATCAGGTGCGGATTGTGTTTTAAGCCTTCTGATTGCTGTTCCATGGTCAGCCGATCCTGTTCCACAAATTTCGCAAAGACAAATTTGAGCAACTGCGGACCAAAAGGAACCCAGCGAAACAGGTTCCAGGCCGCTACCACATCAATGCGGCAATGGCTGCGGGTGATAGGTGTCACCGTAGTAAGAGAAGAAAACCAGTACTTGCCGGCGCGGATGGTTTCCAGCCGCAGGTTGGGAAGAACAAAATCGATCGTGGTCGTGATGGATTCTGCATCCGCATACAGGCGCAACAGCTTGTAAGGCGCGCTGTTCGAGCTGGGGGTGTGCGCGCTCATGCGAAAGCCGTAGGGAATCGGCTCGAAATTCTTGTGCTTCTCGTGAATGCTGTCTCGCGAGCGCCACCACCAGGCCTGATGCACAAACGGCCCGTGCGCGGGATCCATCAAACCAATGATGCCGTGATCCACGCTGCAAGGCAGATCGGCGGTAAGGTAGGCCAGTTTGTATTTGTCGCTGAAGGTGGGAACGCGCGGAGCCGGCATGGGCGCGTCAGCGGCCTTGGTAAATCCAGCTCCGGGCGCCGCCGGCTCAGAAATGAAAATCCAAATGAAGCCGTCATGTTCCTCGCAGGGATAGCTGCCAGCGTAGATGCGGTCGATCTTCAGCTTTTGATCGGCGGTCAGCGACGGAATCAGCTTGCATTGGCCGGTGTGTCCGTCAAACCTCCAGCCGTGATAACTGCATTCCACCTGTTCGCCGTCGAAGCGACCGTAGGAAAGAGGCATGCCGCGGTGCGGACAGGCATCGTGCAGAGCAAAGGGCAAGCCCTGGCGATCGCGCCCAACGGCCAGCGGAGTCTCGAGCAGTACCACCTTGCGCAACTGGGCCCCGCTCACCTGCCCGGCTGGCAGAGCGCGATACCAGAAACCGTAGAGCATCAGGAAATCGGGGGCTTCGCGTTGCGGAGGGGAAATGTCATTCATGGGGACGCAGGCAGCGTACTACAGCGGCCGAACGAGGTAAAAGTCAGGGTCGATCCGCCCCATGCCTGTTGCGGGCAGACAAGGTAACCTAGCATTGCAGTAAATAGCTTTGTTTTCAGTGAATTGCCGGATTACTTCCGTGGTTCGATTGGCCTTCCGTTTGATTGCTACGGGTCAGCCGGGGGCCTATAATTGGTCCACTCTGGTAGGGATTCTCCGTCAGGTTCCGGGTAGGTAGGCGCGGGGTATTTGTCTGTCCGCGCCCAAGCACTAAACCCGGTATGCGAAAGCGCCTGCAAATCGTCCTGATGGCTAGTCCTGTAATCGCGACCTTCCTTTCTCTCACTACGCCACAACTGCAGGCCCAAGCCGCTTTCGGTACGGCTGCAAGCATCACCGCTGCCACCGATGATTCTGGCCGCAAGATTTACGTGAACGACTCGGTTCCTGTCCCTCCGAGACGCGCGTCAACTCCTGCGGTTCGAAGCAGCGGCCTGATGTACTGGAGTCCCACTGCGCACCGCTGGAAGTCGATCCCACAGGCGCAAATTGGGGCCGCTCGTTCGGCAGCGGCTGAGGTCAATAATTCTGACCAGGTTTCCAGCTTCGTGCGTGGAAAGCCATTCACCCAGCAGGAAATTGAAGCCGCCATTGACCAGGCCGCGTCCCGGCACAATGTGGATCCCAGTCTGGTGCGCGCAGTCATCAAGGTGGAGTCGAACTTCAATCCCAATGCAGTTTCGCGCAAAGGCGCGATGGGACTGATGCAATTGATGCCACAAACGGCGCGGCAGCTGAACGTAGTCAACCCCTTCGATCCGCAGCAGAACGTAGATGCGGGGGTACGCCATCTGAAAAAGCTCATGGAAAGTTATGGTGGCGACGTCAAGTTGAGCCTGGCCGCCTACAACGCCGGCGCAGGCGCAGTCGCAAGAAGCGCGGGAATTCCCCGCTTTGGCGAGACTCGCAACTACGTAAAGCGGATCACGGCGCTGTACTACGGCGGGACTGCCCCGGGATATCGCATCCTGAGCTCCCCGGTGCAGGAACCTGTCCGGGTGCAAAGAGATGACCGGGGCGTTCTGCACTTCAGCAACACCGATTAAGGGACCTGCATCTGTAAGATAAGCAGCCGGCCGGTATGGAGCTGATTTCAGGCTGTCGATTGCAGGCAAAGCGATTACGGGCACGAACAATTGAAGACCCTCGAACCAGGCCAACGCGCGCGGCGTCTGGGCACGGCTCTGCTTCTGCTGCTGCTTCCGGCGTTGCCTGCGCAGGCGCGGGGAAAATCCGAAGCCTGGGCCAATACCCAATTTTCAAACGCCGAGCGCATGCGGGAAGCGCTGAATAACCTGCCTGCCGCCGACCGCAGCCGCCGCGAATACCAACGCGTAGTTATTGCGTATCGCAGGGTTTACTATGGCGCCCCGGCTGCTGGCAAAGCCGATCCCAGTGTGTTTGCGGTTGCAACCCTGCTCACCGAAATGGGGCGTCGCTTCGACAGTCCCAGCGAGCTGCGCGCCGCCATCGGCCAGTACCAGTTTCTCCGCCGGGAGTATCCCGGCAGCAGAGACCGCTTCGAAGCTCTGTTCAACATCGCCCAGATCTATCAGGATGACCTCAAAGACCCGGCGCAGGCCAAGCCGGTGTTCGAGGAATTCCTTCGCCGCTACCCCCGTAACCGCCTCGCAGATGCGGCTCGCCAGGCGCTCAACGGGTCGGCTCAAGAGGCGGCGCTGGGGTCAAAGGCGGACTCAAAGCTCGCCGAAAAAAACGGCAAGCTGGACCGCCAGAAAAAGGACGACGACGATAGCCAGAGTCAAGACGATGAGACCTCAAGGACTGCCCAGGCCATCTCCCATGGTCGCTCCTCGAAGCTTTCCCGCATCACCAGCGTCCGCCATTGGTCGAGTCAGAACTATACTCGCGTCGCTATCGATCTTGACCAGGGCACGAAATTCGAATCCCAGCGGATTGAGAATCCCGAGCGAATCTTCTTTGATTTGCAGGATACGAACCTGGCTTCCAACCTGTTGGGCAAGACCTTCGATGTCGAAGATGGGCTGCTGAAGAAAATTCGAGTTGCGCAATTCCAGCCGGGTAAATCGCGCATCGTTCTGGAAGTGGCAGAGCGTTCGGACTACGACACCTTCCTGCTGACGGATCCCCCGCGGCTGATCGTCGATATTCACAATAGCGATATTCACAACAGCGATATTCACAACAATGAGGTTCAGAGCAAAGACGCTTACAGCAATAACGCTCGCAGCAGAGATATTCAAAGCCCGGAGCCCGAAAGCCAGGATGTTCCCGGCGCCGCCGCTCCGGACGCAGCCAGAGCTGTTCCGCACAAGCCTGCTGTACGGAGGCAGCCGGTGCAGGCGGCCTCGCTGAAGCAGGCCGAACCAGTTGACGACCTGCCTGCAAAACCGCCGGTCGCGGAAGCAAGCGTGAGCGGGCCGAAAAAAACAGTGGTTGAAGCCGAAGATTCGGACGACGACGGCGCCGTCACCGTGGCTAAACTTGATCCGCCTGAGATCAGGCCTAAAACCAGGGCGGCCAGTACACTGAGTCCGCCGACGGCCAGGAATTCGGCGAAGAATAAACGCAAGGCCACGGACGCTTTTCCTGATGTCCGCGAAGCCTCACCGACAGCTAGTGGTGACCGTTCGCTGATCCGCGCCCTGGGGCTGAAAATCGGCAAGATTGTGATCGACCCCGGCCACGGCGGACACGATACCGGCACGATCGGCCCCAAGGGCCTCGAGGAGAAAGATCTGGTGTTGGATGTGGGACGCCGGCTGGGCAAACTCTTGCAGGCTCGACTCGGCGCCGACGTGGTTTACACGCGTAAGGACGACACTTATATTCCGCTGGAGACTCGCACTTCCATCGCCAATCAGGAGCAGGCCGACCTGTTCGTTTCGATTCACGCCAACTCCAGCCGCGATCCCGACGCGCGTGGCGTCGAAACCTACTATCTGAACTTCACCTCTTCGCCCGAAGCCCTGGACGTGGCGGCGCGGGAAAATGCCGCCTCCGACAAATCCATCCACGAGCTGCAGGATCTGGTGAAGAAGATAGCGCTCAAGGAAAAGATCGAAGAATCGCGCGAGTTCGCCTCCAACGTGCAGCGCGCCCTGCACACCGGGCTGGCGGCGAAGAGCCCGGGAATTCGCGATCGCGGGGTCAAGAAGGCGCCTTTTATCGTGCTGATTGGCGCCAATATGCCTTCGATTCTGGCTGAGATATCGTTCGTCAGCAATCCGGGGGACGAGCGTCGGCTGGAAACCGCCGAATACCGGCAGCGTATCGCCGAGTCTCTCTACCGCGGGATCTCGAAATATGTCAGCGGCCTGAGCGGAATCAAAGTCGCAAGCAAGATCGATAAGGGCGAAGGCCAATAAACGTCTGAGCTACACCCACCGCGCTGAATTGAGCTCCGCCTCACCCCGCCGACAACTGGAAACTTTCAAGCCAGGTCTGTAGTCTAATAAGGAGGGTTCGCATGATCCGCGTGTCTTCATGAGGCTTTTCCGACTTACTCCCGCAGTTATCCTGATAGTAGTGGCTCAGGCGGTGATGGCGGGCGAGACCGCCCGTGCCACCCCCGCTCCTATTCTTCCCGCTCAGTTTGCGGGATGGCAGATCTCGGGCCAGACCCATAGCAGTGCCGATCCCGCCGTCGCCGATGCCGCGAACGCTGCCCTGCTGAAAGAATACGGGTTTACCGACTTTGAGTCCGGTACCTACACCCGCGACGACGGCCGCAAGCTCACGCTTAAAGCGGCGCGCTTCGCTGACGCCACCGGAGCCTATGGCTCCTTCACCTATTACAAGTTGCCGCAGATGCTCAAAGAGACGATTCCGGACCAGGGCGCGTCACTGAACGAGCGCGTGCTTTTTTACCGCGGCAACATCCTGGTCGACGCGGTTTTTGACAAGCTGACTGCGATGTCTGCGGCCGAACTTCGGGACTTGTCGCAGGCCTTGCCCTTGCCTGCGGGAAATGCGCGCAACCTGCCGGCGCTGCCAGCCTATCTTCCGAAGCTTGGTTATGTGAAGAACACAGCCAAGTACGTGGTCGGCGCTATCGGACTGGAGAAGATCGGTGCGCCGCTTCCTGAGCCGCTGGTTGATTTCAGCGTTGGCACCGAACTCGCGCTGGGCAACTATGAAACCTCGGACGGCCACGCCACGCTGATTCTGATCTCCTATCCGACCCCTCAGATCGCCGCCGAACATCTGCGCCGCCTGGATGCAGCCCACCCGTCGAATGCTTCGGCGACGCCGGGAGGTCCGGCAATGCCGACGCTCGGACCGACCTTCGACAAGCGCACCGGCCCCATGCTGGTGGTCGCGATGGGCACGATTTCTCCAGGGGAGGCGCAATCGCTTTTGGGTGCGGTGAACTACGAGGCCGACGTAACCTGGAACGAGAACACATATTCCGGAAAGAAAAACAATCTCGCCAACCTGTTGCTGAATGTTTTCCTGCTGTGCGCGATTCTGATCGCGTTCTCCGCCGTCGCCGGCCTCGCCTTCGGAGGAATTCGCCTGCTTTTCAACCGCATCTTGCCGGAGAGCGTGCTGCACCGTGAGAAGGAAGTCGATTTTATCTCCCTGAACCTGTCCGAAGGTCAGGCCGGGGCGGTTGATTCCAAGGTAAGCCCATCAATCAAAGCTGGTTAAGGGGCATCCTCACCGCCTGTGTCTCAAAATGAGTCATCTCCAGGGCCTGTTAACCTATTTTGTAAGTAATAGAAAACAAAGATATTTATTTCCCAAAAATTCCTTGACACCCCCCTTTTTCGGCTCATAAGATTTCGCCAGAAAGTTTTGACGGTTTTTTGCCCCGTTGGAACTATTCTCCCTAAAAAGAGAAGGCCGCTCATTGCCAGGGCGGCCTTTTTGTTGCGCCAAACACACCTCGGTTGTCGGTCGCTGGTCTTTAGTCGTGGGCGAAGAACCTTGACCTTCGCGCTCCGGATTTAGCTAACGATTGAAGACTGACGACGGACTACGCCAGCTTGTTCCAGGCTCGGGAACGAGGCCACCAGCGTCGGACATTCCGACAATACTCCTCATAGTCAGCCCCGAATTTTTCGCGCAGAGTTGGCTCTTCGTAGAAGCGCACAAAAAGATGTACGCCGAGGGCAACTGCAAGCAAGGCGGCGATCGCTGGCAAGTTGGCGCGTCCGAACACCACCCACAGCCCGACCCAGCCGGCGGCAAAGCCCAGGTACATGGGGTTGCGCACAAAGCGGTAGAAACCCACCACCACCAGACGTTGCGGCGGCGCCACCGGGGCGGGCGTGCCGCGCCCTGTCCATCCGAAGTCCCAGATGCAGCGGAGCGCAACCGCAAATCCCAGCACCGACGGAAGGGCAGCCAGCCATCGCCAGCGCGCCGCACCCGCGATTTCCACGCGGAAACCCAGCCACCGCGGCAAGAGCCAGAACCACAATGCGAAAAACGCTCCGCCTACGATGAGTGAAGCGACAGTTGTGAACCAGCGATTGACGTCGCCCGCCGGTGGAGCGCTCGAAGACTGTACAGAGGTCATGTCAGCGACCGCGCGCGACAGTTTACCGCACCGAAGGCGGATTGATTCCCCCACCTTGTCAGGGAATGCGCGGCGCCCATCAAGCGATTTGGTAAACTGAAGCTAAGCAGATCCGAAGCCGACGTAGCTCAGTTGGTAGAGCAGCCGATTCGTAATCGGCAGGTCAGCGGTTCAAGTCCGCTCGTCGGCTCCAGTTTTGAATGGCTTCCCCCCCGCTTCCTCAGGCGAGGCTTCTTGCCAATTCCACGTTTTCTTTCATGTCGCGGTCGACATTTCCCTCTTTTTCATATTCCACGGCAACCAAGCCGGCGAAATTCTGACGATGTAACTCGTCCATCACCTGGGGAATCCGGGATATACCTTTTCCCAACAGTACGTTGACTTCCCCGCCCGAGGCCTCGACATCTTTAAGATGCACCAGCTTCAAGCGGGAGCCCAGCTTGCGGATGGCATCCACGGTGTCGTAGCCGCATGAAGCGAAATGGCCCACGTCCGCCGTGGCTCCGACCGTGGTTGAGAGTCCTGACAAGGCCCGCAGAACATCCTCCGGGCTCTCGTAAGCGAATTTTTGACCTTTGAAGTAGTGATTATGGATCCCGAATGTCATGCCCGCCTGCGAAAAACCCTGATCAATGCGGTTGAGAATGCCGCCGGTGGCATCGCCGGTTACGTGGCGCGCGCCCAGGACTTTCGCAAAACGCAGTGCATTCTCCAGATCGCGATCATCTTTGACGGTTGCGCTGTAGTAGGACACGCAGCCAATGCCGGCCGCGTCGAGCTTGGCTCGCGCAGAGCGGAACAGATCGTCGCCGGGGTGGTTCATCAGCATGAACTCGCCCCGCGACATCTCGATCTCGGAAACATGCAAGGCATTGAGCTGCACGATCATTTCGTCCAGAGACAGGTTGTGATAGCTGTAGGCGCCAACCCCGACGTCGAGCTTGCTGGACGCCTGCGCCGGCAACGCCGCCGCAAGCAATCCCGAAGCCGCAATCTTGGCGAAAGTTCTGCGCGTGATCGCGTTTGCCGCCACTCGATTCAGACCAACCTGGTCCGCGAGATTACCGAGAGAATTATGTCCTAAACGATGTTGGGAATGGCACGACCTTGGTCGTGCCGCCAATCCGTCGAATATGCGCCGCGCTTTAGCGCCTGAGGTCTGCTGCTGAGATTTCATCTGGATTGATCTGCGCCGGTGGCGTTGATCATAGCTTGTAAATATAGCGATGGCGCGGGGTCCGCGCGTAGGTTTTCCGCAGCTAATGACCAGGCGCGGGCCGCGGCGTCACGTCCGCATCAACCATGCCCGTCGCCCAGCTGATCGCCTCGGTAATCATCTTCTGAAATTCCGGCTTGTCCCAATTCTCTTCTACGTGCCCCAACGTGGTATAGAAGACGCGGCCCTTGCCATACATTTTTGCCCAGGTTACGGCGAAGTCGCGGTCCGTTCGGTGGACATTCTTGTTGGCCAGATCGAGCTTGCCGGCATCCAGGCGCATAAGCACGCGCACCTTGTCGCGCGAATAATTTCTCATCTGGTAGATTTCGTCGCGCAACACGAAAGCTTTCGGCCACTGCTGCATCCCCGGGAACGCCGGGCCTTCCAGGACAATGGGGGCGTCGAAGGTCCCCCACGGATGCTCGTCGTAATAGCCTCCGAGCATCTCGCCGTATTCCGGCCAGTGGACGAAGGTAATTGCGGCGCTGTGAATGCCGATGAAGCCCTTGCCATCGTCGTGAACGAACGACAGGAAATCGGCTTTTTGCTGGGCGTCCATTTCAAGGTCGCCGCCGGTGAAGAAAAGCACGGCATCGAAATTATTGAGATTTTTGGCGTTGTACTCGAGCTTCTTTTTGGTCAATGCCTCGGTGTCTGTGCGGAGAGTGGTATCCCACAAGCCGGTCTCGCGTCCCAGGCGGTCAATCGTGGACATGGCGTGAGACACAGACTCGTGGCGGTATCCTTTTTCCTCTCCAATCACAAGCAGGTGTTTTCTGGGTGAACCAGCCGATTGCGCCAGGCAGAAGGCGCCAAATATCGTGGATACGAAAATGACGTGCAGGACGATCTTCATGTTATCCGCGTGCCGTGCGGCGCCCGTGACGCTGATCGAAAGTCTAATTGCGTGCGACGGGAGCCTGATCCTTCACCGTTTGCTTCTCTTCCGGCTGCAAGTCTTTCGGAGACATTCCTGCGTCATACACCAGATTGAAAAAGCCGACCATCATCTCGTCCCAGCTTTGCTGGCCCCAAATTACGGTTTTAGTGGGATCGGGATTCTCGCGATTGTGCGCGGAATTGTCGAAATGCGCGGTGCATTCGATGCGCGTGCCTTTGGGCAGCACGATGGGAGGGTCGAGGTTGTACCAGAGCTGCCAGTGCCAGTTGTATGCCGGCACCCGCAGCAGCGTCCGGGTCTCACCGTTGGGGAAAACCAGGCGATATTCAAAATCCTTGCCGCGAGTGTGCATATGGGGGTGAAGCGAAGCCAGCGTCACCTCTTTGCGTATTTCAAAGGAAGCGTCCACGCGGAAATTCGGGTCCTGGGGAGGGATTTTGAAGGTGCCGTTGCTGGCCGAGAGAGTTTGAACGCGTTTGGCAGGCTTCTCCTTGGCAAAAACCAGGCCAAGTCTGGTTCGATCCATCACCGCTTTTCCGTTGGGCGTGTAGTGGACTTCAAAAACGATATCGGATCCGGCCTTGATCAGCTTGGCTTCGCCGGCAGGCAAGATTTCCGCAGGCTGGCCCGGGGCGTACCCCACCAGAAAATCGCTGGGCAGCGCGCTGGTATCGACTTTCTCATCTGTCTTTGAGGGCACCGCCTCGAAAAAGACTCCGGGCTTGTGATCCTTGAAGTAGTTCGATCCGGGCTCGCGCACATAAGCGATGATGTGATGGACTACCGAGCGCTCGGTAGGACGAACCTCCGCCGCCTGAACCCACTTATCTTCCGTGAATCCGGTGGGCACGATGACGTACTGGTATTCGACCATGCCGGATTCAGGAACGGCGAACTCACGCGGAAGTTGCAAGACCGCGTCCGGTTGAGGAATGCCCCAGCCTTCGACAAACTTCGCCGGGACGGGAGTGTCGTTGGGATCGCCTTTTGGAGTCCCGGCCGTCACCCAGGCCACGATCGTATTGATGTCCTTTTCAGACAACGACCGATCATTTGCAAAATGTCCGTATTGCGGGTCCGCGAACCAGGGAGGCATGATTTTCTGCTCGACCGCCAGCTTGATAGCTCCTGCCCAGGGCCGCGTGTCCTCGTAGGTGAGCATCGAAAAGGGGCCGGCCTCACCGGGGCGATGGCAACTTTGACAGTTCTTCTGGAGAATGGGCGCTACATCTTTAGTAAATGTCGGGCCGGTCATACGGTCCATCTGCGCGGACAGAAAGGCAGTGGAGCAAAATTCGAACAACAAGAAAAGAAGGACGCGCTTCATGACGATAAACTTCTCCGGCATTTTATCTGGCTCGCGCCGATTCGATCATTTCTGGATTCGATCATTTGAAAGACGAGCTCAGCGATCCTATCAATTTTTGTGTCATTGAAGTGGAGGTTGAGGCGACAAATTCCGCGGGTGGCCAAGCCACCAGTGGAGATGCTGTACTGGCGACATGCTAACCAGTCCCCACAAGTTTGCGGCGAAAGTGCAAAGGGTTGCGCCTGCCTGCGCCCGGTCGGCTGTAACCCCTGTATCCACAAGCTCTTTGAGCCAATGCGGTGGCAGCAAAACTGCAGGAGACAGCACTCTCCCCCGCCAATTAGTTTTCACGGAATCCGCGTCGCGGGTGTATCCTCTGATGCTTCTGACGGGGAAGGGAGATTCTTTCGATGGCCGAACCGCCAAAAAATCCGACCGACGAACATAAAGACAAGTACTTCAGCTTCCAGATTAAGGCGTGGACAAATTTCGATCCCATGGATAAGTCGCTTCCCAAGATTGCGGAAGCCATCGAGCAGGGTGGAGGATTTCTGACCCTGATGGAAGTCTTGAAAGTGGAAGATGATTTGTCCTGTATCGGCGACGAGGAAGCCAGGGAGTGTTTCGCCAATATACTCGCGGCCCGGAGGCTGGTACGCAACGTTCATGAATTGCCCAAAGGGTTGCTGGATGACCTTCGTGAAGCGCTGAAATCCGAGGAAGCAGTCGCCCCGAAAAAGGGTGCCACCCGCGCGGAGATTCCTACGGCCGGCGACGAAGCGCGGGTCAAGCATTGGCCCTAAGTCGACAGACTCTCTACCATCGAATGAAAACGGCAGCTAAGTGCTATGGTGCTGGCAGCCTCACATGATCATTTTGACCGGGAGCTGGCAACGTGGTTTGCCCAACACGGAGGCCACTGGTCGGGGACTGCCTCCGAACTTCTCGCGGCCCTGAAGGCCGCTGCTTCCAGCGAAAACAATCTGCCGCCCGCGTCTTGGCCGGAGTCTTCCCGCGCGCTTTACACCCGCATCGAATCTCAGCGCCAGAGATTGCGTTCGTTAGGTGTGGATGTGCTCCTGCACCAAGGCCATCCACGCATGATCTCGCTCCGGTCATGTCCAAAGGGAAAGCCTGGACGATCTCATACCCCAAAGAAAGAATGCGCCATGGGCGCCGAAGTAGGGTCAGCGAGAGCGGAAAGTCTCGATCAGGACATCGCTGCTGCCAAGGCTGACGCGAAGCCTGACCTCCCGGCGAATGGCTTCGATGTTCATGAGGGCAGCGTCAATGAGAACATTGCAAATGGGACGAGTTTCGAGGGCGGCATCTTCAATAGCACACGGGAAGCGCGTTTTGCGCTTGTGGAAATGCGCGTACAAATCAGAGAGCAGGCGCTTCCACTTGAATCGGCGATCGACCTGGTAGTGCGGCGTACGCAGGAGATCACCCGCTGTTGCGGAATGGCTGTCGCGCTACTGCGCGAAGAGACGGTGACCTATCCAGCGCGCACCGGAGCCGCCACCACCATGGGGGCCCTGCAGTTCGAGGCGAACCTCTTTCAATCCTGCTTCAAAAGCGGCCGGATTTTGCAGCTCTGCGACGCTCAAAATCACCTTCTTGTGGGCGCTCTGTGCCAGCAGGAAGGCATTGGGTCTCTCATCCTCGTGCCCCTGTTTCACCAGCGCGAAGTGGCCGGCGCGGTCGAATTCCTGTTTGGCGATAAGCGTTCTTTTTCGATCAGCGATGTCATGGATCTGGAACTCATCGCCGGCATTGTTAGCGAGAGTTTGAGCAATGCCAGGCAGACGGAATCGAAGCCGCTGGAAGCACTCGAACTTTTGCCCAAGCCAGAGACGATCACGGACATCGATTCGACAGCCGCAGATTCCCTGATCGGGAAAGACAGTCTGGAAGATGGAACACGCGAGATACCTTTTCCGCTCGGCGCTTTCCAGTCCGCCATCCTGCGGCAACTCGCCCTCAAGCGAACCTGGATGAAATGGGTGCGCGCCGTGAGGCTACGAAGCTCCGAACTGTCTTGAATATTCGCGCTGCCGATTTACTGCACCATGAACGCTGCAAGTTGCCTGCTTAGGTTCCATTTGCAACCACTTTCCCCTTGCGACCGGGAGTAACTTTTCCGATAATATAGCCAGAGTCTCATTATCAACGTGTACCGATACCATCGAGCGGACTTGCTTCGCATCCTTCGGCTCACGGCGCGCCAGTTGACAGCTTGGGAAAAGGCTGGACTGGTAGCTGCCACCGAGAGCTATTCTTTTTTCGATCTCCTGCAGATCAAGAAAGTGCGTGACCTGTGCGCCCGCAAGGTGCGGCCCGCGGTCATCCGGCAATCGCTTGAGGCCATGCAAAAGCAGGTGGCGGGGATGGAGAATCCCCTGTTGGAAGCCGGGGCGTTCAGCACCGGCCATCGCATCGCCTTCCGTCACAAAGGCAAAGTGGTGGAACCTATCGCAGGACAGTTCATGTTCGACTTTTCCACCGGGCAGAAGGTGGTGACCAGCACACCTATCTCCAGCGGCCCCGAACCGGCCCCGGCGGATGTTGCCGATCTTTTTGCCCGCGGCATTGCGCTGGAGGAGGATCCCGGCAACCAGTCGCAGGCCATTGAAATGTACGAGCAGGTGCTGGACATCGATCCCGATCACGCCGCCGCGCACATCAACCTCGGCACGCTGCATTACAACCGCCAGGAGTATGCCTTGGCCGAAAGGCATTACCGACGAGCCATCGAAGTCGACGCGCGCTATGCCCTGGCCTATTTTGATCTGGGCAACGTACTCGACGAGACCGGCAGGGTGGCGGAAGCCATCCAAACCTATACCACCGCCTTGCAACTTGCACCCACCTACGCTGACGCGCACTACAACCTGGCGCTGGCGTACGAAAAGATAAAAGAGCCGCGCAAAGCCCTGAAACACTGGCGCGCTTACGTGAAGCTCGACACAGTCGGTCCCTGGGCGGTGCACGCCCGCAGCCAGATCCAGCGCATCCTGCAGGCGGATGGATTGAAGCTGATTTACGGCGGCAAACGGGCCTGATCCCTCGAAATCCCCGTTCGACATCATCCGCGACGTCTCCATTTATCCGCGGTGCTACCCACACTTCGTGTCCTTAGTGGTTCGCGAATGCCGGTGCTAAAATCCAGAGTTCGCCATCCTTAAAGCCGGAAGGTATTCCATGCCGGAAACTACGCTGCAAGCCCCTTCTCCCGCTCCCCTGACTTCGTTCACGGAAGACGAAATCATGTTTCGCGACAACATTCGCCAGTTTGCCGACGAGAAAGTCCGGCCGCTGGTGAAGGAAATGGACGAAAAAGGCGTCTTCGACAAAGACCTCATCCGCCAGTTTTTCCAGCTCGGGCTCATGGGAATCGAGATTCCGGAGCAGTACGGCGGCGGCGGAGCCAAATTCTTTGAGGCGATTCTGGCGGTCGAGGAAATGTCCCGGGTGGATGCTTCCGCCGGAGTTGTGGTCGACGTGCAGAATACGCTGGTCAACAATGCCCTGCTGCGGTGGGGCAGCGAAGAACAGAAGAAACAATATCTTCCCCGCATGGCGGCAGACACCTGTGGCGCCTACGCGCTCAGCGAAGCCGGTTCCGGTTCGGACGCTTTTGCCCTGCAGACGCGGGCGGCGCTCAAGGGCAGCGACTACGTCCTGAACGGCCGCAAGCTCTGGATCACCAACGGCAAGGAAGCCGGGCTGTTTGTGCTTTTTGCCAGCGTCGACCCGGCGGCAGGCTACAAAGGCATCACCGCGTTTCTGATCGAGAAGACTTTTCCCGGCTTTACGGTCGGCAAGAAAGAAGACAAGCTGGGGATTCGAGCTTCGTCCACCTGCGAACTGATTCTCGAGGACTGCCGTGTGCCCAGGTCGAATGTGCTGGGCGAAGTCGGCAAAGGCTACAAGATCGCGATCGAGACTTTGAACGAAGGCCGCATCGGAATCGGAGCCCAGATGGCCGGAGTGGCCCGCGGCGCCTGGGAGTATGCCGCGAAGTATGCTCAGGAACGAAAACAGTTCGGCAAGTCAATCGCTGAATTTCAGGGCATCCAGTTCCAGATCGCGCAGATGGCCACCGAAATCGAAGCGGCGCGCCTAATGGTGTACAACGCGGCTCGCATGAAAGATGCCGGCGTGCCTTTCGTCAAAGAAGCGGCGATGACCAAGCTGTTTTGTTCTCAAGTGGCGGAACGCGTTACTTCGCTGGCTATAGAAATTTATGGCGGGTACGGGTTCACCAAGGATTATCCGGTGGAGAAGTACTGGCGTGATTCCAAGATCGGTAAAATCTATGAGGGCACCTCGAACATGCAGCTTGCAACCATCGCCAAGCTGGTGATGGGAGGAAAGTAAGACCGCGCCGCCGATTCGAACCGTTCCACCAGAATTTAGATATTTCGTGACAGATTGCTTACCAAAGCCTCATCAGGCCGTCGAATCGCCGGAGCTTCATCTTTGAGTTTCGCTCCCGGGTCTCAATCGTGATGGTGAAAATCACGGAGCCCGGCCGAATCGGCAGCACCGCACTCTCCCGTAAAGGAAACAATGATAATGATAATAAAAAGCCTGGCAGTAGCTTGGACGGTTGCACTGGTCGCGGTATTTGCGTTATCCACCACGTCTGCCGCTCAGACGGCGGGCGCCGAAGGCCACGGCGTGGAAAAGACCTACAATCTTCTGCCCGGACTGGACAAAAGCCTGATCGACACGGGCGCCGACCCGTGCGTGGATTTCTTCCAGTATGCGTGCGGCAACTTTCCCAAACTCTATCCCATCCCGAATGACCGCTCCGGGTTCGGAACTGGCGCCATGATCGCGGAATACACCCAGCGTACCGTGCACAGCATGCTGGAAAAGGCGGCGACTGGCGGCGCCGGGCGTGCGCCGAATGAGCAGAAGATCGGCGATGCTTACGCCGCATGTATGGACGTCGACGCCATCAATCAAAAGGGATTGAAGCCGCTGCAGCCGGAACTGGATCGCATCGCCGCCCTCAAGAGTAAGGACGAATTGCCCGAACTGCTGGCCCATTACCAACTGATCGGGGTGAACGCGTTTCTTAGCTATGGGGAACAACAGGATTTCAAAGATGCGAGCAAGCAGATTGCCGCTGTCGATCAGGGCGGCCTGGGCTTGCCCGAGCGCGACTACTACTTCCGCGCCGGCGACGCGCCCGAGAAAACTCGCACCCAGTATGTGCAACACATCGCCAACATGCTGAAGCTCCTGGGCGAGCCTGAGGCCAAAGCGGCCAGCGACGCCCAGTCGATCATGCAACTGGAAACTGCGCTGGCAAAAGTTTCCATGGACATTACCTCGCGCCGCGACCCCAACAAGATTTACCACTTGATGCCGGTATCCGAGCTCTCGAGTCTGGCGCCGGCGATCAACTGGCAACGTTTTCTGAATGCATCCGCCACCCCGCCTGTCACCGAACTCAACGTCACCAACCCGGACTTTTTCAAGGGACTGAACGCCCTGCTGGCCGCCACGGATATGGAGACCATCAAGACCTACCTGCGTTGGCAGGTACTCACCTCGACCCCGGGCTTCGCCCTGCCAAAGGCCTTTGACGAGGAGCTCTTCGACTTCTACGGTCACAAGCTGAGAGGCCAGCCCGAGCAACGGCCTCGCTGGAAGCGCTGTGTGCAGAATGTGGATGACGGCCTGGGAGAAGCTGTGGGCCAGGTTTACGTGGCTCAGGAATTTCCTCCCGCCAACAAGCAGGCCACCCTGCAGATGGTCAAGGATATTGAAGCAGCCATGGACCAGGATATCGACACACTGGACTGGATGAGCGCGGCCACCAAGGTTCGAGCCAAAGAAAAGCTGCGCGCTGTCGCGGACAAAATCGGCTATCCCGATCACTGGCGTGATTATTCCAGCCTTACCATCGCGCGTGACGATGCCTTCGGAAACGTGCAGCGGGCAACCGAATTTGAGAACCGGCGACAGTTGGCCAAGATCGGCAAACCGGTTGATCGGGGAGAGTGGCTGATCACTCCCGCGACCGTCGATGCTTATTACAACCCCAGCATGAACGACATTAATTTCCCGGCCGGCATCCTGCAGCCTCCGCTATACGACAGCCATGCCAGCGACGCCTCGAACTATGGCCACATCGGCGGCGTGGTAGGCCACGAACTTACTCACGGCTTTGACGACGAAGGACGTCAATTCGACGCCAAGGGAAATCTGGCCGACTGGTGGACGCCCGAAGATGGAAAGAAGTTCGAAGAGAAAGCCGATTGCGAAGTCAAAGAGTATGGCAACTTCGTCGCGGTTGACGATGTAAAGGTCAACGGCAAACTGACGCTTGGCGAGAACACCGCCGACAACGGCGGGTTACGCCTGGCTTATATCGCCTTTCTCGCCGATGCCAGGAGAAAGAACATCGATCTGACTACGAAGCAGGACGGCTACACTCCGATGCAGCAATTCTTCCTCGGACACGGCCAAAGCTGGTGCGGCGCCACCCGGCCTGAGCAACTTCGGCTACAGGTACAAACGGACCCGCACTCACCGCGTCAATTCCGGGTAAATGGTGTGGTCCAGAATATGCCGGAGTTCGGCCATGCCTTCGGCTGCAAAGCCGGACAGCCCATGATGCCGGTCAACGCCTGCCGGGTGTGGTGATGGGCGGGCATCACTTGAGCGCAACAGCGACGAAAGAATAGACCAATTCCTGCCCGAGCGGGCGACGGGCGTTATGCCCGTCGCTTCTATTGCGGTCTTCAGCCTATTGCGGCGGAGGTGGCGGAGCCGGGCTCACCGCTCCCGGAGTGATCTGGGTTCCAATCACGTCACCGGAAACGATCATTTCCACCCGGCGATTCAGTTTGCGGCCGGCGGCCGTGCTGTTATCCGCCACCGGGTTTGCTTTACCCAATCCGCGGGCAATTACGTTGTTGATGGAGACGCCATTGTCAACCAAGTAGTCGCGCACTGAACCTGCCCGCTTTTCCGACAGCCCCTGGTTGTAAGCATCGCTGCCCACGCTGTCGGTGTGGCCTTCGATTTCTAACCGCAGATCGGGATACGCCAGAACGATTCCTGAAATTCGGGCCAGACGCTCGCGAGCCGCTGGCTTTAGCGTGTAACTGCCGGAGTCAAACAGTACGTCGGGCATGCTGACCACAAGCCCGCGGTCGGTATCTTTGGTCTCCAGCACCTGATTGAGCTGGCTGAGCAAGCGCTGCCGCATCTCTTCCTTCTGGCGGATCGCTTCTGCGGCGGCGGCCTGGGCTTTCTCCTGTTCGGCTTCCGCGGCGGCGCGGGCTGCGTCGGCCTGCTGCTGCTGCAATTGGGCCTGGGCCTGCGCCTTTTCTGCATTGGCGCGATCCAGTTCGGCCTGGGCTCGCTTGCGGGCGTCTTCATCGGCCTGCGCCCTGGCCTGGGCTTCGGCTTCGGAAGCCGCCTTGGCGTCGGCTTCAGCTTTCTGTTGCCGATCCAGCATGGCCTGCTTTTCCTTGGCGATGCGCTCCTGTTCCTTGCGGCGCAAGGTCAGCACACGGGCATCTTCGGCCATCTGCGTCGCCCCTCGCGCTGCCGTGCCAATCGGCGTCTTGCCTTGTTTGCGCCGGTAATAATCTTCCGCGCGGTTGAGATAGTCCTCCGACTTCTGCAAGCTATCGGGTGCGTATTGAGCGGCTCCGGCGGCTTTGGCAATGGCTACAGCATTCCGCGCTTCCAGCAGAGTCAGCGGGGTCTTGGGCGCTGCCGTCACCGAAGGAAGCTGCTCGGCAGGCATGTCGATGGTGTACTGTCCGCCCTCGAGCATGTCGAACTTGGCGTCGATGGTTTCTTCGAATCCCTTCGTCTCCTGCCTGACGATGTTTTCCGCCACTACTTCATTGCTCGGGCGGGTCACCGAAAAGTAGGGCTCCGCGGTCACGATCAGGCCGAAGGCCTGCAAATCGGTGGTCACGTCGAGGCTGCTTTTGCCGTTGTCGTCGGGAACAATCTCGCCCAGGTTGTTGGCGCGGCCTTCCGGCGTGATCGCCCACAGCACATAGGTCAGGTACTGCGGCCCAAATTTGGTGGCCGGCGCCAACTTCGAGAGCTCGACATTGATTGCCAAGCGGCCGGCCTTGCTGTCGACCTTGGCTTTGCCTTTGATCTCCGGCATGAGGTCGGTTCCCTTGATGTCGACGGTTGTGGATCCGCCGCGATGGCGGTAATTCACCGCTTTGGTGGTCCGGGATACCACATTCACCCGGAATACGGGAGTCTGGTCCATCGGCTCTACTGGAGGATTCTGCTGCTGAGCGATGGCGAAGCCCGCCAGGATCAATAGGCAGATCAAAATTCGAAATATTTTCATAATTGCTTCCTTACCTGATTGTGCATTTGATGTTGCAGGACTGCGAACTCTCATCCTGGATTTTGATACTTCCGGGCGCCCTTCGGAAGTGACTTCGCTTGCTACCCGTGTGTCCAACCTGCAGTGCGGGCGAAGAGCTTAAGATGCAATCGTCGGGCTTACAGATCAGATTTCGCGCTAAATTTCCTGCGATCACTGGGAAAACTGGCCCGCGCTTTCCCCAAAAGCCTTGTCTGTAACGGTTTTTGCCCGTATCCGCGGCCAGCGGGTAACCCATTTACGTTACCTATAAAGGACTCTCACGTCTTTCGCTGCTGCTCTCTCTTCGTTGTTTTTCTTGGGCTTAAGACGGCGGTCGATTCCACGACGTTGCTCTGATTCCTCCGATTTTCCAGCCGCCGAGCACCAAAAACGGTGATGCTCGGGAAGGACAGCCCTGAGCCCGGCTGGCCTTCCTTTGTGCGCCGACTGAAGGGCTCCCCGCTTGCAGGGCCCCGGTCGGCTCAATGAGTGTAATCGCCTGGTTACAACAGTGATCTATCCAAGGCTAGCTTCTGACAATCAGGCTTATGTTTCTCGGTCATGTAGCCCGTGCAGCGCAAACCTACTCTGATGTCCCCGGAACGATGCGCCTTTTGGCCCGGCAATTTCACGCTTCCGCCAATAGTCTGCTTGCATGACTGGCGAGCTCGATGCCAAACTCTCTAGCACAAAGGGTTTTCGACGAGACCTAAAGACACAAGGCAAGTTACTCCGTGTGCCAGTCGAGCGCGTAGACCTCTTGCGTACCGGTATCGCGGAGCAGAAGCGGTGAGTCATCGGGGGCCATGCCCAGCCACACACTCCAGAAGCCGGCCTGGCGGAAATGCTTCAGATCGGCGACGGTTTCGACTTTGTGATCGCTGATGCGGACTCGCATCACTGAGGGATGATCTTCTTCGTGCAGGAAGTACACGTAATCTGAATTCTTCGACCAGTTGGGGAAGCCCATCGTGATACGGGCGAGTTCCTGCCACTTCCGCGTTTGAAAGTCAAAGAGCATCAGCACGCGCGAATCAAAATTCATCGCGGCGACATACCGTCCGTCCGGGGACCAGCGTGGAGAGTAGAGACCGGTTGACCCGGGCACGGTCGATACTTGATGCGTATTCACATCCAGCAATTGAATAACGCTTTTGGGATACGAGGGCGCATTGCCGAAGATAATCTTGGCGCCGTCAGGGGACCAACTGGCATCCAGTTTGTCCTCTGGATCGTCCGCGATCTGTTCTGTGGATGCACCTCCATCTACCGAAACCGTGCGCAACTTCACATTGCGGCCGGGCGCCAGATCGTAGAAAGCAAGTTGTTTGCCATCGGGGGACCAACTTGGAAGCACCGCGGTCATGGGTGGGTAGGTAAGCTGAAGGCGCTGGCTACCGTCAGCTTTGCTGCGCCAGAGGGTTGCCTCGGGATAGGCAATGTATGCCACCCATTGACCATCGCTGGAGAAGCACACACTATCAGCGGAAATACCACCGAGAAAAGGGAGGAACCGTGCAGACTGGACGTCATAGCGCGAGAGTTCGCCGTGCTGGAGCGAGCCGACCACGAACAGTTTCTTGCCGTCCTTGCTGGGCAAAGGCGAGAAGAACGCCATCGGTCCCGATGTCAATTGCACAGGCTGGGAAATGGACCTTCCCAGCAAGCCGCGTTTTTCCGATCGCCCCCAGATGTTACCTTGGGACTCGAAAACGAAGTATTGGCCGTCGGCCGTCCACTTTCCGCAGCACTCCCTGGCGGGATTTCGCCACTCGGGCAACAACGGATGCAGATTCTTACCATTGATGGAAATTTCCCAAAGCGGACCTTCTCCATAAAGCCCCCCGCCAACGCGGAAGCGGACCACGCTGCCATCCGGCGAAAAAGCGGGATCGAATGCCACGTCGGGAAGCGCGACCAATTTGCGCTGTCCGGTCCCATCGCTATTGATGAGGTCGAGGTCGTTGCCATCGCCATAGACGATAGTTTGACCATCGGGTGAAAATTCTGCGACCTGAGCAGCGGCGTCTCCAAGCTTGCGCGGCGAGCCACCGAGCACGGGCACCGCCCAGAGCGGGCCGTGGAATGCAGTCTGGCCCACTTCGTCCGCGGCCAATAAGGTAGAGCCATCAGGCGAAACCGCGAGCTGGGCCATGGTCGCAGCGGGAAGCGGAACTTTTGCCACTTCTCCACCGTTTACCGATACCTGGCCGAAGAGATTTCCTTCGGGCGAAAACTCGCCCAGGTACAGCCGTGCCCCGTCGGTTCCAACGATGCCCTTGCGATTCCCATCATGAGTGATGGCGACATAGCCCGAGACAGTTGGCGCGGGCAGAGGGCGCGACGCGATGTAGGCAAGCACCGCGAGGACAATCAGGGCGATCCCTCCGCCGGCGAATGCCCAGAGTTTGCGATTGGCGCGAGGCTGAGCAAGGACAACAGCCGCACGTGAAGCGCTGGTGGTGGGAATCGCCGGTTGGACGCCTGCCTGCGATCCCGAGATGAAGCCGGAGCGTCCCGAGTCGGTATCGCGCTTGAGGCGTTGCAGGTCGCACGCATTTCGGACGCGCCCTGGTAGCGCAAGTTACGATCTTTTTCGAGCGCCTTGTTGATGATGTCTTCCAGCCTGGGCGGAACTGTGGGATTGAAGCGTAGCGGTGAGGGCGGCGCCGAATCGAGGATGGCTTTGAAGATGACGCCAGAACTTTCTCCCTGGAAAGGCAAGGTGCCGGTCACCATTTCGTAGAGTACAGCGCCGAAGGAGAAGAGATCGGTCCGAGCATCGAGTTCTTTCGCGCGTACCTGCTCGGGCGACATGTAGGAAACTGTGCCGAGCGTAGAGCCGGGGCTGGTGAGATGCTGCTCCGGGATGGTGCGCGTCTGGGTATTAGCGGAGCTTGAGGAGGAGCTGTCGACACCTACTTTCGCCAGCCCGAAGTCTAGGATCTTTGCGTGTCCGCGCTCAGTGACGAAGATGTTGGCGGGCTTGATGTCGCGGTGGACGATTCCCTTGCCGTGCGCAGCGTCGAGCGCATCCGCTACTTCGATGGCTAGGGGAAGCAGGATTTCGAGATCGAGGGGGCGCCCGGCGATGCGGTGCTTTAGAGTGACGCCCTCGAGGTATTCCATGGCGATGAAGGCGAGGTCATTCTCTTCGCCGATGTCGTGAATGGTGCAAATGTTGGGATGATTCAGCGCAGAGGCGGCCTGGGCTTCGCGCTGGAAACGGCTGAGCGCCTGCGGATCACGCGCAACTTCGTCGGGCAGGAATTTGAGTGCGACGAAGCGATGGAGGCGCGTGTCTTCGGCCTTGTAGACCACTCCCATCCCGCCGCCCCCGAGCTTTTCGACGATGCTGTAGTGCGAGATGGTTTGGCCGATCATGTGATCGAGGAATGTTAGGCGGGACGCGAGGGCAAGTCAATGAAAGGTATGAAGTTGCAAGGCCTTAAAGGGCGTTGTTGGCGAAAAATCGCGATTACAATCATTGACCCCCGCTGCCCTTAGTATCGGCCCCGCCGCAGAACTCCAGGGCAAGAGGAAGCGCACCGTCGAAGCCGAGATGAGAGCCCGCGTAAACGGGTCGGTCGGTCAACAAAAGACAAGGCCCGCCTGATTAGCGGGCCCTTCGATCGGCAAACCAAATCCCTCCGAGAACCGTCCGCCGCGGACCGAGCACCACTCACCTTCGAAAACGTTCCGAATCAGTCAGCCGTTAGACGACGGGGGAAAAAGAGGGCCGCTCATCACGGGCGGCCCTTTTGCCATTCCGGCCTGCCCGAGAACCAAACCGGAGAACTACAGATCGCTCGGGCGCGAGCAAAAACGGCTAAAACCCTTGACAGGCTTGGCTTACGAGCGGATCGGAAAGGTAACTCGGTAACCTATAAAGTGCAGCAAGTTGCATTTGCAGCTCTCTCCATGCTGTTCCGCGTCGCCGCTAAGTTATTTTCCTTGAGTACGTTACGGCGATCTCCCTTGTTGGCGCGCTAGCTGCATTCTTCTCTGTGCCCGCGCATCTCAGGGGCCCAGATCGGGGTGCCATCTTGTGGAACCGGACGAGCGATAGCGATGAAGCGACCGGCAAGTCCAGGCGGACACTGCTTCCCGTACTGGTCGCTTTATTTGTGATTTCGTACGGTCTGCTGACCATGCTGGTGGTGGAACAGGCGAGAACCATCGACTCGCAGCGCAGTTTGATCGGCCTGCTGTTCGACGACAGCGTTCAGTTGGCAAGTCTCCGGTCAAAGGCAATTCATAAGCAGAATTCCGATGCCCGAGCCCACGCTCAGGCCGATGCCCAGGCACGGGCAAAATCTCCTTCGACGGAAATATCGCCGCAGGGTTCGCAGATTCAGACACCGTCCCAGGCCACACCATCAGCCGATGCCAGGACTCACGGTTCCAGCAAAATGCGCAGGCAGATTCCGCTGAGACCGCCCAGGGGCTCTTCTGATGAAGGAGACGAACGGCGAATGTCGCTCACCATTTAAGTGGCAAGGGCGAGGTTGTGAAGGCCAGGTTGTGAGGTCGGATTTTTTAACGACAAGGGATTGAAACTCAAGTTCGCAAGCCAGATTCGTAAAGTCAGGTTCGAAGACCCAAGGTTCCGATGAAAGTGCTCGCCACATTACTGTTGTCGGTTTCACTGCACGGCTCTTACCTCCTGCCGCCTGCAAAAATGCCGGTGGATAAAGCCGTCGCACAGCACCAGCGACCTGCCCGCAAAGGGGGCCGCTGGTACTTCGCGGAAAACGGCCACGCCGTGTATTGCTACGGTCCAGTGCGCCTGCTGCCGCAACCGGAAGGCGGGCTGCAGCGGGTTGCCACGTTCTGCCAGGGCGACAAGAACATGGTGCCGCTGAAAGACTAGAAGCTATCCTGGAGAAGCACGGAACTGATATTGGCGTCGCTTCGCGCCCAGCCCACCCGCGATACCAACCCACACAAATAAAGCACGAATAACCGCCCGGGGATGCCTCGTCCGGATGCCTCGCCTCGATGCCTCGCCCAACCACCAAGGATTTAGCAGACCGGAAATGATGGTCTGCAACTTCACCTCGATTCTTCCCTCCCGGTGCGGTCAGCATCAACAACAATCGCCGGCCACGAAATATGAGGTACGGAATCCATTTGTGCAAACATTGTCCGGCATCGAACACTGCAAAGCTCGCCTGCCATGGTATAAGCGTTTTCCCTGTTTCGAGAGAGCGTATGCAAGAACGCAAAGAAAGATGGATGCAGCTCTGCGAGCAAGCGGCCAACGAACAAGACCCAGACAAACTGATGGAACTGATAGCGGAGATCAACCGCTTGCTGGAACAAAAAGAGCGACGGCTCAGAGGCAACCCTCCGGGGACCGAGAACGATGTGTAGGCTGCCTAGGGGTTTTTTTGATCGGATCTGAGGGCAAACCCCGGTACCTCGTTACCATCGGACTTACTGAAGTATTGCTCGATAGGAGAGCGCGCGGGCCGGCCGTTTTTGGGAGAGTCGGGGTGTTCCATAAAACAATTTCTAAGGATCCTCTGTGGAAAGCAAAAACGCTCCGGTCGCGCACTCTGGCGAGCGGACAAACACCACCGGAAAGCCGATCAACAACGTAATCCTACTGTCATCGTCTGAAACCGATTTCAGTTTCCTTCGTCCGCATCTCGAATATGTCGCATTACCCAATCATCTGATCCTTCATGAGGCAGGCGCGAAGCTGGAATTCGCATATTTTCCCAGTCGCGGATTGATCTCACTGGTGGTCGCAATGGAGGACGGGAAAACTGCGGAAGCGGGTGTAGTGGGGAATGAAGGCTTCACCGGAGTCCCGGCAGCAGTCGGCTTCAACACCAGCCCACTTCAGGCGGTTGTCCAAATCAGCGGAAACGGCTTTCGAGTCGAAGTCGGAGCTTTACAAAAGATCCTGGAATCCACTCCGAATCTGCAGTTGCTCTTGAGCCGCTATGCCGTAGTGCAGGGAATGCAGGTGGCGCAAACCGCTGCCTGCAACCGGCTGCACAATATTGAACAACGCCTTGCACGCTGGCTCCTGACCACGCAGGACCGTGTGGACTCTGCCCTGCTGACCATTACCCACGATTTCCTGGCAACCATGCTGGGGACGAACCGGTCCAGCGTAACTTTGGCGGCGGGCATTTTGCAGCGAAAGAAACTCATCGAATACACCCGAGGCGCCGTAACCATCGTAAACCGCAAACGGCTTGAAGATTCTGCCTGCGAGTGCTACCGCATTACACAACAGTACAACGGCCAACTCGGGCTGAAATAGCCACAAGCAGCCATTCTGCGAGGCGTCATGCTGAGCTTGCGAAAGCATCTGGCGCGGAGCGGATGTGCACCGGGCGCGTTCCCGTGGCGGTGCGCGCAGGATCCGGTTTGCGCGGTTGGCTCACACGGAGCCTCCTCCGAGAGTGCCCCGCGTTGACGTGTCCTGCAATCACGCCTAAGATTGCCCTTCTGTCGCTCCGGTACTTTCCCCCCATGATCGGCCAGACGATCTCCCACTATCGCATCATTGAGAAGCTCGGCGGCGGCGGCATGGGGGTGGTTTACAAAGCGGAAGACACCAAGCTCGGCCGTTTCGTCGCGCTGAAATTCCTTCCCGACGACGTAGCCAAAAATCAGCAGGCTCTGGAGCGCTTCCGCCGCGAAGCCCGTTCCGCTTCCGCCCTCAACCATCCCAACATCTGCACCATCCACGAGATTGACGAGCAGGACGGACAGGCTTTCATCGTCATGGAATACCTGGATGGACAAACCCTCAAACATCGCATCTCGGGACGCCCCATGGACACGGAGCTGCTCCTGAATCTGGCCATCGAAATCGCCGACGGCCTGGATGCGGCCCATTCCAAGGGAATCATTCATCGCGATATCAAGCCGGCAAACATCTTCGTCACCCGGCGAGGACAGGCGAAGCTGCTGGATTTTGGCCTCGCCAAACTGGCTCCGGATGCGGTGGTCGGACTAGGCGATTCCGGCTTGCGCACCGCTACCCACCATGACCTCATGACCAGTCCTGGTTCCACCATGGGAACTGTGGCTTACATGTCTCCGGAACAGGTGCGCGCCGAAGATCTCGACGCTCGCACCGACCTGTTTGCGTTCGGCGCTGTGCTTTACGAGATGGCCACCGGCGAATTGGCGTTCTCCGGCAGCAGCAGCGGGGTAATCTTCGAGGCGATTCTGAACCGGAATCCGCCCGAGCCCTCGACGCTGAATCCGAAGCTGCCGGCAAAGCTGGAGGAAGTCATCTCAAAGGCGCTCGACAAGGACCGCGAGCTGCGTTATCAAACTGCCGCCGAGTTGCGCGGCGACCTGAAACGGATCAAGCGTGGCCTGGAATCGTCGCGGGCCCATGCCAGCGTTTCCGGAACATCTGCCAGCGCGGTTCCGGTCGCCCTGCCCCCGCCGGTTCGCGAGCAGCCGCCCGCCGGGAGGCGACCGATTCTGGCCATCGCGGCGGTGGCCGCGACCTCTTTGCTGATTGGCGGAGCCGGTGGAGCTTTGCTGTTCAAACGTCCGCCGCCGGATGCTTTGCCCACCTACCATCCCCTGGCTTTTCGCCGCGGAATTGTGCGCTCCGCACGATTCACTCCCGACGGCAAGACGGTGATCTACAGCGCCGCATGGGAAGGCAAGCCCATCGCGCTGTTTAGTACCCGGCCGGAGAGTCCGCAGTCGCGCGAACTGGATCCGCCGGGCGCCGATGTTCTGGCAATTTCCTCAACCGGCGAAATGGCTCTGGCGCTGAAAGCGCGGCCCAGCGAAGGCTTCCTTTACTCCGGCACCCTGGCGCGCGTTCCCTTGGGAGGTGGCGCGCCGCGCGAGGTTATCGAGAACGTTGAATTTGCCGACTGGTCTCCGGACGGATCAACCCTCGCCATCGCCCATGACGTCGCTGGCCGAAAGCGGCTTGAGTATCCGCCCGGCAAAGTTCTGTATGAGGCCGATGGATGGATCGGCCATCTCCGGGTTTCCCCCAAAGGCGATGCCGTCGCATTTCTCGATCATCCACAGCACCGCGATGATGGCGGTTCCGTTGCCATCGTTGATACCTCGGGAAAGAAGACCACGCTTTCCAGCGGCTGGGACAGCATTCAGGGCTTGGCCTGGTCTCCTCGCGGCGATGAAGTGTGGTTTACCGCCACCCGAACCGGCGGCGACCGCTCCCTGTACGCGGCCAGTCTTTCCGGCAAGGTCAGGATATTGGCGCGAGTCCCAGGAGAACTAACCCTGCTGGACGTCGGCAAAGATGGGAACGTCCTGCTGACTCGCGGCATTGACCGAGCCGGGGTAGTCGGACTGGCTCCGGGTGAAGCCAAGGAGCGGGACCTGTCATGGCTCGACTGGTCGACCCCCGGCGACTTGTCGCGGGACGGCAAGACTGTGCTCTTTTCCGAGGCAGGGGAAGGCGGAGGACCCAAATACGCGGTCTATCTTCGCGGCACCGACGGGTCTCCGGCGGTCCGGCTCGGCGAGGGAACGGGCGTTGCGTTGTCTCCAGATGGCAAATGGGCCGTAGCTCGCCCGAACACGTCGCCTGCGGCCTTGTTCCTGTTGCCCACGGGGGTTGGCGAGGCGAAGCCGCTGAGCCAGGACTCGCTGAACCACGTCCGGGTGCGCTGGATGAGCGATGGCAAGCGGCTGGTGTTTGCGGGAAACGAAGCTGGGCACGGCCTTCGCCTCTATGTGCAATCGCTGGAGGAAGGCAAGCCCCATCCCTTCAGTCCCGAAGGGATCAATTCGGGTTTTGTCATCTCTCCTAACGGCGAGGGAGTGGCCGCCATTGGCCCCGATCACAAGGTTTACATCTACCCGATTAATGGTGGCGACGCTCGCCTGGTTCCCGGCTTGCAGCCCGATGAAGCGCCGACCGGCTGGTCGGCGGATGGGCGCGACTTGTTTGTTTTCCGCTATGGCGAGATTCCGGCGCGGGTGGTGCAGGTCGATGTAGCGACCGGGCAGAGAAAGCCCTGGAAAGAACTCGAACCCGCCGACTCCGCCGGCATCGATACCATTAACGGCGTCATGATGACCGCGGACGCCAAGGGATATGTGTACGGCTACATTCGGACTCTCTGCGATCTTTACCTGGTCGAGGGATTGAAGTAACAGACTGCGCTCCTGCCCGTGCTTCCTAAAGCAATCACCTTCAACACAATCACCTCCATTCCAGGCTGTAGCCCAGCGCAGCCATGATCTGGTTCTCAAACTCGTACTCCAGCACAAAAGTGAAACTGTCGCCTTGGGTTTCCCACGAGGCAGCATATTGAGTGACGTCCCGGCTATAGACGGAGTAAGCGGCGGCATAGCGAACATTGCAGGGCTTTGGGCAGGCGATCATTCCGGTTGGATTGGGGCGTTCCAGGCCGGTGGCGGCCAGCAGCACACTGGCAGACACGTCCGGCTCGGCGGCGACCCGGAGCTGGTGAGGCATGACTTTGAGGGCGCGCGCGTCGCCCGGCCGAATATCCGCCGCCGCTCCCGAGAAAGAGCGCTGCAGCGGATTCATGTCCACTTCCTGGGCCAGGGTCGCCTGCGCTCCTTTCCAGATCACCCAAAGGTCGGCATCGGAATGGTGTGTCTGGTTCACAAAACCCACCGGCAGTTCGTCCCGTTGCACTCCACATCCCAGCAAAACGATCCCGAGCACAAGCTTCCACAAGTTCCAGCGCATAGCCGGCCTCGGCACAATCCCTCAAAATAACCATCGGCATTGGCGAGCTCCCCGCCAAGGTACGAAAGTTCCCCAGCCCCGTGTGGGGAAGAACACTCCCATGTGCCGGGCGGACACTCCTGTCCGCCGCTTTTGACGTTGTTTTTGATTTGGTTTGTGATTGCCGAACCCGAGAGGTTCAAAACCGATCAAAGGCAAAAGCAAAATCAAGACCAAAAGTGTCCGCACCACATGGTTGCTCCGGGTCATCTTCTGTGCTAACTTCGCCGGTCACACGTCGTAATGCGCTTCCTTTTCCAACACGAGAAGACTTCGCAGACGGCGCAGGAGCCAGTGCAGGCCGAGGTCCCGGAACTTCGCCAGGCGGAACTGGCCGCGGCCTACTATGGCGAGCGCCAGGGCGGCGATCACTATGATTTTGTGAGGGTTAGCCCAACCCGAGTGCTGTTTGGCCTGCTCGATATTGCGGGACGCATCGAAGAGAACGGCACCGTCGTTTCCGCCGCCCAGCACACCTTCCGCACCCGCTCGCCCGAGCTGTTCAGCGCTGAGGACGTGAATGAAGCCGACGCCATGGCTGAACTCTGCCTGGAGCTGAACCGGGCGATCATGACGGCCGAGGGCGGCATCCGCTCCTGCCCGGCATTTGCTGGCTGCTATAACGAGGATCTGGGGACCATCTGCTACTTCAACGCCGGCCACACTCCCGGCCTGCTTCGCGACACCGCCGGCGTCAGCGAGCTTCGCGCCACCGGTCTGCCCCTGGGGCTGTTTTCTCATGCAACTTGCGAAGCGCCGCTGGTCGCACTGCCGCCGGGTGCCGCGCTTTTGCTGGTTTCAAAGGGACTGCTCGAAGGCAGGCGCAAACGCGAAGAATTCGGGCTGGACCGGGTAAAGACCGGATTGCAACAGGCCACCGGCGAAACCGCTAAGGAGTTGTGCGTGACCCTGATCGATGGCGTGCAACAGTTCATGCGCAAGCCTCCGCTGCACAATGACGTCACCGCGCTCGCTCTGGTCCGGGCGGCGAATCTTAAATCGCCCAGCGCATAGATCGTCGGCGATCCGCACAAACGACGGTCTTTATAATCAACGATCCTTATAATCGACGATCCTTATAAGGTGATGATCTTAAGTCGCGATTATTTAATCGCGCTGCGCTCACGGGCGAGAACCGCTCCACTGGACTTTGGACACGCTGGTACCACTCCTGCCCGAGCGTGGACGCTCGCGCCTACATTGGGCGCTTTTTTCGGATTGGCTTTGCTGGTGTTTGCGGCTCTTCCGGCGCCAGCTCATCCGCTGTCACGAAGACAGGTTCGATGTCCGTGGGAATTCCCTGCAGGCGATCGAACGCCTTTTTCAACACCGGGCGTATTACTCCCATCTCGTCGAGCAATTTCTTTGCGCCGGCATAGTCGCCCTGGGCTTCAAGGGTAAGAAGATCGTGATCCAGATCGCGCACGGCGAGCCGGAATTTTTTCAGGTCGAGGGCGAAGGTGCCGTCGGCTTGCTGCGCGAACGCGCCTCGGTCCATGAGGTAATTGAACTGGATCGCCATGCCCTTGCCATGCGCATCGCTCAATCCGAAGCGCAGGCTGCGGAACATCGAAGCCATGTAAGTAGTGTAGAGCTGTCGTTGCGCGGCCTCGTCGGAAGGCAACACGCTGTACAGATTCATTTCCTTGGCATGGTCCATCATGTACTGGAGCGCGAACAGGCCGGTGATGTCGGCCTTGGCCTCTTCGATCGCGCTGTAGACATCTTTCAGTTCGCTCCGCACCGTGGTATCGCGTCCGTCCACCTTGATCTGATGCGGCCCCAGCCCGTGCATGAGTTCGTGCGCCACGATATGAGTAAAGAACGATTCGAAGTTCACATCCACGCGAGCTGATTCGGAGAGCATGCGGCGCGCAATCGGCAACAGCACGCTGCGGAACTTGGCCTCCTGCACGTTCTTGAGCATCACTCGTTTACTGCCCTTCTGCTGCACTACGCGCTCGTCGTTCGGCAGGTTGTAAGCCGCAGTGGCGATACCGTGAGCGCCATCGCCCGCCGCGAGAATTTCGTCAACCACGCGGAGCGGGGCCGCCGCTCCCAGCTTGGGATTGCGATACTGCGGGTCGATCGGGAGGTTGTCCTCAATCTCCTGCAGATGTTTGCCGAACGCCGAAAGCTTTTCGGTTTCTTCATCATCGCGGAGGTTGACATAGACCTCGAACGCGGCCTTGTAGCCAAATAATTCGTCGTTGTAAGTTTCGTAGGGGCCAATCGTGATGTCGATAGGCGCGTCCAAATCCATCCAGGCCAGATCGCTGGCGTAGTAATCGTTAGAGAGAAAAGCATCGGCTCGCAGGTTGAGGAAATTCTTCAGCGAGGCATTCTCAGTCAGACCCGCGGCCTCTTTCAGCAGGCTCGCAGACCGGGTCAGATCATCCTTGTATTCTTCGCTGTAGGGAATCGCAACCAGTTGGCCGTGAGCTTTTGAGGCCGCATCGTCTTTCCAGCGGATCACAGAGAAAAAACCTTTGGCCAGATCCTGCTCTTCTTTTGGCAAAGAGGCGGTCCAGGTCTCGAAATCCTGCCGGGTCATATCCTCAGGATAGAAATTTGCGCCTTTCGGTTTTTGCGCCGGAACCCCGGGAAGAAAAGCCGTGAATCCGTCGAGGACGGACCATGGACCCTTGTTGATCCAGAAATATTGCAGGCGCGCCTTTCCGAGCGGCGTGGTGTCCTTCTGCAACCGCGCATGAAGCGCCAAATCGCCACTCCAGTACTGCATCATAAAAACGTGGTTCAGGATGCGCCCCGCCTCGATCAGTTTCACTAGGGCCTGCCGGTCAGCCGCAGATAACTTGCTTGTATCCACTCGCAATGGCGTGGGCGCGAAACGGGCGGTCATTTTCTGCAGTTGGGCCAGTCCCGGCGCCGGACCGGCTTTAGTGGCTTTGGTTTTCTGTGCCTTGGCTGCAATGCCGGCAAACCCAAAAAGAATTATGGGGACAAGGGCGAGTACAAAAACCTTCATTCGTCTCTCCTGGGCTCAGAACGGAAGCGGATGAAAACCAATCATAATAGCAAGGTCTCAGTGGCCGAGGACGGTCATGCAGAGGTACAATTTATTAAGGCCGCGAGCGCGTGGATGTTGTGAATCTCCCAGTGTCGGCCTCCGAAGTCCTATGCGAAAATTCTTCCCCTCGTTATTGCTGATCTGTCTTATCGCGCTGCCGCCGGCATTGTCGGCCGATACGGTAGTCGAGGAAATTATAGCCCGCATCAACAATCAGATTGTTACCCGCACCGAATACCTGCGAAGTAAAGATCAGTTGAAGCAGGAAGCGCAACAGCAGGATCCGGCCAACGCCGACAAGATCGTAGCGGAAAGGGACAAAGACGTTCTGCGCGATCTGATCGACCAGCAGTTGCTGCTCGATAAGGGCAAAGACCTGGGTATTACCGCAGACACGGAAGTGATCAAGCGGCTCGATGAGATGCGCAAGGATATGAAGCTGGAGTCGATGGAAGATCTGGAGAAGGCGGCACAGGGCCAGGGCATTTCCTTTGAGGACTTCAAGCAGAACCTGAAAAATCAGATCATCACGCAGCAAGTGATCTCGAAAGAGGTCGGCTCCCGGATGTCCATCTCCAAAGAGGAGCTGCAACAGTTCTACGACGCTCACAAGAGCCAGATGGAACAGCCCGAGCAAATCCGGCTGAGCGAACTGCTGGTTTCGACGGAGAAAAAAGGCAAGGATGCGTCGATGAGCGAAGAGCAACAACTGGCGGCGGCGCAGGCCAAAGCTGACGATCTGCTGGCTCAGATTCGTAAAGGAACTTCGTTCGAAGATCTGGCGAAAAAAAACTCAGATGGACCAACCGCCGCCCAGGGCGGCGATCTCGGATACTTCAAGCGGGGCACCCTTGCGAAGGAGCTCGAAGATAAGACTTTCGCCATGAAGCCCGGCGACGTCTCCGACGTGATCCGCACCAAGCAGGGATTTGTCATTCTCAAGGTGGCGGAACACCAGATGGCCGGCGTTCCTCCACTCAGCGAAATTGAACCCAAGGTTCAGGACGCGATCTACATGCAAAAACTGCAACCCGCGCTGCGCGCATATTTGCAGAAACTGCGCGAAGACGCCTACATCGACATCAAGCCGGGCTATGTCGATACCGGCGCCAGCCCCAACCAGACCAAGCCGATTGAAACTACGGCCAAAGACTCGGGCGCCAAGGAACTGAAGAAAAAGAAGAAAAAGCTGGGCGTGATCTAGTTTAAGCTGGACGATAATCTATGAAGGAATTCTTCATTTGCGATTGCGTCCAGTTCGAGAACAAGATCGTCACCTCGAGTTTCGTAGTTGTCTCCCGCCAGGTAAAGCCTAAAAAGAGCGGAGAACCCTATCTTGCCCTGACCTTGGGGGACCGTAGCGGCCACCTCGAAGCCAAGATGTGGGACAACGTTGAAGATGCAATCGACGCCTTCGAGCAGGATGATTTCGTCAAGATCAAGGGCCTGATCAACAAGTACAAGAACCGTTTTCAACTCACCATCCACAAACTTCGGCGCCTGGGAGAATCCGAAGTCGACTTTGCCGACTACCTGCCAAAAACCACCAAGGATATCGGCGAAATGTGGAAAACTCTGGCGGAGTACGTGGCCACGTTCAAGGACCCCCACCTCAAAGGCCTGGTGGAGGCCTTTATGGCCGATCCGGAAATCGCGGAGGCCTACCGCAACGCGCCCGCGGCCAAGACCCTGCATCATGCCTTCATCGGCGGATTGCTCGAGCATGTAGTTTCTCTGTTTCGCTCCTGCGACCTGATGTGCCGCAACTACCCGCAAATTAATCGCGACCTGCTGCTCACCGGCGCATTTTTGCACGACATCGGCAAGATCCATGAACTCTCCTACAATCGCTCGTTCACCTACACCACCCGCGGCCAGTTGCTGGGACACATGATCATCGAACTGGAAATGCTGCAGGCTAAACTCGCGCAGCTTCCGGGTTTTCCAAATTCGCTGAAGACCCTGGTCGAGCACCTGATCATCAGCCATCATGGCCAGTACGATTTCGGTTCGCCCAAGCTGCCCATGTTTCCGGAGGCACTCCTGCTCCACTATCTGGACGATCTCGATTCCAAGATGGAAGCCATGCGGGCGCAATTCGAGCGGGCAGGAGAATCGGATGGCGCCTGGACAGCTTACAATCCGTCGCTCGGCCGTCCCCTGCTGAACACCGCAAAATTCCTGGTGGAAAAGATTTCGGACGAAGAGCCGGCGCCCTCGGCAGAACAGGCTGGCGCCAGTTCCTCAACAACTTCGACAGCGGAGATTGTGACGCCGATCTTAACCGGCCTCGCGCCCGACGAGACGGAAAAGAGCAGCACCGCCATGACATCCGCCGGACATGAGGATAAAATCTAGGTCATTCCGTTCCAGGGGCGAAATCACGTCAGCGCCCTGCTAAAGGCATTTGCGCACCATCCAGCTTTCTGATAAACCATCCCGACATGGAGGGAATCATGCGAACTCGCTTGGCAGCACTCACCCTGGGTCTCTGTCTGTCTATCGTCGTGCTTGGCTGCAACAGCAAGCCGGCAGATTCCACCTCTTCCAATTCAAACAGCAATACAACCAGCAGCGCTCCAGCATCGCCCAGCAATAACCCGGATAACTCCGGCTCGAGCAGCAATGCGGGTACAGCCATGAATAATAGTTCGGGCTCGGGCATGTCGAACATGTCGAATATGAAGTCCGAGCCTAAGGCGGAAGCCCCGAGGCCTTTGATAGTGCCGGCGGGCACGGTGCTGACGGTTCGCCTGGGGCAGTCGGTTGGCTCTAAAATCAGTTCTCCCGGCCAGACTTTTACAGCAACCTTGGCGAGCCCGCTCGCGGTCGAGGGCAAAACGGTTGTCCCGGCGGGAGCAACCGCGTCAGGGACCGTGGTCGACGCAAAACCGCTCGGCCGCTTTAAGGGTGGAGCGGTATTGCAATTGCGTTTGACTTCAATCACGGTGAATGGCGTGGACCAGTCCATTTCCACTTCTTCCCTGACCCGCACCGCGACGGGAAAAGGTAAGCGCACCGCCATCATGGCGGGCGGCGGGGCCGGATTGGGCGCGCTCATCGGTGGTTTGGCCGGAGGCGGCAAGGGAGCTGCCATCGGCGCACTGGCTGGCGGCGGCGCGGGCACCGGCGGCGCGGCATTCACCGGAAATAAAGACATCATCCTGCCGGCGGAGTCGGCGCTCAGCTTCAAGCTGGAACAGCCCCTGGCAGTGAAGTAGTCTCGTTTCCAGCCGTCATTCTTCAGTTGACAGCCCACGGCGTCGCGTCGTGGGCTGAATTTTGTTGTGAAAGAGATATGCTCGACTTTGCTCAATTCCGGATTCTTTCCTTCGACTGCTACGGCACGCTCATCGATTGGGAGACGGGAATCTTCGGCGCATTACGGCCCGTTCTCGCCGCGCATGGTAAAGACATCTCCGATTCGGAGCTGCTCAGCGTTTACTCCGAACTGGAATTTGAAGCTGAGCAGAGAGAGTTTCGTCCTTACCGCGATGTTCTGGAGTCGGTGGTGCGGGGATTCGGTGAACGATTGGGATTCAAGCCGACAGACAGTCAAATCCGCTCCCTGCCTGACTCACTGGCCAACTGGAAGCCATTCCCCGATACGGTCGCGGCCCTGCGCCGGCTCAAATCACGCTACCGGCTTGCGATCATTTCCAACGTGGACGACGACCTCTTCGCGGTCACGGCGCGCCATCTTGAAGTGCCCTTCGATTTCGTAATAACGGCTCAGCAAGCCCAGGCCTACAAGCCGTCTCTCCATATTTTCAACCTGGCCCAGGAGCGATTCGGAGTTGCTGCGAAGCAGTGGCTGCATGCGGGCCAGAGCATCTACCATGACGTGGTGCCGGCGCGTTCACTGGGAATCGCGACCGTATGGGTGAACCGGGCTTCGCCCCGTCCTGGAGCCGGGGCTGCGAAGGCGGCAGTTGGGAAACCCGACCTCGAAGTAGCCGACCTGGAGACACTGGCACAAACAGCCGATCGTCATTTTTGAGAACCGGAATCTGAAGGCTCTAAATCTGAGAACCAGGAACCGCAGACTGTGAACTGGTTTCCAAAATCCATGCAGTATTAAAAAGTCCATGCAGTATTAAACTGATACTGATCGATAATCACGGTCCAGCATCCCGGAAAATGGAGAGCGCCAGATGGCCACAACCACGGCCCGAGCAAATCCTCTTTCGTACCTCACCGACCAGCTCAACGAGCTGAAAGCCAAGGGCACGCACTTCCGCCTGCGAGTGCTTGAAGACGAGCAGGCCCCGCTCTGCACCTTCGATGGGAAAAAAGTCATCAACCTGGCCTCGAATAATTATCTCGGCCTGACTACTCATCCCAGACTGCGCGAAGCGGCTCTGGAGGCGACCCGCAAATACGGAGTGGGCTCGGGCGCGGTGCGCACCATAGCCGGCACCATGAAAATCCACATCGAGCTGGAGGAAAAAATCGCGCGCTTCAAGAATGTCGAAGCCTGCGTGGTCTTTCAATCGGGATTCGCGGCCAATGCGGGCACGGTTTCGGCGGTGCTCGGCAAAGAAGATTTCATCGTCTCCGATCAGCTCAACCATGCCTCGATCATCGACGGCGCTCGCCTCTCCCGCGCCAAGATTCTTGTCTTCGAGCACAAGAACATGGCGCAGGCAGAAGAGCGGCTGGCCAGCGTGAAAGATCAGCCTGGCAAAAAACTGCTGATCAGCGACGGCGTCTTCTCCATGGATGGAGACATCGGCCCGCTGCCCGCTTTGTGCGACCTGGCCGAGAAATATGGGGCTATCATGATGGTGGACGACGCGCACGCCTCCGGCGTTCTCGGCCGCAATGGCCGCGGCACCATCGACCACTTCAAGGTGCACGGCCGCGTCGATATCCAGGTGGGAACGCTTTCCAAGGCCATTGGCGCGCTCGGCGGCTATGTGTGCGGCACCCGCGACCTGATCGATTTTCTCTACCATCGCGCCCGGCCATTCCTGTTCTCCACTTCGCATCCACCCTCAGTGGCGGCAACCTGCATCGCGGCCTTTGACGTCCTCGAGACCGAACCGGAGCGCATCGAAAAGCTCTGGGAGAATACCCGCTTCTGGAAAAAGGAACTGGCGCTGCTCGGTTTCGATATCGGCGGCAGGACCACGCCCGCCAGCGAAACTCCGATTACTCCCATCATCATCGGCGACGGTAAACTCACCATGGATTTTTCCCGCGAACTGTTCAAGGAAGGCGTGCTGGGCACGGGCATTGCGTTTCCGACCGTGCCTGAGGGCAAGGCGCGCATCCGGACAATCATGACCGCCACTCACACCGAGGAAGAACTGCAGCAGGCGCTAGAAGTGCTCAAGCGCGCAGGCAAAAAGATGGGAATTTTAGTGTAGGCACGAGCATCCTCGCCCGGGCAGGACCGCTCGACACTCGACATTATTGGGATTAGGCCGTACGAGCGGGACGCTCACGCCCACATTTTCTAGTCGGCGCGATGGACGATTCGCCCACCCACGATCGTCGCCATCACTTTCCCCATCAGTTGCACTCCATCGAACGGGGTATTGTGCGAACGCGAGTGCGATTTCGCGGCCTCAAACGTCCACCGCTTCTTGGGATCGAAGATGGTGACGTCGGCGTGGCTGCTACGAGCGAGAGTTCCGCGGCCTCTTAGAGTAAACACCCGCGCCGGGCCTGCGGTAAAAAGCTCCACAATACGGCTGAGCGACAGCCTCTGCTCACGCTGCAGATGAATCATGGCCAGGCCGAGCGCAGTTTCCAGCCCGGTGATTCCGAACGCGGCGCGTTCGAACTCGATGATTTTTTCATGGGCTGCGTGGGGCGCATGATCGGTGGCAATTGCGTCAATGGTTCCGTCTGCGAGTGCAACCAGTATGGCTTCGCGATCCGAGGCGGAACGCAGCGGCGGGTTCATCTTGAAGTTGGTGTCGTATTCACCCACGTCGGCATCGGTCAGCACGAAGTGATGAGGAGTCACCTCGCAGGTTACATGCGATTTGCTGCGTTTGCCACGCCGCACCGCTTTCAGCGCATCGGCGGTCGAGATATGGGCGACGTGCAGGCGGGCGCCGGTGAATTGCTGCGCCAGTTGCAAGTCGCGTTCGACGATCGAAGCTTCTGCCGCCGCCTTCATGCCGCGCAGGCCGAGCCGAAACGAGGTGGGGCCATCATTCATGGAGCAGCGCTCGGTCATGCGGGTATCTTCGGCGTGCTGAACCACCGGCAGGTTGATTTCGGAAGACAGGCGCAGGGTGTCGCGCATCACCGCATCGTTCAGAATCGGCTTGCCATCGTCGGTGACGGCTACCGCGCCGGCGCGTTGCAGGCCGCGAAAATCCGTGAGCACGGCTCCCTTGCTGGCGTGGGTGGCAGCAGCGATGGGGAACACGTTGACCACGGCGCCGCGCTCCGGCCGCTGAATCCAGGTGACCCATTCCGGCGAGTCGACTACCGGCTGCGTATTGGGCATGCAGCAAACCGAGGTAAATCCTCCGGCAGCTGCGGCCGCGGTGCCGGTAGCAATCGTTTCCTTGTAGCCCTGGCCGGGTTCGCGCAAGTGAACGTGCAGATCGATAAAGCCCGGCGCGACGATTAGGCCACGCGCGTCGAATTTCTCCCGCGCGGCTCCGCGAGTTTTCCCTGGCGGCGCGATCTCCGCCACCTGCCCGTCCCGCAACAGGACGTCCATGAGCGCGTCGATCCTGGCGGCGGGGTCGACGAGACGTCCACCCTTGATCAGCAGGCTGTGATTTTCTTTCTTAATCAAATGTCCAACCCTTTGCCTCTGGCCACGGATTCACACCGATGAACACGGATCAAAACCTCATGAACCGAAAGAAATAATCCGCGTAAATCCGCGGCCTCGAATTTTCTTTCATCGCGCCCGCCCCAGCGCCTTGGCCAGTACTGCCATACGCACCGGAACTCCGTTGCGAACTTCTTCGACAATTGCCGACTGTGGACAGTCCGCCACTTCCCAGGTCAACTCCAGCCCGCGGATGATGGGGCCGGGATGCATGAGCATGGCATCTTTTTTTGCCAGCTTCAGCCTCGGCATGGTCATCTGGTATCGCGCAACGTAATCCTGCAAACTGATCCTGGTTCCGGCCAGGCGTTCTTTCTGCACCCGCAAGGTCATGATGACGTCAACGCCATGCACTGCCTCTTCCACTGTGCGTGTGATGTGCAAGCCGGGCGCCAGACTGGTGGCGGTTTCCGGCAGGAACTCCGGCGGGCCGCAAAGCGTGATGCGCGCCCCAAACTTGCTCAGCAGGTGGATGGCGGAACGCGCCACCCGGCTGTGATAAATGTCACCCACAATGGCTACTTGCAACCTCTTCAGTGTCTTCTTGTGACGGAGGATGGTGTAGGCGTCGAGCAACGACTGAGTGGGATGCTCGTGCATTCCGTCCCCGGCATTGACGACAGGGATATCCAGGTACCTGGCCATCAACGCCGCCGCCCCGGCCTGGGGATGGCGGATGACAATCACGTCCGCGCCTACCGCGCGCAGGGTGTAGCCGGTGTCGAGCAGCGACTCGCCTTTTTCGATGCTGGATCCGCTGGAAAGGACGAGGGTGGTCATCGCACCCATCGACTTGGCCGCGACTTCGAAAGAACTGCGGGTGCGCGTAGAGGCTTCGTAAAACAAAAGCAGCACCCGCTTGCCACGCAGCAGAGGGCGGGGCTTTTGCGGATTCATGCGCCGGGCCAGCGCGAGCAGACCCAGAATTTCCTCTGCCCCGAGATGTTCAATTCCCAGCAGGGAGCCGCGCGCAGCTTGGTTCATGGTTTGCCAGGGCCAGCCGGTTGACGCGCATGGAAGAGCAGCCCACGCCTTCTCCGAATCTTGTGGCTAATCTTGCCGTTCGACCAGCAGAACTTTTTCCGCGTCATCCACCTCGCGCAATTTCACTTCGATGATTTCGCGGTCCGTGGTCTGTACTTTGCGTCCGATAAAAGCAGCCTCGATGGGCAACTCGCGATGGCCTCTGTCGATCAGCACGCAAAGCTGAACCTGCTTGGGACGTCCTTCGCGAAACAAGGCGTCCAGCGCGGCTCGAATGGTACGGCCGGTGTAGAGCACATCATCGATCAGGATCACATTCTTGCCCGTAATCGGAAATCCGACCTCGGTCTTCTGCACCACCGGCTTCGGTCCCAGGGTGGACAGATCGTCCCGATACAGGGTGATATCCAGAGTGCCGACCGGCACCGGGGTCTTCTCGATGCGGGCGATCATCTCGCCCAGCCGCTGAGCCAGCGGCACACCGCGACGCCGGATTCCAACCAGCCCGAGGTCGGTGGCGCCATTATTCTTTTCGATAATTTCGTGGACCAGACGGACCAGAGTGCGCTCGATCTCTGAAGCCGACATCAGTTGCGACTTCTCGCGCAGGCTGGCGGGACGGGGAGAGGACTTGGCAGTCATAAACGCTGCATCATACTCGGGAGACGCGACCCCGGGCAAGGCGAGAGAAGGCCGTCCGGAGCCTAAACCATTCCGAATGATAAAGATCACAGCCATCAAATGTGGGCGCGAGCGTCTCGGCCGTGCAGGAAGTGGCAATGAACAGACGGCGCGCCGGCGAGGGCCGTCGTGAGAGCTTCGCTGAGCCTTTAAGGACGAGCGGCCCGCCCACCCACCGGGTGGGCAGGTGCCTCCACCTCGCGCGCGCTGGGGCGCCGCTCCCGGTCGGGATGACAGGGCCTGATTTTACTAACGGGACGCACGAGCGGGACGCTCGCGCCCACATACACCCGAGTTGCGACCCGCCAGGCAGGCAGTCTATAGTTCCCGTTTCGGAGAGTGCCATGAAACATCTCCTTAACTGGGCATTGAGCGCGCTCGCGCTCTGGATCGTAGCCAGGCTGGTACCGGGATTTCACGTCAGCGGGGCTATGGCAGCTTTGATCGCTGCCCTGGTGATCGGCTTCGTCAACGCCACCCTGGGCGTTTTTCTCAAGATTGTCACCTTCCCGCTGGTGCTGCTCACGCTCGGACTTTTCTGGCTCGTCATCAATGCTGCGATGATCGAACTTGCCTCGGCCATTGTCCCCGGCTTCCATGTGGACACGTTTGGCTCGGCCTTTATCGGAGCCATCGTTCTCTCTCTGGTCAATATGTTTTTTCGCTGGCTGGTGGGATCGGGAAGCGTGCGCAGCTAGACCTAACCCGAAGGGGTGTTATGCCTGGCACGCCACCCGGAATCCATAGTCGGCATAGTGAAATTCCGGCGGGATGCTGGATCGTGCGGCACAGCGGCTGACTTTAATGTGATGACGCCAGGAACCTCCGCGAGAAGTCCGGCGCTCGCCTCGCTCCGCACCTGCAGGATTGCGTTCAGAAGAAACCGCGTAGTAGTCGGCCTGATACCAGTCGCTGCACCACTCGTGAACGTTCTCGCCAATGTCATACAGTCCGAATTCATTCGCCGCGTACTGCGCCACCGGTTCCGGCCCTTTTTTCCAACGCGTTTCATAGTTCGGCAACAATTGTGGCGGCGCGTCACCCCAGGGATAAAGTTTGCCTTCAACCCCGCCACGAGCCGCGCGCTCCCACTCGGCTTCGGTCGGCAGCCGGTAGCGCAAACCGGTGTTGCCACTCAACCAGTCGCAATAGGCGACCGCGTCATGCCAGGAAACCGCAACCACGGGCTGCTGCCGGAGGCTGAAATCCGGGTCGTTGCACAATGGGGCAGGCGCAGTTCCGGTTGTGCGCACGAACAACGCATAGGCGGCATTCGTCACCTGACAAGCGCCCAGCCTGAATTCGTCCACCCATACACGGTGGACCGGGCGTTCATTGTCCTGCCCGGCCTCGGAACCCATCCAGAACCATCCGGCTGGAATACGCACCAGGTCAGGCTCTAACAAATGGCTCCCCGGGGATGAGTGGAATGCAGCAGCCATTTTCAGTCCGTAAACCAGGTCAACCTGCCTCAGGCGGCGATGGAAAATCATTTCCCGGGGGTGTGGGTAAACCCATTCCACAGGAATTTCCGGGAGTCATGAAAACTTGTAACTTATTTATTATCAATAATATAAACGACTTCATCCCCTCCTGATTTCTGGCCTCTTACGTGCAACATATCCAGATGAAAGGCAATCATCGCAAGACATGATAATTCAACCAGGCGAGCGTCAATTTATGAAGTCAGTTTTGCAGTTGCTTACGGCCAGTCTGATCCTTCTTTCCTCCGGATTCGCCCAGGAACCGAAGCGCGCTATCGTCCCGCAGGACACGACGGTGATTCAATCAACCGAACAAACCATTGCTACCGGCTCCGAGAAGCGGCCTGCTCCTGTGATCCAGCCCAAGGCACTGCCCACGCTGAGCCCATCGTTGGGAGAAATTGCGCGAGCCGCGCGGGCGGCCCATGCCGCCGCTCCCAAGGCCCAATTGGTAGTTGCGGAAGATGCCGCGCCGAACAAAGATGCTGTTGCCCCTAAAGAGGACGCAGCGCTGAAAGAAGATACCGCCCCGCAAAAGTGAAGCCACGCGCCCTTCCCACTACCGCTCCGGGAGTTTGGGAATGATCCAGGCGTTGGCATTGGTGATCACCGGGCCCAGAGCGAGAGAGTGCCCGTCGGGAGAAGGATAGACGGATGTGAAATCCCACACCGACTTCAGCAGCGGCCTGGCATCGCCGTTCAAACTCACGTGCACAACCGAGGTACCGCGAGAAGAAAAGCAGGAAACGAATAGACTTTTGCCGTCGCCCGCCCACGCCACCCACCCTATCTGGGCCCAGCCTTTAACCGAAACTGTCTGAGTGCTTCCGCCGGCCACCGGAATAATCTGGATGTCGCCGGTCTTGAAATCGAATTTCGTAAGCGCGATCCGGGTGCCGTCGGGCGAGAGATCCCAGTTCATGGAATCAACTTCGGCTGGAATCTTCGCGATTTCGTTCGCGCGGCCTTTTTCCGGATTGAATGCCGTAAACGTGATCTGCTTGTCCTCACCTTCAGCTAAAACGCAAGGCGCCCCCGCATGCTGCGGACACCGGAAGCTGGGAAAACCGCCCACCGTTTCGCCGATAAAGCCCCCGGAAGCGATTCCCGGATGCCCTTTGATATCCATAACGTTCTCGGGCGGACCGCCGCTGATCGGAACCCGCTTGATGGTGCCGGCTGTGATCGGAGCGTCATTGGCTAGCTTTGCCCAGGAGAGGTACACCACCCACTTGCCGTCGGGGCTGGCTTGCGGCGCCCATTTTTCTTCGGCGTCGCTGACCAGGACTTCGGCGTTGCGCTCGTTGACTCCCTGTTTATAGATATCGAAGTTCCGGGTCCGGTCCGAGTAGAAGAAAACGGTTTTGCTGTCGGCCGACCAGCCGCCGGGCCAGTCCAGGCGGTCATCGAGCGTAAGCCTTCTCGCCGGCTTCAATTCAGATCCGTCACCTGCCAATTCGCCAATGTAGACGTCGCTCTGGTTCTGGTTGTTGAGAAAAGCGAGACTTTTGAAGTCGGTGGTCATTTTTGGAAAGTCGAAGGTAAAGCCCGTCCAGTCAGTTAACTTTCGCGGCTTCCCTTTTGGCTTCCCGGTGGCGGAATCAAAACGTAGTTCCCACAGATTGGCGTCATAGAGGTTTGGCGCCGGCTCGCCCAAGACGTACAAAAGCCGGCCATCCCCGGCCAGGCAGTAGTCGCGAAATCTCTGGTCAGACACAAGTGTGACCGGATCGGCGCCCTTCAGATCCCGGCTCTCGAGCGCGAAGTTTGCCTGGCCATTCTTTAGCTGGTAACGCCCGTAGATGATGCGCTGCGCCCCCGGCATCCAGGAGGGCTCGAACACGTGATAGCCGCCTTCGGGTTTGATGACCAAATGGGCTTGCTGGCCGTCGGCGCCCATTGCCCAGATATCCCGCGACTCGGCGTCGCGGAAGACGATCTGGGAACCGTCGGACGAGACCGAGGCATCGAAAGCCTCATCGCGCAATTTGCGCAGCGTGGCTCCGATGACCGAGATCACCCAGATTCCGCGCTTTTCTTCCGGACCTACCGGGCCGCTCACCAGAAGTTTGGTTCCATCCTGGAACCATTCGATACGCGCTCAACGGAAACAGAACGCTTCCGGAGTGGGCAGGGTTTGGACTTCTCCCGAAGTGGTCAGTCGAAGATGAAGCCCTTCCAGGTCGGCATAGAGCAGGTACTTCCCGTCAGGAGAGATGGAGCTGACGGCGACGGGATCTTCCGTGGAGTTCGCAGTCATCTGCTGCGGCTTAAGGTCAGCCTGGGTGTAAGGCTTCGCGGTGGTGAACCACCCCGCAAAATATCCAGCAGCCAGAAGAATGAGCGCCGCCAGCACCCCAGCACCCAGAAATAGTGGCCACTTACGCGACTTTGCCGGGCTCGCCGCCACTTCGAATCTGGAAGAAGAAGTAACCGCGACCCGGGCGGATTGCGTGTCCCGCTTCAGACGTTGCAGATCGGCGCGCAAATCCGACGAGGTCTGGTAACGGAGATTGCGATCCTTCTCCAGCGCTTTGTGGATGATCGATTCCAGCTCGGGCCTGACATCGGGATTCACTCGCGCCGGCGGAGTCGGCGGCTTGTTCAGGATGGCGTCGAAAACCACCGCCGAAGTATTCCCCGCAAAAGCCTGCCGCCCGGTGGCCATTTCATACAACACCGCGCCGAAAGAGAAAACATCGGTGCGTGCGTCCAGGTCTTTTCCGGCGGCCTGCTCCGGAGACATATAGGCGACCGTTCCCAGCGCCACGCCCGGGCTGGTGAGTTGTTCTTTCATCTCGGCGACCGTGGGCATGGCCGGGTCTCCGGTTCCTTCGGGAACGTTCGACTCGACCTTAGCCAGGCCGAAGTCAAGCAGCTTGGCGTGTCCGCGCTTGGTGATGAAGACGTTCGCCGGCTTGATATCGCGATGAACAATGCCTTCCGAGTGCGCGGCATCCATTGCGTCCGCAATCTCGATGGCAATCTCCAGCAGCTGCTCGCCCGGCAGGGGACGCCCTGCGATCCGGTCGCGCAGAGTCATTCCCTCCAGCAATTCCATGGCGATGAATCGCCGTCCTTCAAACTCATCAATCTCGTAAACGGTGCAGATGTTGGGATGGTTCAGCGCGGAAGCGGCACGGGCTTCGCGTTCGAAACGCTCTGCGGATTGCTGATCGCGGACGAATTCAACTGGCAGGAACTTGAGCGCGACTTTGCGCCCCAGCTTGGTGTCTTCTGCGCGGTAAACCACTCCCATACCGCCGGCGCCTAGTTTCTCAAGGACGCGGTAGTGGGAGACTGTTTCGCCGGCCATGGGCAATTCCGATGGGGAATCATACTGAGGCGGCGAAGGCTGGTCAATGCAAGTCCTGCCTGGGTAATACCCTGATTTAACCACTAAGGACACGAAGGCACTCAAAGGAAACGCTTAACATCTGAGCCTTCGTGCAACTTCGTGTCCTTGGTGGTTCATGAATTTGGGACGCTACTCCGGCCTCATCCGGCAGGGCGCGTGCGCCAGCTTGTGGACGGATTGCAGGTACACTCTCTACGCAGTAAGAGCGCGCATGAAAACCGGAACAGTCTCCACCATGGCCGCGATTTTGCGTCAGCGCTGCCCTCGTTGCCGCAGCGGAAGCATTTTTCGCTACTCCATATTCCGCGGCTTTCCAAAGATGCACCAGCGCTGTCCCGTGTGCGATCTCAAGTTCCAGCGCGAAGAAGGATACTTTTTAGGCGCCATGTACATCAGCTTTGGCCTGGCGCTGGCGGTGATCGCCGTCATCGCCTTGCTGTTGTGGGCCGCTACAGGCTGGTGGATCACGAAAGATACCATCTGGGCGGTTGTGCTGTTCCTGCCCCTGGCGCCGGCAATCTCGTTATTGGCCCGAGTTCTCTGGATTTATCTGGACCAGACCTTCGATCCTGAACGCTCATGAAAAATGTGGGCGCGAGCGTCCCGCTCGTGCAGGTTTGGATAGGTCGAAGGGCGAGATGGGACGGCGAGAGATGGAGCGAGGGCAGAGGCCCTCGCGACCGCGGCAGAAGGCCGGCGCTACGACCCGTCTAGCGAACTTCGGCCAGCTGGGTGCGCAGTTTATGCGTAGCGCGGAACAGGGTGTTCTTGATCGTGCCTTCCGTGGTGTTCAGCATTCCCGCCACGGTACGCAGTCTCATGCCGTGATAGTGCTTCAGTTCGAAGACCATGCGCTCCCGCGGCGACAACCGGCCCAGCGCGCTCACGATGCACTGCCGCAGTTCACGGCCGGCAAAACTGTGTTCCGGACTGGCGCCAGGGCGATGGTCGGGCATGCGGTCCAGAACATCTTCCTGTTCGCCTTCAGGTGTCGCTGTCGTCGTCAAATCCCGTCCCCGCGATCGCTTCTTGCGCAAATGGTCCAAGCAGAGATTCGTGACGATGCGGTAGATCCAGGTATAGAAGGAGCACTCGAAGCGGAAGCGCGCCAGGTTGATGTACGCCCGCAGAAAGGCTTCCTGATAAATGTCCTGCCCATCTTCCTGCGAACCGGTGAGGTGGACGGCCAGGCGCAATACCGCGCGATCGTACTGCCGGACCAATTCTTCGAAGGCCGCGGTGTTGCCCTGCTGGGCCTCGCGGATGAGCGCGGAATCGTCCACCCGCACCGGCGTCCCGGCGGCCGGCGGCTTCACCGGAGCCAGTACCGGATGGCTCAGGTACGGCGTCTCTCGAATTTTGCTGGCCTCGGCCACATTTATCTCCACTGCTTCCCGGCTTACCCTACAAACTTGTAACCCGTGCCATGCACGGTGAGGATGAAACGCGGCTCCTCCGGCTTGGGTTCAACTTTCTGCCGCAGACGGACAATATGCGCGTCCACGGTGCGAGTGGTGGGAAAACGGTCATAACCCCACACATCCTCGAGCAGGCGATCCCGGCTCAACGCCTCGCCGGGATGGCACAGAAAATATTTGAGCAGTTCGAATTCCTTGGAGGAAAAATCGAGCTCCTTGCCGCCACGCGAAACCTGGCAGCTCTTCAGATTCACTTCGACTTCGCCGAACGAGTAGCTCTCCTTCTCCTTGGGTGTCGTCTTGGCGCGGCGCAGCACGGCCTTCACCCGGGCCAGCAATTCGCGGATGGAAAATGGCTTGGTGACGTAGTCGTCAGCCCCGAGTTCCAGGCCCACCACTTTGTCCACTTCCTGGCCGCGCGCCGTGAGCATGATGATCGGGACCGAGGGCCGCTTGGCCTTTAACTGCTTGCACACATCGAGGCCGCTCATGCGGGGCATCATGACGTCGAGGATGACCAGATCGGGAGCCTCATTCAGAGCCCGTTCCAGGCCGGCCACGCCATCGGGTGCCGTGATGACGTCATAACCCTCGAATTCGAAGTTGTCGCGCAAACCCGAAACCATGTTGGGCTCGTCTTCGACAATCAGGATTCTGGTCATGGAGTAAATCCTCGCCGCCATTGCTCGCTCGTCCTACTCAGGCCGATGCTGCCGCGCCGTTGTCCCTTACTGGCTTTACCGGCAGCGCGATGGTGAACTTACTGCCCCGGCCGGGGCTGCTGTCCACCGAAACCTCGCCACCGTGAGCCTGCACAATGTGGCGAACCAGTGAAAGCCCGAGTCCGCTTCCCTTGGTGTTGTGCACCAGCGGATCGCCGACCCGGTAGAACTTTTCAAAGATCTTCTGCTGCTCCTGATGCGGAATGCCGATACCCTGGTCCACCACTTCCAGCTTTACCGAGCCGTTGTCGCGGTAGAGATTCACGCCGATAAATTTTCTGTCCTGCGAATATTTCAGAGCGTTGTTGACCAGGTTCAACAGGGAGCGGGCCATGGCTTCGCGATCCACTCGCATGGGCGGCACTTCGTCGATCTTTTCCTCAAACTGGAAGCCGCTCTGCTCCAGCTGGTAGCGATAGGAATCGAGAGTGTTGTGTACCAGCTCGCTCATGTCGGTCTCGCGGAAGTCGTACTCCTTGCGCCCGGCCTCGATGCGGGAGAAATCCAGGATGTTGTTGATCAGGGAAGTCAGCCGCTCGCTCTCCTTGCGAATGATGCGGTAATACTCCTGATACTTCTCCGGACTGGTAAGCCGGCCCATCTCCAGCGTCTCCGCGTACAGGCGGATGAGCGAAAGCGGCGTGCGCAGTTCATGCGAAACATTGGAAACGAAATCCGACTTCAGCCGCGCCAGCGCCATTTCCTTGGTGACGTTGCGATAGGTCAGTGCAATTCCACCGGCCAACACCAGAGAGAGCGCGGCCAGAGACAGAAAACTGATGCGGGCAAAACGCTGCCCGATGGCCGCGAGCGTCGTGCCCCGCAGCTTGATGGCCATGGTCAATCCGGGGAAGGCGCCTTCCAGGTTCCGTTCGACTTCTGGCGTGCCGCCGTCCCACCCGCTGGATTGCGCGAATACGGTGGAATCGTATTTACCCCGCAACATCAGCACCGCGTGATTCTTGTCGGTCTGGGTATCGCTTACGTTGCGGCTGAGAACGTCATCCAGCATCTCTGGAAAAAACTTGTCGTGCAGATAATCGGCATCGAAAGCCACGCCGGCGATCGCGATATCGCCTTTGCCTTCTCCCTTTATGGAGAACAAGGCGACGGGTACATAGACCTTCTTATCGCCACGGGGCACCCACTCCGCCTCAAAAACGTACGGCGCTCCCTTTTTCTGCAGGTGCACCAGCTTTTCGGACATGGAGGCAAAGTCGATCTTCAGCCAGCCCTCGTACATCTTGCTCAGGTATTCGGCTTCGTCCCGAAGGCCGGTGTTGCTCTTGTCGGATTGGGAGCGAAACACTATGCCGCTTTCCGGTGAGAACACGAACACGTGAGAGATATAGGGATGAGCTGCGAGAATCCGGTCCAGGGTCACCGAGCATGCCTCGCCAGGCTCGGGCATGTCGGTGCGCACGTCGTCTACCAGTTCGTAGGCTTTTTGATTGATCTGCTTTTCTGAAATGGCCAGAACCTGGCTGAAGTCGCGCTGGATGGCGGCTTCCACGGCGCGGTCGCGCTGAATGTGCAGCACGTGCCAGGCGCTCAGGATCACCAGGGCCGCGGCGGGCAATATGACGGCCAGCTCCAGGGTCAGGAGCAGCCGGGTTCGCTCGTTTCGCGGTTTGGTTTTCATCTCTGGATCCCTTGTTCCAGGGCCTGCATTGCCTGAATCAGCCCGCAGTCAACATAGTCAAACCGGGCGCGGCGGGTGTCAATGATGGGTAAAAATACGTAAAAAGTTGTGAACTGGTTGATTAGCAGGGTTCCAGGAAGGGGGCGGTGTAGGGCGGACACTCTTGTGCGCCGCCGTTGACTTCGATTTTGAGATTTTTTGCGGCTTATCTGGAAGGGATCAGCACCCAAACAAATCCACATCAAAAGCGGCGGACGGGAGTGTCCGCCCTACACCGGCATCATTTAGGGAAGCTTGAAATCGACTGTCACTAATGTCTGGGCTTCGACCGCACGCCCGTTCAACACGTAAGGCTGGTAGCGCCACTGCCGCACGGCGTTGTAAGCAGCCTGCCCCAGCAGCATGGAGCCGCGAATCAATTTGAGGTCCTGGATGGTGCCGTCGCGGGCGATAAACGCCTGCAACACCACCGGCCCCTGTAATCTTGCCCTCACCGCCTTCTCGGGATAGCTGGGCAGGACTTTCTGCAGAAGCAGGCGGCGCGAAAGATCCTCGGACAACTCCACCGGCTCCAGGGCAGCGAGAATCGATGGCGTAATCCGAGCCGCCACGCTGCGCATGGTGGCGCTCTGGACTGGCGTGGTCAAGCTTTCCGGAATGCGCACCGAAGCGCTCGCGGGCGGCTGTTGTGCGCTGGCGGGCTGGTTCTCAACGTGCTGCGGTTGTGCCGGTTCCGTCGCCGGAGAGGTCACTGCAGCCTGATAGGGGTCCCTCACCGGAGTTACTCGAATGCGCGAGGCGCCGCGGTGAGAAGAAGAGTCGGGTTGCGGGCCCTCGTCCTCGGCCATTTGTACTGGCGGCGCAGCCGGCCGGCCCTGATCCGAATGGATAAACCATGCTTGCGTACGGTCAAGGTAGCGCCCACATATTTGGGCGACCGACGTAGCCATGCCTTTGCTGTACAGCGGTTCGCTGAATACATATCCCACGGTCAGAAAGGCCACCGCAATCGCTATGCTCGGCAGCAACCTGCCCGGTTGCCTTTTGCTAAGGGCTGGGGCGGCGGATGAAAAACTTGGTTCCGGTCGAAATACCGTGTGCACTCTCGACAGGTAAAGCAGGTCCTCATCGAAAATCGATTCGGCTGGCACCACCGGCACGTTGTATTCAAGTTTGCGAGGGGGAGGTGGGGAGGGCCAGGCACGGAGAACTCGCGGCGCTTCCGCAAGGTTGATCTCTACCCTTGGAAGCGGGGCAGGTACCGCGCGGTTCGATTCTCGATCATCCTGTGGCTGTGTCGACAGGCCCGCTTTCGCCATGGGCAGCCACTTTTTCATGTGTGCCAGAAACTCGTCGCAGGTGAGCAACGCGTATTTCACCGCGTCCGCGGCGAGGGGCCGGCTAAGCACCAGGTCTGCGCCCGCTTCCCGGGCGGCATTGGCGGCGCCCGAGTCGGCAATCGCGATGGTAAACGCGGCGTGGTTGGCTTTCAGTTCGCGCGAAGTCTTCAGAAGGAATACAGCTTCCAGGCCTTCATTCCAGTCCGAAACTATGACTTCAAAGGCCCGGCTGGTGATCTTTTCCACCGCGCTGAAAATCTCGGGGCAGGATTCAACCTCGAATTCCAGTTCGGTGAGAGCCTGACTCAGGGCGTGCGAGGTCTGCTCGTCGGAGGAGAACAACAAAGAGAGCGGCCACATAGTACGAGGTTAGTAGGCCACAATGCTTGCAGCAAGTTACGAAGTGCCGGAAGGCAGCTCGCCGGGGACCACGTAACCGCGGGCTAGATTACCTGTCCTGTAGGACAAGTGCCTACGGTAACGCACATGGGGCGAAAGGGACTAAATCTGCTCAATCCTTTCGGAACTGGGAAGCCACTGATTCCGGCAGGCTTTCCTCGAGCCTGGCGGCCAACCACTCCTGCAGTATGGACTTGTGCCCGGATGCAATCAGCAGCGAGCGCAGCCCCGCCCGGCCTCTTTCGTCGTACCAGCAGACTTCGGACTCAACCATGAATCGGACCGGTTGTCCGGGCAATCTGAACAGCACTCTCACCTGCCCGCCGGGCTTGAGCACGGGAGATTCGGCGATAGCCATGCCGCCCTCGCTGATATTGACCACGTGGCAATTGGCTTCGGTGCCATTGTTCAGAACCACCGCCGGCAGGGTCGTCGGGCAACGGAAAGAGCGGCGTCGTTCTCGAACGATCAGTCCGAACGCGGCTTTGAGGGTGCGTCCGACGGAGCTGGTCACGAGGGGTTTTTCCATCACAAAATTGGGTTGAATCGTCAGCGCAGAGGGTTTTTGGGAGTCGACAATTGCGAATGTCACCGCGGTTCGATTAGACGGCGACTGGCGAACCTGTTCCAGGATTTCGCTTACCTGCCCGACTCCGGCATCCACCATCACAGCTTCAAATTTCTTCCGGCTCAGCAGTGCAAGCGCCATGCTGACTGCGCCGCACACTTCGGTGGTAATAGCGAAAGCTCGCATGCCTTCGGCCACTTCCTCGATCACCGCCGAATCGTTGCAGATCAGAAGCACACTACCCATCGCTGTTTTGGTCGCAAAAGAGCTCATGCCGGTCCTCGGACCCACTTTATCGGCCTTTTCGCCTGGAGAATCCAGTCAGCGTCACCGATTGGAGGATTGTCCCCTAAAATCAGCTAGTTGCGGATTATTCGCAGGTTCGTCGGAAAACCGGAATACTCGTCAGAAACCCGGAATGGCGGATCTCCGAAGACACGCGGGAACAGAAGTTGTCGCCGTTTGCAGCACGAGCGAGGATGCTCGCGCTACATTTTGCTCGCGCCTACATTTTACTTGTTTCGTCCGGCTTTTCGCCGCGGTATACGCGGGCGATGCCGCGCACCAGGCGGCGTAGGGGAAGGCCGCTCTTCGGGTCAGCAAAGAAAATCTCTCCCACCCGGGTGCTGCGGTAAAACCAGCGCTTGAGCAAGGCCAGGTGCTCCATGGTTTCGAGCGCAGTTTTTGCGGATGAACCCAAGGGCGACGCCGTGGCCAATACGGCTTGCACTCTAGATTCCATGGACTGGGATTTGGTGTGATCGGCGGACTGGATAGGAAATGGCAGCGGGCCGCTGATCAGGCCTCCATCGATGGAAAAAAAAGTGACCGATTCGGGTACGGCGGAGGGCTGTACCATGACGGCTGTGAGCTGATCGATACGATGAACGATCTCGGGAAGCTGGCTGAGCACAGGCTTTACTTTTTCGGCCCGAGCGTGCAGGGCGGCGGCATTTTCAAATTCCAGCCGCGCTGAGGCCTGGTCGCGTTGCTGGGTTATCTCGCGCTCGAACGATTCGCCGCCGCTGTCCAAGTAATTTTGCACGCGCGCCACCTCCGCCTGGTACTCATCGTCAGTGCAGCCCTTGAAGCAAGGCGCCAGGCACATTTTCATTTCTGAATAGATACAACCGGGGAAAGCCGGGTCGGGGTGAAGATCGTCCACGCAGCGCCGCATTTTGAAAAAATCCAGGGAATCGTTGGCGAACTTTTCTGCCGCCGCGCGTGAGGGGAAAGGACCGTAGTAAAGAGATCTTCCGCCCAGGCGCCCGAGGCGAGTGGTGATCGAGGCTCGCGGATATTCATTTTCCATGTGCAGCTTGAGCAACGGAGCAAAGCGCAGGCGAAGACGGTCGCTGTAAGTCCTGGGGAAAGTGGAGCGCAGCACGCGGTACAAGAGGAACCCAGACTCGAAGTCGGAGCCGGTAGCGGTGAATTCGATCTGGCGGATGCGATCGCGGAGGTTGAGCCGGCGGCTCTGCTCCGGAGGTCCCAGGAGGCGATGCAGTCGCCGCCGCAGGTTAGCGGTCTTGCTGACGTAGGGCTCGGCTTGGGGATCGTCGCCGCGGAGAACAAAAATAGCGGGCGCGGCGGGAGCAGCAGCGAAGGCTTCGACATCGCGGTCTGGCGCGAATTCGAGGCGCTCGGTTAGCACCGTTTCATTCTAGTTTGTATTAATCACGGTGGACACAGAGGAGCTGGAGGAAGATTTGCCCCGGATCATCGCGGATAACATGGACCTAAGCCAAGGATTTAGCGAAAACTGGCGCTGCGGAATTTCTGGCGGAAGTCTTCGCCTTCCATCTTTATGATGCGGCACATTTCGTGGAGGCGGGAGCGCATACGTTCGCCGATGCGGTCACCGAGAGTTTCTTCGCGAGCGGCTCCGCGCGGTCCGGCTACGGCTCCGGCAGGGCGGTCATCGAAGTTGGTGGTAATAATCGTGGTGCGGTTGTCGTTGTAGCGCGTGTTCAGGATGAGGCTTACCGTGTCCCACACCCACTCGGTGGGTTTAACGGCGCCGAGTTCATCTAGCACCAGCACTTCGGTTTCGAAAACCGGACGCAGGACTTCCAACTCCGTAGCTTTCACCGAATCGTTGTAGGAGTTTTGGATCTGCTTCAGCAGCTCACGGTAGTCATAGAACAGGCAGGCGATGCCCTTGCTGAGAATCAGCTCCTTGATAATACCCACAGCCAGATGGGTCTTGCCGACGCCGATACTGCCGATCAGCAAGAGACCGGTGTTGTCGACCGGGTACTCCTCCACAAATTTGCAGGCTGCCAGGCGCGACGAGGCCAGTGCCCGGTGCGGGCCATCAAATTCAAAATTCGAAAGCTCGCAGTGTTCGTAACGCTTGGGAATGCGGGCACCGGTGAGCAGCGCCCGGGCGCGGGCCTGCAGACGGCAATCGCATCGGGTTACTCGACGTTCGGAGCCGATCGAGACTGATTTCCAGCCCGTGCCTTCGCACAACGAACAGACTTCCACGGAAACTTTCATGCCTGGGTTCTTTGTCCTTGATTAAACTTTGCACTCGCGAATACGTTTTGTGCAAGTGGCAAAGACGATCAGCCTGTGTACATCCTGTGAAGTTGGCGACGCGGCTGTGGAGACCTGAGGAAATAGCGTCGCTATGAAGTCCATCAAGATTAAGAACGCTGCCGCCCCCGGCCCGGGTTCTTCGCAAGGTTGGAAGACTCCTTGACCGCTTCTTTGATCACCTGCAAAAATGCCTGCGCCTCTTTTCGCAAGGGGCGGTGGCGAGAATGGATAACGTCGAGGCTGCGGCCCAGGGACTCGGCGTCCAAAAGCTTGACGGTAACCAGCTTTCCCATCCGAATCTCTTGCCCTACGGCGAGTTGGGGAAGGAAAGCCACGCCGAGGCCGCGATCAACCATGCGTTTGGCAGTTTCGATCGTGTCGACCTCCAGTGCTACGTTTGGAACCAGGCCAGCGCGGCGGAAGAGACCGTGGGTCAGCGTCCAGTCGCTCGATCCGCGCTCGTAGAAAATCAGCGGCCAGGCGGCTACCTGCTCGAGACGGGCGCGGCGGGCATGCGTCGGGCCTTGCTTGGGATGGCGCACCAGAAGGAGCGGATCGTCTCGCAGACTCAGGGTTTCCACCTCAGGATGATTCAACGATCGGGCCAAACCGATTTCGGCTTCCTGGTTCAGAACCATTTCCAGGACCTCCTTGGAATGCCCGGCGCGAATAGAAATGACAACCTTGGGGTAGGCGCGCTGAAAGCGCTTCAAAAAATCCGGCAGGAAGTAAACCGAAATGGAGTGTGCGGCGGCGATCTGCAGCGGGCCCGCGCTGGCCGGCTTGAGTTCATGCACCGCTTGCGATGCCAGCGACGCCGTGTGCAGCAACTCCTCCGCGTAAGGGCGGAGAATTCTGCCGGCCTCAGACATAGTCAAGCCGCTGCGGGAGCGGGCGAAAAGGCTGGCCCCGAGAGACTCTTCGAGCGCCTTGATGCGTGCACTCACCGCGGGCTGGCTCACCCGCAGCGCCTCCGCAGCGCGATGAAATCCGCCAAAGGTGGCGACCGCGAGAAAAGTCTTGATCTGGTCAATCTCCATAGTCTTTGAACAAAGATGATCTTTAAACAAACCAGCTCTCGGTTTTTGAGTTCTCCGTTCCCGGCCTCCGCGCCGCTGACAACATATTACTATCACTCAAGGCGCTATCGATAATTTTATGTTATCAGTACGATTCAAACATTCCGTTTGACCCGCTAAGCGGAACTGCGCAGAATCAGCCTCCATGGCCGCTTGAAATGGGCGGGCGGACGGGCGGTTTTGCCCGCGGAATGCAAGATTTGTTACTCCAGAGTGGAAATTCCTTTCCCCCGCCAATCTGGGCCAGGAGTCGATCGCGATATGGCCACAATTCCAGTAGGCAACATGTCTTTAGAGAACTTTCAGGTGAATCAACCGCCAGCCTCATTTGAAGCCGCGCGCGACCTGCCGCCCGGATTCCTGGAGTTCCTGGCTCCGTTCCATCGGCGCTTTGCCCCCTGGAGGAACTCACTGGTCGAGGAGCGCAGGCAAATTCTGGCCGAGGCGCTTCACGGGGAGAAGCCGACACACCGCTTTCCTGGCGATGCGGTGCGCCGGGGTTGGCGAATCGAGTTGCCGGAATGGTGCCAGGACCAGCGTAACCAGATGACTGGCCCGGCCGACGACGCCGATCTGGTGGTGAAGATGCTCAATTCCGGGGCGCCCGGAGTCATGCTCGATCTGGAAGATTCCACGGTCAACGAATGGGAGCACCAGCGGATCGGGGTGGAGAACATCCTGCAGGCGCTGCGCGGGACCCTCACCTACTTCGACAAGAAGCGGGACAAGCTGATCGGAATCGAACCGAAACCGACCGTGACCTGGATAAGGCCGCGAGGCTTGCATATTCAGCAGGGCGGAATATTCGCGGAGCCGACTTCCGCATCATTGTTCGACGTCGCCTGCATCGTCTACCGGGTCGATCCGGCGGAGTTGAAGCATCCACTGGCGTTCTACATTCCCAAGTCCGAGTTTGCGGAGGAAGCGTTGTGGTGGCGGGATCTGTTTCAGGCTCTGGCTGAGGCGCGCGGCTGGCCGCGCAATTACATCAAGTGCATGGCGCTGGTGGAATCGCATCCCCTGGCATTTCAGATGGAGGAATTCCTCCATAACCTGCGCGATCACATTCTCGGGCTAAACCTGGGCCGCTGGGACTATATGGCCAGCCTCATCCATTTCAATCTGGACGATCCAGAGTGGGTGCTGCCCGATCGCAACACCATTCCATCGAATGTGCCGTTCTTCCAGAACCTGCGTGAGTTGATGCCGGAGATTTGCCACAAACGGGGCGTGCTGGCGATCGGCGGCATGACGGCGCTTTATCCCAGCCGCGAAGATCGCGAATTAAATGCGCGCGCCCTGGCGGCGCTAGAGAAAGACAAGAAGAACGAAGCAGATTGCCTGATGGATGGCGCCTGGACGGGGCATCCCGATCAGAACCAGATCGCCCTGGAGCAATTCCCTTTCCCCAACCAGATGCCGGCGCGCCGGGCGCAGGCTGAGCGCTATCCCAACCTCAGGCCGGTGCCGAAGAATGTTGGTCAGCACACTTTGGCGGGGACACGAGCGGCGGTGCGAACCGTGATTCGCTATCGCAATGGAGTGCTGAACGGGAAGGGCGCCAGCCTGCTGGACGGCTACATGGAAGATCTGGCGACGGATCGCATTTACCGGCTGATGATCGCGCAGCGCCTGCGGCATAACGGGCACGTTCCGGTGGTCGATGAGGCGGGGAAGATGGTGGTGCATACGCCGGAGTTGGTCAGCCGTTTGTTTGACGAGGAACTGGAGAAGCTGATCGCTAATCCAGGCCGGGATTTGGGGACGGCGGAGACATTTCGCGAGGCACGGCGGATCAGCGAGGCGATGATTTTGAACGGCGAGTTTGATCCGGTTTGAAGCATGCGGGCGGGGCATCCGCTACGAAAATCTGGCGCTACACAGGGACAACTATGGCAACGAATGGCAAGCCTTCTACCTCGTTTGTAGATTGGAACTCGGATGCGCGCTGGGCGGGGGTGACGCGACCCTACACCGTGCAGGATGTCGAGCGGCTGCGCGGCTCGATGCACATCGAATGCAGCTTGGCGCGGCATGGGGCGCAGCGCCTGTGGCATCTTCTGCACAACGAAGCCTACGTGCCGGCGCTGGGCGCCATGACCGGCAACCAGGCCATTCAGCAGGTGAAGGCAGGCCTGCAGGCGATCTACGTCAGCGGATGGCAGGTCGCGGCCGACGCCAACGACGCCGGGCAAATGTATCCCGATCAGAGCTTGTATCCGGCGGACAGCGTGCCCAACCTGGTGCGCCGCATCAATCAGGCGCTGGCTCGAGCCGATCAGATTCATCACGCCGAAGGCAAAAACGGGATGCAATGGTTTGCCCCATTGGTAGCGGATGCCGAAGCCGGATTCGGCGGCAACCTCAACGCCTTCGAGTTGATGAAAGCGATGATCGAAGCCGGTGCGGCGTGCGTTCACTTTGAAGACCAACTGTCTTCCGCCAAGAAGTGCGGGCATCTGGGAGGCAAGGTACTGGTGCCGACGGCGGAAGCTATTCAGAAACTGGTGGCGGCGCGCCTCGCGGCGGATTGCCTGGGCGTGCCTACTCTGATCATGGCGCGGACCGATGCGCATAGCGCGTATCTGCTGACCAGCGACACCGATCCTCGGGATCGTGAATTCCTTACCGGCAACCGGACTGCAGAAGGTTTTTTCTGCATCCGGGGTGGGATGGATTCAGCGATTGCCCGCGGCATCGCCTATGCGCCCTATGCCGATCTGATCTGGTGGGAGACTTCGGAACCCAATTTAGAAGATGCACGGCGTTTCGCTGAAGCCATCCATGCGAAGTTTCCCGGAAAGCTGCTGGCTTACAACTGCTCGCCCTCGTTTAACTGGAAGAAGAAGCTGGATGACGCCACCATTGCGCGTTTCCAGACCGAACTGGGGGCGATGGGCTACAAATTCCAGTTCATCACCCTGGCCGGTTTCCATGCCCTGAATCTCAGCATGTTCGAGCTGGCGCGGGGGTACAAGGCCGCGGGCATGTCCGCTTACTCGCGGCTGCAGGAGCAGGAATTCAGCAGTGAGCCGCTTGGCTACGAGGCGGCGAAACACCAGCGCTTCGTAGGAACGGGTTACTTTGACATGGTGGCGCAGGTAATCGCGGGCGGAAATTCTTCCACAACTGCGCTCGCGGGATCGACGGAAGCGGAGCAGTTCGGATGCGCCGAGAGCGCAGCCCCGTCGTTTCCGGCTCCTCCGGGCTAAACCGGCGGATTCGTTTCGCGCGGAACGATTTTCCGGCCGAAGAGCCACTTTCCCAGCGTCCTCGACGCAGGCAGTGGCCTTTTTTCTTGCCGGTAGCGGGATGCGATAGACCGGCGACTCAAAAGCGGCATCCGGCGCGGATTTCCACAGTTGACAATCGCCGCCGACGGTAGCTAAATAGGGCCGCCGGGTTTCCCACTCAGCGAGTGCCGATATTTCCTCCCCTGTGCGCGCTGGGGGACCAACGAAACCTGCCAGGAGAGAAGATGAACAAAGCTGATCTCATTGACCGAATCGCAGCCAGTTGCCATATCAGCAAGACCCAGGCAGCCACGGCTATCGACACCACTGTCGACAGCATCACTTCGGCTCTGAAGAAAGGGGATCGGGTCGCGTTGATTGGTTTTGGCACGTTCTCTGTCTCGCAGAGAAAAGCCCGCAACGGGCGCAACCCGCAAACGGGCGCCACGATCAAGATCGCCGCTCGCAAAGTCGCCAAGTTTTCGTCCGGAGCCGAACTCAAGAAGGCAGTCAACCGCGGCAAATAAGGGCCAGAATTCAACTAAGTAAGTAAGATTAAGAACGGCAGGAGGTCGGTCCTGCCGTTTTCTTTTGATGTGTATGTGGGGCGGACACTCCTCTCCGCCGCTTTTGCTGTTGGTTTTGCTTTTGTTGTCGGGCTGATTTAAATCAAAGTCAAAGGCGGCGGGCGAGGGCGCCCGCCCCACGCAACCCGCTTTGGTTTGCTGAATCCTGCAGTAATCCTTTAGAATCTAATGTCTCGAATAAGTTTGGAGACCCCATGAAGGCAGCGATTCATCCCGCTTACAATGAAATTCGCGTTATGTGCGCGTGCGGCAGCAGTTTCGTCACCCGGTCCACCCATAAGGGTGATCTGCACGTGGAAATCTGCTCGGCTTGCCATCCCTTTTTTACTGGAAAACAGAAACTGCTGGATACCGCCGGCCGCGTGGAGCGCTTCCGCCGGAAGTATGCCAAAGCGGAGCCGGCAAAGAAGTAGCTGGCAACCGATTACTCGGATATCTTAGCCCTCGCATTCGCGAGGGCTTTGTTTTGTTGCGGCAGGTAGAATAGGGGCGATGCGCAAGTTCTGGGACACTTCCGGGCAAAGCGCGGGCGAGTCGCCCGCGACCACACAGGCCGTGGCGGTTCCTTCATCAGTCCTGATTGGCGGAGTGCGCATTGCCCCAGCGACGGTACTGGCTCCCATGGCCGGGGTCACCGACACGGTGTTTCGGCGATTTATCCGGAACCTGGGCGGATGCGGGCTGATCATGACCGAGTTCACCTCGGCGGATGGCATCCTTCGCGCCAAGGACAAGAAGGCCAAGCTCTACTTGCACTTTTACGAGGACGAGCATCCCATCTCTGCCCAGCTTTTCGGCAGCGATCCCAAGGTGATGGCGGATGCCGCCCGGATTGTAGAAGACCTCGGCTTCGATCTGGTCGATCTGAATCTTGGGTGCCCCGCCAAAAAAGTTGTGAAGTGCAACGGCGGCTCCGGACTGTTGAAGGATTTGCCTGCAATCGGGAAGATTTTCGAGGCAGTGCGCTCTGCCGTCAGGATTCCGTTTACGGTGAAGTTTCGTGCCGGCTGGAACGATGAGAACGTGGTTTGCGTCGAACTGGCGAAGATGGCCGAGGACTGCGGCCTGTGCGCGGTGGCGTTGCACGCCCGCACCCGCGAGCAGGGCTATAGCGGACAGGCGCGCTGGGACTGGATTGCCGCTGTCAAGCAGGCGGTGAAGATTCCGGTGATCGGCAATGGCGACATCCGCAAGCCGGAAGATGCCTGCGCCATGGTGGCACAAACCGGGTGCGACGCTGTGATGATCGGGCGGTCTGCGCCTTCGAATCCGTGGATCTTCCGCCAGATTGAGCAATACTGCGGCACAGCTCACGTAGCCGCAGGTGTCCCCGCCTACACGGAGCCCAGCGAAGCGGATCGCTATCGGATGATCCGCACCTACTTCGAGATGCTGATTGAAGAGGAGATGCCCGGCGCCGAAGGCAAGATGAAGCAGTTTGCCTCCTGGTTCACCCACGGTGTAGCGGGCGGTGCGGCCCTGCGGAAAGCTATTTACGAGTCGAACAGCAGGGTAGAAATTTTGGCCAATGTTGAAGAGTTCTTCGAGAATCGGCTTGAAACCTGTGGCCGCGGGCGACTCGCCCGCGAGGTTGTAACTTCAAATTAGAGCCAAGCGAGTTGGCTTGCCCGCACGGGCGATGACGCCCGCGCCCATATGGCAGACGCGGACGTCTCTCCGCTGGCCACGATCAGGCTTCCGACAAGCGCGAACCGTGCTGGAAGTGATACTGCAGGATCTTCGCCGCTAACACCGCGCTCACCTTTCCCGACTGGGCATCGAGGGTGCGCACGACTTCTCCCCGGCAAACTACTTCCGCAGCAGCCAGGCCTGCGATCTCGGCGGGCAGCACAAGATTGATCTCGAGTTGCGCGTTGGGGGCGATGGTTTCTTCCGCCTCGAAGAGCATTCCGGAGCGGCTGATGTTTTCGGTGGTGCCCTCGCGCCAGCCGCTTTCGCCGACTCGCCGGTATTTCAGCGGCAGGCGCAGGTCGAAGCGGGTAGCGCGAAAGGGCGAAGAGACTTTGCTTCTGGTACGTGCAAGGGGAGCGGGTTGAGCCAAGCGAGCAGACATCTGAATCTCCTTTGGGGGTGGGGTATCGAGCACCTCCCGTACTTTTGCCTTGAGGGCGGGGAGGGTAAAGGGCTTCTGCAGCAGGGTGATGCCCTGGTCCAGCGTGCCGTTGTGGCCGATGTGATTCTCGGTGTATCCCGACATGTAAAGCACTCTGATTTCCGGCCGGGTGGCGGAAACCTGGTTCGCCAGTTCGCGCCCGTTGATTCCCGGCATGATTACGTCGGTCAACAACAGGTGAATCGGGCCTCTATGGGCCTGGGAAAGTCGAATCGCAGCGCTCCCCTCGGGAGCGTCAATCACGCTATACCCCTGGCTTTCCAGGGACTGGCGGGTCAATTGGCGAAGATGTTCCTCGTCCTCGACCAGCAGGATGGTTTCGCGGCCCGGCCCGGGTTGTTGCTCTGCCAGCGCCTGATCTCCGGCCGGTAGGTCCAGAACCAGGGGCTGGCTTAATTCGCTGGAAACGTACCCGCTCACCCGCGGCAGGTAAATCTTGAAGGTGGTGCCTTTGCCGGTCTCGCTGTAAACCCAGATATAGCCTTCGCTTTGCTTGATGATGCCGTAGACGGTCGAAAGTCCCAGGCCGGTGCCCTTCAGTCCCTTGGTGGTATAAAAAGGCTCGAAGATGTGGGTTTGGGTTTCGCTGTCCATGCCCATGCCGGTATCGCTGATGGCGAGCATGACGTAGTCACCGGGCTTGACCGGCGCGTGAAAGCGGGCGTAGTTGGCGTCGAGCCTGACGTTGGCGGTTTCGATGGTGAGTTTTCCGCCGTGAGGCATGGCATCGCGGGCGTTGACGGCCAGGTTCATGACCACCTGCTCGATCTGCCCTGGATCGGCTTTAACGGCGCCGATGTCCGCTCCCGGAACCATAACCAGGTCGATGTCTTCGCCGATCAGCCGGGTCAGCATTTTCAGGTTTTCCGTGACCACCCCGTTGAGGTCCACGAGCTTGGGCGCCAGCATCTGCTTGCGGCTGAAAGCCAGCAACTGGCGAGTGAGGGAGGTGGCGCGTTCGGCGGCTTTGCCGATTTCCTGCGCGGGGCCGCGCAACGCCGGGTCAGGGCCGATGCGTTCCATCAGGAACTCGGAGTATCCCGAGATCACCATCAGCAGGTTGTTGAAGTCATGAGCGATTCCGCCGGCAAGCCGGCCGACCGCCTCCATCTTCTGGGCCTGCCGAAGTTGCTGCTCCAGAGCCCGGCGCTCGGTGACGTCTTCGGCGAATAACTCGAAGAAAATGGCGTTGCCCTCGTCGCGGAAGGCGCGGCCGGAGAGCCGGGCGTTGATGATCGTGCCATCTTTGCGCACCCAGTCGGCACCCAGGCCGTGGAATTTCTGCAGCGAACGCAGGTAGTCGGCCAGGCTGAACCATTGTTGGGAGTCGGAATAAAGGTTGGCAAGATTCTGTCCGACCAGCTCTGTCCCGGCTTCGTAGCCCAACATCGTGACCAGGGCGGGATTCACGTCGAGCAGGATGCCCTCAGAGTCGCAGCGGCAGACGCCGTACGGAGCGTGGGTCACCAGCGAGCGGAAGTTGATCTCGGAGCGCCGCAATCCTTCCTGGGCCGAGCGCAGGGCGGCATTAAAGAAGCAGATCAGCCCGGCGACGAACACGAAAAGGGTGAGATGTATGATGGCTTTGCGATAATCGGCTGCGCTGCGCGCCCCAGCCAGGGAGAAGTAGGCGCTCACGGTTAAGGCGAAAGAGGTGGCCACCAGCCCGGGCTTCCAGCCTCCGTACCAGGCGCTGACCATAATGGCGACGGCAAACACTACCAGGCGGCTCTCCACTACGTCGGCGAGCAGCAAGGCCGGAATCAGGGCAAGAATAATGCTGAGGACGGCGACGCCGTATCGGAGTATCGGGGCCCGAGCCGGAGGGATGTAGCGTTTGCGAAGAAGGGGGAGCTTCGCTCGCATAAGAAGAATTTAATTCCTTAAACGGGACTCCGCGAGTTACGGGAGTGCAGGGGAAGCGTGGCCAGTCGCCGACCGTTGGAAGAATTATGTCATCAGTACAACCCTGTAGAGAAATCGGCCCAAGCTTTTCCGGTTATCCGTCGAATTTTGCGAATCCGGCACCAGAACGCGTGAGCGCAAGGCTCGCGCCCACACTATGAACATTGGATTGTTTGGTGGAAGCTTCGACCCCATCCATCACGGGCATGTGGCCCTGGCGCGCGCGGCCAGGGAAGGTTTCGATCTGGGCCGCATCTACTTTGTGCCTGCTAATATTCCGCCGCACAAGCAGCGCCATCCCCTGGCCACCTACTGCCACCGCTACGCCATGGTGGCGCTGGCGACGATGGGCGAAAAAGCGTTCGTTCCGTCGCTGTTGGAGGCTCCAGAGTCGGCGGCTCCCGCGGGCGGAAAGTCACGGAAACAAGAACACGCCCTGGCTGGCGCCAACTACACGATTGACACGGTTCGGCGCCTGAAGCAGTCGCTGAAGAAGATTGACCGCCTGTTTTTCCTGATCGGGATTGACGCGTTTGATGAGATCGCCCAGTGGCGCGAGCCGGAAGCGCTGTTGCGGGAGTGCGAGTTCATTGTGGCCAGCCGTCCCGGGTTCTCGCTGGCAGACGTGGCCAATGCGCTGCCGGAAAAGCTTCGCCCGGCTCGTGCCGTAAGCCAGCCCTTTGCCAGACAACCGGCGAAGGGAGACCTGGTTTTAGCCGGGGCTACGGTGCATTTGCTGGACAGCGTTCATCAGCCCATCTCGGCAACCGCGATTCGGGATGCGGTAGCGGCCAAAAAGCCTTTGCGCAAATTTGTGAGCGCCGAGGTGGAGGAATACATCAGGAAAGAAGGTTTGTATGCTGGTCGCTAGTTGCTGGTGTTTGGTCGTTCGTGTTTGGTCGTTGTCTGGAGTCTCTGCGCTTTCGCCCGCTTCTGTTTTCCAACGTCACCGGCAGATAGTGATCTTTTTAATGGACTACAATTAAGCCAACGACCGAGGACCAGGGACTAACGACTGACAACCAGTGATCAACCACCGATAATGACCAAAAGCCAATCCAAGCTGCAAGTCTCCGAAGCCATCCGCGCCTGTCTGGAAAAGAAGGCGGAAGAAATCACCGTACTCGAACTGGAACAAGGGTCAGGCGCATTCACCGACTACTTCGTGGTTTGCAGCGGGACCAATCCGCGGCAGGTGCAAGCTATTTCGGACGAGGTGGAGAATCGCCTGGAGCAGGCTGGAGTACGCCCGAATCAAATCGAGGGATACAAGCAGGCGGAGTGGGTGTTGCTCGATTATGTGGATTTTGTGGTCCACGTTTTCTCCGAGAAGGCCCGTAAATTCTATGACCTGGAGCGCTTGTGGAAGACGGCGCGGCGCATGGAGCCGTCGCAACTGGTGGCCACCGGCCGGAGTCAAAAGCGAACTGCGGTACGCGGTTTGAGAAAGAAACGGGCCTAGCCACGCAGCCGGGCGAGGATTGTTCGGGAGCATCTCTCTTCATGGTTGGATTTTTTATGGTTAAATTCCGGCTGTGAAGCTCAAAGTTGCCTGGATCGGCAAGACCCGAGAACCGGCTATCCAGTCGCTGACCGACGAGTATTTGAAACGCCTCTCCCGCTACACCGACATCGCGGGCATCTCCCTTAAAGACGAGGCCGCTGTCCTGAAGTTGTGCGCTCGCGATGCGCGCCCCGGCAGACACGCCCTGGCATTGCTGGATGGAAGGGGAAAGCAGTTATCGTCCGAGGAGCTGGCAAGATTTCTGGGCGATTATCAGGAACGAAATCCTTTGCCGCTGCTTTTCGCTGTGGGTCCAGCGGATGGCTTCACAGACGAGGCGCGAAAGGCCGCGACGCTGGTATTGTCCCTCGGCAAAATGACCCTGGCGCACGAGCTGGCGCGGGTGGTTTTGCTTGAGCAACTCTACCGGGCGTTCACCATCCTGAAAGGTCATCCCTACCACTTAGGGCACTGAAAATATTAGGAATACAGGCGTGTACCTTCGTGATGTTCCGTCCCGTCTCTGCTCCGGTTTAGAGTGGGGATACGGCAGAACGTTGCCGGATACTCAGCCCTTCCCCAAAGGACTTATAGAAATGAAGAATCCGTTCGAAGTACTGAAGAATAAAGAGCAGGAAATGGTCAAGGTAAGGAAAGAGATCGACGCGCTCCGGGTCACCATACGTCTGATTGGCGATGAGAACCAGCATCAGGGCGATTCGAAGGTAGACCTGCGGTCAGTCGTCGAGATGCCATAGGCCGCGCTTCCCGACAAATCCCATCTGCAAGTAAACACCTCGTTCATTAATGTGGGCGCGAGATGCGGGCGCGAGCGTCCTGCTCTCGCCTCCACCCTCATCTCTTTTAATGTCAATGGAATAGCCCAGCACCTGTGTGGACGCTCGCCCCCACATCTCTGGGAACAGGTACAATCACTTGTACAATCTAATGATTCGACCGGTATGCCGGACATCCGCCGCGGTCTGATTATCGTCAACACCGGCCCGGGCAAGGGCAAGACCACCGCCGCCATGGGCACGGCCTTGCGGGCAGTGGGCCAGGGGATGCGCGTCCTGATGCTGCAGTTTCTGAAGGGATCCTGGCATTACGGCGAACTGGATGCAGTGAAGGCATTTGGCGATAAGTTTGTCATGAAGCAAATGGGTAGGGGCTTCGTGAAAGTTGGCGCCGAGAAGCCCGACCCGGAAGATGTGCGCATGGTGGAACAGGCCTGGACCGAGGCGGCGCAGGCCATACAGTCAGGAGACTGGGACCTGGTCATCCTGGATGAGATTAACTACGCGATCAGTTACGGGATGCTCGACCCGGCCAAGGTCGTAGAGACTCTGAAGAGCAAACCTGAGATGGTGCACATTATCTTGACCGGGCGGAACGCGCATCCGACAATCGTAGAAATCGCGGACACGGTCACCGAGATGCGCCAGGTCAAGCATGCCTACGAAAAAGGCGTGATGGCGCAACGAGGCATCGAATACTGAAATCGGTCGTTGGTCGTTGGCCAAGAGCCTTTGGCCTCGGAGTCAGGGATGTAGCCAACGACCAAGACCAACGACTGGCAACCAACAACTGACTTATGGCCTGGTTCAAGCGACAAGCCGGCGAGCTGGACACCTCGGGGGAGCGCAAGGTGCGCACCGAAGGGCTGTGGGTGAAGTGTGACACCTGCCGGCAGATCATCTGGAAGAAGGACCTGGAAGAGAACCTCAACGTTTGTCCCAAGTGCGACCGTCATTTCCGCATCGATGCGCGCACCCGCCTGGCACAGCTGCTGGACGACAATGATTATGAGGTTTCTGACGCCAATCTGGTTTCCACCGATCCTTTGAAATTCGTGGATTTAAAATCCTATTCGGCGCGTCTGAAGCAGGCGCAGGCCGACACCGGTCTCAAAGACGCGCTGATTAATGCCCGCGGCCAGCTGAATGGCCGCACCGTGATTGTGAGCGCGATGGAGTACGCCTTCATCGGCGGCAGCATGGGAGCGGTGGTGGGGGAAGGCATCACCCGCGCCATCGAGCAGGCCACCGAGAGCAGGGAGCCCATCGTGATCGTCTCGGCATCGGGCGGGGCGCGGATGATGGAAGGGGTCATCAGCCTGATGCAACTGGCCAAAATCTCGGCCGCGCTGGCTCGGCTGGATGAAGCTAAAGTCCCGTTTATCTCGGTGCTCACAGATCCGACCACCGGCGGAGTGACGGCTTCGTTCGCCATGCTGGGCGATCTGAATATTGCCGAACCCGGCGCTCTGATCGGATTCGCGGGTCCACGCGTGATCGAGCAAACGATAAGGCAAAAGCTTCCGGCCGGCTTTCAGCGAAGCGAATTTCTGCTTGAGCACGGCATGCTGGATGCTGTGGTGCACCGCAAGCAATTGAAGTCCTACATTGCGCGGGCTTTGGACTTTATGGCAGACGGACAGGCGTCGGCTTCAGCCATCAGCCATCAGCCGTCAGCTTAAAAACCAGCCGTCGGCCGCCAGTCCTTGGGTGTCAGCCAGCATCCCTGTGCCCCGGCGAGCTTCGTTCTTCCCCTGTTCGACCCCGTAGTCATGCGATTTAACGCCATCGACTCGAAAGCGCAGAGTTGAAGCTGGTAACCTAGATTTTAGCTGACGATCGACGGCTATTGACCGAGACTCATGTCCTCCTACGAAACCGCAATCGCGCGCATGTATGCGCTGGGCCACGAGCTGGCTCAGACGCCATCGCAGAAGTTCGACCTGGCGCACATGCGAGTCCTGCTGGGAGCCCTGCATAACCCGGAGAGGCGGTTCCCGGGAGTGCTGATCGCGGGGACTAATGGCAAGGGTTCTACCGCTGCCACGCTGGCGGCGATCCTACGGGCTTCGGGCTTGCGGACCGGCCTTTATACCTCTCCCCACCTCACGCGCATCAATGAACGCATCCGGATTGGCGGCGAGACCATCGCAGACGAGGATTTTGCCTTGCTCCACGATGTCGTGGACCGCACTGCTGAACGGCTGGTGGGCGAAGGCGAGCTACCCTGGCACCCCAGCTTTTTTGAGATGCTGACCGCCATGGCGTTCGAGTTCTTTGCGCGCCGCAAAATTGACATCGCGGTGCTGGAAGTCGGTATGGGCGGGCGGCTCGATGCCACCAACGTCATCGAACCGCGGGTGAGCATTATTACCGACATCTCGCTGGACCATCAGAAGTTTCTCGGCAACACCGTGGCCGAGATCGCGGGCGAAAAAGCGGGAATCATCCGGCCGGGCGGAGTCGTGGTCACGCTGCCGCAGCAGCCGCAGGCCAATGACGTGATCGGAAACAGGATTATGCATTTAGGGGCGCGGGCGGTGAGCGCGGTGCCGTATGTGCCGCCGGTCAGTCCCGCGAGTACACCGTACGCAGCGGCCGGCCGGCAGGGGATGGTTTCGCGCTACCCGCTGCAGGTGATGGGATCCCAGATTCTGGTCGAGTCCCCGCTCATCGGACGGCATCAACTGCGCAACCTGGCGCTGGCGATCGCTGCGGCGGAAGAGCTTGCGCAGCAAGGCTTTCCAGTTACAGCATCCGCCATTGAACAGGGTATCAGGCAGACTCGTTGGCCGGGACGCTTCGAGGTGCTCCCAGCCGCCGGCGGCGAACCCGAATACGTGTTCGACGTGGCGCACAATCCGGCGGGAGCTTGGGCCTTGCGCTCAACTCTGTCGGCTGCTTACCCGGACCGGCCGCTCACATTCATCTTCGGGGCAATGCGGGATAAAGCCATTGGCGAGATGGCCGAAATCCTTTTTCCTCTGGCGGAGCGTGTGATTGCGACCCCTGCCGACAATCCGCGCGCGGCTACCGCGGCCGAGATTCGCGATGCCGCAACGCGGACTTCGACCCCGGTCGAGGAAGCATCGGATGTGGCGGCGGCCATCGCCCAGGCGCGAATTGGGGCGCGACCCGATGCTGTCGTGGTTATTACTGGTTCGATATACATTGTAGGAGAGGCGATGCGACTGCTCGGCATTCGCATCCAATAGCAGTGCCGTCTGTGAAGACAACCACCACTGAGGTCGATAACACGATTGAGCGGGCGGGGAAAGCTGGCGGAGCGCCTCCGGCTTATTCCGCGACAACAGCGGCTGGCAAAAAGTACGGCTGGCTCAGCCGCCTGCGTTCTTACTTCATCTTTGATCCCCTGATCTGGCTGATTACGGTCATCCTCGGAATCATTTCCATTCCTGTTTCTCTGCTGGGAGAGAAGGGCAGAATTCTCCACGGCTTTGCCCGCTTCTGGTCGCAACTGATCATGAAAATCATCTGTTCCCCCACCACCGTGATGGGGCTGGACAAGATCGACACCACCAAGCCGCATGTCTACGCGGTGAATCACGCGTCGGCGCTGGATATTCCGGTGCTGTACGTTTATCTGCCCTTCCAGTTTCGCATCGCCTTCAAGAAAGAGCTGCTGTCTTATCCTATTGTGGGGTGGCACCTGCGCCGCTCGGGGCAAATCTGCGTAGATCAGCAGAATCCGGCGGCTTCAATCGGCAGCATCCGGTCGGCGTTGAAGAGTCTTAAAAGCGGCATGCCGCTGGTAATTTTCCCCGAGGGCGGGCGCACTCCCGACGGCCAGCTCCAGCCATTCTTGCCGGGAGCGTTCTTCCTGGCCATCAAGGCGCAGGTTGATATCGTTCCGGTGGCGCTGGTGGGAACCTACGAACTGCTGCCCATGGACACTTACCACATTAAATGCCGTCCGCTGGAGATGCGCGTGGGGCAGCCGATTTCGACCGCGGGATACACCCTTCGGAATATGGAAGGGCTTTCGGAGCGGGTGCATCAGGCGGTGGAAGAGTTGTATGCAAAGCCAGTTTCCCGTTACTAGTTCCCGGTTGTCAGGCTCATCCGAATTTCTTCCACTTTCTCTGCAATAGCGTATTTCAGGTCGTCAACTCCCTTTCCTGTGACTGCGGAGATGGGGAACAGGTCCAGCCCGTGCTTTTTGCAATAGCGTTTGAGCTTGGCCAGTTTCTCCTTGTTGGCGATATCGATCTTGGAGGCCACCATGATTACCGGCTTCTCGTCCAGGTGAGCTCCAAAGCTGGCCAGTTCCTGGTTGATGACCTCAACATCTTTGACTGGATCGGGACGGCCGCTGGCGTCGGAGACATCGACCAGATGGACCAGCAGGCGGGTGCGCTCGATGTGGCGCAGGAACTGAGTGCCAAGCCCGGCTCCGGCGTGGGCGCCTTCAATCAGACCTGGAATATCGGCGACGACGAAACTTTTCTCGTCCGGCGGCTGTCCTGCGACCGCGACTCCCAGGTTGGGTTGCAGAGTTGTGAAGGGATAGTCCGCAATCTTGGGGCGGGCAGCTGAGATGCGCGAGATCAACGTCGACTTGCCAACGTTCGGATAACCCACCAGTCCGACGTCTGCGAGCAGCTTGAGTTCCAGGCGAAACACGCGCTCTTCCCCGGGACGGCCAGGCTCGTGTTCTCGCGGCGCCTGGTGAGTGGAGGTCGCGAACCTGGCGTTGCCCCGACCACCGCGCCCACCGCAGGCGACAACGATGCGATCGTCGGGACGAGAAAAGTCATGTATTTTCTCTCCCGTCTCGTCGTCGTACAGGATGGTCCCCACCGGAACTTTCAGCAGGACATCCACGCCTTCACGGCCAGTCCGGTTGGAACCTTCGCCGTGGCGTCCGCGCTGGGCTTTGTATTCCGGATTGAAGCGGAAATGCACCAGCGTATTGTGGCGCTCGGTGGATTCCATGATCACGTCGCCGCCCTTGCCGCCGTCGCCACCCGAGGGACCGCCACGAGGCACGAACTTCTCGCGGCGGAAGGCCATGCAGCCGTTGCCGCCGTCGCCGGCTTTGACGCGGATTTTGGCTTCGTCGATAAACATCGGTCGTTAGTCGTTGGTCGCTAGTCGTTTGCGTCGTTGGTTTTGGCCAACGACCAAAGACCAACGACTGACGGCGATAAAAAAAGCCCCGGCCCGAAGGCGAGGCTTTGCTTGGACCTCGATCCGCTGGGCGGTTCCGCTACTTCGCTTCCAGCGGTTCGACCATGACGAACTTGCCCATCGAGCCTTTGTCCAGGAACTTGATGCGACCGCTGATTTTGGCGAAAAGGGTATCGTCTTTGCCGCGGCCGACGTTGAGGCCGGGCTTTACCCGCGTGCCGCGCTGGCGAACGATGATGGTGCCGCCGGGGACTACTTGTCCGCCGAAAGCTTTGAAACCCAGGCGCTGGGCGTTGGAGTCGCGCCCGTTTCGTGAACTGCCTAAACCTTTTTTGTGTGCCATGTTTGAGTTTCCAGTTTCTGGTTTCTAGTTCAGTTTCAGGCCGCCGGCAAGACGCCTACCGGGCACCCCTGCTACTTTTTCTTTTTCGGCGCTTTCTTGGCCGCTGGCTTCTTGGCTGCCGCCTTCTTGGCCGGTGACTTTGCCCTGGCCTCGGCTTTGGGAGCGTCTGCGCTCTCGGCCGGCTTGGCTTTCTTTTCTTTCACTTCTTTTTTGGGGAGCTCGGGGGCGGTGAACTTCTGGCCGTCTACGGCGATCTCGGTGATGCGTACCGCTGTGTATCCCTGGCGGTGCCCGCGGAGCTTCTTGTATTGCTTCTTGCGCTTGTAATGGAAGACCAGAATCTTGGCGCTGCGGCCCTGTTCTAGGACTTCGCCGGTCACCAGCGCCGCCGACTTGGGGACGCCGATCTGCCCGGGCTCGCCGGAGGCAGCCAGGATGTCATTAAACTCAATTTTGCCATCTTTGCCGTCGCCTTGATTTTCCAATCGAATCACGTCGCCGGGCGCCACCCGGTACTGCTTTCCACCGGCGCGGATGACCGCGTACATACTTATGCCTCCGTCCAATCCTATGCCGGTCGCGGCCTGGCGCGATTCCGGGAACCTGCATGCTGTGCTTGCTGCTTTCCGCCTCGACGCAATGAGCAACCAACGCGGGACGGCTCCAGAACGGAGCCGCGAGTACAGGCAAACCCATCCATTCTAGCGTGGGCTGTGGAAAAGCGTCAAACGATAGAAGACTGATTTAACCACCAAGGACACGAAGGTACACGAAGAGAATCCTGAGAACTGAGCCTTCGTGTAACTTCGTGTCGCTGGTGGTTCATGAATTCTGGAAGCTACCACCGCCGAAGACCCTCTATTGCAGCTTGGCGTATTCTGCCTTGGCGTCCTTCAAGATAGGAATGTCGGGATCGGCGTCTTTCCATAGCGCGAAGAAATCCTGGTAGGCGCCACGGCTCTTTGCGGCGTCGCCGGACAGGGCAAAGGCGCGGGCCAGCCCGAGATGGGCAAGTGACATGAGAGGATCGGCGGGCGCGAAATTACGCAAGGACAAGACTCGCTGAAATTCCTGAACCGCCTGGTTCGCTTGACCGGCCTTCAGATAGCCAAGAGCGCGGATATAGAGCACGCCGGTTCCGTTGTTGTCGTAGGGCGCGGCGGCTTTGAGTATGTCGACTGCTTTCGCGCCATTGCCACCGCTTAGCGCGGCGGCCGCTTCCCCGGTCGGACCCAACACGGCTTGTACCACAGTATCTTCAGGGCGTTTCCGGCTGATATCTGCGATAACCTCGAGCGCCTTCTTGCTGTCGCCTGCCATCGCCAGATTTATCGCGGCGTTTAGTTTCATGATGTAACTCTGCGAGAGCCCTAACGCCGCGTTAGCCGACTCCACTGCTTCTTTCCGATTCTGAAACACGGCCTGGGCCCAGCCCTCCGAGTTCAATGCTGCAGCTTCGGATTCCTTGATCTGCAGTTGCTGGGCCGTCTGCCGCGCTTGCTCATAAGACTCCAGGGCCTTTTTGAGTTGCCCGTGCGAGGCCGCCACGTCTCCGTGACGCGATTTGACCTGCATTTCGGAATATGGATCGTCATGCAGCAAGGCTTCCTCTTTATCCATGGTCGCGAGGTCGCCTTCCGCGAGGGCAACCTGTGCCCGCCAATCATGCAGATTGAGGAAGGCGGGATTACGCTGCAGTCCCGCTTTCAGAACCGCCTTGGCTTCGTCCAGACGGTTGAGGCCCATGTAAGCAGCAGCAGACAGGAAGTATCCGCGAACATCGTCGGGATCCAAGCGGAGGGTCTCCTGCGCATTGGAGAGTCCTTTTTCGAACTGGCCGAGAACCAGCACGTACTCCACGGCGAGATTGCTGTACGGAGTGGTCTCACGTGGATAGGTTTGCTTGAAGAGTTCGTAGGCGGCGATGCCTTTTTCCAGTTGCCCGCTGTCCATGTAGTAATGCGCGGTGATGTAGAGCCGCTCGCGCTCGCTGGCGCGGTCCTTCAGGTCAAAGGCTTTCTTCCGGTTCTCTTCAGAGAGGTCTACTTCGCCCAGATTGCTGTAGATCGTGCCCAGGCGGGCGTAGGCCATAGCAAAATTCGGGTCCAGCTCAATGGCGCGCTTATAAAAAGGAGCCGCCCCAACTTCATCGGCAGCGGCGTGTTTTACATCCCCCAAAGTAAAGGATTTCAACGCTTCGAGCGAAGACGTAGTCGCTTCCACCAGCGGCTTGTCAAACTTCTGGATGGAAGCCAGCGACTCGCCCAGCTTTTCCCGCAGCTGAGTCGTGGTCTTGTCCAGGGTGTTCAGCACCTGCTCCTTGCTGGAGGCCCGGCCCTGCACCTCAGCCAGCGAGTCGCCACTAGCGCTGTTGATGGCGTCCAGCGTGATCACGTACTCAGTGCCCAGATTTGCCACCGATCCGACGAGCAGGGCTTTGATTCCGTTACGCTGGCAGATTTCGCGTCCGATCTCGGCCGTGATCCGTTGATCGGGGGGTTTGCCCATGAGCTTTAGAGTCTGGCGGGATTTTTCGTCGGAGAAAACATTCAGATAAGGCGACTGGAGCAGTCCGACGGTGAGCGCCTTTCTCAGCGTGTCATCGAAGACCGGGTCTCCGGTGGTATTGACGAAATCGGCGACCAGAGCCGTGTCTTTCTCGGTGAGGGTCGCCGCACCCCGGGAGCGGAGATAAAAACTGCCGCCCAGAACCGCAGCGATCAGGACAACGGCCGCCGGGATCAGGATCTTCCAATTCAGCTTCTTCGCCGTCGGAGGAGCGGGCTCGGCCACCTTTACCGAGGCTGACGAGGAAGCGACAGCCGGAACCGCACCCGAGGAAGCAGACCGCGCCTGTGGAACCGGCTGCGAAATGGATGTGGACTCAACCGCGGGCACCGATCCGGAACTGGCGGCTACGGCTCGCCCCGTTTCCGTGTCACGCTTGAGCCGCTGCAGGTCGGCGCGGATGTCGGCGGCGTGCTGATAACGGAGGTTGCGATCTTTCTCCAGCGCTTTGCCGATAATGTCTTCCAGCTTCGACGGCAACTCGGGATTCAAACGGACCAGCGGAATGGGGGCGCGATCGAGGATGGCGCGAAAGACGAGGGCCGAGGTATCGCCCCGAAAAGGCAGCGTCCCGCTGGCCATCTCGTAGAGGACGGCTCCAAAGGAAAACAGGTCGGTACGCGCATCCAGGTCTCTGCCCTTGGCCTGCTCGGGAGACATGTAGGCGACAGTGCCGATGGTCGAGCCGGGACTGGTCAAATGCTCTTCTCCGATAGCGGTGGCTTGCGCGGTCATACCGTCGGCGTCGGAGGCCCGGGCGGCAGCCGGAGTGAGCTTGGCAAGGCCGAAATCGAGCACCTTGGCATGGCCGCGGTCGGTCACGAAAATATTTGCCGGCTTGATGTCGCGATGGACGATGCCTTTGGAATGGGCGGCGTCAAGCGCGTCTGCGATCTCGATGCCCAGAGAAAGCAGGGTGTCGAGCTCCAGGGGGCGATTGCCGATCATGTGCTTAAGGGTGGCCCCGTCCAGAAACTCCATCACCAGGTAGGCTTTCCCGTCCTCCTCGCCGATATCGTAGATGGTGCAGATATTGGGATGGTTCAGCGCTGAGGCGGCTTGCGCTTCGCGCTGAAAGCGGGCCAGAGCCTGAGGGTCGCGGGCTACTTCATCGGGAAGGAATTTGAGTGCGACAAAACGGTGAAGGCGGCTGTCTTCGGCCTTGTAAACCACGCCCATCCCGCCGCCGCCCAGCTTATCCACGATGCGGTAATGCGAAATGGTCTGGCCGATCATTTGGCGAGGTGCGTCAGGCATGCCATCTTAGGCAGGCGGAGGGTGGAAGTCAAAGTCTACTTTGTAGTTTGAGGCTGTTTGTGCGACAATCCCCGCCGAATTGGAGGAGAACCAATGTACAAGCGCCTTTTGACGGTTTTGGTTTGCGTGTTTGCGCTCAGCCTTTCCAGCTTTGCCGCCGCGAAGAAAAAAGCTCCCGCTCCCGGCGCCCCGGACAGAGCCTATCTGCAAAAGATTCTTGACGGTTGGAGCGCGGGAAATGTGGAGAATATGACCCAATACTACGACCAGGGCGAGTACAACTTCTTCGACATCGCTCCCCTCAAGTACAGCAATTGGGCTGAGTACCAGAAGGGCGTGACCGAATTGCTGAAGGGCTACAAGACTGTGAAACTGACGTTGAACGATGACGCCCAGATCCACACCGACGGCAACCTTACCTGGACGACGAGCACAGTAAAAGAAGATGCCGTAACCGTCGCCGGCAAGCACGAAATGGCGACCTTGCGCTGGACGTTGATCTTCGAAAAACAGGGCGGTAAATGGATGATCGTGCACGAACACATGTCCGAACCTCTGCAATAAGGGCATCGAACCGGACGGGCGTCGTCCTGTCCGGTTCTGCAGTATTCCCCAGCCGCGCTTCGTACCTCTGCTAACATGTTGCTCCCATGCCCGATGCGCCGTCGATTCTTGGGCAAACAGTCTCCCACTATCGAATTCTCGACAAGCTGGGCGGCGGCGGGATGGGTGTTGTCTACCGCGCCGAGGACACAAGCCTGGGGCGCATGGTTGCGCTTAAGTTCCTGCCCGACGCGATCGCCCACGACCCCCAGTCGCTGGAGCGCTTTCGCCGCGAAGCCCGAGCCGCGTCCGCTTTAAACCATCCCAATATCTGCACCATTTACGAAATTGGCGAACATGGCGGCCTGCGCTTCATCGTAATGGAACACCTGGAAGGCAAGACTTTGCGGGAAGTGATACTGGGGCGGCCGCTCGAGACTGACCGCTTGATTGATCTGGGCATTGAGATTGCCGATGCTCTGGACGCGGCCCATGCCAAAGGGATTGTTCATCGCGACATCAAGCCGGCAAATCTCTTTGTTACCGAGCGTGGCCACGCCAAGATTCTCGACTTCGGTTTGGCCAAGATCAATGCGCCGGCCGGCTCGAAGTCCAGCGAAAACCCAACCATGACGGAGGAACATCTCACCAGCCCGGGCAGCGCCCTCGGCACCGTCGCCTACATGTCGCCCGAACAGGCTTTGGGGAAAGACCTCGACGCTCGCACCGATCTTTTCTCTTTCGGCGCAGTGCTCTACGAGATGGCCACCGGCACGCTTCCCTTCAAAGGCGACACCTCGGCGGCGCTGTTTAATTCGATTCTCAACAAGGAGCCGGTCTCGGCACTGCGCAGCAATCCCGAATTGCCTGCCGAAGTGGAACGCATAATCAACAAGGCCCTCGACAAGGACCGGGACATCCGCTACCAGAGCGCGGCCGACCTGAGGGCGGACCTGACACGCCTGAAACGAGGCACCACATCCGGCAGGGTGAGCGCAGCCAGGATGTCGATGCTGGAACCGGAAAGAAAGCGGTGGTGGCCCTGGGCACTGATTGCTTTGGCGAGTCTGGTGGTAATCGCCGCCGCGGTATGGGCGCTGCGGTCGCCCCCGTCCCCGCCAAGGCTTCTGAGCGTCACCCAGCTCACCCATGACGGACTGAATAAAAATGCGGCGATGCTCACCGATGGCGTCCGTATTTACTTCGGCGAACTGGCCAATGACCGCTGGGTGATTTCTCAGGTCTCGACCGCAGGGGGCGAGGTAGCAATTGTCTCTACTCCCTTCTCCAATGTTAATCCCATGGCCATCTCCCCTGACCATTCACAGCTTCTGGCTACAACCTTCATCGGCACAGAGTCAGAGGGTCCCTTTTGGGGTATTCCGCTGCCCGCCGGGTCCCCGCGCCGTGTGGCTGACATAACCGGCCACGACGGGATCTTTTCGGCGGATGGAAAACAATTGCTTTATGCCAATGGGAACGCTCTCTTCGCAGCCAAAGCAGACGGCAGCGAATCTCGCAAGCTGCTTACGACCCAGGGTTTTGTTTATGCCCCAAGATTCTCACCAGACGGCACGCGCATCCGCTTCACGGCATACGATCCCCAGCTCAACTCCGGATCCCTCTGGGAAGTAAAAGCGGATGGCACTGATCTTCACCCCCTGCTTGCCGGCTGGCATGAGCAGCCTTTGAACTTCAACGGCCAATGGGCGTCTGGTGGTGCTTATTACGTTTTCACCCACGGCGAGGGCACGGCGATGAATATCTGGGCTTTGCCCGATCGTCACGGCTTTTTCCGAAAAAGTTCGACGATTCCAGTTCAGCTCACCACCGGCCCCCTGAACTACGATCACGCGCTACCCAGCCAGGATGGTCGCAAGATTTTCGTCGTCGGCACACAAGCGCGGGGCGAATTGGTGCGCTATGACTCACGCACTCAGCAATTCCAGTCCTTTCTTTCGGGACTCTCCATTGATCACGTTAACTTTTCGCCGGACGGTAAATGGATCTCCTACGTAACGATCCCCGAGGGCGACCTATGGCGCAGCCGGGTGGACGGCAGTGAGCGTTTGCAGCTCACGAGCGCGCCTCTTTTAGCGACCCTTCCCCGCTGGTCTCCGGATGGAAAGCAAATTGTTTTTTCCGCCGGGCAGCCGGGAAAGCCCTGGAAAATTTTTCTGGTCTCGGCGGCTGGTGGCGCGCCACAGGAGCTACTTTCGGAAAGCCGCAGCCAGATGGATCCCAGCTGGTCTCCCGATGGAAAGCGAATCGCATTTGGACGGCTGGCTTACGCGGCAGCCAAAGAGATTGACCTCCTCGACTTGCAGACCCGCCAGGTTTCCGTCGTGCCTGGTTCGGATAATATTTACAGTCCGCGTTGGTCACCCGATGGACGTTTTCTGGCGGCGATCGGAGCCGATTCGCTAAAGATAGTGATTTTCGATTTCAAGACACAAAAGTGGACCGACTGGTTCACCCAAGCCACCAATCTCGGCTTTCCTGAGTGGTCGCGGGACAGTAAATATCTTTACTTCGACAGCTACTCAAACGACCAGTCCTATCGGCGGCTTAAGGTAGGCGCCAGCAGCGCCGAACAGTCCGTCAGCTTTAAAAACCTGCGCCGCTACTTCGGCAGCATCGGAACCTGGAGCGGACTTGCGGCAGATGGCAGTCCAATCTTCGTGCGCGATATCAGTACCCAGGAAATCTATGCCTTGGACGTGGAGTTCCCCTAAGCGTCATTTAGCCAGACAAGAGCAAAATGGATGGGTCCTTCGCTGCGCTCAGGGTGACACGTGTTTCAAGGCCGCGGCTGGCAACAATCAGTAGGCTTTGACGAAGAAGTAAACCGTCATTGCCGTTCCAACCGAGATTACGAAATTTCGCACCCAGATTTGCGGTAGCTTCTGGGCATAGTGCGCGCCAAAATATCCGCCCGCCAGTGCGCCGAGGATCATAACGATGGCCTGGGGCCAATAAATGGCTCCTTTGACCACGAATACGAATGCGGCAACGCCGTTGATGGCGATTCCCAGGATACTTTTCAAAGCGTTCATGGCGTGGATGTCAGTCATTCCCACCGCTGCCAGCATGGCCAGGTTGACGATACCCACGCCGCCACCAAAATAACCCCCGTAAACCGCAACCAGAAGTTCGAAAGTCGAGGCTCCTACGATGGCTGCGGTGGCGGCCTGGTGACCGACGCTTGATCCACGCCGTCCTGCCAAACGCTTGCCAAAGACGAACAGCAGGGTGGCTCCCAGCATGAGCCAGGGCAGCACTCGCATGAAAGTATGTGCCGGAGTCCTGAGCAGCAGGAACGCACCGACGATTCCGCCGGCGAAGCTGGCGGCTAGAAGCGGCAGCAAAACTCGCCGGGGCACGTCGAGCCGGTTACGGTATGCGCCTCCGCTGGCGGTGACTCCCGTCCACAGGGCGAGAGCGTTGGTGGCGTTGGCGGGGATGGGCGGCACGCCTACGAATAACAAAGCCGGAAAGGCCAGGAAGCTACCGCCGCCGGCGACCGCATTCAAGGCGCCGCCCAGGATACCGACGACAAGAAGGAAGATGGCCTGCGATAGATGCAGGTGCGGCAGGCTCATGGATGCAGGGTTCAAGGGTAAAGGTGTATCACAGGAGCGGCGCTCGCCCCAATTACGCCGGCAGCGGCGTCGCTTGTTTGTAATTGTCGCCATATCGCTATCGTTCGTCGCTCTTTCCCGTCTGATGGCAAGGACGTCCAGGTGGAGGAACAAATGTTGCTGGCGAAAACTAATATGCTGGCGCGGAAAGTTGCGGCCTTCATTGTGGTTGGTGTGTTGGCTTGCAGTGCCGGCGCTCAACAGAACAACATAACCGCACAGCCCAAGCCATGTTCAGAACCCGAACAGAAGCAACTCGATTTCTGGGTCGGAGAATGGGATCTGACCTGGCCGGGAGCCAAACCGGACGAAACCGATCATGGGACGAACAGCATCCGGCGAATTCTGGATGGCTGCATTGTCCAGGAAAATTTCTCCGGTGGCGAGGCCATGCACCTGCGCGGCCAAAGCGCCTCCGTCTTCGATGCACGCGACCGCAAGTGGAAACAGACCTGGGTAGATAACGAAGGCGGCTACCTGGATTTTGTCGGCGAGTTCAAGGATGGCCAGATGATCCTGTGGCGCGAGGCTGTTCGCCCTGACGGAAGCAAGGCTCTGCAGAGAATGGTGTTCAAGAACATCACCGCAAACGAGTTCGACTGGAGTTGGGAAGGATCAAAGGATGGCGGAAAGACCTGGACCGTGGTCTGGCCGATTCACTACAAGCGCCGGGGCTGACCGGCAGCGCCGTCTCAATTTTGTTGAACTCCGCTTCGACTCTTTGGCCCGACCGGCCGGCTGGTGCTGCTTTACGCGTGCGCGGGCGGGGGCGCCCGCGCCACACCATCAACCTTTTACATTCCGTAAGTGCCGGTCGCGCCTACGCGAGACGATACCCGGTCGCGAATGTCGCGAGCTTTCTCAGCGATGTTGTTGCGAGTCTCTTCTCCGCTGGCGGGAGCCAGAAGCAGACCGACGCCTACGCCGATTCCCAGACCCAACAGCCCTGCCGCGACCGTGCCCAGTACATTGCTGTCTTCACCGCGGATTACGTCGGTGGCGCGGCTCACGCGATCCGAGGCGGTTTCATAAGTGTCCTGCGCGCGCGCGCGCAGATCTTCCACCGTTCCCGCCATCCGATTGCGCATGGAATCGAGCAGGTAGATTCCAGTGCCGAGTAGTAGATTAAGAAGGACTTTTTCCTTGCGCGATTTCATTTTTATCTCTCCAGACGAGTAAACCCGCCACTATCAAGATGCCAAGGACAGAGTAACGGTTGGCGCGCTTTTTGCACAGGACCAAGTCGCCCCGTGGCCGCGGGAAATCGGGAGCAGTGCTTTCTCAGAAAAATCCGGGATTGCTGGCCGCAGCTGTTGTATAGTTACGATTACTTACTTTTACTTTCGCTTGGAAGTTCGCGCGGGCCGGAACAAAAACAGGCTGGACCAAACAGGACTGGAGGTTGGCATGGGCTCGCAGTGGAAACTGACGACGACGGTGCTTCTGGCTGTTCTATCGGCATCGGCGCAGACGAAAAAACCTGCGGCGGATGGCAGCCAGATTGGATATAAGGCGGCGGCCGACGCCGAGCAAAAGAAGACGCTGCTGCTGCGCGATTTTCATCCCGTCTCCATGCTTCACGTCCCCGCGCACGCGGTCCCCAAAGCCAGGTTTTACGTCATCGACGTGCACAACCACATCAACGACGCCGCCCGCATCGAGGAGCATATGCCGCCGGAGCGGGTCGTCCAGGTCATGGATCGCACCAACGTGAAAACTGTAGTGATTCTTACCGGTATGTGGGGTGACAAGTTGCAGCACGTCATCGACGAGATGGTGAAGCCCTACCCGGGGCGGTTCATGGTTTTCACCCAGTTGGACTACAGCAAGGTCGACGATCCGAATTTCGGCGAGGAGATGGTGCAGTTAGTGGACGATTCCGTCGTCCGGGGGGCTCGCGGACTTAAATTTTTGAAGGACCTGGGCCTGGGCGTGCGGGACAAGTCGGGAAAGCTGGTCGCAATTGACGACCCCAGACTGGATCCGGTCTGGCACGAGTGCGGCCGCTTGGGGATTCCGGTTTTCATCCACACCGGCGATCCGGAGGCTTTCTTCCACCCCACGGACGCGAAGAACGAGCGCTACGAAGAGTTGACTGAACATCCCGACTGGAGCTTTTACGGTCCGCAGTTCCCTTCGCTGGAGCAGTTGCTGGAGGCGCGCAACCGGGTTTTTGCGCGGCATCCCGAGACTACTTTTGTTTCGCTCCACATGGGTTGGCCGGAAAATCTGGATTGGGTCTCCCGCATGCTCGAGCAGCATCCCAACGTGATGGTGGAGTTTGGAGCGCGGGAAGCGGAGTTGGGCCGGCAGCCGCGGCGCACCCGCGAGCTGTTTCTTAAGTATCAGGACCGCGTCATGTTCGGCACCGACAACGGCATGGAAGAGGACATGTACCGGAATCTATTTCGTTGGCTCGAAACCGCGGACGAATCCTTCGATTACTGGGGCTATCCGGCGCAGGGGCGATGGGAAATTTACGGTCTCGAGTTGCCGGACCCTGTGCTGGAGAAGATCTATCACCTGAATGCAGAGCGGCTGTTTGCGCAGTTCAAGGGTGGGATTGCTGGAGGGGCGCGATGATGACGAAGGTGGGAAGACCTTGCAATGCGAGGACGATAACTTGTCAGGCGCGCCGAGCTGGCGGCCTCCTGTTGGTTGGGGCTTGTCTTCTCATGGGCAGCTGCGCGCGTCCTCCGGCCAGGACGGAGCCGGCAGTGCAACCATCGCAAATCAAAGTGGATGTCAAGCCTGGCGGCCCGGTCGTCCTAAGCACCAGTTCGGCTGAGTTCCAGATACTTCCCTCCGGATACATCAGTGCCTCGCTGTTGAAGGGAAACGAGAAAGTGACGTTGGATGCACCCGGCACCGGCGGCAGCGATTTTCTGATGCGCGATGGCAAGGAGATTCAGTTCGCGCTGGACTTCGCGCAGGCGAAGGTAGAAGACGGCGCGGGCAAATTGGGCCGAGGCAAGCGAGTGGAGATTCCGGCCCGGCCGCAGGATGCGTCAGTGGGCAACATTCAGCGCACCTTGCGTGTCGAAGTCTATGACGACTTCCCCAATCTGCTGCTCTCGAGCGAGGAATACAAAAACACAGGTGCGGAAGATTTCCGCATCGATCGGGCAATCGAACAGCAGCATAGATTCAGCGGCAGTTTGACCGACAGGAAAGCCCAACCCTATGACATGTGGAGTTTTCAGGGTTCAAGCTACGACTGGGGAAAAGACGACGTCGTCAAAATGACGCGTTCCTTCTCGCAGCCAAACCTGATGGGCGCAGCCGTGAAAGGCGGCTACGGCGGCGGCATTCCGGTGGTTGCGTTCTGGACCGCGGAGGCGGGCGAGGCGATCGGTCACGTGGAAACGGTGCCGCTGACGTTGTCTTTGCCGGTCAAGGTAGGAGCCGATGGAGTCGCTGCCGGCCTGGACATTGCCGCAGACACCGTGCTTAAGCCAGGGGAAACCTATTCCACTCCGCGCAGTTTCGTTTCGGTTTACGCAGGCGATTTTTATGAGCCTCTGCACACCTGGTCGAGCGTCCTGCAAAAAGAGGGATGGGAGATTCCAAAGCCGTCTGGCGAAGCTTACAACGTAAGCTGGTGCGGATGGGGATACGAATTCAACGTTACTCCGGCGCAGATGCTGGGCACGGTTCCGAAGTTGAAAGAGCTGGGCATCAAGTGGGCGACTCTCGACGATCGCTGGTTCGACACCTACGGCGATTGGAATCCGCGCGCCGATACTTTCCCCGGAGATTCCATCAAGAAGATGACCGACGATTTTCACAAGCAAGGAATTCTGGTGCAGCTGTGGTGGCTGCCTCTGGGAGTGGAAGACGGGCAGGGCAGGTGGGAATCGCACAAGTACATTGTCTCGAAGGTTGCGCAGGAACACCCGGAGTGGCTCATTCTCGATAAGAATGGAAAACACGCGCGCATGACTCGCGACCTGGCGGCGCTGTGTCCGGCGGTGCCCGAGGTGCAGGCCTACTACAAGAAGCTCACCGAGAAATTTATCGGCGAATGGGGATTTGACGGATCCAAGCTCGACAATATTTACAGTGTGCCCATGTGTTACAACCCGGCGCATCACCACAAGTCCCCGCAGGATTCGGTCAACGCCATGGCCGATGTGTACAAGACCATCTTCCAAACCAGCCGCGCGCTCAAGCCGGAGAGCGTGACCCAGAGTTGCCCCTGCGGCACGCCGCCGTCGCTGGCGTGGCTGCCGTTTATCGATCAGGCCGTCACCGCCGATCCGGTAGGCGCGGTGCAGGTGCGGCGGCGGATCAAAATGTACAAGGCGCTGCTGGGACCGGAGTCGGCGGTGTACGGAGACCACGTGGAACTTTCCGCCATGGACCGGATCGGCAACAACTGGCGCGAGCACGGAGAAGACTTCGCTTCGACGATCGGAGCCGGCGGGGTGGTGGGAACAAAGTTCGTCTGGCCCGACCCCGGTCCGAAGTTCAAGCCGGTGATGCTGACCCAGAGCAAAGAAGAACACTGGAAGAAATGGATCGGCATTTATAACCAGAAAATGCTGTCGAAGGGAACGTTTCGCAATCTTTACGTTTACGGGTACGACACGCCCGAAGCTTACGCGATTGAAAAAGATGGAAAAATGTACTACGCGTTCTTTGCTCCCTCGGCATCGCCATGGAAGGGAGAGATTGAACTGCGCGGGCTTGAACCCGGCAGTTATCACGTAACCGACTACGCCGAGGGCAAGGATCTGGGGACGGTGAATGCCGTAGCGGGGACGGCGCCGAAGCTCAGCGCCGAGTTCAAAGATCATCTTCTTCTGGAAGTGAGCCGCTGAATCTCAGATGTGGGATTATGCGCCGTGGTCGCGGAGGAAACGTTCGCGATAGTCTTTGTCGCGGAAGGCTTCGGTGCCCCCGGGGCGGGTGACGGAGAGCGCGCCGGCGCGGTTGCCGCTGGCCAGGCAAGTGGTGAGATCGGAGCCGCGGAGATATTCGTGCAGAAAGCCGGCATCGAAGCTGTCGCCGGCGCCGACCGCGTCAACTGCCGTGATTTTCAGTCCGGGGCTGGTAAAAGACTCAGTCCCCCGTTGCGCCCGCGCGCCATCGGTTCCGAGTTTTGCGACCACCACCGGAACCATCTTGGCCAGCTCTTTAACGGCTGCTTCCATATCGCCGGCGCCTGTGATTCTGGTGGCTTCGCGGCTGTTGGGCAGAAACACATCCACATACTTCAACAAATTTCTTAAGCCGCCATCCCAGAGATCTGCAGGGTCGTCATTGGTATCGAGCGAAATGGTGAGGCCCGCGGCTTTCACCCGGCGAAATAGCTCCGGCACATCGGGCAGCAGGCCGCGCTGCAGATAGAGCGACGAGAGATGGAAGTGGCGGGAGTCGAGCAGAGAATCGAAGTCCAGATCGTTCAACGTAAGTTCGGCGATGGTTCCAGCGTAGGTCAGCATGTTACGCCAGCCGGCCCGTTGCAGAATGATGGTGAGCCCGGTCGTGGTTGAGCCCTGCTTGCGCCGGACACGGGACACGTCCACGCCGCCCTCTTTCAGGCGATCAAGCGCGATCTGTCCCAGGGAGTCGTCGCCGATCAGCGACTGAAATCCTACGCGGCTTCCGAGAGCAGCCAGATTATGGGCGACGATCGCGGAAGAGCTGCCCAGTGTGAGCATCATACGGTCGGCCAGCAACTCGCGCTCCGGCGCCAGTTCATCAGGGAGACCGTAGAGGATGAGATCGAGGTTCAGCTCTCCGGCGATGGTTACATCAAAGCGAGGCATGCTGGTTTGGGTTCCTTCTTACAGATGAGCAGATGTATCTCGCGGAAATCTAGAGCGAACAGTGGCGGACCCGGAGAGACTTGAACTCCCAACCCCTGCGTTCGAAGCGCAGTGCTCTATCCAGTTGAGCTACGGGTCCGGCTTTCTGCGGACGGCTGAATCGTCTACATTGTATCTCCGAAGGGACGCACTCTGTCTCCTGGGATTAAAGGCGGAGACGAACGACAAACGGGCGCCCGGAAAGGGGAGCGATGGCTGAGAAGTTAGCTGAACCATGGTTGCGGGGTAGCCTGCAAGAGGTTCCAGCGGTGCAGCGTGCGGTTCTGCACGCCCTGGAACTGGCGGAGGAGGATTTGAAGCGCTGGTGCGGCGGCTTGAACGATGAGCAGGTGAATGCTCGTCCGGCGGGATTGCCGCCGCTGGCGTTTCATTTGCGGCACATTGCGCGGAGCCTCGACAGGCTGCTGACTTATGCCGAAGGGCGAGGGTTAAGCGCGGAGCAACTGGCGGGATTGAAATCGGAATCGGATCCTGGCGCGAAGCGGGATGACTTATTCTCAGAGCTGGCATCAGCCATCAGAAAGAGCGCCGCGAGGATCCGGGCCATCCCGGTCGGAGAATTCGAACGCGGCAGGAGCGTAGGGAAGAAAAATTTGCCGACGACCGTCGCAGGCTTGCTTGTGCATGTCGCTGACCATACTCAGCGTCATGTAGGGCAGGCAATAACGACCGCGAAACTTCTCACGGCGCCGCACCGCGCCGCTCTCTGACCCACGGCCGGCGCCGTGGGCCGGGATCCGGCGCCTGCAGTTCTAGTGAAGCGACTGCAGGTTAAGGATCAGTGACAGCACGTTTCCCAGAACGCTATACGAGCCGTTGGAGTAGGTGCCGTACTGGTAGCGATCGTAGTAGCCATCTTCGTAGCCGCGCTGGAAGCCCTCGCGAAAATAATAGTTATAGTCCGCCTGGTCGACGTAATAGCCGGTGTAGCCGTAGTTGGCATCCTGATAAGCGAACGAGTCCTGATAATCGGGGCGCCAGTGGTCTTCGCGATCGGCGGCCCCGGCGCGGAAGCCTTCCTGGTAACCGTAATTCACCGCCTGGCGCAGCAAGTCGGCGCCATACTGATTGGTTTCGTAGTAGGCCCCGCCGCGGTTATAGCGATAGATAGGCGCGGTGTAGAAGTAAGGATCGTGATTGTAGTCGTGGTGCTCACGGCGCAGCCGCATCTCCTGGTCGCGCTCACGCTCGTAATACTGTTGCTGAAAACGGTACTGCGCCATTCGCCTCTGCTGCTGGAGCGCCGCCGTACGTTGCTGCGCGAACCGTTGTTGCTGGTCCAGCCGCTGCTGGTATTGCGCCACCCGCTGCTGTTGCTGCTGGATCAACTGGCGCTGCCGCTCCTGTGACAGCCGGGCCTGCTCGTGCTGATTCTGGTTGAAGCGTTCCTGCTGGGCGCGTTGTTCCTGCGCGTGCTGCTGCTGAACCTGCCCGTGCTGCAGTTGCTCTCGCTGTCGCTCCTGCTGGGCACGTTGCTGCTGCTGTTGCACCTCGTGCTGCTGCTGTTGCACTTGTTGTCTTTGAAGCTGTTCCTGTTGTTGCGAGTGCTGTTGCTGAATATGCTGCTGCTGGACACGCTGTTGCTGCTGCTGTTGTTGCAGCACTTCTCGCTGGCGCTCCTGCTGCGCATGTTGCTGTTGCATTTGTTGTTGCTGTTGGTGTTCCTGCTGTTGGTGTTGCTGCTGCATGTGCTCCTGCTGCGCATGCTGTTGCTGCTGCATCTGTTCCCGCTGCCGGTCCTGCTGAACATGTTCGGGCGGTTGATTTGGGGTCTGATGGTGATCCGGCGGTCGAGGAGGCTCGGGCTTGGCCTGCTTCTCAGACTTTGAGTCTTTTTCGTCGTGATGCTCCTGTTGGGAGTAGGCAGGAACGCCTGCACACAGAGTGCAGAAAAGGAATGCGCCACACACAGCCGCACTTAGTTTCATGGGAATCGCCTCCAAGCAAGTAGTTAGATTGTATTGGAGTTCGCCTCGCTGTACAGGGTTATCGGTATTTCTCGTCAGAGATCTCCTTAAAAGAAGCCCCGGGTCAAAAAAACCAAGGGTCAAAAGAAGCTCCCGGGCCGATGGCCAAACCCTTGACCGTGGCATCTTTTGTTTGCAGCGCAGGACGGTGAGCCGGTTGCGATGAGCCGGCAGCTGTGCGCACCGCGGCTGCCGCCAACGTTTCAAGAACAAAAACCAGTTTTCAGTTTTCGGATGGCAGTTTTCAGCTCTCTTCGGGGCGCGTGGTTATGCGGCTGAGCGCGATGGTATGATGCAGGCCGATATTGCAGCTTTCTGCGCGAGACTCAGCTCATGGCCATCGCAAACGTACCGGCGCGAACGGCAGCGACCGGGGCGCCGACCTCGAGTAACAAAGTAGCCCTGGCGGTGGTGACTACGCTGTTTTTCATGTGGGGCTTTGTCACCGTTCTGAACGATGTCCTGGTACCTCACCTGAAATCGATATTCGACCTCAATTACACCCGGGTGATGCTGATTCAGTTCGCGTTTTTTTCGGCGTACTTCCTGTTCTCAATTCCCTCGGCGAAAGTGATCGACTGGATCGGGTACAAAAAGACCATGGTGGTGGGCCTGTTCACCATGGGACTGGGAGCGCTGCTATTCATCCCAGCCGCCAGCGTTCCGTCGTACCCCCTGTTTCTGGGAGCGCTGATGGTGCTGGCCGCGGGCATCACCGCGTTGCAGGTGGCCGCCAATCCTTACGTGGCGGTACTCGGGCCTCCGGAGACTGCCTCCAGCCGGCTGAATCTGGCGCAGGCGTTCAACTCCCTGGGCACAACGATTGGACCCTACCTGGGCGGCGTGCTGATCCTGAATGCGGTTCATCAGAACATGGACACGGTGCGGCAGATGTCCGCCGATGCGCTGCAGGCTTACCGGGTGCATGAGGCGTCGTCGGTTAAATTGCCCTATCTGATCATCGGGATCGCGCTGATGGCCCTGGGGGTTGCCATTGCCATGTTCAAGCTGCCGGCGATGCCGGAAGCGGAGCGGCACGGAGCAGCTGGCCCCAAGGTGAGCTTATGGAAGTACCGTCACCTGGTGCTGGCGACGATTGGTATTTTCGTCTATGTAGGCGCCGAGGTTTCGATTGGAAGCTTCCTGATCAATTATTTTACCCAGGCCAATATCGGCAACATTACGGAAGTGGAAGCTGCCAAGTATGTTTCGTTCTACTGGTTTGGCGCGATGCTAGGGCGGTTTATCGGTTCGGCGGTTCTGCAGAAGGTCAGCACCAACCGGGTGCTGGGAATCGTGGCGCTGGTGGCGTGTGCGCTGGTCGTGGTCTCGATGCTAACGTTCGGCCATGTCGCCATGTGGACAATCATCCTGGTAGGCCTGTTCAACTCCGTCATGTTTCCCAGCATCTTCACCCTGGGAATCGCAAAGCTGGGGCCGCTGACCGGCGACGGCTCGGGAATGCTGGTGATGGCGATTGTGGGCGGAGCCATCATCCCGCTAATTCAGGGCGCTTTGGCGGATCGCATCGGAATCCACCACGCCTTCATATTGCCCGCAGTGTGCTATCTCTACATCGCTTATTTTGCCTTCAGAGGATCGCGGCCGGTGGTTCCGGCATAGACCGGGCGGCGTGGATTGGGCTTTCCTCTGCAATCTTCCCTCCCTCGCATCTGGAGTAAGTGATATCCTTCCCGGCCATGGCCGTCACCATGCAGGACATCGCGCGGGGATTGAATGTTTCCGTGGTCACGGTGTCTAAAGTCCTGCGCAACAAGGGCAAGATCAGCGCCGCAACGCGGAAGCGGGTGCTGCAGCGAGCGAAAAAGCTCAATTATCAAACCAACTGGATCGCGCGCAGCCTGGTAACCCGCCGCACCTTCACCATCGGATTGTTGCTGCCGGATTTTACCCATCCTTTTTTCGCGGAGATCGCCAAAGCGGTCGCAGATACCGTCCGGCCGCATGGATATCACGTGATCATTTCGTACTTTGAAGAAAGCCCGGAGTTGGAAAAGAACGAAGCCGAGTCTTTGCTAGCGCGGCAGGTGGATGGGCTGATCCTGGCGTCGGCCCAGTCCGGAGCCGCGGCTTTCGAGCACATCGTGAAGCGCAAGACTCCGTTCGTTTTGATTGACCGGCCTATTGCGGGCGTCCACGCCAGTTTCGTGGGCGCAAACAATGAGGCCATCGGGCAGCTGGCGACGGCACACCTGGTCGAGCGCGGATGCCAGCGAATCGCGCATTTGCGTGGTCCTGGAATCGGAATTGCAACCCGGCGCATGGAGGGCTACCGGCGAGCGCTTTTAAAGCACGGACTGCCCGTCACCCGCGGATACATTGTGGATGCGGGTTATCAGGATCAAACCGGGCACGAGGCCATGCGCAAATTGCTGCGCGCCAAGCCAGTGCCCGACGGCGTCTTTTGCTACAACGATCCGGTTGCGATCGGCGCTATGCGGGCGATCTCCGAAGCTGGGTTGAGCGTGCCCGACGATATCGCCGTTGTAGGCGCGGGCAATGTTCACTATTCAGATTTTTTAGCGGTGCCGCTGACTACCGTTGATCAAGGGACGTCGGAGATCGGCAAGCGCGCGGCCGACCTCTTGCTCGAGCAGATCGCTTCCAAACGCACGCTCCCATCGAGGAAGGTCCTGATCGAACCCAACCTGGTAGTGCGGCAATCAACTCAGCGTTCAAGTTTGGCGACTGGGAGCGAGACTTCGGCCTCCGCGCCGAAGCGTGCCCGCGGTGAATCCCGCGACAAGAAGAGCCCCGCCTCGGGGGAGAGACTCGCTCAACTACTCTGACAAGCGTTTCAGATAAGGATAAAGGAGACGGTGACGATGCCGGCAAAAGCAAGAATAATGATCGCCTTGTCGGTTGTGCTCTTTGGAGCCTCCTGGCTTTGGGGACAGGACAAGCCATTGGCAAACACTCCCCCGATGGGATGGAACAGCTGGAACAAGTTCGGGTGCAACGTCGACGAAGACATGATCCGGCAGATGGCCGATGCCATGGTCAAGTCGGGAATGAAGGATGCCGGCTATCAATACATCGTGATCGACGATTGCTGGCAGGTACAGAGGGATGCAAGCGGCAACATCGTGCCCGATCCCAAACGCTTTTCTTCCGGCATCAAGGCCCTGGCGGACTACGTTCACTCTCGCGGTCTGAAGTTCGGAATCTATTCTGATGCGGGCAGTATGACCTGCGCCAAGCGCCCTGGCAGCCTGGGCCATGAATATCAGGATGCTCTGTCATATGCGACCTGGGGCGTGGATTACCTCAAGTATGACTGGTGCAATACCACCACGCAGGATGCCCAGGCGGCGTATGCGCTCATCCGCAAAGCGCTCGATGCGACGGGACGGTCGATTGTCCTGAGCATCTGCGAGTGGGGCACCGCCAAGCCCTGGCTCTGGGGCAAGGCGGTGGGCGGTAACCTCTGGCGCACCACCGGCGACATCAGCGACATGTGGCAGAGTAACGACAAACATCACCTCGGCATGCTGGACATTCTCGACCGCCAGGACGGGTTGGAGAGCTACGCCGGGCCCGGACACTGGAACGATCCCGATATGCTTGAGGTCGGTAACGGCGGAATGACCACCGACGAATACCGGGCCCACTTCAGTTTGTGGGCGCTTCTGGCGGCGCCTCTTCTTGCAGGCAACGACCTGCGAGACATGAAACCGGAGATCCACGACATTCTTACCAACAAAGAAGTCATCGCGGTGAACCAGGACGCGCTGGGAAGCGAAGGCCGCCGCGTGCGCAAGGACGGCAACCTCGAGGTCTGGGCTAAGCAGATGCAGGATGGGAGCCGGGCCGTCGTTTTGCTCAATCGCGATTCCAGCGAAAAGGAGATCGCATTTTCCTGGGAAGATATCGGTTATCCCGGCCATCTCAGCGCAAGCGTGCGCGACCTGTGGCGGGCAAAAGACCTGGGACAGTTCAAAGGAAAATTTTCAGCCCCGGTTGCGTCTCATTCTGTGGTGATGGTCAGAGTAGCTCCGTAACCAGACGGTGTGTGTGCGGGCGCCCGCGCCCGCGAAAGCTGGAACTATTTCAAAGTCCGCGGGCGAGGGCGCCCGCGCCACATAAGCCGCATAATGCTGCCGAACTAGATTCCCCTACATTGACCTTTGCCTCCGCATACAGCCTCTTGCCGATGCCCGGCTGCGCCGTTCTCTACTAGTCTCGAAGTGAACTTAATTTCTGCATGGCGGAGGAATCATTATGGATAAGGATCGAGTTGAAGGCAAAGTCAAAGATGTAGCCGGGCGGGTGCAACGTCAGGTCGGAGAATGGACGGGCAGCACAAAAGATCAGGCTGAAGGCACAGCCAAGCAGGCCGAGGGCAAAGTCCAGAATGCCTGGGGTAAAGCGAAAGATGCGGTGAAAAAGCCCGGCAGCAGCGAACGGGAAACCGACAGCGAAGCGGAAGCTAGCCGGCGCGATCGCGCGGCCAACGAGTAAGCTAGAAATTTGAGCCACGGATTTCCACGGATGAAGAATTTCCTCCTGCGGGTTATCCGCGAGAATCCGCGCAGATCCGTGGCTGCTTCTGTCAGTTGCTTGCTTTCGGAATGCCGACAGCGCGAGCCAGCGCCGCGCTTAGCTGGTCGGGCTCGAAACCGAATGGTCCCGGCGCGCTCTTATAAGCGACGCGGCCATTGGCATCGATCAGGTAAAGCCGATCGGGCCAGCCGGTGTAAGCGCGTTCCGTCCCGTTGCCAAATTCATCCAGAACGCTGGGAAACTTGATGCCAAGTTTTCGTACGCAGGCTCCCGCGATATAAGCGCGCTCGTCTTCATTTCTCGGGCTGGCAAAGACGACCTGGTCTTTGATATTGCTCTGCATCTGCCAGACGTCGCTGGGATGCGCTTCGGTGATGTAAACCACCAGAAATGCCACGCGACTCCCATACTGCTCGTAGAGTTTGTTGAGGGCAGGAACCTCCCGCCGGAATGGCGGTCAGGTGTAGCTTCCAAAGACCAGAACGACAGGTTGCTGCTTATTCAGAACGGAAAGCTGAACCCGGTCGGTCTTATCGACCTTGACCAGGGTGAAATCTGGCGCGGCATCTCCAACCTGCAGATTTCCCGCACGGGCTCTCAGCCAAAGCGTCTCGAAGGGAAACAGCACAAAGGGCACCGGGCCGGGCATGCGTTTCATGACTCGCCCGAAAGTTTCAGGCGGCTGGTGCATCGCCCACCAGACGGTGCTTCCAAATGCGACGTACATCACAGCGAACACGATCGCGGCCCAGCCCAGCCGTCTGCGAGCCACTGGGCTTACTTTGAGGCGCGGCTTGATTGTTTCCCAACGCATGGCAGCGAACACCCTAATTGCGAGTAATGGATGGCGGCAATAATAGCAACATACTAGTCAGCTTTCCTGTCGAGTTGCCCGGCCTCATCCGAAGTGTCTGAATTTCTTCCAGAACTCGGGCCATTTTTTGCGCGGCGGCTGGCAGACAAAGATGTCGGGATGCTCGAGTGTCTCTTCGTTCTTGACCCCATACTGGTTGGAAATGTGCCCGGACAGCACGCAGGACTCAAATAGATATTCCACGTCCTCGCCTGACAGTCCCAACACGATCAGCGTCTGCGGCGGCGGATCGCCGTAACCGCGCTGCCAGTAGGAATTCACTCCGCTTATTGCTTGAGGAAGACCAAACCCTGGGCCGTACAGATCGATCGCGCCGGCCTCGCCGTAATTAGCGGTGAGAATTGCGGTGCTGGTTTTCTCTTCAGCCGGCAGCGAGTTCCATATTCTGGCAACCTCACGGGTCAGTTCGGGCCAGCCTATTTCTTCTTTAAAGTCGCCGTCGTCAATTCGATTCCACCAGGCGGAATTTACCGGGGCCAGGGGCAGCGCCACCGCCGCCACCAGGACGCCACCAACGGTAAGCACGGCAAACGTGAGGGTTCGCACCCAGCGTGCAAGAGCGGGGGTCAACAACGCGATCCAGTGTTCTTCCGCAACTGCTCCGGCAGCCAGCAACATCGGATACGCCGGGGCCAGGTAATACCCCCTCCCTTTCGCGATCACGAACAGGGCGAATGGTACGACGAACATCCAGGCGATTGGACGATAGGTTTTAAACTGCCGATCCCAAAGTAGCGCCACCAGACCAGCGATCCAAAGGGGAATGGTCACGAAATTCGCGGCAATCCTGAACTGGTCGAATAAGAAATTATCAGTGCGGCCGATGCGAACGTCCCGGCTGTGGATGTGACGCAGGAAGTCGAGCGAGATGAACTGGTGCCGTATCTGCCAGATGAAGTTAGGCAGGAAGATGAGCAAGGATAGAGCGACCCCCATCCATAACCATCTGCTCTTCAAATATTTTCTCGCGTCGGTTGCGAGCAGACCGATGAGCATGCCTGCAACCAGAAAGAGCATGGAATATTTCGTCAACATGCCCAGACCAACGGCAGCGCCGATGCCCAACCACCAACGAGCGTCCTGGGAGCGAAGGAAGCGCACCAGAAAATAGGCCGTCACGACCCACCACAGATAATCGAACGCCACATACTGCAGCAACGCTCCCGCGCGGAGCGCGACCGGCCCAGTCGCCACCGCTAGCGCTGCCAACACCTGGGCAAACCGCCTGCCTCCCATCTCGCGCGCTATCAGGCCGGCAAAAATGACGCACGCGGCTTGGGCCAGTGCGGGGAAGAAGCGCGCTCCGCGGAGCGATGCTCCGAAAAGTGCCAGCGAGACCCGCCCCAGAAACGGCGTTACCGGCGGATATGCTACGTATCCCCACGCCAGATGGCGCGCGTCGTCAAGCGTGGCCAGTTCATCGCGATGAAACCCGTACCGGCCATTCGTGAAAATGTGCAAGAGCGCGAGGCAAATTGCGAGCGCGATGAGCACTGCATTGTCGCTAAGAAATCCCTCTCGCTGAACTGTTGTAGGCGAGTTCATCACCGGTAAAGCCAGCTATTCTCACATAGAAATGTGACCTGCGCAGTCTTTGGCCCTTTGCGGCTCCATTTGCGCCTTAGGCGTTGTATCCTATAAGCGCAGGTTTTTTATGTGGATATCGAATTTTTTCAAGGCGGTTAAATCTCCCGAGCATCGCCTAGCGTTGCTGGTTGCCATGGCGGGAGATGCGGTCCAGATTTTCGCATTGCCGCTGTTTGCCAGCGGAGGATTCTCGCCCGCGGATGCTTTGCTGGACGCGGTCATGGCCCTGACTCTTATCCGGCTTTTGGGATGGCATTGGGCGTTCCTTCCCACTTTGCTGGCGGAAATCACTCCCGGCCTCGATCTGTTTCCTACCTGGACTGCAGCGGTTTTGTACGTAACTCTTCAGAGCGTCCCTGCCGGGGAGCCCGAGATTCTTCCTCCGGGCCCAGCTCCGGCGCGCCGGAATTAGCGCCACGTCCAAAAATCAATAAATCAGTTTCAGGGAAAACTGGATCTGGCGCGATGGCCCCGCGGTCTTGCTGATGATTCCGAACCCGCTGCCCCGCAAAATGTTGGACGGCAGCCCGAAATTCACCAGGTTGAATATGTTGAAGAATTCGGCGCGAAACTCCACCGTGCCGAGTTCCGCGTTGCCGCGATGCCCGAAGGGTGTGTCCTTGATCAGGGCAAAATCGTAATCCTGGAAAGCCGGGCCGCGGAAGGTGTCGCGGCCAAGGGTGCCAAAACGGCCGTGGTTGGGACCGGTCCCGCCGGGAATGTTGATTGGAATATTGAAGAACGAAGCGTTGTCAGAGCCCAAACCGAAATAGTCCTCGCGCACCGGACCGCTGGTGGAGAAATGCGGCTGCTTGATCAGATCAGGCCGATCGGTTCCGCCCGCGCCTGCGCCGGTTTGCTGCACTCCGGAATACACGGTCAACGGCGGGCCACTGGTCAGCGTGGTGATGTTGAGGAACTGCCAGCCCCCAGTCAAGGTTCTGCCCAGGGGACGCAGAAAGCTCACGCGGTTGAACGGCAGAACCTGGATCAGACTTAACGTGAAAGAGTGGGTGGCGTCGAAAGTCGATGGACCTTTCTCGGCGCCCGGGTCCCATGGATTCTGGGGAAGAGTTTGCAGCACCACGCCTGCGCCTGCGATAAGCCCGCCAAGTACGGCGCTGGTGTCGTCCAGTGATTTGGAATAGGTATAGCTCGCTTGCAGGCCCAATCCGGCTCGCGCAGAGTTTTTGCTGACACTGGTTTGCAGCGAGTGATAAGTAGAGTGCGACCGGCTGGTCATCACGCTCTGCGGCCCGAAGCCTCCTATGGCTTTTCCGCTGGAGTCGAACTGGGTGAACGGCGCGAAAGCGGGATCGGCGCCGCCATAACTATTTGGAGAATAGACGCTCGACAGGTGAACCCCGGCTGTCGCCACATAAGCGGCGCTGAACTTCACATCGCGAAAGTCGTGATCGATGGCAGCAGTGTAGCTCTCGATGTAACCGTTGCGGAAGTTCTTGGCGAAGCCGATCATCGAGAGCAACTGCACCTGGTTTCCCGGAGTTAGCGCTTTCAGATCGTTCTGGTATCGCTGCAGATCCACTTCCGTGTTCGGAGGCACGTGGCTGGCGTCGCCATTCGGAAACAGGAGTTGGCCCGAGGTGGTGTACGGCTGCGGAAGATTTACCGGCACAACTGAGTTCTGGAATGGCAAGGGAACGTTGGGCAGCGCGCTGGCGTAAAGGCTGGTGGCAAGCGGGATGCCGCCGGTAATGAAATTATCCTGCCACAGGTTAGGGACGATTGTGGTAATCGCGCCGCCGGCGTGCAGCACGGTGTGGCTGGTCAGAGCGTAATCCACGGAGAGACGCGGTCCCCAGCCGTTCCAATCCTGGTCGTAGGGCGGCTGCGGGTTGTAGAGGAAAATCTGTTTCGCGCTGTGATCGTAATAAGGAACATCCCTTCCGTCCGCGCCGACAAATCTGGGGAGCGAGGTGCGATTCTCAGCCTCTTTAATGTGGCGGTTCACTTCGTAACGCAAGCCGTAGTTGAGTGTCAGACGCGGAGTGATCTTCCAGGTGTCCTGGAAGTAGAAGTTGTAGGCCTGGCGACGGACCGCTGCTTCATCGAACTTGTCGCCTTTGGGAGTGACGTCCGCGGCCGCGATCACTCCATATGAATAAGGCGTTGCCGTGAGCAGCCCGGTGAGCGAATTGGGCAGCGGGTCGCCGGGATGGATATCGTGCGTGCCGCTGGCCGAGGCGATCAGAACCGGCGAATAAGCAGTGCCTCCTCCGAAGCTGTAAATTCCGTTGGGGTTGGTGCCGAAAATCGTGGCATCGCGGTTGACCCGGATTTCCAGGCCAAACTTGAAGGCATGAGTGGCGTGCACGTAACTCATGTCGTGTTTCAGTTGATAGAGGTTGCCATACGATCCGAAAATCGAGCCGCCCGCGGAGTTGAACCCCTGAAACAGCCCGTCGCCGAAGGTGATGGCGGGTTGAGTGTGATTGATGGCAGGAAAAAATGGCGTGCTGCGGATGTAGCCGAAGGAAGTGTCAGAAATAAAATTAGGGGAAATCGTCCGCGAATATTTCACTCCAGCGTTGCGCTGATGATCGAAGAATTGCACCGCAAAGCTGGGATCGATCGCAGTCTGGTCGGGATTGGTGAGCGGCCCCGTCACCTGGTTCAGGCTGAAACGCGTCAGCAGCGTGGCTTTGTCAGAGATGCGGTGGTCAACGCGCACCGAGAACTGGTCGGTTCGCGTGTAAATCTTGGAGGAGGCGGCGTAGGTGCGTTCGCCGTAGGCTCCCCCCGGATCGTTAGGCAAGGGATAGTGGTCTAGCACGGGAATAATGGCCGGGTTCACCGGAACGGTCAGCGTGTCACCGGGAAAAGTCTCGGTGTCGATGCCCTGGCGTTCGGCAGCGGTGGGCACGGGAAAAACCTGCGTGGTCCCCAGTACCTGGCGGAAGCCCTGGTACTGGCCGAAATAGAACGTGCGCGCCCGGCCATCATAAATTTTCGGGATCACCAGCGGGCCGCCATTGGTAAAGCCGAATTCGTTGCGCACAAATGGCGGAATGCGGCGCTCGTCGGCAACGCTTTTGTGATCGAAATAGTTGCGCGCGTCGAAAGCCGCGTTGCGGGCAAATTCAAAGAAGCTGCCGTGAATCTGGTTGGTGCCGGATTTTGTGATCACATTGGTAAAGCTGGCCGCGCCGTGTCCGATCTCTGCCGGCATCACCCCGGAACTGGCCTGGACTTCCTGAATCGCATCCACGTTGAAGTTGGAAAACGTCGCGCCGCCCATTTCCGGATCCGTGGTGTCGAACCCATCGAGAGCAAAAACCGTGGCGGAACCGCGTTGTCCGTTCACCGCAAACTGCTGGGTAAAGTTGGCGGCGCCGTTCGCGTCGGTCATGGTGCCTGCCGCCAGCAACAACAATTTGCTGAAATCGCGCGCGTTCAAAGGCAGGCTGGAAACTTCTCCGCTGGAAAGGTGCTCGCCGCCGCTTGCCTGCACGGAGATTTCTTCAACCGGAAGCAGGCGCAACTCCGGTGGTTGAGACAGAACTTGCAGGCTGGTGGTGAGCTTGTCTCCATCCTTGATGGTGACTGGTTTCGCCGCACTCCAGGTATTTCCCGCGGCCTCCACTGACAGTTGGTAGTCGGCCGGTTCCAGGCCGGTAAATGCGAACCCGCCGTTGGCCGAAGTACGGGCGGCATATTCACGATCTCTCGACTTCGATTGAAGTTTTACCCTGGCCTCAACGATAGGTTTGCCTGCGCTGTCGCGCAGCACGCCGCTCCACGATGCCGGCACGAGGGCACCCGCGGTCGCAGACGCCATCAAGGCAGCGATGAGGAACAGCGGGCGAACAATATTTCCAGGGTGAGCGGGCATTGCTCGGCATTATAAACGCCGCGCATTTTATGACCCGATGTCATCCTGAGCGAAGGGGCTGCTTCGCGCCAGCGAAGACGCGGGCTCGCTCAGGATGACTCGCATTCTTCAGAAGTGGAATCCCAACTCCGCTGTCAGCGCGCGCGGCGTTACGTAATGGGTGCCGCTGAAGGTCGACAGGAAGTTGTACAGCGCAACTTTGTTGGTCAGGTTGATCGCGGTGAGCTGCAGGCTCCACTTGTATTTCTCCCCGTGAAACAGGTTGTCGTCTCCCACCGAAAGATCAAAGAGATTGCGGGGAGCGATGCGCTGCGGGTTCTTGTCGTCATTCTGTGTCCCGGTGGCCGGAATGGTGACCAGAGTCGATCCATACTGCGCCGCAGGACAGAAGCCACTTGGCGATATCGGAACGCCCAGGGGATTTGCCGGGCTTGGGGGCGCCGCATGCACCGAGCCGCAGAATAACCCCGCCTGGAACTGCTGGTCTGGCGTCAGGCCGGAAACGTTCACTTGCGTCAAATCCACGCTTCCGCACGTGTCGGTCAAGGCTACGCATGGAACTGCGCCCGCCACCAGCCCGCTGTCATAGCGCCAGTTGAAGCCGACCCAGGGTCCGCGCGACCACGGCTGGTATTGCGCGTGGAACGTCTGGTTGAATTTCTCGTCGTGGTCGATGCGAAACGGGGTGAACCCGGTCGCGCCGGTTCCCGGAGGCACTGCGCCGGCTCCGCCTATTTGCGGGTTAAAGAAACGCGCTGCCACGCTGGAGAAAACAAACAGCGCCGAGAATCCGTGGTAGTTGGGCACGCTCACGCGTCCCGCAACCGCTGGAATCTTTGAGTTATGCCATTCGATGGGAAAGGTGATCGGGGTACTGCCGAGCACGCTGAAGTCGTAGGCGTTGTGGGTGTACTTCCAGATGTACTCGCCGGAAAAGACCAGGTACTTTCCAAAGGCCTGCTGCAATCCGGCATGGAATTCATTGCGCCAGCCGGGACTGAACGGAGTTGCTCCCGGCGCGGAACAGGCCAGCAGCGGGTTCAGAACCGGATCGGCGCAACCAATGCTGGAGAGCACCAGGTTTTCGTTGAACGGCGTTTCCAGAACTCGCGCGTAGGAAACCCGCAGAACAGTGTTGGTCTTCTTGATGTTGTACGCGATCCCAATGCGGGGCTCGGCTTCGCGATGAGTGGTAAGGCCATTGTAGAAGTCGCCGCGCAGGCCGAGGTTCAGAGCCCAGTTTCCTTTCGTGATCGAGTCCTGTACGTAGAGAGCCAGCTCCTTGACGTCGGTGTGGCCGTGAAATGGAAATAATCCTCCTCCCCGCGTCAGGTCAAAGGGAAGAAGAACGCTGTTGAAGTCCGGATTCACGCTGCCGCCAGGATTTTGCGCTCCACCGCATTGCCCCGGACTGGTTACCGACGGACTGGTGTTGGGGCTTCCGTCGGCATCGAAGCATACGAAGTTGAACGTCGGATCCACAAGGCCTAACTGGTCGTTCTCATCGAGAAAGGTCTGCTGGTATGTGACTCCAGCCTTGATGTTGTGCATGCCCTTCGCATAAGAGACATTCGAACGAATGCCCGCGTTGGTCAGGGTTCTGTCCTGTCCTACAGTCTGCGCCTGAAGGTCGGGAGCGAGATCGGCAAAAGGGTTGGCGCTGGGGTAGTAGTTGTACTGATCGCGTCGGATGAAGGCTCCCAGCGTAAACACCGTGTTGGGATTTACCGCGCGGGTCCATGACGGCGCGATGTTGAAAGTCTTGATCTGCGAGCGCTGGTCGGCCGGACCAACCACATTGCCGTTGGGATCGAGGCCGCCATTGTCCACGGTCAGGCCTTTCCAGGCGGTGGCGAATTCGGTGTCATAAGAATTCGGCGTCTGGAACCACGACCGGGTGAATCCCAGATTCAGATGGATCGAGTCCGCCGTGGAGACCTGAAAATCCAGGCGATCGAACACATTCTCTTCATTGCCTTTGTCGTGGACGACAGTGAACTCGGGCGGATCGAGGAAGCGCCCGCTGTTCAACCCGTTCGCCGAGATGAAGTTGCCCCACTTTTGGCCTCCGTATCCGAAGTTAATTCCCCCCGCGGCGGTGCCGAAACTGCCATAGGAAGCCGTCACCGACCCGTGAGGCGTGGTCATTCCCTGACCCGAGCGCGTGGTTACGTTGATCACCACGCTGGTCTTATCGCCAAATTCTGCGGGCGGCGCTCCCGCGATCACTTCCATCGATTCGATCGAGTCGAGGGGAATCTGGTTGGAAAATACTTTGCTCTGTTGGTCGGTAATGGGCTGGCCATCGACGGAAAATGAATTTTCCGCGTGATCGCCCAGGCCGTGAAACAAGCCGTTCGAGTCGGCGGCAATTCCTGGCGAAGACAGCGTGACCAGCGAACTCAGAGACGATGACTGGCTTTCCAAAGGCATCTTGTCGAACAGCTCCTTCGAAACGTCGGTGTGGAAGGTGGGATCGTTCTCCAGCAGATCTTCTCCCGCCGCCTCAACCGTGACCGATTCGCTGGATCCTTTTATCTGCAAGGTGATGCTGAGGGTCACGGGAACAACCGAACGAACATCGACATCCTGCGCATAAGAAGCAAAACCCTCGCCACTGACGCTTACGTGGTAAGGATTAAATGGAACGTTGGGAATGCTGAATTTTCCAGAGCTGTCGGTAACCGCGGTTCTGGTAAAGCCGCTGACCGGGTTGCGAATTTCCACGGTGGCATTGGGCACAACCGCGCCCGTTGGATCGGCTACCGTGCCGGTCACTGAGGTCGAGCTTCCGCCCGATTGCGCGCTCGCGCTGAGGCCGAAAGCTAAGCAGAAAATCATAAAGAAAGCCGCCAACAGCGAACTTTTATAAAAAGCCGGCATAAATTCCTCCAGAAGTCCAAGAAATGGGGGGCGCAATGCACGCATGGTGCATTCCGCTTCGAATATTCAGATTTCGAATTTCTAGACCGCGGGAGGCGGGCGAACGCTGAGGGCAAACGCTACAAGATTCTGCTTGGCGGAAACCGTTTCCAGCCGGACTGAGGAAACCCGGACGAAGGTCTGGCTTGAAAGAGTGGAAACAGCTCTAGGAGAAGCCGAGTGGGCGGTGACACAAACCGTGCATTTCAGCGCGTCGTTCGGGCTCGAGTGATGGTGCGCAACTAGCGCTCCTGCTGAAAAGAACGTCAGCAGCAGACACAGTAGCGCTATCTTCTTCGAGATCGACTGCATAATGCCCTACAGAGAGTTCTTTAGAATTTACACTGGAAAATAGTCGAATACAAACAAATGGGGGATGCGCGACCGCGGCTGATGTCACCGAAGTTCGCCTACGCTGGTAACCTCTCGCGGGCAACAACAGAACGGCAGAGCACTGTGCCGACACCGTCGGAGACGCTTTCTCAGGGGCGTTTGAGATGGATTCTGCCGCTGAAGGAGCGCACTTCAAAGCGAGATCCGATTACGGTTCCGGGCTTGAGCAGGAGATTCTGCGGGCCTGAAGTGGATCGCTGGTCAAGGTTGGCAAATTCGGGGTCGGACTGGCCCTTTATCGAACGGGCATTGATCCGAACCCAGGCATTCGCCGGGATCGAGATATCAAGGTCCCCGGAGTGACTGGAAAGCTGGTATTCCCCCAGGCGGCCAGGATCGCCTTCGTAGCTGATGCGTCCAGTTCCGGAATTGATGTCAACCGATGGGCCGGTCACGTTGCGCAGACTGACGTTGCCGCTCACTGAGTGGACGTCGAGATGGCTGTTGCGAATGTCCGTCAACGTGATAGGGCCACTGAGAGTTCTCACGTGCAGGTGAGCGTCGCTTATATCGGTCACTTCCACCGAGCCCGATGCTGCTTCCAGCAGCACGTCGCCGCGCAGGCCCTGCGCGCGCAGCGTACCATCGGATGACCGCAGGCTGACGAAGGCGGCGTTGGGCACCATGACCGTGTAATCGACCAAGTCAGCTCCCGGTCGATTGGATACCGACCGCAACTCAATGCGATTCCCATGCTGCTCATTCACCAGGGCCACGTCGTCGGAATGGGTCAGAGTCTCAACCACCACCTGCTTGCTTCCCGAGGGCCGCACCGTGATGGGACCGTAATTGTTGGTGATAGAAATCACCGCTCCCGGCCCGACCGCGTAGCTTACTTCCTTCTTTTCTTGCGCCTCCGCGGCAAGCGTAAAAAGCACAAAAAGAAGGATCGCAACCGTAAGCCCGGAAAGAAGATACTTGCTGTAATTCATAGGTTCCCCCACCCCTTAGGGCACCCTACAGAACTAGATGCGTTGTGAACTGCAACGAGACGCCCACCTGGTGACAAATTCTACGACTCGACCGTCGATTTTTAAAATTACGGCACCCGCTGTGTGCCTCAGTCTGAACAATCCTCCCAAACTTCGGAGTCATCCTGAAGCACTTTAGTCCCGAAGGATCTTGCGCGCATCGCTGCGGTAGCTGGCTCGGTGTACATTCTCCCGCGCAAGATACTTCGCTGGCTCAGCATGACGCCTCGCAAAAGGTGAAAAGAAAGTTCAAACTAAGCCCTACTGCACCGTGAATTGACCAGCTTCCGGCGGGCAACCAACGCGTCCGGTTTGGCAACTAAATAATTAGTTGACCTTAGAATGGCAACCGCGTCAAATACTGCAAGGAGAATTTTGATCTGTGCCCCCGAGGAAGTCCGAGACACTCACCGAAGCTGAGTTGAGACTGATGGATGTGTTGTGGCTGAAGGGCTCAGCCACGGTCCAGCAGGTGCTCGACTCGCTTCCCCAGAAGCCGGCTTTGGCCTACAACTCGATCCTGACCACGATTCGTGTCCTCGAGAATAAGGGCTACGTAAAGCACGTCAAGGATGGCAGAGCACACGTTTACATTCCGACCGTCGAACGTAAAGAAGCTTCGCGTTCGGAAATCCGGCACCTGGTTACACGCTTTTTCAAGGATTCGCATGAGTTGCTGGTGCTGAACATTCTCGAGGAGCGAGGTCTCGAAGGCGAAGAGTTGAAGCGCCTGCGGCAACTGTTGCAAGGCAAAGAAAGCACGAGAGAAGAAAGATGATCGCCGCCCTGCTGAACCCGCCCTGGTTCGATCTGCAGTCCTTAGCCCAGCTTTCCGCCGAGCGCATATTGAACTGCGCGGCGGAAGGGATGGGAATCGCGCTGGCGGCGTGGATTCTGCTGCGAGTGATCGGCCGGCAGAACTCCGGCACCCGGTTTGCGGTCTGGTTTGCGGCCTTGCTGGGAATCGCCGCTCTGCCACTGGCAGGGTACCTGGCTCCCAATAGCGCCGGGCTGGCCAGGCGATCTGAGATCACCATGCCAGCCTCATGGGCGCTTTACATATTTGCCGGCTGGGCTCTGGTCGCGGCCGCGGGCCTGATCAGAGTGGGAATCGGCTTCTGGCATTTACACCGGCTGAGGACGGGCTGCGTACCGGTTGACATGGCGACGCTCGATCCCGTGTTGCGGCAGTCCTTGGATGATTTCCATTCGCCCAGGCAGGTGACATTCTGCGTGTCGGATCATTTACGCGTACCCACCGCCATTGGTTTTATCAGGCCGCGCGTGGTTCTCCCCTCATGGACGATGCGGGAGCTTTCCGTGCCCGAGCTGAACACCATCCTGCTCCACGAACTGGCACATCTCCGGCGCTGGGACGATTGGACAAATTTCGTGCAGAAGATCGTCGGAGCGCTCCTGTTCTTTCATCCGGCCGTCTGGTGGATCGACCGGCGGCTGGCCTTGGAACGCGAGATGGCCTGTGACGACCTGGTGCTGGCCAAGACCGCCAGTCCACGGATGTACGCGGAGTGCCTGGTATCCCTGGCGGAGAAAAGCTTTGTGAGGCGCGGCGTGGCGCTGGCGCAAGCCGCAGTCAACCGTCTTCGCCACGTGTCGCTGCGAGTGGTGCAGATTCTGGATGAAAATCGCCCGGGCGCCACCCGAGTTTGGCGGCCGGCTCCGCTGTTGCTGACCGGAATATCGCTGACTTGCCTGATGACCTTTTCGGCAGCGCCGCGGCTGGTTTCGTTTGAGAACGCTTCGGCCTCGCCGGCTGCCGGTCCGGCCACCACTATCTTGTCGCGGACCGAAAGCAGTGAGGCTCCCCGCCTGGGGTCGAACGTGGTGCCGGCGAAGTTTGTGCTGAAACCCCCAGCCAGGAGTCTGACTTCCAGAGGTTTGGCGGCGAGGAGTTTCGTGTCTAAGACGGCAAGTCGCAGCGCAAACCAACCCGCGGTTATTCCGGCGAAGGTGACGCAACGACGAACCAAGCCGCCGGCGCTGATCCGCAGCAGTCTGACCCAGAGGGAGGCTTACCGGACTGTGATTTTCGTCGTGCAGACCCAGGTTCTTCAGACTGAGATTCCGGAGAGCCAAATTGTTGACTCGCGGAACGGCATGGTGCGGGACGCGTTTCTTCGCTCGCGGCCGGACGACGCTTCCAACCCCGCAGTCTGGAACCTGCGCGTCTGGCGAATCACTTTGATTGGACCGAACCGGGACATGGTGGAGCAGGGACTCGTCATCGATTCGATTTGAGTTTTTTTTGCGTGGATCAACTAAATAATTAGTTTAACAACAAGGAGAGAAAAGAAATGAGCTGGATAGGAAAGTTGAAAAGCAAGCTGGGCCGCCATCTGATAGCGCCCATCATGGCGCTGGCCCTGGTGGGTTCGTTCGTGACCTACGACTTCGTGAAGGCCGTACCGGCCAAGGCGGCGATGGCTGCGCCGACGCAGACGCCACTCGACAACAACAGTGTGGGAGCGCTGCTCTCACTTGACCAGGCCATGGAAACGCTGGCGGCGCGCGTCACTCCCGCCATCGTCAACGTGACCGTGACTTCGCGCGCCAAGGCCACTGCCGCCGGCGACGATGACACGCAGCAATTTTTTGAACAGCAATTCGGTCAGCAATTCGGACCGTTCGGACACATGTTCGGCCAGCAGATGCAACCCCGGCAGCAGCAGCGGGTCGAGCACGGGCTGGGCAGCGGCGTAATTATCTCGCCCGATGGCTACATCGTAACCAACAACCACGTGGTCGAGGGCGCAACCGATGTCCGCGTCACCATGAGCGATCGTAGAATTCTTCCCGCCAAGGTGGTGGGAACGGATCCGCTGACTGATCTGGCGGTTATCAAAGTGGACGGCCACGATCTGCCCAACGCGCCCTGGGGCGATTCCACGAAACTCCACCCCGGCCAAACCGTCCTGGCATTCGGCAACCCATTTGGATTCCGCTTTACCGTGACCCGCGGAATCGTCAGCGCGCTGAACCGTCCCAACCCGTCTTCCGACGATGCTCGTAAGCCGGGCGAATTCATCCAGACCGACGCGGCCATCAATCCTGGAAACTCCGGTGGCCCGCTGGTGAATGCCCGTGGTGAAGTGGTCGGGATCAACACCTTCCTGATCTCGCCGTCGGGAACATTCTCCGGCATGGGATTTGCCATCCCCACGCAAATCGTCAGGCCCACGGTTGAAACCCTGATCCGGTCCGGCAAAGTAACGCACGGATATATGGGCATCGGAATTTCCGATGTCACTCCAGACAACTCGAAGTTCTTTAACATGACCAACGCAGTCGGCGCGGTCGTAACCCAGGTCGAATCCGACTCGCCGGGCGCCAAAGCAGGCCTGAAAGTGGGCGATGTAATCACTCAGCTTGACGGGCACCAGGTAAGCGATGCCGGCGCCCTGCAGGTGGAAGTTGGAGAGAAAACCCCGGGCACGACCGTTCATCTTCAAGTCATGCGCGACGGCAAGAGTGTCGAAGTGCCAGTCACGCTGGAAGCGATGGGTAGCCGCGATAAGTCAGGCAACGAAAGCGCCAGTGCCGAGCATGGCAAACCGCGCTGGGGAGTTGGCCTGGCCGATATCACTCCCGATATCCGCCAGCAGTTGCAAGCCCCGCGCGATCTTCATGGAGCGGTGATCCAGCAGGTGCAGCCCGGCAGCCCGGCAGACAATGCCGGATTGCAGACGGGTGATGTGATCGTGGAAGTAGATCGCAAGGCAATGCAGAATGCGGCCGATGTGCAAAAGGCACTGAGCAGCGTGCCCAAAGGCCAGGACGCGCTGGTGCTGGTGTGGTCCAACGGCGGCAATACCTTCCGGGTGTTGCATGCCGCCGAAGCCGGCCAAACCGATAGCGGTTCGTAACCGTTTGCGGTGCAGGTTGTTCTCCCCAATGGGAGGCGGGCATGGTCCCGTCTCCCAATTTTTTTGGTTTGATCCTCACAGATATGAACCCCGCAGCGCCACGTCGATGTTGGATCGCTACATGTGCTGGCTGACGGAGAGCACATTGCCGTCAGGATCTTTGAACCAGGCTACCTTATCGCCGTTGGGGGTGGTCCAGATTCCCAGTTCACGATCCTGCACGAAGGGATACTTTTCGAGGGCCACGCCTCGCTTAGCAAGCCAGCGCACAACGGTTTCGATGTCGCGGACTTCCCAGCCCATGACCGTGTACTGGGCGGGAGTAAAGTCGGACGCTTTGGCGATCCGGATCATGGATTCGCCGGCCTTCATCACCAGGGCAAACGGGTCGTCACTGACAAATTGGAAGCCCAGTTTGTCCTGGTAAAAGGCCCGCGCCTTCTGCGAATCCCTGGTGGGAACGAAGCCGACCAGCTTGCTTTCGGAGAGCATTTTCTACCTTGCCACAATTGGAATGTCAGCCGTCCCAGCAGGAAGCCGGGTCGATAATTTCCCTGTCATGGGTTAAAAATTGACCTATAATTCGGCCTCCCCCGATCCCACAGGGAACCGAGGGCCTGATGGCGATGGATACTATACCCAGCGGCGCGGCCCCGCGCATAGCGATTGCAACCACCGACGAGTCGGTACAGCTGGCAGCCCAGGAAATACTGGCGTCGGTTTTCCATACTACGCTTCTAGGTTCGGGCACGGAGATAATGCCGCTGCTCGACGAGGTGTCGCTTGAAGCCATCATTCTTGATCTCGAAACGGCGCACGTTTCTGACCCGGAGGTGCTACGGCTTATCCGCAAGCTGCGCCATCAGGACGAGACCCTGGTGCTGCTGGGATTTACCCGCTCGCACAACAAGGCCGCCCGCAGCCAATTCGAGCAGGCGGGAATCAGCCACTGTTTCGTCGCGCCAGTGGACTTCGAGGAAGTCCAGAAGGTGCTGCAGCGCGCGCTCGAGGAGCGGGCGGCGGAGATCGAGAATCGCAGGCTGCGGGAGGAAGCTCGCAACCGGAATTCGTTTTGCCAGCTGATCGGGGGCAGCGATTCCATGCGGCTGGTCTACGACTCCATCAGCCGCTTGGCCGAAAGCAGCGTCAACGTGCTGATTCGCGGCGAAAGCGGGACCGGCAAGGAACTGGTGGCGCAAGCCATCGTGGCCAGCGGCCCCCGGCGCGCAAAGCCTTTCGTCAGCGTAAATTGTGCCGCCCTGCCGGAAAGCCTGATTGAAGCGGAGCTTTTTGGCCATGAAAAAGGCTCCTTCACCGATGCCCACGAAGCGCGCGCCGGACACATCGAGGCTGCGCACGGTGGGACCCTGTTCCTGGATGAAATCGGAACTCTGGGGCTGGGTTTGCAAAGCAAACTCTTGCGGGTCCTGGAGCAGCACGTCATCCAGCGCATTGGCAGCAGGAGCGGCAAGAAAATCGACTTCCGGCTGATCGCTGCCACCAATGAAGACCTGGAGGAGGCGGTGCGTGTCGGCCGCTTCCGGGAAGATCTTTATTACCGGATCAATGTCGTGCCTATCGTCCTTCCTCCGTTGCGGGAACGGCCGGGCGATCTGGCCATCCTGCTGGATCATTTCCTGCGCATGTACTGCGCCGCCAACAGTCTCCCGCTAAAGCGGCTGGATTCCGACGCGCTCGAAATTCTCGAGGAATATCACTGGCCGGGCAACGTCCGCGAACTGGAAAACCTGGTGCAACGGCTGGTGATCATGGGCTCAGGGGCTGTGATCACAGCCAAGCACCTGCCGCAGCAGATTCTCTATACCAGCACCGCAAAGCAGGAAGCGCTGCTCATCCCGGAAGAGGGGATATCGTTCGACCAGGAGATCGCCCGCATCGAACTGGCCTACCTGCAGGCAGCCTTGCGGCGCACCGGGGGCAAGAAGGTGGCCGCCGCCGCCCTGCTCCAGATCAATGCGCAGAAGATGAAGTATCTGTGCCGCAAGTATGGACTTAAGGGTTAATAATTGACCTTCGGGAGATTAATTTTTAACCCTTCAGCCAAACCCGCTTCAGACCGGCCTCCAACAGGGCGCTTATCTCCTTCTATTTACTGATCTTTCAGCCTACGAGGCCCGCCGCTTGATTTGGCATGGCTCTTGCTTATACAAGAACCGGACCGGACGGAGCACGACATTCAGGCCGGCGGTCGAGACATCAAATTTAACTTTGACGGAGGACGTCATGTCGGTACAGAAGAAATCCTTGATCAGCCAACGGTCCGCAGTGAAGAGCGCCATTCTGGCCACGCCAGGCCATACTCCTGAGTCCATGCCGGCAGCCCGTCCCGCAGCCCGTCCCGCAGTTAAGGGCGCGGTTCGCGGCGCAGTCCGTGGAGCAGTTCGCGGCGCGGTTCGCAGTACCGTTCGCAGCGCGGTCCGCAGTACCGTTCGCAGCAACTAGAGACGGCCGAAGAGCCGGCGTTACTTCGTCAGATGGGGCCGCAGTCACTGTGGCCCCATTTTCATGCTCAGGCGGGGAACAGGTTAGTTCACCACATGCGGCGGCCGGCCAGGTCCCGCGCGAAGCGCCAGGCTAGTCCCGCCAGGCTGCGACGGCCGACCAGAATCTTGGCATTCCCGCTCATGCCTTCCCTCAGTTCGCCATGGTTCTGCAACTCCACCTTCCCAATGTAAAACTGCGGCACCCTCAGGCCTTCCAACTGGGCTTTGTCGATCAAGCCAATTTCGATCGCGGAAGAAGCCGGAGCCAACGACTGCAACGTTCCAGCCCACGGCTTGAACTGTGACTCGGAATGAAGGCGCACCGGATCTCCGAGGCGAACATCCAGCATGCCGAACTCTGGGATATAGATCCGGGCACTCATGGTGGAGGTATCTGCAATCTCGGCGACTTCAGTTCCCGGTTTCAGATAAGAGCCGAGGAGATCGCGCAGACGCGGGCTGGTGACTGTTCCGCTGATGGGACTGGTGACATCCAGAAGCTTGACCTCTTCCGTCGCGCTGCGCTGGCGCACCGTCGATTGCTGCCGCTCGTGCTCGGCCGCGCCGAAATTCTGGTAGTTCATGCTCGCCTGCGTAGCCCGAGCCGACGCGATGCGCATATCGGATCCCGCCTGTGCTGCCGCGGATTCCAGATCCAGGTTGCGCAATCGAAGGAGCGGCCCTCCCCCCGTCACCTGTTGTCCTTCATCGGTAAAAATCTCGGTCACCGTCCCGGGAACCTCGGTGCGCACCAGGGTTCTTCGCACCGGTTCCAGGGTGAAACGCCCGTCGACAAAATCCGGCCACACCGGCGTCAACGCTATCACTACCACCGCGATGCCCAGCAATGCCGCGCGGGCCGGCGTGAACCACGCCAATAGGCGCTCCTTCTTATCCAGGTAAACGGTTTTCATGAATCGCTCCAGCAGTGTGATTCGCGACTTGAAGATTTTGAAGGCGAACAGCAGGCCCGGCAGCCATGCCCATTCCGGCGTGTACGCCCGCAGGATGTGGTAGACGAAGATCACCACAAACGCCATTAGAAGATAACTGTAGGCGCTCGAAAGCAGCGAGTACACGATGTACAACACGCGCTGCCGCCGCGGAACATATTCGACTTCAGCCGGCAAGCGGAAAAGGTGTTTTCGCGTCCAGCTCGAGACGTATGCGGTGGATCTTTCCTTAAGATCGGTCTCGCCGATCAATTCCGAAAAAAGATAGTAGCCGTCGAGCTTGATCAGCGGGTTCAGATTCAACAGAGTCACGCCGATACCCGTCACCATCATGACTTTGTAAGCCAGATCATGGATAAACATTCCGGTGGCGGTACCCCACCAGATAAAAGTGGCGGCCACGCAGATCATGAGGTCGCCCCAGATTCCGGCGATGATGGTGGTCACCCGCGCTCGCTTGTCTCCAATCACCCAGACCTGGGTAGCATCACAGACAAAAGTGGGAGCGAAATACATGAGCAGGAATTGCATTTTCTCCACCCGCGCGCCGAAGTGTTTACAGGTCAGGCCGTGGGCGGTCTCATGGAAAAAAGCCATGGCGCCAAACAGAAACCAGAACTCCACCAAGTCCCAGGTGCTTTTGGCGGTGAAATTGTAGAAGGCGAAACTGTCGCTCCAGATTTCGCCGAATTTGTCGGTCCACATCCAGACCATGACGCCAAACATGACCAGGGTCAGCAGGGTGAACCAGGTGGTGTAGATAAATTCGAGGTACGGCTTGATCGCCGTCAGGTAGTCATCGGCATTTGGCCAGGTGTGCAAAGTAATGTCGGTGACATCGGCGACATGAAATCGGCCGCGCTTGTGGCGCTCGCTGCTCATCTTCTGCTTGAGCGTGATGTTTTTTTCCAGTGGCGTCTTGTAAAACAGTTCGCCCTGATCCTCCAGGTAGGAGGCGAACTCTCTCACGTCGTCCTCGGTAAATGTGATATTGGCTTGTTGAAAAATCAGTTCAGAGATCTGCTTATAGGAACGCTCGCCGTCGAATAGCTGAAGCAGTTGCCACTGCTCCGGACTGAAGCGAAGATAAACTTCGGTGCCCGGCATTTTCGCCAGCACCACGCGCTCCCCCTGCTCGATGTGCTCCTTGTAGATGACGCGCGCATCCAGTTTGGGATAGCGGCGCTTGGCCGTGGTCGCGGGAAGGTCGGGCAGCGCTACCTCGAGCGCTTCGAGGATGTTCATTTCAGGTCGGTGAGGCGGATATTGGTGAGCATTCCCGGCATCAGGTCCGGGACCCGGCCTTGCAGCCGCGCCACCACTTCGATCGTTCCGCTCGAAGGATCGACCACGGGGCTGATCTGCGTGATCGTTGCGGTGTGATGAACCGCCGGTGAGCCGTCGGCCAATTCAACGCTGACGATTTGCCCGTTCTTTAATTTTCCCGCGAAATGTTCGGGCAGGGTGAATTTGACTTCCAATGGCGCCACCGCCGTCACCCAGAACAGGCGGTCGCTGATTGCGACTTTTTGCCCCACTCGCACATAGCGACGGGCGACGATGCCGTCGAAAGGCGCTGTGATACGAGTCTTTTCTTTTTCTAGCTCAAGCGAGCGCTCGGTCGCCTGGGCGTTCGTCAGCATCTCGGTTTCGCGGCTGATTTCGAACTTGTCAGCCTCCACTTTGTACTGGGCGTGCTCCAGCGTTTCTTTGGTGAAGACGCCTGCCTCCCAAAGCTTTTGCGCCCGGGCGAGATCGGATTCAAGCACCTTGGTCTCCGCCTGCCAGTTCTTGAGATTGGCCTGAATCGATCGGGTTTTGGCGGAAGCGGCGTCGAGGTCGGCGGAAATCTGGCGGTCGTCGAGGCGTGCCAGAAGCTGCCCTTTGCGAACGTGTGTGTTTGGCTCCGCTTCGATGGAAACGATCACACCTTCGCGCAGGGCTGCTACGTCCACCTGGTTCTCAACCACAACCGGACCTGAAGCAACGAAGGCGCTGTCATTTGGTGCGGGAGCCAGCCCAATGGCTGGACGCACCACGGGTGCGGCTGCGGCCACTTTGGTGGCGTCGCTGGAATCGCTGCAACTGGTTAGAATGAACCCTAGAGCAATCAGAGAGACGACCACAAAATATTTTTTCATAAAGCCTTCGATATCTTCCCTGCCGTGTTGCGCACAATGCTTCACCAGCCAAACCACGACCATAGCTTTGACCAGATCCAGATCGCGGGCCGGCGGAACAACACCTTTCCGGCGGGACTCCATCCGGTTACTACTTTTCCCCGGCCTTGCATGCCGTCACGGATGGCGCCGTCTGGATTGCTCACCGCAACCCGCGCGAAGAAAAAGCGGTCCGTTCCTTCCACTTTGCTTCTGGGACTGACCACGGTCACCACGCCATGAAAAGTGCGGGTAGGAAATCCTTCCAGCTTGACGGAAGCCTTCTCGCCGGGATGCAGCAGCAGGACATCATCCTCATCAATCGCTACATCGACGATGGCACGGGAGGTATCGACGACTTCCGCGAACGTATCGCCGGGCAAGAGTTTCCGTCCGACTAGATCTTCCACATGCGGGGTCGCAACCACGCCATTAATCGGCGATCGCAACTGGGTCCGTTCGAGACGCTGGCGGGCCCGGGCCAGCTCCGAAGCCCAATAGTCGGCCTGGACGCGTTGAATGCCGGCCTCGCCTCCGTCATTGTTGTTCAAGGCCCGATTCATCTGCGAGACCGCCGTTTCGTACCTGGCCTGGGCCGAAGCCAGTTGCGCGCGGTATTGCCAATCAGAAAGAGTCGCCAGCACCGTCCCCGTGCTTACCGCATCGCCCTCGCGAACCAGAACCCGCTGCACCACGCCTTCCACTTCAGGCTGGATGAAAACGCTTTGCGCCGGACTCACCGTGGCGTCGCCTACCACCCGCAGCGGTAACGGAAAAATCAGCAGGAACAGCAGGGCGGTGACTGCCCCGGCGACCAGCAACGCGCGGCGTCGCTTCTCCATCGCCAGGAACTTGCGTTTCCTGTCGAGAACCGGTTTCAACAGATCGATGAACGGAACTTCACGGTAGAGCGAGGCGTTGCGCAACGCCACCGTGGCTTGCCCCGCCAGAATCTTGATCATTTCGAGGTGCGCGGGACCGATAAAATCGGGATCGCTGCTTTCGAACGACAACATGCCTACGCGGCCATCGTCGTCGGTGAGCGGAATGGCATAGAAACCGCGCATCCTGCTCTCCGAAAAATATCGCGCGAACTTGGCTTGGGTCTCCGGCCGGGGATCTGCAAATTCCTCGCCGTGCTGCGAAAAGGAGACAGCTTCCCTGGAAAGCGAAGCCCATTCCAGAATCTCCTGCAAGCGGACCACATTGGGATCGTCCGGGTTGATACGCGGCATGCCGGTAATGGCTCGGATTTTCAGCCGGCCTCTTTCCTCCAGCGCAATCGCCGCTCGCTCGTACGGGATCACCGCACCGGGCCCGGTAACGATCGCATCCAGCACCCGGTCAAGATCGAGGGTCGAGGTGATTTCCGCGCTGACTTTCACCAGAGTTTCGAGAATTTCCAGCTTGCGCTCGGCCTGCAGCATTCCGGCATTGTTCAGCGCAGCCGCAGCGCTTTCCGCAATGGAGTTGAGCAGAAAGAGATCGTCTTCCTGAAATGGAGTTCCATCCAGCTTGTTGATGGCCTCGATAACCCCAACCTCGAATCCTTTGGCTACCAGGGGCGCAACCATCACCGAAAAAATTCCATCCTCCTGGCCGGCATTGCGGCGCTGCAGCCGTTTGTCATTCGGGTCTTCGATGAGCAACGGCTCGCCTGAATCGGAAACCTCAGCAATGTAGCCTTCTCCGCTCTTTTCAGCGGCGCCCACTTCGCGGGTGGGATCGTCTCCGCTGCGGTCCATCAGCAGCAGTTCCTGCTCATCCTTCACCAGCCAGAGGTTGACCGCCTGGGCCTCCAGGATTTCGCGCACCTTGGCGGTGATGATGGGGTTCAGCTCATCCATTTCCAGCGTAGAGTTGAAAACTTTTTCCACGTCGTAGAGCTGGGTTAGGCGGGAAATCGACTCCAGGTTGGAATTACGCTCACTCTCATACTGATTCGCGCTGGAAAAGGCGGGCGCGGCATAGTCAATAATTTCGACCAACCCGGCGAGATCGGCTTCGTCGAGAGGCTCATCGAAGGTGGCCACTTCCAGCGCCCCGATCAGAGTGCCGTTGACCACGATCGGAACGTATGCCAGGGACAACAGAGTGCGCCGGGCGTGTAGATGGGCGTAGTCTTCCCGAACCAGGCTTGTCCCGGACAACAGCAAGGGCTGGCTGTGTTTCGACTGGTTTTCTTTGGCAAGCAGGCCCAGCGTGCCCGAATCCAGGGGAATCACAGCATCATCGAGGTGAATGTCGCCGCCTACCGCCTTCGGCGTCCACTGCACGCCTTCCTGATCGTCCTCCAGCAGGTAGACGACGGCCGCAGCCCCGGGAAACATGTCCGCGACCTGTTGGGCGAGCAGCGCGGCGCGAGGCTGGACCTCGCGTTCTTGCAGCAGGCTGCTCAGGAAGCGGGCCTGCAACTCGACAGAAGTCGACTTGGGCATTTCTTGTTTCAGCCGCTCAGCGTGAGGCGCGCTCAGCCAGCGTGCCGGGGGAGGGCGGGACGGCGCACTTGCAAATTCGCGGCGGCTCCCGTAACTTGAGCGCGGGCAATCTAACAAATCGCCCTGCCGCTGTCAATGTTTCCGGCTCAGCCCTTGGTTTCTGAAATGATGAACCGCGAAGCACACGAAGTTGCACGAAGGCGCGCGCTCTTGAACGCTTCCCTTGGTGTAACTTTATGTCCCTGGTGATTTATGACCTTGGGGTCGACCGGCTGAATGCAGCCTTCCGCTTGGAGTGGCGCTAGAGGAGCAAGATGGAAATCAATGTTCGCAGAGTCGAAGGGGTTCAGATTGTGCAGATTCGTGGTGCTCTAAGACTGGGCGCCGGAGTCGACAGTTTTCGTCAGACGATCGACGACGCCATGACCGCTGGCGATACGCGAATGGTGATCAATTTTGCCGAGGTTCCCATGATCGATTCCAGCGGAATTGGAATCCTGGTCAAAGCGATGGCGTCGGCGAAGCAGCGCGGCGGCGGCGTGAAACTGGTAAGTCCATCCAAGTTCGTGGTACAGACGCTCAAACTGATTGGCGTCCTGAATCTGTTTGAGACCTTCGACGACGAGAACCTCGCAGTGCAGTCTTTCAACTCACATTAATCTGCAGGCGCTGTGCGCGGCGTCACACGGATCTGGCGCTGAATCTTGTGGCGAAGCCGATATGGCCTCGGCGCAGGATTGCAGGGACGCCACCAGTCAGCGCTACTTCAGCTGAACACTCAGAATGTCGAAGATTCCGAAAAGGTAGATGGCGCTTCCCAACGAAAGAATCGCTAAAGCCAGGGCTGCCAGGGGTGTGCTGAACAGCCGCTTTCGCGGTGCTGGGCGGTTATCCAGAGCGGCACGGTATTTTTCAATCCATTCTTCAGGTTCGGGAGCGGTTTGGCTGAATGATGTTTGAATGGAAGTTTGCAAGCGGCGCTGGTCGTCATGCTCGAGGGCGATGAAACGAAACGGCTGCTGGCTCCAGGAGACCGGCTTCAGCATCTCCGCCGTGCCCAGCACCGGTCCGGTCGGAGTCAGGAACAACAGCTTTACGTGCGACTGTCGCTCCACCGGTTTCTGCAAACTCAGCATGCCGCCGGTGAGCGAGATGGTTTCTAACTGGGCTTGAGTTCTGCGGCCGTCTTCGAAACGAAGCACGGCAGGAGTGAGGTCGGCCAGATTCAATCTCGGGGCGCGGCCATCAGGTTTTGGATGGGGGAGGGCGTTCACAGAGCTGAGTATGCTACTGGCAAGGGCCAAGTAGGAGATTACGGAAGGGCGTCCCAGGGACAGTTACCGGCTCAGGCCGTCCCGCGCGTCGAAGGTTGGCGACGGTGGCGAGGCCGGATAGGCAGGTTTGGCCAGGCAGGGGTTTCGATGCGAAGTACCCTTGCGCTCAAATCGAAGGCAGTCCTTCGTGTGACTTCGTGTCCTTGGTGGTTCATGAATTTAGCCCAAGGACAGCAGCGCCCCTGTACGGCGAAGGCATTTTGCCTGGCCCGTATCGAAAAACCCGATAACCGCTAGCGGCAATTTGGGTTGACACCCCGGTGCCGCAGCCGATACCCTTTGTGCATAGGTTTTCCGTCACTTTTCACCTAAAATGACGCATACTGCGACTATCGTGAGCCGAATAGCACGGGAGGTGCGACTGCTTCTTCTCGCCCTTAGCGTGGCCATTCCTGGCCTGGTGCTTGCACCTCGAGAAAGCGGCGGATGAATTAGGGTTAATAAAGATTAGCCAAAGGCCATCATCCACCGCACCGGATGATGGCTTTTTTAGTTTCTTGGGAATGATTTATCGCAGGTACGGGCTTTCGACCCGCACCGGGAGGACGATTTGCCTCAACCAGATCACGTCACCATATTCGATACCACCTTGCGCGACGGAGAACAGTCGCCGGGCTGCAGCATGAACGTCAAAGAGAAGGTGCGTATGGCGCACCAGCTCGACCGGCTGGGAGTTGATCTCATCGAGGCCGGATTTCCCATCGCCTCCGAAGGCGATTTCGAGGCGGTTTCCGCGCTGGCCCGCGACATCCGCCGCCCGGTGATTGCCGCCCTGGCCCGAAGCTGTCCGGGAGATATCGAACGCGCCGGACGGGCCCTCGAAGGCGCCGCCCGGGCGCGCATCCACACCTTCCTGGCGACCTCTGACATCCATTTGCAGCACAAGCTCAAGATCTCGCGCCGGCAGTGTCTGGAACAGGCGCGCGACGGGGTGAAGCTGGCTCGTACCTTCTGTAAGGACGTCCAGTTCTCCGCCGAAGACGCCAGCCGCACCGACATCAATTTTCTGTGCGAGGTGCTGGAAGCGGTCATCGAAGCCGGCGCCAGCACCCTGAACATCCCGGATACGGTCGGATACAGCGTGCCCCACGAATTTGGGGAGTTGATTCAGACCCTGCGGCGGCAGGTGCGGGGAATCGAGGGCGTGACCATCTCGGTTCACTGCCACGATGACCTGGGATTGTCCGTAGCAAACTCGCTGGCCGCGATCAAAGCGGGCGCGCGCCAGGTGGAGTGCACCGTCAACGGCATCGGCGAGCGGGCCGGAAACACGTCCCTGGAAGAGCTGGTAATGGTGTTGCGGGTGCGCGCCGAGCACTACCCATATGAAACCTCGGTAGTTGCCGAGCAGCTGTTTCCATCCAGCCAGCTTTTGTCTGAAATCACCGGAGTGTATGTGCAGCCGCACAAGGCAATTGTTGGCCGCAACGCGTTTGCGCACGAAGCCGGGATTCATCAGGACGGGATGATCAAAGATCCCTCCACCTACGAGATCATCGCGCCGCAGTCGGTGGGCGCGCCCCGCAATTCCCTGGTCCTGGGCAAGCATTCGGGACGAAACGCTCTGCGGGTGCGCTACGAAAAGCTGGGTTTTACCTTTGACCGGGTTCAGCTCGACGACATTTACCGCCGCTTTGTGGCTTTGGCGGACAAGATAAAGACGGTCGAGGATGGCCATCTGCTTGAGCTGGTTCGGGATGTGCCCAGCCGGATTTCGACCATTCCGGACACGGCTGCCAAGACCGGGGCCACCTGGATGGCTCCGCTGAGCCATGGGGACGCTCAGCCCGTCCCTGAAGCCGTGGGCGCAAAAGAAAAGGCCCATGCCGCCCACCCCCACGAGCGTGAAGGCGAACAGGAAGACTACTTATGGGGAGTATGATACAACTATAGGGAACCGACCGACCGGTCGGTGGTGAGGCCCCTAAGCAGCCTTTCGTCAGTCTAGTCTGGCGGGTCCGCGACGGAGTCACCCATCAAGATTCAGGATCGAGGGTTGGGTTCATGACAAAAACCGGAGCACAGATTCTTTGGGAGTGTCTGGAGCGCGAGGGCGTAAAGCACGTCTTCGGGTATCCCGGCGGAGCCATTCTGCCCGCCTATGACGCTCTAAAGCACAGCGACATCCACCACATTCTGGTCCGCCACGAGCAAGGCGCTACCCACATGGCGGATGGCTACGCCCGCGCCAGCGGCGAGGTCGGCGTGGCAGTTGCCACCTCCGGTCCGGGGGCTACGAATATGGTCACCGGCATCGCCACCGCCATGCTGGACTCCTCACCCATCGTCTGCATCACCGGACAGGTCGGCAGCAAGCTGATCGGCTCCGATGCCTTTCAGGAAACCGACATCACCGGCATCACGCTTCCCATCACCAAGCACAACTACCTGGTCACCCGCGCCGACGAACTGGCGCGGACCCTGCGCGAGGCCTTCTACGTGGCGCGTTCCGGGCGTCCCGGGCCGGTGCTGGTCGATATCACCAAGGACGCGCAGCAGTCTGCCTGTGAGTTCGACTGGGAAGCTGCCCGGCCGCAGTTGCCGGGATATCGCCCCGACCTTTCGCCGGAAGAGAGCGAGTACCTGCAGGCGCTGGAACTCATTCACAAGGCGAAGCGTCCGGTCATCCTGGCGGGACACGGCATTATCGTTTCCGGCGCGATGAAAGAGGTTCTCACCCTGGCGGAAAGAGCCGGCATCCCAGTGGCGCTGACTTTGCTGGGACTGGGATCGTTTCCGGCTTCCCATCCGCTTAACCTGGGCATGATGGGAATGCACGGCGAAGCCTGGGTGAATCACACCATCCAGGAAGCAGACCTGCTGATCGCACTCGGCATGCGCTTCGACGACCGGGTTACCGGCAACCTCAAGACTTACGCGCAGGATGCCAAGAAAATCCACATTGAAATCGACCCCGCGGAGATCAACAAAAACGTCAAGGTGGACGTCGCCCTGGTTGGCGACCTGCGCGAAGTCCTGCGCGAGCTGCTGCCCCGCATCGAGTCCGTCGACCACAGCGAGTGGCTGGATTCCATCGACCGCCTGAAGGGCGATTCGGCGGTGCGCGACATTCAGAAACTTCCCGACAATGGGCATCTGTATGCCGCGCACGTCATCAACGACTTGTGGCGCGAGACCCGCAACGGCAACACCGTGGTAGTAACCGATGTAGGCCAGCACCAGATGTGGGAGGCGCAGTACTACAAGCACGAACAGGCGCGCTCGCTCATCACCTCGGGCGGCCTCGGCACCATGGGCTTTGCCTTGCCCGCAGCCATTGGCGCCAAGGTGGCGCGTCCGGATGCCGACGTCTGGGTGATCGTCGGCGATGGCGGCTTCCAGATGACCATGTCGGAGCTCGCCACCATCGTGCAGGAGAAGTTGAAGGTCAACATCGCCATCATCAACAACGGGTTTCTGGGGATGGTTCGCCAGTGGCAGGAATTTTTCTACGAGCGCAACTACGAAGCCACGCCCCTGCTGAATCCCAACTTCGCGAAATTGGCGGAAGCCTACGGAATTCGCAGCATGACCGTAACCGAGCGCTCGCAGGTGTTGCCCGCGGTGCGGTCGGCGCGCGATCATGATGGACCTGTGCTGCTGGATTTCAAAGTGGAGCAGGAAGATACCGTATATCCTATGGTCGCGGCCGGCGCATCCTTGAACGACATGATCCGGCGGCCCAGTCCCATCGTCGAAACTGCGGCGGACGAATAAAGGCAAACATGCTGAACATATTTGTGGTGTACGTGGAAAATAAGCCGGGCGTGCTGACCCGGGTGGCATCGCTGTTTCGCCGCCGCGCCTTCAACATCGACTCGTTGACCGTCGGACGCACCGAAAAGCCGGAAGTGTCGCGCATGACCATCACCGTGGACACCAATCCCGACCAGGCGCGCCGGATCGAAGCCAATCTTTACAACCTGGTCAACGTGCTGCTGGTGCAAAACATCACCAACGAGCCCGCCATCGCGCGCGACCTGGCCATGATCAAGGTGGCGGCGACCCACGAAGCCCGTTCCCACGTGCTGGAGCTGGCCAGCGTCTTCCGCGCCCGCGTGGTGGATGTCGCGCCCGAATCGCTGACCATCGAAATCACTGGCGGCGAAGACAAGATTGACGGGCTGCTGGAAGTGCTTCGCCCTTACGGCGTGGTAGAGATGGTTCGCACCGGCATCGTCGCCATGCGGCGGGGAACGGCTTCCTCTACCGTGAATCCGGCGAAAACGGACGCGCCGATTGCGGCGACCGATGAAGGCGTGTCGTACTCGGTTTAGTCAGATTATGCATCCGTAACGGCTCTGTCCCGTGAAACGCTGTGCCGGGCGGAGTTCCGTTTCATCCAGTTCCAAGTCATCAAACTACGCTTTCCATCGAAAGGGAAACATCATGCCGAAGATGTATCACGAGAACGCTGCCGACATCGGACTCATCCGCGGGAAAAAAGTAGGCATTGTCGGTTACGGCTCCCAGGGTCACGCTCATGCTCTCAACCTGAAAGACAGCGGAGTGGACGTGCGCGTCGGGATGCCCGCGAGCAGCGAATCGCGCGCCAAAGCCAGAGCCAGCGGGCTGACCGTTGGAACCGTGGCGGAAGTTGCCGCCTGGGCCGATGTCATCATGATTCTGGTGCCGGACACGGTACAGCCGGAGGTCTACAAAAAAGACGTGGCCCCGCATCTTTCCGCCGGCAAGACCCTGATGTTCGCCCACGGCTTCAACATCCGCTTTGGCACGATCAAACCGCCCGCCAATGTCGACGTCACCATGATCGCGCCCAAGGCGCCGGGACATCGCGTGCGCGAAGTGTTTGTCGAAGGCGGCGGAACCCCCGCGCTACTGGCTATTCATCAGGACGCCAGCGGAAATGCCAAGCAGTTGGCGCTTTCCTACGGCAAGGCCATCGGAGCTACCCGCGCCGGGGTGATCGAGACCACATTCTCGGAGGAAACCGAAACCGATCTCTTCGGCGAGCAAACCGTGCTGTGCGGCGGAGTGAGCGCGCTGGTCAAAGCGGGATTCGAGACCCTGGTCGAAGCCGGCTACCAGCCCGAGATCGCCTACTTCGAATGCCTGCACGAACTCAAGCTCATCGTGGACCTGATCTACCGCGGCGGACTCAACTACATGCGCTATTCGGTCAGCGATACCGCGGAGTACGGCGATTACACCGGCGGCCCGCGCATCGTGACCGAGCAAACCCGCGAAACCATGCGGCAGATGTTGCGCGAAATCAAAGACGGATCTTTCGCCAAAAAATGGATCGCCGAAAACGAGACTGGCCGGGAATGGTTTGAAGCCACCCGCGAGAAAGAACAGCAGCAGAAAATCGAGAAGGTCGGCGAAGAATTGCGCGCCATGATGACCTTCCTCGATCCGGTCACGGTGAAGCAAACCAGCAAACGCACCAAGGTCCCGGCATAACCGGGATCAGTCAGCGTGGTTTCAGCACTGTCTGCAGCCGACTGTTCGCGCGGGGCTCACGAAAACGTTTGTGAGTGTGGTCCTCGGTCGGGTGCGATACGGGAGTCAGTCTTCCTTCCGATGTCAGTCGCCGGTGTGCCTCGCTCCAATCCGGCAGCGACGTCTCTGATTGTTCCCAGTGGGCGACAGACGCTTCGTTGCACCAGTTCCGCAGTAGCGGCATCACCTTATGGTGAGGGCCGGAATCCCGGTAGGCTTTCATATCTTTCAGATTCTGCCAGCCGGTCAGAGTCCAGAATGTAAACTGGGCATCGACCAGAAGCTTCCCCCTTACAAAACCCTTCGCACGCTCGACCTGCTTCCGCGTCCGGTAGATATACCATTGAAACGGCAGCAGATACCAAAGCGAACGCAGTCGCAGTCGGGTGAGCGAAACGAACATGACCTGAAGATATCAGAGTTATTGTTTGCTGAAGGAGCCGGAACCCTTGACAATCCACCCAAAACTGCACCAAGATAAAGGCGAACAAATAGCGAATCAATATCCCGCCCCTCCAGCCAGGGACGATGTTCATCGAGCTCCATTCCCGTTCCGCCTTCAGTTTTCTCCAGGGCACCGCCCTGCCGGAAGACCTGATCGCGATCTGCGCCCAACTGAAGATGCCGGCCATGGCGCTGCTCGACCGCGACGGCGTCTATGGGGCGCCGCGTTTTTATATGGCGGCGAAAAAAGCCGGCATCAAGGCGCATCTGGGGGCGGAAGTCACGTGCCAAATTGCAGATTTTAGATTGCAGATTGCAGATTGGAACCACGAAGAGGCTCGACCAATCAGCGATCTACAATCTAAAATCTGCGATCCCTTCCGCCTCCCTCTCCTCGCTTCTTCCCGCGCCGGATATCAGAATCTTTGCCGCCTGATCACCAGGATGAAACTGCGCTCGAAGAAAGGCGAAGGCGCAGTCGGCAAAGACGAATTGCAGGAACACGCCGGCGGGCTGATCTGCCTTACCGGCGGCGATGATGGCCCCATGGCAGCGGCGCTGTCCCACGGCGGCCTGGAAGAGGCGCGGCACGCAGTCGACTCTCTCACCGGCATTTTTGGTAAGGGCAACGTCTATGTGGAGTTGCAGCGCCATTTCCATCGCGCGCAGGAGGCCCGCAACCGCGCCGCCATCGCAATTGCACACTCGCTGCAATTGCCATTGCTGGCCAGCAACGGTGTCTGCTATGCGACTCCGCAGGAGCGTGAACTTTGCGACGTTTTCACCGCCATTCGAAACCATTGCACGCTGGCGACTGCCGGACGGTTGCTGGCGCGCAACTCCGAGCGCCATGTGAAATCGCCGCAGCAGATGCAGCAGCTTTTTGCCGACCTTCCTGAGGCGTTAGCCAATACGCTGGAGTTGTCTTCACGTCTCGAATTCACGCTTGAGAATCTGGGATACGAATTCCCTAAATACCCCGTGCCGGAAGGCGAGACCATGATGTCTTTCCTGCGCGAGCGCACCCGCGAAGGTTTTCAGCAGCGCTACGGCCGGGCCGGTGCCGGGCTCAAAGGCCGTGCCCAGCGCCAGATTGAGCGGGAACTGGCGCTGATCGAAAAGCTCAAGCTGTCCGGCTACTTCCTGATTGTCTGGGACCTGGTGCGCTTCTGCCGCGAGCAGAACATTCTGGTGCAGGGACGAGGCTCCGCCGCCAACAGCGCCGTCTGCTACTCCCTCGGCATCACTGCGGTCGATCCCATCAGCATGGAACTGCTGTTCGAGCGCTTTCTTTCCGAAGAGCGCGGCGAGTGGCCGGACATCGATCTCGATCTCCCCAGCGGCGACCAGCGCGAACGCGTCATTCAATATTTGTACAAACGCTACGGCGAGCGCGGCGCCGCCATGACTGCCAATGTCATCACCTACCGCAACCGCATGGCAGGACGCGAAATGGGCAAGGCGCTGGGTTTCGATCCGGAAACTCTCGATAAAGTTTCATCCGCCGTCTCGACCTGGGAATATCGCGACTCCCATGACACCCTCGATCACCGCTTCCACGATGCCGGGCTGGACCTGAACCATCCGCGCCTGCGCAAATATTTCGAGTTGTGCGAAGCGGTGCAGGATTTGCCGCGCCATCTGGGCCAGCATTCCGGCGGCATGGTCATCTGCCAGGGGGAGCTGGATTCCGTAGTCCCGCTGGAGCCGGCGTCCATGCCCGGCCGCGTAGTGGTGCAGTGGGACAAGGAAGACTGCGCTGACCTCGGCATCATCAAAGTGGATTTGCTCGGCCTCGGCATGATGGCGGTGCTGGAAGATTCTCTGGGGCTGATCCGCGATCATTACGGCGAAGCCGTGGATCTCGCTCACCTTCCCGCGGACGATCCCACCGTATATTCGACTTTGCAGAAGGCCGACACCATCGGCATGTTCCAGGTGGAGAGCCGCGCCCAGATGTCGTGCCTGCCGCGCCTGCGGCCGCAGCGTTTTTACGACATCGTGGTGCAGGTGGCCATCATTCGCCCCGGGCCGATCGTGGGGCAGATGGTGAATCCATTCCTGCAGCGCCGCCAGGGACGTGAACCAATCACTTACCCGCATCCGTCGCTTGAGCCGGTGCTGGCGCGCACTTTGGGGGTTCCGCTTTTTCAGGAGCAATTACTGCGCATGGCCATGGTGGTAGCCGGATTCAGCGGCGGCGAAGCCGAAGACCTGCGCCGGGCCATGGGCTTCAAACGCTCGGAAAAGCGCATGAAGGAAATCGAGGCCAAACTTCGTGCCGGCATGGAGCGCAACGGCATTTCACGGGAGGCGCAGGAGCAGATCGTGCTCTCCATCACTTCTTTTGCGCTCTACGGATTTCCCGAATCTCACGCCGCCAGCTTCGCTCTGATCGCTTATGCCAGCGCTTATTTGAAGTGCCACTACTTGGCTGCCTTTACCGCTGCCCTGCTCAATAACCAGCCCATGGGCTTTTATCGTCCAGCCACGATTGTGAAGGACGCGCAGCGCCACGGGCTGAAGATATTTCCCATTGATGTGACGAAGTCGGAGTGGGAGTGCACGGTGGTCAGTCGTCAGACGTCAGACGTCAGCGCGCTCGTTGGTAGTTCGTCGTTGGTCGATGTTCATTGGTCGTCGGCCGCCACCCAGGAATATAGAGCCGAAATAGCCGCGGAGCGGCAAAAGAATGTAGCCCACGGCGTAAGCCGTGGGGAAGGAGTAGAGGAGAACGAAGCCCCGCAGGGGCGAAAGAAACTGAACCTGTTGAATCATTTCATAAGCGGCGGTCATGTCGCCCACCGGACAACCGGGCCGAGCGCTCACGGTGGGACACCGGCGCTACGCCTCGGCTTGCGTTACGTTCGCGGACTCCGCGAGGACGCTGCCCACGCAATCGTTCACCAACGCAACCTCGCGCCGTTCACTTCAATTCACGACTTCGTCTATCGCGTTCCTGAAGTACGCAAGGACGAACTGAACACGCTGGCGGAAATTGGAGCATTGAATTCAGTTTCCAGTTTCGAGTTGCCAGTTCCCGGAGCCGACCGGAAGCCTGAAACTGGAAACCTGAAACTGCACCGCCGCGACGCCCTGTGGCAAATCGAACGTTCTGTTCGCCGCTCCGGTCCTTTGCTGGATGAGCTTTCCGAAACCGACTCCAGTTCTCCGCTTCGCCCCATGAACCCGGAGGAGCGTCTGGTGGCCGACTTCCGCGGCACCGGGCTTACAGTGGGGCCTCACCCCATGGCGTATCACCGGGCGCGAATGGAGGCGATGGGAGTCCACAAAGCCAGTGATCTCGCGGGCATTCCCAATGGCAAATATCTCCGCATCGGAGGGTGCGTCATCGCGCGCCAACGCCCGGGGACTGCCAAGGGTTTTGTCTTTCTCAGTCTGGAGGATGAAACCGGAGTGGCCAATGCCATCATCATGCCTGACCTGTTCCAGAAAAACCGCCTGTTGCTGACGGCGGAACAGTTCCTGATGGTGGAAGGGGTTTTGCAAAATCAGGATAACGTTATTTCGGTGAAGGCGCGCAAGGTAATGTCCTTAGCGATTACCCGGGCGGAGACCAGATCGCATGATTTTTACTAGCGATCGATGTAAACGATACTAAAATTGTTTCGCGCCAGCAGATATTTTCTTGATTCTCCTCTCCCGTATCCACAGCTCTTCGGTTTATGATTGAATTGCGAATTGGCCACAATTTAGCCGGTGATTTTTTGGCTCACTCATAAATCCGGTTCATCGCTGAACCCTAAAAGCTGAACCTCGGCCTACTTTTAAGGAGTATCCGTATATGGCACGCGCAAAGACCCCTGGGAATGGCAACAGCGTACGCAAGCAAGTCGCAACCATGCCCTTGTCTCAATCTGTTGAAGTTAAGAAAAATGCATCGAACGGCAATCTGGAAGAAGAAATCCGCGTTCGCGCCTACCAGCTGTACGAGCAGCGGGGATACACCCCCGGGCACGAGAACGAGGATTGGCTGGTAGCCGAGCGGGAGATTCTCAGCCGCCACGACCAGCAGCAGAGTGCTTAGGTTCGAGGGCTGGGCATAGCTCACGAACCGCGGGGGACAGCCGTCTTTGGCTGTCCTCGCCTGAATTTTGCCGGTTTGTGAGGCGTACAACTCTGTCCTTTTGGCTTAAGTACATCGGGTTCTCGGTTGCCTCCGCCCTTTCTTTCTGAAAAAATAGGCCTTCGGGTCCCCCATGTCCCAAATTGGCAGTTTTGCGCTTCTGCTCGCGTTGACCTTGAGCGCGTATTCGTTCCTCGCGGGAGCGCTGGCTCTGGCTAAACCAGGTCCGGGGTCGGAGCGGTTGGGCGAGACCGCGCGGCGGGCCGGCATCGCCACCTTCGCACTGGTGTTTCTCGCGGCCGTGGTGCTGGTGACCTCCGCCTTCCAGGACGATTTCTCGATCGCCTATATCTACCATCACAGCAACCGCGACCTGCCCGCGCCCTACAAATTCGCCACTCTGTGGTCGGGACAGGAGGGGTCACTGCTGTTCTGGTCGCTGCTACTGGCCGCTTACGGGCTGGTTCTGCGATTGCGGCATAAGACCGATGCCCGCCTTTTCGCTCACGCTTCCGTCATTATTGCTGCCGTTCAAATCTTCTTCCTGCTGCTGCTGAATTTTGCCGCTCATCCCTTCGCTCTCATGACCGGCAGCTTGCCTGCGGACGGCGCCGGGCTGAATCCTTTGCTGCAGTATCCCGAGATGGTGATCCACCCGCCCATGCTGTATTTGGGGTACGTGGGTTTCACCGTTCCCTTCGCCTTTGCGCTGGGTGCTCTGATCATGCGTTATCCGGGAGAGAAGTGGATCCGCATCACCCGCCGCTGGACCATGGTGACCTGGGCCTTCCTGACCTGCGGAGTTTTCCTGGGCGCGCACTGGGCTTATTCAGTTTTAGGCTGGGGCGGTTACTGGGGATGGGATCCGGTGGAGAACGCTTCCCTCATGCCCTGGCTCACCGGCACCGCGTTCCTGCATTCGGTGATGATGCAGGAAAAGCGCGGCATGCTGAAGATGTGGAACATGTGGCTTATCTTCGCCACCTTCTGGCTGGCGATTCTGGGCACGTTCCTGACCCGCAGCGGAATCATCAGCTCGGTGCATGCCTTTGCCCAATCCTCGATCGGCGGCTGGTTCAAGTGGTTTCTGCTGATCACCCTGGTTACGTTCACGTTTTTCTTTTTCAAGAACAAGTCGCATTTGCGCAGCGAACACAAGCTGGAGTCGCTGATCTCGCGGGAGTCGAGTTTCCTGTTCAATAACCTGCTCCTGCTCCTGGCTTGCTTCACGGTTCTGTGGGGAACCTGGTTCCCGCTGATCTCGGAATATGCGCAAGGCAACAAAGTCACCGTGGGACCGCCGTTTTACAACAAGGTCGCGATTCCGGTGGCGTTGCTGTTGCTCCTGCTCACCGCCGTGGGGCCTCTGTTGGCCTGGCGCAAGACTTCGCTGGAGAGCCTGAAGCGCAATTTCATGTGGCCGGCGTTGGGCGCTCTTGTGGTCGGGGCTGTGATGGTCGGCTTCGGGGTTCGTCCCTGGAGCGACATTGCCTATTTTTATGCGCTGATGGCGGCTATGCTGGCCGCGCTGGTGGCGCTTACCGTGACTTCGGAATTCATTCGCGGCGGGCGGGTGATTTCGTGCCACACCGGGCAAAACCTGCTGGCTTCAATCGTGCACCTGTGGCATCGCAATACCCGCCGCTATGGCGGGTACATCGTCCATTTTGGCGTGGCCGTGGTGATCATCGGAATCCTGGGCACGCCTTTCAATCAGGACAAAGAAAAAGAAATGGGCTATGGCGACAAGATGACCATCGGCCCCTACACGCTGGTCTGCGAGTCTTATACCCAGGACGATAATCCCAACTACAGCAACGAGTGGGCCATCATCAACGTGTTCAAGGGTGACCGGCAGATCACCACCATGTATCCCGAGCGGCGCTTCTACAAGGCCAGCCAGCAGCCCCAGACCCTGCCCAGAATTCGCTCGACGGTCAAGGAAGATCTCTACATCACCTATGAAGGGTTGAACGAGACCACCGGCAGGCCGATCATTAAAGCTCACCTGAATCCGCTGGTGATGTGGATCTGGGTGGGAGTTCTGATCATGATTGGCGGGACCGTGCTGGCGCTGATCCCGAACACGGCGCCTGTGCGGGTAGTGGCGCCGGCGCGGGTCGAAACCGCTCCGGCCGGGGCGGGAGACTGATCTGGCGGAGACTGATTCCAAACAGCGCCGCAGCCGGCCAAGCTAATGGCAATCGTCTGCTGTCGATTCCGATCATGAGAATGACGACCAGAACAAAATCGAGTCCGGTTCTCCGTCGCGGCCTGCAAGCGGGGCTGCTCTGCCTGGCCGTGTTCGCATTTCTTGGCGCCGGCGACGAATCGTCGCGCTTCAGTTCTTTGGGCCACCGGTTGATGTGCGTGTGCAGCTGCAACCAGATCCTCCTGGAGTGCAATCACGTGGGCTGCACTTACTCCGACCGCATGCGGGGCGAACTGATCGCCGCTCTGGATCGGGGTGAGAATGACGATTTAACCCTGCAGGACTTCGTGCAGAAATATGGTCCCACGGTTCTGGCCGCTCCTACCGGCACAGGTTTTAACCGGGTGGCGTGGGTCATGCCCTTTCTGGCTCTGGTGCTGGGCGTGCTGACTACCGTCTTCATCGTTCTGGCGTGGCGAAAAAGGCCGGCCCTGGCAGCGCCCGGCGGAGTCTTACCGGTTGCCGGCGTGGAGCTGGAGCGCTTTCGCACCCAGGCCCGAAAGGAAACTGAAATATGACGGTCGCATTCCTGGCATGTGCCATGGTGACTTTGGGCACGCTGTTCTATGTCTTTTATCTTCCGGGAAAATTGCAGATGGGGCCGGACAAGACACGGCTGGCATATCTCCAGGAACGGAAGGATGCTGTGTACGAAAACCTGCGCGATCTGAATTTTGAACATCAGGCGGGCAAACTTCCGGATCAGGATTACCAGTCGCTAAAGTCGTCCCTGGAAGAAGAAGCAGCCGGCATTCTGGCGGAGATGGCAGCCCTCGAACGTGGGGCAGCTGCCTCTATCCCTGGCAGAAAGGGAGCGAGAATTTGAAGCTCTGCGCAAAAATCGGTGCTATCTCTCTCCTGCTCTGGCTGGGCACGATTGCCTCCGCGCAAACCCTGACCGGCACGCTGCAGAACGGCACCACGGGCAAGGCCGCGGGCGGCGATGAGGTCGTGCTGATCAAACTGGGGCAGGGGATGGAAGAAGCAGCCCGCACCAAGGCGGATGCCAGCGGCCATTTCAGTTTCAAACTGCCTGACCCCGGCCCGCATCTGATTCGCGCCATTCACCAGGGCGTTACCTATCACCGCATGGCGCCTCCAGGAACGACGTCGGTCGAATTGCTGGTCTACGACGTCTCCAAGAAATCCGCCGGGGTGAGCGTTACCGCCGACGTAATGCGCTTCCAGGCCCAGGGCAGCGAACTGCAGGGCATCCGTCTCTTTGCGGTCGACAATAACTCCAACCCGCCGCGCACCCAGATGGGCGACGAACATTTCGAGTTCTTTCTGCCGGCGGGCGCGCAGATCGACGAGGCCATGGCCATGACTGCGGGCGGGCAGCCCATAAAATCTGCTCCAGTTCCGGAGAAGGAGAAGGACTGCTACGGTTTCGTCTTTCCGCTGAGGCCCGGCGAGACCCAGTTTCAGGTCATTTTTCACCTGCCGTATAGCGGGGAACTCAGCATCGATCCCAAACCGCTTTATGGCGCTCAGCATTTCGTAGTGATGGTGCCCAAGACCATGCAGTTCACCGCCGCGCCGGGCGCCGATTTCAAGGCCATGAAGGATCCGCGCCAGTCTGACGCGGTGGTTCAGGTGGCTTCGAACACTCAAGTCGGGCAACCGCTGACCTTCAAGATTTCCGGCACCGGAACCTTAGGCGAGGCTGGGGACGACAGCCAGGGCAGCCCGACGCCGGTCGAAGGCGGTGCCGCCACAGCCGGACGCGATGCCCGTCCAGGCGGTGGACTGGGCCCGCCGATCGACGCTCCCGATCCGCTGGAAAAATATCGCTGGTATATTCTCGGCGGCTTCGCGGCGGCGCTGGCTGCAGGTGGCGTCTACATTACGAATCGCTCCAGAACCGCTGCGGTGCCCGATTTCGGCGCTTCTGACATTCAATTGCCCGAACCTCCCGCCCGGCCGCCAGCCTCGGACCGCTCCGGCCTGCTGCTTGAGGCCTTGAAGGACGAGTTGTTCCAGCTCGAAGTTGAGCATAAACAAGGCGGAATCTCCCAGCAGGAGTATGAACGCGCCCGCGCGGCTCTCGACCAGACGCTCGAACGCGCGCTAAAGCGCGCCGCGTTGAAGTAGTTATGTAGCGCCGGCGTAGCGCCGGCTGTAGGCGGACACTGCTGTCCGTCCCACAGCCCGATTCCCCAATGCATCCCTTTGCCCGGCGGACCATCTAATCAAAAGAGAGACTTGTTATGGGGAATACATTCAAGACCGCATTACTGTTGACCGCCTTGACGTTATTGCTGATGGCGGCAGGCCGCGCCCTGGGTGGCCAGAACGGAATGCTGCTCGCTTTGGGCATCGCGGCGGTAACCAATTTCGTCGCTTACTTTTTTTCCGACAAGATCGCGCTCAAGACATATCGCGCCCAGCCTGTTACCCGCGAGCAGTTGCCTCGGGTTTACAACGTCGTCGAGCGCATGACCCAGAAGATCGGCTTGCCGATGCCGAAGATTTACGTGATTCCAACCGATTCGCCAAATGCTTTCGCCACCGGACGCAACCCGCAGCATGCTTCGGTTGCGGTGACGCAGGGCATTCTCAACTTGCTGAATGACGAGGAACTGGAAGGCGTGCTGGCGCACGAGTTGGGACACGTGAACAACCGCGACATCCTGATCAGCTCGGTGGCAGCCACCATTGCCGGCGCCATCACCTGGCTGCGTTATGGCGCTTATTTCGGAGGCCTGGGAGGCCGTGACGATCGTCGCGATGGCGGCGGAATGGGCGCGCTGTTAATGCTGATTCTCGCCCCGATTGCCGCCTTGCTGATTCAGATGGCGGTGTCGCGCTCCCGCGAATACCAGGCGGATGAGACGGGCGCACATTTTACCGGCAATCCCTATGCGCTCGCGAGCGCGCTCGCTAAACTCGATGCCTACTCGCGTCGCGTTCCCATGATGGGCACGCCTTCCACCGCGCATCTATTCATCGTTCAGCCGCTGCTGGGCATGAATTTTGGCAATTTGTTCTCCACCCATCCCCCCATTGCGAAGCGGATTGAGCGGCTGACGGGCAGGCCGGCGGAGTTTACGCGGTGAAACCGGCGTCGGCCCTCGGCCGCCAGACCTCGATGTCCGCGAGAGTCTGAGGCCCGGTGGCTGACGCCCGACCCCGCTCAGTGACGTTCGTAATGCCGGCGGCACACCTCGTTGTCCGCACTCGCATAGTAGAATTTCTGTAATGTCGCCCGAAACTGTGATTGCCGCTTCCCACCGCGCGGCGCAGCTCGAATCCGTGCTGCGCAAAGTAATTCGCGGCAAGGACGATGTTATCCGTCTCGCTTTGGTGTCGGTGCTGGCGCGCGGGCATCTGTTGATTGAAGGCGTTCCCGGCGTGGGAAAAACCACTTTGGGTCAAGCCCTAGCTCGCGCCATCGATTGCGGCTTTCAGCGGGTGCAATTCACCAGCGACATGCTGCCCTCGGACGTACTTGGAATTTCAATCTATTCCGCCATCGAGCAGCAGTTCGAATTCAAGCGTGGGCCGGTGTTTACCAACGTGCTGCTGGCCGACGAGATCAACCGCACCACTCCCAAGACCCAATCTGCCTTGCTCGAAGCCATGAATGAAGGCCAGGTCACGGTGGATGCCCACTCGTATTCTCTGCCTCAGCCATTTCTGGTGATTGCCACGCAAAATCCGGTTGAGCATCATGGGACCTATCCCTTGCCGGAGTCGCAGCTTGATCGCTTCCTGATGCGCGTGCGAATGGGTTATCCCGATGGCGAGTCGGAGCGCGAGATCCTGCGCTCGGAGGCGGGAGCGGCGCAGTTGGAACGCCTCGAGCCCGTGCTTAGCGGCGCCGATGTTCTGGAAATGCAGCATGCCGTAACTCATGTGCGAGTGGATGATTCCCTGGTCAGTTATATGCTGGCGATCGTCCGCGAGACTCGCGATTCGGAGCAATTCTCTTTGGGCGTTTCCCCCCGCGGCTCCCAAATGCTCTACCGCGCGGGGCAGGCGATGGCTTTCATGGATGGACGCACTTTCTGCGTTCCTGAAGACTTCAAGCCGTTGGCTGTAGCGGTGTTTGCCCACCGCGTCGCTGTCAACGGGCGGTACTCATCGACCTTGAAGAAGTCCGAACAGGCGGAGCAGTTGATCGAGGAAATTGTCCAGAGCGTGCCCGTGCCTGTCTAGGCCGGCTCCCAAGAACTGGGAACCGAGAACTCGCAACTGATCGCTGGTATTTCGTCGAATTTCGTTATTCCAAATAGAATTCAATACCGCGGCAATCCGCGCAAGATCCTTCAGGACTGAAAGTCCCTCAGGAAGACTCCGGGTTCGTTCCTGGCTTTCACTCCTTCTTCCGTTCATAATGACTATTCGTCATGTCATTCCTCCGCTACTTCATGCTGCTTTCCTTGATCGTTTGGATCGGCGGGCTGATATTTTTTCCCGTCGTGGCGCAAACCGCTTTTTCGATATTACCCACACGGCACCTGGCAGGCGCGATGGTGGGGCGCTCGCTGGGAATCCTGCTCTGGATGGGAATAATCTCAGGCGTGATTTTTCTGGCCAGTTCATTGCTCTATAGCCGGCTGAGCCAGGGCTCGGCACACGGCTTTGCCGCGCGGAACGTTCTGGTCTGCCTGATGCTGGCGCTTACCCTGATTTCGCAGTTCGGTATCATCCCGCGCATGGATACGCTCCGCGCATCGATCGGCGAGATCGATTTGGTTTCAGCTGACAATCCTGCCCGGGTTCAGTTCGATGCCTTGCATGCCTGGTCCACACGAGTTGAAACCGGAGTTCTTCTTCTGGGACTGGTGGTGGTTTACCTGACCTCCCGATCGCCGGCCTGAACCGGCTGTTATCATCTTTCTGTCGCTTTTTCGGTCCCTATGAAAACTGGCATCATTGGTTTGCCGCAGGTAGGCAAAACATCTCTGTTCCGAATTCTCACCAAGGCGCACCTCTCCGACCAGGCGTACGCCAACCCGCGCGAGGCTCACATCGGGGTGGCCAAAGTCCCGGACGAACGCCTTGACCGTCTGGCTGCGCTCTACAATCCGAAAAAGCTTACCCACGCTTCCGTCGAGTACGTGGACGTGGGCGCGATTGGGCAGGAGGCCCTTAAGGAAAGCGCCTACATCGGCCACTTGCGCAACGTGGATGCGCTGGCGCATGTGGTGCGCGCCTTTGACGATTCTTCCATACCGCACGTTGGGCCGGTGGACCCGCTGCGCGATATCAGGAATGTCGATTTCGACCTCATGGTCAGCGATCTGGGACAAATCGAAAAACGGCTGGAGCGGCTGGAAAAAGATCTCAAGAAAATGCGCACCCCTGAACTCGAGAAAGAGTTCGACTTGCTGAAGCGAGCCAACGCGCATCTGGGAAGCGAACGGCCGCTACGCGAAATGGAGATGACCCCGGAGGACAAGAAGCGCCTGCGCGGTTTCATGTTCCTGAGCGAAAAACCGATCCTCTACGTTCTCAACGTCGGCGAAAGCACTGAGTTAGGGAATGACCTCGAGAACGCAATCGGCAAATACAGTCTGACCGCAGTTGCCTCGCGCCCCAATGCAGGGGCTTCGGCCATCTGTGGCAAAGTCGAGGCGGAACTGGCCGAAATGAGCGACGCCGATGCGGCCGAGTTCCTCTCCAGCTACGGCCTGAGAGAGAGCGGCCTCGTCCGCCTGATTCGCACCACTTACACTCTGCTTGGCCTGATTTCATTTTTCACCGCCGGCGAAGACGAATGCCGCGCCTGGACCATTCCCGTCCGCACCCGCGCCGTCGAGGCGGCGGGTGCGATTCACTCCGATCTGGAGAAGCACTTCATTCGCGCTGAAACCATCCGCTGGGACCAACTCCTCGAAGCCGGCTCCGAAGCCGACGCGCGAGGCAAAGGCACGCTGCGCCTCGAAGGCAAGGACTATATCGTGCAGGATGGCGACGTGATGCATATCCGACACAGCGGCTGACGGGTGAGGATGACAGAACAGCCCACCTCCTGGTTCTCAGCTCCTCGTTCTCAGCTTCTGGTTCTCAGATTTTAGTCTCCAGTGTTCATCCGTCACATCTTCATTGGACTGTGCCTGCCATGATTGTCCCCAGGAGAATCACTTTATGGGACAGTCTCACCGGGAACTCATTGCCTGGCAAAAAGCCATGGACTTCGTGATGGACGTCTACCGAACCACCAAGACATTCCCGCGGGACGAGACCTACGCGCTCGCCGGTCAACTGCGGAGGGCAGCGGTTGCGGTGCCAACCAATATCGCCGAAGGTCAGGCACGCTTTTCCCCGAACGAATTTTATTTTTTTCTGGGACGCGCCCGCGGATCGCTAGTCGAGGTCGAAACCCAGCTCATGATCGCGCAGAACCTGTCCTACTTCACTCCGGAACATGGCAAGCAACTTCTGGAGAGAGCCGCGGAGCTTGGGAAGATACTGAACGGCCTGATGAGCGCCATAAGACCGGCGGCCTAGCCGCGAACCAAGAACTGGGAACAGGGAACTGGTATTATCCTCCGGCGGCATGCATCCCATTCTCCTCAGCATTCTCCTCGGCCTCACCGCAGCTGCGGCCAACATCTTTGGCGGGGCCATCATCGTCCAGAAGAACTGGGATCGGTCTTACCTCAAATATTTCGTGGCACTGGGGGCCGGCTTCATGCTGGCCACGGCGATTGTGGAGGTTTATCCAGCCAGCCTGGAACTGCGCGGCAAAAGCGCTCCCTTTCTAGTCCTGGTGGGATACCTCATCGTCCATTTATTTGAGCATACTGTCACTCCTCACTTTCATTTCGGCGAGGAGACCCACAAAGACGCCTTTGTCCACGGCCACCGGGGATATTCGGTGCTTATGGGCCTGGTGATTCATACCTTTTTTGACGGCATCGCGATCGCGTCCGGTTTTATTGTTTCCAACTGGCTGGGATGGGTAATCTTCGTGGCGATTTTCCTGCACAAAATTCCCGAGGGATTCACCATTGCTTCCGTGATGCTGGCCAGCGGACGCAGTCGCGGAATCGCCTGGGGCGCTTCCATCCTGCTGGGGGCATCGACTCTGGCGGGAGTGCTCACCATGGCGCTGTTTCGCCACCAGGTGAGTTTTGGATTGCCGCTGTCTGCTGGAGTTACGATCTACGTAGCCGCGTCAGACCTAATGCCAGAGGTCAACCGCGAGCCTGGCGGGAAAATGGCGCTGGTGGTATTTCTGGGAGTGGGACTGCTCTTCGCTCTGGATAGATTTGCCCACGTGCACTGATTCGCAAGCTCGCTGACCAGGGATTTCTCGGGGCCGGATTTCTACTCCACCGTGTGTTTCGCCGTGTAGCCTTCCCGTGCCAACACCAGGTACTTCACGTCTTTGCCCTTCTGGTCTTTGACCTTGAGCGGGCCGCCATCCGGAGCGATCACTTCAACTTTCAACTTGCGGTAAGTGCCATCAAGTTTGGGATTGGTCGGGTGATACGCCAGGTTGTACTGGTTTCGAATGTCCCCGGTGATACTGCGAAATATCTCGGGCATTTCCGCCTCGAATCTGGGGAAGTAGGCTCGTCCGCCAGTCAGGCGCGCAAAAGTGTTCATTTCATTATCCCCTTGCAGGTAGTCCATCTCACCAACCGGAATTCCGATTCCGTGAGTGTAGCCGCAGGAATGGGTCTCGCAGTAATTGCGCACTGCAAAGCCCACGCTGATGGGGAAAATGGTGACGTCGTGCGTGGACTTGACCTTTTTCGTGATCTGGTCAAGATTCAGCTTGCTGAACGTGTCCACGCCGGTGGTCACCAGGATGACGTATTTGCGTCCTTCGATTTGATCGATGCGGTCAAGCGTGTCGTAGAGGGCGTCAAACAAGTTGGTCTCGGAGAATCCCGGTATGCGCAACTGGTTCAGGGCGCCGTAAACCGCCTGCTTGTCCTGGGTGAAGTCGGCCAGGATATGCGGCTTCATGTCGTAGGAAATTACCGCGACCCAGTCATTTTTCTTGAGTGAGTTGGCGAAGGCGTAGCTGGCGTTCAACGCATCCACCATGAAGTAGTAGTTGGTGGAAGCGAATTCCACGAGTAACACAGCGGTAATCGGGGCCTGCGAAATATCAAAATTGGTTAGAGACTGCTGGACTCCGTCCTCCGTCACTCGAAAGTTGTCCTTTTTCAGGCCCGGGATGAATTGCCCGTCTTTGGTCGTGACCAGAACATCCACGTTTACCAGCGGTACGTCCACCTTGATGGAATAGTCCGGCATGCCTTCGACTTTTTTGGGCCTGGCCGGGGGTGGTGGAGGTGGGGGCTCTTCTTTTTTCTTCGGAATAGCATAGGGCCCTACATCGTTCTCGGGGCCGCCTGCTGCGGGAGGCGCTTCCTGCTTCTGGCCGTTGCTGGCTGAATCCGGCTGGTCCTGCGCCTTCAGGCGCGGCGTTCCCATGGCGAGAAATACCAAGACTAATGCCATCAATGGGATAGTCGAAAAATGCCGGCGATCAACCCTCAAATTTCTGATGCAATGGATGGGAAACATGGAATTCCTCGATAAACCCTTGTGCTAGTATAGACGCAAGGCTTCGCGATTGGGATGTTTGCACGGCTTAGGCTTTACCTTGAGTCCTCCCCGCTCGGCAAATCACATCCGGCAGGCCAGGCCTGAGATACTAGGTTTACGGAGCGCTTGCGGCTCCAGGGCAAATACATGAGACGTATGCTTTTGGCTGGTATCCTTTCCCTCTTCCTCTCTTCGGCGGTGCACGTTCAGGCCCAGGTCAGCCCTACCAAGAAGTTCGACACCATTCCGGTCAGCGCGATTCACGCCGGCATGCATGGCGTTGCCTACACCGTTTTCCAGGGCACCAAACCCGAAGCTATGGGAGTGGAAGTTCTGGGAATTCTGAAAAATGCCAATGGCCCCAAGGGCGACATCATCCTGGTGCGGCTGTCGGGTGCGAAAGCGGAATACACCGGCGTAGTTGCGGGCATGAGCGGTAGCCCCGTGTATCTGGATGGCAAGCTGGCGGGGGCGCTGGCGTTCCGCATTGGCGACTTTTCCAAAGAGCCGATCGCCGGCGTGACGCCCATCGCCGAAATGCTTGAGATCAGCGCCATGGATCGCAGCCCGGGAAATGGAGTAGCGGCCGCCAAAGCGGGCCTTAGCGCTCCCCGCAAGACCTCGGGTCCCGGGATAAGCGACACGTCTGATCTCTCTTCTTCGTCCAATTCGAGCAAGGATTACACCAACTATTTAAAGCCGATCGAAACCCCGCTCATCTTCAGCGGCTTCTCGCAGGATGCTATGGAGCGCTTCGCGCCCCAGTTCGCCAGGGTCGGAATTGTGCCGGTGATGGGCGTCGGCTCCATCAGCGACAGCAAACAGCCCGAGCCGCTCGAGCCCGGCTCCGCCATCAGCGCAATCCTGGTGCGCGGCGATATGGATATTGCCGCCACTTGCACCGTAACTTACATGGACGCGCAGCATTTACTCGCCTGCGGCCATCCCCTGCTGCAGTTTGGCATGGTGGATCTGCCGATGACCAAAGCCGAGGTCCTGGCCACGCTGCCTTCTCCGCTGAATGCCTTCAAAATCGTGAACGCCACCGAACCTGTGGGCGCATTCGTGCAAGATCGTCACACCGGCATTCTGGGAGAATTCGGCAAGCAGCCGGAGATGATCCCGGTTACCCTGAACATCCACAGCGGAGCGGCAAACAAGCAGTTCCACTATGAAGTGCTGAACAATGCGAACCTCAGTCCCCTGGCCATGATGGCAACAGTATTCAATGCGCTGCACGGGGTGAACGAGTACGGCGAAGACACCACCTACCGGATGAACGGTCGGATCAGCGTCAGCGGTTATCCCGACGTCACGGTACAGAACATGTTTGCTCCGTCAGACGGCGGGCAGCCGGCCGCAGTTATGGCGGCGCTCTCTCTCGGGGAACGCTTCAGCCGCATTTATGACAACCCGTACAATGCACCTGGGATTCGCGGCGTAGAACTTGATTTTGACCTGGTGCGCGAACGCCGCTGGGCTCGCCTGGAGGGTGCTCGCACCGATGTAACCGAGGCTCGTCCGGGGGATGAGATCACGATCGAAACTCTTTTGCGTCCCTATCGGGGAGAGTTGATCCTGCACCAGATTCCGATTCACATCCCAACCTCTACATCCAAAGGCCCGCTGCGTATACTGGTCAGCGACGGCGAAACCCTCGACCGGGTTCGCCACGCTGTTCCCTCCCTGGGCCGCAAACTGGATTTAGCCTCCACCATCTCGCTGTTGAATAAGCAGCACGTCAACAACCGTGTCTACGTTTCGCTGCTCGAAGCCGATCCGGAAGCCACGGTCGCAGACAAAGTGATGCCAACCCTGCCGCTTTCGATCATGAACGTGATGGATGGCATGCGCGGCACTCAGGAAATGGTGGTACAGGGCGAGTCCTCGGTCAATGAAGCGGCCACCGGACCTCTGGATTACGTAGTCGCAGGCGCACAAGTGCTGACCATCACAGTCAAGTAAGCATGAGTGGGGGCGGCCGCCCTGTCATCCTGAGGAAGCGGAGTCCTTCGCAAAGCGAAGAACTCCCGACGCAGGACCTCTGTACTGCAATGAGAGCGCCAAAAAACTTTCCCCATCAGGCGATACTCTTTCACGCTGGACTTGCGCCGGCACGGCATGGAGGACGGCGGGGGATGCACAGGTCCTTCGCTTGCTTTCGTCCGCTTCGCGGAACAAAAGACTGCCCTCAGGATGACATCTTCGCAGCGCCGCGGATAATGAAAGACACAAACTCACCCACTACCTGGTGGCACCCGCCCTGCACTTGCTCCGTGATAACCTGAATTCTTCCGCTCGACACTGGCTATGAGGTACGAAATTGGCAATCCGTCTGCGTGATCGGTCTTTTCTCATCTTATTCATTTTCGCCATGCTTCATCCCGCTTTCAGCGAAGGCACTCGCACCTGGGAGCAATCGAAGTTTGACGACCTTAGCAAGGGCACTGCGAACGGTGTGGCCATTCGCAGCGCCGGCGGTCTTGAACTGGCGCCGTCCTTCAAGGCGCTTTCCACCACTCCGTCAACCTATATCTGGTCAATTGCCGCCGACCAGAATGGAAATCTGTACGCCGCTACCGGCGCTCCGGCGCGCGTTTATCGCATTACGCCGCAGGGCGAGTCCACCACAATCTTTGAGCCTCAGGAGTTGCAGGTGCAGGCGCTGGTGGTCGATAAGAATGGCGTCCTTTATGCCGCCACGAACCCGGATGGCAAGGTCTATCGTATTGAGCGTTCGCCCATCACCCCGGCTGCGAAAGGAAAAACTGGAGGAGAAAAGTCCAGGTCGTCCAGCGAATTCTCCGCTTCCGTCTTTTTCGATCCCGGCACGAAATACATCTGGGACCTGGTCTTCGACAACTCCGGCAACCTGTACGTGGCCACGGGCGACCACGGCGAAATTTTCCGGGTCACACCGACGGGCGAGCATTCGGCTTTCTTTAAAACCGACGAAGCTCACATCCGCGTGCTGGCAATCGATGCCAAGGGCAACCTGATTGCCGGGTCCGATGGCAGCGGCCTGGTCTACCAGATCAAGCCCGACGGCCAGGGCTTCGTACTCTACAGCGCCCCGAAAAAGGAAATCACGGCGCTTGCCATCGATAAGGCGGGAAACATTTACGCCGCCGGTGGCGGAGAAAAGCGGCCGGGCAGCGCTCCCGCAATATTCCCTCCTCCGATAGTGGCTCCGGCGCCTGCGCCCGGAGCGGCCCCGGGTGCGTCGGGCACCATCGTTCTAAACGTTACGCCCAGCCTTTCGGGAGTGGGCAGCGCGATCCCTTTCCCGGGCGCGGGCGCAACCGGTGGCTCCGAGATTTATCGCATCGCGCCGGACGGATCCCCCAGCCGCATCTGGACTTCGCGCGAGGATCTCGTTTACGCCCTGGCTTTCGACCGGGAGGGACGCTTGCTGGCGGGAACAGGAAATCGCGGCCACATTTTCGCCATTACCGGCGAAGACCAGTTCGTCGATCTGCTTAAGGCCAGCGCTTCCCAGGTGACCGCCTTCGCCAACGCTCCTGGAGGCGGCTTGTACGTCTCCACCAGCAATCTCGGCAAAGTTTTTTTGCTGGGCGGATCTCCGGCATCCGAAGGCAGCTACGAGAGTGATGTGTTTGACGCCAGGGTATTCTCCCGCTGGGGCCGCGCCGAATTTCGCGGCTCCGGCAAAGTCGACCTGTTTGCCCGCAGCGGCAACGTTGACAATCCAGACCGTAATTGGAGTCCCTGGAAGCCGGTTGATCTGCTGAAAGATGCGGAATTAAACGTTCCGTCGGCGCGTTTCGTTCAGTGGAAGGCGGTTCTGCACGCCGGCAATCCCGCTCCCGGCGTCGACCGAGTATTGTTGAACTATCTCCCGAACAACGTTGCTCCCGACTTCGACGACGTCAGCGTGCAGGTGGGCACTCGTTACCAGCCGTTGCCCAAGGTGCCAGGAGTTGCGGATAGCAGCGGCGGTGCCCAGCCTCGCATTGACACCCCGCCTCCCAGCACTCGCGACCGCGACTCCATCGGGGTGAAGTGGACGGTTCACGATGACAACGACGATCAGATGGTTTACTCGGTCTACTACCGCGGCGACGGCGATACCCGCTGGCTGCTGCTGAAAGATGACCTGAGCGACAAGTTTTACTCCTTCGACGCGTCTCTGCTGCCGGACGGGGGATATACCGTCGAAGTCCTGGCTTCGGACGCGCCCTCGCATTCTCCCGGCCAGGCGCTGACTTCGGTTAGGGATAGCGCGCGCTTTGAGGTTGACACCACTCCGCCGCGCATCGATGACCTCAAGGCTGCGGTTCAAGGCGACCAGATTCACGTAACCTTCCGCGCTGCCGATGGATTTTCCAACATCAAGCGCGCCGAATATTCCGTCGACGCCGCCGACTGGCAATATGTAGAACCGGTCGGACAGCTGGCCGACTCAAAAAACGCAAGTTACGACTTCCAGGCCGCCGTGCCCGCGGGCTCGGGACCGAACTCCGGCAACGCGCCGCGTCTGCCTGAGAATAAGATTTCGGCTGAGCACGTGGTCGTAGTGCGCGTCTACGATCGCTTCGACAACATGAGCTCGGCAAAGACGGTAATTCACGCCAGGTAAGAAGCAGGAAACACAAACCACGTGGGGACAGATGTCCTCATCTGTCCAATCGAGCAAAGCTCGACCGCTTTTTGCCGGAAACCAAATACGCAGCGGCGCCTTCGCTCCGCCGGGCAGGTGGGGACATTTACCCCTGCATGGTTGGTTGTGGATCAGCCTGTGATCTGGTCGGCCTTGCGCAATTCCGGAAATATCCAGGCCCATATCCCAATCACCGCCAGCGTCCCCACGCCGCCCAGCACCACCGCCGGCACCGTCCCAAACCAGTGCGCCGTCAGGCCTGATTCAAATTGTCCCAGTTCGTTGGACACTCCGATGAAGATCATGTCGACGGCATTAACTCGCCCGCGCATTTCATCCGGGGTTGCCAGTTGCACCAGAATGGAGCGCACGATCACGCTGACCATATCGGTAGCGCCCAGGAATAACAGCGACACCAGGGATAGCGCCAGGCTGCGGGAGAGTCCGAAAATTATTGTGCACACGCCGAATCCGGCCACGCACCATAACATGGTCAGGCCCGCGCGGCGCCGCAGTGGGCGGTGCGCAACCAGAATCGCCATGGCGGCCGCTCCCACGCCGGGCGCGCTGCGCAGCAACCCCAGACCCCAGGGCCCGGTTTTCAGAATTTCGCTGGCGTAAACCGGCAGCAGGGCGACCGCGCCTCCGAGAAGGACGGCGAACATGTCCAGCGAAATCGAGCCCAAAACCAGCTTGTGGGTCCAGATGTAACGGAAACCGGCCAAAACCGTGTCCCAGTTAACGGGTTCGCGGGCCCGCGCCTGGGTTTGCAAGGTGATGCGAAGAGTGGAGAGCACGGCTGCCACCGCGGTGAGCATGGCGGTCACATACACCAGCGAAGGGCCGCGGGAAAACGCGTAAAGAAAACCTCCCAGCGAAGGACCAAGGATGGTTGCCGCCTGAAAGATGCTGGCATTCCATGCCACCGCGTTGGGAAAATGTTCGCCCGGAACCAGTTGCGGCAAAAGCGCCCGGCTCACCGGAGCGTTGAAGGCGCGCACCACGCCGACCAGCACCACCACGGCATAAATGAGATGTACCGAACCGCTGGCCCGCCAGGCGATAATCCAAAGCAGCGCGGAACTGAGGGCAAATCCGCAATAACACAGCGTGACCAGTTTGCGCCGGTCGAAGCGGTCGGCGACATGCCCGGAAACCAGAAACAGCAGCACGCCCGGAAGAAACTGGGCGAGGCCGATCAGGCCAAGGTCTAACGGCCGCCGCGTGATCTCATACACCTGCCATCCCACGGCGACCGACTGCATCTCCAGCGCGGCCACGATAAAAAATCGCGCCGCCTGATACAACGTAAAGTCGGGATAAGTAAAGGCAACGCGGCCAGAGAGTGTAGGTTCGGCAGAGTCGGCCATCCTCATCTACTGTGCCACAAAACTTGCGGGGTCGTCAGTCGCCGGTTACCAGTCGGCGAATCCGGACCGAGCGATAGAGAAAGAGTTGCCTGACGACCGAAAACTGACTAGCGACTGGCGGCTGAGTCCCGGAGCGTAGCGATGTCCTTGCATCTGATCGGATGGCTTGCTTGCGTTATCTACGCCACCATCCCCTCGTTCTGGCTGATGATCCACTCACGAACGGAATACTGGCGCTCGCGGCAGCGCTCGCCGTATCGCCTGCTGGTGCCGGTCTGGATCGCAATGTGGATCGCCCTGGCAGCCATCACGATGCCATGGCGGAACCTCTTGCTCTATGACACCCCCTGGGCCTGGATTCCTGGGACATTGCTCTTCGCTGCCGGATTGTGGATCTACAACCGAGCCGGAACCGGCTTCAGCGCCGCCCAACTCGGGGGCCTTCCCGAGGTCCGGGCCGGACATTCAGAACAGCGGCTGGTGACCACCGGCCTGCGGACACGCGTCCGCCATCCGGTTTATCTGGGACACCTTTGCGAGATGCTGGCCTGGAGCATCGGCACCGGATTGGCAGTCTGTTACGGGCTGACAGGACTTGCGATGATCTCAGGCGCAATCATGATCCGCCTGGAGGACAAGGAGCTCGAACAACGATTCGGAGATCAGTACCAGCGCTACAAAAGCTCCACGCCAACCATATGGCCAAGGCTGTTCTAGGCGGACCGCTATAATTCGATTTGGCTGAAAGCTGAGAGCTGACAGGCTGAAGGCTTTCCCATGCGATTTGAACTTGAGGCGCTTGCGCGGCGTCAGAGCCGCGCGCCGAAATCCCGAGGGCACGAGGGATCTACTTTTGAGATTTGAACTCTTCATCGCCACCCGCTACCTCCGCGCCAAGAGGCGCCAGGCTGTGATTGGCATCATCACCGGGATCTCCATCGCAGGAGTGGCGGCGGGAGTAGCCTCGCTCGTGGTGGCCCTGGCCATCAACAACGGATTCCGCCAGGACCTGCAGAACCGGCTGCTGGGCTCGACCTCGCACATCAATCTTCTCCGCATCGAGAGCGACGGGATCAAGAACTGGCGTCCGCTGATGGATCGTCTGGCCAGACAGCCTCACGTGGTCGCTGCCGCGCCGGCGATTTATGAGCAGGTGTTGATCTCGCGGGGACCGAGAGCCCGCGGCGCGGTGCTGAAAGGCATCATTCCTGCCGACGAGCGCAGGGTCAGCGATCTATTGAACACGGTGAAAATCGGTTCCATGGACCCGCTGGAAGAGAACGCCGGCGAAGTGGGAGGCACTGGCCGTGTGGTACCGGAAAAATCTCCCGACGATCTCAACGCGGTGCAGGAGCGGGTCGCGTCCATGCCGCCCATCGTCCTCGGAGAAGATATTGCCGAAGACTTGGCGGCCACGGTGGGCTCAGTGGTGCTGGTGACTAGTCCGCAGGGTGAACTCACTCCCTTTGGGCTGGTGCCGAAGTACATTCGCTTTCGCGTGGTGGGAATTTTCAACTCCGGTTTTTTTGACTACGACAGCTCCTGGGCCTTTACCCGCCTGGCCGACACGCAACAATTGGAAGGCCTGGGCGATCAGATTACCGTGCTTGAGTTCAAGGTGGACGATATCTACCAGGCGGCGCAAATTTCTCAGGAGATCGAGCAGGCCGCCGGCAAAGGGTTCATGACGACCAACTGGATGGAGCAGAACAAAGCTCTGTTTCGCGCTCTCCGGCTGGAAAGGCTGGTCACTTTCATTACCATCGGCCTTATCGTCTTCGTGGCCGCATTAAATATTTTGATCTCGCTGACCATGATGGTGATGGAGAAAACCCGCGACATCGCCGTGCTGATGTCCATGGGCACCAGAAAATCGCAGGTGCGGCGGGTGTTCATCGCCCAGGGGCTGCTGATCGGCATCCTGGGCACCGCCATCGGGCTGGCGCTCGGGTATGCGCTCTCCTGGGCCGGGGGACACTATCACTTGCTGTCGCTCGCCCCCGAAGTCTACTCGATTGATTATGTTCCGTTCGCTCCGCGCGCCAGCGACGGCGCCCTGGTGGCGCTCGTGGCCATCGGGATTTCCCTGGTAGCAACCTTGTACCCGTCGTGGTCGGCTTCGCGCATTCTTCCCGCCGAAGCTTTGCGCTACGAGTGACCGCGGGAGAGCGCCAATTTGCTCGACGGCGAGCCGCCTCTCCAGCTTTCCGGATATTGTGACCATGGTCATATCGTGTTTCCTGTAGATTGGGCATAGAGTTTCCTTTATGAACGCTCCCCAAAAGGGGGTAGAGTTTCCGGCCCGGCGTTCATGTTTTAATGAGGAGGGGCGACGAGCGTGATAGCTGAAAGCTAAGACGCTGCCTCCGATGAGCCGAGGAGCCGGTCTTTTGCATCTAATCGAACGGGAAATGATTTTGCGTGTCGAGGGCCTCAAGAAGGTCTTCCGTTCAGGCGAATCGGATCTGGTGCTCTTTGAAAATTTGTCATTCCAGGTGGCGAGGGGCGAGTTGCTGGCAATCGTCGGCGAATCGGGTTCCGGCAAGAGTACCTTGTTACACATCCTGGGCGCTCTTGATAGGGCTTCCGCAGGTGACGTATACTGCGCCCACCTGCGATTGAGTTCGCTATCAGAAGATGACGCGGCCGGGTTCCGCAACCATGAACTCGGTTTCGTTTGGCAGTTCCACTACCTGTTGCCGGAATTTACCGCGCAGGAGAACGTGGCCATGCCGCTTCTGCTGCGGGGAGTGTCCCAGCAAAAGGCGGAGGGAGAAGCTTCGCGATGGCTGCACGAGGTAGGCCTGGAGCAGCGTTCGCAACACCGCGCCGGAGAGCTTTCGGGCGGTGAACAGCAGCGAGTCGCTCTGGCGCGGGCGCTTATCACTCAGCCGAAGCTTTTGCTGGCAGATGAGCCTACCGGAGACCTCGACAGCCGGACAGCGGACTCGGTTTTTGAATTGATTGCCCGGTTACATCGCGACTACCAGCTAACCTCTCTCATTGCCACCCACAATTTTGCCTTCGCGCGCCGCTGTCACCGGGTGTTGCGAATGCATCGCGGCCGCATTGAAGAAGTGGCTCCAGAGACGCTTTCTGGCTAGTGGTGACAGGAATTGACAAGCCATCGGCAGCGCTGCCGAAAGGGGATGGATCGCGCGGTTGCTAAGACGTTGCAACTGCTCAAGCTGGGTTGGAAGCGGTTCCTTTGGTAACGGGACCAAGGTTCACACAACGGCGCTTACGGGCCATAGACGCAGTGGTTGCTTGATTGCATAATGATCTTGGGGCCAGTGGTTTTCCAGGGGGCGGCCGCAAGCGCATGAGAATTCCGGGCCCCTGGGAGAGCCAAGGGGGGTAGGGCTTTATGTTTGAACGTTATACGGAAAAGGCAAGGCGCGTCATTTTTTTCGCGCGCTACGAAGCCAGCCAGTTCGGTTCTCCTTATATCGAAACCGAGCACCTGTTGCTGGGACTTCTGCGCGAAGACAAAGCCCTGACTAACCGCTTTCTACGCTCGCATGCTTCCGTAGAGTCGATCCGCAAACAGATCGAAGGACACACCACCATCCGGGAGAAGGTTTCTACCTCGGTTGATCTTCCATTGAGCAATGAGTGCAAGCGAGTGCTGGCCTACGCCGCGGAAGAAGCGGAGCGGCTTTCGCACAAGCACATTGGGACCGAGCATCTGCTGTTGGGTTTACTGCGAGAAGAAAAGTGCTTTGCCGCCGAAATTCTGCACGAGCGCGGCCTGAGACTTTCCACCATTCGCGAAGAACTGGCGCGCAGCAGCCAGGAAAAATCGGCGCCGCAGCGTCAGCGTGAATCGTCCCTGCTGAGCGAGTTTTCCCGCGACCTGACCCAGGCAGCAATGGATAACCAGCTTGATCCCTTAGTCGGACGCGAAGGCGAACTGGAGCGCGTGATCCAGATTCTGTGCCGCCGCACCAAGAACAATCCAGTGCTGATCGGCGAGCCCGGCGTGGGCAAAACCGCCATCGTCGAAGGCTTAGCCCAGCGCATCGCGGACGGCGAAGTGCCCTCGTTCCTTGCGGACAAGCGCATCCTGGGACTGGATCTTTCCTTGATCGTGGCCGGCACCAAGTACCGTGGCCAGTTTGAAGAGCGCCTGAAGACCATCATGAAGGAACTGATGGAATCGCAGAACTCCATCATCTTCATCGACGAATTGCATACCCTGGTAGGCGCGGGCTCGGCGGAAGGTTCGCTCGACGCCGCTAACATTCTCAAACCCGCACTTTCACGCGGCGAAATTCAGTGTATCGGAGCCACCACTCCGGGCGAGTATCGCAAGTCGATTGAAAAGGATCGCTCGCTGGAACGGCGCTTCCAGGCAGTAAAGGTTCCGCCGCCTGACGAAGTCAACGCCACCAAAATTCTGTTCGGGATCAAAGACCGGTACGAAAAGTTCCACGCCGTTACCTATACCGACGACTCCATCAGCTTCGCGGTGTCGCATTCGAACCGCTATATCCCGGACCGCTTCCTGCCGGACAAGGCCATCGATCTGATCGACGAAGCCGGTGCGCGCGTAAAACTGCGCCAGACTTCCTTGCCCGAGGAGATTACCGAAGTCCAGAAGCGCATCAAGTTCATCGTCCATCGTATGGAGAACGCCATCGCGAACCACGAGTTCGAGAAGGCGCGCTTCTACTCGGATGAAGAACGCAAGGAGCGCGAAAACCTGCGCGCTCTTCGCGAAAAATACCACCTCGATGAATCCTCCACCGGCGTTGTCGGTCGGGAGGACATCGAGGACGTGGTATCACGCTGGACCGGCGTACCCATTACCTCGATTAAAGAAGAAGAGTCGGCCAAGCTG
>DATAPL010000002.1:0-315444 GCA_036265205.1 Terriglobales bacterium
CGACGCGCTCAGGATGACAACCCTTGATCCCGTCTTCACTGCTTCTCTCCGCGGCGCGCCAACAGATAGGCGCGAATGAACGGCTGCAGGTCGCCGTCGATCACACGATCAACATCGCCCACTTCGGTTTTGGTGCGGTGATCTTTGATCATGCGGTACGGCTGCAGCACGTAGGAGCGGATTTGCGATCCGAATTCGATGTCGAGCTTGGAGTCTTCAATTTTCTTGGTGGCCGCGCGCTTCTTCTCCATTTCAAATTCATAGAGCTTGGAGCGCAACATGCTCATGGCGCGTTCCTTGTTCTTGTGCTGCGAGCGCTCATTCTGGCAATTGGCGACCAGACCGGTCGCAATGTGAGTGATGCGTACGGCGGAATCCGTGGTGTTCACGTGCTGTCCGCCCTTGCCGCTCGATCGATAGGTGTCGATGCGGATATCTTCAGGCTTGATGACGATTTCAATGCTTTCGTCAATCTCTGGGGAGACGTAAACGCTGGCAAAGGAAGTATGACGGCGCTTGGCCTGATCGAAGGGAGAAATGCGCACCAGTCGATGCACGCCGATCTCACCCTGCAGAAGGCCGAAGGCATATTCGCCGTTCACCGCAAAGGTCGCTGACTTCAGCCCGGCTTCTTCCCCGGGCTGGTAGTCGTAGAGGACGGTTTCGAAACCCTGGCGCTCGGCCCAGCGCAAATACATGCGCAAGAGCATGTCGGCCCAATCCTGCGACTCGGTGCCACCCGCCCCAGGATGAATGGTCACAATCGCATTGCGGGCATCGTTTTCGCCGGAGAGGAGGCTCTCGGTTTCCAGGCGGTCAACCAGACCTTGCAGCCCGTCGATCTCGCGCCGCAGGTCGGCTTCAACGTTCTCGCCTTCGCGGCCCAGGTCGAAGTACGCGGTTATGTCCTCGCCCCGGCGCACCAAGTCAGCCTCGGTCGCCAACACGTTTTCCAGGCGCTTTTTCTGACGCATCACCTGTTGAGACTTTTGTGGATTCGACCAGAGACTGGGGTCGGCAGCCTGCTTCTCGACTTCGGCTAGCTGGTCACGCAGCTTGCCTGCGTCAAAGGTACTCCCGGAGATCACGAACCTTATCCTTCAGCCCTGCGTATTCCTGTTCGAGTTCTTCCAGCATGATTAAGCTTCTGTCCTGGCGTGGAATAGGAAATGCAACAATAATCCCACTACAGAAATTATCGCACACAGATATGCGAACCAGTCCCCGTGACGGGTGTAGAACGTGGTTACGTTGGTGAGGGAGTACGGGGCATCGAGCGCCGCCCGCACCTTTCTCGGAATGGTGGACACTACCCGCCCGTAAGGATCGATCGCCGCGGTCACGCCGGTGTTGGTGTCGCGCAAAAGCCAGCGGTTATTTTCCACGGCTCGCATGCGCGCCTGTTTCAGGTGCTGGGCGTAAGCCCCGCTATCACCGTACCAGCCGTCGTTGGAGACGTTTACGAATACCTGCGCCCCGTTGGCCGCCAGCTGGCGGATTTCATCCGGGAAAATGGACTCGTAACAGATGAAAACGCCGAGCCTGCTATCCCCGGCGTGCAGCGGCTTGCGGGAGGTCCCTGCCGAAAAATCGCCGACTTCCTTGGTCAATCCTCCGGCAAATCCAAATATCCGCTTGAAGGGAACGTACTCGCCAAAAGGAACCAGATGCATCTTGTCGTAGCGCTCCACCCATTCACCGCCCGGGCTGATCAGGCCGGCGGAGTTATAGAGCTGGGTGACGCGCTCGGGGGTCTCGCTCGCATTTTTCACCCCCAGGCTGCCCACCAGCATCCAGGTCTGCGCCTCGCGCGCAATGTTGCTCACCGCATCGCGGAACGCTGGATCGGTCGAATAAAAAGGCGCCGGAGACTCCGGCCAGACGATCAGATCCGGCCGTATGCTCGAAGCAACTGCGCCACTTTGCTCGACTCCGGGAGCGTTGACGGGACGGTTCAAACTCACGCCGGTCAAGTCGTGGAGCGTTATTTCAAAATATTCTTTGGTCCAGTCGCTGCCCTGCAGAATCGGCACATTCGCCTGCACCAGGCGGGCGCTGTGGTCGGCCGGAGAAACTGGCGGGCTGATCCACCTCCCAGCCTGCAATGCCACTACCGCCGCGACCGTTGCCAGCAACAGCGGCGTACGCTTGCCGCGCTGCCCGCGGCCGCCGATCACAAACGCCGCCGCCAGCGCGGTGTTCACGACCATGATTTCAAAAGACAGCCCGTAAACTCCGGTCACCGTGGCAATGCGGGCCATCGGAATATTGTCCACCTGCGTAATGCCCAGCAAATCCCAGGGAAAGCCGGTGATGCGGGTTCTCGCCAGCTCAACCGCGACCCATAGGAACGGCGCCAGAAGCAGAACCCGGCGGCTAAAGGAATTTGGCGCCGCGGCATCGCCGCCAGCCGCTTGCTCCCGCCCCAGAGGCGGATTCGCCAGCAGGCTGATCAAAAGCCCGAAAGCCGCGTGATAGAGGGCAAGATACAGGCAGAAAAGCAACAGGAGCCCCAGCGCGGCCGCAGTCCCAACGCCACCGTACTGGCGCATGGTGTTGTAAATCCAGTAACAGGTTCCGGCATACCACAAAATCCCGCACACATAAGCCAGGAGGAAGGCCTGTGCCGGCCGCGCCGGCAGCAGCTTTATCCCAGCGCGCAGCTGCAGCGTATCCGGCTCCCGCGCCCGCAAAAGCGCTACCAGCAGGGGAGCCACCGCCGCCCAGCTAAGAAAATACAAATTGGGGAGCGGAAAAATTAAGATCTGCAAACCGGCCGACAGCAATGCCAGCAGCCAGGCACTTCTATGGATTCGGAAAGCGCCCATTCGCGACACACGCCAAGCATAACAAACTGTGCCATGCAGGGCGGACACTCCTGTCCGCCGCTCTTGAGGTTGATTTTTAGAAGCCCGCCAAGGTCAAATGCTGGCGGACGAAGGCGTCCGCCCGACCCCCGCCTCCCTGCCGATCAGCCAAATCTGTTTTACGCCTGTACCCTTTTCCGCCGATGGGCTAACATAACTGGCGCGTATGGGTCCCTCGCCTCGGAGATAGAAATCTTCTGCTACAGTTCTTATTGACCACAGGAGCATTTGTCTCGGCTACTATGCCGCCCTTAAGTGGGACTCACCCCATGGCTACGCCCTTGGGCAGCGGTCCCATGATCGGCTAGCCCGCCTGCGCATGGCATCTCCCCTCCAACCCGCCGGCTCAACTGCCAACCGCGTTCGCATCGTGGTAGCGACCTCGGTCATGCTCACCTTCATCTCCTACTGGCGAGCCGCCGCCATCGTGTTGAATGACCTGGGATCATCCGCCTTCTATGCAGCCGGCATCGCCGAACAAGCGGTGGGAAAGTCAGCGCCCTGGTTCATCCTCGCGGTCATGCTCTTCTCCTTTGCGGTACGCGCCGTCTACGTGGAGAGCTGCTCCATGTTCGTCCGCGGCGGCGTCTACCGCGTAGTCAAAGAAGCCCTGGGCGGCACCCTGGCCAAGATCAGCGTCTCCGCCCTGATGTTCGATTACATCCTGACCGGCCCCATCTCGGGCGTCTCCGCCGGCCAGTACATCGCCGGATTAATCAACGACAGCTTCGCCACCGCCGAATCTCATGGCTGGATCCCGCGCGCCATGCACGCCATGTTTCACGGCACGCCCCATGTGGACGTCAACTGGACGTCGGTAGTTTTCGCAGTTGCGGTCACCATGTATTTCTGGTGGCAAAACACCAAGGGCATTCAGGAATCCAGCGAGAAGGCCCTGCGCGTCATGCAGATCACGACCGTCATGGTCGTGCTGCTGCTGGCCTGGTCCGCCTTCACCCTTTTCAAGCAGGGATTTCAGACCGTCCCCTTACCTACGCCCGAGAATCTCAAGTTCAGTTCGGAAGCCCTGGGCTTCATGAAACACACCACCCTGGCCCAGGACCTGGCCAGAAAGTTCGGCATTCTCGGCATCCTCATCGCCTTCGGCCACTCCGTGCTGGCCATGAGCGGCGAAGAATCCCTGGCCCAGGTCAATCGCGAACTGGCTCATCCCAAGCTGAAGAACCTGAAACGCGCCGCCATCATCATTGCGGTTTACAGCTTTGTCTTTACCGGGCTCACCGCACTGCTGTTCGTGATGATCATTCCGGACTCGGTGCGCATCCCGATTTACAAGGACAACCTGATCGCCGGCCTCGCCATGTACCAGTACGGTCCCGTGCTGCTGAAACTGGTCTTCCGCGCCTTCGTGGTGGTAGTCGGGTTCCTCATTCTTTCGGGCGCGGTCAACACCGCCATCATCGGCTCCAACGGCGTGCTCAACCGCATCTCCGAGGACGGCGTTCTCACCGACTGGTTCCGCCAGCCCCATCCCCGCTTCGGCACCACCTACCGCATCGTCAACCTGGTCGTCTTCCTGCAGCTATTCACCATCCTGGTCAGCCACGGCAACGTCTATCTGCTGGGCGAAGCTTACGCCTTCGGCGTGATCTGGAGCTTCACCTTCAATAGCCTGGCCATGCTGGTGTTGCGGGTCAAATACAAAGGCGAGCGCGGCTGGAAGGTGCCTCCCAACATCACCATTGGCGGACACGAGATCCCTCTCGGCCTGGCCTCTGTATTTCTTGTGCTGTTGTGTACCGCAATCGTGAACCTGTTCACCAAATCGATTGCCACGGTGGCAGGCGTTTCTTTCGCCGGCGGATTCTTTCTTATCTTCACCGTTTCCGAGCGGGTGAACCGCAGCAAGCATGCCCTCGCCGAACAGCACATGAAGGAGCATTTCCAGCTCCTGCAAAGTGACACGGTAGAGCGCACCGGCCTGGGCATCCGGCCCGGCAATGTCATGGTGACCGTCCGGGATTACAACACCTTGAGCCACCTGAAATGGGCGCTGGAGCGCATCGACACCAAAGAGCAGGATATTGTCGTGATGTCTGCTCGCATCAGCCAGTTCGGCACAGCCGCTTATGATCTTTCGACCGAACAGATTTTCAGCGACTACGAGCAGCAGCTATTCACCCGCGCGGTCTCGGTCGCCGAAAGCTTCGGCAAACACGTTTCATTGCTGGTGGTGCCCGCCCGCGATCCCTGGTCCGCCATCGTGCAGACGGCCAACAACCTGGAATCCTCGGCGGTGGTTTCCGGCCTCTCCAGCAAAATGACCTCGCAGGAGCAGGCCTTCTATCTGGGACACGCCTGGGAAGCCATGCCTGAGCCCAAGCGTCAATTTATCTTTCAGGTCGTCCGCCCTGACGGCAAGGTGGACACTTTCCACATCGGCCCCCACACCCCGTCGCTCAAAACCGAAGATGTGCACCTCGTCCACCGCCTCTGGCTCAACATCACTCATGAACCCGGCCTCGAGACCCTGCATCACCACGATATCCTGACCGAAGCCCTCACCCGTTTCGCCCGTGAGTATGCCGGCCGCGACCGCCAGGAAATTTTGCGTGACCTGCGAAAAGCCTCAGGTGTAACCGTAACCACCAGAGCTTTGGGAGACAGCGGCGATTGGAATACAGCTCCGTTACCAGCGCATCCCATCGAAACAACCCCGCCCAGCCCCGCTCCACTCAAAAGCGAGAAGCCAGCCAAAAGCGAAAAAAAAGATGAACACGATGAAGGCCCACCCACCCCGCCGGTCGTAGGCCCATAGCAGAAAATGTGGGCGCGAGCGTCCCGCTCGTGCGGCAACGCGACGGAACCGGATCCCCACTTGAACAATGAAAGAGCAACCAACAGAAGGGACAACCAAAGGGAAGGGCACGACTTCAGTCGTGCCGCTGAAATCCTCAATCCACGCGGCTTTAGCCGCTGAGGTTCGCTTTTCTGGTTAAGCCGCTGTCGCGGCTTAACCCCGCGTCCGTTAAAATAGCCCAGACCCCCTGAAAGGAAAGAACCAATGTCATCTCCGCTCACGCCTGATCAAGCCAGATTCATTTTGGATACCGCGCTGCCCACGCTCAAGACTGAACACCAGACCACCAGGCGCGTAATCGAAGCCATTCCACTCGACAAGGGCGACTATCGTCCCGACGCCGTTTCCAAGACCGCTCTGGAACTGGCCTGGCATATCGTGGCGGCGGAAAAGCGCTTTCTTGCCGGAATCTCAGCCGGCGCATTCGATTTCAGCCCGATTCCCCGGCCCGACTCGATCAAGAACTCCGCCGGCATCGCTACCTGGTTCGGTGAAACCTTCGCCGCGAATATGAAAAAACTTGAAGGACTCAGCGGCGAGTCCTTGACGAAGATGGTCGACTTCCGGGGCATGTTCCAGCGCCCCGCAGCTACTTTCCTAAGCCTTGCTCTAAACCACACCATTCACCATCGCGGACAGCTCTCCATGTACCTGCGCCCCATGGGCGCCAAAGTCCCATCGATCTACGGTGAGAGCTACGACGCCACCCAGGATCGCCTGGCCAAAGAAGGCAAAGCCAGCTAACCCAAATGTAAAGGGGTGCCCCACCCTTCGATTTTGAAGGGTGGGATTCCACAGGCCCATCCCCTTGGGGCTGTTCTCCAGACCCAATGTAGGCGCGAGCGCCCGCTCACCCGCGGCAAGACCTCAGTACGTCCGTACCTTGCCCCGGCCCCCACCCTCTTCTATGATCGAAGCAGCAGGGTCGAAATGCCTGAGACCAAGCCCCCCAAGCCGCCAGTCGCGGAAAGTCCAATCGCCGACGTGTTCGAAGGGCGACACCCCTCGCCATCCGAAAAGGACTGGGCAGAAAAAACTCTCCTCCCCACCCTGGAGAAAGCTCCTGAAAAACCCATAGGCGCGCCCACCGGCACGAATCTCGACCAGCACGGGCACGCTCGCTTCACCACCATCTCCGGCGTCCCGGTTCGCCGCCTCTACACCCAGGCCGATCTCCCCGAAGACTGGAGCGCGGAAAAGTACCTGGGCTATCCCGGCCAGCCGCCGTTCACTCGCGGCATTCACGCCAGCGGGTATCGCGGCAAACTTTTCACCATGCGCCAGTTCTCCGGCTTCGCCTCGCCGGAAGAAACCAACCAGCGCTACAAATATTTGCTGGAACATGGCGGCGGAGGGCTTTCCGTCGCCTTCGATTTGCCTACGCTGATGGGCTACGACTCCGATCATCCCGCCAGTGAAGGCGAAGTCGGGAAGTGCGGCGTCGCCATCGATTCACTGGAGGACATGGAAATCCTCTTCGGCGGCATCGATCTGGAGAAGACCACGGTGTCAATGACCATCAACTCGCCGGCATCGGTTCTGTGGGCAATGTATTTGGTGGTCGCAGAGAAGCAGGGCGCCGACTGGAAGAAAATTTCCGGCACCCTGCAGAACGACATCCTCAAGGAATACATCGCGCAAAAGGAATACATCTACCCGCCGGCGCCTTCCATGCGGCTGGTGGTCGACACCTTCGAATTCGGCTCGAGATTCACGCCAAAATTCAACACCATTTCGATCAGCGGATATCACATCCGCGAAGCCGGCTCAACCGCCCTGCAGGAACTGGCTTTCACGCTTTATGACGGCGTTGAGTACGTGGAATGGGCGCAACGCCGCGGACTCGACGTCGACGACTTCGGTCCCCGCCTCAGCTTTTTCTTCAACGCGCACAATGACTTCTTCGAAGAGATCGCCAAATATCGCGCCGCGCGCAAAATCTGGTACCAGGTGATGAAAGACCGGTTCAAGGCAAAGAACCAGCGCAGCTGGCTGTTGCGTTTCCATACCCAGACCGCCGGCGTCTCGCTGCCCGCGCAGCAGCCCATGAACAATATCGCCCGCGTGGCGTTGCAGGCGATGGCCGCGGTTCTGGGCGGAACCCAATCGCTGCACACCGATTCCTACGACGAGGCTCTGGCCCTGCCGACCGAAGAAGCCGCCCGCATCGCCCTGCGCACCCAGCAGATCATCGCTTACGAGTCGGGAGTGACCCAGACTGTCGATCCGCTGGGCGGGTCATACTTTCTTGAAACCTTAACTCTGCAAATGGAAAAAGGCGCCTTCGATTATTTCTCCAAGCTTGACGCCATGGGCGGTATGGTCAAAGCCATCGAACGAGGTTACCCGCAAAAGGAAGTCGCTGAAGCCTCCTACCAATATCAGCGCGCCGCTGAAGCGAAAGAAAAAATCATCGTAGGCGCCAACGAATTCGTCGTCGAAGAAGAGCCGCCCAACATCCTTTACATCGACGAAAGCGTAGCCCGCCAGCAAAGCGCCAAGCTGAAGGCCTTGCGCGCCCGCCGCTCTAACGAAGAGGTGACCAGACGTCTCGAAGCTCTGAAAAAAGCCGCCGCACGGGAACCAGAATCCCAGGCCAACGGTCAAATCTCTTCCGCCAACACCATGCCGTTCATCGTAGACGCCGTCCGCGCCTACGCCACCGTAGGCGAAATCTGCGAAGCCCTCCGCCAGGTCTTCGGCACCTACACCGAAGTAAGCATCACCTAGTGATCGTGTGGCGCCTGTACACGTGTGGCCGCGGGCGACTCGCCCGCGATCCCCCGCCCACTCAAAACGTAGGCGCGAGCATCCTCGCTCGTGCAGCAGCGGCACGATCCCAAAAATCTACTTCAATGACGATGTCATATTATGTTTGAAGCCACAAATTGTGATCTCAAGAAATGAAGAACCACAGTTGAATGAGCTTCATGCCGAAACCCTCACCAAGCCTCGCCGTGTCAGTCGAATCGCGGATCATGATCCTCCAAAGAGCACACATTTTTGAGGTCGCAAATTGCGACCTCAAAGAAAGGCCGCGGCGGGCGCCGCTACCATGAAAGCGCGTGACTTCACTCGTTTCCACCAAAGGGGCACGACTTTAGTCGTGCCGCATAAGCGCCGCCCCGCCGCGGCTTCCCCCTTTCCCGGCTACCGGGTCAACCACGCCCAGGTAATACGCAGCAATGTCTTTAACTTCGATATGCGTACCCAAATGTACGTACCTGAACGATAGTACAAAATGTTCCACGTGGAACGTTTCTCGATTTCCCGACCGGCTCCTGCCTCGCGGGCGAATCGCCCGCGAACACACGTTCCAGACTCCAGCTACTTACGCCGCTGCCGGTACAGGGTCCCGTCCACCTGACGCGCCATGGCTTCGACGTCCAGCGGAAGCTCCAGGAACTGCGCCACCGCCTCCGCCGTCTCCCTGGGCTTGCGCAGCACCGCGTGATACTGGATCCGGCTCACCTTCACATAAGGCTTGCCGTTGAGCCAGGCATAAACATCCGACAGATGGTCCTGGAAAGCCCGCGCCACTACGGAGGCATCATCGGCAGGATCGAATGTTCCCCGGCGGCGCAGCATTTCATCCTGCGAGGCCAGCACTTCGGGCAGAGGGCGCTGCATGAAAATGACGCGGTACTCATGCCCTGCGGGAAGCGAAAGCAAAAGCTGTGAGATCACCTTCACCGCCTTGCCTTCCGCTTCGACGATGCAGCCCGGGTCTTTGGGAAGCTGCTTGATGCGCTCCCACTCCAGATATCCGCGCGGGTTGTCGGCATCGGCACGCCGCTCACCATCGGACAGGACAGGCACGCCCCCCGCCGCCAGCATCTGCATCATCAAAGAAGTACCCGAACGCGGCAGCCCCGAAACAATTGTGATCATGAGGCAATGGTAAACGGTTTCGCGGCCTCTGTGGTTGCGCCTGTGTGGCGCGGGCGCCCCCGCCCGCGCGCCTGAGGCGCCCGAAAGTTCGCTGGGACAACCGTGCTAGACTAACCAGCTTGTTACCGACCACTAGAAGACGATTCCTGAAACATTGCGCCGCAGGCGCTGCTGCGGGTTGGATCGGCACGGCTCTGGCCCAGCCAGCCTCCACGCCCAGCCTGCACTTCCCCTCGGAGCCGCGGCAGCGGATCGCCGTCGCCACTTATCCCTTTCGCGAGTTCATCGCCGGAGCCGAACACAAACCCGGCAACCCGCTCATCGAATTGAAAGACTTCGCCGCCCACGTGATAGAAAAGTTTAATGTCAACAAAATCGAGCCCTGGACCGGGCACTTCCCTTCCAGCGATACAAAATACCTGGAGCAGTTTCGGGCGGCGGTTGACAAAGCAAAAGCCGCGATCGCAAACATCGCGGTAGACGGCGAACATAGTCCACACGCTGCCGAGCCTTCTGAGCGGGCGCAGGCGGTTGCTTTCAGCAAGCACTGGATCGACGGCGCCGTCACTCTGGGCTCGCCCAGCATTCGCACCAATCTCCCGCGCGCCAAAGACTCGCCGCCAAACCTGGAGCGCGCCGCTGAGAGCCTGACCCGCGTGGTCGAACACGCGGCTGCGAAGAACGTGGTCGTCAACCTGGAGAACGATAATCCAGTCAGCGAGGATCCGTTCTTTCTGGTGCAACTGGTCGAGAAAGTGAACAGCCCCTGGCTGCATACGTTGCCCGACTTCGGCAATACCCTTGCCGCGAAGGATGCTGATTATGCATACCGCGGCATCGATGCTATGTTCGCCCACGCTTATTGCATCTCGCATGTGAAGTCGTCCGAAACCAACAGCAGGGGAATCACTGTGCATGTGGATATGGCAAAGACATTCGGGATCATGAAACAGCACGGCTACAAGGGCTACTGTTCCATGGAGTTTGACGATGCCGGCGATCCTTATGGGGGAACGGCAGCGCTGATCGAGACGACTTTGCGATATCTTTGATAAGGGCAATAAATCGCGGGCGAGTCGCCCGCGGCCACACAGGCGCCGGTCTGCTATCCTCTTGGGCTTGAGCGTCGTCAAAATATCTGCATGCGCAAGGCAGTTAACCATCTCAAGAAATCTGATCCTGTGCTTTCCGCGATCATCGAAGTGGTCGGGGCTTGCAGGATGGAGTATGGGCCGCCCGAGTTTCACAGCCTGGCCGAGGCCATCGTCTACCAGCAATTGAATGGGAAGGCGGCGGTTACGATTTTCAAGCGCTTCGCGGCAGCGGCCGGCGACCCAGTCACGCCAGAAGGCATCCTTAAGCTGAGCGATGCGCAGTTGCGCTCGGTGGGATTGTCCAAGCAGAAATCTTCTTATCTCAAGGATATGGCGCAGCGCGCAGTGCGCGGAGAATTGGACTTCTCGCGCCTGCCTGAGATGACGGACGACGAGGTGATCAAGCACCTGACCCAGGTCAAAGGAGTGGGCGTGTGGACGGCCCACATGTTTCTCATGTTCACATTAAAGCGGCCCAACGTCCTTCCCACCGGCGATTACGGCATTCAGGCTGCAATCAAGAAGCACTACAAGAAACGCAAGATGCCCAAGCCGGCGCAGATGGAGAAGATCGCAAAGGCCTGGGAACCGTACCGGTCGGTGGCGTGCTGGTACCTGTGGCGCAGCCTGGATATCAAAACGATGTAGCGCGCGATTGCAGATTGAAAATCGAGATCTGACAGCTGCGGTTCCAAATCTGCAATCAACAATCTGAAATCAATAATCTTCAGTCGACCGGCTCCGCTCTCCGGCAGTGGCCTACCTTTAAAATCGCTCCCATCTTCGCCAGGCGTCATGCTGAGCTTGCGAAGCGTCCTACGCGGAGCGAGTGTCACCGGCCCGGCAACTGTGCGAGGCGCGCAAGGTCCTTCGGGACTAATAGTCCCTCAGGATGACTCCGAGTAGGGATAGGTGGCTCAGACTGAGCTACTACCCCTCTCCGGTAACTGTGCTGCGATCTGTGCTCTGTGGTTAAATGGAGGCGATGGCAGAGCAGAAGATCCGCGTGCTGGTGGCCAAACCCGGACTTGACGGGCATGATCGCGGAGCCAAAGTGATTGCCCGCGCCTTGCGCGATGCCGGCATGGAAGTCATCTATACCGGTCTGCGGCAGACGCCGGAGATGATTGTGAACGCGGCGCTGCAAGAAGATGTGCACGTAATCGGCCTCTCGATTCTTTCCGGTGCGCATAACGCGATCGTGCCTCGAGTGATGGACCTGCTCAAGCAGAACAAGATGGATGACGTGCTCATCGTGCTGGGCGGCATCATTCCCAATCAGGATGTGGACAGTCTTAAGAAAGCCGGCGTGGCCGCTATTTTTCAGCCGGGCACGGCGATGGACGACATCGTTCAGTTCATCCGCGCCAACGTGAAGCCGCGCGGCGTGCACGCGGCCGGTTGATGGCCGAGATCAGCACCTCACGGCTGAAAGAACTGCTGCAGCGGACCGCCGGCCCGGCGCCGTGGTACTGGAAGACCTTCCCTGCATTCAATTCAGTTTCCGGCCAGCGCTTCGTCTGGACTCATCACGGCGAACAGGGACCGCTCGCGTATCTGATTTCTCTCAGCCTGGAGCAGGAGCCGGAAAAGCCGCGCCTGGCGCTGAATACATATTGCCGTCCGTTCCTGGCGCCGCCTTCGCACCTCGGCATCTGGTGCCCGGAGGGCCGCAGCATCCGTTTTACATGCTTCGATCCGGATCAGCTCAAGGCTTTCGACTTTGCGGAAATTGCCGGCTGGTTCAAGCAGTCGAGCGAACGCATCTACGCCGCTACCGAGCCACTTGCCGATTTCGAAGTCCCTCTCGGCCTTCCGCCCGCCATGCACAAAATCGAAGTACCGCCGGAGCTACGCGAAGTGGACGAACTGATCGTTCCCACCAGCTACCCAGCCAAGAGTCGCGACGATCCCGCCTTCGCCCTCTACGTAGTTTATCCCCAGGCTGGGCTGGTGGAGGTTCTGCCGCAAAAGTGGTTCACGGCCAGCCAGTACCAGGTGGGAAAGCAGTGGATCACGCGAGCCGCGCGCGATCCGGAATCGCATCGCATTTTTGGCGAGTGCTTTGGAGCGGGGAGTTTCCTGCTGGAAGAAGACGGGTGCCGGCTGGAGCGCTGGATGGAGAAGACGAGCTGAGATTGAAGATCTCAGATTGAAGATTTTTGATTGATCTCTTCTTCTGCTGCCAGAAGCAGATTCCTCGCCGATAAACCGGCTCGGAATGACAATCAAGAATGCCGGCGGCGCCCCATGTTTGCGCGACTGGGCTGGCTGTTATACCGTAATCGTTTTCAGATTCTCTTATGAATGACCGCAGCGATCCTGGCATGCCCTCGAGTTCTACCGTTCTGGAGTCGCGGGTAGATCCGACTTCGGCGCGTTTCGAGGCCAACATGCGGTTCCTGGCCGACCTGGTTTCGCAGGTACGCAACGAAGAGGAAAAAATCCGCGAGGGCGGCGGCTCCAAAGCGATAGAAAGCCAGCACAACAAGGGACGCCTGACGGCGCGCGAGCGCATCAACCTGCTGGTGGATCCCGGAACATTTTTTGAATTGGGCGCATACGTTGCCCACGGCATGTACGAGGAGTGGGGCGGGGCACCGGCTGCGGGCGTGATCACCGGGCTGGGGCGCATCCAGACGCGGCTGGTGATGATCATCGCCAACGATGCAACCGTGAAGGCGGGCGCGTTCTTTCCCATGACCGCGAAGAAAGTGATTCGCGCCCAGAACATCTCTATTGAAAATCGCATTCCGACGGTTTATCTGGTGGACTCGGCGGGAGTGTTTCTGCCGCTGCAGGAAGACGTTTTTCCCGACACCGACGATTTTGGCCGGGTGTTTCGCAACAACGCGGTGATGTCGGCGATGGGAATTTCGCAGATCGCCGCCATCATGGGGATGTGCGTGGCCGGCGGGGGATACCTGCCGGTGATGTGCGATCACGTGCTCATGACCGACGGCAGCGGTCTCTTCCTGGCCGGTCCGGCGCTGGTGCAGGCGGCGATCGGGCAGAAAGTTTCCGCCGAAGAGCTGGGCGGCGCGGCCATGCACTCCACTATCAGCGGCACGGTGGATTTCCGCGAGCCGAATGATGAGGCCTGCCTGGCGCGCATCCGCGCCATCATCGAGAAGTGGGGCTACCGCCGCCAGTCGCCGTGGGACCGCAAGAAACCGCAGCCGCCGGCGCTGGCCGCCGAAGAAATCTACGGCATTTATGACTCTTCCCCGGCGCGCCCTTACGACATGAAGGAGATTCTGGCGCGCATCGTGGACGGCAGCCGCTTCGATGAATACAAACCGGAATATGGCAAGACCATCGTCTGTGGCTATGCGCGCATCGGCGGCTTCGCGGTGGGCATAGTGGCCAACCAGAAGCTGCACGCACAACAAACCGACCATGAAGGCCACAAACGACTAGAGTTCGGCGGCGTGATTTATACCGAGTCGGCGGAGAAGGCGGCGCGCTTCATCATGGACTGCAACCAGAACCTGGTGCCGCTGGTTTTTTTCCACGACGTGAACGGATTCATGGTCGGGCGGGACGCGGAGTGGAGCGGCATCATCAAGGCGGGCGCGAAGATGGTGAATGCGGTTTCGAATTCAGTGGTGCCGAAGATCACGGTGATTGTGGGCGGCACGTTCGGCGCCGGACACTATGCCATGTGCGGCAAGGCGTACGATCCGCGGCTGGTTTTCGCCTGGCCGACAGCGCGTTACGCAGTTATGAGCGGCGACGCCGCAGCGGCGACGCTGGTGGAGATCAAGATCAAACAACTGGAACGCAGCGGCAAGCAACTGAGCGAGGAAGAGCGCAAGGAACTGTTCGAGTCGACGAAGAAAACCTACGACGAGCAGACCGATCCGCGCTACGGCGCCGCCCGGTTGTGGATCGACAAGATCATCGATCCGGTAGAGACGCGCGATGCAATCACTCAGGCGCTGGAAGCGGCGGCGCTGAATCCCGACGTGCCGGAGTTTAAAGTCGGGGTGCTGCAAACGTGAGCAATGCGGCCACGGATTTTCACGGATCCCGAAGAAAACAGAACTGAGGCTTATCAGCGATAATCCGCGAAATCCGCGGCTGGTTTTTCATGTCTGACTCGGTAAAACTCGTGGAATGTCCGCGCGATGCCTGGCAGGGACTGCAGGGGCATATTCCTGCCTATATCAAGACCGATTACCTGAAAGCCTTGATCAGCGCGGGGTTCAAGCATATTGATGCGGCGTCGTTCGTCTCCCCGAAAGCGGTTCCGCAAATGGCGGACTCGGAGGAAGTACTGAAAGAGCTTGATCCGCCGGATGATGTTGAGATCATCGGCATCGTGGTGAATGAGAAAGGCGCGCAGCGGGCGGTGGCTACGGGAGCGGTGCAGACGCTGGGTTTCCCGTATTCGGTTTCGCCGACTTTTTTGCAAAACAACCAGCGGCAGTCGCTGGAAGATGCCATCGAAGAACTGGAGAGGATCAACAATATCGCCGAAACCGGTGGATTGGGCACGGTTGTTTATGTATCGATGGCCTTTGGAAACCTTTACGGTGATCCGTGGAACGTCGGCGAAGTGGTGGATGCGGTCGACCTTCTCGAGGCCGAAGGGGTTCGCACTATTTCGCTGGCGGACACGGTGGGACTGGCGGGGCCGGCGCAGATTCGCGAGTTGTTTTCCGCGGTGATTTCCAAGTACGACTATCTCGAAATTGGATTGCATTTGCACAGCCGTCCCGAGCAGGCGGTAGAGAAGGTTCTGGCCGCCTACGACGCGGGTTGCCGGCGATTCGACTCGGCGCTGGGAGGACTGGGCGGTTGTCCATTCGCACAGGATGCGCTGGTGGGGAACATCGCCACTGAAAAAGTATTGGAGGCGCTGAAACAACGGAACGCGGAGCTGCCGGCGCTCAAGCCGCTGGATGTGCTGCTGCGGGTCACGGCGGAGATTGGGGCGCGATACACGGTGTCTTCAGCGGCGGACTGAGCGGAAGGCAGAGCGTCGCGGTGCGGCTTAGTCCAGGCATCCAACTTTCAGAGCGTGATCAGGCAGGGATCCTTCGACTGCGTGCGTCGTTCGCAAAGCGGACGATGCACTTCGCTGAGGATGACAGGCTCATAGAGTAACAACGGCGCATATAAAGTAGTCACGAATCCATGGCATACACCAACCTTCAGCTTTCCTTTGAATCCGGGGTCGCGACCATCACGCTGAACCGACCGGAGAAGCGTAATGCGGTCAGCTTTGCGCTGGTCGAAGAAATGCTGGCCGCGTTCGATGAGATTGAGCAATCTTCGGCTCGGGTGGTGATACTCACGGGCGCGGGCAAAGCTTTTTGCGCAGGGCTCGATCTTGACGAATTGAAAGGCCTGGCGGGGAAAACGCTGGAGGAAAACGTAGAAGACTCGTCACGCATGGCGCGAATTTTCCGGCGCATCTACGACTTTCCCCTGCCCACCATCGCCGCGGTGAATGGGGCTGCCATCGCCGGGGGCACGGGATTCGCCACCATGTGCGACTTCACGCTGGCCGTGCCGGAGGCCAAGTTCGGCTACACCGAAGTGCGAATCGGATTTGTGCCTGCCATTGTTTCTTCCATGCTGGTCTGGCAAGTGGGGCACAAGGTGGCTCGCGATCTGCTGCTGACCGGACGGCTCTTCGATGCTGCCGAGGCGCATCGCTATGGCCTGGTCAATGAGGTGGTGGAAGCGGCGCAGTTGATGAAGGGGGCGCATGAACTGGCGGCGAAGCTCATGGAAAACAGTCCCTCGTCGATGCGGGCCACCAAGCGCCTGATCAACGGCTTTATCGCGGGGCAACTCGACCAGCAGATCAGCCAGGCGGTGCAGGACAATGCGCGCATCCGGACCACCGCCGACTTCCGCGAGGGCATTGCGTCATTTTTGGAAAAGCGCAAGCCGCGCTGGAGCGGCAAGTGAACGCCCGGCACGGACATGCGGGCGTTGTCTGCGAAAGCCAGCTGCGGGTGCGGTACGCCGAGACCGATCAGATGGGTGTGGTCTATCACGCCAACCACTTCATCTGGTTCGAGATCGGGCGCGTGGAATTGATGCGCCAGCTGGGATTTGCTTACCGCGATATGGAGCGGGATCATGGATGCTTTATTCCAGTGGTCGACGCCCGTTGCCGCTACAAAGCGCCAGCGCGGTATGACGACGAGATCATCGTGCGCACTCGGCTGAAGAATGTGCGCGAGTCGGTGATTCATTTTGGATACGAACTGATCCGCGCCGGGGACGGCAAACTGCTCGCGGAAGGCGAGACCACGCATATGATTCTGGATGCGAAGATGAAGGCTGCGGCCCTGCCGCCAGATATCCTGCGGGTGTTTCGGGAAGCTGCGGGGAAGTGACGGGAAGGACGGGGGCGACTGAGATTCCTCGGGGGCTTGCGTCCGCTCGAAATGACAATGACTTCAAATATTGGGAAACCGGAAACTAGAAAACGGAAACTCGCTTGAAAGCTCTTCACATCAACGGAAACGATCTCACGCTCGAAGGGGTGCGGGAGGTGGCGATTGAGCGGCGCATCGTTTTGCTCGATCCCGACGCTCGCGAGGCGGTCGACAAGGCACGGGCGGTGGTGGATGCGCTGGTTGCGGAAAATCGCGTGTCTTATGCCATCACCACCGGCGTGGGCAAGCTGAGCGACGTGCGCATTGCGGGCGAACAGATTCGCGAGCTGCAGGTGAATCTGGTGCGCTCACATGCCGCGGGCGTGGGCGAGCCACTTTCCGCGTCCGAGACTCGCGCCATGATGTTGCTGCGGGCGAACTCTTTGTCCAAGGGACACTCGGGGGTGCGCGGCGCGGTGATCGATACGATTTGCGAGATGCTGAATCGCGGGGTCACGCCCATGGTGCCGTCGCAAGGCAGCGTAGGCGCCAGTGGAGATCTGGCGCCGCTCGGTCATCTGGCGCTGGCGCTGATTGGCGAAGGCGAATGCCTGGATGACAAGGGCGGACGAATTCCCGCCGCCGACGCGCTGCGGCGCGCGCAGATCAGGCCGCTGGTGCTGGAGGCGAAAGAAGCAGTCTCACTGATTAACGGCACGCAGGCCATGCTGGGGGTGGGCGTGCTGGCGCTGCTGGCAGCGGAGACGCTGGCCGACACCGCCGACGTAATCGGCGCGCTGACGCTGGACGCTTTGCGCGGCACCGACGTTGCCTTCGACGAGCGTATCCACAAAGCGCGCCCGCACAGCGGCCAACTGCAGACGGCCGCCAACTTGCGCAAGATGCTCGAAGGCAGCCAACTGCGCGAGTCGCATCGGGATTGCGACCGGGTGCAGGACGCGTACTCGCTGCGTTGCATGCCGCAGGTGCATGGCGCAGTGCGCAACACCCTGGCGCATTGCCGCGAGGTGATGGAGGTTGAGGTCAACTCGGCGGTGGATAATCCGCTGGTGTTTATGAAGGGCAATGCGGGCAGCCCGCCCGTCCGCGCGGAGCGGGGCTTTGCGGGACCTGAGGCCGACGTTATCTCCGGCGGAAATTTTCATGGACAGCCGGTGGCCTTCGTTCTGGATTTTCTGGGAATCGCGCTGAGCGCGCTGGCGGGAATTTCGGAACGCAGGCTGGAGCGGATGGTGAACCCGGCGTTAAGTGAAGGCCTGCCGCCGTTTTTAGCCGCGGGCGCAGGGCTGAATTCAGGATTCATGATGCCGCAGGTGGTGGCCGCGGCGCTGGTCAGCGAAAACAAGGTACTGGCACATCCCGCGTCGGTGGATTCGCTTACCACCTCCGGAAACAAGGAGGATTACGTTTCCATGGGCATGACGGCGGCATTGAAGCTGAAGAAGATCGTCGAGAACACCCGCAACGCCATGGCGATTGAAGCTATGGCGGCGGCGCAGGCCCTGGATTTTCTGGCGCCGCTGAAAACTTCGAAACGCGGGCAGGCGGCGCATGCGGCAATCCGGTCGGTGTGCGCGACCATGGACCGGGATCGGGTGATGTACCAGGATTTTTCGCGGATCGCGGAGTTGATTGCCAGCGGGAAGGTGGCGGAAGCGCTGCGCTAGCGAGTCAGCGTCCTTTGCGGAGGAGTGAGGGCGGGACGCCGGCACTACCTACAGCTTTGCTCGGCTGGGGTGAGACACCCGCCCCTACGTGGTCTGGGGTGATGCGGTTTGCGTGGCGCTGCCGTCCAAGCCCAAGTCTGCGGCGATCCCCTTCACGGCTTCTATGCAGAAAGCGATGTGTTCTTCCAGATCGACGCCCAGGTCGGCGGCGCCGTTTGCGATGTCTTCGCGTTTTACGCTGCGGGCGAAGGCTTTGTCTTTCATCTTCTTTCGGACCGACTTGGCTTCGACCTCCGCCAGGGATTTTCCCGGCTTCACCAACGCGCAGGCGGTAATGAATCCAGCCAGTTCGTCACAGGCGAAGAGCGCCTTCTCCATCGGCGAGTCCCGAGTAACGCCGGAATATTCGGCGTGCGACATGATGGCGCGGCGAATTTGGTCCGGGTAGCCGCGCTCTTTCAGGATTTCGTTTCCCTTGTAGGGATGGTCGTCGAGGCTGGGATACTTTTCATAATCGAAGTCATGCAGCAGGCCGACCACTCCCCACAATTCCTCCTCAGTGGCCGAGCCGGGGTGAAACTTGCGGGCATAAGCGCGCATGCAGGCTTCGACGGCCAGCGCGTGCTTGCGCAAACTTTCCGATTGAGTGAACTCAGTTAGTAACCCCCACGCCTGTTCGCGATCGCTCATGGTTTCTTACCTGTTTTCTCCGGTTTTTCTCCGGCTAACTTTGGTTTTCCGCAGCGCATTTTGTTTTTAGCCCTGAAATTTGCTTGACATCCACAGGTGTTGTACCTCAGATTACGCTGCAGGTTGGAACGAGAAATTTGTTTTTGTTTTTTTCGTTCCTGGAAGAGCCCCGCTCTGGCCCTCCCACACCTAGATGGCTACTACCCTTGCACCTGTAGATTCAAGGGAAGTCGTTCGTTGCGATCACTGCCTGCTGGTCCAATTCCGTACTTCCAATGATCTCTGCCGCCGTTGCCATGCCTCGTTAGACGAGGAAGAGCCGGAAGTGGTGATGGCTCCGCCGCCTCCACAAATGATGCCGTCGAACGGCAACGGCCGCGGGCATCTGAACCTGGCAACTTCGATCCGATCGCTGCGTCTGCGAAACGGACTCAGCCAGCGGCAACTGGCAGCGCGCATGTCCGTGCCTCGGACTTACGTGTCCAAGATCGAAAACGAAAAAGCTACTCCGACTCTTTCCTCACTGGAGCGGCTGGCGCGGGCGCTGGAGGTGACCGTGCCCGATCTGCTTTCGGGCGGCGAACGCAACCGCCAGGAAGAAATCGGCGAACTGATGAAAGATCAGTTTATCGCGGAATTGCTGCCTTTCATCTCGCAACTGAATGGGATGCAGCTGTCCAGCGTCCTGGCGCAAGTGAGGGATCTGACGCTGAGGCCACGACGCAGTGCCTGAGGTCCTTCGCTGCGCTCAGGATTTCGGCGCGCGGCTCCCGCTTCGCTCACGCCGCGCAGGCGCCTCAATTTATCGCGGAATTGCTGCCTTTCATCTCGCAACTGAATGGGATGCAACTGTCCAGCGTGCTGGCGCAAGTGAGGGACCTGACACTGAGGCCAAGACGCAGTGCCTGAGGTCCTTCGCTGCGCTCAGGATTTCGGCGCGGCGGTTGCGGGATTTGGACCAGCGTTGATGCGCGTCCGCAGCGATTAAAAAGTTTATCCGGGCAAACCACCAACTACAGCCGGGGCCGTCAGGTCCCGGCTTTTTTCTGTACTTCTGGTCCCATCTGGTGTGGAGCAGACACTCCCTTCGACCCGCTCAGGGCAGGCCTGTCCGCCGCTTTTGAATTTGATTTTGTGCCGGTCCTCAGTCCACTTCTGGGTAAGCTTTCTCAAAAATCAAGACCAACATCAGGCGGCGGACAAGAGTGTCCGCCCCACAGATGCATCATGCGGCGAAGTCTTCGCTGGGGGGTGGCAGGACGTGCGGGGGCAGGCGGTCAGTGACGGCTGCTAATGCGGCCAGTTTGTCGGCCAGGGGGTGAGTCAGCGATCCGGGCTGGTAGCGCCAGCGAAAATTGCCTTCACAGACGCTGGGAGTATTGAGGCGAGCTTCGCTGCCCAGGCCAAGCACATCCTGCAACGGAACCACGGAGAGGCTGGCTACCGAAGTCTGCGCCAGTCGGATGAAGGCCCAGTGGATGCCGTCCGTGCTATCGCCGACATACGACTGGATAGCGCGGCGTTCAGCTTCCGACGTGCCTGAAGTCCACCAGCCCAGCGTGGTGTCATTGTCGTGGGTGCCGGTGTAGAGCACGCGATCCGGGGTGAGGCGATGCGGCAGGTATACGTGAGCGCCGGCGTCTCCGAAGCCGAACTGCAGCACGGCGCATCCCGGAATCTGGTGGCGTTCGCGCAGGGCGTGCACTTCGGGCGTGATGTAGCCGAGATCTTCGGCAAAGAACGGCAGGCCGCCGAGGGCCTCGCGAAGCTTGTTGAACAACTCGTCTTTGGGGCCATCGACCCAGCGGCCGTGGACGGCGGTGGGCTCGCCGGCTGGTATCTCCCAGAACTGCTCGAAGCCGCGAAAATGATCGAGGCGGATGTAGTCGCAGTTCTGCGTGGCCCAGCGAAGGCGGTCGATCCACCAGTCGTAGCCGCGGGCTCTCATCGCCGCCCAATCGTAAAGAGGGCTGCCCCAGCGCTGCCCGGTGGCGCTGAAGGCGTCAGGGGGAACGCCGGAGACTACCTCCGGTTCGAGGTTGTCCTCTCTGAGGCGAAAGAGGTCGCGATGCGACCACACGTCGGCGCTGTCGTGGTCGACAAAAATCGCGATATCGCCCACCACCCGGATGGAGCGTTGGGCGCAGTAAAGCCGCAAGGCATGCCACTGCTCGTAGAAGAAGAACTGAATCACGCGACGAAGATTAATCTCGGAGGCCATCTGGCTGCGCACCTTCTCCAGCGCTGCTTTCTCGCGGCGAGCCAGCTCGCGCGGCCATTCCTTCCAGCACTTCCGGGAATAGTGCTCGCGCAGGACGTCGAACAGCACGAAGTCTTCCAGCCACCAGGCGTTGCGACTGCAGAAACTCTCGAAACGGCGGCGCGGGTTGGGTTGGGGGCTCTGAAGAAAGGTTCGGGCGGCTTCGACAACCAGCGGAAGTTTGCGCTGGTAAACCTCTTCGTAGTCGATTGCGCCGCCTTTCCGGGAAAGACAAGCCAGACGCGCAGGCTCGATCCAGCCGCGCTCGGCCAGGCGCTCCAGGCTGATGAGCAACGGGTTGCCGGCAAACGCGGAGGTCGAGGAGTAGGGGGAATTGCCGTTGGCGGGCGGCCCCAGCGGCAGGACTTGCCACAGCCCCTGGCGGCCGGAGCCGAGAAAATCTGCAAACTCGTACGCCGCCGGCCCGAAATCACCAATACCACCGCGCGATGGAAGGGAGGTCGGGTGGAGCAGGATGCCGGAGGCGCGGGGAAATAACATCGTCGACTACACCCGATGCTAACAGCAAAAATGGGATCGGGCTGGTACCCCGGGCCTTTACTCTCCCTGTTCCCCAGCCTGCGAACGGGTCAGGCTCTTCATCTCGTCCTGATTGATTTTAATTTTGCCCGACTTTTCCATCTGGGTACGGAGGTTGGTGAGGAACAGGATGAACATCTCCTGCTGCTTGTTCTGCGTCAGCGCATCCCGGATCTGGTCCTTTTTGGCTTCAAAATCCTGGGCAGTCGGCTCCTGCCTGTCTGAAATCTGCAGCACCACGCCGGTATTGCCGTTGTCGATGGGGCCGCTGATGTCGCCGGGCTTCAGGCTAAAAGCCACGGCGGCTGCGCCAGTCATGGAACCGATGTCGGGAACCTGGCTGTCGGGCAGGACGAAGTCGCTGCTCTTCATCGCGGCGCCGGCTTCTTTCGCGGCTTTTTTCAGATCGTGGGCAGCCTTGGCGCGATCCGCCAGCTCCTGGGCCTTTTGAGAGAGCAGCGCAGCCACGCGTTCGTTCTTGAACTCGGACTCGACGCGACTGCGAATCTCGTCAAAGGTTGGAGTGGCCGGAGGCTTGATCGCTACCACTTCGAACACGGCGTATCCTTGCGGCAACTGCACCTGGTCAGGCGGAGCTTTGTCGGCCTCGCCGAAGACCGCGCTCATGAATTGCGGAGAGCTACCGATGCCGGGCAAAGAGTCGTCGCGACTGACAAAGTCGGTGTTAACCAGATTCAGGCCCTTGGCAGCGGCTGCCTTCTCCAGTCCTACGGTGCGCGCCTGCCCCAGCAGTGCATTGACCTGATTGGCCGCGGCTTGAGCAGCTTTCTGCTGCTTGATGCTCTCCTCGATCTGATCCTTGACTTCGTCCAGGGTTTTTACGTGGGCAGGCTGCTTGTCATCCAGGCGGATGATATGAAAGCCGTAGCTGCTCTGCACCAGGTCGCTGGTTGCGCCCTTGGCCAGCGAGAATGCAACTTTTTCGAATTCGGGGACGGTGCGGCCCCTGCCAATCCAGCCCAGCGAACCGCCGTTCTTGCCGCTGCCGGGATCTTCCGAGTATTTCTTGGCCAGATCGGCGAAATTCCCTCCCGCCTTTAGCTGCTTGAGCACATCTTCAGCTTTCTTGCGGGCTTCCTCCACTCCCTTCGGATCAACTTTCCCGTCCGGGCCGGGCAGCGGAGTCTTGATCAGGATGTGGCTGACGTTGACCTGCTCGGGGACGCGGTAGTCGTCGCGGTGCTGGTCGTAATAGGCCTGCAAGTCTTCGCGGGAGACCGGGGTTTCGGCCAGGATTTTGGCCGTATCCACCAAAACGTAACGAACTTTGCGCTTTTCAGGAATGGAGTTGTTGTAGGTAGCCTTATTGCGTTCGTAATAGGCCTTCAACTCGCCTTCTGTGGGCTGGATCTGCTTCAACAGATCGTCCTTCCGAAGCACGGCGTACTCGAACTTTACCTTGGTGTTTTCTTTTTCAAATTCCTGGCGGACTTCCGCATCGGTCACGGCGGTGCTGCCCGTCACCAGATTGCGCAGCTTGTCGAGCAGTATGTCGTTTTTTACGATCTGCTCGAAGACGGGAACGCTCAGGTCGGCGTTTTGCAGCATGTTCTCGTATTGCTGTTGCCCGACGAAATTGCCTCCGGGAAAGAAACTCGCGGCATAACGACCGTGCTGCAGCTCGTCCCGCACTTCTTCCGGCGTGGCTCGCAGCCCCATGCGCTGCGCTTCCGCGATCAACACCTGTTTGCTGATCAGGTTCTGGGCGGCGCGCTCGGCGAATAAGGGTAGCAACATGGTGGCCTGCTCGCCGCCGCGAGGAAACTGCTGGCGCAACATCTGGCGGGCTTCACGTTGCACTTCCAGACTTGTAACCGGCTCGCCGGCCACATTGGCCAACACTCCTTGTCCGGGTGTTCCAATGCCAATGACATCCGATCCCAGGCCGCCGGGAATCAGGGTAATGGCCATGGCGGCGCAAATTACGGTCAAGAGGCCGCCCAAAACGACCTTTTTGACAGGCCCAGGGGTTTGCAAAAATCGAATCATTGTCTTGTCGCTCCAGAATATGTGGCGGAATATTCAATTATAGACTAGGTGTGACGCCAAAGATGTGGGCGCGAGCGTCCCGCTCGTGCGGGGAGCGGCGATGGCACTTGGCGGGCCGAAAGTGCAGAGGAGGGACGCACGCGCGGGACGAGCGCGCCCACAATTGGAAAATCAGCCATTGAAACGTATTAATAGGACATGGTATTAACTTGAGGCCCTTAAAATGAGTGATTCTTCCGCAAAGGATCGATTGATGAAGATGAACCAGCGCACTCTGCTGTGCGTCATCCTGCTGTCTTTTTCCAGCCTGGCCTGGCCGCAGGAAGCCAAGCCTGGCCACCACGCCGATGCCACGCTGTCCCTACGCGAAGGCTGGTCGCTGCAGTCCTCCGGCAAAGTGGATGAGAAAGGCGAAGCGATTTCCACTCCCGCCTTCCAGCCGAAGAATTGGTACACGGTGACCGTGCCCACCACGGTGGTGGCGGCATTAGTCGAGCATAAGGTTTATCCCGACCCCGATTTTGGCATGAACATGAGGTCGTTACCGGGGGTCACTTACCCGATCGGCGCGAATTTTTCCAACATTCCAATGCAGCAGGACAGCCCTTTCATTATCCCCTGGTGGTATCGCAAGGAATTCGTCTTGCCGGCGAGCTTTAAGGGCAAGAGCATCTGGCTGCATTTCGGAGGGATTAACTATCGCGCCAACATTTTTCTGAACGGTAAGCAGATCGCGAAGTCCGACGAGGTTGCAGGCGCATGGCGAACCTACGAGTTCAACATCACCGATGCGGCTCTTCCGGGGAAGCCGAACGTGCTGGCAGTGCAAGTCTTTTCTCCCACCGACACCGATCTGGCTATCACTTTCGTGGACTGGAACCCCGCGCCTCCCGACAAGAATATGGGCCTGTTCCGAGGCGTCGATGTCTCCACCAGCGGGCCGGTGGCGCTTCGTCATCCGGCGGTGACCTCGACGGTGGATTCGCCGGCTAACGAGCGGGCTCATCTTACGGTTACGGCGCTCTTGAAGAATGCGGAGAGCCATGCGGTGAAGGGGAGGCTCAAGGGGCGGATCGAAAAGATCGAATTCTCCCAAGAAGTTGAGCTGGCTGCGGGCGAATCGAAAGATGTGACCTTTTCCCCGGAGCAATTTTCCCAGCTCAACATTGACCACCCGCGCCTGTGGTGGCCGGCGCAAATGGGCAAGCCGGAGCTGTACAGCCTGAGCCTGGAATTCAGCGTGGAGGGCAAAGTTTCCGACCAGTCGGAAACGAGATTTGGCATTCGCGAAGTGAAATCGGAAGTGCTGGCGGCCAACCGGCGGCTGTTTTCCGTCAATGGCAAAAACATCCTGATTCGCGGCGGCGGCTGGTCTCCCGACATGATGCTGCGGGAAAACTCACAGCGTCTGCGCGACGAGTTCCGCTACGTGCAGGACATGGGCCTGAATACGATCCGCCTGGAAGGCAAGCTGGAGACCAAGGAGTTTTTCGATCTGGCGGACGAGCGCGGCATCCTGCTGATCGCCGGCTGGTGCTGCTGCGATCATTGGGAGCACTGGCCGAACTGGAAGCCGCAAGACTTCACCATCGCGGAACAATCGCTGCACGACCAGATGTACCGCCTGCGCGGGCATCCCAGCCTGGTGGCGTGGTTGAATGGCAGCGACAACCCGCCGCCGCCGGACGTGGAGCAAACATATCTGAAGGTGGAGAAGGAACTGCTGTGGCCGAATCCGATCGTCTCCTCGGCCACCGCAAAACTGGCAGGCTATTCCGGCGAAAGCGGCGTGAAGATGACCGGACCGTATGAATACGTCGCGCCCTCGTATTGGCAGACCGACAAAACCGATTCGGCGCGCCAGTGCAATGCGGGCGGATGCGGCGGAGCCTACGGCTTCAACACCGAAACCAGCATGGGGCCGGCGGTGCCTCCAGTTGAAAGCATTCGCGCCATGGTGGGCAAAGAGCATCTGTGGCCGATTGACGACTGGTGGAACTACCATGCGGGCGGCGGCGCATTCAAAGACATCCACGTTTTTAGCGATGCGTTAAACGCGCGCTTCGGAACCGCGACCGGCGTTGATGACTATGCCCTGAAGGCCCAACTGCAAACCTACGAAGGCGTGCGCGCGATGTATGAGGCCTACAGTCGCAACAAGTATGTTTCTACGGGCGTAATCCAGTGGATGCTGAACAATGCCTGGCCTTCGATGATCTGGCACCTTTACGACTTCTACCTGCGTCCGGGGGGAGGCTACTTCGGAGCGAAGAAGTCGATGGAGGCGCTGCATCCGGTGTATGGCTACGATGACCGTTCCATCTGGCTGGTCAGCAGCCAGTACACGGACGCCAAGGGATTGAAGCTCACCGCCAAAGTTCTGAATCTCGACATGAGCGAGAAGTATTCGCAAGCGACGCAACTCGACGCCGCGGCCGACAGCACCAATAAAGTTTTGACGCTGCCCCAGATCGACGGCCTCAGCCCGACATACTTTCTGGTCTTGCGACTGGAGGATGCCGGCGGCAAGCTCGTCGGTTCGAATTTCTACTGGCTTTCTACCAAACCCGAGACGCTGGATTGGGAAAAGTCCAACTGGTACACCACTCCAACCGCGTCTTATGCGGACTATACCGCTCTTGCACAATTGCCCAAAGTCAGGCTGAGCCTGGCGCACCACACCGAGCACAAGGGGGAAAACGCCATCACCCACGTCATCCTGCAGAACTCGAGCAAGAATCTGGCGTTCTTTGTGCGTCTGAAGGTCGATAAAGGCAAAGGCGGAGAGGAAATTCTTCCCGTGATTTGGGAGGACAACGACATTTCTCTGCTGCCGGGAGAAAGACGCGAAGTAACGGCCACCTATAGGGCGCAAGAACTGGGAACAGCGCAGCCAGCGGTGGAAGTCAGCGGCTGGAACGTGGAGTAGATAGTCCGACGACGTTCCCGGCTTTACAGATCCGGCAAGCTTCTCAGCTTTCTTCGGGAGGCAATTCGAAGTCGACCAGTTCGCCGCGGAAGCCGCGCGTTTTCCAGGCGCCGAACGCGATGCCAATGGCCATCCAGATTGCGCCAACAATTCTGGCTTTGGTGCTCAGGTTCCACCACAGGACCAGGCAGATGAGAAAGCCCAGCACCGGCGGGAAGAAATTGGACAGCTTTTTCTTTTGTTCGCGGACGAAGTAGCGGACAAACGCGGCCGCATTCACTCCCATGAAGGCAATCAGGGCTCCGAAATTCAGCAGATTCGCGCCCAGTTCATAGCCGGTCGCCGCTCCCGCGATTGCGGGCAGAAGGAACGCCCCTGCCAGAGCTAAAGCACCCACGAAAACGACATTGTTGCGAGGCACGCGGCGTTTGGGATCCACCGCGCCGAAAAATTTCTTGGGAAGGGCATTGCTGCGTCCCATGCCGTAGAGCAGGCGCGCAGCACCCAGTTGCGCGCCCATGCCCGATCCGAAGTTGGCCACCACCAGGGTGAATCCTACGATGGCGAAGAGCGGCTGCCAGGCCCGGCCGGCAACGAAGGTGAACGCAGTGTCGACGTTGGGAAAAGGTTGGCTGGCCGGCCACACTAACTGCGCGGCATAAACCTCCAAAGCGGAAAGCAGGCCGATCACCACGCAGGTGAGCACCGTCGCCAGCAGAATATTGCGCCGGGGATTCTCCGCCTCCTCGGAAAGGGTGGAGATGCCATCGAAACCGATGTAAGTAAGCACCGCGAGAGAAGTGCCGCCTAAAACCAGCTTGGTGTTCCAGGTTTGCGGATCGTAAAAGGGCCGGGTCAGAAAGCCCGGGTCCTGCGGGTGTCCAAAAATGTAGCGCGCTGCCGCCACAAAAAAGAGTGCAATCACCACTCCCATGCCCGCCGCCAGCGCGGCGTTTACCCGGGCGGAAGTTTTCACTCCCTGAATGTTCAGGAAAGTGAATACCACCGCAAAGAAGATTGCCCAGGCCCAGTACGCGACACCGGGCGCGAACACATGAGCCTGCTGGCTGATCCAGATGATGCAGATCATTGGGTTGAGCATGTAGTCCATCACCATGCTCCAGCCGGTCACGTAGCCGAGCGCGGGATTAATTTCCTGCCCGACATAAGTAAAAGCCGAACCGGCGCTGGGATATGCCCGCGCCATGCGTCCATAGCTGATCGCCGTAAACAGCATAGCGACCATCGCGATGAGAATGGTAGTGACGACGTGGCCGTGACCGCGCTCGCTCAGCACGCCGAACACCGACATAGGCGCCACCGGCTGGATGACGATGACGCCATAAAGAATCAGGTCCCAAAGCGTGAGCGATCTGCGAAGGCGCGGCCCGGAGGAGGTTGTAGTGCTCGTAGGAGTGGTTGCCATTCCCGCGTATTGGATTATGCGGAGGCGGTAATGTCAACGATTAAAACGATTCTGTAGTAGTTACTGGCCCTGCACCGAAGGAAGCTTTAAGGGTCCTTCGACTGCGTCTCTGCTCAGGATGACACTTGGTGCGGGTAGGCGAACCAGGATGACAGAGCTACGATCACATTTCAGTGGGAGTAGTCAAAGCGGTAAGCTTTCGGTTCGTTGCCTGAAAGATGGCGGGTGTTGTAGTTCAGGAAATAGTTTACGTGCGCATCGTCCAGGGGAAACGATCTGCCTCTGGGATAGGGATATGTCCCCATGCTGCGGAAAGGCAGCGGCTGTACGGTGTTAGCCTCCGCGGCGTAGAAATCCATGTCTTTTTCATAACCGTTGGCCACGAAAAAATAATCCCGCCTCCAGCCCTTCGACAGTGCGGGAAGCTTTGCAGGATCAAAGTCCAGAACCACTTCATCGCCCGATCCGAAGACCGCCAACTGGTCGTCGTAACCAGCCAGCAGCGGACGCACATCGCCGTAGCGCGTGTACGCGCCGGCCGGGCGCGTGTAGGGGCCGGTGGGGCTGGTTTTCTCGTAAACGTACAAAACGTTGCCGGGCGGCTGATTTTCGATCTTGAGCGGAAAGCCGTGGAAGCGCAGGTCGGCACGCGCCAGCGGAACCGGCGTGATGCGCGAGTTCTGCTCCTGTGAGGCGCGATTCACCAGGATGTTGTCCCAGTAAATCTGCAAATTGGTGGTGATGCGGATGCGCTGTGTTCCCCGTGGCAGCTTGTCGGTCAAGTCCGCGGTCATGGTGCGAGGACCGCCGGCAGGAAAACCCATGTCGTCAATTACGCGAAGCCATTTTCCGTTCGCGTCCTGGGCTTCCACGTACGGCGCGACTGCCTCGATGCCGGCCTGGTAAGCGGCAAACATGCTGGTTGCGGAGAAATACTCAATTTCTCCGTGCATCAATAGCCAGAGCGCTCCGCCGCGATATGGTTCGCCGAGATCCAGTTCCAGGGTATGGCTTTTGGCAAAGCCCTGAAACTGCTCCAGCTTGAAATCGCCGAAATAGCGGCGCGCCAACAAATCCGGCAAAACGTTGTGCCCGTGTTCGTCCCAGGCGCCGACGGGCGGACGAGCGTCTCGACTGTAGATGACTTTGAACGGGGGGTAAGGCGGGTTGCTGGCGAAATACTCGTTGGGAAATACTTCGACTGCAGCGGGATGATCCACCGCCAGCAGCTTTACCTGGTCCAGGTAGACGGCCTCCTCGAGCGGTTCCATGAAACGGAAGCTGAGCCTGCCATCTTTCTCGCGAAGCGCGGTGCGCGGCACTTTTATGTATTCAGTGGGACGGGGAATATCTCGCTGATTAGGTCCGACCCAGTGGCCGACCACACCCGCGCCAAGCATGTCGCCAATCAGCTCGTAGCGGGTACCGTCCCAGGCGAAGAGCGTCGGACAGGAACTGCCGCGGCGATCCATCTCCAAGAAGCTGTGCTCTTTCAAGCCGGCAACCTGAATTTCGTCCTGCAAGACTCCGGAGGGCCAGAGCATGCGTACGACGTCGGCCTCCTTGGACTGCCCCAGTCCGACAATGAAGTCGGTCGAACTCTGCCCCAGGTAGCCGGACGAACCGGCGATTTCGAATTTCTGGCGATTGGCCCCGGCGAAGACTTCGATCTTGGTGCCGATCGCGCTCTTGTTGTCAGCCAGTCCCTTGAACGAAAGCTTCAACCAGTTGTTTTTGTTGCCGCCCTGGTTGTGCAGCAACACCGCGGGGCCGTGATTCTGGGTGATCAGGAGATCGGTGGCACCGTCGCCGTCGTAGTCGCCGGTGATGACAGCGCGCGGATCTTTGAGCTGGATCTTGTCGAGACCTACATCTGCCGTCACATCTTTGAATCCGTCCGGACCAAGATTCCGGAAGAGGCGGACTTCACCCTTGCCATCGGAAGTTTGGCCGGCCGCGATCAGATCGATCCAGCCATCGTTGTCGTAATCAAATGCCGCGACGCCGTAGGCGCGAGCCCAGTTGGTCTCCGGCAGACTCACCCGTTCGAATTTTATTCCCTTCTCATTTCGCCACAGCGTCAACCCGGGTGCAGCCGAATGGGTGAACGCAACGTCCATCCAGCCATCATGGTTAAAATCAAGAACGGAAATTGCCAGACTTGGATTTGGAGCCGGCGAGCCCAGAAGAGAGTTCGCCTGAAACTTTCCCTCGCGCGGATTCTCAAGAAATGACGGGCCCTTGACATCGGCAACTACCAGGTCGACGGCGCGGTCGTTGTTGAAGTCCGTCCCCACCGCGCTGAAGCTGGGATCGAGAAAAACCTCGAGATCCTGTGTGACATTGGTAAATGTTCCGTTGCCGTTGTTACGCCACATCGCGTTGCCGGGAAAATCCAGGCCGCTTGGCAACCTGATGTCCTGCCCAGATAGAGGGGCGGGCGCATTTTTGAGAGTGCGGGTGACGTACAGGTCCAGATCGCCATCGTGGTCGTAGTCGATGAACGTCACACCAAGATTAGGGCCGTCACTCTTGATCCCGGCGGCTGCGGTGACATCTTTGAACGTGCCGTTCTTTTCGTTGTGCAGCAAAAATACGCTGTCTTTGAGGCTCACTGCCAGATCGGCGGCGCCGTCGTTGTCGTAGTCGCCGGCGGTGCATCCGATGGCGTGGAGAGCCGGATCCAACCCGGCTTTTTGCGTAACGTCTTCAAACTTGCCGCCGAGATTGTGATACAGAGTCATTCCACCCTGCGGACCGTTGTCGGGAAGAAAAATGTCGGGCTTGCCGTCACCGTCGTAGTCAAGGAAACAGGCGCCTGGCCCGAGAAACGATGGCAGGTCGTTGCCGGGATTTGTCGTGAGTTTCGACGTCAGTCCAGCTGCGTCAGGCACAAAGCGCACAGCAATCGCGGGCAACGCCTTCTCCATCGCCGAAGGCGATTCTTCCACCAGCGAGTACCTGCCCTGGTCTCCGTAAGCTAATCCGATCGGCGATCCCAGCTTGTTTTGGGTAATGTGCTGGAAGCGGACGAGATGTTCGCGGGCCTGGGCCGCGTCGCCGGATTGCTGATAGGCGCGCGCGATACCGAATTCGCCAGACGCGTGCAACGGGTTCAGCTTGAGCGCATGCTGGAAGGCGTCAATTGCCTGAGGATATTGCCTGGTCTGCGCATAGGCGGCGCCGAGAAAGTACCAGGTGTCGGCGTCATTAGGATCGATTTCGGTGACATGCCGGAAGGCGTCGACTGAGCCCTGAGGATTGTCGGAATTCTTGTACAGCAAACCCAGGCTGAACCAGACATGAGGATCGGCGGGATTCTTTTTCGCGGCAGCTTCGAGCAGAGCTTTCGCTTGATCGATGTGTGTGAGGTTGAGCAAGGCCACGCCCTGATTCAGCGCCGCGACTTGCAAGTCAGGATCGAGAGCGGCAGCCGCCTGGAAGGACTTCAGAGCCCTCTCAAACAGCTGCTGGTTCATGTAGGCGACGCCGAGATTATTGAGGCGGGCGGCTTCCACGGAATCCGCCGACGGCGACGCCGCCTTTTGCGTGGACGCAGCCAGAACACCGAACGCCGCCAGACTTATGATTCCGATGATGGTTCGTCGAAGCATAGAAAAGCTTCAGTGTGAGGCGGGCACTCCTGTCCGCCCCACACATCCGCAATCTTACTAGATCGGGGGCGGTTGCCAGCCACCGCATTGCTCTTCCACAGCCGCTGCTATCGACAGAACGACTTCTTCCTGCCACGGGCCGGATGTGATCTGCACTCCGATCGGCAAGCCCTCGGGCGACTTCCCCACCGGCACGACGGCGGCGGGCATGCCCAGCAAATTGAACCACTCCGAATAACTCCACGCGTCAAGATAGTGCACCGTCTTGCCATCAACCTGCCAGCTGCGTTCGCCGTGACGAAATGCCGGAATGGCAGCAACCGGGCAAAGCAGGACCGGATACTTTCGCATCTCGGCAAATAGCTTCATGCGCACCAGGTCGCGCTGCACCCAGGTATCGAGCAAGGAGCCGCCAGTATGAGCAGGCTCAGCCGCCGCCCAACTGGAAAACTGCTTCAGCAGAGGACTGATCTCAGCTTCGTGGCCCTGCATCATTGGGCCCAGCAACATCCCGCCGGCAATGCCGAATAGTTTCCACCACAGTTGGCGGATGACCTCAAGCCCCTGGGGGCGAAACTGTTCCACCTGAAACCCCGCGCGCTGAAGGACTGCAGCCGCTTTTCGTATCGCCGCGCGGGTCTCCGCGGTCACCGGGGTGCGGCCGTCGTCTTCGAAGTAACCGACGCGAAGATTCTTCAGATCTTTTGTTTCGGGCCAGCGCACCGGCACCGGCGCCGCCGACGGATCGCCGTCGTCAGGCCCCTGCATCACTTCGAACAACACCTTCAGGTCAGTCACGGTCCGGGCCATTGGTCCCACCACGCCGATCAATGCGAAGGGCCCGGCCGACACTGGAAAGTGCCCGGTTGCAGGAATGCGGCCGGGCGTAGGCTTGAGTCCGCAAATGCCGCTGAAGTGCGCCGGCACACGAATCGATCCGCCGCCGTCACTGCCAACTCCTCCGGCGGAGAGGCCAGCCGCAATCGCCGCCGCTTCCCCGCCGCTCGATCCTCCTGGCGTGCGCGACAAATCCCATGGATTATTGCTTCGGCCATAGAGCAGGTTGTCGGTTTCCCACGCCATAAGAAGTTCCGGGCTGTTGGTGACGCCGAGAATGGTTGCCCCCGCACGGCGCAGACGAGCTACCAGCGGGGCATCCTGCGATCCCACCAATCCCGCTCGAAGTTTGGTGCCAGCCTCCCAACGCAGCCCCGCCACTTCAATCGAACTCTTAATGCTCAACGGAACGCCGTGCAGCGGGCCCAGCACTCCATCCTTATCTTTATTTCTTCGAACTTCTTCTTCCGCGGCTCTTGCCTGCCGCCGCGCCCCTTCCACGTCCACCTGAATAAAGGCGTTCAGGCTGGAGTTTAATTCCTGGATGCGATTGAGATGAGCTTCCAACAAGTCAACCGGCGATAATTCTCTCCGCCGGATTCGTTCAGCCATGGAAACTGCAGAAAGGAAATTCAGGTCGCGCATGCGGTTCGGTCAGGCAGTCTCAATATAAGGAGAGCCTTGAGTCTAGCATGCGCTTTAAGTCAGGCGGGCTAGGGGGATCACTAAAGCAGAAAGGAAATCAGTAGGAACCGGCGGCCGCGCGGCGAACTTTTTGTGCGCGAGCCGAACGTACAGCGCTCTTTTTCTTCTCGCCGCGTTTGGCAAACCACTGCTTCAGATATTTCCGGGAAGCCGGAGTCAGGCGGGAGAAGAGCAAGCCGGCGCGACCGCCATCGTCGGCCCAGATCACTTCACTCATGCCTTCTACCATGTGAGTGGTGCCTGGCAGAACAAGGCGCACCGGCACTTGCTGTACCGGCGGCAATGGTTCCGGCGCCAGCAGCGCCAGGCCATCCTGATTCAGATCCAGCACCATGGCCGGGAGCGCGGCGATTCCGAACTGCAGGTAGACCAGTGACTCAACCGGCTGGCGTTGCGATTGCCTGCGGTCCGAGCGCATGAAGCCGCGGCCGGCGCGCAGACAACGTACGATCTGCTGGAATGCCAGCGGCTTGTAAATAATGAAGTTCACGCCAGCCTGGAAGGTTTCCGCTATTTCGGTGAAGGCGCCGATCATGCCGAAAATCACCGGCCTGCGAGTGGAAGGCGCGAGCCGCGCCATACGCGCCACCGTGGCGGCGCCCGGCAGGTCAAAGTCCAGTACCAGAGCCGAGTACTGCCGCACCACCGTCAGATCCAGGGCCTCGGGCGCCGAGAGACAAACTTCCGGTTCCATTTCAACCTTCTCCAGGGCGGTCCCCAGGACCCGGAGGGCCTGTTCTTCGCGGCACATCAGCAAGGCATTAAGCGCCATGGGTCGCAGCTTACGACCCCGCCCGGCGCGGGTAAAGTAACCCCAGTAATCGACCAGCGCTTACCAACAAACGCGATCCGGCGGCGGTCGCAAGCTTTGAAGCTTTTAACCCATTGAACTTCGATATCTTATTGTGACTGTGTGCATTCTTTCGGTTTCGGGAAGCAGGACACCGGCCCCGTCAAACGGCGAATACAAGGCGAACATACAGCTAAAATAGGGCCGCGCTCTTTCGTAATCTGCCCTTTCGTGAAAACGGGTGTCATAGTGGGACAGGACTTATGCCCCAATCCAGACATACGGATAACGCACGGCGCGCCCCCCGGGTAAAGCTCGGTGGCACCATTCTGGCCCTGGTCCGCTTGGAAAACGGGCGCGAGATCAGAGCCCGGCTCCATCAGCTTTCCTCTACCGGCGGATTGTTGCATTTGGAGAAGCCGGTGGATGAGGGAATCAAGATAGAAGTAATGTTTCACGTCGGCGGCAGCACCATACGCAGCAAGGCGGCGATGCTGTTTCCCATGTGGGCCACTCAGGGCTGCCTGCAACCATTTGAATTCGCCGATCTGGGGGAAGAAGATCGCCGGAAACTGGACGCCGACCTGCAGAGACTGCTGGGCTCCGCCGCCTCCAAATCGTACGATACCGACCTCGCCTCAGAAGCCGCCGCCGGTTCCGACCAATAAATCCCCGGACGACGTATCCACACGCAGCATCTCTCTCAAGCTCGGGATGACGACTCTCCACTGTTGTTCGAGCATGATCGCTTACCCCATCACTCCGCCTCTCCCACTTTTCGTTAAAATGTTTAGCGACATGTACGGAGGGACCCATGGCGCATCAGCATTCTGTCCGCTTTCTGCGAATCGTCGACGATGCCAGGAAGCGCATTCGCGAAGCCACCATCGACGAGGTTAAAGCCAGGCTCGATCATGCCGACAAATTTACCTTGATCGACGTACGCGAAGAGAGCGAGTACGCCAAGGACCACCTTCCCGGAGCCATTCACCTGGGCAAGGGAATTATCGAACGCGATATTGAGGAGCGTGTGCCCCAATTGGATGCCCCAGTCGTTCTTTACTGCGGCGGCGGATATCGCTCTGCACTAGCCGCCGACAATCTGCAAAAGATGGGATACACCAACGTCCTTTCTATGGATGGCGGCATTCGCGGCTGGCGCGAAAAGAATTTTCCGCTGGTCAGGGAATAACCTCTTCCAGCCGGTTCAGTACCTCGGTAACTTGATCGGGAAACTGCATGGCCTCAGCATGGAATGAATGCGCAGCTTGTTCTGCGCCCAAGCAATGCCGAGAGACAACCAATCTTCGAACCAGGACGCGTCGGGCGCGGCAACAGCCCGCGCGCTCGACCGGAATACCCTCGAACGCCAGCTGCAGAACGCCGGTGGTCCCGACCAGTGCTGCGTCGAGCTATCCAAGATTTTTGACGTCCGGCCCAATGAGGTCGCGCTGTTACGTCTGGAAAATGGATTGTTGAAGTTTCTCTCTCCCGAGGAACTCACCAGCGCAGGGACCATCCCTATTTCCAGCTCGACCGCGGTCGCGGCTCACACTGCCGTGACCAAAAAAGTGGAGTTGTTCAACAATTTTACCCGGGTGAAGCACGCCAGCATTTTCGAGAGCATCAAGCCCAACGTGGAGAAGGAAAAAGAAGAGCAGCTTCGCCCTGCCACCATCTACAAGCTGATGTCCGCGCCGGTGCTGGACGGAAGCGACCACGTTCTCGGAGTAATCCAGATCAGCCACAAAGGCTTCGACCTGGCGTCCGCCGGACCCGACTTTACGCTCGACGACCTGCAACGGCTTGAACTCGTCGCCAAGGCCATGGCTCAGGTCAAGTTCATGCACGAAGGTCAGTAACCCTTCTTCTCCAGACTCGCAATCTGTTCAATATACCGCCGGGAATCGAACTTGCGACCCGTGCTGGCCAGCGACATGTAGCGAATCTTGCCGTATACCGGACGTTCCGACCAGGCCCGGTCATGCTTTCCGACGATCGCCCATGCAATTCCCGCGTAGCCGTTGGGATCGCGGCCGTCCAGTTCGTAGCGGTCGTTGAGTCGAACCGCCCGCTGGTAGGCCTCGGACACTGACGGACTCCACTCCAGAATTTTCTTTGCCCAGTACATGCGCAGGTAGTTGTGCATCCAGCCGGTAAGAACCATCTGCTTTTGTGCTGCGTTCCATAGCGGATCGTGGGTCGCACCCTGTTCCAGTTGCTGCTCGCTGTAGACAACACTTCGCGCGTCACGCGCATGTTCGCTAAACGAGCGTTGCGCCCAGGGCTCGAGGCATTCGATGGAATCGTAAGCCGGGTTGAAGCGGACAAAATTAACCGACAATTCACGCCGCACGATGACCTGCTCCAGGAACGCTGCCTTGGCCCGAGCCGGCGCGCTGCTTTTTTGCACCGCAAGCGCAACTGTATGTGGCCCAAGATGTCCGAAGTGCAGATAGGGAGAAAGCCGGCTGGTGCCATTTTGCTCAGGATGGTTGCGGGCCTCGGGATAGTCGGCGAGGCGGTTGCGGACAAATCCGCGGAGCAGGCCGAGGGCACGCTTGCTTCCTCCATGCCAGGCTGCAACTGGAGGCACCGATCCGCCCAGCTTCCATCCCGTGACGAAATCTTCGTCCGGCCGCAGCGAGCCCAGGCCTCTGGGAGGATTCCAGCGGACAAGAGCCGTGAGATTTTTCTGGGGCGCCATGAACTCATCCAGCAACGCGTGAATTCGAGGGCGTATGGTACGCGCGGCAAACTGTTCCTTCAGCAACAGTTTGGAGGGCACAATCACATCCGCATCCACCGTCCAGAGCGGCACCCGGATTTTCTTGGCTACCGTGACAAGCCACCGTTCCGGCTCGCGCATGGGATTTTCGTCGCCCACGACCATGGCGGGCCGGACTTCATCGCAGAATTTCAACAGGCTGTGTTCAGGATAGGCGCGCAAGACAAATCCGATATTCCGCTTCGACAACTCTTCTGCGATGTCAGGAATGCCCTCAGCCAGGAAGCGGTAGTGGCGCAGGTTTGCATGCGGATAAAACGGCACAGGAGCAAGAAACACGACTACCGGTTTTCCTAACTCGTTCGCCACTTTGACCGCAAGGTTGAGGGCGGGATTGTCGCTGGCGCGCTGTGCTCGCTGCATCCAGTAGACGACGCAGCGTCCGTCGTCGACCGGCGGACCGCCCTTCCGGACGGTGATTCGGTCGTCCCGCAGGATGGCTTCGATCTTGTTCATTGGGGAAGGTTCTATCTCTCAGCGGCGCCGGAAGCAGCGCGTACTTTTTTGTGCATCGCCCGATCAATCGCCTGTTTCTCGGCGGCCGTCAAAGCGCGAACGCCGCCTTTCGGAAGTTGCCCCAGTAGCAGCGGCCCGATGGCCACGCGCACCAACCTCAGGACTGCAATGTTGAACTGCTCCAGCATTCTGCGGATGTGGCGGTTGCGGCCTTCATCCAGCACAATTTCGAGCCAGGAATTGCGCCCGCCCCCGCGTAAGATGCGAACCGCCTTGATGCGAAGCAGTTCATCCTTTGCCCGGACGCCGCCGCTTAGCGACTCCAGGAGAGCAGAGTCCGCGACCCGGTTAATTTGCACGTGGTAGGTTTTGTCCAGATGAGTTGCGGGCGCCAGCACCCGTCCCGCCCACTCGGAGTCGTTGGTCAATAGAAGCAGGCCCTCGCTGGCCTTGTCCAGGCGACCCACCGGCGCCACCCAGCGGGTATTGCTTTCAGGAAATTCAGACCCCGAATTCATCGACGGCAGGAATTCATAAACGGTCTGCCGCCCTTTTTCGTCCGAGGCTGTCGTAATCACCCCACGCGGCTTGTTGAGCATGAGGTAGACCATGGCAGCCGTTGCGACCGGGCGTCCGTCAACTTCGATGCGATCTTTCTCCAGCCGCACGGGCACTTCGGGATCACGTCGGGTTGAGCCGTTCAGTCGCACCCTTCCGGCGTGAATGAGCTCAAACGCGTCCGAGCGCGAGCAGTAGCCAAGCTTCGAAAGAGCTCGCGCCAAACCTGTTCGCCGGAACGGCCTCCTGGTGGTCACTCTTCCATGCTAAATGAGGAACAATGCTCCGTTCCAAAGCCGTATCTTTTACAATCCTCTATTAAAAGGTTAGGGGCAATGAGCACAGCACCAAAAATAGAACCGTTCCCGCTTCCCTACTCCGACGCCGCGGCAAAGGATCTGCGCCGGCGTCTTGCTCAAACCCGCTGGCCGGATGAGATTCCCGGCTCGGGCTGGGAGTATGGCATCAGTCTCGGCTTCATGCGGGAATTGTGCCGCTACTGGAAAGACGCGTTTGACTGGAAGGCGCAACTGGAGAAACTGTCTGCTCTTCATCACTACCGCTGCACTGTGGACGGCGTCGGCATTCACTTCATCCACGAGCGCGGAAAAGGGCCGGCGCCGATTCCCCTGATCCTGACTCACGGCTGGCCTGGGTCTTTTCTTGAAATGCTCAAGGTTATTCCTCTGCTCACCGATCCCGGCAAGCACGGAGGCGACCCGGCAGTTTCGTTCGACGTGGTGGTCCCATCGCTGCCTGGGTTTGGATTTTCTGATCGCCCGGCGAAGCCCGGCATGAACACGTTCCGCATAGCCGAGCTTTGGGCCGGACTCATGTCGGCCCTCGGCTATCAGCGCTTTGCCGCACAGGGAGGGGATTTCGGCGCATCCGTCAGCACTATTTTAGGACTGCGCCACTCCGACCGGGTTCTGGGGATTCATCTCAACTACATTCCGGGTTCGTACAGGCCGTACCTCGAACCCGGCGCAGAGCTCAGCTCCGAAGAACAAAGCTCCCTAAACGACGCCGACCGCTGGTATCTGGACTGGGGCGCTTACGCACATCTGCAACGCACCACCCCGCAGACCGCAGCCTACGGCTTGAATGATTCGCCGGCGGCGCTGGCTGCCTGGATCGTGGAGAAATTCCGTGATTGGGCGGACTGTGATGGCCAAGTGGAACGGCGCTTCAGCAAAGACGAACTGCTCAGCAATGTCACTCTTTATTGGATGACCGAGACCATCCACTCCTCCTGCCGTCTTTATTATGAGTCGAAGAAGGTGCCGTTGCAGTTCAAGCGGGGTGAGCGCGTGCCAGTGCCCTGTGCGATCGCCCGCTTTCCCAAGGAGGCGCCGTTCCCTCCGCGCTCTTGGGTTGAGCGCGGATATGACATTCAGCGTTGGACTGAAATGCCGCGTGGAGGCCACTTCGCAGCGGCTGAGGAGCCTGAACTCCTGGCCAGGGACGTTGCTGCATTCTTCGGTGCGGCGCGCCCGGCCCTCGAATAAACCATTGTGGCCGTTATCATAATCGGCAACAAGAGGTTTGCGGATTGATGGTAAGCTGTCAGGAGAAATTTCCCAGAGCGTGTCGAAAGCCTTGTTGGCCGCGCCTTATGACTGAGAAGAACACCGGCGAAGAAAAAAATCGGGACGATTCTGCAGGCGCGCCCAGGAAGCCGTACCTGAAGCCGGAATTCCGTTACGAACGAGCCTTCGAGACCATGGCTCTCTCCTGCGGCAAGATCCGCGCCAGTCAGGCGCTTTGCCGCTTCAACCGTAAGAACTCATGATTTGAATCTCCGCTTTTGGAGCCCAATCTTGGCTCTAGGCTGAACGGTTTGCCAGCCACCAGCGTCGCAGAGCGACAAGCGACCATATACCTTCAATCAGGCCGAACGGCCAGGCTCCTTGCAGAAAACCATAAATCGAGCCGAGAACGCAGGCTCCGCTGAACGCCAGAATAAACCAGCGGCTGCGATTTTCGAGCGCGTAGCACACCAGCATCAGAGTTACGGCGAACAGCCCAAAGAGTGTGAGTCGGCTCAAGCGATGGCTCGTTGAGAACGGGTCGGGTGGCTTATCCGAACTCTAGGATACAACCTGTAATTCTTTGGGGGGATGCTAAATTCAAGCACCGCCACCAGGAATGTTGGCGCAAGCGTCCACATTCTTGGTGGTCTATGAAACTTACTTTGAACGCGCATCCAGCGCCAGATTCAGTTCCAGCACGTTGACCCGCGGCTCTCCGAAAAATCCCCATTGCCTGCCCTGGGTATTTTGGGCAACCAGCGATCGTACCGCGTCCTCGCTTATCCCGCGGGCCTTGGCGACTCGCGGTAACTGAAATTCCGCAGCCGCGGGAGTTATGTGCGGGTCGAGCCCCGAAGCCGACGTTGTGACCATGTCGATGGGAACTGGCTTGCCGGAATTCTCCGCCTCGGCGCTGGCTACATCGCCATTTACCCGGTCGATGAGCTTCTGATTGGTCGGGCCCAGGTTCGAACCGCCAGAATTGCTGGCGTCATATCCATTCGCGCCTGCTGCCGACGGCCGCGGATGAAAATATCCTGCTCCGGTAAAAGGCTGGGCAATGATATGCGACCCGATTATCGTTCCATTGCGCCGTATGAGTTGCCCGTTGGCCTTCTCCGGAAACAGAACCTGCGCGAGTCCGGTGACCACCAGGGGATAAACCAGGCCCAGCAACACGGTCGTGACTACGGTCATGAGCACGGAAATCAAGAAATTCTTTTTCATAAAGTTTTCTCAGGCCATCCCGACGCGGGTGATGACCATATCGATCAGCTTGATGCCGATGAACGGGATGATGATTCCGCCCACCCCATAGATCAAGAGATTGTTACGCAACAGCGCCGCTGCGCCCATCGCGTGGTACTTTACCCCGCGCAGCGCCAGCGGAATGAGAGCAACGATGATCAGCGCATTGAAAATGACCGCGGACAAGATCGCCGACTGCGGTGTCTTCAAATGCATGATGTTGAGTGCGGCCAGCACAGGGAATGTTCCGGCGAACATCGCCGGAATAATAGCGAAATATTTAGCCACATCATTGGCGATGGAAAACGTCGTCAGGGCGCCGCGAGTCATCAACAGCTGCTTGCCGATTTCGACGATCTCGATCAGCTTGGTGGGATTCGAATCCAGGTCCACCATGTTGCCGGCTTCCTTCGCCGCCTGCGTGCCGGTGTTCATGGCGACGCCAACGTCGGCCTGAGCCAGCGCTGGCGCGTCATTGGTGCCATCCCCGGTCATGGCCACCAGCTTTCCGTCGGCCTGCTCCCGCCGGATCAGGTCCATCTTCTCTTTGGGAGTCGCCTGGGCCAGGAAGTCATCGACTCCAGCCTCACGCGCAATGGCCGCGGCAGTCAGCGGGTTGTCACCGGTAATCATGACGGTTCGAATGCCCATGGAGCGAAGCTGGCTGAAGCGTTCGCGAATTCCGCCTTTGACAATGTCCTTGAGATAGATCACGCCCAGCGCGTGCTTGTTCTCTGACACCACCAGGGGCGTACCGCCGGAACGCGCGATTTGCTCCACCGTCGCCTGCACTTCCTTGGGGAGACCGTTGTTATTTGCCCCGGAAATATATTTTGCGATCGCATCCGACGCGCCTTTGCGGATCTCACGGCCATCCAGATTGACCCCGGACATCCTCGTCTGTGCGGTAAAGGGCACGAAATGCGCCTCGTGCGATGCCAGGTCGCGTCCCCGCAATCCGTAGCGCTCTTTGGCCAGAACCACGATGGAACGGCCCTCCGGCGTCTCGTCTGGAAGCGACGACAATTGGGCCGCGTCCGCCAGTTGAGCTTCCGAAATTCCCGCGGCGCAGACGAACTCCGCAGCCTGGCGATTTCCCAACGTAATGGTGCCGGTCTTATCCAGCAGAAGCGTGTTGACGTCGCCCGCCGCCTCGACCGCCCGCCCCGACATGGCCAGCACATTGTGCTGCACCAGGCGGTCCATTCCGGCGATGCCGATAGCGGAGAGCAAACCTCCGATGGTAGTTGGAATGAGACACACCAGCAGCGAGACCAGCACAAATACGGTTTGCGGCGCTCCCGAATAGACCGCGAATGGCTGCAGAGTGACCACCGCCAGCAGAAAAATAATCGTCAGCCCGGCCAGCAAAATATTCAGCGCGATCTCATTGGGAGTCTTCTGACGTTCCGCGCCTTCGACTAGGGCGATCATACGGTCGAGGAACGTTTCCCCGGGGTTGGAGGTGATTTTGACCTGGATACAGTCGGAGAGCACGCGCGTCCCTCCGGTCACGGCCGAGCGGTCACCGCCCGCCTCACGGATCACGGGCGCGGATTCGCCGGTGATCGCCGATTCGTCCACCGACGCAACCCCTTCAACAATTTCGCCGTCACCGGGAATGAACTCGCCGGCGGCAACGTTCACCACGTCGCCGGAGCGCAGCTTGGAACTTGCAACCTTTTCGATCTTGCCATCCGGCAGAATCCGGTTGGCGACGGTTTCCGAACGCGCTTTGCGCAGACTTTCTGCCTGAGCCTTGCCTCGGCCTTCTGCCATCGCCTCGGCAAAATTCGCGAACAGTACCGTGAACCACAGCCAAAGCGTGATCTGCAGATTGAAGCCGAAGGCGCCCTGGTGGCGCAGCGCGTCCCGCACCAGAAGCACGCTGGTGACGACGCTGCCGACTTCCACCACAAACATGACAGGGTTTCCCATCATCTTGCGGGGATGCAGCTTTGCGAACGACTCCCAGATCGCGCCCCGCACGATCTTTATGTCCCAAATCGCCCTACCTTTTTTCTCTGCCATAGTTCCTCAGAAATGCTTTTCAGAACGTCTTGCCGGCTTGCATGAGGAGGTGCTCGAGAATTGGTCCCAGGCTCAATGCCGGAAAGAACGTCAAGGCGCCGACAATCACAATGACACCCACCAGGAGAATGCTGAACAGAGGCGTAGTCACGGGAAACGTTCCCAGCGACGGCGGCACGTACTTCTTCTTCGCCAGGTTCCCGGCGATCGCCAGCATGGGAAGAATCATGAAAAAGCGCCCCACCAGCATGGTCATGGCCCCGGCGATGTTGTACCAGGGCGTGTTCCCGTTCAGCCCTCCGAATGCGGAACCGTTATTGCCCGCCATGGACGTGAAGGCGTAGAGCATCTGGGTAAGGCCATGCGGTCCCGGGTTGCTGATGCTGGATGTCCCAAAGCCCTCCACCGACGAAATGCCGGCAAGAACGAGGATGACAAGCGGGAACACTAGCGTCACCAGCATCGCCATTTTCACGTCATAGGCTTCGATCTTCTTGCCCAGATATTCCGGCGTGCGCCCGACCATAAGTCCCGCGATAAAAACGGCGAGCACGACATAAATCAGAATTCCGTACATCCCCGCGCCCACGCCCCCGAATACGGTTTCGCTGAGCATGATGTTGGCCAGGGGCACCATGCCGCCCAGCGGCGTGTAGGAATCGTGCCAGCCGTTGATGGCGCCGCAACTGGCGTCGGTTGTGATGGTGGCGAACAGAGTGGAGTCGGCAATGCCGAAGCGGACTTCCTTGCCTTCCATGTTGCCGCCGGATTGCGTCAGGCTGGCATGCTGATCCACTCCTTTAAGCAGCGGATTCCCCTTCGACTCCGCCCAGTAAGCAGTAGTCACACCCGCCATAAACAGAATTGCCATCGCCGCCCAAACCGCCCACCCATGGCGCGGCGATCCGGTCATGCGGCCCAGGGTATAAGTCAGGCCGGCGGGAATCACGAAGATCGAAAGCATCTCCAGGTAGTTGCTGAGCGGCGTCGGATTCTCGAAGGGATGTGAGCTGTTGGCGTTGAAAAAGCCGCCGCCATTCGTGCCCAACATCTTGATCGCTTCCTGGGACCCGACCGGGCCCTGGGCGATTACCTGCTCGGTGACGGTATCCATTACCGGCTTGCCATCCTGCCCCGTCACTGGTTTGCCGTCGGTCCCCACCCGCTGCACCTGCTGCAGCTCAACCAGCTTCACCGTGTCGTAAGGCCGGAAGTTCTGCACCACACCCTGCGAGACCAAAAGCAGCGCGTACAAGATGCAGGCCGGCAGGAGCACCCACAACGTGGTCCGCGTCAGGTCAACCCAGAAGTTACCAATCGTCTCTTTTTCCCGCCGGGAGATGCCCCGAATGAATGCAATCGCTAGCGCAATGCCAACTGCGGCTGAGGCAAAGTTGTGGTACGCCAGGCCAGCCATCTGCGTCAGATAGCTCATGGTGGCTTCGCCACCGTAGTTCTGCCAGTTGGTGTTGGTGGTAAATGACGCTGCGGTGTTGAAAGCAAGATCAGGGGTTACTGCGGCGAATTTCTGGGGATTCAAGGGCAGGAACTGTTGCAGGCGCTCAATCAGATAAAGCACCAGCATGGAAACGAGGCTGAACAGCAACATGGAGAACGCGTATTCCGTCCACTTCATGTCGTGCTCTTCGTCGACCAGGGTCAGGCGATATAGCAGCCGCTCGATCGGGCGCAACACGGGATCGAGAAACGTGTGCTCCCGGTTGAATACCCGCGCCATGAATATTCCCACCGGCTTGGTGACCACCAGTAACAGGGCCAGATACACGGTGATCTGCAACCAGCCATTCGCTGTCATTTCTAGAACCTCTCCGGCCGCAACAACGCGTAGAGCAGGTAAATCATGAGCCCAGCGCACACCACCAGCATGATGATCGATTCAGCGTTCATGAGTGTTTCACCTTTAGCGGATGCGGTCGCAAAACTTCACATACGCAATGGAAATCAGAAAGAAGGCAACCGTAACGACGACAAAAACGATGTCTCGCATGTCTTCTCCAGTGGATCCTAGCCCAGACGATAGATTCGTTCGCCAGCCGGCCCGGTCTTTTGCTGTAGCCCCGTAAACCGCACAACATTCGCCGCGGGTTGTACCGCTCCATGATCGGGGTTCGAGGATAAAGCAGAAGTGATTCTTAGAACTCCCAGAGCAATATACGCTCCGGGGTCTGCAACCGGCCCCCGGTGCTGCTGTGGCTGGTAACCAACAGACCGTTTCCCTCTCCGTGTCACCCGGTGCACCACGTGCATCTTGTGTTGTTCGCCGGTCAGCGCGATGAAGAAGAGCGCCATAAATCCTATTCCCGCAACGCATGCCGCCAACATAGCGAAGGTCGCGATACTCGAAATCGTATTCGGCTGGAGCATGGTGATCACTCACTACATTGGATAGTTCAGACCGTAATTTTTGTATAAGAAGTGCATAAAGAATTCATAAAGATAGACAAGATCAAAGCTGAAAACCGGGAACCCAAAACCGAGAACTGGTTTGTTTTCTTTAGACATGAAAAATGCAAAACCGTGCGACATTGGAGAACGCTGCGAGATCGGCAAAGAAGAGAAGGAAAGCGAAGAAGTTGCAAAAGAAATGAAAGACGGAGCTAGGCCCAGGCCGGGCAGCTAGGCTTCGCCGGCGGGCTCGAAGCGGTAACCCACCCAGGGCTCGGTAACAATGTAGTGTGGCGCGGTTTCGGTGTCTATCTTCTTGCGCAGTTGTGCAATCAGCACCCGCAGATGTTCCGGTTGTTCGACGCTGTTCGCGCCCCAGATCGCTAAAAGCAAGGCTCGATGCGTTACCACCCGGCCGGCGTGCCGGGCGAGATATACCAGCAACTCGAATTCTTTGGGAGTAAGCCGGACTTCCCGATTTTTCACCGTTACCCGGAACGCGTCGGCGTCGATCTTGAAGTCGCCAATGGCAATCGCGCGCCTGGAAGCATCTGCGCCAGGTTGGGTTCGTTTCAGGTTTCTTCTTACTCTGGCCAGAAGTTCGTCCATGCCGACCGGCTTGGTCACGTAATCGTCAGCTCCGGCGTCCAGGGCTTCGACCTTAGTCTTCTCTTCTCCTTTGACCGATAGCACGATGATGGGCAAGGCTGACTCGGCGCGAAGTTGCCGGCTCAATTCAATTCCGTCCATGTTGGGCATGGAGATGTCGGTAATCACCAGGTCCGGCTGCCATTCCCTCGCCAGCCGAAGCCCGGCATGACCATCCTCGGCGGTGCGAACGTCAAAGCCGTTGCCGGTGAGAGATGTTCGCAAGACACGCGTGATCTGCGGTTCGTCGTCCACTACTAGAATGCGTTTCTTATCGGTCATTTTGGGCTGCCCGAACGGCTGACCAACTAGTACACGCTGCGACCGTTCGTTTGCGCTGCCGCACGAGCGGAACGCTCGCGCCTACAAATCATGATGACTGCTGAGTGACGATATGCACATCCACCGGCGGCGCGTCTCTTAGAAATTTGTGGATCGCGTTCAGGTATAGATACCTCTTCCAGCCTTTCACCGCCGAATGCCCAAATACCACCTGGGTGATATGTTTTTCCCTGACAAAGCCCGCGACCGCTTTCGCCACTGTCGGAGACTTCAATTTGACAACCTGGGCCCCCACCGCCTCGGCAAAGCGAACGTTGGCGGCCAGGGTTCGCTGATTGGGTTCGTTGTCGTCTACCCCGATGTCCACATAAACAACATATAACTCTCCATCCAATCGCTTCGCCATACGCGCCGCGCGGGCAATAAGTTGCTGCGCCGCAGGATTGGAGCTGATGGCCACGGCAAATCTTTCGCGTACTCCGAGCTTGCGCTCTCCGCCTTCCTGATCGAGATAGCTTTCGAGGCTGCGGTCAACCTCCTGCGCAACTTCCTGTAGGGCCAGCTCACGCAGGGCAATCAGGTTTCCAGGACGAAAGAAATTCGAGAGCGCCTTCTCCACCCGGTCCAACGGATAAATATCTCCGCGCCGCATGCGGGTCTGAAGCGCCTCCGGGGTGAGGTCAGCCATCACCACCTCGCGCACCCGCTTCATGACCCAGTCGGGGACGGTTTCACGCACCGTGATGCCGCTGATTCGTTGCACGCTGGGAGCTACACTTTCCAGGTGCTGCACGTTCATGGTGGTCAAAACGTCGACGTCGGCATCCAGCAGCTCCAGAACATCTTCATAACGCTTGTGGTTTTTACTGCCTTCGATGTTGGTATGCGCCAATTCGTCCACCACAACCACAGCCGGCTTGCGCGCCAAGATTCCATCGAGGTCCATTTCCTCGAAGACTGTTCCTTTGTATTCGATCTTTTTTCTGGGAACGGTTTCCAGCTTTTCTGTCAGATCTACCACGCCTTTCCGCCCGTGGGTCTCGACCATACCGATGACCACATCTTCTCCGCGGCTCTTGCGCCTGATTGCCTCGCTGAGCATGTTGTATGTCTTCCCGACGCCCGGAGCATATCCGAGAAACAGCTTGAGCGTGCCTCCCTTCTTGGCTGGGGTAGTCTCTTGCAGCCATTGCTCTGGAGTTTTGCTCATCGCCGACTATTGTCGTAGACGCCATCAGATTTGTCGAATCAGCTACAATCCATCATCGTGAAACAGTCGGCGATGAGCGTTGCAATCCGATTCGCAGCGTGTGCGGCATTGCTATTCATTGTCGTGTGGCTTTATACCCGGGCGATCCGCGTGAATCCCACCACGGTTGCTCTCACCTTTCTAATCTCCGTCCTCGTCGTCTCTGCTCTTTGGGGTTTGCGTTACGCGCTGTTTACCGCATTTGTTGCGACCGCGGCATTCAACTACTATTTCCTCCCACCTATCGGGACGTTCACCATCGCCGGCACCCAAAACTGGATCGCCCTTCTGGCCTTCCTCACCACGGCAGTAATCGCCAGCCAGTTGTCTGACCGGGCGCGAAAACAAACCGCAGAAGCAGTGAGCCGGCGCCGCGAACTGGAACGCCTCTACAGCTTCAGCCAGCTATTGCTCACGGCGGATAACGTGTTGCAGCTCCTCAATGAAGTCCCCCAGCACGTGATCGACTGCTTCGGCGTTGCCGCGGCCGCAGTCTACGTTCCGGAGAGAGGAAACATATATCGTTCGGGAATCGAATCGCCGGATCTCAATGCCGACCAGATCAAATCCATCATTGCGCGCGGCGAGCCCATGATGGATCGTGAGCGCAGTGTCAGTTTCGCTCCGCTTAAGATGGGTGTGCGCACCGTGGGCGCAATTGGGGTTGCAGGTTACCTTTCGCGCCAGACCCTCGATGCCATGGGAAGCCTGATCGCCATCGCGGTCGAACGCGCCAACGCGGTGGAAACCTTAACTCGTTCCGAAACCACCCGCGAGGGCGAGAAGCTGCGCTCCGCCATCCTGGATTCCGTCACTCACGAGTTTCGAACCCCGCTGACTTCGATCAAGGCGTCGATTACCAGCCTGATGTCCACCCCTGGCTTGAGCGCCGACGATCGCCAGGAACTGATGACTGTGATCAACGAAGAGAGCGATCGATTGAACCGCCTGATCGGCGAGGCAGCCGAGGTGGCCCAGTTGGAGTCACACGAATTCCAGCTTGATCTCCAGGCCTGCCGGTTCATCGATCTGGTGCATGCGGCGCTGGCTGACGTCAAGCAGGTTCTAGGCAAACACCCGGTGGACATCCACGTTCCCGAGAGCATTACCGTACGCCTTGACGCCGATCGTATTAAAGAGGTGCTGGTTCAATTGCTGGAGAATGCCGCGAAATATTCAGCTCCGGAGTCTCCTATCCATATCACTGCGGAGTTGAAGCCCGCCAGCCTCGACGTGAGCGTCGCCGACCAAGGCGCCGGCATTGACGATATGGAGCAGGCCCTGATCTTTGACAAGTTCTATCGCGGCAAGAACCAGCGCTACCGGGTACAGGGCACAGGCATGGGGCTGGCTATCGTAAAGGCCATCGTCGAGGCCCATGGCGGCAAGATCGGCGTCACCAGCCAACTGAGATGCGGATCAGTGTTTCACATTGTTCTGCCGATGCAGGCCTGACTGGTTGGGATCTTGCGCGTTGAGATTCTCGATAATCAGTCCTTCGTTATTTGTAACCACCGGAACGTGGCCCTGCACCAGATAGTCGACCGTCCCCTGAATCAGCGAATGATCCACGCTGATCGACGCGCAACATGGATCCGTCTCGTCCACCCGGTGGAAAAGGATGATCAGCCACAAATTGTTGGCGACGGCATAATCAATCTCTGAGGTGATGTCGCTCAGCGTGGTGTTCATGTCCATCTCGGCCGCTTCGCTCCACAAAACCAGAGGGCGAGTATCGTGATCGAGCGGGCCGCCGAAGGTGAGCCCCACCGCGGAACTGTTGTAACCCAGATCAGAATCCCGCGCTCCGCGTAATCCGGCGCTTTGGACAACGGCCTCCACGGTGTCGTTGTAGCCTCCGTATGGGTAAGCGAGCGTGGTGGGGGTGATGCCCCACGAGATCAGGTCTTGTTGAGCCCCAACAATCTCGTCCGTCATCTGGGCTTCAGTAAGGGTCGTCAGGTTGGGGTGCGTCCTGGTGTGCACTCCGATTTCGTGGCCGTTGTTGTACATCTGCAAGACTTCGTCCAAGGTCACGTAACTGTCGATTCCAACCTTTTGCGTAATGATGTATTGAGTACTTTTCAGGCCGGCAGCATCAAGGATGGGAAGTCCATTGTCGTACATCGACTGATATCCGTCATCAAAGTCGATGGAGACAAGCCCGTGATTGCTGATGCTGAATGGCAAAGAGCCGGAGGTCCCGGCATTCGGTGCCGGATTGGTCACACTGACCGCCAGTGGCTGGTTGGGCGGCGTGACCGAGGTCAACTCAGCGGCGGGAACTGTCACCGCAATGGAAGTGGAACTTACGGCAGACGGTGTCAGAATATTGGAGCCGAAGTTAACCAGGGCTCCACTTACGAAGCCCGTGCCCGTGATGGTGAGAGAAACCAGATCTCCGCTTCCCGCCAGAGCCATGGGTGGCGAAAGCTTGGTAATGGTGATCGGGCAGTTACATGGCGCCGCGGTCACCGCCAGCGATACCGCGTTGCTGCTTACTCCTTGAGCCGAGGCGCTGATCTGTACCGATCCTTCGGCGATGGCGGTGACTAATCCGTTATCGTCAATCGTCGCTACCGTAGAATCGCTGGACGTCCAGGTAAACCACACTCCGCTCATCGCCATCCCGTTCTGATCGGTGGCCAAAGCGCTGAATTGCTGCGTGCTTCCTACCGTAATCGAAGTGTTTGAGGATATGACATTGATAGTGGTGACAGTCGGCGGAGGCGGCGGTGGCGGCGGAGCAGTAACCGTCAGCGAAGCCGTCGCGCTCACTCCGTTGGCGCTCACTTTGATCTGGGAATTGCCTGCTGCTATAGCGGACGCCACTCCGTCCGTTTCACCTTCCGAGTTTACGGCGGTTACCGAAGCCACATTCAGGTTGGAACTGGACCATACAAAAATTATTCCGGACATTGCATTGTTGTACTGGTCGTATCCTACCGCGCTGAACTGCTGCGTGCTTCCCGCCTGAATCGAGGCGCTGGATGGCGAAACGGTGATTGAACTCAGCACCGCAGCCGGTTTGCTGACCGTCAAGAGAGCGGCGTTACTGTTCACCCCTTGCGCGGATGCGGTGATCTGGGTAGTGCCGGTAGCCAGACCGCTGGCTGATCCGGCGCCGTTGACGGCGGCAATGCTCGCATTCGAACTGGACCAGTTGAATGCGATCCCACTCATGGCTGCGCCATTCTGATCGTAGCCAACGGCCGTGAACTGCAGGGCTCCCCCTATGAGAATCGATGGACTGGACGGGGTCACCACAATCCTGGTCAATGCCGGCGGTGGCGGCAACACCGTCAGTGACGCCGGCGCGCTGCTTATACCGGCGGCTGAGGCGGTAATATGCACGGTGCCGGCCGCGACGCCGGTTGCTACGTTGCTGTTGAGAATTGCGATTGCATTGGTGCCGTCCGAAGCCCACGAGAACACGACTCCGCTCATCACATTGTTGAATTGGTCGTACCCGACCGCGGTGTAGCTTTGCTGCTGCCCCACCTGGATCGACATGGTAGAGGGCGACACGCTGATCTGCGTCAACACAGGAGATGCTGGAGGATCGGGTTTTACAGTAAGGGAGACTGTCGCGCTTTGTCCTGCCGCGCTTGCCGTAATCGTAGCTGTTCCCGGCGACACGCCCTCCGCCAGCCCGGCGCTGTCGACGCTGGCTGTGGAATTGGAACTTCTAAACTCGAACGCAACTCCCGGCATGACGTTGCCATGCTGGTCCTTGGCGATCGCTTCAAATCGCGCGGTGGCCCCAACCAAGACCGATGCCGTCCTGGGTGAGACCGAAACTGTGGTTACAACTGATGCGGATGACGAACCGGCGCCGACGGTGCCGCCGCCCCCGCAGCCGAATAGAAAAGTTAAAGCGACCAGAACTAGCCAGAGCGGCGACACAAACCCCGCCGAGCGCTTTATCCTGACTGCCGCCTGATTAAAATGACGGACAACGAGGGCACTGTACCTGGAGAATGATCGGACAAGTCTCAACATAAGAAATAAATGCAGGGGGGAGTTATCGAAACCCGGCTTGCTGCCCAGACAAAACTCGGTTCGGTTTGCCGGGTCGCAGCGAATTTTTCATCGGGGGAACTCGTAGAACCTTGTTGTGGATAACCTCACCTTGGGACTATCCCAAAAAGGTAAATGCACCCGGCCTGCCAAAGCCTGCAAAGGTTACTTCGCTCTGACAGAGGAAAGAGTTTGGCATGCCTTCACCCGCGGAGATGCACCATCGAGAGGACTTACGCTGGATTGGCAGGTGGCCGGGATGCCGCACCAGTGGCGGGTTTGGGCTGGCGCGTTTGTCTTTTGAGGTTACGGGGGTAACTCCGATAAGGTTACCCGGAGAAGAGGGTTTCCACGAATGTGCAAGGAAATTTCCTGGATGAAAATTCCAGCAGGGCGGGCAAAAATATGTACCTGCGACCGCGTCGGCTAAGTCTGGACTAGAACAGACTTTGCGCGCCATCGAGCGCGATAACAGTTGCTCCTTGAAAAGAGACCGTGAGTTTATTGGCTTGCCGGTCGTAACCATAGTCGGCGCCCTCGCGAAGTCTCACTCCATTCCGGGTTACCGCTTTGACTTTTTGGCAATAGACTTCGACTGTGCCAGGCGTTCCCAAATCTCCAAATTCAATCTTCAGGCCGCCGCTATCCGGCACCGCCGAGATTCGTTGCACTGCGCCGCCGGTGTAGTAATCGAACCAGCTCTTTTGCCTGCTCGAGGGGAAGACTTCAAGCCGCAGCTTCGGGCTCCAGTTGGACTCCCAATTGTTGTTCAGCTTTACGATATCGCCTCGCGGGATGATCGCCCCTTCGCGAACATATACCGGAATCATTCCCAACGGGGCGGCGGCTTTGATGGTGCTCGCCCCTGCGTGCACGGTTCGCTTGTCGTCGTAATTCATCCAGTTTCCGGCTGGCAAGTACACTTCACGCTCCGTCGTCTTGGCGGTTGTAACCGGGGCCACCAGCAGGCTGTCCCCGTACAGATACTCATCCCACGTGTCGCTCAGGCGCTGGTCGTCGGGGAAGGCGAAAATCAGCGCCCGCATGATGGGCATGCCGGTCTGCGTGGCCTGGTACATGGCAGACCGCGTGTACGGAATAAGGTCGTGGTGTGCGGTGACATATTTTTGTGCTACGCCGACTACTTCCGGGCTGTAGTCGTCCCAAAGCGTGCGCTGTGGCCCCAATATCACTTCCATCATTGGACTGAAGGCGCTGAACTCCAGCCAACGGGCCAGCAAGTCGTTGTCCGGCGCCGGCGGAGCAAAGTATCCGCCGGTATCCGAGCCCCACATGGGGAAGTTCATGGCTCCGGCGCGCAAGCCATTTTTTACCGTGACCTGAAGGCCGCCGAAAGTTGACCAGGAATCGCCGTTCCACACTGCGGCATACTTTCGCGTGGTGTCATTGGCATTGCGGACGAAGTCAAAATAGTCATTGCCGTAGGCGGTGGCCAGTCCCTCGGCCGACAATTTTGGAAACAAAACCGCCAGTTCGTTTTCAACCGACTCCGGCATCTCGTTCTCTTCGCCGCGGTCGATCTTGTAGCCTTTCACTCCCATGCGCACGTAGGCATTCAGCTTTTGCTTGAACCAGTCATAGACTTCCGGGCGGCGAATGTCGGCAGCCGGCCATTTCAGGGGGAACAGATAACCTTTCGCTGAGCCTTCCTTATATAGATCACCCGAACAGCGGTTCGCCGTCCACAAAAGGAGGTTCATGCCGCGATCATTTAAGTCATGGATCATTTTCGCCGGATCGGGGAAGGAGGAATCAAAGTCCATCGCGCCCCATCCCAGTTCCCCAGAGCCATAAGGACGATCCAGCCAGATCGCGCCGGCCGGCAAATGCAAAGCCTGCAAGCGATCTGCATCCTGCATCACTTTTTCCTGCGCGTTCGTAACCCCACGCAAATCGGCGTGCTCGTCATCCCGCCACCAGATGCTGCCAAATGCCCACGTAGGCGGCATGAACGCGGGACCGGCCAGGGCGTTATAGCGGTTCAGAACGTCGGCGTACGAAGGACCGTAAATAATGTCGTAATTGAGCTGAGACGCCTTGAAAGAAAAGGTTGTCTTGCCGGCCTGGGCCACCGAGTAGTGCCCTTGAGCCAGAGTCTCGACATAGATACCGTACCGGTTCGACGTCATATAGAAGGGCGCCCGGGCGCTGGCGTGGTGAACATAGCGCTCGTTTCCCAGGCCGAGAAAATCCCGGTCCGCTCCTCGGTTGTCCACGCTGCCGCCGAACGGGTACTCCCAGATGCCATAGTAGTGTTCGCCCTGGTCGTTGAATTCTTCCGAGATTTCGTTCGGACTCGCGTCCTTGTAGGTAATTGAGATTTGCAACACCTCCGGCTTTAAGAAGGTGAACCTTACCTGCGCCTTGGCCGGGGTCCCCGCGGGCAGGCTTTCCCGGCCAGCGAGCTGCAGCCGTAGTTCGGCCTGCAAGCTGTTTGAAGCCTTGCTCACACTGGTCGCATCAGACGCGGGATACAACTCCGGGCCGAACGTGATCCCCGTGCTGCTCTGCGACAGCAACACCTTTCCGCTGGAACGTTCGATCACGCGGTAAGAATAAGGGGAGGTGATCAATTCCAGGCGTAACGCCGGCGATTCCAGCGTTTCGGTGGCAGCGACTGAGTTCGACTTTAATAAGAGGAAGGAAATTGCGATCAGAAGGAGCAACCACTGGTACCTGAAGCCTTTCACCATGAGGCCCTCTTGCGCAGGATTTAAACGCGGACTCCATCGTCCAGAAAACACAATGGCGCACCACAGCATCCGTGATTGAAGGTGCGCCGGACACGGGCTACGTGTCCGGCGAAACGCCAATGGCGGCCTGCGATGCACTCCTAGTCTGCCCAACTTACAATGCCAAGCTAAAAATAGAGCTTCAACGCGAGCTGGCCGATGCGCGGATCAGACGCCTGCTGGATGGCGCCAAAGCTGCTCGCACTGACTTTCTGGAAGTTCGTCAGTGCGCTCAGTCCGGTAGAGGTGTCATCCATGAAGTTGGCGCGATTAAAGACATTGAAGAACTCCGCGCGAAACTCCAGTCTCCAGCGCTCGGTGAACGCAAAACTCTTAGTCGTGTTCATGTCCCAGGTATAAGCGCCAGGCAAACGGAATCCGTTCTTGCCGGTGTTGCCGAAAGTGCCGACGGCTTGGGCCTTGGTTGCGAAAGACGCCTTATTCAGCCAATCCACGCAAGGCTTCGGGTTCGTGCCTGTGTTGATGCCGGCAGCCTCGCAGGCGCCCGGAGCGTAGGGGTCGGCGCCCGCCAGCAGCGTGCCTCGATCCTGGCCAATTCCGGTGCCCGAAATTTCCTGGCCTTGAAGCACGGTAAACGGACGACCGGTCTGGGCCGAAACTACTCCGCCCAATTGCCATCCTCCGAAGACCGTGCGCAGAAATCCGTTGCTCTTCGAGGGCGTGGGAAGCACCCACACGTAAGACGCCACGAATCGATGGGTGTGATCGAAGTCGGATGGTCCATAGTCGAAGCGATGACGCAGCGGGTCATCCCACGGGCGGGTCGAGAAAACATCAAAGCCTGTTACTCCGGCTCCCGCGGGCAGATCGTCAATGCTGCGCGAGTAGGTGTAGCTGCCCAGCACCGTCAATCCGTGCGCAGCACGCTTTTCTAGCGAAGCCTGGAAGGAATGGTAGATGGAATTGATATCCTGCGCGTCCTGCTGCACCTGCGAGTAGGGCGGCGTGGTAATCCCCTGCGCTGCTGCAATCGCATTCAAGCGCAGAGTGCCGACCGTTCCTGTGGCCGAGGGGAATGAGGGATCCAGATTCAGAGTTTCCGTGAGGTGAGTGCTGCGCGAACCTACGTACGCAGTGCGCATCAGGAAGTTCGCTGGCAATTGATGTTCGAGCGCCAGGTTCCAGTTGTAAACCGTGGGAACCTGGTATTTGTGATTGGGGTCCCAGCTCAAATAGAGTGCGCCGGGCGCAAACGTTGAATTTTGCGGCGGAGGAAAAGGGGAGGGAAACAAATTGTTCTGAGCCGTGCAGCCGAGAGCAGCCTGGGTAGTGGCTTCGGCACATAACGGATCGCTTATGCTTCCGGGCTTCACAGCAGTCGTGCTGAAAATAAGCTGCGGGCTGAAGGGTGCCTGATCCACGAAACGGTTGTTAATAATGCCAGTGATACGGGTGTCGTAAAAAATACCGGTGCCGCCCCGCAGGCTGGTCTTGCCATCGCCAAACACATCGTAGGCAAAGCCCACGCGCGGTGCGAAGTTGTTCAGGCTGGCGTTGATGCCGTTGGGCGGAACGCCAGGGTCGCCGGGGAAGTAAACGCCTGGAGGCGCGTTGGGGAACTGACTGGAACGCACCCCTGCCAGCAGACCGTCAATGCGGAACTGCTGCACCCGGCCTTTAATCTCGCGCCAGGGCAGCGCCGGTTCGTAACGCAATCCCAGGTTGACCGTCAGGCGCCTGGTGACGCGAATGTTGTCCTGGGCATAGACGCCGGCAAACGTGTTGCGATTGTTCTTGAATTCTCCCGCGCCCTGGCGGAAGGCAAGATTGCCGCTGTAGTCGCCCAGCGCTCCGGACAAAAATCCGGGGAGCGAAGCAAAGCTGAACTCCGCCGGTTGAAAGAACAGGTTGTTCAGGTCCACGCGGCTGCGCTCGACAATTCCGCCAAAGCGGAAATCATGCCGGCCCTTCACCCAGCTTACGTCGTCGCTCCAGGTGAAATTGTTACGAATGAAGCTGGCATTCGGATTGTCCCCAAAGTTGAAAAATCCGTTGACGCGGATTTGCTGGATCGCATTGGTGGGTGGCTGAAAGGGGATATTCGATCCCAGGCTTTGCACACTGGGAACGGTGGCCGCCGGGCCGCGGCTGGACGCTTCCCGGGCATAGCTGAAGCGAAAATCATTCAGCAAGGTCGGTCTGAAAATATGATTCTCATGGATCAGGTAATTCTGGTTGGTAATCGTAGCGCCATCCGCGTAGGCCAGGAAATTCGAGGGATCGAAAACCGGGTCGCGCTGGAATTGGTTGTACCCGTAGCGGACGGAGAGCCGGTCATTTTGCGTAATGGAGTGATCCACTCGACCGAGAAACTCCTTGTAATTCTCATTGTCAGGTTTGAGGAAGGTCACTGCCCGATTGGTACTCAGAGGCAGCCCCGCCAGGATATTCAGAGAAACCGGATCGATCGTGCCGGGTGTTCCGCCAGGACCGCCGCTATTCAGAAAGGTCTCGATGTCGCAGGTCATACACGAAGACGTAACCGGGCCGGTCGCTGGAATCGAGGTCAGGGCGGTGGTGGGAACCGTCGAGTTGGAAGGCGTACCCACGTTGCGAAACCGCGTCCCTTGAAACCCGAAAAAGAAGAAAGTGCGGTTGCGAATGATCGGTCCTCCGAAAGTGCCGCCGTACTGGTTGCGTTTAATCTGGTCGCGGCCTTCGTCCTTGGTGGGCACCAGCACGCCATTCTGGAGAAACTTCAGCGGCGCGAAATAGTTCCGCGCGTTGAACACCGAGTTGCGAAGAAATTCAAACACGTTGCCGTGAAAGTCGTTGGTTCCTGACTTGGTGATCACGTTGACCACCGCGCCGGCGTTTTGCCCGTACTCGGCGGTGTAGTTACTCGTCTGCACGCTGAACTCCTGCAGCGCGTCAGGAAAAGGAAAGGGCTGGTTGACGTTGGTGTATTCGTCTACGTAATTGCCGCCGTCGAGCTGGTAACTCACCATGTTCTGGCGCGCACCGTTGGCCGAGATGGTAACCGCGCCGGGAAAAGTTTTCGTAAATCCCTGATCGGCGCCGCCGTTTGGAGAGGTGACTGACCCCGAAGACAGAAGCGTAAGTTGGGCGGCATTTCTTCCGTTCAGAGGCAACTCGGTGATGCGCGCCTGCTCCACTACCTGCCTCATGGTGGAGGTCATGGTATCGACCTGGAGCGCGTTGCCCTGTACTTCGATGATTTCGCTTCCGGAGCCAACCTTCAGTTGCAGATTCAACGTAAGCGTCTGGTCCGCCAACAGGGTGACGTTTTGCCTGGAGTCGCTAAACCCCCGAGCCTTGATGGTTACCGTATATTGAGTCGGGCGAAGCGAAGGGATCACATAGTAGCCTTCGGCGTCGGTAGCGCCTTCACGGGCAAATCCGGTACCGATCTGGGTGACCGTGATTTGTGCCGCGGCGATCGCCGCGCCCGTGGGATCGGTGATCGTTCCTGCAATGCTCCCCAATCCTTGCGCGTGCGTCAACGTCGATGAGCAGGTCCAAAAGACAAGCAGACCCAGAAATGCCAGGACAATATTCCGTTTCATAGTTGCGCCTTTCCAGGAGCGTGTTGGTTTAGCAACAGTTCGCCCTGTCCCCAAGATGGCTGTCTAACCCTGCAGGTACCCAAGCAACAGGTCATATCTCAGACCGAGGGAGTCAGGCGCGTAAACTTTCGAACGCCACGCCTTCCCGCAGGTTTTGATACAGTGACCCATGGCGGCGGAAGATAGGCCAGAATCGTTTCGACTGTCAATAACAGAAAAATTCAAGAGGGAGTTTAAGAAGATTAAAGGGCACTGGAAAAGGGGACATGGATATTCATCAGCTGAAATTGTTTCTTGCGGTGATGGAATCTTCCAGCATGACGCATGCGGCGCAGCAGTTTCACTTATCTCCGGGTGCGGTCAGCTTGCAACTGCACAGCCTCGCTGATGAACTGCACGCGGAACTGTTCGTGCGTTCGGGAAAGCGACTAATTCCGACACCAGCGGCATTGCGCCTGGCAGAGCATGCCAAAGAAGTAATTCGCTGGACCAGCCAGATCCAGCAGGAATTTGCAGATGATGTATCGAAGGATGTGCGGCCGTTTCAGTTCGCCACCGGGGTTACTACCCTGATTCACCAGCTGGGCAGGCCGCTCCGCGAACTGCGCAAGCGCTTTCCCAATGCCGACGTCGGTGTGACTGTCGGGGTCACGGAAGAAATCGTTGCCGGCCTGCATGAGCGCCGTTTCGACCTCGGTCTCATTTCTCTTCCCGTGGCCGAGGATAATCTGAAGATACTTCCCCTGTTTGACGAAGAATTGCTGGTCTTGCGGCCTTCGCCGAACAGCGTGCGCAGCACGCGTGTCGGAGTTATCCAGGCTTCGGATCTCGCCCACGTTCCATTTCTCCTTTATCCCAAACGCAGCAACATCCGCACGATCATCGATCAGTTTTTTCAGGAGATTAATATTGCCCCACGCGTGGTGATGGAGGCCGAAGACAGCGAGGCCATCAAAGGACTGGTGGAATCCGGCTTTGGCTATTCCATTCTGCCGGAACACGCGCTGCGGCGGCGCGACCGCTTTTTTCAGACCTACCGCGTGGCAGGACACCGTCTTACAAGAAGCCTGGCGCTGGCTATGGTTCGAACCGACTATCCCCGCAAGCTCACAGAATCAGTCGCGGAGTTCCTGCAGAAAATGCTCACCACCCAGCAGTAGGCCCCCGCCTGTCGCGGTGAATCATCAGTCGGGCCGGTTTGCCCATTTTTCAAAGTTTCCGCGGAAGAGACGATTCACATCGCGCTGGATGGTTTGCCTGGTGACCTCGCGGCCGTCGCGCGCCAAAAGTTTGTAGCTGTTGGCGAGAATCGGGGCTATGGTGGCACGGGTGTTTCGCCACTTGTAAAGAACCTGCTCCAGCACCCGGGCATCCGAATGCTGCGGAATGAAGCTGGTCCCCAACAACTCGATTCGCTCGCGCGTGATCTCCTCCACAATGGATGGATTGTTCAGGAACCACCAGCATCCGAAAGGCATCAGATTGCTGAACTTTCGCGAGTAAACGCAGAGCTCGTGCTGATTTTCCCGGCTCAGGACGCTGACCAGAAAGCGGTTTTCGGGATAATCCCGGCAGATATTCTCTACCGCCCGTAGATCTGCCTTGCCCACAGCGTCTCCGGCCAGACGAATTCGCGGATTTACCTGGCGGCGAACTCCAATCATGAGCGAGAGCGGAATATTAAATTCGCGACACGAAGGCAAAACCGCTTGGCTCAGAAGCTTGCTCTGAACGCTCTCTTCCGGGAATCGAAAGCTGTCGGTAAGTGAAACCGCCATGTACACCGGATGCATGCGTTCGTGCCAGTCAGCAAGAAATCTGCGGACTTCGGCTACCGAACTGCCCTCCGCACGCGCGTCCACCGCGTACCCTTGCTCGGCCAGGCGCTGCCAATGACCGGCCCATCCCCAGAGAATTCGATCCAGACGCAATACCGCCTGAAATTGCGGATGGCCGGTTGCGCCATTCATCCAGACCTGCTGCTCCTCGGGATGGAGTGGGTCGTTGGTCATCACTACTGAACTCACTCCCGACATCTCAAGAACTTTTGATATGTGCGACTCGATTCTCTGGGCCCGAAAGAATGAGCGCGCCTCTTCCAGGTCTGGACTGTCGGTCGGCAAGTCAAACGCATCAAGAACCGCGATTACGCCGCGCGTGGCTTCTGAGATCGGACTGTTCTCCACGAACAAGGCCTGCCAGATTTCATCGGCCTGTTCCCGCTTGGACAGATTCCAATAGCGTTCCGGAGTGATGCTCGACGAGCGAAACAGCTCCGCCTCCAGATAGTGATAGGTCAGCAACTCGTCAATGCCCCACAAGCCCAGACCGCCGAACTCCGGGGAAAACAAGTGTGTATGGATATCGATAAATTGCGTCGTGGCGAGAACATCTTCTACGGTCGATTGAATCTGGTCTGCGCGAAGCAGTTCCCCGCGCTTTGGTCTGGTCGGTGTAGTTTCCATTCTTCCCTGCGCTTCCATCCGGGGGCCGTGCAGCTCATGCTCGAGCAGTTATCGCACCTGCATAAGGGTAAACTCCTAAGCATCTTACCCCGTTTTCTATCGAGCACCCCAGCCGAGTTACGTGGAAGGTTTGTACTTCCCGGGATGCGCGGTGTCAAATCAAGAGTCTTAAACAGGACATTTAGAAACACTCAACAAGAAACCTCGCCTATGACGGGGGCTTACACAGCGGCGCATGTATTCGCTCGCCGCCGAATAGGCGATCCTGGGTGTAGATCCAGGCTAGGCCAGAAATATTCTTCAATCCAACATCTTAGCCTCTGCGTAAGGCCGCAAGGCCGTGCCCGGAAAGTCCCTCGCTTCGGTGTCGGGATATAGTTAACCGCGCCCGAAAAAGCAAGTGCGAGCCTTGCTGAAATCAGCCGTTAAAATTTCTCGTTTGACATTATTTTGCGATTGCTTCAGTCTCCTCTGCGCCACGCCTTGACTGAAAGGCCACAGTCAAGGTCAGAAACCACCGGGAGAGATCAATGTCCGCCAAGACCACGGAGCGAAGAGACTTTTTGAAATTGACAGGTGTGGGAATCGCCGGTACCGCCTTGGGGACAGCCGCAACCTCTCAGGCATCTCCGGCCAAATCAAAAGCCAATCCCGTCACCGTAAACACTCTCGATGTAAGAAGTTTTGGCGCTACCGGCGACGGAAAAACTCTGGACTCGCCCGCCATCAACAAAGCTATCGAAGCCGCTGCCGCCGCCGGTGGGGGAATCGTTCGCTTTCCTGCGGGTAGCTATCTTTCTTACTCCGTCCACCTGAAGAGCCACATCACGCTGTATCTTGACCCGGGTGCAACCCTCGTCGCTGCCGACGCGCCCGCCGCCGGCTCCAGCGGCGGATACGATCCCCCCGAACCCAATGCCTGGGACAAGTTTCAGGATTTTGGCCACAGCCACTGGCACAATAGCCTGATCTGGGGCGAGAACCTGGAGAATATTTCCATCGAGGGCCAGGGGCTTATCTGGGGCAAGGGCCTGAGCCGCGGAGAACATGACATTACGCTGGCGGCCGGCGTCGGCAACAAATCCATCAGTCTCAAGAACTGTCACAATGTGACTCTCCGCGACATCTCGATTCTGCACGGCGGCCATTTTGCAATTCTGGCAACGGGCGTGGACAACCTCACCATCGATAATCTCAAGATCGACACCAATCGCGATGCCATCGACATCGATTGCTGCCGCAACGTGCGCGTCTCGAACTGCAGCGTCAATTCTCCCTGGGATGACGGCATCTGCCTGAAAGACTCTTATGGCCTGGGCTTCGCGCGCTCCACCGATCACGTTACCATTACCAACTGCTACGTTACCGGCGGCTACGAAGAAGGCACCATGCTCGACGCCACCTACAAGCGCTTTGCTCCCGACGCCAAAGTTCCGCGCAACGGGCGGATCAAGTTCGGCACCGAAAGCAATGGCGGCTTCCGTAACATCACCATCTCCAATTGCGTAATCGAATACTGCCGCGGGATCGCGCTCGAGTCGGTGGACGGCGCGATCCTGGAAGACGTGTCCATCACCAACATCACCATGCGCGACATCGTCGACGTTCCCTTCTTCCTTCGCTTGGGCAGCCGAATGCGCGGCCCCGAGGGAACTCCGGTGGGGGAATTACGGCGGGTGTTTATCAGCAACGTGGTCGCCTCCAACTGTGCCTCGCGCCAAGCAACTCTCATCGCAGGAATTCCCGGTCATTACATCGAAGATATTCGCCTCAGCAACATTCTTGTTTTGCACCAGGGTGGAGGAACGAAAGAAGATGCCGCGATCCAGCCGGCGGAACTGGAGAACGTTTATCCCGACCCCAACCGCTTCGGACCGCTGCCGGCCCACGGTTTCTTCATCCGCCATGCCAAAAGAATCGAGATCAGGGATGTGGAAGTCAGGCCGATGAAGCCGGATATGCGGCCCGGTTTCGTCCTCGACGATGTGCAGGGCGCAGAGTTGATTCACGTAAAGCTGCCTCGAAATCCCGAGACTCCGTCTGTGATGCTAAAGAACGTCAAAGACTTCAGCATCACCCAGAGCCAACCACTGGCGGATGCGCAGGTGGAGAGCGCGGAGCAGAAAACGCTTTGATGGCAGATGGGCCGGAAATAAGTCACATCATCCGGCCTCATCCGAGACTCTTCAACCGCTGCGGCTAACTTTCAAAACGTTCGATTACGCCTTCCTCAACCGCTGCTTCCCAAGCTGAAAACCTACGAACCCCTAAAGTTCTTCTCTCAGATGCCGACAGTCTTTATTGGCGGGCACAACAAACAATCGCATCAACGCTCAGCGGCGTTCGATCACGGGGAGACGAATGGTGATGTCCTCACGTTATTTACCTGCGTTGATTCTCGTGGCGGTGTGTTGTGCGCAACCCGGCATCGCTCAGGACGCCCCGCCCGGCGGGCCGACGGCAATGCAGTCTTCCACGGATTCAACTGCCCAACTCCTCGATCAACTGCGCGCCCACGAAGCCCGAATTAAGGAACTGGAAGAGAAACTCGCAGCGCTGATGGAGAAACAGCAAGAACAAGCAGCGAGCACAGGCAGCAACAGCGCAGCTCCTGCAGAGGCTTCGATTCCAGTTGCGCAAGCGCCAGAACCACCGGCTGAGCACGAACATACTATTCAACTTCCGGGCGGCGGCCCGGCATTGAAGATCAGGGGATTTGCTGACTTCAATATGGATTTTGGCCCGGTCGCCAACTCGTTGATCTTCCCGCTTCCCAGTCCGGTGCATAACACTTTTCAGTTTGGAGAGCTCGATCTGTTCCTCTCCTCCAAGCTTTCGCCGCGAGTCAGCTTTGTCAGCGAAATCATCTATGGGAGCGACGCTTCCAACGAGTGGGGACTGGACATTGAACGGCTCCAGCTGACTTATAAAGTCAATCCGTATTTCCAGGTCAGCGGCGGCCGTTACCACACCTCCATTGGCTACTACAACACCGCCTTTCATCATGGCACCTGGTTTCAGACCGCGACCGGCCGCCCGTTCATGTACTACTTTGAAGACAGCGGCGGCGTTTTGCCGATCCATGGTGTCGGCATCACTTCTACCGGGCTGGTTCCGGGAACCGGGCGCCTGGGATTGCACTGGATCGCCGAGGTCAGCAATGGACGCACTTCGGACCCCGACAAAGCCCCGGTGCAAAATTTTCTTTCCGACAAGAATCACAAAGCATTCAATGTTGCCGCCTATATCAAGCCGCAATGGCTCTCCGGGTTGCAGGCAGGCGGGTCCTTCTATCGCGACCGTTTCACGCCGCCCGGCATTCCGCACATCGATCAGGATATTTCGAGTCTCTATGTCGTCTACAACAATGGGACCTGGGAACTGATGAATGAAGGAGTCCTGATCAGCAACCACTCGGACGGCGCTTCCCGGAGTTTCAATAGTCCCCTCACTTACATTCAGCTTTCCAGAAAATTTGGTGCATTCCGGCCCTATACCAGGTTCCAGTACGTGAATGTCCCTGCCGCCGATCCCCTAAACATTTTCAAAGGCCGGTATGACGGCCCCTCTGTCGGCCTGCGCATGGACTTTACCGAGTACGCGGCCTTGAAGATCCAGTACAACCGTATTTATCAGCGCGATGTGAGCGCGCAGGATGGTCTGGACATGCAAGTGGCTTTTACGTTCTAAACGCACCGGGCGGAGTACCTGAATAGGAGACCTGCCGAAAATGTTGAAGAACCGTATCCGCATCGCGATTGTCGCCCTCTTGTTCTGTGCCTGCGCGCGCGCCGACTGCGCGCCGGGAAGCCTGGTAGTCGTCGTCAACAAGGCTAATTCGACGGAAAGCCTTTCCATGGCTCAACTGCGAAAACTCATGCTGGGAGATGTGCGCGGCTGGCCGGACCATCGGCCCGTGAACCTTGTCGCCCGTGATTTTTCCAGCAAGGTTTTCGAATGCGTTCTTTCCCTGGTGGTTCGTCAGTCCGTGCCCGACTATCGCCGCTATGTGATGAACGCGGAATTTCGCGGCGAAGAGCCCATGGCAATCCAGACTGCGGATTCAGCAGCGACGGCGGCCAGGATTGTGGCCGGTTCGCCAGGAGCCATCGCCATCGTCGAGGTGGGCGCGCTTCCCGCGATTGCCGCCGGCGTGAAGGTAGTACGCATTAACGGAAAAGTGCCGGGCGAAGCCGGATATCCCCTGTAGCAGCAGCGGCGGAAAGGACTGGCGTGAGACCTACGATCAAGAACAAGCTGGTGGGCGGATTCAGCGGCGTTCTGCTGCTCATGGGAATTGTCGCCGCCATTGGAGTCTGGTCCGTTCTGAGCTTACGGCGCAGCGCACTGGAAACGGCGCGCGTCGGTGATCGCCTCAATGCAATTTCGCTTGAGATTCAGGTGCACAATCTCGAAGCCCAGCGTTTAGCGACGCGCTATATGCTCGAAGTTAAAAAGATGGGCGCGCAGAAAGCCCGGGAGCAATACCTCGACGAAGCCGACTTCGAAGTTCATGAGATTGAATCCCTGGCCGCGAGAGCCGCGCTGATCGCCCCTTCGAAAGAAAAGCAGGACAGCTTCCAGCGCATCACAGAGTCGGCAAACGAATACGCCCAGGCATTGGACGCGGCGGCCAAGGCCGCCGAATCCGATAGCAGCGGCGCGGCCGCCACCGCTTACGAAGGGACTGCGGAACGCCTGCACGAAGCTGCAGAGGATGGCGAAATGGCCGGACGGGAAGCCAGCCAGTCGTCCCAGGCCGCCATCGAACGCACCAGCAAGCGCTCCGTCCCGCTGGTAGTAGGAGTGTCCCTGCTCGGCCTCCTGCTTGCCCTTGCTGCCTGCATCATCCTGGCCCGCGCGATACTTATTCCCGTCGAACACCTGCGCGAAGTCGCCGAGAAAGTCAGCCTGGGAGATCTCAACATTTCGGTCCGGCGTTACTCCAACGACGAAATCGGCGATCTGGCCGACTCTTTCTCCCGCATGGTTACAGCCGTGAAGTTTTTCCGTTCGGAAGCGCAATCCGCCGAAGACGAGCAAGCGGCCATGCCGGAGGTTCGACGTTGAGCGTATACGACAAAGTTCTCGTCATCAGCAAGCAGTACCTGGGCCCCGCCGCCGAAAAATTCATTCAGCGGCAGTGCAAACACATCAAGACAGAACCAACCATGCTGACAGCCACCCACCTCGAACAGCTCGCCTGGTCCTCGAAGAACGCCGCCGGCCTTTACATGGACGAATCCAAAGCCGCCGAACTGGCACAGAAGATAATGTCATTGAAATAGCAGACGGCCGGATTAAAACACAAGGGAACTTAAACCAGAAGCTTATGTCCCGGTACCGCAGCAACCGTCTTGCCTTACCCTTGCCCACCGCTCACGACATGTCGGGATTCGGAAGCATAACATCGCGCACGATACTGTTGAGATCCCCGCAGGCCGAAATGAATTGGCGGAGAGTACGGCGAGTTGGAGCAAACGAATTGAATTCCTCTATGGAAATTCCACCCTCGGTGTAGGCGCGCCCGAAATCGGCAAGCTTCTTGGACAGCTCAGCCACAACTACAGGATCAACCGGATCATCGATACGAGGCCTGATCTGAACGTCGCTCGCATTAAAACGTACCTGCCACGAGTAGGGCGGAGAAATCACCACGTCGCCACCGATGAATTCGCTCCAGTGCATATGGTTCCGGAAGGCCGCTGAGAGCAGGCGAATACGGTATCCGCGCTGGCGGAAAAGCTGATAGGTCTTTTTGAAGACCGCCACTCCAGCCCACTCCAGATATCCGGGATCGATGGTGATGCGCTCTTTTTCGACCACAACCTTCAACCAGTCATCGAGCCGGCCCACCATAATCGTGCAAACCGGGCCCATGGAAGCAATTTCCTTGCCTTCGCTCTCGCGCCGCCGCAGCCCCCTCTCGACCGCCTCCGCCACCGCAACACACTGCGGTAAAGAAAAGCAAACCGTCGCATTGATGCTGATGCCCCGGTAGGTGGCTTCCTCGATCGCCGGGATGCCTGCGCTCGTGACTGGAATCTTGACAATCATGTTCGGCGCGAGCAGGCTGAACTCCTCGGCCTGGTCGACGATCGCCCGCGCGTCGCGGTAGAGACGGGGATCCGTCTGGATGGAAAGTCTTCCGTTCCTGCCCTTGTGTAAATCGAAAATCGGCCGCAGCAGAGCTGCACTTTTGACCGAGATCTCCCGCACTAATTGCCAGCCAATCTGATCTTCGGTTGCGTTCGGAAGCTCCTCGATCAGGGCGCGTATCCGGCCGATCCACAGGCTCATTTCCTTCTTCAGGGCGGCAACCACGATCACCGGATTGCAAGTCGCGCCGACCGCTCCGTGTTCGATTGAGTAGGTCAATTCGTCAGTGGCGGCAGAGTCATTCCATAGGCAGGTGGGAGTCGTCTGGGTCATTTCATGCAACGGGCTCTTGTAGCTCACCGAACTGGATACTGGCGTCATCGAAATCTCCCCGACAGATGAAATGCCGGCGGGTGCGCAGGCCTACCCCCGCTCGCCGCCCGAATTGCGTCTGCGATTATCTGCTTTTAATATTGCCTTTGTCAAACCGCTTAGATCGGTGCGTATCGGGTCGGGAATGGCCAGCCTCTTGGCAGTCATTAGCTTGTTTAGTCCGTATTCAATGAACTATCTCGGAACAAGGTTGATGTCACTAAAGGCCAGCTAGAACCAACTTTGCGGACAATATTCTAAGCGCTTTGATTATGCCTCCCGTACTTGCCGCGGGCGTCAGCTTGGCCGTGGGAGTTGCTCGACAGCAGGAACAACCGCGCTTCCCGCCAGGCTGCGGGTCCGCAATCGAAACCCGCACGACTCACGCACTCGCAGCTGAGGCATGATCTTGCGAGTTTCTTCACGTCCGGTTTTTCCCCGGATGCGCTCCAGCAACAATTCGGTGGCGGCGCTGCCCACTTCATACTTCGGAAGTTCGACGGCTGTGATAGGCGGGCTGAAAAGCTTCAGCCATGGATAGTCGTCCAACGTCACCAGGCCGAAATCGTCGGGACAACGCATGCCCATCTCCTGAGCGGCTTCAAGAAAGCCAACCGTCATCAGATAATTGGCAACAAAGACCGCGTCGGGGCGATGCGTAAGCAACGAGAGACCCGCGCTGTATCCCGAGTCGATCCGATAATCCCCTTCGTAAACCAGTTCCGGATCGTACTTCAGTCCGTTCTCACTTAGCGCCTTGCGGTATCCCTGCCATCGAGCTTTACCGTTGCTCACGCTCAGAGGACCACCTACCAGCGCGATTCTTTTGTGGCCGATTCTGGCTAAATGCGATACCGCATCGAAGCTTCCTTTAAAATCGTCGGTGATGATGGCATCCTTCGTCAGCCCCGGATAAGTACGCATCATCAGCACCACGGGCACTTTCATGTCGGAAAACATGCGCTCGATCCGCGAACTCAGTTGGCCCGGGGCCTTGGTCAGGAGCACGCCGTCGACGCGTTTGGAAAGAAGAAGCTCCAGATAGAGTTCTTCCTTTTCTGCATTGCCGTCGCTATTGCACAGCAGGGTGCTGTACCCCCGCTTTTGGGCTGTGTCTTCGGCGCCCCGAACCACCATGGGGAAGAACGGATTCGAAATGTCCGGCACCACTACACCGATTGTGTGGGTGCGTTCGCTGGCCAGACTCTGCGCCAGAGAATTAAGGCGATAGTCCAGCTTTTTGATCGCAGCCTCGACCCGTCGCTTGCGCGCCGCGCCCACATGCTCTTTTTTGTTGATGACGGCAGATACCGTAAACACGGAGACCTGCGCTTCACGAGCCACATCGTAGATGTTCGGCGCCTTACGGCCGGGCGTCTTGGAATTCCTTGGCGAACGCGGCATGCACTCTCCTTCGATGATCGTACTCCCCCACCTTTCGATCAGGGGGAGATACAAACCACATTTTCAGGTCATGCGGCAACGGTTTACTGAGGATTTCTCATCTTCAGCACAAAGCTTTGAATTTCGCTGGCTCGACGGTAGACCGCCGCCTCCGCCCGGTTCATGACCTCTCGATGGCGGGCAAATGCCTTTTTAGCTTCCTCCGGCTTTTTCAGGCGAGTGTAAGCCTGCCCCAGTTTGTACAGTGGTTCCGGGTAATCCGGATCGAGCGCAGTCGATTTCTGATAATAAGTAACCGCTTCGGGCAGTCGTTTTTGTACGCGACAAAGCTCTCCCATCTGGTATGGTACCCGCGCGTCGTTGGGACGCAAAGCTGCCGCTTTCTGCAATGCGGCTTGTGCTAGCAAAGCATTTTTTAAATTGCCTTCCTGATCCATTTCCTTGACGAGCGCTGCGCCATAGTAGTACTGCGCGCCGAAGATTTGCGGTTCTTTCGCCGCTAAATACGCGAGTTTGGAAACAACCTCCTGTGAGCGGGTATCGGCGAAGGTAAAAGCTTCTCCCAGAAAAAGATAAGCAGGTTCAAATCCGGGATCCAGATCCACCGCTTTTAAATAAGAGGCTACCGAATCGGCAGTTTTTCCGCGCATGAATTCCGCAGTGCCCAGGCCCAGATAAATTCTCGACGCCTTGGGAAACCGCTTTAATGCAGCCTGAAACACCGCTTCCGCTGCATCAAAGTTTTCATGCAGGAGCAGCTCCGCGCCCAGGTCGAAGGCAACCTTGTCATTGTCCGGGTCGACATGCACCGCTTCCTGGTAATGGTTCAACGCGTCTCCGAAGTGGTTCTGCGACTCGCTGATGTCGCCGAGAAGATCCTGCACATCTCCGGTATTGCGGATCGCCAGGGCGTGCTGAGCGGCATCCAGCGCGCCCTCCAGATCTTTGAAATGCTCGAGCCGGAGGACTGCCAGATTGTAGTGGGCCTCGTAAGAATTAGGGTCCGAGGCGATGGCTTCCTCGAACTTCGTTTTTGCCCGCGTGTATGCTCCAGCAGACGCCAGAAGTTCGGCTTCACGCAAGGCACGTTCGCCGGGCGGAAGTGAGCTTAGAACCTGGTCGAGAAGAGGAAGCGCTGAGTCGACCTGATTTGATTTCAGCCGGACCAAAGCTAACGCATAAAGGACTTCCTTGTCGTCGGGCGCCAGCCGGTTGGCCGCCTCCAACGCCTCTGCAGCGTCCGCCAGATTGCCTTCGTCAAAATTCAGAGTGCCGCTCAGCGTCAGCCATGGCACCGCACTTTGATCTTTTGGAGGCGCGACGCTATTGAGTATCCGCAGTGCAGCCTTGCGATCGCCCGCACCAGCGGCCGCCACGGCGGCCTCATAGCCTATAGCCGAGGAGTGCTCGCGGCGAAATGCTCGATCCAGAAGCGGGCGAGACTCAGCAAAGCTGTGCCGGGCGTTGAGTAGCGCTCCCAGGTTGTAAAGCGTATTGACGTCCTGTGGATTGATCTGAAGCGCATGTCGAAAAGATGCCTCGGCGTGTTCCGGGTCTCCCTCTCGAAGATAGGCTGCACCAAGATTGTTGTAGGCCGCCGGCGAACGCGGCGCCAGGCGGGCAAATTCTTTAAACATGCCCAGAGATTGGTCGTTGTCTCCGGCGCGGCCATATGCAATGCCTAGCAGCTCATAAATTTCCGGATTCGACGCGTGAGCCTTGCGATAATTTTCCAGCAGTGGAATTGCCTGCGTCATGTCCCCCCTGGCAAGAGCTTGGCGGGCGCGGTCCAGGGCCGGGTCTTGCTGAGCTGCTAAAACGGCAGCCAGAAAGAAAACCACGCTCGTACGCAACCCCCATTCCAGGCCGGTTCGGATTTTCGGGAGAGTTCGAGTCATTGCCCCTTGCGGATCCAACCGGCAGACACGGCAGAACTAAAAATCATAGCAGGGGTGCTTAAGGGCCGTGTTATCCAGCCCTAGATAGAGGCCTAGCGAGAGCGGGGAACCATCTGGAGTTTCAACTGGTCGGTCACGAATGCCTTCATTTTTTGCGCGCTGATGGCAATGCTCGCCTCACGGGTGTGGTCCAACTCTAATTGCACCCAACCGTCGAATCCAATTTCGCGATAGAGATTAGCCAGCCCTCGAAAGTCGACTATGCCTCTACCTAACTCAACGAAATCCCCTGTGGAGCCTGCCAGATAACTCGGTCCTCCCAGCTTGGGATCAAAATCCTTCCAGTGACTCACTGCCAGCCTCGAAGCATATTTCTTGACCGTTGCCACGGCGTCCAATCCCATGGCAGTGAGGTGTCCGACATCCGCACAAAACCGCAGATATTTCGGGTTGCTTTCGTCGAGGATCTGCAGAGTGATTTCTTTGGGAATATCCCGTTCAGCATGAAGCGCCACAAAAATGCCATGCTGTTCCAGGGAGATGCGTCCGATTTCGTCGGCCGTGCGGATCGCCTGACGCACATCGGCCGGGGTTCTCACGTACGGCTTCCTTCCCGGCCCCCAGGGCACGTCCCAGCCGAGCGCGATGTACTCTGCACCTGCGGCTTTGAGAAACGCCGCCACCGAATTGATTTTGCTTCGTATCGCCGGCAGCTGCTGGGCCTCGTGCAACAAGAGCGCCTGGTACACGCCTTCCAGTTGCACCCCGATCTGGCGGGACCGCTGGCGAAACTCTTCTACTTTATTGCCGTATGCCGAATCGAAATCCGCTTTACTGTTGTCCGCTTCGGTGGCGCCGATATCCAGCGCCGCAATTCCCTGGGCGGCTTTCCAATAGGTGGTAATCGAAGGGTCGGCGGACAGCCAGGTGGTCGCCGCCATCCCGATCTTGAACTTCTGCTCCGGGCCAGCGGCAAAAGCGGACGACTGATTGATGGCCAAGGCCAGTGTGCTTGCCACACCGGCCTTCAGAAATTGGCGTCGCTCCATTCTGTCGGCCATCATCCCCCTCAAAGTGCTACCACGTCTGCGTATTGCGTCAGAAGTAGAACTTCAAGGCAAACTGAATCTGACGGAAAGTAAACGGAACCGTGCTGGTGATCGCCCCGAAACCGGAAACCGGAGCGCCCGCCGTGCCCGGATTACTTGTGTTCCAGCTCAGGTTCGAAGGCGTGCCAAATTGCGGTTTATTCAGGAAGTTGAAAGCTTCAACCCTGAATTGCAGGGACTTTGTTTCGGTAATTGGAAGGTTCTTGAACAGTGAAGCATCGACCAGCGAAATTCCAGGAGAACGTGGTCCCGGAGTTGGGCTGCAATCGCCAAAGAAAAACTGCGCAGGAGCCGAATAACCCGACGGACTCACCCAATCCGAGATAGTGCGGTGGAAGCCCGAAGCGGGAGTGGTGCAATTCGGCCGATTTCCTGATTGCGTGCCGCTATTGTCCTGAGTAATCCCGATCGTAAGCGGTTGTCCGCTGGCGAACGTAGCGATGGCGTTCAGTTGCCAGTCGCCGAACACTTTCTCCGTAACCCCCGAACTCGCGAGGGAATGTCCTCTACCCACGGGCAATTCGTACGTTCCGCTCACCACCAGCCGCTGGGGGGTGTCATTGTCCCAGTAGCCCCACTCTCGCTGGCGATTGTAGCGGTCCTGTACTCCTCGCAGTCCGGCTTCGAAGTCACTGACCTGTGACAAAGCTTTGCTCCAGGTATAGGCCGCGTGGAAGGTGACGCCGTGCGACGTCTTCTTATCGCCCGAGATTTGCAAAGCGTTGTAATTCGAGTTCGAAGCGCTTGACAGCCATTCAATGTGCGTGGGCGATGTTCCCTGCACGAAGTTGGGAAATGGAATAACCGGAGGCGATCCCGGATTGATCAGGTCCGGCTGATTTTCGTTGCTGAGATCCCAGAGATGACGCGCCTGGTTGAAGACATAGTTCGTCTCGAGCACGAAGGTGCTGGTGACCGAATACTGGAACCCGAAACTGCCTTCGTAAATCGTGGAAGGAACCAGGTTGGAGTCGATCGCGCGAATGAAGAGTTGGCTGACCTGGGCCGTGTTGGTGATATCAACCGGCGCCAGGAAGTTAGACGGATAACCGTTTTGCAAAAGGAATGGGGGAGCGGCTGTGGGCTGAGGATTCTGTTGAGCGTCTACGAGAAAGGGAGGATTCAGCGCCAACTGGCTTTCGCTTCCATAACGATAAGTGTTCTGGAAGTAGATGCCTGCTCCGCCGCGCATGACCAGCCTCGGAGTAATACCAAGGGCGAAGCCAACCCGGGGAGCAAAATTATCTTTCACCGGGTGAACCGTCGTGCGGTTGAAGGTGCCGCTTGCATTTGTCGGAATACTGAACAGTCCGCCCGTGCCTCCGTTGAGATTGGGGTTGAAGTTGGTTTCACGGTTGTCGCGCTCAAATAGTGGGCTGGAGTATTCGTAACGAACTCCATAGTTGAGGGTCAGGCGCGGCGTGGCCCTCCATGAATCCCCAACAAACCAGTTCCAGCCGTTGCGGTAGATGCGGGCAATATCCAGGTTTTCCAATTCAGCGTGGCTCGGCACTCCCAGGAGTAAATCAGTGATTCCATCGCCGGTGTATTGACCGTTAAAGCCGAAGTTGCCGCGGATGCAACAAAGGTCGCTGAAATTGTCCGCATCCCGCCGCCACTCAATGCCCATCTTCAGGGTGTGCGTACCCTTGATGTATGTGACCGCATCTTTGAGTTGCCAGATCTGGGCAAACTGATTCTGCGGTAGCCACATCGGGCTACCCAGTAACTGCATGCCCGAGATATCGATTTCCGGAAGGCCGCCCGACAACCCGGGGAAGTTCGGGATTCCGGTAAGGCCGACTTGGCTGTTGCCATCAACCCCGAGCGTTGCCTGGATGTTGTGGGAAGCGGCGCGGTTAAAGCTGAAGTGAGCATCGTTGACGATGCTGGGCGTGAACACGTGCACCCAGGCAGTGGTGATGCTGGTGCCGCGATCAAGGTTCTTTCCCGAAGTCGAATCGTTGGTTCCGTCTGCTAACGGCGAGCTGTCATTGAAAATTCCGGGACGGAACTGGCGCAAGTCGTAAACGATGAAGTGTCCGTAAACGTTATTGGAATCGTTGAACTTGTGATCGATGCGAACTCCGCCCTGATCAGAATCGACGGATTCTTTCGGACTGGCAATGTAGTTAAACCCGCCGTTACCGAAACTTCCGGGCTGGCCTTCCAGGGTCCGGTTCGCATTCGGCAAGGGATAGAGCGCGATAAGCTTAGCCGCCACCGGATCGACGCAAGAAGGACTAACTATGCCGTTATTGATGCAATTGGAGAATTGCGAAAGCCCGGCGATGGAGGGCGAGGTCGGCACCGTGGAGAGTTCGTTGAAGTCCAGGTTCCGCATGTCCGGAGTGGGAACCAGGCCCGTGAGCGTCAAGCCCTCGCGGACTCGCCTGGCTTCGTAATTCAGGAAGAAGAATGTTTTGTTCTTCCGGATCGGGCCGCCCAGAGTCGCGCCGAACTGGTTCTGTTGAAATATCGGCTTGATCGAATTCTGCCCCGCGAAATAATCCTTGGCATCGAGCTTGCTGTTCCGGAAGTATTCGTAAACGTCGCCGTGAAGCTGGTTTGTGCCCGACTTGATCGCGGCATTGACCACGCCGCCGGCGCTGCGGCCGTACTCGACGTCGTAATCGCGCGTCTGCAGCTTGAATTCCGCCAGTGAATCCACCGCGGGCTGCACGGCTTGGGCGCTCTGGTCCTGCAAATTTGTGGTGTAAGAGTTATTGTCCGCGCCATCCAGAACAAAGTTATTCTGAGTCGAACTGTTTCCGTTGACGCTAAAGACTCCCTCGGCTCGTTGCTGAAAGGAGGCGCTTGCAGTATTGACTCCTGCCGTGAGTTGCGCCAGCGAGTCATAGCGGCGGCCGTTCAAGGGGAGGTCGGTCGCCTGCTGGCCGCTGACCACGTGGCCAACATCGGCGGTCTGGGTATCGATCAAAGGAGCTTCCACCGTGACCTCGACTTTTTCCGTCGAGCCACCCAGCGTCATCTGGAAATCCACTTCCTTACGATCCTGCACGTCCAGCGTGATCCCATTGCGAACCGCTTGTTTGAAGTTCGGCGCGTCGACCGACACGCTGTACGTGCCTACCCGGAGGTAGGGGAACACGTAGTCTCCACTCCCCCCAGTCGTCGCCGTTAGTGACTCGCCGGTGTTGGAGTTCACCACGGTCACTCTCGCGCCGGGAACCACCGCGCCGGAAGGATCTTTGACTGTGCCCACGATGCTGGCCGTGACAATCTGCCCGGCTGCCAGGGCTGTACATGCCATGATTAACGCAAAGGCAATCAGAAACCCACGTACCCTCCGACTATTTGAAACTTGCATACGGCCCCCTCGCGCAACCTGAAATGAAGTTAGTGGTTTCCAGTGCACCAGCCTCCAATTTGGCCGGTTTGCTTTTTATCTAACCGCTTATACAAACAGAGCGCTTTTATACTTAATCCAGATGCGTTGTCAAGACAATAAATTGAACCATTCTCGTTGAAATTCATTTACATTCGTGCCTTGAGATGGGTTAAAGTTCCGCTGAAGCACAGGGCCGGTCACACTCCTGTCTAAGCGGTTAGTCTCAAGCGCAGAAGGAGCGCGATTGCGAACTGGTTTCAGAAAATGCGCGAGCCGCCGCCGAGTGCGTGGCCGGGACACAGATTCCGGTTGCCCCGCATAGCGCGGTCGCGTTTTTTCTTATTGGCCCTGTGTTATACATGCGGAGTCGTCATGAATCTCACGACACAAGTTTACCCTTGGCCGCTATACGCGCCTGTTTAGGTTTCGGAGGCTCGAATGTCGAACTCAATGGACCGAAGAGATTTCCTCAAGGCAGCGGGCGGAACCGTCGCCATCGCTTCAATGCCAGCCATGAGCGCCGCAGTTCAGGGCTCGCTCGCTCCAGGCTGCAAGTTTTTCACCGTGCCTCAGGCGGCCACGATTGAAGCCATCTCCGAACAGATGATTCCATCCGATGAGAGCCCCGGCGGGAAAGCGGCAGGAGTCCTCTTTTACATCGACGGAGTTCTCGCGGGACCTTTCGGAAGATTCTATCGCACTAACTACGAAGAGGGCCTCGCCATGATCGACGCGACGAGCCAGAAGCAATTCGGCGGCAACTTTGCTTCCCTTAGCTCCGATCATCAGGCTGCAATTCTTGAGTCTCTCCAATCAGGACATTCACGAAGAGAATCCCGCCACGAGTTTTTCGGGCTGCTTTGGCGGCACGTCATGGAAGGTTACTACGGTGATCCCGAACATGGCGGGAACCGCGATGGTGCAAGCTGGAAAATGATTGGATTCGAGGGCTGAGCGCATGCCGAACTCAAAAAAAGTGGACGTGGTTGTCATTGGATCGGGTGCTGGCGGAGGCGTGGTGGCAAATGAACTTGCCCAGGCTGGACTCTCGGTAGTCGTGTTCGAACGAGGCAAGAGTTACAGTCCCGCCGATTTCAATCATGACGAACTAAACAGCCAGTACTCGCTTCCGCCCGCTTACGGACCTTCTGTCTTTCCGAATCCGCGAACCTTTCGCTACACCGATCGCGAAACCGCGCAGCGCGTCTATCCGGGCGTAAGCGAGGGCTATGGAAAGACTGCAGCTGCGGTCGGCGGAGGCACAGTCGCCTATGGCGCTGCCGCGTGGCGATTCAAGAAGGAAGATTTTCGAATGAAGTCCACGTACGGAAGCATTCCTGGGACTTCCGTGGAAGATTGGCCAATCAGTTACGACGATCTTGAGCCGTTTTACGAAAAGGCGGAATACGAATTGGGGGTCTCGGGACTTGCGGGCGCCGATCCATTCGCCGAGCCCAGAAAAAAACCATATCCGGTTCCTCCGTTGCCCATCAATCCGCAGGGAGAAATTATTCGCGATGTGGGACGGCGCATCGGCTGGCATCCCTTTCCGCCCCCCTTTGCGATTCTGACCCAGCCTTACATGGGGCGTAATCCTTGTGTGCAATGCGTGTGGTGCCTGGCTCACGATTGCGAAGTCCAGGCCAAGTCCGGCACCCAGGTCACGTTGCTTCCACGCGCGATGCAAAGTGGAAAATGTGAGCTGCGGAACAACTCTTTTGTGACCCGCATTCTGACCGATGCCAAGGGCCGCCCCAATCGCTTGGAATACTTTGACGCCAAGCATCAGCGACAGGAACAGTTTGCGGATTTAATCATTGTGGCTTGCTCGGCCACCGAGTCAGCGCGCCTGCTTCTGAACTCGGCCGACAAGTTTCACCCCAAGGGGCTGGGAAATTCTTCCGGCCAAGTGGGACGGAACCTGAACGATCACACCGGAGCGGATACGTTCGGGATATTCGATCGCGAAATTCCGCACGACAAAGGACCCGGGCCGTCGATCGCATTTAATGACTGGAACCATCCGCGGAGCCGCGAAATACCTGGCGGCGGCTACATTTATAACTATTACTGCACCCTTCCCATCGAGTTTGCCGGAACCCGCCCACCCGGCGAGGCGCTGTGGGGCAAGGCGCACAAGGATTTTCAGCGCAAATATTTTCGCCGTTATCTCCACCTGGGCAGCAATTGCCAGGGACTGCCGCAGGAAACCAACTGCGTCGATCTGGATCCCGGTGTTCGCGATGCCTGGGGTATGCCGGTCGCCCGCATCACCCATTCCTGGATGAAGGTGGATTATCAGATTGCCGACTACGTGATGGGCAAGGGTGAAATTTTGCTGAAGGAAGCCGGGGCCATTAAAACCTGGCGGGGTGGAAACGGTAAAGGCGGTGTGGGCGATCATCAGAATGGCACTTGCCGCATGGGTGACGATCCTAAAACTTCGGTGGTCAGCAAGTATTGCCAGAGCCACGACGTCGACAATCTCTTTGTTGCCGACGGAAGCGTTCTGGTCACCGATGCCGGATTCAATCCCTCGCTCACCATCCAGGCGGTCGCTTACTGGTCGGCGGACTACATCAAGAAGCAATGGCAAGGAGGAGCTTGGCGAAACGGAAAATTAAGCTGAATCCTCGCTCCGCGATGTTGCTGCAACTCACAGGAGAAACTGCATGACCGGCGGCAGACCACTGATACTTGCAGCCTGGCTCGGCATTTTTATTTACGGCTACCTCAACGCCATGTTGGGGATCGTATTGCCGAACCTGATGGAGAAACTCAAACTCAGCAAATCCCAGGCCGGCGTCTTTTTCATGACCAGTTCGATCGGCCTGATCGTGGCTTCGGTGCCGTCAGGCCTGACCATGGACGCGCTGGGCACCAAACTCGTTGTCTGCCTCGGACTTTTTCTGGTCGCCATCGCCTTCTGGGGACTCGGCATTGTCAACAGTTCCAAGGCGCTGTATTCAATGGCATTCGTCCTGGGTCTGGGAGGCTCGATGGTGGTTGCTGGGGAGAACACCGCAATCTCCCTGGTCAACTCCACGCAGCGTGAGATTGCCGCCAACCTGTTGAATCTTTTTTTCGGTGTGGGCGCGTTCGTCGCTCCGTTCCTGGTAATGCCGGTGCTCAAGCGCCATGGCTTTAGCGGCGTTCTGAAAGTTTCGAGCCTGTTAACCGTCGTCATCCTGGTTTTGCATCTGGCCCTCTCGTTCCCCAAACCGCTGGTGGCCCAGGGTTTCCCGCTGGCCCAAACTGGCGCACTGCTGACCCAGCCCAGGTTGTGGCTTCTGATGTTCCTGGTCTTTCTGTACGTGGGCACCGAGTTCTCAGTGTGGAGCTGGACGGTCACCTTCTTCACGACCGAGCGCGGCTACGGACAGAAGCAGGCATCCAGATTTATCGCCGCCTTTGCCCTGGCAATGATCGCGGGACGCTGGGCCGGCCAATGGACTCTGGTAGCGTTCGGACCAGTGCGAGTTCTGCTCATCAGCGCGGCCGGTTCTGTCCTCTGCCTGGCTGGAATGTTCACTCTTCGCAAGCGCATTCTGGTTGCCATTTCGACCATGGCGGCGGGCTGGTTCATGGCGGCCATCTTTCCTACCGCTTTGGGATTAGCCGGGACATACTTCCCAACCCTGGTGGGAACTGCCATCAGCCTGGTGATTACTGGCGGATGGCTGGGCGCAATTGCGATTCCGCCCGCAGTCGGGTTTGTGGCCAACCGCAAAGGAGTGGCGCGGGGTGTTCTGGTTCCGGTGGGGTCGGCGTTCCTGATGTTGATATCGCCGTTGCTTCTCGCCAGCGCGCATTGACCCGCCCATCGCCGCGTTTAGGTTGACAGACGATGGGCGCAAGATTATGTTCTAAGCGGTTATATGTGGGAAATATCGCGATCTGCAAAAACACGAAGCCGGATTCAGAAGCCACCGGCTGTCCGTCCTGCAATCACCTATCTCGCGGTTTCCGCAGTTCTGGATGGAGCATGGCATGACCCAAGCTGAGCACGTCGTCCATTCCCGCACTCTTCCCGCCGATCAAGGCGGTGAACTCATCCAACTTTCGCGCGAAGCGGCAGGATGGGAATGGATGAGTTTTTTCGTGAGACGCCTGACCCCGGGAACGATATGGGAGTGTTTCGCAAATGAGGAGGAAGTGGCCCTGGTGCTGCTGGGCGGCAAATGCTCTGTCGACTGGGGTCAAGGCAAGCAGTTGATCGGGGAAAGGAAGAATGTCTTCGATGGCCTTCCTTATGCCCTCTATCTTCCTGCGGGTGGCCACGCCAGCGTCCGCGCCGAAACCGTGTGCGAAATTGCGGAATGCCGCGTTCCTTCCAAAGCCCGTCTGGAACCCAGGCTGATTACTCCCCAGGATGTTTCCAGCAGCTTGCGCGGCGGAGAAAACTCCTCGCGCCAGATTGTCGATATCATTCGTCCCGATTTTCCCGCGGACCGGTTGATTGTGGTTGAGGTTTATACGCCCGGCGGAAACTGGTCGAGCTATCCTCCGCATAAGCATGATGTCCACAACCCTCCCACCGAAGTCGACCTCGACGAGATTTACTACTATCGCATCGCCGATCCCCGCGGGTTTGCCTTCCAGAATCTCTACAACCCGCGCAGCTCCCGGGACGTGACCTTGAAACTTCACGATGGAGACGCGGTGCTGGTACGAGATGGATACCATCCTGTAGTGGCAGGACCCGGATATAACATCTACTATTTAAACTTCCTGGCTGGGACTTCCCGAACCATGGCGGTCACGGAAGATCCGTCACACACATGGATTCGCTCAGACTGGAAGCAACCGGACACGCGCCTTCCTCTCGTGTGAGTTGCCGACAAGCTGTGCCGCCGAAGCCGTCTTGATCGAATACTCTGGCTGGAAGGCTCAAGGCTCAACTTCATCAACAGCGAGGCAGATCGCCATGACGCGACGACTAACCACGGCCCAGGCCATTGTCAGGTTTTTAGAAAATCAGTACGTCTCACGCGACGGCAAGGAGCACCACTTCTTCGAGGGATGCTTTGGAATCTTTGGCCATGGCAACGTCGCGGGAATGGGCCAGGCTCTCGAACAGACTCCGTCGTTTCCTTACTATCTTTGCCGCAACGAGCAGGCGATGGTGCACACCGCGGCGGCGTTTGCGAAGATGAGCAATCGCCTGCGCACTCTCGCATGCACCACTTCCATCGGCCCGGGAGCCACCAATATGCTTACCGGCGCGGCGCTTGCCACGGTAAACCGTTTACCGGTGCTGCTGTTGCCCGGGGACATATTCGCCCGCCGCAATGTGGCGCCCGTGCTGCAGCAACTGGAGTCGCCGACGACTCAGGATATTTCCGTGAACGATTGTTTTAAGCCGGTGTCTCGTTATTGGGACCGGATCGAGCGGCCAGAACAAATCCTCACATCCCTTCCCGAGGCCGTACGGGTGTTGACTTCTCAGGCCGACACCGGCGCGGTGGTCGTCTCGCTGCCACAGGACGTTCAGGCAGAAGCTTTTGAATATCCCTCCCAGTTTTTCGAAAAACGAGTGTGGACCATCCCCCGTCAACGTTGCGACCGCGACTTGCTGGCACTGGCTGCGCAATGGATTCGTTCCGCCAAAAAGCCGCTTATCGTGGCGGGCGGCGGCGTGATCTATTCAGACGCTACCGGGCAGTTGGCACGTTTCGCCACACAAACCGGAATTCCAGTTGGTGAAACTCAGGCCGGAAAAGGTTCTCTGTGCTTCGACCACCCGCAGAACCTGGGCGCGATCGGCGTGACCGGAACTCCTGGGGCCAATGTCGTCGCGCGCGAGGCCGATCTCGTCATCGGCATTGGCACTCGATACAGCGATTTCACGACTGCCTCCAAGACTGCATTTCAGAATCCTGACGTGCGATTCATCAATATCAACGTAACCGAGTTCGACGCCTACAAGCACTCGGCTCTGCCTCTGGTCGGCGATGCCCGCGCTGTTCTCGAGGAGTTGGAAGCCGCGACCAAGGGATATCACGTCGACGATTCCTATCAGGCGGCCGCCTCTGCTTTGCAGGCGAAATGGGAAAAAGAGGTTGATCGCATCTACAGCCTGAAACATGGTCCGCCAATCAGCCAGGGTTCGGCGATCGGAGTGGTGAACCGGGTTTCTGGTCCGAAGGATGTTGTGCTTTGCGCCGCCGGCAGCCTGCCGGGTGATCTTCACAAGCTTTGGCGCACCCGCAATCCCAAGGGCTATCACATGGAATATGGCTATTCCTGCATGGGCTACGAAATCGCCGGCGGCTTGGGCGCAAAGATGGCTGACCCCGAACGCGAGATTTACGTGATGGTAGGAGACGGTTCTTACCTCATGATGGCGCAGGAAATTGCCACATCGTTACAGGAAGGATACAAGCTGAACATCGTCCTGCTGGATAACCACGGCTTCTCCAGCATTGGCGGCCTGAGCCGCGCTTGCGGGAACCAGGGGATGGGAACCGAATACCGTTACAGGAAGAACGGCAAGCTCTCCGGAAACAAAGTTGAAATCGATTTTGTGGCCAACGCGGCCAGCCTGGGCGCATACGCCGTTCGCGCAAATACCGTCGACGAACTGGAACGCGCCTTGGTGGAGGCACGCAAGCAGCCCAAAACTTCGGTCGTCGTGGTTGAGACCGACTACAACGAACGAGTCAGCGGCTACGAGTCGTGGTGGGATGTGCCCATCGCTGAAGTTTCAGAGGTGGAAGCCGTCCGCTCAACCTACGGAAACTATTCCGAGGCAAAGAAAAAAGAGCGATACTTTCTATAGGCGTGTGGTTCGCAGTTGAGACCGGATCTTAAATTTTGAGACCTTGGACTTAACGAGATCCAGTCGCAATGAGTGTGCGAAAATCAGAAAGACAACATTTCTGAGGTAGCGCGAGTGCGCGAACTGCATTCTCTTAGACCTTCCTTTTCCCGACGTCACTTTTTAAAAGTACTGGCCCTGCTGGGCCTTGAAGGCGGGACCGTTCTTTCCGGCGAGTCGCTCCTCATGGGCTCCTCTGCTTCTGCGCAGCTCAAGCCGTCTGACGCAAAATCTTTTTTCACCCTGGTCCCATCCTCCGCCAGCGGAATCATCTGGAAACACACCAACGGACGCTCGCAGGATTACTATCTTCCGGAAACCACCGGCGCGGGCTGTGCCTTCATTGACTACGACAACGACGGCTGGATGGATATTTACCTGGTCAACAGCGGCCATTGCGATTTCTACGACCCGAATCCGCCCTTGCGCAATGCGCTTTATCACAATAATCGCGACGGAACTTTCACCGACGTTACAGAGAAGGCGGGCGTAGCCGGGGGAGGTTACGGAATGGGAGCCGCCGTCGGTGATTACGATGGCGATGGTTTCCCCGATCTGTATCTCACGCAGTACGGAAGCAGCATTCTCTATCACAATAACGGTGACGGAACTTTTACCGATGTCACAAAGAAGGCCGGGCTTTCGGCTCCGGGATGGGCCTCGAGCGCCGTCTGGTTCGATTATGACAACGATGGGCATCTCGATCTTTTCGTTTGCCGGTTTGTGGATTTCAATAAAGACAAGAACAAGTTTTGCGGGAACCCGGCGACCGGCGAACGCTACTACTGCGTTCCGCGGGTTTACGACCCCATGCCGAGCTGGCTCTTCCACAACAACGGCGACGGCACTTTCACCGACGTCAGCAAGGAGTCCGGCATCGCCCAGTATCCGGGGAAAGCATGGGGCGTGGTCGCTTGCGATATCGATAATGACGGCCGCATGGACCTTTTTGTGGCCAACGACACAGTCGCAAACTTTCTTCTGCTGAATAAAGGTAACGGACAATTTACCGATGTCGGGACGGAAGCGGGAGTCGCTTACAACGCCGAGGGCAGCGCACGGTCGGGAATGGGTGTTGACGCCGCCGACTACAACGGCGATGGCTGGACGGATCTTTTCGTCGCTAACGTTGATCGTGAAATGTATTCGCTCTATCGGAACAATCGCGACGGCACCTTCGATGATGATGCGCTCGCCACCGGGATCGGCAAAACCACGGCTCTCATGAGCGGATGGGGGCTCAAATTTTTTGACTTTGACAACGACGGCAACCTGGATCTGTTTCTCGCCAACGGCCATCCTGACGACAAAGTTGAAACCCGCGACCGCGAAGTGCAATATTCAGAGCCCATGCTGTTGTTTCGCAACACCGGCCCCGGCACCCGGCCAGGTTTCGTAAATGTGAGCGCCGCCGCCGGAGCGGTTTTCAATCAACGATTCGCCGCGCGCGGCATGGCGATCGGCGACTTCGACAACGATGGCGCAGTAGACGTGCTGGTGGCAGTCAACAATGACGCTCCTCTATTGCTACGGAATACGGCGACTGCTGGGACGCATTGGCTGGGAATTCAGCTGGTGGGAAGTAAGGCCAACCGCGACGCTGTCGGCGCAGCTGTTACCTGGCGTTCCGGCGAATTTGAGCGTCACAGAACCAAAGTCGGCGGCGGAAGTTATCTCGCGTCTCACGATCCACGGATGGTGCTGGGCATCGGCCGGCGCGCGAAGGTTGATTGGCTTGAGGTGAAATGGCCCCTGCCCAGTGGCCTGGTGGAACGATTCTACAATCTGCCAATCGACCGCTATGTCACGATCGTCGAGGGAAAAGGAACCAAAGTGCCGGCGCGTCCTGCGCGAAAAGGTTGAATCTCACACTTGACGGCGCAGGCTTTCTAAAACTCTGGGTACATCAGGACTTTCAAAGCCTGCTTCTGGGTACACAAATCAAACGCTGTACGCCACTCCGAAATGGGCAGCTTGCTGGAAACCAGGTCTTTCAATTTCACGCGGCCCTGCTCGAAGATTCTCATCATGCGCTCCCAGGTTTGCGCGGTGTAGCAGACCGACCCGGTCAGCTTGAGCTCTTTGAAAAATACCTGATCCATGGGGAACTGAATTTCGTGCCCGCAAATTCCGACTTGCGTGTAATGTCCCATGGGCCGGAGAGCTTCGATACACCCGCGCGCGGAACTTTCATGTCCGGCGCATTCGAAGGCTACATCCACACCAAGGCCGCCGGTTTCGCCGCGGACTGCTTCCATCAAATTCTGTTCCCCCACATTTATGACTTGCGCTGCGCCAAAGCGGAGCGCCGCATCCAGGCGCGCCTCGTCGCCCGCAGTCCCGGCGACAATCGTCTTCACTCCTTCCGCCACCAGCAGCTTGAGGCATAGCAGCCCCATGGGGCCCGGGCCTGAGACCAAAACCGTGTCCCCGAGCCGGACTTCGGTCAATTCACAAACCGCCTGTATCGCAGCCGCGAAGGGTTCGCTGATGGCTGCTTCTTCCAATGGAAGATCGGCAGGAACGCGATAGAGCTGGTCAGGACGCATCACGACATAACGGGTGAAGCCTCCATTCACGCCGTGTCCCATGCCCCGCCGGTTCGGGCAGAAGATAAATTTTCCTGAGAGGCAATACCTGCAGCGCCCACAGGTCACCGAGGTCGCTCCCAGGCATGCCACGCTTTCATCAAGCACAACGCCGGTTACGTTCTTGCCCTTTTCCACAACCTTTCCGGCAATCTCGTGCCCCAGAATGACCGGCGGATAGTTGCGGAAAGTATCGTTCAGCACGTGAATGTCGGTGCCACACACGCCGCAGAAAGCAACTTCGACTTTTACCTGATCGGGACCGCATGTCGGATCCTCCATATCAAGGATGTCGACGTTTCCTTCTCCCGCCGCGTATTTCACCAGCGCTTTCATAGTTTGAAGAGAGCTCGCGATGGTTCTTGATGCCGCTTGCACAGCGAAATTCGTGCAAATCGGTGGCGACAGTTGAGCCCCTTGGCTGTCTTTTGATTCGCTAGCATTATATAGTTGGGTTGCCATGAGGCAGATCGTCCTTAGCAACCCCGGGGAGTTTGTGAAACGTGATGTGTCCGTGCCCACATTCTCTCCCGGAGAGGGGCTCGTGCGCATCCGCAAGGTAGGCGTCTGTGGAAGTGATTTTCACGCCTTCACCGGAAGCCATCCAATCTACACCTATCCCAGAGTACTGGGGCACGAACTGGCCGGAGAAGTCGTCGAAGTTGGAGCGAACGATTTCGACATTCGAATTGGCGATCGTTGCGCGATCGAACCATATATCAGCTGCGGCCAGTGCAAGCCTTGCCAGGCAGGCCGCACCAACTGTTGCGAGAAGCTGCGCGTGATCGGAATTCACGTCGACGGCGGAATGCAAGAATTTCTGCCGGTTCCCTTGTCGCTTCTGCACAAATCGGAAAAACTCTCGCTGGAAGAGCTTGCACTGGTCGAGACTCTGGGGATTGGCGCGCACGCGGTAAGCCGCAGCAAGATTGGGCAAGGGCAATCCGCGCTGGTGGTGGGAGCTGGCCCCATTGGCCTCGCTGTGGCCGAGTTTGCCCGCGCCGCAGGTGCTGATGTCTGCATCGTAGAAAAGAGTCAGTGGCGTAGAGATTTTGCCACGAGGCTCGGGATGAAGGCCGTGGCTGAATCAGGCGGGCTGCTCTCAGATGTTGTCTTCGACGCGACCGGAAGCGCGGCTTCCATGTCGCAGAGCTTGTCCTATGTCGCTCCTGGCGGCTCGTTGGTGTTTGTGGGTCTGACCAAGGAGCCGGTGACGCTCAACGATTCGCTCTTGCACACGCGCGAAATGACAATCTATTCCAGCCGCAACAGTTGTGGACAGTTTCGGCGGATTATCCGCATGCTCGAAGAGAGCCAGATTAAAACCGTTCCCTGGATCACAGATCGCATGGCGCTGGCACAAGTCCCCTCCGAATTCAAGGATCTGCCGCGCCGGCCGACATTGATTAAGGCCATTGTCGACGTTGAAGAGGCCAGGAGCTAGGCCGGGCACACGCCCCGCGTCGCCCGCACCGCTGGCCTTTGTCTCGTATGCGTATCGATACTTCCAGCTACAATGCACGGTGGCTTGTCGACCTTTAGCCTGTCCGATCCTATGAGACGATCCGTCATTCGTCGATCCTTGATTCTTCGGTACTTGATCCAAGGATCAATAATTCAAGGCGCGATCTTGTTCGCGGTTCTGACGGCGCAACCCCTTTTCGCCCGGGAGAATGGTCACCGCAGCTGTCAGATTCGGAGAACGACGTTTCAAGGCTGGGCCGCGGAAGAAATCTCGAATGACTGGCTGCAGCTCAGCATCGTCAAGCAACTTGGCGGGCGGCTGATGCAGGTCAGCTTCGCCGGCCACCCGTATCTCTTCGTGAATCCCAGGTACAAGGGCAAGTACATCTCCCCCGCGGAGGCGAACGGAGAATGGATCAATTACGGAGGAGACAAGCTCTGGCCGCTGCCCGAGGGGCGCGGCGATGAACAGCACTGGGCGGGTCCAACCTCCGATGTGCTGGATGACGGCGTATACGAGCTGAAGGTAATCTCGCAAAGCCCCATCTGCGCCATACGTTTGGAAGGTCCCGCCGACCCGATTACCGGTTTGCAATACTCTCGTGAAATCAGCTTAAGCGCCAACTCGCCGCAGATTGCATTCCACGCCATCATGAAGAACGCGACGAGACATCCGATTCGATGGTCCATGCAGTCAGTTTCTCAATACGACACTTCGGATGTTCACAACCCAGCCGAATACAACCGGAAGTTTTGGGCCTTTACGCGGACTAATCCACGCAGCGGATATTTCGGCGGCTACCAGGTTCGCTCGGGCCTCGCCGATGATCCTTCCTTCGCGGTGGACGGCGAACTCTTCAAGTTGCACTGGGCCTATCTGGAAAATGAAGTCTGGCTCGATTCCATCGCCGGCTGGCTGGCCGTGATAGATGCCGACAGCCAGTTTGCCATGGTCGAACGGTTTCAACCGCTAAATGGCCTGGACTATCCCGGCAAAGCGTCTTTGATCTTCTACAAGAATGGCGCGTCACTGCAGTTGGACGAGAATGGCAAGCCCGTGCTTCGTTCTTTGGACGTCGAAAACACTCCTTATTACATGGAAGCAGAAATCAATAGCCCGCTGGTGGAACTGCAACCTGGCGAAACCTATAGCATGGATACAACATGGTGGCCGACCCGCGCGGATGGCCAGCTTCGCGACGTTCTCAACGCGGCTGTGATTCTTTCCCCGCTTGCCGCTGTGGCTTCCAACGATTCGATCGTGCTTTCCGGATCGTTCGGCGTTTTCTTTCCCGGCAAACTGCGGGCCCATTTTTTCGACTCTCAAGGAGTCGAGCAGCAGACGCTCGATCTGATCTCAGTCGAGCCCCAGACGCGGGTCCAGCTTCGCCAGGAAGTGAGACTGCCGACGCGCCCGGCACGGGTTTCGATTCGTCTGATTGACGATCAGGGAATCGATCGCGGCAGCCTGGGAGAAGCATTAGTTCCAAGCGCAGCGTACTAGCCTGCTGGCTGCGGCAATCGCCAGACTTGCAATCCACCTCGCAGTTGGACCGGCACGTCGCTTCCGAAGCGGACTCTGGCGGACTTTATGACATTCCCTTCCCTTCCGTTATTTTGATATAGCGATCGATGGCCAGGTTTGTTAACCGGTCCACGCGCGAGGAGGGAGCCGGCCAATGTATTTCGAGCCAATCCAGGTTGCGGGCTGAGCCCAGGCCGAGAACTTCACGAGGATCGTGGGACGAAAGGTAGCTTCCGCCACTCGTCTTGAGGTGCGAGCGTTTCCTCCCGCCAGCGGACCAAATGATGCGCGCTCCGATGGCGTCACGGTTGCAACTTTGCCCCTCCAACTTGATTCCCAGCCAGTGATTATCCGCGCTCGATTGATTTTGCAAAAGCAAGGGGGCGCCGCCATTCACCCCGATTAAAAGGTCCAACTTTCCGTCGTTATCGAAATCACCCACCGCCAGGCCTCGCGCCGAGAAGTCTCTTGAAAACGCAGGGCCAGCGGCAGCGCTCACATTCCGGAACTTTCCATTCGCTTGATGGAACAGGAGGAGGGGCTCTCGGTAGGTGACCGTCTGCGATCGCTGGCTGACCATGTCGTCAGGATGCCCGTTTGCGAGAATGAGGTCGAGGTCGCCATCATTATCGTAATCGAAAAACTTCAATCCCCATCCGCTCAGCAGACGCGTGGCCTGCGCGATAGACTGGGCCTGCGCTACATCGGCGAATGTCTGGTCCTTGAGATTTCGGTACAGCGAGAATTTTTCCTGATCGATGTTCGCGACAAAGAGATCTTGCCAGCCATCGTTGTCAAAGTCCCCTGAATCGACCCCCATTCCGGAGCGGGCCTGGCCGTTCTCGCCATATCCAACCTCGGCGGAGACCCCGATCTCTTCCCAACTCTTTCCGCCATGATTCAAGAAAAGAAAGTTTGGTTCCGTGTCGTTGGCGACGAAAAGGTCCATCCAGCCATCATTGTTGATATCGGTGGCTACGACGCCCAGAGATTTTCCCGGCGTCTTCCCAATCGCGGTACCATGGCCGACTTCGGTGAAGGTTCCGTCGCCGTTGTTGCGGAAAAGATAGCTCACCGTCGGATGAAACGCCCGCGGGATGCAGTAGTATTTCTGCCCCTGATCATTGCCTCCGCAGGACTGGCGATCTTCCGGCAAATAGCGCACAAAACTACAAACGAATAGATCCAGCCTGCCGTCATTGTCGAAATCGAACCAGACTGCGCTGGTGGTCCAGCCGGAAATTTCAACCCCTGCCTGTTTGGTGACGTCGGTGAAGGTACCGTCACGGTTATTGCGATAGAGCAATGCACGCCCGCACGCAGTGACGAACATATCCGGATAGCCGTCGTTGTTGTAGTCGCCGACAGCAACCCCCATTCCGAAAGTTCCGCCGGCAACGCCGGCTTTCTCCGTAACATCGGTGAACGTGCCATCGCGATTATTGCGGTAAAGCGCATTACGAATGGGCCGTGGGGGTTGGTAGAACTCGGAGGCTCCGCTATTTACCAGGTAGATGTCCATCCACCCGTCGTTGTCGTAATCCAGAAAAGCGCATCCCGGGCCGAGGGTTTCGGGGAGATAGTGCGCGGGAGACATCGCATTTTCGTGCGTCCAGAGAATGCCGCTGCGGTCGGCAGGAATTTCCCCAAAAATCGGGGCGCTAGGCGGAAGTTTTGGGGCGACGGTGAGAACCCCAAGGGCAAATAGGAATTGGCGGCGGTTAATCATCTGGTGGCTATTAAGTTAATGTTTTTCAACAACTTGCGAAACAGCTGACCATTTCTTGTGACATGCACAAGCTTGGAATCCTCTGCTTCCTACTAACTGATTATCATCCCACATGCAAGCCGCTGTGGGTTGCCGACTCGTGCATACGATTGCGCTCCGCGGGCTTGTTAGGCTGCGGCTCCCCACTTGGCAGCCCGCGCGGTTCCAGGCTGCACCTCCAATTTTGGGCGGGAAAAAGAGATCTCTTGGCAATTCTGGCACAAGAAACAAGCCCCCTGAGGCAAAAACAGCGGATATGTCACGAAAAACACAGAAACTGGGCCTGTCCCGCAGATTCACGACGACCGGCAAGTGGAGAACGCCAGATTCATAAACGTGTTTACAGTAGAAATCGTTTATGGTAACGTTTGCACATTTCCAGGGGTTGCTGCACTTCGTTTTCCGGGGGGTGTAATGATGAGAAGCTCTTTCCGCTTCCAAAAAGCGCTCGTGTTCCTTTTCTCGTTGACCTTCACCTTGCTGCTTTCCTCCTTTGTCGTGGCCCAAATCGACACCGGTTCCATCGTTGGTGTGGTTAGAGATCCCAGCGGAGCGGTTATCCCTGGGGCAACCGTTACCCTGACCAGCAAGGCGACTGGGGTGGCGAGGTCCGTCAAAACCAACGACGACGGTAGCTACCAATTTGCCGCAATCACTCCCGGCCTGTATTCGGTTCAAGCCTCCTCCGCGAATTTCGAATCAGCGATCAACACCAGCGTTCAAATCGACGTGCAATCGCGGCCGGCCATCGATTTCACGTTGAAGGTCGGACAGTCTACTCAGGTCGTCGAAGTCTTTTCGGCCACGCCGGTTTTACAGACTGAAAACGCCGACGTTGGCGGGGTCGTCCAGGGGGCGCAGATCAACGATCTCCCGTTAAACGGACGCCGCTACTCTGACCTGGCGCTTCTCGAGGCTGGCATCCAGCGCAACCAGGTCAACCAGAACAACACCGCTCCCGACCGCTTCAGCTCGAACGGAAACCTGGAAACTCAAAATTATTTCTCGCTTGACGGAATCGACAACAACTCCGGATCGACCAACCTGCAGGAAAGCTCGGTGCAGGTCATCCAGCCGCCACCCGATGCTCTCCAGGAATTCCGCATCCAGACGCGCACCTACTCCGCGGAATTCGGCACTGCCGCAGGAGCGGTGATCAACGCCACCGTCAAATCAGGCACCAATTCCTTCCACGGCGACGTGTGGGAATATCTCCGTAACAGTTCGCTCGACGCCAACTCCTACTTCAACAACCGGAACGGCGTACCCCGAGGACACTTCACCCAGAATCAGTACGGCGCCACCATCGGTGGGCCGGTGTGGAAGAACAAAACATTCTTCTTTGGTGACTTCCAGTTCTTCACCAGCCGAAAGGCAACCACCATTCAATCCGTCGTTCCTACGCCTTTGATGAAAACCGGAGATTTCACGGAGCTAAGTCAACCTCTGAACGACTCTGCGGTGGCTGGCCAGACCGGCTGCGTGGCCAACAACATCGTGGCCGCCGGCTGTCTCGATCCCACCGCAACCCAACTGGTCGCGTTGTTCCCCGATCCCAACATTCCCAGCCAGGTTGCCAACGAGGGTACGCCAGGAAGCTGGAATGACGGCCCCAATTACCAGTTCCAGTACTCGGTCCCGAAGGATACTTACTCCTTCGACGTTCGCGTCGACCACAATCTGAACTCCAAGAACCTGGTCTTCGGGCGTTACAGCCAGTTCATCATCAACAATCAGGATCCCCCTTGGACCAGCGATCCAGTCGCGGGAAACGGAAATTTTGCTACCGCATACAACATCCACGAGCGCTCCACAGCGTTGGCATGGGATGACACGCTGAGTTCCTCGCTGCTGAACGAATTGCGCTTCGGATTCAATCGCGACTACGCTCACAGCGATCCCATCGGTCTGCAACTGGGCACATCTCTCGCTTCGAACTTTGGACTCAACGGAATTCCGGTCGGGCCGAATACCGCCGGAATCCCTCCCATCGAAATTAACGGATTGACCCGCATCGGAACTTCGCCCTGGCGGCCGCAGTTCCAAATTTCTCAAGTCTGGCAAATCCTCGACAACTTGAGCTGGCTCAAAGGAAATCACAGCTTCAAGTTCGGATACGAGTACCGGCATTGGAGCAACAATTTCCTGGACATCCGCGCGCCTCAGGGAGAAATCGGCATCAACGGAACCTACACCGCTAAGCAGAGCTTCGGCTTGCCAGACTTTCTCCTCGGCGACGTGGATTCGACCGTATTCGTGACCCCAACCGTGGTTCATAACTACACCAACGGAAACAGTTTTTATGCACAGGACACCTGGCGCGCGCGCAAGGATTTGACGGTCACCGCCGGACTGCGCTACGAGCTTTTCTCTCCTCTGCTGAATCATCAGAATGAACTCAGCAACTTCACCCCTGCCAACGGAGGCGGGCTCGTCACAGTGGCGTCGGGCGCCTCAGGATGGTTTGAAAGATCACTCATTCATCCTGATAAAAACAACTTCGCGCCCCGGCTGGGCTTTAGCTACCATCCCTGGGAGCGAGTCGTTTTTCGCGGGGGGTACGGCGTTTTCTATCAGCAAGGGGTCCGTATCGGCTCCGAAAGTATTTTGGCTTTGAATCCGCCGGCCGTTGTCTCCTACAGTCTGGGGCAGGGACTAGGAAGCACGACGCCGGTCTTTCAGCTGCAAAATGGATTCCCCATCGGTCAATTTACTTCCGGCACGTTTGATCTGACGCAGCTTCAAGTTCGCGCTCAGGATCCAAACGAGCGGACCGGTTATGTCGAGCAAACCAGCTTCGGACCGCAGCTTCAGATTACCCACGATATGTCTCTGGATGTCAGCTACGTCGGCAATTTTGCTCGAAAAATGAACCGGCTGCGCGACGCCAACCAGGGAATTTTCACCGGCCAGTTTGACAGCACGGGCAAGCCGATCGACATTTACCCGTACGCCAACCTGAACACCACAAACAGCAGCGCCAGCGGAAACCACGCGTTTCTGGAGCTCGCAACCAATGACGGGGACTCCAACTACAATGCACTGTTGGCGTCTCTCAGGCATCGCCCCACCAGGGGAATTTCGTACGGGGTAAGCTACACCTGGAGCCATAACATCGCCGACTATGTCGACAATCTGACGGGCACGGCGTTTCCGCAGAATTCGTACGACTACGGGGCCGAACGCGGAGACTCGATGTTCGACGTTCGCCAGCGCCTGGTCACGTTTGTTACCTACGAGTTGCCGGTCGGAAAAGGCAAACGGTACCTCGGAAACGGCGGGGTCGCGAGCTACGTGCTCGGCGGGTGGCAGATCAACACGATCGTTACCGCGCAAACTGGCGCTACGATTCAACTGTCCGCTCCCGATACCAGCTTGTCGGGAGGCAATCACGCCTCTCGGCCAGACTGCATCGGCGACGCTCGCGCCGGCGCCTCGGACGATCCACGCACCGGCCTCTGGCTGAATCCGGCGGCCTTCTCCATGCCAGCAACCGGCGACTTCGGGAATTGTGGAGTGGGAATTTACCACGGTCCTGGATTCACCAACGTCGATCTCAGCTTCTTTAAGATTGTGCCGGTGCGGGAAAACATGCGGTTTGAGTTCCGCGCCGAAATGTTTAACGCTTTCAACCACGCCAACTTCTCCAATCCAAATTCGTTCTATTCGCCATCGTCCCTCGGGCCCGGGGGATTCGGGGCGATAGCTTCTACCATTGGCGATCCGCGTGAGATGCAGTTTGCGTTGAAGTTCTACTTCTAGTTCGCTGGCGCTCTTTATCCCTCGTCGCCGGATTCGTGAGTGCGAATCCGGCGGTCGGGCATTCCGAAATGTGAACCGAGCGGCAGTCTTACGCCGTGGGATGGAAGGCCTCAACCGGCAAGTAAATTTCCTATGACGAAATATCTTTCGCTTGGCCTGTCTTTATTGCTCTCTGCGGCACTGTGCGCTCAAACTCCCTACGAGTCATCGATCAAGGCGTCGCCCAACGCGCAGGAGCTGCCTATCAATCGGGGCGCGACCGCGCTCTGGCAAAGCCTGAAAAAGCTGCACACCCGCGGCAGCCTGATCATGGTCACCGCGCATCCCGACGACGAAGATGGCGGCATGTTGACCTACGAATCGCGAGGCCAGGGTGCGCGGGTCACGCTGCTCACATTGAATCGTGGCGAAGGCGGCGCGAATGTGATGTCGTCGAATTACTTTGACGGCCTTGGGCTGGTTCGCACCGAAGAACTTCTCGCCGCGGGACGTTATTACGGCGTGGATCAATATTGGACGCGGGTCGTGGATTACGGCTTCTCCAAGACTAAGGCAGAATCAATCGCCAAGTGGACGCACGACCGCGTGCTCTACGATGTGGTTCGCGTGGTTCGCATGACCCGGCCGCTGGTCATCACTTCCGTCTTTGTGGGGGGCCCCACCGACGGACACGGCAATCACCAGACCGCTGGCGCCATGGCGCAAGAAGTTTTCAAGGCTGCCGGCGATCCTCATGTTTTTCCAGACCAGATCGCCGCTGGCCTGAAACCCTGGACGCCGCTGAAGGACTACGCGCACACCCCCTGGTTTGGGAACGATGACGGCAAGCTCGCGGTCAATGTCTCGGTTCCGGAAGGCGATTACGATCCGGCGCTTGGAATGTCCTACGTGCAGATCGCGCGCGAAGGCTTGGGTTACCAGAAATCGCAGACCGGCGGCGGCACCATCCCGAAAGCTGGCGCAATGGATTCAACCTATCATCGCTTCGGATCAGTCATTTCCGTCCCCGACAAAGAAGCTTCGTTCTTCGACGGAATCGATACTTCGCTGAACGGAATTGCCAGCCTGGCGCCGGGCGGCAAGGCGGATTTTCTTCTGCCTGGCTTAAAGAAGATGAACGAACTGGTGGAAGCTGCGATTGCGGACTATTCGGTCGCTCATCCCGAAACCATCGCTCCGAAATTGGCCGACGGATGGAAGCAAACCGAAGCTCTTATCCAGCAGGTAAAGGCCAGCCAGTTGTCCGACGAAGAAAAATACAATATCACTTTCGAACTCGAAATCAAGAAGACACAGTTCAACGACGCGTTGGCCCAGGCGCTCGGCCTATCTCTGGCGGCAAATGTCGCCCCGGAAAAAGAACCCGATCCGCGCTTTGCCATGTTTCTGGGCGATCCCGAAACCACGCGTGTGATTATTCCCGGGCAAAAAGTCGGGGTGAAGGTTCACGCCGTGAGCCAAAGCTCGGCTCCGGTCAAGTTACAGGAAATCAAGATTCATGCTACCGACGGAAAGGACTGGGAAATCAAATCCACGGGCGACACCGCCGGAGAACTTGCGCAAGGCAAAGCGGTTGATGCTCGCTTCGACTTAAGCGTGCCGGAGAATGCCACTTATACCCGTCCCTATTTTTCACGGCCCGACATCGAGCAGTCTTACTACGACATTTCCGACATGCGCTATCTGAACTGGCCGCTGCCGCCCTATCCGCTCGAGGCCTGGGCGGAGTTTCAGTACCAGGACGTGCCGGTCCGTGTGGCCAAAGTTGTGCAATCGAGCAAACGGGTCACCGGATTCGGCGAAGTGCTCGAGCCGCTTGTCGTCGGTCCCGCAATATCGCTCAACATCTCACCGCGCGCCGGCATCGTGCCATTGAACGCCAAGTCGTTTCAACTGACGGCCACTGTGCACAGCAACATCAAGGGACCTGGAAAAGGAACCGTCAAGCTCGATTTGCCCAGCGGCTGGACCAGCCGTCCCGTAACTTCGGGGTTTTCCACGACCTCCGACGGCGATGAACAGTCTCTAAACTTCGAAGTCATGCCTTCAGGCTTGTCTGAGAAGTTGTATCGCGTGACGGTTGTCGCGGAAACCGGCGGCAGGCAATATCGCGAAGGCTACGAACTGACCGGCTATCCCGGACTTCGTCCTTATTACCTCTACCGCCCATCTGTCTTGCGAACCTCGGGAGTAGACGTCAAGGTTGCGGAAGGCTTGAACGTTGGCTATGTCATGGGCAGCGGCGACGACGTTCCAACTTCGCTGGAATCGCTGGGAATTCATGTCAATTTCCTGTCGCCCGGTGACCTGGCGACCGCGGACCTGTCCAGATATAACGTCATCCTCCTGGGAGTGCGAACCTACGCTGCCCGCGAGGAACTCAAAACCTACAACAGCCGCCTGCTGGACTATGTGAAAAATGGCGGCGTCATGATCGTGCAATACAACACGCCGGAATACGATCACAACTTCGGCCCCTATCCTTATGTCATGGGACAAAATCCCGAGGAAGTGACGGACGAGGCGTCGAAGATGGACATTCTGGACAGCAAGAATCCCATCTTCCTCTGGCCAAATTCGATTACACAGCGCGATTTCGATGGCTGGGTTGAGGAACGTGGCTCGAAATTCCTCAAGTCCTGGGATCCCCACTATGAAGCACTGCTCTCTACGCACGACGACGATCAGGAGCCTCAAAAAGGTGGGCTGCTCTACGCGCGCTACGGCAAAGGCGTCTACATCTACAACGCCTACGCCTTCTATCGCGAGTTACCCGAGGGGGTTCCGGGAGCGTATCGTCTGTTCGCCAACATGGTGAGTCTGCCCAAGAATCCGCATCTCGAGGAAAGCAGCGGGAAAAAATAAATTCAGGGAGATTTCTTCAGGCCAGCAAAGGTTGCATCTGGTCGACTTCTTTAAGCTGCACCGGCCTGCGTTCATCAAAGGATTTGCGTGCAGCCAACGCCATCACAACCGCGATGCGGCCGTCCGCTCCGTTGACCGGAACCGGTTTATCCTGCACCACCGCTTGCACGAATACCTTCAGTTCGCTGACAAAGCTCTCCGAATAGCGCTCCATGAAGAAGTTCAGCGGCAGGTCCCGCTGGATGGTTGTGCCCGTGCTCAAGATCGCCTGGTTGGGATAGCAATTTTCCGTGGCGATAGCGCCTTTACTTCCTAAGATTTCGACCCGCTGATCGTAGCCGTATACAGCCTTGCGGCTGTTGTCGATGGTCGCGATCACGCCATTCTTGAATTGCAATACGATCAGAACAGTGTCCAGATCGCCCGCTCTTCCGATCTCCGGATCTACCCGAACGGCCCCTGTAGCGTAAATGCTCTCAATTTCATCTCCGACCAGGAAGCGCGCTGTGTCGAAATCATGGATGGTCATGTCGAGAAAGATTCCGCCCGACGTCTTGATATAAGAGAGCGGGGGCGGCCCGGGATCGCGGCTGATGATGTGCATGAGGTGCGGCGTTCCGATCTCGTCTTGGGTTACGGCGTTGTGGACGCGGACGAAATTGGCATCAAAGCGCCGGTTGAAACCAACCTGCAATTTGACTCCCGATCTCTTTACCTCCAGCAGTGCGAGGTCAATTTTTGCAAGCGAATGATCGATCGGCTTCTCGCAGAAAATATGTTTACCCGCGCGCGCCGCTTCTACAATCAGACTAGCGTGAGTCTCGGTGGGCGAACAGATCAGTACAGCATCGACGCCTGGATCGTTCAGAATTTCTTCGCTGTCTTTGGTCGCGCAGGGTATGCCGCAACGTTCCGCTACCTCGCGGGCGGCGCTGCCATTGATGTCGGCAATCGCCGTCGGCGTAGCTCCAGGGATTCGGAAAGCCAGACTCTCCGCGTGCACCCTGCCGATCCGGCCGGCGCCGATGATTCCGATCCGGAGTTTCCTCTCCGCCAAACGCGTCTCCTCCTCAGTAGCTAAGCGAAATGCTGTTCGATCGAGCGCAAGTACTCGCGATTACGCATAGCGCTTTCTTTCGGCGCGCCCATTCCCGGCAGAACATCCTGCTCCACCAGCACGTAACCCTCGTAGTTTTCCTCTTTAAGCCAGCGCAGCACCTTTGGGAAATCCACACAACCCCGCCCCAGCTCGCAAAAAATTCCACGCCGCAAAGATTCAAAATAATCCCACTGGCTCTTGCGCGATTCCCTGGCCAGTTCCTGTCTGCAATCTTTCAAATGCACGTACCGGATGCGCTGCTTAAACCGCTTCAGGCCTGCCGCCACGTCGCACTCTCCAGAGCCGAAAACATAATGCCCGGTATCGAACACCAGCCCGAGCGCCTTCGGATCTGTGAGCTCGAGAAAACGCGCAATCTCATCCGGCGTTTCTACGTAGCCGGCGCAGTGATGATGAAAGACCGTTTCCAGTCCGGCGGCGTCCTTTACTGCGCGAGCGATCGAGTTGGCGCCCTCCGCGAAGGTCTTCCATTCGGCATCTGAAAGCCCCATCGGTGCAGTGATCCGGCCCGCGTTTGCAGTGCGCTGCGCAACGCTTCCGTTCTTGTCGGCCAGCACGAGAAAAGGGGCCGGCGCGCGGGAAACCGCCGCCAGCAGTCGCGCCGTCTTGACTGCAACGTCCCTGCCCGCACTGTGCGAGGACGCGTCTTTCAATGCGACAGGCACGAACGCACCCAGCATCACGATGCCTCGCCGCTCCAGCTCCCGCGACAATGCTTCCGGATCGGTTGGCATGTAGCCCCAGTCGCCCAGTTCAGTTCCGGTATAACCGGTCTCCACCAGCTCGTCGAGCATGCGGCCAAAAGCAATCGGCTCGGCTTTGGTGGTTTCGAATTCGAGCGTGCCCCAGGAGCAGGGAGCATTACCCACTCGCAATTTCCCCACGTCATCTCCTCCAGCCGCGAAGTGCAGGAATCGCTGCAATCATAAATTTTCGAACGCTCGTGCGTTATCTTGCCCGAGGCGGCGCGGTGGACTCGCGGACGATCAACTCCGCTGGAACGTTAATCACCTGCGAGGAATTTTCTCCAGAAATCAGCTTCAGCAGACTCTCCATGGCTAAGCGGCCCATGAGCCGGCAAGGCTGTCGCAGGGTAGTAAGAGGCGGCTGCATGTACGACGCAATGAACAGATCGTCGAATCCAACCACGGAGATATCTTCCGGCACCTTTATTTTCCGCAGGTGGAGCTGCCGGAGCGCACCGAAAGCAGTCATGTCGTTGTAACAAAAGATTGCCGTCGGGGGCTGGGGAAGAGCTATCAAGGTGTCAACGCCAGCCATCCCCCCCTCACACTTTCCGTCGCCATGCACCACCAGCTCTGGCAGGAACGGAATGCCGGCGCGTCCTAAGGCATCTCGATAGCCGGCAAATCGCTCCACGTCCGATTGATAGCCAAAGCGGTCCCCGAGATACGCAATTCTTCGATGGCCGAGTTGAATCAGGTGATTGGTCACCTCCGCGCTGGCCTTTACATTTTCGATCAAGACCGAATTTACGAACTCTCCTGGATGCTGATTGTTGACCAGCACAATCGGAACCCGCATCTCGGACAGCAAAGGCAGGTAAAGCGCGCCCACACGGGAAGACGTAACCACAATGCCTTCCACTCGCCTTTCCGAGAAGGAGTGCACCACTTTGGCTTCCCTCTCCGGATCGGCATTCGAATTGGCAAGGAAAACTGAATAACCGTGCTCGTTGCCATAGTCTTCGATACCACTCACCACTTCACTGACGAAAGGGTCGGCAATGGTCGTGACCACGACCCCGATGGTCTTGGTTTTCTGGGTTACCAGACCACGCGCGATCGCGCTGGCCCGGTAACCGCATTGCTTGGCAATGCCCTGAATTCTCTCGGCGGTTTCCCGGCTGATCAGAGGACTGCTTTGCAGAGCGCGGGAGACGGTGGACGAGGAGACGTTTGCGATCCTCGCAATATCTTTAATGGAAGTCGGCCGATGTACAGGCTGCGCATCACCTTCCGCAGACGTTTGCATGCAGGGATTATACCCTAAATCATAGATTTGTTTGACCCCACTAACGCCCATGATTTCATTGTCTTAGCGAAGTAAGGGAGGTCTACTTTCCCAGATATCCAAGATGCTCGTGATCACACTCGCTCCAGACCTTTCGCAGGCTCTGGGCAATCTCCCACTGGCCAATGATCGGGTATTCCAGCATCGCCAACTGGGCCACCGGCCAGGATTTCTCCTCCACTGCGCGGATAAGGGTGCGTTCGTAAGCTTTGACCGCTAAAACCAGGCCACGAACACTTTCCGGCAGTCGTCCGCAAGGCATGGGCTTCACCCCTTCCCGGCTGATCACGCACGGGACTTCAACCACATCGTCGCTTGACAGGTCATCAATGCTGTTTTGGTTGCGCACATTGACCACCACCGGGCGCGGTTGGTCTGAAACCAGACCACTCATTACTTCGACTGCGATCTTGTGGTAGCCGGTCGGCAACTCAAACGGATCAGGCTCGTTTTCGGTAGCGCGAAATGCCGTTCCTGCTTCGGCCTCCAGGCGCATGTAGGAAGCATTCCTTTGCATCAGGTAGCGGCGATACGTCTCCAGAGCTTTCTCCGGAGCCTCAGAATAAAGTTGGGTAAACAGTTCGGAATTCAAGCGCACCAACTCCGCTCCGCGGCTAGCGCCCGCGCTCAACTGGTTGCGATATGCCTTTCGCTGGCTGTAGTAGAAGAACAAGTACTCCGATGGAATGAGTTTTAATGTTCGAATGAGCAAAGGATCGAACAGATCGGCGTGATAGAGCTGCCGCAAGGCGTCCTCGCTGCCTAACAACTTCGAAGTCACATCCTCGCCCCTGGCGATCACCCGCTGCACCCATCCCAGATGGTTCAACCCGGCGTAGTCACAGCGGACTTCTGAAGCTGGCATTCCCAGGGCGTGCGCGATACGGTGGAACAATTCAGCGGGGGTATCGCAGATGCCCACAACCTTGACCTGGGTAAGCTGACACAAGGCCTGTGTAATCAGTCCAGCGGGATTGGTGAAGTTGATAAGCCACGCTTTCGGGGCAAGCCGCTCCACCACTCGTGCATGTTCCAGCGCCACCGGAACTGTCCGCAGGGCCATGGCAACGCCCCCTGGCCCGGTAGTTTCCTGGCCTGCCAGGCCTTCCTCGATGGCAATCCGTTCGTCTCTGGCGCGCGCGGCCATGCCGTCGACGCGCAGGCTGCTGAGCACAAAGTCGCAGCCCTCGACGGCGGCTTCCACTGAATCGACGGCGGTCAATGAGAGCTTCACGCCCAGCTTACTCGCGATCTCCCGCCCCAGCGCGGCCATCAACTCGGCGCGGCGAGAGTCGACATCAAACAGCCGCAATTCGCCGATGCCGAGCAGCGATTGCGACTGCAACATCCCGTGAATCAGGAGCGGCGTTCGCACGCCGCCGCCGCCGATGACACTTACTTTGCGGTGCATAGAATCGCTTCCAATTCCTCTTTCGCGGGAAAGCCGGCAATCCCTCCCAGAGTTCTGGCCGACATCTCACCACATGCCGCGCCCGCCCGAAGACATGACTTGGGATCCATGCCCCGCAACCACGCATAGAGAAAGCCGGCATCAAAACAGTCGCCGGCGCCAGTCGTGTCGACAGGTTCGACTGCTCCTGCCTTCTGAAAAAAGATTTCTCCGTCCCAGAGCAGCGCTGCGCCCTCCGCGCCAAGTTTCAACGCAACCCGCTTCAGACCTGCCCCTTCAAAAGCCCGCAGCATCCGCTCCGGCCCGGTTTCGCCCGTGATGATGGCGGCCTCGCGCTCGTTCGGGAAAAAAATGTCGACTTGAGCCAGAGCGGCGGCAGCACGCGCATCCGAGAACCATTCGGGATGCCAGCCAACGTCCAAAGAGAGGCTTCGCCCACCAGCAGCAATGGCCTTGAACGAAGCCTCCGCCGTCTCCAGGCTCAACGCGTGTGCCAGGTGAACATGACGAACCTGAGAGCGGGCCGCGACCGTACCTAAATCGACCATGATTTCCGCCAGCTCGCCATTCGCCCCGTTGTAGGTAAAAAACGTCCGGTCAAGCGCTGTGGAAACGCTCACCGTAAACGCGGTGGGCTCGGAAGATGATTGGCGGATTCTCGATGTTTCCACGCCACGCGCCGCCAGTTGATCCAGCATCCACTGCCCGTCGCTTTTCCCAACCGAACCCACGATGCCGGTGTTCAGTCCGAGTTTCGCCAGGCCACATCCGGTGATGGCCGCTCCGCCCCCCACTTCTTTGCGGAATCTCTTGGCGAAAGCTTCCTCGCCCGGGCGCGGCCAGGATTCGAAACCGCTCATTACCAGGTCGAGAAAGAGATCCCCCGCAACCAGCACATCCAGTTGCGGCCGCGGGTTCACAGTGTCGCCTCGGCTGGAGCGAGTTCGAATGGCCATTCCTGTTGCACGCGCGCTCTCCAGAGGTAAGCCGCGATGCCAAACACCAGCAGAGCCAGTCCCCACAGGATGAACTTGAGCCCACTGGCCGCCAGGATGAACGCCCACCCTGCAAAGGCGATGATGCTCGTCACCGGATAAAGCCACATCTGAAATGGACGGTGAATATCTTTGCGATAGCGCCGAATCAGGGTGACTGCCACAACCTGCGCCATGAACTGCACCAGAACCTGAATCACGATCAGGGCGGTGATCAAGTCAGAAAGATCGAGCAGGCTGGCAAGGGCGGAACAAACTCCAATAAACGCCACGGAAAAATAAGGGAAATTCTTGCTGCGATGAAGACGCCCGAACACCGGGAAAAATCGGCCGTCCACCGCCGCTGCGTATGGCACCCTGGAATAGCCCAGCAAGACGGCGAACAGCGAGGCGAAAGTGGTGAACAAAATCAAGCCGGTCATCACCTGCGCCACCCGCGAGCCGTACAGGCGATTCATCAGATCGGAAACGATGAACGTGGAATGCATCGCTTCCCGCCAGGGAACGACGCCGATGATCGTCAGGTTCATGGTGAGGTACAGCACTCCCACCAGGCCAATCGAAATCAGGATGGAACGCGGAATTACGCGCTCCGGCTGGCGCACCTCACCGGCAAAAAAGCACGCGTTGTTGTAGCCACCGTAGTCGTACATAGCCAGCAGGGTCGCGCCCCCCAGGCCGATAAAGAAATCTTTCGAGAGCTTGAACGCATGCGGAGGAAAGTCGAAAACACGCGCCACATGAAAATTCAGCAACCCCGCGGCAGTAACCGACAGTGCGGTAAACATCACCAGCACCCACAAAATAATGGAGAGCCGCCCCACCGAACGAATGTCACGGTACAACATGAAAGTAATGACCAGGCAAACCGATACTGCCACCGCTTTGCCCTGCCACACGCCCATGTGCGGCCACAGAAATTTAGTGTATTGCGAAAACCCGACCGCTCCGGCGCCAATTGACACCGGAGCCAGGAAGATGGTCTCCCATATAAAAAGGAAGCTCATCAGCCTTCCCAGGCGTCTGGGACCGTAGGCTTCGGAAAGATATCGGTACGGGCCTCCCGAGCCCGGCATCGCGGCTCCCAACTCCGCCCAAACCAGGCCGTCGCAGACCGCCACCACCGCCCCCAGGAGCCAGCCGAGCATGGCTTGGGGGCCGTTCATCGTACTCAAAATTAAGGGGATAGTGAGGAAGGGGCCGACCCCGATCATCTCCAGCATATTGGCTGAAACCGCCTCGAAAAGACCGAGCTGGCGATCCAGATGAGGAGGAGCAAGGTCAGACACCGCGAGATTTTCTCACACGTTTGCATAACTCACAAGCCTGCGTCCCAGCGGCCGGCATTTTGGCGCGGCACTGCTTCCTAGAAACGCTAGAAAAGCCGGGACTTTTTCGTGAATGCTGTTATAAACACGGAGAACTCGGGCTCTGAACGTGCTTGCTCGTGGCCAAATCTAAAAAGGATTGATGGAGACCCAGCGCATGACATCTCGATCGAAGAGAATTCTGGAAGCTGTGTTCTGGTTTGCAGTTGGATTTATCGTGCATGGCGTCCTGATCTACTTTCACCACCACGGAATGTAGTCTTAAGCATCGCTGATCCGCGCGCCTTTTCGCGGCAGACGGAAGTTCGGCTCACGCCGCTGCCCGCGATAAGATAAACCGGACATGACCCGGGCCATTCTCTTCAGTGTCATTCTTTGTCTCGGATGCCCGTCCTCACCGGCGCTCCCTCAGACAACCGGCGCAACAACCCTTTCCGGAAATCAGAAATCCCTCGCCCAGGCATTGCAACTTGCGAAAGCCCATCGCTATGCGGAGGCGGCCACCGTCATCCGGCGAGTGTCGCCGCCGGAAGACCGCCTGCAGCGAATAGGCTTCTTTCGCCTGCGAGCTTCCATCGAGTCGGGGCTCGGCCATTCCGCAGCCGCCGCGGCAGACATGGAAGCGGCCACCAAGCTGGCGCCAGAGAATCTGGAATTGAAAATCGCCGCCAGCCTTGCGCGTCTCGAAGCCCAACTTCAGACACACGGCGATCCAACTTCAACTCTCGCCACCTTGCGGAATTTTGACCTTGCTCCCGCGCAACAACTCGACCTTCGCTTGCACATTGGCGAGATCCTGAGCCGCGCAAATGCCTATCCGGAAGCCGCCAGGGATTTTGAGGAAGCAAGCCGCCTCGCCCCGGAGCGCGCGGATATTCATTTCAATCTTGCCTTAGCCCGCTATCGCAATGGCCAATGGGACGCCGCCCTCACCAGCGCCGAGCGCGCAAAGTCCCTGCAGGACAGTGGCTCAGTGGAAAGTTTGCTTGGCGACATTCAAGAAAAGCGGGGCGACGCCCTCGCAGCCGTACACAGTTATCAGGCTGCCGTGACCCTGGAACCCAACGTCGAAGAGCATCGCCTGGCGCTTGCCACTGAATTGCTGAAACACCAGACTTTCGACGCGGCCATTGTCGTACTCGAGCAAGCCGAAGGTCTGTTCCCGCAATCCGTGCGAGTAAGAGTCCTCCTGGCTCTGGCCTATTACTTTGTCGACCGGTCACAGGACTCTATCCACACTTTGTTAGCAGCCACGAAACTGGATACCCACGACGTTCTCGCGACCCGGTACCTGGGCGAGATAACTCTTCAGGACTCGGGTGTCCCCGATCCCGCCGCTGTAACTCAGGTCTGCGCATTTGCCGACGCACATCCTGCCAGCGAGAGCGCCGACGCTCTGTGTGGCGGGGTCCTGCTTCGAGTTGAGGAGGATAATTCAGAATCCTCCCGCCGCCAGGAGATTCTGCGTCGTCTGCGTCATGCCGTTGCGATTGCGCCCAGCGACCCCGTCGCAGCATGTCAGCTTGGAAAGGCCTTGGAATGGTCTGAGCACTGGCAAGAAGCAATGACGCAAATGGAAAAATGCGTCTGCCTGGATCCTGATTCGCCGGAAAGTCACTATCGCCTGGCCCGCCTTTATCGACGGCTTGGGCAAGCCACCCTCGCCGCCGAACAAACCGCGGCTCAGCAACAAGCTGTGAAACGCCAGACTGAAGAGAACAACCGGCGCACCCAAGCCATCACTCGATTCCTGGTGCTGCTCAACCGCTGAAATTTCTGTTTTAGCCGCTGGTACTTAAGTGGTGAGCGCGGAAGGAATCGAACCTTCAACCTACTGATTAAGAGTCAGTTGCTCTGCCAATTGAGCTACGCGCCCGTCGATGGATTGAGTTTCAGCCCCTGGGGCCCGCCGATTTTTCCGCGGGTTGCGGGCGATCGCTTCATGCCGCAGCCGGGAAGCTGCTGGCCGGAACCACTTGCATCCGCTGTCTGCGATTACCTGGAAGAATATAACACAGGGACTTGGAGAGGCACCACCGTCGCGGACCTTGGCATGGAGCCGACTCTGCGGCTGCAAACTCCGCGGTTCGCTTAGGGGCGGTGACGCGCCTTGTACAAGTCGGAAGTGAAAGGCGACACCGCGTCCGAGATTCCCTTGCTGGGGCGGCGTGCGGGTGCGTTCTCCGGGGCGACGGGCGGCCGGCGCTCCAGCGTTCCCAGGATGGGCGCTTCCCATCCGTTAGTCTCGGTGAGCGAGACGAAGTGAGGCTCCTCGCACATCGCGTCAATCACCCGGCGCTGGCCGCGCGTCAGCACTTGCAGGGGAAGAATTTGAAAGTGGCGAAAGACCCACAACAAATAAATCCGCTGCCCCAACGAGGGCTTGATGTACCGCGGCCCCAGCGGGGTAAGCACGCGCAACACTCCGCTGAATAATTTTTCGAACCACATGGCAAAAACACCCGAATCCTTGAAGTCTTTAATTCTTCAATCGCAATTCTTCAATCGCAATTCTTCAATCGCAATTCTCGATCGCAATTTCAAAGTCGTAATTCCCAACTGCTGTTCTGCGCCTGAAGTTCTGGGGTAGAGCACCGGGGGCCTGAGATTCTTTCGCCCGGTCCGTGAAATCGATTTCGAAATCGATTCGCGGATCGGAGTCTTGCGAATCCCTAATGCTTGATATGGAGTTGCTTGAACTTGTGCAGTTCAAGGGCCAGCATTATTGCACCAAAAGTGATGCAATGGATATTAAAAATTTCATGTTTTTCTTCAATTTCTTTGCGGCAAAACGCCCCGACGGCGGGAGTTCCCGCAGCCACTGCACCGAAGATGGTGCAACTGTAGACTGGTCAGTAATTTAGCTTGGAATTTCGGGCAGGATCTCGATGCTCCGGATGCTGGCGGCTACGCCAAAATCCTTGCCATCCTTGCCGTCTTCTACCCGCACCACCGAAGCCTGGCAACACACCCATTGCTTCTCTCCGTGGGTGATTTCAGGCGGAAGAATCAGCACCATCTCCAGCTCGCTGCCCGCGCTGATTTGCGAGTCGGTATAAATAAAAATTCCGCTGCGGTTCAAATCGCGGGTGAATCCAGTGGTCTCTACCGCTGCCGATTTGCTCTTGATGGAAACCGGGACGCGCGCTGGAACACGCTGGCGGGAACGTCGCTCGTCCTTTGTGGTCGACATGGAAAGCGGAGCGTATCACAGCTTGGAAGGTAAGGGGGATTCGAAACGCTTGGTTACCAATATTTCAGCTTCATTCGCCTTCCGGCCGCCGCGACCGGACCGCCGGCACCACCAGAGCCTGCTCCATGGTGGGGGCGTTTGTGGCGCGCAGTTTGACCTCTACCTCATGACGCTTGTCGGCGGCGCCGCTGATCGAATAGGCGCTCGACAACAATTCCAGGGAGTAGGGATTGTCTTCGTCCTCTTCCAGGTGGGCGATGGCTTCCGGAATTTTCTGCTTGCCCATCAGCAAGGCTCCGGCCGCGCCATGATACGAACTCTGCACCACCGCGCTACGAGTGGCGCCAGCCATGGTTTCCAACTGCTGCAGAGTCTGGGTTGCGAGGTCATGGTTGCCGGCGTGATCGGCGCGCACCGCGCGGTAACGTAAAATCCGGGCACGTTCGTCGTCGTGGTCGGATTGCGAAATGTTGGTCTGATGCGTCAGCGCTTCGTCAGCCGCATCCAGGTGCTTCAGTGCCACGGCATCATCGTTCTGGTAAAGACTCATCATGCGATGGGCCTGCGCGGCGATCAGGTCGAAGCCGCCCGCCTGAGCCTTCGCCGCCACTGCCTCAAATGCCTGATCCGCTTCAGCGAATTTGTTCTCCCGCGCCCAGGTGGTGGCCTTTTGCAAAGAGTAGGCCAGGCGATCAGCCTCGGTGTGCGCCTTCTGGATGGCGAGGTCGTATTCTGTCCGCGCCTGCGCCTGACTCCCCATCAGGGCGTAGGTGTCGCCCAGACCCAGTTGTGAATAGTCGAACTCGGGGTCGATTTTCAGCGCGGCTTGATAGTGCTCGATGGCGGCATCGAAGTTGCCGGACATGCGCAGGATCTCCGCGTAGGAATCCTGCGGGTTGGGCAGCGTCGGCAAAACCGCAACATAGCGTTCCATCACCGCAAACGCTTTGGAGTATTCACGGCTTTGCGCGTAGCAGTAGCCCAGATCGTTCAACGCCGGCGGATAATTCTTGTCGATTGCCAGCGCCCGCTCTAAAGTTTTTTGTGCAGTGTCGTAACTGTTCTGTCCCATCAGCCAGTTGCCCGCAAGGTAGGCCAGGCGCTTGTCTTTGGGATACATCTCCTGCACATCGTTCATCGCAGGAATCGCTGCCAGGAAATTATTTTCCTGTGCGCTGGTGATCCACTGCACCAGCAGTTGCTCTCCCGGAGTAGCTTTCGCGGCCAGAGCTTTCGCCTTTTCCCGCGCCGATTTTGCTTCCTCCGGATCGCGGCTGTTGTAGGAGATGAACGCATAGGCCAGCGCGAAATTCGGATCCGCGGCCACTGCCGCCCGCCAGCCAAGATTGGCGCGCTCCAGATAAAGGTTTTCGTAGTCGGTGAGAGCTCGGTCGAACAGATCTCGCGCCTTGGGGGACGCGGTGGTCACTGGCATGGCTTTGGTCATACCCGGCTTCAGATGGTGCGCCCACGCCGGCAAAGCCCCGCATAGGCAAATCAGATTTACAGTCGCAATAACAATGATTAGAGACCGGCGCATTGATCGCTCTCGCGTACCAGGTGCAATGTCGCGAACCTAGCACGACCTTAAGGCCCTCAGAAGTGCCCGTCGAGGTAACTTTCGCCACAAGCCCGTCCGTTCAGTCGCTCTCTACGTATTTCCATATATCCTCTGGCCCCGGCCTTCCAACCTACGTAGCGAGTTTTGCAAGGATTCTTGTAAATGACTGACAGATGGCTACTTAACTGACCCGGTCACTTTGGCCCATGACGTGACCTAGGTACCGCAACCGTAACATCACCAACAAATGTTTACGCTTTTTCGCGGAGGGAACAATGCAGCGACTTTTACAAACCCTAACGGCCGTTCTTCTATTCACACTCTTCAGCCAGGCTCAAACCTTCCGAGGTGCGATTAACGGCACCGTTGTTGACCCGTCGGGAGCCGTTGTCGCCGGGGCTGAGGTGAAAGCCATAAATAATGGAACCGCCGTCACTCTCTCTTCAGTTACCACCAGCGAAGGCCAGTTCGCCTTCCAGGATTTGCCGCTGGGTTCCTACAAAATTGTCGTGAGTGCCTCCGGCTTTCAGGCCGTCAACATCGACAATATCGCGGTGACCGCAGGATCGGTTTATACCTTGCCGGTCAAACTTACGATGGGCCATCAGAGTACGGCCATCGAGGTGTCCGCCGCAGCCGTGACCGTGGATACGACCACTGCTACCCAGAGCATGACCATTCCTTCCACCGTAGTTCAGAACGTTCCCCTCAACGGACGGGACTTCACCCAGCTGATTGCGACTGCGCCGGGCTACGGCGGTTACTCGGTGGGCGGCTACGGTTCGCTGAATGGAACACGCCCCAACCAGATGAACTGGCAAATCGACGGCGTGGATAATAACGATTTCTGGCACAACATTCCCGCGGTCAACCAGGGCGGCGTCTCTGGAATTGCCGGCGTGATCATGCCGATCGACGCCACCGACGAATTTTCCGCCCAGACGCAATCGGGCGCCGAAGCAGGACGCAATGCCGGCGGCACGGTGAACCTGGTGCTCAAGTCCGGCACCAACAACTTCCACGGCAGCGCTTACTACTACAACCGCAATGAGTTTTACGGCGCGGCTTCGCCCTTCTTCCAGCCCAGCGCCACCGTCCCCAAAGCGCCCGCGCTGCGCAATCAGAACTACGGATTCAGCCTCGGCGGTCCGATCATCAGGGACAAGGCGTTCTTTTTCACTACCTTTGAGAAACAGAACTACGTCATCGGCTTGTCCGGATTAGCCACGGAGCCTTCCTTTGCCTGGCAAACCCAGGCTTTGGCCTTGCTGAGCGCAAATGGAATTACGCCCAGCCCTCTTTCCCAAACGCTGATTGGCAATCCGACCACCGGAACCAACCCCGTTCTCTGGCCATCGCTGATCAATAATCTTCCCGCCAGCACGGGAAACTTCTTCAGCCCGATTGCCTCTACTGGATATAGCTACAACGGCGTGGCCAAAATCGATTACAACTTTACCGAGAAACACCGTCTCTCCGTCCGCTGGTTTGGCGGGCAAGGCAGTCAGACCGCGCCGCTGGGCGGCAGTCCGGCGTTGGGAACAGCCAGCTCGAACCTGCAGTATTACTTCGAAAAGGCTCCTCTCCACGTCTACAACTACGCGGCCACGCTGAACTCAGTTCTTTCACCGCGCATGACCAACCAGTTGCTTTTCGGAATCAACTATTTCAACCAGACCTTCAGCGACGCCAACAACAGCTTCGATACCAAGGCCCTGGGGCTGTACCTGAGCCCGGATGCGACCATTAAGGGACAACCCATCCTGGGCGCTCCGAATATTGCCATCTCCGGCTTTGAACAGATCGGTCTCACGCCGCCAGAAGGCCGTAACGACGTGACCGGAATGCTCGCGGACATCATTTCCTACAACGTGGGCAGGCATCAATTCCGCTTCGGAGGTGAGGTCCGGCAAGGCCGGGTGAACGAGTTTTATCACCGGCGCGGAACCGGAAAATTCACCTTCGATGGAACCCAGGGACCATGGGCGGGAAGTTGCGCGAGTGACGACCCCACCTGCGCCCTGGCCGATTTCCTGGCGGGCGACGTTTCGTCTTCCACGATTGCCGTGGGAAATCCGGAGCGCTTCGTCAGGGTTAACGCTTTTAACTTCTTTGGGCAGGACTCGATCCAGGTCACCCGCAGGCTGAACCTGAATTTCGGTCTGCGCTACGAATACTTCGGACCGCTTTATAGCCCGAATAAGGACCTGGCGGTCTTCATCCCCGGAAAGGGAATGCTCACCCAGGGCGCCGGGATCGACTCTATCTTCCCGCCGGATCGCAACAACGTCGCGCCCCGCTTCGGGTTCGCCTTCCAGCCCAGAGAAAACGGCGACCTCGTCATACGCGGCGGAATCGGCGTCTTCTTCGATCAGATCAACATGAACCCGTTCCTGGATTTCCGTCCGCCAATCTCGGCGGCGGATGGTTTGCAGGACAACCCGGTCGGCCCAGCTGCGGTCTCGAACCTGAGCCTGAACGGGTACAACTGGGATGCAGTTCAGGCGGGCGGCGCCTCCATCTTCCCGGGGGTTACCTTGTGCCCGTCCTTGAACTTCAATACCGACCCGACCTGCGGCGTGCCTAATGCGGTCAGCGGTGTGAACACTTACAACGTCTACTCAGTTAACCAGAACTTCCGGGCGCCCTATTTTTTCAACTACAACTTGCAGATTGAAAAGAGTCTGGGCAGCGCGGCGGTGATGCAGATTGGCTACGTGGGCAGCGAAGGCCGCAAGCTCAGCACTATGCTGAACATCAATCAGCTCGGTGCCAGTCCGGCCGGGCAGTTCGCTGCTCAGTACCCCAACGCCGGCTCCATCGTGCAACTCAACAGCAACGGCACATCGAACTACAATTCACTGCAGACCACTCTCAGGATCAGGTCCTTCCATGGCCTCAGCACGCAACTCAGCTACACCTGGGCTCATGCTCTGGACGTGATGAGCGAGTATCGCGGCGTCATTCCACTCGACAGCTACAACCTGAAGGCCGAATACGGTAACGGAGATTTCGATACCCGGCACAACTTCACCACCAGTCTGACGTACGATGTCCCGGGCTCATCGCATGGCCCCAGGATACTTACCCATGGCTGGCAGGTGAACAGCCTGTTGTCCTTCCACACCGGGCAGCCGTTTAACATCACGGGTGGATACAACCGCCCGGGATGTGACCTGGTGGGCGATCCCTTCGCCGGCGTTTCTCACACCTTCTCCGCCGCAGCAGGCGGCGAGCAGTGGGTCAATCCGGCTGCTTTCAACTGCTCCACGCCGACCACCTTCCTCGGCAATCTAAGCCGGAACAAGTTCTACGCTCCGGGATACGGATCCGTGGATCTCTCGGTGTTCAAGAACATTCCCGTCACCGAGCGTTTCAAAGTGCAGCTCCGCGCGGAAATGTTTAACCTGCTGAACCGGGTCAACCTGGCCTCCGGCGGCGGTTCGGTCGGCGGCGACGGGTTCGTGCGAGATACCATCGGCGACTTCAACGGCGCCCCTGGCATCGGCCCCGGCGAAGCCTTCAACATGCAGCTCGCAGCCAAGATCATCTTCTAGCTGCGGCCCGCAGTTTTCTTCAAGGGCGGATGCGCAAGCATCCGCCCTTTTTGTTTATGTGGGCGCGAGCGTCCCGCTCGTGCAGGGATCGTTCATCGTGCTGCCGCACGAGGCGGAACCCGCGCGTGCAGGGATCGTTCATGGCGCTGCCGCACGAGCGGGGCGCTCGCGCCCACATCGCAAGCTTGCTGCCGCCGCGAACCGTGTAGGGGCAGGTGTCCCACCTGCCCAGCGGAGCAAAGCTCCGCCCTGCCGCAGGCTTCACAACTTTCGCTCAAGGCTAAGAAAAATAGCGTAGCGACCAATGCGGAATTCGAGAAGACCCGGGCGAACTTATCCCATTGTTGGGATGTCTTATTTCCTTGGTGGGATCAAAGTCGAAGCTTAGAAGCTGAACGCCACGCCGCCCCGAATGGAGCGAGCCGATTGCACCAGGTAAACCGTGCGCCCGTCTTGTCCAAGCAAGGGCACATATCCCTGGGCGAGCAGATTGCGCACGTCGATCACAGCGTCCATGTGGCCGGGAAGGAAGCCGGTTCCGGGGATAGGCTGGCGCAGATAAATATTCAGATACGGATCGGACTGCCCGGCCGATGCGTTAAACATATCGACGGGAGTGAGCGCCTGTCCGCTGATCCAGCGGTAAGAAGTAATCCAACGCGTCTTGGTGCCGGGCAGCTTGCCGCTGAATTTCGCCGCTGCGGTATGGCGGTTGCGTACCATGCTGTCGTTGCGCGCGTCCTGCAGCGAGATGTCGGACTGCTTCAGATCGAGCACGCCGCCGTAGCCATAATCCAAGGTCGCCGTAAGGTCGGATGCCAGCTTGCGCTGCAACACCACTCGCATGCCGTGCGCGTCCAGCTCTTTTCCGCGGTAGGTGAAGGTTTCGGAATAGAGGTCGGGCAGCACGTCACCGCTGTCGGAAGACGCGTCGCCCACCCCCGTCAGCGCCGGATCCGCCACGCGATCGGAATACATTGCGATCTGCAGGCTGGTGTTGCCCATGCGACGCGAAAGTGAAACCTCGTGGTGATGCGCCCGCTCCAGCGAAGATGTGAATCCCGCCAGGCTGACGTGCGGACCTGACTCGCTCAAATCCGCCGGGGCCGATTCGAATCCCTTTTCCACCCGGCCGTCCGGCTCCGAAGTAGCGTAACGGTATTCCAGGACGGTGTTGGGCGAAAGATGCAGGTCAGCCGAGCCGAAGGGACGGAAAGCCGTCACCCGTCCCAGAAATTGGATGGTCTGCAACTCGCTGCCGAAACGCAACTCCAGAACGTCGCCGAGGGTGAAATCGTCGGAAGCTGAAAGCGCCAGCGCCTGCAGAGCTTCGTTGTGCGAATCGATTCCGGGGGCAGCCAGGCGGCGCATGGTAAGCGCGATCTCCGGCTTGGCTCCGTTGGAAAGAGTGCGGCTGTAGGCGGCGCGGAGCACCGCGCTGGGCGACCCACTTCCGTAGCCAACATCGCCTTGAAGCGCCATCGTTCCGGAAGAGAAAACCGACTTCTCCACGGAAAAGACAGTGCTCATGTCAGAGGCGCTGCCGAAACCATCGGACGCCGACCCGGCAACAAACGACAACGTGCCTTTGAGATCGTGGCTGTCAGCGTTATCGCCCGTGAGATCGCTCGCAACCTGGCCGGAAGCCTTGGCCGATCCCGCTGCCGCCGTCTTCGTGCCATCCTCCAGCATGCGCAGGATGGGCCGGCTGGAAACCGATCGCAGCACCCATTTCCAGTCATCGTCGTCGGCGGAGGGGCTGCGCAGCGCGGGCAGCTGAATGGCATCGAACAGCCCGCTGAGCTTGAGGTCAACCATCACGCTGCTGCCCGGCCGCAAGCCAATCCGGTCGCGGAACGTAGGCAGAAATGACGGTGAATACGCCTTTATGCTGTAAATTCCCGGCAGCAACCCGCTGGCGGTATAAAAACCATTTTCGTCGGTGAAGACTTTCAGGGAGTGGGCTGCCGAGCCCAGAACTTCCACCATGGCGCCCATTTGCGGGACGCCGGCGGCGCTTCGCACATATCCGGAGACCGAGGCCAGGCTGGGACGGTCCGCCGCCAGCGCAGGAAGCGCCAACGCGATCCCCAATAACCCGAGCTTCAACCCGAGTTTCCCCAGTTTCACTACAAACACCTCAGGAGACCAAGCCCTGACCGGTTACTCTACGGCAAAAGTTGCCGAAGGATCCACCGTCTGCTTGGAGATGTTGTCGTTCACCTTGATTTGAATGCGATAGACCCCGGGATCAAGACTGGAGGCCGAGAGAGGTTTTTCCAGGGTCACCTGGTCTCCAATGTTGCCCATCTGGTCGGTTGACTCGACAGTATGAATTACCGCCTTGTTAGTGGCCGCATTGATCACGTTGTACTCGACTGTCGCCGAGGGCTTGTGAGTCTTGTCGTCCATTCCAAGGTTGTAAACCTGCATCCAGAAGTACACCTTCTGGTTGCGCTTGAATGACACCGGCTTGCCGTTGGCCGAAGCCACCCGCGGCCGGATCTTGGTGTTGCCGATCACAAACATTCCGGTGCCGATCTCTTTGGTCGAAACCGGCTGCATAGTGTCGGCCACGATCAGCGAAGATGACGCCAAACGATCTTCGTCGTAGCTGGGTACCGGCAGACGGCTGCTCCACAATCCGGAACGATCGCCGTTGACGTCCTTCACCGCAACATCGATGCGATACAGATTTGGCCGCAGCGGCAGAGCCTTCCAGTACACCGACGAATTTTCCGTCACCTTGGGCAGCAATTCCGCCGGAACGTCCACCTGCACCGTGTCTTCGAAGGTCTGCACCACTTTGCCGGTCAGCGTGGTTACGCGCCCGAAAATATTCACCGTTCCGCGCTGCACCCCGTCTTTGTTCACGAAAGTGATATCGCGGTTCTTTACCTGGATGGTGATCGGCACCAGCACCGTATCGCTCGTCACCCTCACAAAATCAGTGCGCACATCGAACGGCATCAGGTTGACGCTGATCTTGTGGCTGACCACTTCTTCCAGATCTTTGAACTTCACCGCCGGCGGTTTTTGCAGTTTATAGAACTGCTCCAGACGGTCGAACTGTTTGGTTTGAAGATCGTTGCTGAAAGGTCCGGTTCCCAGCCGCTCCAGGCCGCCGCCGGAGAAGCGGTCCGCCTTGCTGGCCATCCCCATCTGCTCGTACAGCGTTAATCCTGCATTCGGGGTGTAGAGCAGCGCGTCTTTTTCCGACCGGTCCATGGTCATGTGATAGTCGCCGCACATGCAGGTATCCACGAACTCGATGATGACTTCCTGTCCGATGCCTTCCAGGTAGCGATAGCGCCAGTCCTCAAACGGAAAGGTGGAAGTCTCGCCGCCGCCTTCTTCCATAGGGCGCTCGTACGATCCGCCCGAAGGATGCGACTCAATTTCATCCGCCGGCCCATACATTATGTACATGCGTCCGCGATCGGATTTCCAGCCGGGAATGCCGGCAGCGAAGTGTTCATTGGCGTACGCCATACGCCGGTAGTGCTCTTCCTTGAACTCGTTTTCGATGGTGTCGGGAGTGGGATCGCGGCGTTGCCAGAAAGCTTCGATGAACTGGTCGCGCTCTTCGTCGTTCGAAAGCAGTTTGAAAGCCTTCTGCTCTTCGTCGGTGATGATCCAACGGACGTCTTCGTCAAGCCACTTCTTGTAGGTCTTGCTTAATTCGACTTTCAGTGACTTGGCATTCTGCTTCTTTTGCTTGTCGGTAAGAGGGCGTTTTAGCGGATCAGATTCCGAGGCTGCGGGCGCTGGGGACTGCGCTGCAGGATCAGCAGAGTCAGCTTTTGCGTCTTTTCCGTCTGCCTCCTGCGCCGCGGCAAAGGACACTAACCCTGCGAACAGCAGGAGAACCAGGACGACGAAAAAGCGGTTGAGAAAGCCTACCCGGGACATAAAGGCGGTACTCCTTACGACAGACACTCTTGGATAGCCATTCTATGACTTTAAGGGGGCTAAGGCAAGGCCAAGTAATGCGCTCTAACCAATTGTAAAGATTGTAAAATCAGCCCTTCTCAACCGCAATTTTCTGGTCCATTTTCCGGCCACGAGTTTCTTCCTCGGGCTATGCAGGCGCACGCTATAATCGATTTGTTATCAATGCAAGCCGTAGTCGGCCTGCCGGTTTGGGCGTCCGCTGGAAGCTTGGTCCCACTGGAACTTTTGTGTCCGCATTACCGTATCTGATGGCGTGCTCCCTGTTTGCGCTGAACCTGTTACGCTGAAAATCCGGGCTTTGACCGGGCTTGCCGAAACCGCGCCTGGACATACCATCTGCGCCTTCGAACCGCGGGAATGCCGTTTACAAGCATGAACCTGCCGGGGCGTTACGCCGTCATGCGGAGACAGAATGCGTAGTCAGGATGCGTGATCAGGAAACATGAGCACTGCAAAGAAAATAGCGATTGGGAGCGGCATCGCGGTGGTGGTGCTGGCGATCGCAGGCATTGCGGTCCACCAGGCCCGCAAGGGCATAGTAACGGTGCAGACGGACAAAGCGGCAAGGCAGGATCTGGCTTCGATCGTAAGCGCGTCGGGCGAGATCAAGCCGAAGACTTACGTCAACATCGGCGCCAACGCGTTCGGCAAGATCACCCGGCTTTACGTGAAAGAAGGCGACCGGGTGAAGAAGGGCCAATTGCTGGCACAACTGGAAAACGTGCAGTCCTCGGCCGATGTCAACGCTACGCAGGCCGGCCTCGAGGCTGCCCGCACCGACGCGGTGGCTGCTGAAGCCGCTCTGAACACTTCCATGGCTGACCTGAACCGTGCCCAATCCGATTACGAACGCGCCCAGCTCGATTGGACTCGCGCTCAGGGTTTGTACAAAGAGTCGCTGATCGCGAAGTCGGAATACGACAGCCAGAAAGCCGCCTGGCAGACCGCCCAGGCTGGGCTGGCGCAAGCCCAGGCGCGAGTTGCCCAGGCCAAGGCGCAAAAAGATTCCGCCGACCGCCACATCTCGCAGAACGCCGCCAACCTGACGCACGCCACCGACGTCCTGCAGAAAACCAGCTACGCCGCTCCTTACGACGGCATGATCACCAACCTGCCGGTGCGCGAAGGAGAGACTGTGGTGATCGGAATCCAGAACTCACCCGGCAGCACGCTGATGACGCTTGCCGACATGTCAGTGATCACCGCCGAAGTCAGAGTGGATGAGACCGATATCGTGAACGTACGCCTGGGACAGCCCGCGGAAGTCAGCATTGATGCCATTCCTAAAAAGACTTTCAGAGCGGTGGTCACCGAGATTGGGGACAACGCAATTGTCCGCTCTACCGGCGTCTCGACGTCACAGCAGACCTCGGCCAGTCAGGAAGCCAAGGACTTTAAAGTGGTGGTCACGCTACAGGAGGCGCCCGACAATCTGCGGCCCGGCCTTTCGGCTACCGCCAAAGTGACCACAGCCACCCGCTCCCAGGTCCTGACTATTCCCATACAGGCTCTGACGGTGCGGACGCGCGGCGAGTTGAAAGCCAGCAACACGGAGAGTAACGCCGTCCAGGCCGCGGCTCCGCAAAACAACGCATCCAACCGCACGGGCGACGACAAAGAGGAAGTCCAGGGCGTGTTTGTTATCCGCGATCGCAAAGCCGTGTTTCTCCCCGTGGAGACTGGCATCACCGGCACTACCGATATCGAAGTCTTGAAAGGGCTCAAAGCAGGTGACGAGATCGTTACCGGAAGCTACAAAGTGCTGCGTACCCTGCGGCCGGGGGCGAGCGTAAAAATAGATAACACGGCTCCGGAGAAGAAAGAAGATGAGAGTTAGGGCTCAGCCGGTGGTCGGTGGTCCTTGGTCGTTAGCCAAAAGCGAACGGCAAACGACCAGCGACTAAGACTAACGACTGTCTGAGTTAAGCGTCCAACAAGCAGCCAGCGGATCGGAGCGGGCAGGTGTCCCGAGAGGACCAGGAGAGAAAAATGGCAACCGCAGAAGTCATCAACATTGCGCAACCCGTCGTGTCGGCGCCTCCCGAATCGTGCATGATCTGCACCGAAGACCTATGGAAGACCTATGACATGGGCTCGGAGCAGCAGGTGCATGCCCTGCGCGGCGTAAATATTCGCATCCAGCGCAATGAATACGTCGCCATCATGGGGCCGTCGGGCTCGGGCAAATCCACGCTGATGAATTTGATCGGCTGCCTGGACACGCCCAGCAAGGGCCACTACTGGCTCAATAACCAACTGGTCAGCGAACTGGACGACGACGAACTGGCGCGCATCCGGAATAAAGAGATCGGATTCGTCTTCCAGACTTTCAACCTGCTGGCCCGCGCCACCGCTCTGCACAACGTCGAGTTGCCGCTTATCTACGCCGGCGTCCCCGGCGAAGAACGCCTGGAGCGCGCCAAAGGCGCGCTGGCATCGGTGGGCATGGAAGCCCGCATGATGCACAAGCCCAACGAGCTGTCCGGCGGCCAGCGCCAAAGAGTCGCCATCGCGCGCGCGCTGGTCAACCGCCCGTCGATCATCCTGGCCGACGAACCCACCGGCAACCTCGACTCCCAGACCGGAAACGAAATCATGGCTCTGTTCGACCGACTGCAAGCAGACGGCAACACCATCGTGCTCGTCACCCACGAACACGACATCGCCGAATACGCGCACCGCGTGATCTACATCAAGGACGGCGTGGTGGAGAAGGACGAGAGGAAAGCCAGCCGGTAGAAGTTAGTCATTCGCCGTCAGGCGAGTGCCCCAGGTCTCGCAGGTTTTGCGAGACCTGGGAGTAGCCATCCCGAATTGTTCACCCGTCACAGACAGTTCCTCCAGAATTTTCTTAGCCTCGATGCATGACCCAAGGCCTGTACCGGCTCTATGGCGGTAACGACCCTACACTTTTTACCTTTCAGTTGTTACCGGCGCCGGCCGCTTTTCAGAAATCCCGCTTACTGTGATTTGCTCCTGAAGGTTCTCGATCGGGTTCGCCTGCGTCACCGCCGAGCCAGCCGCTCGCGGGAAACGGTCAACGTTCAGAGGGTGCCCCATGTCTCGCGGCGTTTGCGAGACATGGGAAGATCGAGACGCAAAATGAGGGCTTCCAAGGAGGTAACTCTAACTTGTCACGGCGGCCATCGTCTAAGATCAGCTGAGGCGAGAGATGGCCCAAGGTTCGCAGATTGGATCAGTGCACGAAGTGGCGGCGGCCGTCGCGCCCAAGCGCTTTCGCCTGGAATCGGTTGACGTGGTGCGCGGCGTCATCATGATCCTGATGGCGCTCGATCACACCCGCGACTTCTTTGGCCAAACCGCCTTCAGTCCCACTGATCTCACCCGGACCACGGTCCCGTTATTTTTCACCCGCTGGATCACACATATTTGCGCGCCGGTTTTCTTTTTGCTTACCGGCACGGGCGCATATCTCTCGCTTCGCAAGAAGTCCAAAGGTGAGTTGTCAAAATTTCTTTTTACGCGGGGGCTGTGGCTGATCTTTCTGGAGATTACTCTGTTCCGCTGCCTGGGATTGCAGTTTAATTTCGACTACCGCCTGACGTTGCTGGATGTGCTGTGGGCGCTGGGGTGGGCCATGATCGTGCTTTCGGGGCTGGTGCATCTGCCCAGATCGGTGATCACGGCGTTCTGCGTGGTGTTGATCGCGGGACACAATTTGCTCGGCGGCATCCAGTCGGCGAACCCGGTGTGGACTGTCCTGCACTCGCTTAATTTCATCGTGGAAACCCCGCGGCACTCCGTCTTTGTCGCCTATACCCTGATTCCCTGGGTCGGAGTGACGGCTGTGGGATACAGCCTGGGACAAATTTATGCCTGGACCGCCGAGCGGCGCAGAACCTTCCTGCTGCGCGCGGGACTGGGAGTGACCGCCGCCTTCGTGATTCTTCGCGGCATTAATCTTTACGGCGATCCGGTTCGCTGGAGCACGCAGAAATCCGCGGCCTTCACCGTGCTGTCATTTCTGAACACCAACAAGTATCCGCCATCCCTGCTGTTTCTTCTGATGACCCTCGGTCCGGCGCTGCTTTTTCTCCGGGCGGTAGACGCAGGCACCCCGCGATTCCTGCGGCCGGCGGTGATTCTCGGAAGAGTCCCGATGTTTTATTACCTGCTGCACTTCCCGCTCATTCATCTGCTGGCGGTCGCCGTGTGTTTCGCGCGCTACGGGCAGGCGCACTGGATGTTCGAATCGCCCAGTCTCGACCGATTTCCGATCACCTCGCCACCCGGATGGGGATACTCTTTGCCGGTTATCTACTTGATCTGGATTTCGGTAGTGGTCGCGCTCTATCCGTTGTGCCGCTGGTTCGCCGGCTTGAAACAGCGTCGCGGTGATGCCTGGCTTAGCTACTTCTGAGTGTCAAAGTGCTCACGCTTTTTTGCGATCGGGTGCAGCACGCGCGCGGGACGCTCGCGCCTACATCGGGGCTGCGGCTTCCTGGATCGATGCCGCCAGTTGTTCCACCGCCCAATCGATTTGCTGGGCGGTGATGACCGCTGGAGGGGCAACCAGCAGGTGGTCACCGGAGATTCCGTCCACGCACCCTTGAATGGGATAAACCAGAAGGCCGCGCTGAAGCGCCGCCGCTGCCACTCGTCCGGCAAAGTTCGCCTGCGGATCGAAGGGCCGCTTGGTGGTCTTGTCGGCGACGAATTCCACGCCGCGCAGCAATCCCAGGCCGCGCACCTCCCCAACCGCCGGCAAATCCAGCAGGGACGAAAGCGAGTCCGCCAGTTTGGCCGCGACCGTTCCGGTATTGCCGGAATCGGCGGCCTGCGCCAGCTTTTGCCGTTGCAAATAGCCCAGCACGGCGTGTCCGGCCGCCAGTGAAATGGGATGAGCGTTGTAGGTAAAACCGTGCAAAAAAGATCCCGAAGCAAATGCGTCCACGACTCGTTTGGTCGCCATGACTGCGCCCAGCGGAGCGTAGCCGCTGGAAAGCCCCTTGGCCGCGATCAGAATGTCAGGCGCGACCTGCCAGTGATCGACGGCGAAATTCCTTCCCGTCCGGCCCATGCCGGTCATGACTTCATCGGCGATCAGCAGGACGCCCTGGCGCCGGCACACCTCGGCAATCTTCTGCAGGTAGCCGGGCGGGGGAACCACCGCGCCCAATGTTGCTCCGCTGATGGGCTCAAAAATGAAAGCGGCGGCTTCGCCATTCGTCGCTGCGATAGCTTTCTCCAGTTCGGCTGCGTATTCCTGTCCGCAGTTGCGGCAGCCGTCCGCGCAGTCATAGTTGCAGCGATAGCAATATGGCAAGCCGACGTGAGCGAACTCTCGCGCCATCGGCAGATAGATTTCCCGCCGGCGCTTGTTGCCGGAAACGGAGAGCGCCCCGAGGGTCGAGCCGTGATAGCTTTGCGCTCGGCTCAATACCTGGAAACGTTTGCCCTCTCCGATTTCTACCTGATATTGCCGCGCCATCTTGAGCGCAGTTTCAACCGACTCCGAACCGCCACAGGTGAAATACACTGCGCCGCCGCGGAAATTCGCGCCGGCAAACTCTAATAATTCCTTCGCATAGGCTTCGGCGATCGGGGTAGTGAACTGGCTGGTGTGAACGAACTCCAGTTGGCTTGCCTGTTCCGCCATGGCGGCGGAAATTTCCTGCACGCCGTGCCCGATGAGGTTTACGGCCGCGGATCCGGAAAAATCCAGATAGCGTTTACCGGCGGCGTCCCACACGTACACGCCTTCACCGCGGACCGCTGCTGGAAAATGTTTTTGGAACGATCGCCGGAAGACGGCAGAGCGTGCTGAATTGCTGGCTGGAGGCGGATCAGGCACGTGTTGGATTATCGGGTGGGTGCGGCGTAGGTGTCAAAAACCAGGGAATCCCTCTCGCATACGTTGCGGCTTAGCTATAGGGGTCCTTCGACTGCGCGGCTGGCCTCGCAATTTATGTATTTGTCGTAAAACGCCAAAGGCCGGCTTCTCAGCCGGCCTTCGCTAGGAGTAAAGCAAAGTTACTTCTTGGGGGCGATTGCGTCCTTGGTGGCCTTTGCCACGCGGAACTTCACCACGGTCTTGGCCTTGATCTGGATGGGTTCCCCGGTCTGCGGGTTGCGTCCCATGCGGGCCTTGCGGTGCGCCTTTACCAGCCGTCCCAGTCCCGGGATCACGAAGATGCCGTTTTTCTTGGTTTCTTTGACGGCGGTGTCGGTAAGGTGTTCGAGAAATGCTGCCGCAGTCTTGTTATTGGTCTCAATTTTCTCGGCCAGATGGCGGACGAGTTGAGTCTTGGTCATGCCTGAAGCCATGAAACCTCCTCTTAAATTAAACTAAGATTTTCCAGCGGTGTCGGCTATCTTATACCAGCGTACTGTGGAAAAGTAGCGTCCGAGCCGCATTTTATGCGGATGTTGCTGGGCGAGGTGCCAAAAAGTCCACAAAAATAGCCATGATTCGGAGCCGCAAGTTCCAAAATGGCCCATCTGTGCGGCAAAATCCGATGCGCTTCCCACCTCGAACTGGCCTTGGTGGACCGAGCTGCCGCATGCGGCGACCGACTTGCCCGAGGACAAACCAGGCCCGCTGCAGCTCTGCTGGTTCGCCTCACCAGGTGCCGCGCTAGTGTCATAATGTTTTCGGAGGCGATCAGCTGTGAGTTGTGCGATTTGCGAAAAGCGCAAGGAGAAGCGCTTCTGCCCGGCCATCCACGGCCGCATTTGTCCGCAATGCTGTGGCGAGCAGCGCGAGGTGACGCTTGATTGTCCCAGCGACTGCGTTTACCTGCAGCAGGCCCGCGAACATGAAAAGCCGCGAGGCATGTCCGACGTGAACCCGGCCGACATCTTTCTGCAAGTCGAGATTGGCGACGAGTTTCTCTACCGCCACGAACACCTGATCATGGGACTTACTTACGCTCTGGCCAAACGCGTGCGCGCAGACCGGAGTTTGAAGGATTCGGATCTGATTGCCGCCGTCGCTGCTCTGGCAAAAACCTGGGAGACGCTGGTCAATTCAGGCTTGCATTACGAAATGCCCATCGCCAGTACGGCGCAGCACGCAGTGGCGGTAGAAGTGCAGAATATGCTCAAGGAATACCGCGAGGCTGAGCAGAAGCATGTGGGATACGTGCAACTGCGAGACTCGGAAGTGCTGCGCGCCCTCGTCTTCCTAGTGCGAATGGCGCACGGCCGCACCTCAGGCCGGCCGAAGTCTCGCGCCTTTATCGACTTCCTGCTGGCTCAGTTTCCGGAGAAGCCGGGCGGGATTGAAACGCCCGAAGCAGCCAGCAGCATCATTGTTCCCTGAGCCGTGAGTCACCGCTGCCCGGCCGCGGGCTGGGGGGCGACGCCGGTTTTCCGCACGGTTTGTCCCGGTGGCAGTTCATCCCGCAATTCGCGCACGGTGCGCTTCAGGCCCGGGTGGCGGGCTTCGGGAGCTATTTCCGCCAGCGGTTCGAGCACGAAGCGGCGTGTGTGCATGGCCGCATGCGGGATGGTCAAGCCTTTGACCGAAACGATTGAACTTCCGAACAAGAGAATATCGATGTCAATAAGGCGCGGCCCCTTTTTCAATATGCGCCGCCGGCCCATCTTGCTCTCGATATCGAGGACGCCACGAAGCAGTTGCCGCGGCATCTTTTCGGTGTCCAGCTGGACCACGCAATTCAAAAACCAGGGCTGGGCGGCGAACTCGACTGGCTCCGTTTCGTAGAAAGATGAGATCGCGACCACCTGGCCCAGACGGCCCAGCCGGGCGATCGCCTCTCTCAGGTTCGCCATGCGGTCGCCCATATTTGAGCCCAGCGAAAGATAAGCCATCTTGTGCACGGTCAGTTTAGTTTCCGGCTTTCCGGAGCCGCTTTCCAGAAAAAAGTGCGGCTTCGGGGGAAAGCCCTGCCCGAAGCGCCTTGTCCAGCTTTCCATGGTGCAATTTGGCATGGTGCAATTCAGCAACGACTTTCGTTACTTTCGCGGGCCGGGGGCGAAAGCTAACATCGGAATGCTATGGCTTTGGAGTCACTACTGCTGAGCCGTGATCCCGAGGTGATTCGCGTCCTCCAGCCAGCACTGGAAAAATTGTCGATCGACGTGGAAGTTTGCAGCGGCATCAGTTCCGGCCAGGAGATCCTTCGCACCGAAAAGTTCGATGCCATCCTGGTGGATTGCGATGATCTCGACGGAGGCGTCGGCGTGCTGGCCACTTTGCGGAAAGCCGCCAGCAACCGGAATTCGGTGACCTTTGCCATTGTGAATGGAAGCACTACGACACAACAAGCGTTTCAGATGGGAGCAAATTTCGTTTTGCAGAAGCCGGTCTCCACCTTGAACGCAAAGCGCTGCCTCAGTGCTGCCATCAACTTCATGATTCACGAAAAGCGCCGCTATTTTCGTCACCCCGTGGAATTGCCGGCGACCCTTGGGTTTGGCGAAGGCCAGAAGTTGAAGGCAACCGTGACAAATCTCAGCGAAGGCGGCCTGGCCATCTTCTTTCGTGGCCGATTGCCAGCCAGCGGCCTTGCTTCGGTGAGCTTCAAGTTGCCCGGTGCCGCCACTGCTCTGGAGCCGAAGGTGCAAGTGGCGTGGATGGATGAATCGGGCCGTGCCGGCCTGCGCTTCGTCGATCTGTCCAAGGATTCACGCGCGCTACTGGAGCGCTGGCTGTCAGAACAGATCGAAAAGCCCGAGAAACGTACCAGTTAAAACCGATTCCGCGAAAAGTCATGCTGAGCTTGCGAAGCATCCTCCGGGGACCCTGAGCCGCAGGCGGCGATGCACGCAAGGTCCTTCGGGACTAAAAGTCCCTCAGGATGACTCCGGAGTTTGTGGGATTACTCAACATTGAGCCGCTTAGTTGGTCCGCACTCCCGCGATTTCAGCCGGGACAGGCTCGTCCGCCCCGAACGTGGTACCCGCCACACCTCGCAACCTCCGTACCTGCCTTGAGACTTGCGCATTTTTCCCTCGCCCATCACGCTGGAAGAGAAAAATTCACCTCAGGTGTATGCCTTATGCTTTCGATTCACGTCAGGATTGATCGCGCGCAACGTCTGGTGCGCATGCTGGAGCAGGACGCGCCGCTGCTGGCGGTGCGGGTCGCTGAGCTGACCCCGGAGCGTCAGCAGTCCGCCAAGCATTATGCCGCCCAACTAACCGCCCACGCCCGCGCCGAACTGGAAAAACTGCTGCAGGAAGGCTCTTACTGGGATGCCAATGACTCAACTCCGCAAGCCGCGGACTAACCAGGCCTGTCTGTCTGTGTGGGGCGGACACTCCTGTCCGCCACCTTTTGACTTTGACTTAATGATGCTTTAGCCAGCAGACCCTGCTGAAAACCCAGAGCGAACCAGTGCCGCTTCCGCACGGGCGGGACGCCCGCACCCACACTTCTAGACTGCGGATTGGGCCGCTACTGGCAGCAGGGGTATGACCGCTTCTGATTCTTCTTCTACGGTCGTCTCTTCCCACAGAGTTCGGTCGCGCAGGATGCGCGACACCAGGGCGGTATGCATGGCATGTCCCGCGCGGTCGGCAACGACGTTGCCCAGAATTTGCTTGCCCAGCAGGGCCAGGTCGCCAATCAGGTCCAGAACTTTGTGGCGCACGAATTCATCGGGAAAGCGCAGCGGTGGATTCATCAATCCCTCGCGCGTCAGCACGATGGCATTTTCCTGCGACGCCCCGCGAATCAGCCCTTGTTGCCGCATGGCGTCGGCCTCGTGCAGAAAACCGAAGGTCCGCGCCGCGGCGATTTCGGTCAGGTAATTTTCGTCCGAAAGATCCACCCGGAAAGTTTCTTTTCCAATCAAAGGATGGGGGAAGTTGATGGCATAGGAGACCGAATAAGTCTCAGCCGGATAGACGGCGATGAATTTGTCGCCTTCCCGAACTTCCAGTTCGCGACGAATGCGTAAATAAGTGCGCGGACGCCGCTGCTTGCGGATCCCCACCTTGTGGATGGCCTCGACAAAGGGTAAGGCGCTGCCATCCAGGATGGGCAGCTCCAGATTGTCGAGCTCGATGATGGCATTGTCGATGCCGCAACCGATCAGGGCGGAGAGCAGATGTTCGGTGGTGGAAATGAACACACCCTTCTTCATCAAACTGGTGGCATAGCTCACCCGCGCCACATTCCTGCTTACCGCTTCCAGCTCAAAGCTGTCGAGGTCGGTGCGCCGGAACACGACTCCCGATCCCGCCGGGGCCGGCAGGATCCGCAGGGTCACGGGCGCTCCGCTGTGAAGTCCCACGCCGTGGCATTCCACCGCAGTCCGGATTGTCTGTTCGTGTATCAAGTCGGATGACTGTACTGTTTGATGACGAATTTATCCCGTCTGCCGCTGGTACGACTGTGGCTAATTTGCCACACTACGCCGGGAAACGACCCGGTTGCTGACCGCTTTTGTAGATGTATATCATTGATTTATTGATATTTGTAGGCGATTGGTGATCTGGACCAGGAACCAAAGTGATACTTCCTCGGTTCTCTCGGTTTGGAGAAAACAAGGACTCTCGGGAACCGGTCAGTGCTTTTTTGGTCCCAGGCCCGCCGCGGCGACAAACTGAGAGTCGCTGATGCCCTGGTTGTAACTGACCGAGGTTGTGAAGCGCTGATTGGACATATCGCCGTTGTAGTACCGAGTGACGGTATACGGAGTTGGAATGCCCTGCACCATGCGGTAATTGTCGTAGACCTCGTCTTCCACGTTGCGCTGCTGGTCGGTGGGATCGCGCCAGGAAAAGGTCTTTTTCACCGGCAGGTGATCATCACTGCTCAGGTACAAAGTCACGCCTTCGTTATGGGTATTCATCACCGTGACTTGCTCGACCGGCTTGCCCTCGGTCACGGTTTGGCCCTCGTAAAACAAGGCTACGCCCGGCTCCAGCAGCCATTTCCGCAGCACCCAGTCGAGCGAGAAATGCCGCCGGCGCAGGTAATCGGCCAGGTCTTTGGCCTCCTCAGGGCGCGTGCCTTTGTAGGTGACTTCATATCCCTTATCGCCGTTGTAGATATAAACCACGTCGCGCTGCTTGGTGAGTTCGATGCGGTCCTTGTCAGGAAACTTGTAGAAGCGCCAGAACACGATGCCAAGACTGTTGGGACGGCCGTGATAAAAGCTGTAGGTGCGGCCTTCCTGGGTGATGTCCTGGATATTCAGGTAGGCCTGTCCGCCCAGGGCCTGGATCGTCTGGTCCAGCACCGCTTTGGCCTTGCGCACATTTTCCTGATCCACCGGGATGGACTGGGATGGCGGTGCGGTTTCACTTTGTGCAGCGGCGAGACTTGCAAGAATCAGGATCGATAGCAGGCGCGATAAAAAGATCTTCATGGTCGTTTCAATGAAGTTAGATGCGCAATGTAGGCGCGAGCGTCCCGCTCGTGCTCCCGGTCAAACGGCCCTGAGCTCGGGCCGCTCCAGCGCGAGAGGACGGTTGCGCCCACATTCAGCCGATCAGAACCGCGCCGCCGTTTACATTGAATACTTCGCCGGTAATGAAGCCGGAATATTCCGAGCATAGGAAAAGTATGGGCCCGGCAATCTCCTGCGGGGTTGCGACCCGTCCCAGCGGGATGGCGGCGAAGATGCGTTTACTGGTGGCGGCATCGCTAAGCGCCGACGCCGACATATCGGTGTCCACCCATCCCGGCGCCACCGAGTTTACATAAATCGCATCCCGCGCCAGTTCGGTGGAAAGCCCTTTAACCATACTGATGAGAGCGCCCTTGGTGGCGGCGTAGTCGCAGTGAAAGGCTTCGCCGCGCTGTCCGGCAGTGGAACTGACCAGCACGATGTGTCCAGCGGCCGAGCCGGTTTTGCCCTGCTTCTTCATCTGGGCAACGGAGTGCTTGATCAAGGCAAACACGCTGTCGAGATTGATCGCAATGGTGCTATGCCATTGCGCGTCGGACATCTTTTCGATGGGCGCGTCCTGGGGTGGCCAGACTCCATGATTGGCCACCAGAATGTCCAGCCGCCCGAAGCGCTTTACGGCGGCTGAAACCAATTCGTGGGCGGTCTCGGTACCGGAAAGATTACACGCGACCGCCGCGCAGTTTTCCTGGCCCAGTTCTTTGACCAGTTGTTCGGCCGGAGCTTTGGACTTTTCGTAGTTGAACAGCACCCGGGCGCCCGCCGCCACAAACAGCCGCACCGTAGCCGCACCGATGCCGCGTGAGCCGCCAGTAATCAGAGCAACCTTGCCAGTGAGAGAAAGAGGGATAGGCATGCAGAGATAGTGTGAAGTTTCAGTCAGAAATTGGCAAGCACCGTGTATGTGGGGCGGACACTCCTTTCCGCCGATTTTGAATTTGAATTTGATTTCGCCGTTGATTTTGAGCTGCGGTCGGAGGTCCGGAACTACCAGGGTCAAAAGCGGCGGACAGGAGTGCCCGCCCCACATATAACCGTCAGCTTCCCCAGCTTGAGGCTCTTTCAGTCTTAAGTTCGCGAATCAGAATGCGTACCAGCATGCCGTCATAACGCGTTCCGCTCATCTTTTCCAGTTCGGCCAGCGCCTGCTCGCTGGTCTTTGCCGCCGCGAACGAGCGCTCACTGGTCATGTTCACGTAGGCGTCGGTGATAGACAGGATGCGCGCCCAAAGCGGAATCTTGTCTCCCCGCAAGCCATCAGGATAACCCACGCCATCGAACGACTCGTGGTGGTGATGCACCGCCTCCTGCAGCTTCCTGCTGTCCGGCAGCGTCGCCACGATGTCTCCGCCGACCTGGGCATGCATCTTGAGCACGTAAAATTCGGCTTCCGTCAACGGACCCGGTTTATTGAGGATTCCTTCGGGGACGAAAATCTTGCCCACGTCGTGCACCCGGGCCGCAAAAGCCAGGTCGTCGACTTCTTCCGGAGGCAGGCTCAGCGAGCGCGCGATGATTTCGCTGTAACGAGCCACCATCTCACCATGGCCTGAGCTGTTCAGTTCGCGCGACTCGGCAGCGCCGGTCAGAGTCTCGATGGCCTCGCGCAGCACCAGGGCGTTGCGGTCGCCTTCGCCCACCATCTTCTTGAGCGTGGAAATCAATTCCGCCACATGTTCCGGGCCGGTGTGCTCACGTTGCAGGAAACCTTCGATATATCCCGAAATCATTTGCCGGCGCACCGCCGCGGTTTCGCCGCCCGAGAGTTCGTCGACCGTGGATACGCGGTCGCCGCCGGCGTGCTTGGAAACGTACATGCCGGCATCGGCGACGCGAACGATGTCTTCCATGGAGAACCCGTGCACCGGAAAACTTCCCACCCCGAAGCTGCCGGTAATATGGTGCTCCTTGAGCGCCGCGTCCTGGGAGATCCAGAGCCGCAACCGTTCAGCCAGGATCTGCGCCTGCTCGACGCCGGTTTCCGGCATGAGAATGATGAATTCGTCGCCGCCGTAGCGCGCTACCACATTGGACTGGCGGCAGCGCTGTTCCAACAACCGAGCAACCCGGCCAAGTACCAGGTCTCCCTCCAGATGGCCCTTGGTATCGTTCACCGCCTTGAATTTGTCGAGATCCATCAGCACGACCGAGATGGGGCGTCCGGAACGCGAAGCACGCTTTAACTCGGAACCCAGCGCCTCAAAGAAGAATCGCCGCGTCTTGATGCCGGTCAACCCGTCAGTGATGGACTGCTGCTGCAGTTTCTGGAACACGAATGCGTTGTGCAAGGCCGTGGCCAGCAGGTCGGCAAGGGTGTTCATGATGAGCCGGTCCTGCGGGGTGAAGGCGTCCTCTTTCTGGCTCTCCACGTTGAGCACGCCCAGCAGGCTTTCGCCGTAGGCGATCGGAATGCACAGCACGGAACGCGATCCCTGAAGCACCCCGTGCAGTTGTCCATCGCCGGTAGTCTGTACCAGGGCAGCTTCTCCGCTGCGGGCGACGCGGCCAAGAATGCCGACGCCCAGCGGGATGCGCATGCCTAATGCCTGGGCGGTAATGCCGGCTTCGGCCTTGATCTCGATGTCCTTGGTTACATAGTCGAGAATGCCGATGCCGATATGGTCAAAGCTGAAATTTTTCTGGATGTGGCCGACGATGTCGGCCAGCATCTGCTCCGAATCCTCGCTGGAAATTGCGGTCTTGGAAATATTGTTCAGGAAGGCGAACTGGCGTGAGCGCCGCTGCTCCTCGGCAAACAGCCGGGCGTTCTCGACGGCGACGGAAACCTGTCCGGCGGCGGTTTGCATCACCTCCAGGTCGCGCTGCTCAAAAACATATTCGCGTTCGGTGTTCATCGCCGCCATCACTCCCGCCGGCTTCCCTCCCAGCAGGATAGGCGCGCCGCAGAAGCACTTGGCGGGACGCGGCGGCACGAAGGTGACTCCCAACCGCTCCCGCGTCTTCTCCAGTTCGGCGCGGATCAAGAGCGGCTGGCCGCTGCGAATCATGTATTCGCTCAAGCCGTTGGACACCTTGCGCGAACGTTTCGGTAAGGTCTCGCCTTTTTCCACTTCCAGTTCAAAGCTGATCTCGTCGCCTTCCTGGAAGGCGATGTAGAAATCGCTGGTGTCGAAGATCTGGCCCAGCTCCTTCTTCACGGTGTGCAGAATCTCGTCCTGATCCAGGCGTGAGCTGATGGCTTGCCCGATCTCAGTCAGCAACGCGAACTCTTTGGTCCGGCGCTGCGCATCGTGCATCACCACGTAATTTTCCAGGGTTAGGCCAATCTGCAACGCCAGCCCGATGAGCAGTCGCAGGTTGGAAGTGCCGAACATCCGCCGAGCCGCGTGGGGGAACAAAATCACCCCGAAGTTGTGTTCACGGGTCTGCAGGCTGACCGCGGTCACGTTGTAGATGCGCTCTTCGGTCAGCACCTGGCGAAATTGGGTGAAGCGGCCGCCGGGAAATACCGGCAGCGGTTCGGGCATTTCCGGCACATTGCGGAAGCTGACAAATCCACCGCGCCGGTAAGCCAGTTCGCAGACGTACTCTCCGGCGCCACTTTTTTCCAGCTTGCCGATGAAGTCCGGCGAAAAATTACGCTGCACCGAAGGCAACACGGCGCGCCAGCGCTCGGAAATGCAGATGACAGCTCCGCCCGCCGGCAGAGGCGCGACCAGACGGTCCAGAATGCTTTGCATGCTGGGAATCAGATCGTCGGCCGACAGCAGCCGCGTCGGATCCACGCCCAGGGTAGAAAATGCCAGGGCGTTTTCCTGCACCGCATTGCGCTCGTTCTCCGCCAGCACCATGACCATGGCAATGCCCAGCGACAATTGCGGAATCGGCCCCAGCAGGTCGAAGAGCTGCACATACGAATTGCTGAATTGTCCAAAGAGCATCAGAACCGACCACAAGGCCAGTGACATTGCCAGCAGGGTGAAGGCAAGAGAATTTTTGCGATGGGCGTAGCGATAAAAATAAAAAGAACAGTAGAGCAGCACCAGCGCCACTCCCACTTCCAGGCGAAAGTGCGGCGGCGAGGGCAATTCCGGATGAAAGACCCTTCCCACCATGTGCTGTTTCAGGTTCCACAGGCTCAGCCCGGCTCCCGCGGCGCCAACCGCCACGTCATACCAGCGCAGCCGGAATCTTTCCCGCATCAGGCGGGTTGAGATGAAAATGCAAAGCGCCATCGCTACCAGCAGCAGCGAGGCCAGTAGCGAGATTACGGCGGAGGGTGTACGGAAAACGCTCCAGGCGTCGAGGATGTAATGCAGCGTGTAGGCTCCCCAGCCCAATTGCCACGCCCGAAAGTAATCTTGCCGGGTCTGCTCGTAGAGATAGCTGAAGACGAGGAACAGCAGCAGCGCGACCAAAGCAGGAACGACGACCATACTCATTGTGACGCTGTTCATGGCGCGAAAACTGCTGATTCAGCCAGTACGGTAAGCAGTTTCTAACTGACAATGGTTTCACACCGGTTCGGGCAAGACAATAGTCTTGTAGGAAGCGCGAAAACCGCCAGCAGAGCGGCGTTTCATGCGTTGGATGAGTTACTTGCGCAGCAATCGCGCTGTGGAACAGCTTGACGCTCGATTTCCTCAGCCCGTACCATCGGTACACGTCCTTTAGTAACGTCTAGCAATGTCCTCCTCCAACAGTTCGCTGCCACGGGTCCGCTTCGCGCCCTCGCCCACCGGCTACCTGCATGTTGGAGGAGCCCGCACCGCCCTGTTCAACTGGCTTTTTGCCCGTCACTACGGCGGCACCTTCGTCCTGCGAATCGAAGACACCGACCTGGAACGTTCCACGGCGACCATGGTCGAAGGCATTCTGCACGGCCTGCGATGGCTCGGCCTCGACTGGGACGAAGGCCCCTACCATCAGACCCAGCGCATGGACATGTATCGCGAGAACGCAGCCAAACTGGTTGCCTCGGGCCACGCCTACTACTGTTTTTGCAGCCGGGAAGAGTTGGAACGGCGGCGCGCCGCCGCCACGGCCCAGGGCCGTCCACCCCGCTATGAAGGCCTCTGCCGCAACATTTCCCGCGAGGAAGGCGCCCGCCGCCGCGCCGCCGGAGAGGCCGCGGCAGTCCGCTTCGCAGTGCCCACGTCCGGCACCACGTTTTTCGATGACGCCGTCTTCGGCCGGGTCGAATTTGCCAATACCGAACTGGAAGATTTCGTGCTGCTGCGCTCCGACAGTGGTCCTACGTACCACCTGAGCGTGGTTACCGACGACGTGGACATGCGCATCACCCACATCATCCGCGGCGCCGATCACATCTCCAACACGCCCAAACAGGTTCTGCTGTATCAGGCGCTGGGCGCCCGTTTGCCGGTGTTCGCCCATGTGCCCCTGATTCTCGGGCCGGACAAGACTCGCCTCAGCAAACGCCACGGAGCCACCAGCGTGATCGCCTATCGCGACGAAGGTATCGTGCCCGAAGCCTTCCGTAATTTTCTGGCCCTGCTGGGATGGACCCCGCCAGAAGCCGCATCCGGGGAAGCCGCGACGGAAATTCTGGGCGATCAGGAGCTGATCCGCCGCTTCGATCTCGATGGCATATCGCACTCCAACGCCGTCTTTGACCGCGCCAAGCTGGACTGGTTCAACACTGAATACATTCGCGCTTACCCGGCGGAAAAATTGCTGCCGTTGATCCAGGAAGAATGGAACAAGGCTGGCCTCGAGCCTGCCCACAGTGACCGCGACTGGCTGCTTGCGACTATCAACCTGCTCAAGCCGCGCGCCCGCAGCCTCAAGGACTTTGCCACATCGTTCCGCGCCTTGTTCACTGACACCTTCCAGCCCGATCCCGCGGCGGTAGAGAAATTCCTGCACGATGAACGCGTCCGCCAGCTGCTGGTGGAATTAGGCGAGCGCTACGCCGCCTCCGAAGACAGCTTCACCGAAGCTGAGACCGAAAAGCTGCTGCGCGACTTTGCTGCCGAAAAGGAAATGAAAGCCGGCGCCCTGATCAACGGCGCTCGCGTAGTGCTGACCGGACAAGGAGTCGCTCCCAGCCTGTTCGCGGTAATGACGGCGCTAGGGAAAGAGCGCACCGTAGCCCGCCTGAAAGCCACCCAGGAACTGGCCGCGAGAGCCCTGACCCCGGAAATCTAACCAGATTCTGTGACGCGGGCGCCCCCGCCCGCGCGGCAGCGCCCGGCTCTTCGCTGACCTGCGGTAGCAGTCTTTTAAAAACGCCTCACCTGAAGATAGTTCAGCTGATGATAGTCCAGCCTTTCGACTCGTCCGCCCTAAGGTCGTTGCTGACTCCGCACGAGCGGGGCGCTCGCGCCCACATTGGATTGGAATTGAATCAGATAATGCCTTTCGTGCCGGACTGATCACTCCGCGGATGAAGCTGGCGCTGTCATAATGCGGTATATATGTGGCCCGCTATTTCCCTAAAGCTGGACGACCGTTGGCTGCCCAAGTCGGTCTTGTGCCTGCGGGAATACAACCTCAACAAATTTTTGCATGACATCATCGCTGGAGTCACGGTAGGGCTGGTGGCTCTGCCGTTGGCCATGGCTTTCGCCATTGCCTCTGGACTCACTCCGCAAGCAGGCATTTACTGCGCCATCGTTACCGGCTTCCTGATCTCCGCGCTGGGTGGATCGAAGACCCAGATCGGTGGCCCTACCGGCGCCTTCGTGGTTGTCGTGGCCGGAATCGTGGCGGCGCACGGCATCGACGGTCTTTATATGTGCACCGTGATGGCGGGAGCCATCCTTGTGGTCCTGGGCGCAACCGGCATGGGTACGGCGGTTAAGTTTATTCCGCGGCCGGTGGTGATCGGCTTCACCAATGGCATTGCGATCCTGATCGCCAGCACGCAGATCAAAGATTTCTTCGGACTGCACCTGGCCAAGGTTCCCAGCGAATTCTGGTTGCGGATGAAGGCGCTGGCAGCGGCGTCTCCCTCATGGTCGCTGCCAGCCACCTTACTGGCTGCAGGGACGGTGGCGGCGATCGTGCTGTGCCGGCTGATCTCCAATCGCATTCCGGGAGCGATTGTGGCCATGCTGGGCGCAACGGCAGTCACCTTTCTACTCAAGTTGCCGGTAGAAACAATCGGCACGCGATTTGGCGGCATACCCGCGGGGCTGCCTCATTTTGCCTTGCCGCAATGGCACGCGGGGCTGGTGCATGGCCTGCTCGGACCGGCTTTCACGGTGGCCATGCTCGGGGCTATCGAATCCCTGATGTCGGCGGTGGTGTCGGACCGTATGAGTAATGACCGCCACAATCCCAACGTGGAGCTCATCGGGCAAGGGATCGCTAACATTTTCTCGCCGATGTTTGGTGGGCTGCCGGCAACCGGCGCCATCGCCCGCACCGCCACCAACATCCGCGCCGGCGCGCAGTCGCCAGTGGCAGGCATGATTCATGCGCTTACCTTGTTGTGCATTCTGCTGTTTGCCGCGCCCCTGGCCAGCTACATCCCCATGGCGGCGCTGGCTGGAATCCTGATGGTGGTCTCCTACAACATGGGTGAGTGGCGCGAGATTCCGCAACTGCTGCGCCTGACGAAAACCGATATCAGCGTGTGGCTGCTCACCTTCGGGCTTACGGTTTTCGCTGATCTTACTGTAGCCGTCGAAGCCGGCATGATCCTGGCCGCACTTCTTTTCATCGCTCGCGTGACCGAAACCACGACGGTGTCGCAGGTGACCGGAGACTATGTCGAAGACGGGCGGCTGCATATTCTGCAGGACAAGGAAATCCCCTACTACGCGACCATCTTTCGCATTCACGGCCCATTTCTGTTCGGGGCCACCGACAAGATTTCCGCGGTGACGGAGAAAATGCACGAACTTCCGCCGATCGTGATTATCCGCCTGCGCAACATGACCGCGATCGACGCCACAGGGATATTCGCTCTGGAAGAAATCGCCAAACAACTGCACGCCACCAAGCGCACCCTGATCCTGTGCGGGGCGCGCGAACAGCCCGCGCAATTAATTCACCAGGCGGAGTTCGAAGATATAGTGGGACGAGAAAATATCTGCGCCAATGTTCAGGAGGCCCTGGCCCGCGCCGAAGCGGTATTCGAAAACATTGAAGCCAACCTAGACGCACGCGTCCCACTGCTGCAAGTTCACCCTGAAAAAGAATCGTGATTAAGAAGAATGGAAATTTGGGCACGAGCGTCGCGCTCGTGCAAGGGGTGCTCGTGATAAAGCACGGAAACCTGCACGGTCGGGACGCCCGCGCCCACACTGGCTGGTCCTACACTAATCAGTCCTAGGCCGCTTCGCTGGCTGCTGCGTCGTCTTCCAGCATGGAACGAATCTGCTGCCGGAGTTCAGGCGAGTCAGCATGTCCGTGGACAGTGGTGGCATGCAGCACCGCGAGTTCCAGCACATCATCTTCGCTACCCGAAATGGCGATTGAGCAGGGCTTCTCCGCAGGAAATCGCCGGCAATCGATGACTTTCCGTGTTTCCGCCATACGCCTCCTTCTAGTAAAAGCAGCCGAATTATAGGCCTAGGTCACCACGACATTCAACGCAGCATTGGGTTGTTTTGGTGTAATTTTCGGTGTACGTTGCACCGGCTTTCGCGGGCCCTGCTTTGTCGCTTGCTATACTGAAAGTGTGAGCAACACTACCACGGAGATTGCGGCGCTGGCCAAGTTCCTTGGGAAGGATTGGCTTCCTCTTTGGATAACCAATAACGGCCACGATCGTCTCGTATTCCTCAGTCCGCAACTGATTGCACGGTATCGTGCTGCACAAGAACCTTTTATTTCGAACACAACCTATTTGGACGAGGAACCCGACTGCCACCTCGACTTTAGTCGTTGATTTGGTTGCTGTTCGCTGCGGTGGCAGTCATTGAGCGGCGACTCGATGTTGCTGCCCAAAACTGTTGCGTACTTCATCGGCTGTGCTCTGTTCTTCGTGTAACTGTTAATTGGGCCCTTAGCTCAGCGGTTAGAGCAGTGGACTCATAATCCATTGGTCCCAGGTTCAAATCCTGGAGGGCCCACCAACTTCAATCCCATCGCGCCGCAGTCAGTTATGCCTCTCAGACCGGTGGAGACGATGCCGGAGTTTTGGCGTTCTTTCGAGACACCTCGGACTCGACTCGGACTGAACTGGAGTCGGGGCACAAAAAGCCGGGCGTTGGGAACGCCCGGCAAGAAAAAGTGTTCTTTCGCGGGGCGGGTTTCGTAGAGCTATTTGTCGTGGCGCGGCGTCATGGAAACTACGCTGTATTCCCGCTCCTTGCTGTCCACGTCTTCTACCAGCAGCAGCATCTTGTCCTTCTGAATGCGGAATTGGGCCTTTTGCCCCACCGGCAACAGCACAGGATGCTTCTCGTCCCGCGGACGAATGCGGTAGATTACGGTCTCGCTCTGCAGAAGGTATTCCTGACACAGCAAGGCGTGCGTTTTCTTGTGTGCCGAGTCGGTGCCGACAAGTTCCCCCATAACGCTCTTGCCACTGTTCTCGTCCACCCCGCACTCGGCAGAGTCCATTTGCAACAGGGTACCGCTCTGGTGCACTTTCGGCTCTTTCGCCTGAGCCAAACACGTAAATAGCATTGCAGTAATAAGAACCTTGGATTTCACTTACCCTCCTTTGCCGCGCTGGCAAAGCTCGTCCCAGCTGCCGCAGTCGTTGACATTCTCACACTGTGGTGTGGGCGGTCGAAAGTCACTGCAGTCGGTGTTCTCGGGTAACGGGCAGACTGATGGCCTCGGTATTTTCCGCAGGTTACTCCTGTAACATCGCGATTACACCAACTACAGCCGGCCCCTCGGGGCGTCAATGAGTGTAGTTGCCTGCTTACGACAGTTGGTCATGTAAACTGGGCGCAAGTCGGTGGCGGCCAATGGCGAAGTGTAAGCGTGTCTGTTTCATTACGGCTCTGATTGGAACCGCTGTCGTCTGTATAGTTCTCTTTGGGTACTACACAAAAACCGAGACCTTCTGGCTGTCATATTTCCCGGACGACAGTTATCAACCTGCCAGCAGTCTGCCCCGAGTCGATGGACAGGGCCGACCCAAGGTGGTGATGGTGAGAAGGTCGGGTCAGATTGAGTGCTTTGACGTTTTCTACTCACGCAACTTGAAGGAACTGTTGGAATCAAGCCCTTCTCAGCGGGCCGCGATTACTTATCGTGTCAGGTACCGCCTGCATCCTTTTTGGATTGAGACTGTTGACGTGGCTGGTCTCGGTATTGAGCCAACCACGAGTCCCTACACTGCTCGTGGCGCATACCGGACGGGTAATGTCGATTCCCGCGAGTGCTTCTAGCACTTCAGGACGCCGGTACCGTTTCGCGACTCCTGCCGCTGCACAACTCGCTGAAGCCTGAAGCTAAAGCATCGCGCATCTGAAGACGGGCTCGAGAGAGCCTGGTCTTGACATTCGCTTCTGAGAGACTCAGAATCTGCGCGGTTTCCGTGATGCTGAGGTGGTTTACATCGCGCAGGATGAGTATCTCGCGGTATTTTTCGGGCAGGGACTTCAGGGCCGTGGTCAGCGCATCCCGAAGCTCACGCCGCTCCAAAGCCTGCGAGGGGATTTCCCGCCAGTCCGCGAAATCCTTTGGGATGTAATCGCCGTCGTCATTGTGTTGTCCCTGGTCAATGGACTCGTACAGGTGCCGCCGGTCTTTGCGTAGCCGCATTTTTGCTTCATTGATCGCGATCTGAATGAGCCACGTGCTGAACTTGGCCTCCTGGCGAAACCGCCCCAGCGCCTTGAACGCTTTCAGGATCGCCTCCTGAGCCACTTCTTCGGCATCTGCGTCATTTTTCACGATCGCGACCGCGGAAAGGAACACAGCGCGTTCGTACGGCCGAACCAATTGATAGAAGGCTTCGGCATCACCGGACTGTACCCGCCGGATCAGAGCCTGCTCAAACACATTCCCCTGCATCTGGGGTGCGGGCACTCTGCCGTCCGCGGAGATCGTGCCGCTCTGCAACATCATGCTTTCAGCCATTGCGCTCGTCATACGCTCTCTCCTTCAGTTGCTGACTGATAAATTGCGAACAATTGACCTGGGCGACCCGTTTTTTCGCCAAATCTTTCAGCAGGGCGATCCCCTGCGAATCCACGAACCACACTTTTTCGAGATCCAGGCTTACCGCTTCGCTGCTCACCAGGGCGGCATCGCTCAGGCGTCGAAGTTCTTCGACCCAGGGGCCGACAAGCTTGCCCTCCAGCTGAAAGTTCGTGGTCCGGCTCGACTGATTCGTTACTGAGATCTTGAGCACTGCTTGTGTTCCTCCGAAGACACCATTCCTAAGGCACTCGCCGTACCAATCTCGCGGGGGAGCGGAGCAAAGTTATGTGACTGAAGCAGAGTGACTTAGCGATTCAGATCGGGGCGCGACCGTCTCTGCAGCCACGACGGTTCGTGGTTTGAGGGCCCCCACTCTCGTGGCCACGAAATATCGTGGAAGGAAGCCCGGTGTGAAAAACGGAATCAGGAGGGGAAACGTGGAAGGCGAGATCTTCGTGTGCCTACCGCGGGACGGTTGCCCGTAAAGAGGAATTCGCAATCTCAGGAAGGTTGGGAAAAGGGGGATGTCTTCAATAAGGTTCGGTTCAGTCCCAACTTCTTCATGCGGCTTCGCAGGGTATTGGGGTGAAGATCAAGGATTTCAGCTGCGCCGCTCTCGCCTTCGATGACCCACTCGGTCTGTCTCAGGACCTCGAGAATGTGCCGCTTTTCTACTTGCTCGAGCGATCGAGATTCGCCATTCGAAGACTTCCCGCCGGCTGTGACTACGCTATCATCTTCCATCGCCGCCTCGGCGGACAGCGGGAGCAAGTCGCGTCCCAATCGCAGGACCGAGCCGCGCGAAAGAACCACGGCCCGCTCGATTACATTCTGCAACTCCCGGATATTTCCCGGCCAATCGTAGTTGCCGAGAATCTCCATGGTGTCCGAAGCCACACCCATGATCGGTTTGCCGAGTTGGCGCGAGTAGCGCTCAACAAAGAATGAAGTCAGCAGTGGAATGTCCGCCCGGCGCTGGCGCAATGGAGGCAGCACGATGGGCAGAACGTTCAGCCGGTAATACAAATCAGCACGGAAGCGGCCTTCGTGGATGGCCTTGTCCAGATCCCGATTGCTGGCCGCAATGATTCGAACGTTGACGCGAATCGTCCGGCTGCTGCCGAGCGGTTCAAATTCGTGCTCCTGCAGAACCCGCAACAACTTGACCTGTGTCTCCAGGGGCAACTCGCTGATCTCGTCGAGAAACAGGGTGCCGCCGTCCGCCAGTTCGAACCGTCCTACCCGGCGTTCGAGGGCTCCGGTGAACGCTCCTTTCAGGTGGCCAAAGAGTTCGCTTTCTACCAGGCCGGTCGGAATGGCGCCGCAGTTCAGCTTCACCAGGGGGCGATTTTTTCGTCCACTGCGGCTGTGGATGGCGCGGGCAATCAGCTCTTTACCGCAACCGGTCTCGCCCATGATGAGGACAGTCGAGTCGGTGGGCGCTACAGTTTCGACATTGCGCAGAACGTCCACCAGCGCGCGGCTGTTGCCGACAATCTCCTGGAAATTGTGCTCTTTGCTGATTTCTTCCTGCAAGTAAACGTTCTCCGCCTGCAGCCGCGCCTTAAGTGCCGCAATCTCTTCGTAGGCCTGCATATTTGCGACCGACATCGCAATCTGGTTGGCCACTTCCTGAAAGAATGAGAGATCGTCGGCGGAATAGGCGCCCAGATTCTTGCTGCCGAAACCCATTACTCCGATCGCGCTCCCCCGCACCACCAGAGGGACTGCGCACTGCGAGCGAATGCCGGCGGCGTGCAGGCCGTGTTCGAAGGAATACCACTTTTCCGACTCCAGATCGCTGCGCAGCACCGGACAGCTGAAATCCCAGCGATGTCCCGACTGCTTTCCCTCGCAATCGAGCAATTGGCCAACCGCAAGCTGGTCGCGTTGAAAACTGCCTTCGAGAGCGAAGATGCGCAGATCGTGCGCTTCCGCGTCGTAAATGGCCAAACCGGCAAACTCGAAAGTCGCGACCTCCCTTAACACCTGGCAGATCCCGCTCAGCAATTCTTCCCGCTTCAGGCTTGTGATCAAGGTGTTCGTAATCTCAAGTAGGGTGCGATTTCTCTGCTCGAGCCGCTGGACGCGAACCAGAGCTGCTTGCAAATCCACTTCAGCTTTCTGCCGCTTCAGTTCGGCCGCAGCCCTCGAGGCGAAAATCTTGACCAGATCAATGGAGTGGGGATCCCGCTCCATTGGCTTATCGTCGAGGATGGCAATATGGCCCATCACGCGGCCGTCGCTGTCGAGCATGGGCACGCCAAGATAGCTCTCGGCTTCCCACCCCACTAATCCCGTGTCGAGGGGAAACAGATCTTGCAGTCCTTCCTTGTAATGACAGACCTCGCCATTGAGCACCTTCATGCACGGTGTGTCGGCAATGTCGAATTCAAAGAGATCTCCGAAGCGGTCACCCGTCCATACGGCGAGAACTTTGGCGCGTTTCTGATCAGCACAGTCCGTGATAAAGGCGTAACGCATGCGAAGCGCCGTCGCCATGTGGCGCACAAGAGTCGGAAAGAAGTCTTTACCGGTGGCCGATGCGGTGCCCACCACAATTGATTTGAAGCGCTCTTCTTCGAGGTGACGATCGGTAACGTCGCGCACCAGGCCCACCACACCGATGATCGTGCCATCCGCCGCGCGATGGGGAGCGAAGATGCCCGACTCCCACACATCCCGGCCGCCCGATGAATGTTTTGGCACCAGGAAGTCGCGAACATCCACGGTTTCGCCGGCCAGCGCACGTTTCAGCGCATCTTCGATCCCGCTGGTTCGCAGTCGGGGAAAAACTTCCGCTGCCACGCGTCCGAGGACTTCGTCCGCACTCTTTCCCGTCAAACGCTCCATGAACGGGTTGAACAGCTGATAGCGCAGGTCAGTGTCATAAAGAATAATTCCCTGGGCCGCACCCATGATGACCGCCTGGCTGACCTCAGCCGCGGCCTGAGCAGTCCTCTGGGTGTTTTTAGTGCGGATGCGAGCCATGACCTGGCCGACGATCGGTTCGACGGCATTGTCGGGAAGGGTAAAAGAATCGCTTTCCGTAACAAAACGAATGGTTTTGCGAGTGCTGTCGAGAATGACCTGGCAGGTTTTGCACTCATGCAGATGCGCTTCCAGACGCGCCCGCAACTCGGGGTCGCCCGATTCCTCCAGATACTCTCCAAATTCGGTAAGGAACTCGGCGCAGCTAAGCATCATTGCGCTCCTGCTCGCGCATGAAATGAGGAGCCAGCCTTTCGCGCAGCATTAATCGTCCGCGCAGCACGCGTGCCTTGAGCGCCGGCACGCTGAGTTCAAGCGCCGCCGCCGCTTCTTCCGTCGATAGCTGGTTGATATCCCGCAAAATAAGCGCTACCCGATACTTCTCCGGCAACCGCAGAATGCCCTCGCGCACCAATTCGTTCCTTTGCGCGGCGGAGAAAATCTTCTCGGGATCATCCGCCCACCTCTGAACCTGCCGCGGACGAAAGTCCTCATCTTCACCCTCTTCGAGGGGCTCGGGCCGCTTATGTCGCCGCAGCTTCTCCGTTCCGGTGTTGATGGCGATACTGATCAGCCAGGTAGAAAACTTTGCCCGCCCTTCAAAGCTTGAAATGTTTTCAAACGCCTTCAAAAACACATCCTGGGTGGCATCGCGGGCGTCGTCCAGGTTCCCGAGAATTCCACTCAAAGTTCCAAACACCCGTCTTGAGTGGCGGCGGACGAGCTGTTCAAAAACCTCCACGTTCCCGCCTTGTACCTGCTGGACAAGTTCGGCATCGGGATCGGGGACGAGTAGTTCGTCTGAGGTAGGACGGACGTCGGCCGCTGAGAGATACAAATCTTTTGGGGTAAAAATTCGGGCTGCCGGGAAGTCAGGGAGGACTCCGAGGCCAAACTGCAAAGTATTGAGAAAATTGGCAAAAGCCGCTACGACGATAGCCTCGATAATTTGCGGCTTGGTAAATCCGTGGCTTTCGAGGGCCCCGGCCTGGAAGCGGTCTCGGTTTTCGGGCCGGGCACAATTCAACTTGCGAACTTCATTCAGCAACGCCTTGTCTGCAGCGGAGATGGCTGCCGAGCGCAGGTCGCTTGTGATCTCATCGGACTCCTCGAGCGCCACGCCGAGGCCATCAAGAATCTGCCTCTGCAAGGCCACGCCGTAGGTGTTCAAATTCGACGCCGAGACTGCCAGCAGGATTTTCTCCTTCTGAACACGGCTGAGCAGGTCTTCCGAAAGCATAATCTGCTCGAAAAAATGAACCTCGGCAGCAACCAGATCAGGGCGCAGCATCTGAGCCCGGAACAGGTTGGGAACGAAGCCAAGTTGATCCCGAAGAATGGAAAAGGGGGCAAAATCAGCCGGCGGCTGGGATTGCGATTTCAGGTAGGGACCCACAGGCTGTTGCCACGCGCCGGGTTTGGCCGGCTTTTCCAATCTGCAAGAAGCGATCAGAGAACGCTCCGGATCGGGAGATGGCTGGAGGGCCGATGCCGAGGTGCAAAGCATTTGTCCCAGGGCGGTCGTGGCCGCCGCTTCAAGGATCGCCTGGTCATCGAACCCGGCCTGGGCGAGGAGTTCAACATCCTCCGCGGAGATCCAGGGCCCATAGCAGGCGAGCTTCAGCGCAAAGTTGAGCAGAGCGCGATTCTGTACTTCGTCACCGGGAGGGGTTTGCGCATACAGCGCCAGACAATAGTCGCTTTGCCGGACCCCTGTCACCGCATACAGCAGACCTTCTTTTTGGCGTCGCGTTAGCTTGCCATCCGCAAGTACCACGGCTGCAATCAGTTGCGCTTCGACCGTAACGGCGCGGGGCAGGTCGCCCTGCACACGGAACAGATTAGGCACAAAGCCATAAGCGTCCGCCAGTTCGTGGCTGGCCTCGAAGCCGTTCCGGGTTGGGGACGACGCCCTCATACGCAAAAGCGATCTAGGTTATCTCAGAAGCACGTCTGCAGTCGTGCGGCCCTTCTCGCAGCCAGTCGGCGCTGGCCACGAGAAATTAACCCATCCCCGAACGCGCATTGTCCCTTGTCTTATAATGCCTGCAACGTTTTCGCTTGGGGGAACACCATGTCTTACCTGCGTAACTCACCATACAAGGAGAAGGATTTTCCTGCATTTGCCGTCATGCGGGAACAGTTGGGCTTTCTGCCGAATTTTTACGTCGCGCAGACCTCGCGGCCCGACCTGATCGAGGCCCAGGTCGCACTGATGGGCGCAATTCTGCTCAAAGACGGCGGGCTCTCTCGCAAACAAAAGGAGTACATCTTCCTGGTCGCTTCGGCCGCGAACCTCAGCACGTATTGCGTGACCGCTCACTGCGAAATGGTTCGCATGCTCAAGATTGAAGGGCCCGAACCGGAGCAGATCGCGATCGATCATGTACACGCGAAAATTGCGATGGCCGACAAAGCCCTGCTCAATTTTTGCGCCAAGTTCAACAAGCAGCCCTCAAAGACCACGGCCAACGACATCGAGGCGTTGCGAACCTACGGGTTCACCGAACAGCAGATTCTCGAAGCCGTCGTGATCGTGGGCTTCGCGCAGTTCGCCAATACGGTCGCCTTCGGATTGGGCACGGTGCCCGACTTCCGCAATGCGAAGATCACGGCTGCACTGGGCGAAGGCGAGGGCGCCGGGCAAAGCGTTGCTCGAGAAACTCCGCTGACCTCTGAGCCTTGATCTGGTGCATTGGTCCGGAGCTTCATTCGGACTATTGATCCGGACTATTTCTGGACTATGGTCGAATCCCCGGAACATTCAGGCGGATTCGATACAGGCCTGTTTTCGCGCAAAGATACAGTGTCTTGCCATCGTCATCGCCCCAGGCGAAATTGTGCGGGTGCTCCGGGCCTACGATCGTACCCAGGTGTTTTCCGTCCGGTGAAATGATCCAGAGGCCGCCCGGTCCCGAGACGTAGAGATTTCCTTTTTTGTCAATCTTCATCCCATCGAGAGCGTCCTCGCCCTCGGCCGAGGTCATGTCGAAGAAGACTTTTCCGTTGGAAAGCGTTCCATCCGCGTTGACTTCGTAGCGCATGATGATCTTTTTCTTCTCGTCCCAGTTATCGACATAGAAGTACTTCTCGTCGGGCGAGAACGCCAGCCCGTTTGGTCCGCTGAGTTCCCTGGTCAGGAGTTGGATATTCTTCCCGTCGGGTGAGACCCGGAAGACACCGCTGTACGGCAGTTCTTTGCGCGGATCGTCGAAAAACTTCGGCAACCCGAACGGCGGATCGGTGAAATAGAGCGCCCAGTCTGACTTGTAGACAAGATCGTTTGGGCTGTTGAGACGCTTGCCTTCATAGTGATCAGCCAGCACAGTGAGCTGACCGTTTTTTTCCATGCGGACCACGCGGCGGTTGCCGTGTTGGTTGATGGTAAGTCGTCCCTGCTTATCGAGCGTCAGGCCATTGGAGCCGGGTTGACCGTACTCGCCGATGTCGATACCTCGATAGCCCGACTTTGTCATGAAGATGGAGAGCTGGCCATCCTGCGTCCAACGGTAGATCACATTATTGTTGGGGTCGCTGAATAGAAGGTAGCCGTCGCTCTCTTCCGTGCGCGGCACCCAGATTGGGCCTTCCGTGAACAGGAATCCTCCGGCCAGTTTCTCGATCTTCGCGCCGGCTGGAACGATTTCGTCCAGAGCCGGATCCTTCTTTGTGATCTGCGCCGGAGTCTCGCTGATCGCAACTTTTGGCGATTTGTAGAAATCGAGCGTTGCCGACTTGATCCAGATAAAATTTGGCGGGCTGTACGAAATTGGACCGTTGATGCCGAAGACCGCAAGCTGAATGCGCTGGCCGGGCTGCGCGTTTCGCGTGAGGATCACCCGATTCGGTGCGTTGAAGCCTTTGACCACGGGACCTCCCGGCTGTCCCAGCACTCGCGGCATCCGGCCGTTGACCCAGACTTCGGCATAATCGTCGATCACGATTTCAAAGGCGACGGTTGAGCCTGCCGTGCTGAAGCCGCCGACCTTTTCCGGAATCGTGACATTGACGCGATACCAGTTGAAGCAGACTTTGGCTGTGGAACGGCGCTGGTCGAGTGTCGCAGCATCGATCGCTTCCCACTGCGAATCGTCAAAATCAGCGACGCCGGCGTGGGGCTCGTAGTCGTATGTTCTGATCGCGGCGCCACTCGGTTTCAGGTCGGGGCCAACAGCGCGCGAATCGGCATCTACGACCTTCACGTCGTGGTAGCGCCACTGGCCCTGCACCAGATCCACCCCTTGCCGCGATGCGAGATCGACTACCGCATCGGGACGGCCGAACGGAGGATCCTGGATCGTCTGGCCCGTGGCCCGCAGGGCTGCCAGCGAGATGATTATCGTCAGAAGCGCTGCGGTCGCGGTCAATCGCCAATCGTTCTTGAGTTGGTTTTTCACTGGATTTTCTCGCCTAACGAACTTTCACAACGTAATAAAGGAACGGATTCGTGACTTCCACAAACTGGTGCGGCACGCCGTGAGGCACGATGACGACATCGCCTTTGGCGATTTGCCGGGTTTGCCCATCGCGAATGCTGCTGCCGCGCAGTTCATCGGGCGCAGTGGTCTTGGCGTCGACGGCTTCGCCCCCGGTGATGACGGTTGCAGAGCCTTGCAGCACATAAATGATGTCGGCATCCTTAGTGTGGATCTCGGCCTGTCCGGGCTTCTCGCGCCGGCTGGCATGAACCATGTAGTTGCGGCCGTCGCTGCCATCGAACAGCACTGTGCCCCTGGAGAAGGCTTCGTCGACCTTGCTTTTCTCCCAGTAGGACACCGCTGGCGCTGGGTCGCCGCCCATACTCATGGCGCCGGTGTCGAATGCTTTCGATCCGGCGACCGCCAGTTGTTCATCCTGATCGGCGGTGGCCGCGCCACTTACGCCCACCCCGCCGACGATCTGGTTATCAACCACGATCGGGATTCCGCCGATGAGGGGTGTGAAGTTTTCCAGAGCCGTCATCACGGTACGGCCTTTGCCGCTGGAGTTAATCAGTTCTTCAAAAACGCGCGTGGGTTTCTTGAACATCACAGCGGTTTTAGCTTTACCGATGGAAATGTTGGCGCCGGCTGAGAATGTTCCGTCCAGCCGCTCCAGCGCCATCAGATTGCCGCCATCGTCCACCACGGCAATCACGCCCCCGGGCGCTTGCAGCTTCTGGGCATGAGCCTTGGCTGCGGCGATGACCCGCTCCGCGCCTTGCAAGGTCAGCGTTTTCTTTTCTACGGTTTGAGCGTTTGCGAAACTCGCGAGACATAAGACTATTGCCGCGAATCCGGCGGAACGGGGTGAATTCATTTGAAGCGTCATAGTTGTCGCCTTTCTAAATTGAGGGGCGGGTTGTCCAGTTCAAACTGGGCTGCGCCCCCTCGGTTCGAACGGTTCCTTTACTTGACGGGCGAGCTGAAACTGGCCTCGCCCAAATTGACCTCGGCAAACGCGCACCAGATCACCACCTTCGACACGTTCTTCACATAGCTGGGCACGACGATTTCCTTCTTGTAGCTGGTTCCGATGAACGCCTTGGTCTTCAGCTTGTCGACCAGGTAAACGTTGCCGTCGGAATCCACCAGCTGCCAGTGCGGGTCCGGTGTGTCGGGCACGACGAAGTCGTCCGACAGAGTGAGCACGCTCTTGCCGTCGCGCGTGCTGTGGGTAACGCTTCCTTTATTGGCTTTCGGACCCTGAAATTGGCTGGAAGTGTGCATATCCTGGGCCAGGGCCGAGGCAGCACACAGCATCGCCGCTATCACCAGCCCGCCGAGAAAAAACTGCTTTGCCTTATTCATTGTTCATTCCTTGTGATTGAGATTGATTCGTGGGCTGCTCACGCACCAGGCGATGAATCGTTAACGATTCGCGACCCGATTCGATGCGGGCCCGGAGGTGCCGTGCTGAACTGCTCACGTGGGCAGTGGGATTCAGGACTGCCAACAATGTTTCAAAAACAGCCGGGCGACGTGGCGGTGAATGGTGAGTGTCACTTTTTTCGCAGCGAGGCATCCAATGCGCGGTGGTCCTGTGGAACAGAAATCGGCCGTCACAGAAATCGATTGCTACCGGGTCCTCAGAGAGCTGTCCGACTATCTCGAGGCCGATCTCCCGCCGCAACTGCGCCTGGAAATCGAGAAGCACCTGAAGGAATGCGACCACTGCAAGGCGGTTCACGATGGTTTGAGGAATGTCGTGCGACTGTTGGGTGACGAGAAGGTGATTGAACTGCCCAAAGGGTTTGGCGAGCGACTCTATCAGAGCATCTTGTCAGCCGCGTCGGCGGGTGCAGACACTACCATACAGCCCTAACGATCCAGCCCTTGGCCGCCCGCAAACGTCTTCTTAACTTTCGCCGAGAACAAATACAAGAGGAGAGCGCCGGCGATTATCGTGCCGATCCCGCCTCGGATGAAGTCTCCGCGAAGAGCATTAAGCAGGTCTCCCAGAAACTGCACGGCAACGATTGCGACCGCCAGCCTCCATCCCCAACGGCTTCGCCGGAACCAGGCAATGCCTGCAACCACCATCAACCCGCCCAGAAACAAAAAGGCAATCCCAACGCTTCGACCCAGAATTGCGAGCTGCTGGTAAGCGGTTGGGTTCAATTTCCATATCCCGTCCAGGATTGTTCCCTGCCAAATCAGCGTAATCCCGGCAAGGGCCGCCATGGTAGCCCCGAAAAACAAGAAAATGCCAAAGGCGACGATGCCCGCAGACCGGGCCCGGCCATCGGCCTCGCCTGAGATGCTGGTTCTCGAGTCCATCATCCGCCGACTATAAACCCAAGCGTCAAATGTCACTTCTTGGCCGCATCCGAATCACACCCCGCAGATCATGAATGCTACCGAGCACAACTTGCTGATTGACCAGTCGAAGGGCGATGGGAAACACGAAACGCCGAACCTGGCGATTACGCAAATGCAGACGCCAACTCAAGCCGCGATGCCGCCGGCGCCCAAACTGGGCGCCCTGGCCTCTGCTCGTCTCCACTGGCCCGAATACCTGATGGAAGCAGGACTGCTCGGTGCGTTCATGGTATCTGCCTGCGCTTTTGGCGCGCTGTATGAGTTCCCTCAGTCGCCTGTCCATCACGCCATCATGTCTCGTATGTTGCGGCGGTTGCTCATGGGAATGTCCATGGGGCTGACGGCCATGGCCATCGTTTATTCGCCGTGGGGAAAGCAGTCAGGCGCCCACATCAACCCGTCGGTCACATTCACTTTTTTCCGGCTGGGCAAAATCAGGGCATGGGACGCCCTCTTCTATATAACTGCCCAGTTCTGCGGTGCGGTTTTTGGTGTGCTTTTCGTCGCCCGTTTTTTAGGCAAGCAGCTTTCTGATCCAGCGGTGCGTTACGTCGTCACCCTGCCCGGACCGGATGGACCGTGGGTGGCCCTGGTCGCTGAATTCACCATCGCATTCTTTCTGATGTCCACCGTCCTCTATTTTTCCAACCATCATCGCCTTTCACGCTACACCGGAGTCTTTGCCGGCCTGCTGGTGGCAACCTATATCACTCTCGAAGCGCCGTTCTCCGGCATGAGTATGAATCCCGCTCGAACTTTCGGCTCGGCATTCCCGCCGATGATCTGGAATGGGCTCTGGATCTACCTGACCGCACCACCGCTGGGCATGCTGGCCGCAGCAGAAGTCTATCTGTGGCGCAAAGGCCGGCTGGCGGTGAAGTGCTGCAAACTTCACCACGACAACGACAAGCGCTGCATTTTTTGCGGCGCGAATGGAGGATTCGCATCATGACCGACAATCGCTATGACGTGATCATCATCGGAACCGGCGCGGGCGGCGGTACTCTCGCCTATCACCTGGCGCCAAGCGGAAAGCGGATTCTGATTCTTGAGCGCGGCGACTATGTTCCCCGCGAGAAAGCCAATTGGGATCCGCAACTCGTCAACGTGGATGCCCACTACAACGCCAAGGAATCCTGGCTGGACAAGGACGGAAAGGACCTGCACCCTCACACCAACTACTACGTCGGCGGTAATACCAAATTTTACGGTGCGGCACTGTTCCGGCTGCGCAAAGAGGATTTCGGCGAACTGCGCCACCACGGCGGACTCTCGCCGGCCTGGCCGATCAGCTATGACGATCTCGAACCCTACTACACACAGGCCGAGAATCTCTACCAGGTGCACGGTAACCGCGGAGAAGATCCCACCGAACCGCCGGCCGCCTCACCCTATCCCTGGCCTGCGGTCAGCCATGAGCCGCGCATTCAGCAGCTGTCCGACGACTTCGCACGTTCGGGACTGAGGCCCTTCCACGTTCCGGTCGGGGTCATGCTCGATGAAAAGAATCCGCACAAGAGCCGCTGCATTCGTTGCAACACCTGTGACGGTTTTGCCTGCCTGGTCGGCGCCAAATCCGATGCGCAGGTGGTGTGCATTGATGAAGCCATCAAGTATCCCAACGTCACCCTCCTGACCAATTCGCTGGTGAAACGGTTGGAAACAGGTTCATCGGGTCGTGAAGTGAAAGGTGTGGTGGTCGAACGCAACGGCAGCCAGGAAACGTACTCTGCAGATGTGATTGTCGTGTCGTGCGGAGCGATCAATTCGGCCGCGCTTCTGCTGCGCTCTGCCAACGACAAGCACCCGCGCGGATTGGCCAACAATTCCGACATCGTGGGCCGCCATTACATGGGACACACCAATTCGGTGATGATGGCCATTTCAAAATGTCCCAACCCAACAATTTTTCAAAAGACGCTGGGCGTCAACGACTTCTACTTCGGCTCGAAAGACTTCGAGTACCCCATGGGCCATATCTCGTTTGTGGGCAAACTGGATGCGATCACTCTGAAGGCTGGCGCGCCGGCCATCGCTCCGAATTTCACGCTGGAGTTGATGGCCAAGCACTCCCTCGACTTCTGGCTCACTTCGGAGGACCTGCCCGATCCGAACAACCGCGTCACCATTGGCCGCGACGGGAAGATCGTCCTCACCTACACGCCGAATAATCTGGAAGCCCACGAAAGACTTCAGGGCAAGCTGAAACAGGCCATGAAGCAGACGAACTGCTCCATGCATGGCCATGAATGTCATCAAGGCCTGTTCGGGAGGAACCTGTACGTCGGACAGCGCATTCCGCTGGCCGGCGTGGCCCACCAGAACGGAACCATCCGCTTTGGACACGATCCGAAAACGTCGGCGCTGGACGTGAACTGCAAGGCCCACGACGTTGACAACCTCTACGTGGTGGACGGAAGTTTCTTCCCCTCGAGCGGGGCGGTTAATCCGGCGCTCACCATCATGGCCAATGCGCTTCGAGTGGGCGATCATCTGATGGAGCGCCTGGGAGTGTCAGCGGAGAAAGTGTCGCAACCGATCCTGGCACAAGCCTGAAAGTAGAGCCGGCCTTCGGCCAGCGCGAAAGGTGGACAGGGCGCCGGCGCTACACGTGAATCCTATGACACATGGTTTGCAAGCAATTCGTTCGGGCTATCGAGCAGCGGTAATCCTGGCGCTTCTGGCGCTCCTGGCCGTTCCCCAAACTCGGGCGCAAATGGCGGGCTCGCTGGCCGACGGCGTGGACGCAATCGGAATTACCGTCTCCGACATGGATCGCGCGGTGGATTTCTATTCGAGGGTCCTCACCTTTGAAAAAGTATCCGACACCGAGGTCGCCGGCGAGGACTACGAGCATCTTGAAGGCGTGTTCGGACTGCGAATGCGAGTGGTACGGATGAAGCTCGGCGACGAGTTCATCGAACTCACCGAGTATCTCGCGCCGAAAGGCCGCCCCATCCCGGCAGACTCGCGCAGCAACGATCGTTGGTTTCAGCACATCGCGATCATCGTCAGCGATATGAACCAGGCTTATGCCCGGTTGCGCCAAAACAAGGTGGAACACGCGTCATCAGGACCGCAGCGACTCCCGGACTGGAACAAGAACGCCGCCGGCATTTCGGCGTTCTATTTCAAGGATCCTGACGGGCATCCGGTCGAGGTCTTGCAATTTCCTCCAGACAAGGGTTTGGCGAAGTGGCACCGTCCGACCGACAAGCTGTTTCTCGGCATTGACCATACCGCAATCGTGGTGTGGGATACCGACGCCAGCGTCAAGTTCTACCGCGACCTGCTTGGAATGCAGGTCGTAGGAGAGAGCGAAAACTATGGTACCGAGCAGGAACACCTGAACAACGTATTTGGCGCTCATTTGCGGATTACAGCCCTACGAGGCGCCAGCGGGCCGGGAGTCGAATTGCTGGAATACCTGGCGCCTCGCGATGGCCGGCCCTTCCCCCAGGACGAACATGCCAGCGACATCGTTCACCGGCAGACCATTGTGCTGTGCCGAAACGCCGGTACTGCAGCGCGCGAATTGCAAAATAACCGGGTCAACTTTGTGTCTTCTAGCGTGGTTGCGAATCAAACTGCACAGTTGGGATTCAAGAAAGCTTTTGTGGTGCGCGATCCCGACGGCCACGCAGTTGAAATTGAGGAAAAGTAGAGGAACAAAGCAATGAGCCGCGACATTTTGAGTAAAGTGTTCACCACCACCCACGCCCTTGAGCTGGAATACAGGAAACTGTCTCTCCTGCGTGAAAGCGGATCCGAATTCGAGGCGTCCGCGCGAATCGACGAAAGCAGCAAGCAACCGCTCATAGCCGGACTTGCCGGTTTTGCGGACGCGATCTGGCTCTAGGAGAATTTTCTTATGACACAGGAAGAGATCAGGCTGGCAGAATCCGGAGCGCGCAGGAAACACTGGAAGCGCTGGGGACCGTACCTTAGCGAGCGTGCCTGGGGCACGGTGCGGGAGGACTACAGCCCGTACGGCAATGCCTGGGAGTACTTTTCCCATGACCAGGCCCGTTCCCGCGCCTACCGCTGGAATGAAGATGGGCTGGCCGGCATCAGCGACCGGAAGCAGACGATCTGTTTCGCCCTGGCGCTGTGGAACGAGCGCGACCCTATCCTCAAAGAACGAATCTTCGGACTGACAGGCAACGAAGGCAATCACGGCGAGGACGTGAAAGAGTATTACTTCTACCTCGACTCGACCCCGACGCATTCTTACATGAAGTATCTGTACAAGTATCCGCAAACGGAATTCCCCTACGGACAACTGGCGGCCGAAAACCGGCAGCGCGGAAAGAACCAGCCGGAGTACGAGCTGCTCGATACCGGAGTATTCGACGACAACCGCTATTTCGACGTGTTCGTCGAATATGCCAAAGCCGACACCGAAGACATTCTGATCAAGATCACAGTCGCGAACCGAGGCTCAGAGGTCGCCAACATTCGCTTGCTGCCGACGGTTTGGTTTCGCAACACTTGGTCCTGGGAAGACTCAACTCCACGGCCCGAGCTTCATGAGGCGCGTCCCGCACCCAACCCGGTGATCGAGTTGAATCACAATCAGCCAGACAACCGCTGGCTGCATTGTGAGGGTTCTCCAGAATTGCTGTTTACCGAGAACGAAACCAATGCCCGCCGGTTGTTTGGAGTCGAGAACCGCACTCCGTATGTGAAGGATGGCATCAACGACTACATCGTGCACGGCTCCAGGGACACGGTGAACCCGGAACACAAAGGAACCAAGGCTGCCGCGCACTACCAGCTCACGATCGGCGCAGGTGAGACTGCCGTGGTACGCCTCCGCCTTACCGACTCGGGTTTCAAGGAGAAGAGCGCCTTTGCCGGTTTCGACAAAATCTTCGCGCTTCGGCAACACGAGGCTGACGAGTTCTACGCCAACGTGATCCCGCAGGATCTGTCACCCGATGCGAAGAACGTCATGCGCCAGGGCTTTGCCGGAATGTTGTGGTCAAAACAGTTCTATCACTACGTAATCAAAGACTGGCTCAAGGGCGATTCCGGCAACCCTCCCCCGCCCTCGGAACGTCGCCATGGCCGCAACCATGAGTGGACGCACCTGTACAACGCAGACGTCATTTCGATGCCTGACAAGTGGGAGTATCCGTGGTATGCGGCCTGGGACCTGGCGTTCCACTGTATTCCGCTCGCATTGGTCGATTCCGATTTCGCGAAAGAACAGCTCACGCTGATGCTGCGCGAGTGGTATATGCATCCCAACGGGCAGATTCCCGCCTACGAGTGGGCGTTCGGCGACGTCAACCCTCCGGTGCATGCCTGGGCGGCGTGGCGCGTCTACAAGATCGACAAGAAGCGCAAAGGCAAAGGCGACCGCGCATTCCTGCAGCGCGTCTTCCACAAACTGATGCTGAACTTCACCTGGTGGGTGAACCGCAAGGACGCCGACGGCATGAACATTTTTCAGGGCGGCTTCCTTGGCCTGGACAACATCGGGGTGTTCGACCGCAGCGCTCCGCTGCCTACTGGCGGATACATCGAACAATCGGACGGCACCAGCTGGATGGCGATGTACACCTTGAACCTTCTGGCGATCGCGCTCGAACTCGCAACCGAAGAGCCGAGCTACGAAGACGTGGCCAGCAAGTTCTGGGAACACTTCATCTACATTGCCAACGCCATGAGTCATCGCGGCGACGAACACATGGGCCTGTGGAATGAAGAAGACGGTTTTTTTTACGACGTGCTCAAGCTGCCCGACGGCAACCAGTTCCCCATGAAGATCCGTTCCATGGTGGGTTTGATTCCGTTGTTCGCCGTGGAAACGCTGGAACAGGACGTCCTGGACAAGCTGCCGGACTTCAAGAAGCGCCTGGAATGGTTCATCGACAATCGCCCCGACCTCACGGCGAACCTGGCCTGCATGCGCACCGAGGGCATGGGCGACCGCAGGCTGTTGTCCATCGCCGATGCCGGCCAGCTCCGAAGCATTCTCAAGTTCATGTTGGACGAACGCGAGTTCCTGTCGCCATACGGAATTCGAGCCTTGTCACAATTTCATCGCGACAATCCCTACAGACTTACGGCGCAGGGTACGGAGCACCGCGTCGACTACGAGCCGGGCGAGTCTTCGACCGGACTGTTCGGCGGCAATTCCAACTGGCGCGGTCCCATCTGGTTCCCGGTAAATTATTTGCTGGTCGAGTCGCTGCAGAAGTTTCATCATTACTTTGGCAGCGATTTCAAAGTCGAGTTTCCCACCGGATCTGGAACGATGATGACTCTGTGGGAAGTCGCGGGCGAGCTGTCGCGCCGCATGACCAACATATTCCTCCAGGATCAAAGCGGCCGCCGGCCGGTGTTCGGGAATCTCGAAAAGTTCCAGACCGATCCACACTGGCGCGACCTGGTCCTGTTTCACGAGTACTTCCACGGCGACTCCGGTACTGGAGTCGGCGCCAGCCACCAGACCGGATGGACCGGGGTGGTCACGAAATTAATGCAGCAGAGCGGCGAGTCTCGCGAAGGATCTCGCCCGCGACAAAAGACGGAACCAGCGCCTGCCCCGGTTGCCGCAGACTGAATTCTTAAGGAGAAAGAGAAATGAAAGCAATCAGTGTATTCCCTGGAAAACCCAACAGCGTCCACGTGGCCGATTTGCCAAAGCCATCGCTGGATCAGGTCCCGAACGGCCGCGGCGTGCTGGTAAAAGTTCTACGCGTGGGCGTTGACGGAACCGATAAGGAAATCAACGCTGCCGAATACGGCGCGGCGCCTCCTGGATACGATTTTCTGGTCATCGGCCACGAAGGCTTCGGGCAGGTGGAAGCAGTCGGGCCCAATGTCACCGAAGTGAAGCCTGGCGACTACGTGGTCGCCACGGTGCGTCGCCCGGGCAAAAGCATTTATGACCTGATCGGCACCAACGACATGACCACGGACGATACCTACTATGAGCGCGGCATCAACCTGCGCCACGGTTACCTGACGGAACATTACGTCGATGATGTCGAGTTTGTCGTCAAAGTGCCGAAGGGCCTCAAGCACGTTGGCGTGCTGCTGGAGCCCACCACCGTTGTGGAAAAAGGAATCCATCAGGCCTATGAAATCCAGCGCCGGCTCAAAGTGTGGCGCCCCCGCAAGGCTGCGGTCATGGGGGCCGGGACAATCGGCTTGCTGGCCACGCTGGTTCTGCGGTTAAAAGGCCTGGACGTGACCACGTTTGGGCGCACCCCCAAGCCTTATCTGAACTCGGATCTGATCGAAGAACTCGGAGCACGGTATATCTCGACCAAAGACGTGTCCGTTATCGACGCGGCCAAGGAGTACGGGCCTTTCGACATCATCTTCGAAGGCACGGGAAACTCCGGCGTGGTTTTCGACAGCATGCAGGCCCTGGGCAAGAACGGAGTCCTGGTGCTCGCCAGCGTCACCGGTGGAGACAAGATGATCCAGATTCCCGCGGACCGGATCAATCTGGAATTTGTTCTCGGCAACAAAGTCATGGTGGGGACGGTGAACGCCAATCGCGAATACTTTGAAATGGGAGTCGGGGACATGGCCCAGGCGGAAGCAGAGTATCCGGGCTGGCTCAGCAAGCTTCTCACCGACCCGGTGAAGGGGCTGGAGAACTACACCGAACTGTTCCAGAAACTCACGTCGCCGAATGGCGCTATCAAGGTATTTTGCGAAGTAGCGTAGGCTGAAGCAGAGCTTTTGTGCTTCGTCGGCACCGCTGAAGTTTTGTCTTTACCACATCGGCGCGGAGAAAAGAACATGATTCAATTCACGAAAGAAATTTGTGGCGACCTGGATGCCTCTCTCCGCCGGGAATGGCTCGAAACCAACGGCCTCGGGGGCTTTGCTTCTTCAACCATTATCGGGCTGAACACTCGCCGTTATCACGGATTACTGGTGGCTGCCACGAAGCCCCCGGTGGGTCGAGTGGTCATGCTATCCAAGCTGGAGGAAACACTGTTTATCGAGGGACAGGCCTTTGATCTCTCGGCGAACCGATATCCCGGCGTCGTTCACCCCCAGGGCTTTCAATACCTCAAGCAATTCCGCCTCGATCCATTCCCGGTTTTCACCTACGAAATGGAGGGTGTCGAGATCGAGAAGACGGTATTCATGATCCAAGGTGAGAACAGCACGGTGGTGCAGTACGAATTAAAGAAGAACAATCATCCCGAGCGGATCAAGAATTTGCGCCTTGAACTCAGGCCGCTGATCGCCTTCCGCGACTATCACAGCACCACTCACGAGAACAGCGCCATCAATGGTGAGGTGGAACAGAGCCCCGGACTGGCGAGCATCACCCCTTATCAGGGATTGCCTTCCCTGCATCTGGCTCACAACTCCGTGGAGGTGCGCAAAGCCGGCGACTGGTATCGAAACTTTGAATACGACGCCGAACGGGAGCGCGGCCTCGATTTCGTGGAAGACCTCTACAACTCCCTCGTCTTGCGTTTTGATCTGGACGCGCGCCGCCCGGCAACCGTGATCGCCTCCACCGAACGGCACGATGTCGCCCGAGCGGGTGAATTTCGAAAAGCAGAGATCGCCCGCCGCCTGAAGGTAGCCGCATCGTCACCCGTGGCGGACGGTTTTGCCCAGGATCTTACCTCCGCAGCCGACCAGTACATCGTCGCCCGCGGCGACAAAAAAACGGTCATCGCCGGTTACCACTGGTTCAGTGATTGGGGCCGCGACACCATGATCGCCCTCCCAGGCCTCACTCTGCCGACCGGCAAGCCTGAGGTCGCGCGCAGCATCCTGCGTACTTTCGCGCAGCACGTGGACCAGGGCATGTTGCCCAACCGCTTCCCCGATGCCGGTGAAACTCCGGAATACAACACGGTGGACGCGACGCTCTGGTTCTTTGAAGCCGCGCGGGCATATCTGTCGTACACCGGCGACCTTGAATTCGTGCGCAATGAACTTTACCCCGTATTCGCCGAGATCATCGCCTGGCACGTGCGCGGCACGCGCTATGGAATCAAGGTCGATTCCGGGGGGCTGCTTTCTTCCGGCGAACCGGGCGTCCAACTTACCTGGATGGATGCCAAAGTCGGCGACTGGGTGGTAACCCCGCGTCGCGGCAAGCCAGTCGAGATCCAGGCACTCTGGTACAACGTGCTTTGCATTATGGAGGACCTGGCTCAGCGGTTCGGTGACGAAGCCGGCCAGAAGCGTTACCGCAATATGGCAACGGTCGCCAGTTGGAGTTTCAATCGCCTCTTCTGGAACGAGACCACCGGCTGTTTATACGACGTTACCAACGGGGCCCCGCCGGATCCGTCCATCCGCCCGAACCAGATTCTTGCCGTCAGCCTGACACACAGCATGTTGTCTCCTGAACGCGCCAAGAGCGTGGTGGAAAAAGTTCGCGGGCATCTGCTTACTCCATATGGGCTGCGCAGCCTGGCGCCGACCGATCCGCAATATCGCGGCCGCTACACCGGCGGTCCCAGAGAGCGTGACGGCGCTTACCACCAGGGAACGGTATGGCCCTGGCTGATGGGACCCTTCATCACGGCATACATCAAGGTAAACGCAGGCGATGATAACGCCCGCCGCCAGGCCGGCGAATGGCTCGCTCCACTCAAGGAACACCTCACAGATGGTGGGCTGGGACACATTTCAGAGATCCTGGATGGCGACCCGCCCCAGCGGCCTCGTGGATGCGTCGCTCAGGCCTGGAGCGTGGCTGAAGTCCTGCGAGCTTACGTTGAGGATGTGAAGGACATTCGCCCAGCTCCGCCGGTCGGGAGCAAAGCGTCGCAAGCTACTCCAAAGACCAAAGCCCGGTCCGCGGCGAGCACGCGAGAAGTCTCGACCGTGGGAACTCCAGGTTGATAGCGCTATTAAGACAGGGCGGACACAACCTGCGAGCCGATCCGCTTGACGCCGACCCTCTCACATCGGATAGCTTTGAGACAGGCGCTGATATTCTCGAGCCGCATCCAGCAGTGCGCCCACCGAGGCTGGCTGGGTACTCCGCTGGCGGTTAAGGTCCCCAATTTCGAATGCAATTCGCCATTGTCGGAACAACACACGGTAGGCGTCGAACAGGCTGAGCTTGGGATCGTAGATATGCGTCGCTTCCGAGGTGACGCCGTTCAACTCAACGATCTTCATGTTGCGGCCAGCCATGAAATCTTCCCGCGATGGAACACGAATGTCGAAACGACCGAAGAAGAAACCGTCGAAGGTCTTCGCAATCTGGTCGATGACTTCTTCCAGCGTGGGATTGATGGTTTCGCCGCCGTCAAGAAAGATGGCGCCTCGGCAATGGGTTCCGATCTCAACCAGCTGCACTTCCTCTCCTGCTGCGGGCACGCGTCGAGTACGTTTTGAATTCTGGCGGAGATAGAAGTCCGCCATACAGACGGCCCGGTCATCCGCGAGGATCAAGTCTTCCAGCGTACGTTTTCCATCGCCAACAAGAACCGGCATTCGCTTCTCAGTCACGGAGAAAATCTGACCTCTTCCTTTATCCGGATAGCGATAATAGAAGACCCCATATTCCTCACCAGCGACATACTCCTGCAAGATCGCCGGAAACGACGTGCTCAAATAATCGCGCAGTTGCTCTAGCGAGCGAACGATCGCTACTCCCGAACCACGCTGCCCGGCATCAGGTTTAAGGACGACCGGAAACTGCAGCCCGTGCTGCCGCATGAATTCCTCTGCCTCGGCAACGCGTTCACTACAAACGCCGGATGCCAGGAGCTTGGAAGATGGCAGCCACGCGGCGGCGTCTTTGAGGCCGTCCAGAATCTGATGTTTCGACTCGCCCACAAATCCTCCCGTGGGAATCGCCGGATTGGCTGCCGTAAACAATGTCCAGCTTCGGAACCTGATTCCCAGGTAAGCGATATAGGCAACCACCGGAGGATAAAACAGGTAAGCAGGCCAGAACTCCCAGCGGTACAGGCGTTTCCACCAGCCGGCGAGCTTGCGGCGTCGGCCATTCGCTCCAGCAGCGAAGCAGGTCCTAGACCCAAGTGAGTCGGAAGAGTCGAGTTCCATTGCGATGGGCATGATTCAAACCGCCGAACCGCCGAAACTCGTGACAGCCGGAGCCGCGCGATAGACTCTCCGGATCTCTGTCCAACCAAGTTGTGGCCTGGCACACGGACTTCCCTGGAAATGGCCCATCTGTATGCGTTCAGGCGCGACCGCGATCTCGCTATAGCTCAGCGTCTTCACATCATCCCGGTGGACGCACAAACTGAATGGCCCCGGGCCGCCCGTGTGCGATGCGTGAAGCCTCCGCAGCCAAGGCGCAGAGCCGGCATCGAGCTCGTGCTGGGCGTCGCGGCAAACTGCGCCGCGCAAAATCCCGGCCTGTTTGTCCGTGAGGCTGGAGGAAAACCAGTGGTGGGAATGCCAGCCCAGAGTTTGGAACGTCAGCTGCGATGAATCCCAGCCCCACTCGGCGATCGCCCGTTCGGAAGGAAACACTGCCACGAGTCGAAACGGCCGGATCCCATCCAGGTTGAAAGCAGCAAACGCCGATTGCAGTCCTGTAAGCGAAGGCGCGCCTGCGAGGATAGGAATAATCTCGCCTCGGCTTCGAAGCTTGCTGGCGTCCGGCTCAGGTTGAACGACGTCGTTCCAGTTCAGCAAGGCGAGAGCGACGCCGTATTCATTGGCCGCAATCCAGGTGCCGCCCGCGCCGTCACTCGGATATGCGGCGGTTGTTCCATTGAGCCTGAGCCGATGAATCTGCGGCAGCTCTCCCGCGCCGCGTGCGATTTTCTCGTCGCGATTCATCGCAAGCAGGTAACCGTCGTCACGCGTAATGACACTCAGAGTGCACATACACCCGCCGCCCCTGAGTCCCGAGCATTTTGGCGCTTCTGAAACCATCCGCCGGTCGTAGCCATGGCTAGAGTTTGACTTCCCCCACCTGAACCAGAGGCTGGGAGTTCGTGTACTTGGGGATATCTTCCATGATCTCCTGCGCGTGCGGGCCGAAGCTTGTTTGGTAGGCTTCAACTGACTCAAACAGAAGATGACAGGTTGTGATATATGGAGCACGCGACACCGGCTCCCCGCCCGAAATGCCCTGTTCGACCGATACTCCCTTCAAGGCCGATCCCATCAGTTGACGAACCATCGGGATGTGGTGATTGAGGTAATACACCATGTCGAACTTCGTGCCTTCTCGATTTGGATACAACACGCTGACCTTTACCACGGATTACTCCTTCCCGTCACTGAGCGTACCAGTCCGAATGCGCGAACCAGCGGCGACACCAGAGGCACTGGGTCTCAGTCCTTTGGCAGGCTCGCGATCCAAAATGCCAGACTGGTCATCGGCAAGTGTGCACATACGAATAACAACCGTCAACGTGCACATAAGCTCACCGGTAGGCGTTCTCGAAGACTTTCACGATTATGAATCCGGCCGCCGATTAACTTGGCACTCCTGCCCAGCAGCCACGGCGCAAGCAGCACTACAGCAGTCAGCAGCCAGGGAAGTAATCTCTGATGTCCGGACGACGTCTTGGGAACTAAGCGCCAGAGGGCAAAGATCGCGCAGACCCAGGCAGCCGAACAAACTGCCGTGATCTTGGCAAACCATCGAACGGGCAGGCGCAATGCGCCGGCAGCCACATAAAGAGGCAGGCGGCTCCCGGGGATCGCTCGGCTCATGACCAGGGCTAACGATCCATGCCTTGCGAACCAGCCTTCAGCCTTAAGGAGTGACTCGGTGGTTAGGTACTTCTGCAGCCAGCGTGATTTTGCCGTGCGCCGGCCCAGACCTGAGCCCAGCCCATACAATCCCATGTCTCCGACCCAGATACCGAGAAACGCGGTCATAAGTCCGATCCGCGCGTCCAGGGCCCCACTGGCCGAGGCCGTCGCCGCCAGCAAGGTTGCGCCGTCTTCATAAATGAAAGTTGCGAAAAAGATGGAGAGCGCCAGTGCGGCCTGGGTCTCCGGAAGTGAGTGAGAGAAGAACATGGCGGCTACCGTCGTTCCGCCTTTTCAGCTTCCAGATGTTTCAAGGTCGAAGGAGCAATGCCAAACTCGTATGGCAGCATGACCCCAATTCCGGCACACAGGAGCTTGAGAATCGCAAAGTGATGGATCGCGTGTCCCACACAGAACATAACTTCCCGACCCAGGTTTGACCGCACAGCTTGGGCGTCGGTTTCGCCGTAACCAACGCTGTAGATCACTGCACACTCCCGCTGCAGGAGTTCAGCGGGAAGTTGGCCAAGTTCATCGATCAGGCCTTCAGTGACCAGGCGCGCGCAGGCCGGGGAGCTTTCCAGTTGCGAATTCCGGCGCCGCTGGTCGTAGTCAACCTGGCCGGTGCGAATTCCTTCCGCCAGACAGAGAAAATGATCGAGCACGTGCCGATAATGCGCTCCCAGGGATGACGCGGGCTTCCCCATCTCTGGACGCTCGAGAGGGATGGCATAACTTTCTTCCCCGATGCGATCGAGAAAAATGCAGCCCTGCCGCAGAACGTCCGCAACCGCGTTATTCAAAGAGCGGGTAATCATGTCAGAACCTTTTCCCGAGGGCCGGAATTTGCATGCGGTGCAGGAACAAAGCAATAGCGCTCGCGACAAACACGGCGATGGCCAGTAGGAACAGAAGCCCTTTATCCCCCTGGACCTCGATGCCCAGAAAGGTCAAATGGCTCACCATGGCGCCGCCTGTAGCTGCCATGGCCAGAACGGCCCCTGCCCGGACGAGGCGCGGTGTAAGCAGCAGCACGGCGGCAATCAGTTCTATAATTCCCGACCCAATGCGTCCCCACACCTCCAGCACGCCGATCGGCGCGAAGGGAACATGGCTGTGAATAAATGTTCCCAGTATGGTGAAGATGTAAACCGACTCCGGCGCCGCGGTGAACTTGAAGAAGAGCGTCTGCAACAGGATGACCGCCGCCACAACACGGCATGCCCAACTGAAGACGAGAAGTAAAGTGGTTGGCCGGTTCATGGTTGAGATCACTTGTGTGCTCACAGGCGCTGCTCCTATCTGCCGTATTTCTCGATGAGGCCGGGCCAGTTTTGGTCCGCCTTCTTGAGATTGCCTTGCGGGTCCTTGTTGAATTCGCCCTTCACATCAAAGTCGTATTGCATGAGCAGCCGTCCGTTGACGATCTGCCACGCCTCGATCTTGACCGGAACGGTCTTTCCGCGGCTGGCGCCGTACGCGCAATAGCCGCCAAACTGGGGTTCGTATTGCGCGGGCGATTTGTCGAACGCGGCTTTGTGATCCGCAGAGGCGAAGTAATAATTCGCGCCATGGTAATCAGACTGAAATTGCTGACTTCCCTTCACCGGCCGGCTGTCGGTAAAGAATGCGACCGGATCGTAACCCTGGATGGCCACTCCGTCCCGGCCCAGGTTTTGCAGGTCCTTGGCGGCGGCCAGGGCTGACAGAGCGATCAACAACACGAAGGCCCATAACAATTTCTTCATCACAGTCCCTTCTCGTTTCTCGGGTTCTGTACCCGCGTATGACGTGAGAGTCGCCAGAACAATGGAAGTGACAGGATCTGGACTCGATCCTCGAGGAAATATCACGCTGTCACCTTTGCCGCTGTCACGCATCTCACGCGGAGACCACGAATCCGAAGCGGCGGACTTGGTGCGTCCTCGCAGGATGATGTCTTACCGGAATTGATTTTCATGAGCGCAACCGCCTCGATAGCGCGTGATTGTCTTTCGCTGGTTCTGCCCTCCGCGAAAACTGAGGGGATAGCAGCCCATCGCTCTCTCAGCCTCAGGGCAGGCCGATATCACGCGCGAATGGCATCGTCCAGCGCGGAACGCCACGCCGCGTTCCGCTTACGATTCATGGTTTTCAATCTGGAGTTGAACGAGGGATTGCAGGCCGCCTACGCGACCGGAGAGGACAACGATCAGTTCGATCGCGTTTGTGACCATCTGATCGTTGAGCATTCTCCTACCGGCAGGATTGTCGGAACCTACCGCATGCAGACCGGCGCGATGGCGTTCGAACATGCAGGCTTCTACAGCGAGCGTGAATTCGATTTCTCGCCGTACAAGCGAATGGGTAACTCCGTGATCGAATTGGGGCGCGCCTGCGTGCACCGCGATCACCGCTCGACGGATGTCCTTTACCTGTTGTGGCGCGGAATCGCGCAGTACGCACTAAGCCACGGTGGCCGCTATCTGATCGGCTGTTCTTCGCTGACCTCGCAGGATCCGGCTCACGGCGCGGCAGTGTACGAAGCGATGCAGGGACACCTGGCAGCCCCTCATCTGCGAACTACCCCGCAGCTCGCCTTCGCCATGTCACCGGCTTCGCCAGAGGGCGCGAGCGCCAACATCCCAAGATTGTTGCGTGCGTACCTGGCAGTGGGAGCAAAGATCTGCGGCCCGCCGGCCATTGATCGGGAGTTCAAGACAATTGACTTCCTCACCCTTCTGGATCTCGAAGATTTGCATCCGCGCGTGCACGCGCGTTTTTTGAAGAGTTGACGATCTGCGCTCCGGGTGCAATATAAAAGGCGCTATGCTCTGTGAGTGGCACATGGGCATAGCTGCAGGCCATGAAAGGGGTTTCGCTGGTGTCGGATATTCACATCAGGCTCGCACAGCTTTCGGACCGCGACCAACTTGTGCGCTTCCGCGAGGCCCTATGGCCCACCGCCACCGCCGAGGAGCACGCCCAGGAACTGACCCAAATTCTCGAAGGCAAGGCGGTTGTAACCCTGCCGCTTGTCATTTTGGTCGCCGAGACCAGTGATCGAATATTAGCTGGCTTCCTGGAAGTCGACCTGCGTTCCCACGCCGATGGCTGCAACCCATCCCGCCCGGTGGGTTATGTCGAGGGCTGGTACGTTGCCGAGAACCAGCGGCACATGGGAGTCGGCGGGAAGCTCCTGGCCGCGGCAGAAGGCTGGGCACGCAGCCAGGGATGCGTTGAGATGGCATCCGATACCTGGATCGACAATGAAGTGTCCCAACGTGTGCACGAGGCTTTGGGGTACGAGGTGGTGGACCGCTGCGTGCATTACCGCAAGACGTTGTGATATTCACCGCGATTGTTATCGCCCGGCTTTAAGGCCTTTTGCTGCGCGCAGTCCGTCTGACGAATGGCGCAACGTGCTCGGATCGACCTTCAAAAGTTGTGTCGAGCCTGTCTGCAGAAGTTCTCCCTGGATCTGAATCGGCTCGGCAATGAACTCGCGAAGCACATCGCCTGCAAGGGCGCGCCCATCCAGCCCGACCAGCAACCATTGTTCGTGCCCGCGGGGCGTAATCCCGCCGCTCAAAATGTCGCTCACAATAAAGATCGGCGGAATCCCTCCATTCACACAGCGCGCCGCGCAGTCGCGGTGAACCTTCCCCTGGCCGGGATTCATCACGCCCAGGTAGCACTTGCTGTCCACAATCTCGCCGGTAACGGTCACCGGCCCCAGGTCGCGAGCGATCTCTTGAAACGCAGCCGCGGTATCCAGCACGGTGATGGAACCGGGCACTATTTCCACCATGGTTTCGCCATCACGGTAGATCAGTTGACCTTGCAGGCGGACACGTTTCCCGTCGACGTTGGCCAGAAGGTCGTCGGCTCCATGCTTTCCCGGCGCGACCAGCAGATAGCGCGAATATTTGTCGTGTGACCCGGTGTCTCCCGGACGCGCAACCAAGAGTGTTGGGAAAGGCTCCATCTCGACAAACCCTTCAAAACTGCGCACCGTCCCGTATTCGAAGACCGAATTCGCAAACGGCATTTGTCCGGCCACCAGCACCAGCGCGATGGTCGCCACAACAGAGCCAAGCGCGACGATAATCTTCCGCACAAAACCAGCGAGCGCAGGCGGAGCCTTGGGAAGATAACCAACGTAGAAGTCGTTCATCGTGGTTGCGCCTTTGTGGATTCAAGTTGTGCAGAGCCAATGCGCGCCGACTCGATGCGGGCGGGCACTACGCGGGTTCCGGGCGGGTTTGGACGCGGATCTACGAAGACAGCCCCGGCGACAACTTTGACACGAAAGGTCGGAATTTTCTCCTTGAAGGGCGGCGGCGCCGTTCCAGAATCCGGCTGATACTGGTACCCATGCCAGGGGCAGGTTACGCAGCCGTCGATGATGCGCCCCTCTCCCAGCGGTCCATTCTGATGTTGGCAAACATTCGAGATCGCGGAGACTTTGCCATCGTAGCGAAAGACCGCAACGCGCTCGCCCGAGAGAGATACGACAGTCGCGCACTTCTCGGGTATGCGATCCACTCTGCAAACCTCAACGAAACCATCCTCGACCGCTTGAGGACTCCTTCGATCCACCCGCTTCGCACTGAATGCGGCGGCAAGATGAAGCGAAAGTACTGTCGCGACTCCCGCGATGAGGACACTGGCCAACACAGGACTCGTCTCCGACTGCAGCGCACCCAGCGTGACGTGCGCGACCAGCAGCGCGTAAGCCACATAGACCAGCATGTGCAGCCGTTTCCACATGGGCGCGGAAAGATTTCGCAGCCAGAAATCGTGGCTTGTGGCTGCCATCAGAAAAAGAATGATCAACGCGAAGAAGCCAAGCGCCTGAAAGGGAAAGTCGGTAACGCTGCCCAACCGCGGGTTGCTGATGAACAGGCTGACCAGAGGATTCACATTTCCCAGCGCGTGAAACTGAATCAGCGCAAAGCCTCCGTGTGCCAGGCCTAGGAGAAATGTTGTGACGCCCAGGTGCCTGCGGTTGTAGAGCAGCGGAAGAAAACGGCGATCCAACCGGCTGAGAGGACCAATGCACAGCACCACGTTCAGCAGCAGGAACGATGCCGTTCCAAAAGCGCGGATCAGCAGCGTCTCTGCTGTCGCGCTGGGGTTGCGCCACGCGCCCATCCCGATAAAGACGGCAAGGTAAAGTGCGAGCAGGCAAACCAGAGTTAAGTCGTATACCTTCTTCTGACGGTTCCAGCTGATGGCGCCATATTGAACGCTCATGGCAACTGCTCCACTGCGGCGGCGTCAAACACACCCTGTTGAGCCAGGCTGAACAAGATCAGATGGCCGGCGCTTTTTTGATTCAAGGGTAGGAGAAAGGCCTTGCCGGTGGTAAAGGCACCCATAAGTTGCGCCTCTGCGGGCAGAACGTTCCCCTGCGGTGCGTCAGCGGCCCAATAAAGGAGCAAGTCCGGCTCATTCAACTCCGGCTCGTTCCACCCCGGCTCGTTCGACCTCTGGACTGGCTGCAGAACAACATAGAGCTCGGGCGGACGATCCACCTTCCGATAGAACGTTGACTGAATCGAATGCTTCTGCCACGAAGCGCTCCACTCTCTCACCACGTTCGCGGATTCCGGAATACGGGCAGCGGCGGTATCTGAGCCCGAGCGGGGACGGCGGGCTCCCAGCGCGATCCACAGGATCGCAGGCAGCACGAATGTCAGCGCAACAAATGTTCGGCGATGGACGCTTCTGAGCGGCTGATTCATGCCCCGTTCCTCAGCCGATGGGGGTTGTTTTCGACCGGAGGCTCAACCACCCCTCGCCTCCAGCGGTAAAGGAACATCGGCCAGAACGCGGCAACTCCGGGCAGGATCAGAAGCCGAAAGCCGATGCCAGATCCCTGCGCTTCGGAATCCAGGCGCTGGACGCCTGACCACACGAATGGCAAGGCAAACAACAAGCCCAGAAAGGCATAAGTAGCCACACCGTAAACCAACGTTTTGACCAGAGCTTCAAACATGGTTGCTTGGAATTCCAGCCGGTAGCCCGTTTCTTTGAACTGGATTCCCCAAATGGTCATGCGATGCGGGACGGAAAGAAAGGTGACGGTATACGGCTCAGCCAGCGGCTTGAAATACCAGGAAGAAGGTATGGTTTCAACCGGGCAAGCCTGTAAGAATAAATTGTTCAGGAACTCTGGCATGACCGCGATCAAGAAAAGAGGCATGTTGTGGTATTTCTTTCGCGCGCCGGTGTATCTCTACCGCTGGCACCTGGGTTGGCTCTTCGGAAAACGCTGCTTGTTATTGACTCATTTCGGCCGCCGCACCGGTTTGCGGCGCCAGACCGTTCTGGAAGTCGTCGAGTACCGGAAACAGGGTCCCGAGGTTGTGGTGGCGAACGGTTTCGGCCCCAATTCTGATTGGGTTCGCAATATTGAGGCAAATTCCGGTGAAGAAGTGACGGTCGGCCGGCAACATTTCGTCGCATCGCATCGCTTTCTCGCTGAAGCAGAAGCCCTGACCGTGATTCAAGATTACGAGCGCCGTAACCGTTTCATAGCGCCGGTTGTTCGCCGTGGTTTCAGCTGGCTGCTCGGATGGCAATATCATGGCAGTGAAGGCGACCGCCGGCGGCTGGTCAGACAGCTACCGCTCATCGCGTTTCGACCGCAAGCCTCACAGCGTCAAATGGCAATTCCAGCCTGATAGGTCCGCGAGCTCCAGGTGCGTGGTGCTCTGGTGAAAAAGCGCACCATACGCATAAGTTCACTCCCTGAAAGTTAAACTTCGTCACTTCTCACGGTCAGCCGAATCTCACTCGCAGGAAAAGGATTTTTGCCGCTCAGCAGGTCCGTCGAGCGATCGCCAAAGGAGCTGGACCATGGAAACAGGCCGTCCGCTATTCATCCCGGTGATCCTGGGAACAGCCAGAATGGGCCGGATGAGCTTGCACGCGGCACGGCTTGTGACTGATGAACTGGCCAAGTGCACCGGGGTTGAGACGGATCTTATCGACATCGCCAAGCTTCCGCTGCCCACAAACGATGCGGGCGAGGCCATTAAACACGCTGATTTCTCCGCCAAGATGAACCGGGCAGATGCGGTGGTGGTGGTTTCCCCGGAGTACAACCACGGCTATTCCGGGCTTTTGAAACATGTCCTGGACAGTTGCCTCAAAGAATATGTTCACAAGGCGGTTGGGATCGTGGGTGTTTCGGCGGGGCCGTTCGGTGGGACGCGGGTAATTCAAAACCTGCTTCCGGTAATGCGCGAACTCGGCCTGGTGACGATTTTCTGGGATGTAAATTTCTCGAGCGTACAGAAAGTCTTTGCCGAGGATGGCAAACTGCTTGACGAATCCTACATCCGGCGCATCGACAAGTTTCTGAAAGAACTCATCTGGATGGCGAAGACGCTGCGCCAGGGACGCGAACAAATATCGCTGGATTAATCCCGGAACCGGGGAAGGACACCATGACCAACTCCAGAAAGATGATGTGCCCCAACTGCGGGGCGGAAATGAACCACCACTGCGACAAAGTGGCGTACACCACTGACTTGCAACAGGGCGGGCATATGGACCTGAGCCTGGGCGGATTTATCGAAGAATTCCATACCTGCCCAAAATGTGGATCTGGCGCCGCTCGCCCCTCCTAGCAGTTACCGCACCCTCCGATCAAACCGACCCTGGACGGGAGAGATCTTTGGGTTCGTAATCCAATGATGCAGCGAGGCAAGCTTTTGCCTGGGCTTGCTGGAGAGTACAGGCCGCATCGGTTAAACGCTGGATTCATGCCGATTTGGAAACAGTCGGACGCAAATGAGGTTCGAACGCCCAAAAAGTGAGCACGTCCCATCCCGTTCGCGGCATCAAGCGCGGCATGAATCGCACATGTGCCGGTAAATATTGATTCGGAGGGGGTTGCAAAAGCCGACAGCTGTATCTCATACTGCCACGCTGTTGGCAGAATTCTCACGCCAGCTTCTCGTTCTGTGGCTACAGCCCTGCTCGTCGGGCGGGTCGGATTTCTTAAGTTGTGTTGAACTAGTGCAGGTAAACTGCAATGCTCGGCAGGGCTTTCCGCTACTCTCAGCGTGAATTCCGGAAATGGCGCCTGGCGCGGCAGCTGGCGCGCGAGAGCGGCTATTCCTTTACCAGCGATTACGTCTCGCAAAACGAATCCCACTGGACACTGCTCTTGAAAGAGTACCGGGGCCGGCCAGAGGTCCGTCTGCTGGAAATCGGCAGTTACGAAGGACGATCTGCAATCTGGTTCCTGGACAATATTCTCACCCATCCCACCGCCAGCATTGTCTGTGTGGACTTTTTCACCGCGTGGCGCCTGGACATGCGTTTCGATCACAATATCCGGCTCTCGGGCCGGAGTGGCCAGGTCACGAAACTGAAGGGCCATTCGGACGCAATCCTGTGCACCCTGCCGCTCGATCACTTCGACATTATCTACATCGATGGATCGCATCAGGCGGCAGATGTGCTCATGGATGCCGTCCTCGCCTGGCACAGGACCAAACCGGGAGGGATCATAATCTTCGACGACTATTTGTGGGCTCCCGGAACGCCGCCCGCTGACCGTCCGCAAATGGCGATCGATTTCTTCCTTGAATTGTTTCAAGGCCGCTACCAGCTCTTGTGGAAGCAATATCAGGTTGCAATTCGCAAACCGGCTTTGGCGCTGCCTCCTCAGCAATGACCTAATCTTTCTTGTAATCTCGTCTTGCAATTGAATAGAGCTCCCCGTTTCCACGGGTTCGGATGTACACTCTGCGGTCTATGGATAAATTGTCGAATAAATTGTCCAGGCGAGCGGTGATCAAGAGCGCCTTCTCGGGGATCGCCCTTGCTTCCCTCCCGTCGGCGGCGTGGCCGGAGCAGACCGCACCGGTGCAACGCAAAGGGCGAATCAAGCAGTCGGTTTCGCGCTGGTGCTACAAGGAAACTCCGCTCGACCAGCTCTGCGCCTATGCCGCCCAGATCGGCCTGAAGGCGGTCGATCTGCTCAACCCCGAAGATTACGAAGTGCCGCGGCGCTATGGACTGGTGTGCAGCATGGGTTACGCCGGGGGCGGCGAAATTCCGAGCGCCCTCAACCGGGTGGAGAATCATGCCCGGATTGAGGAAGGCTTCCGCAAAAACATTCCGCTGGCGGCCAAGGCCGGAGTGCCCAATGTGATCACTTTTTCCGGAAACCGCGAAGGCATGTCGGACGCCGAAGGCGCCAAAAACACCATTACGGGACTCAACCGGGTCAAGAAAATCGCCGAGGACAACGGCGTCGTCATCTGCATGGAGCTGCTCAACAGCAAGGTGAATCACAAAGATTACATGTGCGATCACACTGCCTGGGGAGTGCAGGTGATGGAGGCGGTGAACTCGCCCCATGTCAAACTGCTCTATGACATCTACCACATGCAGATCATGGAAGGTGACCTGATCGCAACCATTCAGCAGAATATCCAGTGGCTGGGTCATTTCCATACTGGCGGTGTTCCCGGCCGCCACGAACTCGACGGAACCCAGGAAGTGCAGTGGGATGGTGTCATGCGCGGCATCGCCGCCACCAATTTCCAGGGCTACGTGGCACATGAGTTCGTACCCACGCGCGATCCCCTGACCTCGCTGCGGCAGGCGGTCGATCTGTGCGATGTGTGAAGTCCGGTCGTTGGCCCGCTCTGTATCTCCACACCCAATGTAGGCGCGAGCGTCCCGCTCGTGCTCCGTCTGCAAGGACCTGTCCTCCCTTTGGCGTCGGGAAAGGACACCACTTAAAGTCCTGCCGCCGGAACGAGCAAGGCCAAGAGTTTAGCCGGGCCGCACAAATCGCCGCACGACGTGGCTTTAGCCACTGAGGTTCGCTTTGTCCGCTATGCACTGTTTTTGCCGGACCACAGCAGATTCCTCGCGCCACACTGCCGCGCTTCGGAATGACAATTGGGCCAACAGGACGCTCCTTGGCGCACGCCGCGCCCCTCCCCATGTGAGATAATTTTCTTTCAGTGTTTGGATCGCGAGGAATTAATGGCTGAGCACACCGTTTACTGCGTCAAGCTGAAAAAAGAGCTTCCCGGCTTGGATGAGCCTCCCTTCGACAGCCCGTTGGGCCAGAAAGTCTACGAGAATGTCTCCCAGGAAGCCTGGCGAGGCTGGACCGAGTTCTGCAAGATGCTGCTCAACGAATATCGCCTGAACCCGGCTCGACGCGAGGATCAGGAAGTCATCGTCAAACAAATGGAGCAGTACTTTTTCGGCGAAGGCGCCGCGCCTCCGAAAGAGTATGTGCCTCCCGCTAAATGAGTGCCCAGCACTCAGCTGTCAGCCCTCAGCAATCAGCTTAAATCCCTCTTTTTCAGCTAACTGTATTCCATTGCTACACGACACCATGCTCCCTGATGGCCGCATGCAAAGTGCTGATTGCTGGGGGCTGATTGCCGAGTCACCACTGCACTATTTTTTGTGCAATTTTCATCACCCCGTAACAATCGTTTGTTACAACCAAAGTGATGAGTTCCGCCTTTTATGACACGCTCATCCTCTCCGACCTGCATCTGGGATCGGAAATCAGCCGCGCCGAGCAAGCCCTGCGAATGCTGCGCGAAAACCGTTTCCGGCGATTGATCCTGCTGGGCGATATATTCTCCGACCTGAATTTTGGCCGCCTCACCAAGCCGCACTGGAAGTTTTTGGGTTACATCCGCAAGCTGTCCAACCCGAAGCGCGGCGTCGAAGTAATCTGGGTCGAGGGCAACCATGACCGCGGCTTGAGCCAGGTCATGTCTCACCTCGTAGGCGTAAAGGTTTATCAGGAATATGAGTGGGAATTCGCCGGACACCGCCATCTCGCTATTCATGGCCACCAGTTTGACCGTTTCGTGGTCAACAACCTGCTGCTCAGTTCGCTGGGAACGTGGCTGCATCTGCAACTGCAGAAGCTCGATTTCAAAGGCAAGCGGTTTTCCCGTTTTCTGGACCGTCTGAATGCGCGCTGGCTGCGGCTGTCTTCAAAAGTGGCTTCGGGTGCGATTGATCATGCTCGGCTGCGCGGCGCCGACCGGATTTTTTGCGGCCATACCCACAAGGCAGAGATCCAGGAGCGCGAGGGGGTGTCCTATTACAACTCCGGTGGATGGACCGATTTCCCACCCACTTACCTGACCGTCGATGCCGCCGGAGTGCTCGTCCACGAATACCAGGAACCCTCCGCCGCCGCCCGTGTGGAGCGGGCGCCCTCGCCCGCTGCCTTTGACTCTGAATTTTTGCAGACTACAGGAGCGGCGTCCAGGTAACGATCCGGTCCCTGAGAGTAGCTCAGTTTTGAGCAAACCCTTTTTGGACAGTGTGAAAATCCAACCATAACCGCTCTAAACGGTCCCCCCAGCTGCAGTTTTGCTTCCAGAAGTTCGCGGGCGGGGGCGCCCGCGCCACACAAAACCACACAAAAAGCCTGGCCGGACATGACCTTCGTCCTGTCCTCTCGTGTACTTCTCATACATCCTTTGCTGGGATAATCTGAATCCCATATGGCAATGGCGAGGCAGGCCGCGTCGATCCCCAGTAATGCTGCCAGAATGATCAGGAGAATTGGTAATGGCGAGTGCCCCGGGGTTGGTGTTGTCTAAGTGTGTTGTGATCGCGGCCCTTCTGGTTGTAACCGCTTCGGCGCAGACCCGAAGCCGCATCGTGCAAAGGATTGAAGACACTGAGCCCGCGGTAGTGGCCGGGGCAAACCCCATGGCCCGGCGGGGATTCGATCAGGGCCGGGTCGAAGGCAGCATGCCGATCAGCCGCGCTGCCATTGTGTTCAAGCTCTCGTCCGCGCAGCAGGCTGCCCTCGATCAGCTGCTGGCCGAGTTGCAGGACCCGCACTCCGCGAACTATCACAAGTGGTTGACGCCGGAGCAGTATGCCGAGCGCTTTGGCATGAGCGATGCCGATCTGGCCAAAGTCGCGGCCTGGCTCAAATCTCAGGGCTTGACCGTGGACGGCTACTCCCGCGCCCGCACCCGCATCTTCTTCAGCGGCAGCGCCGCCCAGGTGGAGAGCGTTTTTCGTACCGAGTTCCATCGTTACCTGCTCAACGGGGAGTCGCGTTTCGCCAATGCGACCGATCTTTCGGTGCCGGCCGCGCTTTCGGGCATGGTGCTGGGCTTTCGCGGGTTTGACGACTTTCGTCCCCGGCCGCGGGCGCACGCGGTGCAAGCCCACTTTACTTCTCACCAGACGGGGAACCATTTCGTAACTCCGGGGGACTTTGCCACCATCTACAACCTCAAACCCTTGTATGACGCGGGACTTGATGGGACCGGGGAAACCATCGCCGTGGTGGGTCAAACCCAGATTCACACCGCCGACATCGATGCCTTCCGCAGCGCTGCGGGACTAACGGCAAAGAACCTGCAACTGGTTGCTGTGAACGGCACCGGCTTCTCGTCCGGAGATGAAGTTGAAGCCGATCTCGACGTGGAGTGGGCCGGGGCTGTGGCCAAGAGTGCGGCCATTCTTTACGTCTACACCGGAAGCAGCTCCAGCCAGAACGTGTTCAATGCGCTGGAATATGCCATCGACAACAACCTGGCGCCGGTGATCAGCACCAGTTACGGCAACTGCGAAGCCAATCTAGGCACCTTCACCAGTACCCTCCGAACCGTGGTGCAGCAGGCCAATTCGCAGGGCCAGACAGTGATGGCGGCGTCAGGCGATGCCGGAGCTGCCGATTGCGAGTCTGCCAGTGCGGCGTCCGCCACGCACGGGTTGGCGGTCGATGGTCCAGGCAGCGTTCCCGAAGTGACCGCGGTAGGAGGCACCGAGTTTAACGGCGATGCCGCGGGAGCTCTAAGTGGAACCGCACCTAACACCAGCGCCGGCGCCACTGCTTTTTGGGCCGGCACCACAGCCTCCAGCGATACGCTCAGTTCTGCCTTGTCCTACATACCGGAAATGGCGTGGAACGACACTGCCGCTTCAATCGCCGCAGGCAATGGACTATCCGCTACCGGCGGCGGTGTGAGCACGGTTTTTTCCAAGCCCGCGTGGCAGGCCGCCCTGACTCCGGCCGATGGCCACCGCGATGTTCCTGACATCTCATTGAACGGCTCGCCGAACCACGATGGTTCGCTGATTTGTTCGCAGGCATTTTTTGCGCCCGCGACCACTCCGACCAGCTGCGCCAGCGGCTTCCGCGCCAGTGACGGCGCCAGCCTGGCAGTGGTGGGCGGCACCTCGGTGGGCGCGCCCTCCTTCGCTGGCATTGTCGCCATACTGAAGCAGGCGACCCAATCCACAACTGGCTTGGGCAACATCAATCCCACGCTCTACACCCTGGCGGCATCGTCGCCCAGCGCCTTTCACGACATCACCGTCGGAAACAATATTGTGCCCTGCACCTCGGGCTCGACGGGCTGTCCGGCCAGCCTGCAAATCGGCTACAGCGCCGGTACCGGCTATGATCTGGTCACAGGACTGGGTTCGTTCGACGCCAATGCGCTGGTGACTGCGTGGCCAGGTTTTGTGCTGACGCCGGCGTTTTCGGTGGGTGGAACTCCGATTACGGTGGCAACCCCCGGCCAAGCCGGCACTTCGACGATCACGGTGAATGCCACCAACGGCTTCAGCGGCACGGTGACTCTCACCTGCACGCCTCCGGCATCATCGGCGCTGATCACATGCTCGTTCGGCTCCGCCGATTCGGTAACTCTTGACAGCACCAACAGCAGCGGCACGGCTACCTTGTCCATCACCACTACAGCAGCCCATGTTCAGCCGGGGGCCTCGGCCGCGGTTCAGTCGCCGCGCGGATGGGGCTGGGTTCCGGCCAGTAGCGCGCTTTTTGCCGGGATCTTGTTTATGGGTGTGCCTTCGCGGCGGCGGCGCATGGCCGGCCTCGGACTGGTGCTGCTGGTATGCGTTGCCGCCGGAGCAGGATGTGGTGGAGGCAGCAGCAGCGGCGGCGGTTCTTCCAAGACAGGTGGCACCCCGGCGGGAAGTTACAACGTCGTAGTCACAGCCGCCAGCACCTCCCCGGCAGTCTCCCGCACCGTCAACGTGACCGTCACAGTGCAGTGATAAAGCATCTGAAGTGCGGATACTCCTGTCCACCAGGGTTGGCTTTGATTTTGACTTACTTTCTATCAGGTTCAGGCAAATCAAAATCAAATTCCAAATAAAAATCGACATCAAAGGCGGCGGACATGAGTGTCCGCCCTACATCTTGAAATCGACCGCGGTGGTGTTGCCGCCGCAGACCAGAACTCCTACCCGCTCTCCAGGCCGCGGCTGGTAGCGGCCTGAGAGCAAGGCAGCCAGGGTGGCGGCGCCGCCTGGTTCGGCCACAACCCTTAATACCTTCCACAAGGCTTTCTGCGCTTCCACGATGGCATCATCCGACACCAGGACTACGCTGTGCACATGATCTCGCGCGATCGCGAACATGAGTTCGCCTACGCGCTTCGGAGCCAGTGAATCGGCAGCAATGCCGCCGGCTTCGGCATCGACCGGACGGCCCGCCTGCCTTGCGCGGGTCAGCGTGGGGGCCGCTTCCGGTTCGACGCCGACGATCCTGATGCGCGATCCATACCAGGCGGCGACACCGCCGATCAGACCGCCTCCGCCTACTGCCACCAGCAGCGTGTCCAGCATGGGATACTGCTCCTCCAGTTCGAGGCCCACCGTGCCCTGGCCGAGCAGGGTCTCTACCTGGTCGAAGGCATGCATGACCAGCGCTCCCGACTGCGCCACCCATTGCTCGCTCGCAGCCAGGGCATCCGCATAGCGCTGTCCGGTCACGACCAGATCCGCGCCATAGCCGCGGATACTTTCCATTTTTGCCGGCGACGCCACCTCGGGAACAAATATCCGCGCCGGCTTGCTTAGCTTCATGGCAGCAAAGGCCACCGCCGCGCCGTGATTGCCGCCGGATGCGGCTACAACTCCGGCCGGGGGCACTGAACGCAGCAGCAGGTTGGTAAATGCGCCGCGGGCTTTGAAGGAGCCGGAGTGTTGCAGCAACTCCAGTTTGAGGACGAGGTGAATACCGGGCAGGCCGAAGTCCGCTCCTTCGACTTCGATGATGGGGGTTCGCCGTATTAGAGAGCGGATGCGCTGGTAGGTGTCAGTGATGCTGGCGCGGTCAACCGTCGGGTGAGGCATGCCAGACATGATAGAACGCCGCGGCGCTGGCCTTCGCCTGGGACTGCTGGGTATGGGTAGACAACGCAGTGGGCGCGGCAGGTGAGTGTTGGATAACGCCGGCCGATTCGGCGCTTGCAGTTACTATTGTGCAAAACAGGGCGACTTAGGACTTGCGCTTTCTGCTCGCCCAGCGGTACCATCAAGATGTTTCCAGTGGCCACGCTCTCTAGCTGGCCCTCCGCGCGCCCCCTGGCTCCAGACGCCATACGGATAAAAGATCATCACGCGTGAGTTCCAGCCGCAGTGGGTTTTCGGCACATGCTCCATGCGTGTGCGCGAAGCGAGGTTTACCGGAGACGGATAGTTAATCCAGCAGCGAAATCGAGTCCCCCTTCGGGCGGGCTGATTACAGCGATACAAAACGAGAACAATATGAATGCAGGACCCGGACACCCCTCCGGCGGTGGTGGAGGGAGAAGCAAGCGGCGACGCGGGCGTCGTCCGCCTAATCGTGGTGGCGCGCCTAATGGCCGCGACCGTCAGCAACACGGCGGCATTTACAGTGCCCCCATGGATCACAGCTACCGCGCCACCCTCGGAGGCGGCAACAACGGGGCCCGGCCAGGACGGATGCGTCCCGGGTTCGCTCCAACCTACGCACCTCTCGAGCCCGAGCCGCTGCCTCAGGGCGATAACGGCAATTCCCGCATCTTTGCCTTCGTCGACGACCTGTTCTTCCAGGCCAAGATCCAGGAGACGGCGCGCAAGCTGAATGTGAAGGTGGAATTCGTCAAGACGGAAAAAGACCTGCTTGATCATATGAAGCAGAATGGCGAAGAGAAGCCGTCGCTGATCATCTTCGACATGAACAACGCCAACGCCAAGCCTCTGACTCTCATTCCCAAACTCAAGACCAAGTTGAAGAAGGGGACGTCGATCATCGGCTTCCTGTCGCACGTGCAGGGAGATCTGAAGATGAAGGCGCACGAAGTGGGTTGCGATATGGTGCTGCCGCGCTCGGCATTCTCCCAGAACCTTCCCCAGCTGCTGCGCCGTCACGGCGCTCCGGAGCCGCCGGAAGAAGCCCGACCGATGTAAAGGTGTTGCGTGGGGCGGACACTCCTGTCCGCCGCCTTTGGTGTTGCGGTTGATTTTGATCGTCAACCGCGCTCCCAACATCAACATCCACTCCGGCGGACAACAGTGTCCGCCGCACATTCCATTTCTATCCGGGCGGCCAACTCAGGTTTCTGCCTCCCAGCAAATGCACGTGCAGGTGGAAGACCGACTGCCCAGCGCCCGGGCCCACGTTGAGCACAGTGCGATACCCATTCTCGATGCCGCGCTGGCGGGCCAGGTTTGCAGCCGTCAGATGACAGCGCCCGATGATGTCCGCATCTTCCGTTAAGGCTTCCTTGAGCCCGCGAATGTGTTTCTTCGGAATCACCAGCAGGTGCGTCGGCGCCTGCGGGTTGATGTCTTCGAAGGCAAAAGTATGTTCATCTTCATAGACTTTCTTGGCGGGAATTTCGCCGGCTACGATGCGGCAGAACAAACAATCTTTCATGACCGGGCCTCGAGTGAGCGGATATAGGAATTTTAGAGTACTGGATTTTAGAGTGAGATTTCAGATTCCAGATTTCTGATTCCAGATTTCTGATTTTAGACTTCTGATTTTAGACTTCTGATGGCAGATTTAAGGACCTCTGCTTCCGATGTCATCTGGCGGAATTCCGCGTATATCTCTCGGCGGAAGGTGCCGACGGCGAGCGCTTTTCAATCTGAACTCTAGAATCTGCGTTCTACAATCCGAGCGTAGGGCGCTGCTGCCGAAATGCCGGCAGCCTGGGCCGGGGGGAAGGCGGAAAGTGCCGGAAAACTTTGTGGCAAAAAAGAGAAAAACTTTTCCTCGCCGGTGCCTCGGAGGGCAATTGTTTTCCCATTACGAAAGGGTGGTAATGGGCCGCCAGGATCATAATAAGCCGCTTTTTTTCATAGGGTTACACATTTGATTCTGGGATGGTAACAAATTGATTTTTTCATGTACGCCGAGCCCTAAGTCCCTTAGTATCGGAGGATTACACGTGCTGGCCAAGGCCTGTCCAGGCTTGGCAAGTCTCGTGCATCACACTCAGGGTATCCGAGCCGGGGATGGGGACACGATCAGTGACTTTTAGCAAACGTTCCGCAATTTTGGGGTTGTTGCTGGCTTTTGTTTTGTCGGTCTATGGGGTGGGCGCCACGGTCAGCACGCGCTCGCTGACGGCGAACAAATCCAAGTCAAGGAAAGTCAGCGAGGCGCCGCGAGCCCGCAAGCGTCTGTCCCGGGTTGCGCGCAGCCGCGCCCGTACCCGCACCGTCCGGGTGGCCGCAACCACGCGCCGCCACCGTCGCCGTTACTACGAGCGTTTCACCGCCAGCTCGTTCATGGATGATGTCACTGAAGGGGATGTCACCACCGGCGAAGATCCTGTGGTGCGCCAGGCTGCGATCGACGCCCTGGGCAATATGAACGGCACCGTGCTCGCTATCGAACCCACCAGCGGCCGTGTTCTCGCGATGGTGAACCAGAAGCTGGCATTGTCGAGCGGCGCGCAGCCATGCTCGACCATCAAACTTTCGGTCGCGCTGGCTGCATTGAGCGAAGACCTGATCACGAAGGACACGGAAATCGCCCTGGGCCGACGCAGCCGCATGAATCTGACTACCGCGCTGGCGCATTCCAACAATGCCTATTTCGAAGCGCTGGGCCGCCGCCTGGGATTTGAAAAAGTAAGCTTCTACGCCCACCAGTTCGGATTGGGCGAGTTGGCCGGATACAACATCCCGGGCGAACAGCTGGGAACCTACCCAGAGGAGGAAATTTCCTCCAAGCTGGGCGGAGTAGGCAAGATGTGCTCGTTCGGCGAAGGCATTTCCATGACGCCGCTGCAGCTGGGCGCACTGGTCTCAGCCATCGCGAACGGCGGAACGTTGTACTACCTGCAGCATCCGGTTTCTGCCGACGAAGTGGCTAACTTCGAACCGCGGGTAAAACGCCACCTCGACATCGCTCCGCTGATTCCCGAAATTTCCGATGGCATGGCGGGAGCGGTGAGCTACGGCACGGCGCGCAGCGTGCGAGTCAATTTCAACGAAGAAGAAATCCTGGGCAAGACCGGAACCTGTTCCCGCGCGGGCACCCGCTACGGCTGGTTTGCTTCCTACGCCAAGACCGACGTCGGGCGCGTCGTCGTGGTGGTCTTCCTGCAAGGCGGACGCCCCACCTACGGGCCCAAGGCGGCAGAGATTTCAGGACGCATGTACCGCAGCCTCTACGACCACTCGTTCTTTGAAGCTCATCCCACGCAACCGGCCGACACGGCGGATGTAAAGCCGGTGAGCAGCAACCAGCAGTAAGCCAGCAGATTTGAAAAGGCCTCTCCCCGGAGAGGCCTTTTTCTTGCGCGGCGTCGTCTCCACGCTTACATCCTTAATCGCCCTTCGGGAGCTCACTCCATGTGATCGTGCGCCTGGCGTTCGACCGACCAGATGTCTTCCGGCTTCTGTTCGAAGGGGTAGACGTGCACCATCCAGCCGAAAATCTGCGGCATGAATTTCCCGCCGACGGCTTCGCAATCCGCCTTGGTGGTGATAGATCCTGCCAGACCGAACTTCGCGTTCGGCCCCCAGGCCTCGTTCCGTTTGTCTGACGGCGGCAGGCACATGTTGATGTGGGCGTGCCATTGGGCAATGCTCAAGGGAATTCTCTGATCCAACTCATTCCAGTTGGCGTTCTTGGGCGCGGTGTACATGACGCCAATCAACTTGTAGTCGTCACCGTGTTTCTCGTAGAGCAGCGAAGTCGGATGCTCGGGATTAAAGTTGAAGGCCGCCTCAAACGCGTAACGGTAGTTGGTGAAGTGATATTGCTTTTGCGGCAAATTAGGCAAAAATATTCTGTAACCGTCCGCCAGCGCGGCTTTGTAGTCGGTGTATTTTTCCGCGGCCTTGCGAGCGGCAGTGACTACCTGGTCGGCTTTTTCCTGGTCGCCGGGCTTGAGCTCGCGCAGGGATGTCATCTTCATGTGCGGTCCCATGCTCATCTGCCGGTCCTGCATGGAACGCATGGCATGAGCCGTCCCGTCGTTGTTCATTCCGGCCATGTCGCGCATGTCGGCGTCATCAATTTTTATTTCAGGCTTCATTTCAGGCTTCGGCACGTCGGGTGACGCCTCGGGTGGCGCGACGGGAGCGGGCGGCGCTTCGGGGGACGCAGGCGCCGGGGCAGCCGGCGATGCACTGGATGCAGCGGCGGGCGGCGAGTCCTGTCCAGATTTCCCCATGCCCGGCATTTCGTCCTGCGATTTCTGTTCCTGGGCAAATGAGGGCGTTAACCCAAAAAGGGTAAGCGCGACCAAGGCCAGAATTCGTCTGCGCATAGAATTCTCCGATTGTATTAACCCTGAGGCAGGGCAGTTGTTTCTGCAATAGGAGATAAATTCCAGGGCGTTACGGGCGTAACGGAGCTGCTAAGTGACAGGGAGCACGATTGGGTGTAGTTCCAGGTTAATTCCTGCTCATCCGTCGATCGGAAAAAGCTCCGCGACCGCTTCCTGCCCGGAGCGCACGCAGTCCGGCACGCCAATCCCGCGATAGGCATTTCCCGCCAAAGCCAGGCCGGGTAACTGTTTTCTCAAGTTCTCGATACGCTGAACCCGCTCCAGATGGCCGACGTTGTATTGCGCCATCGCGCTCTTCCAGCGATAGACCCGAGAGAAAAGCGGTTCGGCGCTCAGCCCGAGAATTCCGTACAGCTCATCCCGCACATTGTTCAGAATCTCTTCATCCGAAAGCTGAAGCACTTGCGGGTCGCGGCTGCCTCCCAGGAAACAACGCAGGAGCGCCCGGTCTTGCGGAGCGCGATGAGGAAATTTGTTGTGAACAAAAGTCGTGGCCAGCATGCGCCGGCCTTCGCGGCGCGGCACCAGGAAACCAAAGCCTGGAGGCAACGCCGTCCGCACGTTCTGGTCGAAGCCGAGAGCCACGGTTACCGACGAACTGTAAAGAATCGTTCTTAATTCCGCGGCCAGCTCAGCGCTGGTGATTTCGAGCAGTAGCGCAGCCATCGGCGCCGGAGTGGCCAGAATCACGGCATCGAAGTGATCGGAGGCGTAGCCTGCGGAGACGACCCATCCGCGATCCTGCCGCTGGACAGCTTGTACTGGAGAATTCGCATGCAGGAATTCCGGCGGGAGATTCGCCACCACCGTGTCCGCCAGTTGCTGCATCCCGTTTTTCAGCGAGGTAAATATCGGTGGCGCCGGTTCCCCGTGCTTGGCGTTTTTGCGGGCGGCCAGCATTCCGCGGCTCAGGCTGCCATACTTCGCCTCCATTTCGGCGAAACGCGGCAGCACCGCGCGCACGCTCAGTTGTGAAGCTTCGCCGCCGTAAACGCCGGAGAGCATCGGGTCAGCTACACGATCAACCATCTCAGCGCCATAATGGCGCTCAACCAGTGCAGCCACGCTTTCGTCGCCATTGGACTTCCGCGGCGAGCAACGCCACTCGCGGGCCATACGCAACTTGGTGGAGGGAGAAAAAAGCGGTGACAGAAATGTCGGCATCAGGCTGGTCGGAACCATGAACATCAGGCCATCGGGAATGGGCGTCAGCCGGCCCTTCACGACAATGTAGGTTTTGCGTTCGCCGTCATTCGAACCGATGAGCTGGTCCTCCAGGCCCAAGCGGCGGCAGAGATCGGCAGCCCACGGCTTTTCGGTCAGGAAGGAGTCGGGCCCGGCTTCCAGCAGGCAGCCGTCCACCTGTTCGGTAACCAGCACACCGCCCAGCCGTGGCGCAGCTTCGAAGACGACATACTGCAAAGGCTCGCCAGCCCGGCGGCGCTCTTCTAGCGCAAAAGCGGCGGCCAGGCCAGAGATTCCGCCGCCGACAATGGCGATCCGTTTCATACCCGCTCTTGGATGCGATTCAATGTGACGAGGGCGCCTTCGCCGCCCTCAGTACGTCAGCTTTACCATGCCCGCGTTACTTGGCCGACGTCACTTCGCTGACAGTGAGCCTATTCGTGAGCGCGCCAAATCGGCCAGAGCCGCGGTCAACAACGGCGAATCGTTCAACGAGGCGGCGCGCCAAAGGCACATGCCTTGCTTCTCCGCAAACTGTTTGAAACCAATATCGATGTCGTACAGCACTTCCACATGGTCGCAGAGAAATCCGACAGGCTGCACGAACACACCGCGGTGACCTGCTTCCTTGAAAGCAAGAATCGTGCTCTCGACGGTAGGACCAAGCCAGGCCCCACCGGACATGCCCTGGCTCTGGAACGCAAATTTCCAGTCGCCGGGCGCGAGCGCCAGCTGTCGCGCCACCAGCATGGCGGTTTCTTTTGCCTGCACCTCATAAGGATCGCCGTCAGCGATCGTCCGCTGCGGAACGCTGTGGGCGGTAAAGATCGCCGGAACCCTGGCAGACATCTCGCGGCACGCGGGTTCCCACCCGGCACGAAACTTTTCGGCAAAAGCTTGGATCAGCAGCGGATGGTCATGCCACGATTCGACGAAATCCACGGCAAAAGGTGTACCGCCCTCAACCTCCAGTGCGGCGCGATAAAGTCCCACGCTGGTGCGTGAATTTTGTGGGGCAAGGCAGATCACCGCCGCGCGCTCGATTCCGTCCAACTTCATGGCGCGAATTGCGTCTGCAATGTACGGCTTCCAGTTGCGCATGCCGACATAGACCGGCAATTTCAGCTCTTTCGCCAGCAGATTGCCTTGTTGCAGGGTCAGTTCGGTAAGCGGAGACCGGCCAATCAGGCCGTAACGGTGCTTTACTTCCTCGATCACGTCCGCGGGGACCGCACGCCCGCGCGTGATCTGGCTCAGGAATTGGGGAATCTCGTCCACCGAATCCGGACTGCCGTGGGCTAAAAGCAAAACCGCATTTTTCTCAGCCACTTCCAACTCCCATCCAACTTGACCCAAGCGTGGCTCTGAAGCCCCCGCCCGCGAAAGGCTGTCACCAGCAGCGGCCAGCCGATTTCATGAAGAGCTGGCAGCGTCCGCTGCGTATTCCTGCACGAACCGCGCCAGCATCTTGACGTTCTCCACCGGAGTCTCCGGCAAGATGCCGTGGCCTAAGTTAAAGATGTGTCCCGGCCGCCCACTGGCCCGGCGCAGGATATCCGCTGCCCGCGGCTTTATTTCCTGCCACCCGGCAAAGAGCAACGCAGGATCGAGATTACCTTGCACGGCTCCGCTACCCACAGAAGTCCAACCCTGGTCCAGTGGAATTCGCCAATCCAATCCGATTACCTCTGCGCCGGTTTCCTTCATCGACGGTAAGAGCGTTGCGCTATCGGTCCCGAAATAAATGATCGGCGCGCCGGCCCTCTGCAACTTCTTTACAAGTTCCGTAGCGCCGGGCAGCACGTAGTGGCGATAGTCCTCGACGCTGAGGCATCCCACCCAGCTGTCGAAAATCTGGATGACATCCGCGCCCGCGCGCACCTGCTCGGCGGCGTACTCGGAGACCACGGCGACCAGTTTCCGCATGAGCTCACCCCAGGCGGCTGGCGAGTTGTACATCATCTTCTTGGTATTCACGTAATTGCGTGAACCCCCGCCTTCAATCATGTAGCTGGCCAGGGTGAAGGGCGCTCCACAGAAACCGATCACCGGCAGCCTCGAGCCGAAGTGTTTGCAAACCAGGCGCACGGCTTCTGAAACATATCCCAGATCGGCGGCGAGATCGGTGCGAAGACGCGATATGTCCTGCTTATCCCGAACCGGCTTTTCGATGACCGGCCCCTCGCCGGCTGAGAAATGAAAGGGCAAGCCCATGACTTCGAGCGGCAGCAGCAGATCGGCAAAGATAATGGCAGCGTCCACTCCCAGTGCCTCGGCCGCGGTGATTGTCACCTCTGCGGCTATCGCCGGCTGCTTACAAATTTCGATAAGAGAATACTGCTGTCGCACTGCACGATATTCCGGCATGTAGCGGCCCGCCTGGCGCATAAACCAGACTGGCGTGCGATCCACCACCTGGGCCCGGCAGGCCTTAACGAAGCGGGATTCTGGGGCGGACATTGACTCTTAACTGTAGCATCTTGCAACCCTGTTTGAAGTCCGTACTCGGCCGCCCGCAGCGGCGGGGGTCAAGGTCGAAAGGCACGGGCGGAGCCGGTCCGGCGTCTTTGAAATCGCCGGCTTACTCCGGTAAAAACCTCGGGAGGCATCAAGAGAGTATCTCCAACCGGTGATCAATTCGGCCTATCATCACAGTGATTAACCCCGGGAGGTATTTCACATGGCAGCGAGTCAGGTAGTTCTTTATTTTGATAAGCAGGAAGACGCGCTGCTGTTTACCCTGGCTGCCAGCTCGATGATTTCCGATGACGGGCCCAGCCGCGCCAACGATGCCCTGGTCAAGATCGCCGCCGAAATCCGCAAGGCCAGCAGGATTACTACTGAAGGCGTTCTGGAACCGTCTAACTAGCGTTCCGCAGCTAGCTCTCATCATTCAGCCTCAGCCTCAGCCTCAGTACTCAAGACAACGCCTGCACTTGCCCTGATTCGGCATCAGAGGAACGGCTCTAGCTGATCGCTCCTTCCAACTTTCGTCTTGACTCATTGCACCTGCCCTGTTCTTCCACGTCGGAAAAGCGACCTCAATTTTTCTTTTACTGGAGAAGAGTTTTTTTGCTGTAACAATTCCTGTCAGGTCATTCGCCTCTTTCGTCTGGAGTTCTGGGATGGCCGATGGCATTACAGAACGACCCCGGAGGTACGACCGTGGTACGCGATCCTCATACCGCGAAGAGGAAACCTTACTTTCCTCCTACTGTGGCAGTCCTCGACGCCAAAACTGCCAGGGCAAAACTTACCGGCGAAGGAGTCGCGCAGGATGACAACGTCCGGAAGATGCTATCGGTGATTGACAAGCAACTGCGCGAGAAGGCGCCTTCACCGCCTCCAGCATCACGCCCGGTTTCGTAAATTGAGTGCCCGAGCCAGTGGGACGGCTCCTCAAGTCCGATGAAACATGAAAACATCCGCTGGAACCCGGCTACGCAGGAATGGTATTGCACGAAATGCGGCCGCACTTCAGACCACACCAACGAGCTGGACGCGCATAGCGAACTGGAACAGTTCGAATGCAGCATTCCCTGGGTCGATATTGCCGAAGTCCTGTCTGACTCTCCGCAGGAAAGATAGCGGTGTGGGTGAACCAGAGATAGTATGAGGCCCGCGGTTCATTCACGGTCAAGCCGGGCATAGGCTTGTTCTGCCAGCACCAGGCCGCCCAAAACCCCGGCCTGTCCGCCCAACTGCGGCGGGACTACGTATTGATCAAGATCGCGCGTCACTTCAGGGGCGCGGACATATCCGTTCAGCAGGTCGACCAGTTCTCGCCGGATGCGCGGAAAGAGTTGCGACTGCCGCAGCACTCCGCCACCCAGCACGATCCGTTGCGGCGATAAAGTGAGAACCCAGTTCGCCAAACCGTGCGCCAGATAGTGCGCCTCCAACGTCCAAGCCGGGTGATCGGCCGGTAAATGCTGGGCAGCGGTGCCCCAACGGGCTTGCATTGCCGGACCAGACGCCAGACCCTCCAGGCAATCGCCGTGATAAGGGCAGCCGCCGCGATAGGGATCCTTCACCAGATCGTGCGGCACCCGAATGTGTCCCATCTCCGGGTGCACCAGGCCGTGCAGCACGCGGCCATTAATGATTGCGCCCCCGCCGATGCCGGTGCCCACCGTCAGATAAATAAAATCAGTGAGATTCTGGGCCGCTCCCCAGCGTGCTTCTCCCAGAGCAGCGGCGTCAACGTCGGTGTCAAAGCCCACCGGAACGGCCAGAGCGTCGCGCACCGTGCCCGCGAGATTGTAATTCTGCCATCCCGCTTTCGGGGTGGAAGTGACGTGCCCAAAGGTGAGCGAGGTGCTGTGCAAATCGATCGGTCCAAACGAACCGATGCCCACCGCTTGCAATTCGCTCTTGGACTCCTCGCGCAGAAATTTGATTGCGGCGGCAAGAGTTGCGTCGGGAGTGGTGGTAGGAAACTGAATGGTGCTCAGATCCTTCGGCCCGGTGCCAACGCCGCAAACGAATTTAGTTCCACCTGCCTCGATTGAGCCAAACATAGTGATTTAAGACTTAAGGAGTCTGCCACAGAAACGTCCGCAGACAAAATACGCGGCGGGGGATTTTGGACCTGGCCTAAAAGCGTGAACCCCGAAGGCCACGAAGCTCACGGAGAACTTAAGACTTAAGCGGAGGACGCCGGTATGCATCAGACGCGTAGGTGCCTGACACGCGCGGACGCCAGCAGGCACGAGCGGGACGCTCGAGCCCACACAAGCAGGTTCGCGCGCGCGTCGCTCAACCGGTAGCTAAAACGTCAAACTCAACGACATCTGAATCTGCCGCGCGCTTCCGATGGTTTTATTGGTGATGCCCAGGCCGCTCAGGCTGGGGCACACATATAGCGCCGTGAAATCCGTGTTGCAGGGCTTCGTCGCCCCCGCCTGGCCGACTACCGGGAAACCGTTGAAATTGATGTTCTGGCTGACGTCGTCGATCGGGATATCGAAGCTCGCGGTGTTGGTCAGGTTGTAGACATCGAAACTGTATTTGAGAACGGCTCGTTCCGTGATCTGCGTTGTTTTCACGAACGAGATGTCCGCCCGCCTCTGCCAGGGTTGCCGGAAGATATTTCGCTGGCCGTGGTCGATAAAGTTGGTCTCGTAGGGATCGTTGGAGGGAATCGCGCCATCCAGGCCGCCCGGACTCAGCAGAGGCAGGCCGAAGCAGTCCGCCTTGAGCGCCGGAGTCGCGCCCGCGCCTGAGGCGCCGGTCAGCGCCTGCTGCGGCGAGCAATTGTCCAGAGGAACAATCGGGTTCGTAATTCCGTCGTTAACGCCATAGAAGATGCTGCCCACCGCGCCGGTGTAATCGACCACACTGTAAGGCTGGCCACTCTGAATGACGGTGAGACCGGAAATCGCCCAGCCATTGGCCACCTTGCCCTTGAATGTCGATCCGGAGAAGAATTTCGGCAGTTCATAACGGTAAGTAAAATTGATCACGTGCTGGCGGTCGAAGTCAGACAAACCGTAACCCGAGCGCAAATCGAGAGGGTTGTTGCCGTTGTAAAACAAACCCATTGCGCTTTGCTCGTCGGTAGCGTGCGAGTAGGTGTAGGAGAATCCAAGCTGAACGCCGTGGCTCATCCGCTTTTCAACGTGAACCTGAAGCGCGTTATACGCGGAAATGCCCGCCGCGGTATAGGACTCCGACTCCGACGAATAACCGATGTAGGGAACACGCAGATCAACGTTTCCGCCTTCGAAGGTCAGCAGGTAGGGCTGTCCGTTGGGAAGATTCGCTGGCGTAAAAGTGGAGGGGTCGGTGAGGATGGAATACCCGTAGGTGTAATCCTGTTCAAAGGGACTGCCGGCCCGCATGGGGTGGGTCGGCGACGCAATCTGCGCCTGGTTGAATGGCAAGGGGACAACTTCATGCCGGCCAAGGTTGCCGACATATCCAACCGTGATAGCCAGATCCCGGCGCGGCTGCCACTGAATATCCAGCATTTGATTCATGGTGTAGGGAAGTTTGTTCGCCCGGTTATAGTCAGCGAAGGGAAACAGCGGCTGCCCGCCGGCGATTGCCGTCGCATTGGGCAGGTCGAGATTCTTGGGATTGCCCGACGGAGGCGGCCCCAGGGCAGGGCCCCACGGCGCTCCGAAGGTGCTGCAGTTTTCATATCCAAAAATGCTACAGGCCTGTGAGCTTACCCAGGGCGGAGTCTGGTTCACGCCGAAAGGTCCGCCCGCGATGACGCCGGATGCAAAGCCCGGAGAGAGATAAGTGAAAAGTTCTCCGCGATCGTAGTACAAGCCCCAGCCGGAGCGAATCACCAGTTTATCGTTGAACATCTTGGGGCTCCAGGCAATGCCGACGCGCGGCGCCAGTCCCCATTGCCGGCCCGTAAGCGTGGAGTCGCTCACTCCCTTGGTGGGAAAGTCGGGGTTGTTGCCCGCGACGATGAAGCCGTTCGAGGTGATGGTGTCGCTGGCGGCGTCGTAGTTATAGGCCGACGGATTAAAGTTGAAGAGGCGTCCGTTCTTTTCGGTCAGACCGCCGTGGTAGTCGAAGCGTATTCCCGCGGTCACGCTGAGATTGGGGCGGATCTGAAATTTGTCCTGAACATATCCGCCGGTCTCTCGCGAGCGGTAATAGCGGTTGGCATCGCCCTGCAGAAAAGTCGTCGCGATGAAGCCGTCCGCGGTGTAGGTAATGGGCAAGCCCTGCAGGAAGTCGGCAAAATTGCTGAATCCGATCATTCCGCTGTTCGTCCGCTGGTCGCGCGCGTTCAGTTGCGTGTAGGAAAAACTACCGCCGAAAGTTAACGTGTGTTTGCCGTGAATCCAGCTGGCATCCACCGAAGGCATCCAGCGGTTCTGGAAAATACCGGTAAACGCGCCCTGCGAGGCCGCAGTTGAGCCGATATTGGCTCCCGCGTTGAAAACAAAATTCGTATTCAACGGGGACTCATTGCCCAGATCATCGACGATTGTGATACCCGGAAAAACATTTGAGCCAAATGCATCGATGCCCACAGCCTGAGGAGTGAAGGGCTGGCCGATAGTGCTGTAGATCTTCTCGCGTATGAATCCGAACACTTCGGCGATGCTGAAATTTGGCCCCAACGTTTGAGTGTTGGTGATGCTTGCCACCTGGCTGCCGGCGTCAAGATGCTGGCTGAAACCCTCGACCGATGAGAATCCAAACGGCGCCGTGGTCGGGTCGTGCTGGTAGTAATACTTCAAGGAGAGCGTGTCTTTTGAGGTTGCCAGAAAGTCGAGGTTTGAGACTGCCTGGTCGGAGATGAAATACGCCGGCTGGGTGAGGAATACATTCTCTGGGAAGTTGAGCGTCGGTGTGAAACTGGGATTGGCCGACGGAATCATGTATTGGCCGTTGGGCAACTTGTAATTCAGCAGCGCGAACGCAACCGGATCCACAGCCCCGCCGCCGGTTCCAATGGTTCCGCCGATGTTCGAGCCCGGCCAGTTGGTATTGGCCACGTTAGCCAAAGCCTGGGCGCTGCGGTCGTCGGTGAGTCCTGTGGGTACCGCGGTGCGCGAGGTTCCGATTTCAAGATCGGAAACATGAATGTGCTGGTAGCCGACAAAGCCGAAGAGTTTGTTCTTGATGAGCGGCCCGCCCAGCGTTCCGCCGGCCGTATAGCGATGCAGTTGGGGCACCTTTTCATTGTCGGGAATATTGTCGTCCTGCTTGTAGAAGTAGGGCGCGGCGTTCAGCCAGTCCGTTCCGCGATGTACGTACGCTCCTCCGTGAAGATTGTTTGTGCCGGATGAAGTGCTCATGTCGATGTGGGCGCCGCTGGTCGAACCCTGTTGCGCGTCGTACATCGAAGTGTTCACACGAAATTCCTCAACCGTTTCCGGCGCAGGCGTGGGCAAGGCCTGGCCGATAGCCAGGTAAGGCGCCGCGCTGCTCTGAATCACTTCCGCGGTGGTGCTGGACGCGCCCGCAACTCCGGTGTTGTTCACAATGCGCGCCGAAGCCACCTGGCTGGTGCTCTTCCCGTTAAACAGGTTGCTGGCGTCGACGCCGTTCAGCAGAAAACTGTTGCTGGTATCGCGCTGTCCGTTGGCCCAGATCGGCTGGTTGCCCAGTCCGCTGTTCGCTCCGGTGCCGGCCGGCAGCTCGGCGTTGACACCGGGAGAAAGAATGGCCAGGCCGGTGAAACTGCCGGTGGGCAGCGGAACGGCCTCGATTTGTGCCCGGTCCAGGATGTAGCCGTTGGTCGTGTCCACGGAGTTGGTCAGGGGAGTTTCTTCCACCGTAATGGTCGTCGCCACCTGGCCCACTTGCATGGTCGTGTTCACCGTGGCGGTGCGGTTGGCCTGCACCAGGATCGACGGCACTCTCTGCGTCTGAAATCCTTCATGCGTGAAGGTGAGCGTGTAACTTCCGATGGGAAGATTCACAAAATCATAACTACCGTTGGCGCTGCTGGTCTGGGTGCGCGTCAGGGTGGTCTGGTCGCCCACAAGAGTTACGACGGTTCCCGGTAAAACGCTGCCGGTACTTTCCATGACTGTACCGGTTATGCCGCCAAGGGTCTGTTGTGCCAGGGTAAAGGGAGCGAGAGCGAGAAGCACGCACAGTGAGAAAGCAACTGCAAAAACATTATTCCTGCTCGTCCAACGCATGGGCGCAGACCTCCTGTGGGAGTTCCGGATGTCTTGAAAATGATTTCCCAAGCATGGAAGTCCGCACCTCGCGGCAGATGTAGTTTGCCTCTGCCGGTCAGATGTCGGAACTATCCGCCCAATGTTCGAAAAATGTACGCTAGTTTTGGCGGCGGCGAAAGACAGAGCGCCAATGATAATTTCTTTGCCGCAGATTAATTATTTTTATCGGGTTAAGGTAGCGGAGAAGACTGAAAGATCACCGGCTCTGATCGGCCGGAAGGCTCCCAGCGCGCCCGCGCAGCACGAACCAAAGCAGTCCCGCAGCCAGGTAAGCCAGGTAGATGAAGGGAAGTTTGCCATAAGGCCCTTCCGGAACGGGATAAAGGTTGCCAACCAGCGCCAGCACCATGGCGGCGCAGGCGATCCATGGGATAATCTGCGCGCCCCGGCGGAAAACGCCGTGCTCGCGCAAGTAGCGCGGCAGCGCGATGCATACCAGGCCATAGGTGACGATAAAGCCGTAGGTTGCCAGTGATCCCATCCAGCCGTACACATCCAGCCCGCTGTCTCCACGAAGGGCAAGCACGGCAACCGGAAGCACAGCCGCGGCTCCGGTTACCATAATGGCGCGGCCGGGCGTCTGGTTCAGGGCATGGGTATTTCGCAGCGAGCCGTGGGCAAGTCCGTGGTGAGACATCAGCAGCAACACGCGAGCCGCGGCGGTGATGCAGGCCAGGGTTCCGGCGAACATGCTGACCAGCGCGCCAATGTCAATCAGAATTCCCAGCACCGGGATGCCGCCGACGCCGGCCAGCACGCGCATCGGCGCCGGGCTTGTCCCCAGATCCCGCCCGACAGTGTGAAAGCCGAGAACCTCCGCGTAAGCGCAGATGGTGAAGAAAGTTCCGGCGAGAATCGAGCTTAGAATCACCGCCCGAGGAATCGCTTTCAGTGGATTGTGGGCTTCCGAACCCAGCGTAGTCGCGCTCTCAAAACCGACGAAGCTGAAGAGTGCGAGCACCAGTCCGAGCCGCAAGCCGCTGCCGGTCATGCGCCGCAGGTGCAGCTGATCCCAGTCCCAATGCCAGCCATGCCGCACCAGGAGCAGCGCTACCACGATCACGATCACTGAAACCGATGCCGCTTCGATCCACAGCATCAGGCGCGCCGAAATTTTTACATCGCGCCAGGCGATCCAAATCGAAACCGCCGTCACAAATACCGCCAGCAGCACAGCCGAGAAGCCGTGTCCAGTCGCGTCTTTCAATAGCAGGTTGGCGTAATGATAGAAGCCGCCGATCACGCTCGAGCCGGTGGCAACATAGGCCAGCAGCAGACTCCAGGCCACAGCCGCGCCCATCCACGGCGGAAGAATCATGGAAGCGTAGGTGTACAACGAACCCGGCGACGATGAATAGCGCGCGAAGCGGGCGACGCACAGTGCCACCAGCAGCACCGCAATGGTCGCGAGGACGTAAGCCAGCCAGGTGCCATTCCCCGCAAGCGCGCACACCAGCGGAATCGTCGCCGCCGGAGTTGTGGTGGGCGCCATGGTGGAAACTGATTGGGCCAACGTCTCCATCGGAGAAAGAACCTCGCGCCGCAAACCGTAACTTGCCGTCGCCGCAGATTCCTGTAGCGCGCGCTCCATCGTGGCCCGCTCCTTCGCTGCGGGAAAAACCCGCCAAGAGTTGCGGTAGTGTACAACACCGGACTTCGGGGGTCGGGTGCCGTCTCTGAGGGTAGCGCTGTCGGGGCCAATCAATCCACGTGCTCGCCCTCTTCGGTGAATCCGATTTCCGGCGGAGGCAACTTGTCACCGGGACGGGCCCACAAAACGTACAGCGTCGGCAGCAGGATGATGCTGATGAAGAGTTCAACGATCAAGCCTCCGACAATCACGATCGCGAAGGGCCGCTGCGAGTCTGATCCGATGTCGTGCGAGAGCGCCGCGGGCAGCAGGCCGAGAGTCGCTACCAGCATGGTCATCATGATGGGACGAAGGCGCAGCGCGGCGCCTTCTTTCGCGGCTTCACGGGGATTCATCCCCCGGGTGCGAAGCTGGTTGATGTACTCGACCATGATCACGCCGATCTCGACCGACACTCCGATCAGCGCCAGAAATCCCAGGCCTGACGAAACCGAAAAATGGGTATGCGTGAGCAACAGGCTGAAGAAGCCGCCCAAAGGGGAGAGCGCCACCACTGCCAGAATCAGTCCTACCCACTTCCAGGAATCGAACGCGGAATAGAGAATGAACGACATCAGCACCAGCGTGACCGGCACAATCACGGCCAGGCGGCGATTGGCGCGCTGCTGGCTCTCGTACTCTCCCGTCCAATCCAGGTGATAGCCTTCCGGTAACGAAACTTTGTGGCGCACTTCTTCGATTGCCTGGCGGACGGTGCTACCCAGGTCGCGCCCGCGAACGCTGTACTTGATGGCGATGTAGCGGGAATTCCCTTCGCGATAAATAGTCGACGCCCCGTCCTCCAGCTTGACCTGGCACAACTGCCCCAGCGAAACCCGCTCGCCGGACGGCGCCAGAATGCGAATATTGGAAATGTCCTCAACGGTTTTGCGAAACGGCTCCTGATAACGCACCGTCAAGTCGTAGTGCTGCTCTCCCACCAGAATCTCGCTCACTGCCTTGCCGCCCACCGCAGTTTCCACTGCATCCTGGACATCGCTTACATTGATCCCGAAGCGGTCCGCGGCCCCGCGATCCACGATCAGGTTCACATTGGGCTGGCCGCGCACTTGGAACGTACCGAGATCGGCGACCCCGGGAATGTTTCTCATCACATTTTGAATTTCATCAGCTTTGGCTTCCAGGACTTTTAGATCGGTGCCAAACAGTTTGACCGCGAGTTCTCCTTTCACGCCGCTGACGGCCTCTTCCACGTTGTCGGAAATCGGTTGTGAAAAGTTCCAGTCCACGGCGGGAAACTCTCCCAATCTCTTATCCATAGCCGCGATCAGATCGTCCTTTGTTTTGAATTCGGAGGGCCACTCGGAGCGCGGCAGCAAATCGATAAAGAATTCCGTGTTGTAGAAGCCGCTGGCGTCGCTGCCGTCATCAGGGCGTCCCACCTGGCTGACGACCTGCTTGACCTCGGGGAAGCGGGCGAGCACGCGGCGCGCAGAGTTGGCCACCGAAATGCCGGTTGTAGGCCCGGCGCTGGGAGCAAGCGTGCCGCGCACCCAGATTGCGCCTTCATCAAGGTGCGGCAGAAACTCCGAACCCACCACACCGCTGAACATCAGAAACAACATGAGCGCGAGCGCGGTCAGGCCCATGCTGAAGGTAAACCGCAGATGATCAAAGCACCGGTCGAGGACGCGTCCGTATTGCTCCTGCAAGTAGTGGAACACCGGGTTGCGCCACTCCTTGATCTCATCTTTGAGAAGAAAAGTGCAAAGCACCGGCGCAATAAGAAGCGCGAAAAGCAAGGCCCCGAGCAACGCAAACGCCACCGTCCAAGCCATAGGCCGGAAGAGCCGCCCTTCCACTCGCTGCAGGGTAAAGATCGGCAGGTAGGAAACGATAATGATGATGCGAGCGAAGAAGACCGGCCTCTGCACTTCGTGCGCGGCGGTCGCGATCAATTCAAACATTGACTTCTTGCCGCGCCCATACTCGGCATGGCGCAAAATGTTCTCGATCATCACCACTGAGCCATCCACCACCATGCCGAAATCGAGCGCGCCCAGCGAGAGCAGGTTGGCGGGAATATGACTTAAATCCAGCAAAATTGCGGCAAAGAGCAGGGCGAAGGGGATGGTGATGGTCACGATCAAGGCGCTGCGCACGTTTCCCAGAAACAGGAACAGGATCAGTGTCACCAGCAGCACGCCGTCGGTTAAATTTCGTAGCACGGTGTGCGTGGTGTAGTGCACCAGGTCGCTGCGATCGAGGTGCGGAACAAACTTTACGCCCTTGGGCAACAGACCATTGTTGAGTTCAGCGATTTTCTGGTGCAGCGCGTCCAGAGTGGCATCGGCCTCGGCGCCTTTACGAAGAAGTACGATGCCCTCGACCACGTCATCGTCGTTAATCAGGGTGCCATCTTCGTGACGGATAGTCTTTCCCAGCTGTCCGAGCCTCACCTTGGGAGCCTGCACCACCGCGCCCAGATCGCGAATATGCACCGGAGTGCCATTTGCGACTTTGACCACGGTGGCGCCAATGTCGTCGGTATTCTGCATCAGGCCAACCGCCCGCACATTGAGCGCTTGCTCTCCCCGTTCGATGAAGCCGCCGCCGGCATTGATATTGTTGTTGGCCAGCGCCTGCTCCACCTGGCTGATAGAAAGTCCGTAGGCAACCAGTTTGCCGGGATCGAGCTGAACCTGATATTCCCTTGTAGGGCCGCCGAAGATGTTGACGTCCACCACGTTTGGCACCGACTTCAGTTGGTTCAGCACGAACCAGTCCTGCAACGTCTTCAGCTCCATCGCGTCATATCTGGGATTAGTGCTCGTCAACGTGTAGAACATGATCTGCCCGGTGGGGCTGTAGTCCGGTCCGAGCCCGGGGTTCACTCCCTGCGGAAGCGTGGCCAGCTGAAGCCGGTCGAGCACTTCCTGGCGGGCGTTGAAGGTGGTTGTCTGATCGTCGCAAATAATCGTGATGACCGATAACCCCGCCAGCGATGTAGATCGCAGGTGAGTCATGTGGGCGACGCCGTTCAGCTGCACTTCGAGCGGAACGGTAATCTGCTGTTCAACCTCTTCGGCCGCGTGCCCCGGCCACTGGGTGATGATCTGAGCGTAGGTGTCGGCGACGTCGGGATAGGCCTCAATGGGAAGGTTATGGAATGAGATGACGCCCCAGACGAATAGAATCGCGGCTACGCTCATAACAAGGATCCGATTGCGCAGCGCAAAATCAATCAGGTAGCGGATCATTTCCCCTGCTCCGCAACCGCGGTCGAGAACTCCAGCGCATTGGCCACTACTTCGTCGCCCGGCTGCACCGTGCTTTGAATCTCCTGCATTCCATCTGCAGTTCCTCCCAGCACATGAACCTCGAGGCGGCGAAACCGATCGCCTTCTTTTCGAAATAACCAGTCTTTGTCGCGCAGGCGCATGATGGCCGTGCCCGGCACCACGATTCGAGGTTGCAGCAGGCGAGAGCGGAAGGTAGCGACGGCATACATCCCCGGCCGAAACGATCCACCGCGGTTGGAAAGCACAATGCGCACCTTCGCCGAACGCGTGTTGGGATCGAGCACGCGGGAAATGTTGTCCACTCTGCCATCGAATACTTTGTCGGGATACGCGTTCAGACGGATCTCGCTTTCATCGCCAATCCGCACTGCGCCCAAATCGTTTTCATAGACGTCGCACAGCACCCAGACCTGGGAAAGATCCGCGATGGTGAAAAGATTGGGCGAATTGTCCAGACTCTTTACGCCTTCGAAGCCGGCGACATTCTGTTCCACGATGGTTCCGGAAACCGGAGCGCGCAACTCGATCAGCTGCCCGGGATGCTGTGGGTCCCCGCCCAACTGAACTACTTTCTGCTGGGCGGTTTGCACGTCTACCCTGGCTTTGTCCTCGCTGTCTTGTGCGACTTGCAGATCTTTTTCCGGCAACGCCCCGTGCGAGAACAGGTCCTGCGCGCGCGCCAGTTCCTTCCCGGAGAGCACTTCATCGGCGCGCGCCTTCTGATAATCTCCGGCCGCGCTGCCCAGATCAGAGCTGGAAATCACCAGCAGCACCTGTCCCTTCTTCACGTAGTCGCCCAGCCGCACCTTTAGATCGACGGCCCGTCCTGACCCCATTGAGGAAAGGTGAATCGTGCGATTCAAGTCGGGGACCACCGTGCCGTTCGCGGTCAACTCGACGGGAAGACTGCGCTGTTGAACTTTGACCAGCTTGAACAGTTCAGGATGTTCGACTGTGAAGACTCCGGGTTCGAGGGTCATTTCCGCCCTGGCCGGTGTGGCTTTGGTCGGGTCCGCGCAAGATCCGGACATCAAGGCCAGCAGGAGGATGGCAACTACTGCACAATGCGGGCGAGTGAACTTATCTGCCTTCTTGTTCAATGGATCACCTCGCGTCCGCCGCTCGCCTGCGCATTGGCAGCCAAGCGATAGAGGACGACCTTTGGCTATCGACCTTTAGCTATCTGGGTTTCGCCGCGCACGGCGGCTGAGCGATCAACTAAGCGAGGTGAGAAACAGGAGGCGCGCGGGAAGATCGAGGGCTGAGTTGCGCCAGCTCTTGAAGACGAAATTGCGGCAGCGAAGCAGGTCCGCACACTTGATCGCCCGGACAGGGCAAGTGTGGAAGTGCACTCGGTTGCGCAACGGGACCTGCAGCGCTCCGCAGCGCGGCGGGCCGGTTTGCGGAAGCCTGGCGTCCGGCGCGTTTGCCGGATCCAGACTCTTCCATCTCTGGCCGCATGGCATGCAGGTCGTCGCTTGCGGAAACGACGGGAAAAAGCAGAGTGAGAACGCAAGCCAGTAAAACGAATGGGCGAAAGCGGGCCTGTTTCAGCGAACCGAGCGCGGGAACCGATCTGTGCTTGAGCAGCCAGACCGCCGGCAGAGCGAGCGCGAGCCAGAAAAGATTGAGCAGTAACTCCATCGGTAAATGCGATCAGAATCTGGGCAGCGCGAACCGGCCTTGGGTAGACGAACGCTTGCGCTACGTTTCGTAGAATATCAAAAAAGCGCACTTCCGTTTCAACCTAAGAGTTCTCTTAGATCTCCGGGACTGATGAAAAACAGGCTTTGTGCCGATTTGAAGACCGGAACCAAGGCATGAGTGTTTGTTAATACGAAGCTTGATCCCCTGGAACCATACTAAGACGTGGCCCCCAGGTAAGAAGCCGCGCTGAGGCGGACGCCTGTTCGAAAGCGGCCCTGAAACGGCGCGCCGGGCGGAAATCTGGATCATGTCGAGCCTTTATTAAAGAGAGCGCGCCCACCATCGCATGCCAGACAAGCTGGAGCTGCGTTTCAACGTCGACCTGGTGGTCCGGGCGTTTGGCATGGATGCGGAGGGTCACCCGTTTTCACAAAAAGTCCATACCCAGGACATAAGCTATCGCGGCGCCAAGCTTTTGGGGCTGGAAAAGCGGCTGACCCCGAACGACATTATCGGGATCCAGTTCGGAGAACTGAAGGCGCGCTGCAAGGTCATCTGGGTCACCGACCCTGCGTCGGTACAAAAAATTGAGGCCGGAGTTGAAATCCTGCCCAGCCAGGCGTGCCCGTGGCAGGCGGAAATCGCAAAGATGCAAGCAGGCACGACCGCATCCATTTCCCGGACTGCGCCGGTGGCAAGAGACAAGCGGAAGTTTCCCCGGCAGAAGGTTGCCTTTCCGATTGAAGTCCGCGATCAGCCAGGCAGCGGGGCGCCGCTAAGAACCGCTACCGCCGACGTCTCAGGCAGAGGCTGTTACATCGAAACCATGCTGCCCTATCCTGTAGGGAAGACCCTGGACATCACCTTCTGGCTGAACTCACAACCAATTCACACCAAAGCGATTGTCCGGACCTGTGACGGCGGGTTCGGCATGGGGATCGAATTTGTCAGCCTGGATGAAGCCATCCAGCAACTGCTGCAGACGCAACTTGAGAACATGGCAGCGGAGGGAGCGCCCCTGTGGAGAACTCAGGGCGCAGGTTAAGAATCAAGAATCATGCGCTCACTCTGAACCGGCTCGAGGGGTCACTGCCCGAGCCAGCTTGTCTTTCTCGGGCACATGGCCGACTACTACCAGGTCGATTCTCCGGTTAGCCGCACGCCCTTCTGAAGAATCGTTATCCGCCACCGGACGATATTGCGAATACCCCGCGGCCGAAACCAGCGCAGGATCGAAACCGTGACGTTCGATCAACAATGCCACCACCGTAGTGGCGCGCGCCGTCGATAGCTCCCAGTTCGACTTGAAACGCGCGTTGTGGACGGGAACATTGTCGGTGTGGCCTTCCACCCTGATCTCGAAACCACGTCCCCCCAGGATGCCCGCGATCCTGGTCAAGGTGGTGTTGCCGTTCTGCAGCAACTCGGCTTCGCCGCTGTTGAAGAATCCTACTTCGCGCAGGCTCACCACCAGGCCCTCGGGAGTAACCCGCATTTGCACTTCGTGCTGCCGGATCTCATCGCCGAGCGCGGACTCGAGTTGCCGCCTCAGTTCATCGACGTCCACCCCGAAGCCCGCTAATCCAGGATTCTTTTCGGTGGCGCTCGCCACCTTGACCAATTTGATAGGCGCGTCGGTCAGTTCCGGCCGCGGCACACCCGGGCTTCCGGGAATGCCGACGCCCTCGGTCGCCGAGCCGGTAAATACGCCCAACTGCTGAAATGCGCCTTTGATGGAGGCTGCTACCTGGGCAGCTTTTTTCTTGTCCGCCTGCGAGGAAGCATAGAGGACTACGAAGAACGCAAACAGCAGAGTAATGAAGTCGGCGTAAGAAACCAGCCAGCGTTCGTGGTTGGCGTGGGCCTTGTGTTTGCGCCGGCGGCTCATGCGCTGGCCGCCGCTTTCTGCTGTGGCTGCTGCTCGTGCTCCTGCAGGTAACCCACCAGCATGGTCTCAAGCATGCGCGGATTCATTCCCTCCAGGATGGATATGACGCCTTCGAGCTTCATCTCACGCAGCACTTGTTCCTTGCGAAGTTTGATCTTCAATTTTCCCGCCCAGGGCAGAAAAAGAATGTTGGCCGAACCCACTCCATAGATGGTCGCAACGAACGCCACCGCGATGCCTTTGCCTACCTCGGTGATGTCTTCGAGATGCTGCATGACCTGGATCAGCCCCAGCACCGCGCCGATGATGCCTACGGTCGGGGCAAAGCCTCCAGCACTCTCGAATACCTGCGATAGTTTGTCCGAGTACTCTTCCTGATTGTCCAGCTCCAGTTCCATCATCTTGCGCAATTCCTGGGGCTCGGCGCCGTCAATAGCCAGCATTAACGCCTTTTTTAGAAACGGATCTTTGATGGTGGGCAGTTGTGCGTCGAGAGAGACCACGCCGTCTTTGCGGGCGCGATTGGCATATCCGACAAGTTCCTTGATCAGCGCGTTGGGTTCCTGGCCGCGATCGAAAAAAACGTGCACCAAACCTTTGGCGGCTCCGATCACGATCGGAAGAGGAAACTGGATCATGACCGCGCCGATAGTCCCGCCAAATACGATCATGGCCGCGGTGGGCTGGATAATCTGCGCGATTTTCCCGCCTTCGAGAATCAGGCCAGCAAGGATCCCGGCCAGCGCCAGAATAATTCCACCGATCGTGCTTTTATCCACGGCGGAACGCCTCGGGAGAACGGCTTGAATTTGGCGTTGGCGGGTTTAGCACGGCCGAACTGACGTCCGTGCCACAGGAAGGCAATCCGGCCATCACCGAGCGCCGGAAGTCGACGATGCGGTGAATCACATCCTCCGAGTTCTCGCGGACGATGACCTTCTCCCCGTTGATCAGGGTGATCACCGTATCCGGCGCATTCTCCACAAACTTGATCAGGTCGGAGTTCAGGGCGATCGGATTTCCGTTCAGGCGCGTCAACTGGATCACAAGGGTGCCTTTTCCGGGCTCGGATGAAATTCCGGCAGGCTTCTATCGGCACTCGAGACGCAGACCATTAAGGAAAATCCCGCAATGGCGCAGGTAACCGTTACCAACGTCACTAGGCGCGAATGATGGATCGCAGGGCGGTTGCCGATATACGTCCGCCATACGCAGCACCACCTGTTCGACCGAAGCGGTGAAATTGGCAGTCGGTAATGCCGGGGTTCGGTACCAGGCGGAAACCCTAAGCAAAGGAGCTTTGAAATGTCATTGAGCATTTTGAACAACGTTTCGTCCCTTGCGGCGCAGAACCAGCTGTCCATGACACAAGCGTCGCTGCAGAAAACCCTCTTACAGCTGTCGTCCGGTTCCCGTCTGAATTCGGGTGCGGATGATGCCGCCGGTCTGGCTATTGCAGACGGGTTGCATGCCAACATCACGGCCCTCACTCAGTCAGCGCGCAACGCCAGCGATGGCGTGGGTTCGCTGCAGGTGGCGGACGGCGCGTTGGCGCAGGTCACCGCTCTTCTGAACCGCGCCGTGACACTGGCTACTGAAGCGTCCACCGGCACGGTGAGCGATCCTCAGCGCACCACGATTAACGCTGAGTTCGTTGCGATCAAGGCTGAAATCGACCGCATCGGTGCCAGCACCAACTACAACGGTGGCCAGGTCTTCACCGCCACTGCAACCTCAATCTATCTCAGCGACGGTACCGCTGGAGGCTCGAGCGGAATCACTGTCACGACCGGCGCACTCTCCAGCGCGGCGATCGGTTTCAGTGGAACTCCGACCAATATCAGTGCAGACGTGCTGACCAGCGCCACCGCTGCTCAGACGGCACTGGGTCACCTGACCACCGCAATCGCAGGTGTGGCTGCGGATCGTGGCGCACTGGGAGCGGAAACCAACCGCTTGCAGAGCGCTTCCAGCGTTATCACCAACCAGGTGCAGAACCTGACCAACGCCGAAGACGGCATTCGCGCCGCTGACATTCCGTCGGCTGTCGCCAATATGTCCCGGCTGACCATTCTGCAGCAGACCGGTATGGCCGCACTGCAGCAATCCAACCAGATGCAGCAGTCGGTTCTAAAGCTGTTGCAATAACCTCGCACCTAACCACCGGCGGGGCGCAAAAAGCCCCGCCGGGGCGAGGTAACGGTATCCTCCATGCGCATTGACGGCGCCAGTCCGATTCAACCAGCGGTCTCCCAGCCTGTAGCTGGGCAGCCCAAGGCGACGCCTGTTCCAGCGGCCGCAGTTCCGGATGTAAAGGACCAGGTGGACACGCACCCGGCGCCGGCGGCGAACTCGACCAACGTTCTGGTCGAAATGCAGCCGGGAAATATTGTGATCTACAAGTTCATCGATGAGGCCAGCGGACGCCTGATCCAGCAGATTCCTTCACAACAGATGCTTGAGCTTTCACAGCCCGCGGAAGCACCTAAAGACAAGAAGAGATCCTAAGACATGGCAACTTCCGACATTCTGAATGCGCTGAGTTCTTCCCTGGGCACAGGCCAGGGCATCGACGTAACTTCGACGGTCAACCAGTTGATCACTAACCTGCGCGGTCCGGAGCAGGTCTGGCAGACTCAGCAGCAGATACTGGCGGGACAGAGTACCGCGTTGACCCAGCTGAATACCGAAGTAACCGCCCTGTCTAACGCGATCGATAGTCTTGACGATCCCGCAGGAGCCCTCACGTCGCGCGCGGTGACGTCATCGCAACCCGGCCTCGCGACGGCCACTGCCTCGAACTCTACGCCTGTAGGTAGCCACACCGTGGTGGTGAACAATCTGGCGAGCAGCGCCTCCTACTACTCCGGCGCGGTGGCCAGCAGCACCACGACACTAGCAGCCGGTTCGTTCACCATTCAGGTGGGCAACCAGCCGGCGAACACCATCACCATCGATGCCACCAACAACACGCTCGATGGATTGGCAGCGGCCATTACCAACGCCAACATCGGCGTGACCGCCAGCGTGGTGAATGATTCCAACGGCGCCCGGCTGGCGATCGTGAGCAACGCCTCCGGAGCAGCCAGCGACTTGACCATTAACAATGTGGATAGCGGCCTGACCTTCACCAAGGGAGCCACCGGAACGGACGCGTCGCTTACCGTCGACGGAGTTCCAATCAGCAGCGCCAGTAACACCATCTCGGACACGGTGGCGGGCTTGACTCTGAATCTGGTGGGAGCCGACCCAAACACCCAGGTGCAGATCGCAGTCAGCCCCGACACCACCAAGGTGACTCAGGCCATCACAGATTTTGTGACTGCCTACAACACCGTCATCCAGGATCTGAGCAGCCAGTTCACATTCAATACTTCGACAAGCACCGCGGGGCCGCTGTCCGGGGATGCCGGAGCCCGATTAGTGCAGAGCGAACTGTTGTCCGCCGCTACCTATACGGCCACCGGGACCAACAACTCGTTCAATACCCTGGCATCGCTCGGCATCTCAATGAACGACGATGGCACACTCACGGTTGACAATTCCGCGTTGAGCTCGGCCGTGAACTCCAACTTCGCCGGAGTGCAGAACTTCTTCAACCCGGCCACTGGAACCGGCTTCGCCTCATCCCTGGCCGATCAGCTGGCGCCGATCCTCGACCCAACGCAGGGCGCCTTCTCCATCGAACTCAAGGGCATGAGCGACGGGCAGAAGAGCTTTCAGGATCAGATCGATAATTACGAAATCTACATCGCCAATGAGCAGACCCTGCTGACCCAGCAATACACGCAGGTGGATTTGGCGCTGCGGCAGCTGCCGCTGTTACAGCAGCAGATCAACTCTGAATTGAACTTTACCGGGAACTCAAACAACAACTCGAACAACAACGGCTAAGCGGGGCTTAAGGGTTAACTCAAACCAATGATCGCCAGACGGAATCAACTCGCGTATCAGGAAGCGGCAGTGCGCAACGCCAACCCTATCGACCTGGTGATCATGCTTTACGACATACTGGCTCGTGACCTGCACGCTGCCATCGAAGCCATGCGGGCCAGCAACATCGAACTGCGCTCGGCCAAACTGAAACACGGCTTTCTGGCACTGCAACAGCTCGAAGGAAGCCTCAACATGGAGGAAGGCGGAGAGCTGGCTACTAACATGTCCCGCTTCTATTCCATGCTCCGCGGCCAGATGGTGAAGGCGCAAGTTCGGCAGGATGCTGCCGCTCTCGAGGAGTTGGTACAGTTGCTGTTTAGCGTTCGCGAAGCCTGGGTGGAGTTGAACACGAAACTGGCCGGATCGGCTCAGGCTCCGTTGCCCGAGACGGCCTCGCCAGCGGCTGAACCAGCGCTCGATACCGCGCAAGTCCAGACGGCAAGCTGGAAGGCCTAGAGATCTCGCCTGTCAATGTAGGGCGGACACTCCTGTCCGCCGCTTTTGACTTTGGCAAACATCGGTCCAAACCCCAAAACCAGCTGCAAACCCAACACCAACTTCAAAAGTGGCGGACAAGAGTGTCCGCCTCGCATCTGTTGGCGGTAGATTCTACTTCAGGTAATCCAGCAGGCTTGTAGGCAGAATCTTGGCTGCCGCGGCCAGCGCTGCATCGTGCGCGGTCTGGGCGCGGGTCAAGTCGGTCGCGGCTTTGGTGAGGTCTGCGCCAACCAGGGTGTTCGCCTGCGATTTCAGGGTTACTTGTTCCTGTTGCAGAAAGGTTTGCGTGGAATTGAGCTGGTTGACGGCATTGCCGTAGAAAATCCGCTGTCCGGTGATGAAGTCAAAGGCGCTGCGAAGTTGGTTGGTTGCGTTCCCCGCATCAGTGGCGGTTCCGGTTTGCAACGACGTGATCAATTGTTGCATGGCGGCGAAGACGTCTCCGCCCGGATTCTGAAACAGCTGGCTGCCCGGCAGGTTGGTTTGCAGAGTCAGGCCATCAGCCGCCTGCACCGTATTGGTGCCGCTGTTTCCGCTATATGTGACTCCGGAGGGGCTGCTGGAATCCAGCGCGTAGGGCGGCGCTGTCGTAGCCGTGCCGGCAAACAAGTAGCTGCCGCCGATCGAGGTATTGGCCAACTGCACCAGCTGGCTCTGGATGCCTTGCAGGTTCTGCACGATCTGCTGGCGGTTCCCGGCGGACAAGGTTCCGGTGGTGCCCTGTACGCCCAGCGTGATGGCCTGGGTCAGCTGCTGAACCACGGAGCTCAGCGCTCCGTCGGCGGTCTGCAACTGGCTGGTCAGAGTATCGATGTTCTGCAGGTACTGGTCGGTGCGATTCGATTGGTCCTGATTGCCGACCATTTGCGCCGCCGCGAGAGGATCATCCGACGGCGCGTTCACTCGCTTGCCGGTAGACATTTGCTGCAGGGCTGTATCTTCCTGGCTTTGTGTGTTCCAGATTGCGGCCAGAACGTCAGCGGACATATCGGGGTTTACGCGCATTTTAGGTCAGCACTCCCATCGCCATTAGTGTGTCGAACATCGAGTCCACGGTCGTGACCACGCGGGCTCCGGCCTCATAGGCTCGCTGGTAGCGAATCATGTTGGTGGTTTCTTCGTCGAGCGATACGCCCGACACTGCGGAACGCTGATCGGTGATCTGCTGCACGCTCAGGTTGCTGGCATTGACGTCGGCTTGCGCATTGGCGCCGAAATTTCCTACTTGCAGCACCAGATTTGAATACATGTTCATCGGGCTTGCGCCGGAAGGAAGTTGCTGGTCGCGTGTGGCGAGGAGCGGAGCAAGATTTCCGTTGCTGCCGGCCGATCCATCCGAACTGGCGGCAATCAGACTGGGATCGGTGATGGCCACGCCAAAATTGGCGGCGGCGTTGGTCGGTGACGCCAGCGGAGTGAAGAAATTCTGCCCGGCGTTTCCCGCAGCGTCAAATCCCACCTGGTGCTGGGTGTTGAACCTGGTCGCGAACTGGCTGGCCAGGTTATTCAGCTGCGTAAATACCTGCGGAATGACCTGGTCGCGAATCTGCAGCGTCCCGCCCAGTTGGCCGCCCTGGATCTGGCTGGTTATGTCCTGACCTTGCGCGCTGAAGACGTCCTGGACGTTGCTGCTGTTGGTGCCGCTCTGCAATGCAAAACTCTGGTTGGCCACCACCAGCGGAACGCCGTTCCCGGTGGTTAAGGTCAGCCCGTGCTCGGTCTGGGTCACGGAAACGTTCACCAGGGCTGAAAGCTGGCGGATCAGTTCATCGCGCTGGTCCTGCGTTGAGCCGGGATCCTTCCCGAGGCCCTGCATTTGCGCAACTTGCCCATTGAGAGCCGCGATCTGGGTGGTCAGCCGGTTGATCTGGTCCACGGTTTGCGGCACCGATTGGTCCAGTCCCGACTGGATCGTCCCCAGTCCCGATACTGCCTGGTGAAATGAGTTGGCAAGATTGTTGCCGGCGGTCAGCACCTGCTGGCGGGCATTCGCGTCGGTGGGATTGGTGGAGAGCTGGCTCAGGCTGTTGAAAAATGCCGACAACGCCCCGCCCACGCCCTGCGCCGGATCGGAAAACATCCCTTCAATCTGAGTTAGTGAGTTGAGTTGTGTCTGGGAATTTCCCTGCTGCTGGGTCTCTTCATAGAGTCTCAATTGCAGCAGCTGGTCGCGAACGCTCTGAAATTGATCCAGAGTCACGCCGCTACCGAAGGTCGTAGTGTTCTCCTGGAAGGTGGGCGCCTCGTTCAGAATTGCGACCTGGCGGCTGTAGCCGGGCGTGTTTACGTTGGAAATATTATTGGCAGTTACGCTCAGGGCTCCCTGCTCGGCCTGCAGGGCCTGGACTGCAATGGATAGCGAAGTATTGAGTCCGGGCATAAGTTCAGACCTCGCACGACCAGCCGGTAGCGGGCGCCGTTTCCGAACTAGAAGGGAAATTCTGTTTGTAAGTGCGGCACAGAGCCGCGCGCAGGCGGGTAGTGCGTAGAGCCCGCTGCAAAAGTGAGGAATACACTCGCGTGAGATTGACTAGTTCTCTGAAATCAGAAGGAGAAACTTCTATTGAAGGCTGCTGGCCGGAGGGTTTAGCACGGAACCAGGCTTGCAATTGTTCGACAAGATTGTCCTGGGCTGCGGTGGAAGTTTCAAGCTCGGCTACATCGTCCGAGGCCAAGGCCGCGATGGCACGCTGAAACTGGACGCACAATTCCCGCATCCCAGCCGCGACTGGCGATGGGTCGAGTCCGCCTTGCTCCGCGATGCTTTGGCTCGCCAAGAAAAACTCACCTTGTCAATCGGTTCCAAAATTCACTTAATGCTGGTTCTGGTCCAGAATCGCCCGGGCGATCTTCTCCGCCTCTGGCTTGTAGTCGCCATTCTGAATCGCCTGCCGCAACGCATCGACCTTTTCCTGCCGGACATCTGGCGCGCTCATGGCCTTGGCCTGCAGCGAGGCGATGCTGAGCGTATCCACCGAGAGGCTGGCCTTGTCTTCTACGTTCGGGCTACTCGGAGCCTTACTGCCCGCCTTGCGGGTCTTGTCGTCGCGTTCCACGCCGTTAAGCGAGACATTGTTAAGGTCAATTCTCATATGTGGTCTCCTGCAATTCCACGCAACAGCTTATCGGCAATACGGAAAAAAAACTTTAGTCCAATAGTCACTTTGTCACCTTTGTGGTAACTAAAGGTTTTATCAAAATGGGTACTGGCGTTACACCCTTTGTGTCCAATGACTTAGCTGCGTCTTTGTGAGCCGCCTGGGCTTCCAGATGTTTGGCCACCATGGCCGCGATCCCCAGGCCGCCGTGTCCGCCCGTCAAGGCGCTCCCCACCGCCTGCATGGCAATGGCGTGAAACTGGTCACGGCCGGGATCAGCGTCGGGGTCGCTATCGGAGCCCGGAACGGATGCAAATGACTGCTCGGCCTGCTCCAGCCAGTGTGAAAGCAGCACGGCTTCGAACTCACGCGCCGACTTCTGAATCTTGGCCGTGTTGGCCGGATCGGTGTCCTTTAATTTTTCCGCGGCCTGCGCGCCACGAACGTCGGACAAACTGACCGCTGGCATCGCTATGCCGGTTGAACTCACAAGATCTCCAATTCAGCTTGCAGCCCGCCGGCCGCTTTGATGGCCTGCAGGATGGCCACGATATCGCGCGCGGTTGCGCCCATGGTTTGCAGTCCATTGATCAGCTCTTCCACGCTCGCGCCTTCTTCCAACCGGATGGTTTTCGCCGAAGGCTCGCTCGCCTGCACTTGCTTGTCAGGCACGATCACGGTTTGTCCATCTTTGGAAAGTGGAGCGGGTTGTGAAACCGAAAAGGTTGTCGTCACTTCCACGCTCAAGCCGCCATGCAGGACCGAAACCGCGGACAGTTGCACATCTCCGCCCATGACGATCGTGCCGGTGCGCTCGTTAACCACCACTTTGGCCGGCGGATGGACGTTGATAGAGAGATTTTGAATTTGTGAAATCAGGTCCGGAACCGACGCGATGCCCGAACTGCTGATGTTCACATTGATCTGGCGGCTATCGACCACAGTTGAAATCGGCTTGCCGAACTGGCGATTAATCACATTGGCGACGTCGCGCGCCGAGGTGAAGTCGGGGTTCCGCAGGATCAACGAAACCGTGCTCAGGCGATTCAGATCCACTGCCGTGTCGCGCTCCACGATCCCGCCATTGGGAATGCGCCCCACCGTGGGATGGTTAAGTTGCTTAGTGTTGCCCCCGCCGCCCGCCGAATATCCCCCGAGGGTGAGCGGCCCCTGGGCCTCCGCGTAAACCTGGCCGTCGGGCCCATGCAGCGGAGCCAGCAGCAGCACTCCGCCTTCAAGGCTCTTGGCATCGCCGATAGAGGAAACCGTAACATCCAGCGCCATGCCTGGCCTGGCAAACGGAGGAAGCGAAGCCGTCACGAACACAGCCGCAATATTTTTTACGATCACTGCACTGACAGGAATCTGCACGCCCATGCGCTGCATGATGTTGGCAAGAGTCTGGGTGGTGAAGAGAGTTTGCTGGCGGTCTCCGGTGCCGCTCAGTCCCACCACAAGACCGTAACCCACCAGCGGGTTGTCGCGCACGCCTCCGATGGTGGTAATGTCGCGCAGCTGAACCAGCTTCGCCTCAGTTACGGCAAGGGAGGCCTGGGCCGAGCCAAACAGGCACGCCAGCAACGCGAATTTTAGAAGCCGATGATCCATAGCAGTGCTCGAACCAGAGGATTGGGCGAACGAATCGCGTCAGACACAACCCCCTTACCCTTCAGTTCCACTTCCAGATTGGAAAGCGATGTGGAGAGTGCAGCATTGTTCGGGCCGACATCCCCGGGCCGCAACACGCCGCGGACAACCATGGTTTCTTTCTGACTGTTAATCGCAACCATTCGTTCCGCCTCGACCACCATGTCCCCATTCGGCAGAACCGCGATCACCCGTCCGGCGAGACTGGTATTCATGGTCGTGCTGGCATCGGTCGAGCCCGTGCCTTTCAGCTTGGTTGAAGATTGCGCGGTCAACAGGTTGGTCACTCCACTGGTGCTGATATGACCTGCCAACCCCGAAATTCCCGACGTTGTGTTGAAGTCGCGCTGGGTGCTGACGTTACCGGTAGCCTGCGCGGTAGTACGCTGCACCACTACGATCGTCACCAGATCATTCAGGCGGCTGGCCTTGTAATCCGATTGCAGATTCGTCATGGCGCCGCCCGGCACCCAGAGGCTGCCCAACGTGGATTCAACCGGCGGGGTCGCAGTCTGCTGCTGTATGCGGGCGATGTATTCTGCGCGCGCCTTCTGCGGGTCACGAGTGACTTTGACTTTGGCGGATGCACTACCCGACAACACCAGCAATGACATGATCGAAATCGCAAGCGCCGGCCATGCTGATCGAGTTGTAAGCTTCATCCTCATCGCCGCCTTATTCCGACAATACCGACGTCACCACGCCCGGCCCAGTCACACGGGCCAGATAAACTTTCTTTTGTTCTTTGCTGATCACTCTTACCTGTTGTCCGCGGCCTCCGCTTTGCAGACACATGACCGGCAAGGTCATGTGAATATGCTCGCCTTCGAACACCAGCACGGCAGCTTTTCCGCTGCGAACCAGCACGTCCCCGGGCCGCAGGCTTGTACGGGAACGGGTTCCGCCCTGGCGATAGGAGAGCTTGCCCCGTTCATCTCCGGGCTCTCCCCAATGAAGGACGACGTAGAAAGGAAGACATGTGTCGGTGCCCTCACACTGCAGGCGCGCCCGATCTGCTTCGCCATCCAGGACGTCGATGCTGACTACCCTCAACCGCGGGTTGGGCACGGTTGCGGTCACGCTGGACAATGCCTCCAATTGGTCCGGCGCGATCTGGACGCCCGAAGCCGCCAGAGCGCCTAGAATCCACTCTCGGCTGATAGGCGAGCGGGAGTTTTCGTCGGCGCGGGCGGATATTCCCGCGCCTGCGAGGATCAGGGCAGCCAACCACGCGATTGATTTGGTCATTCTCATGTCTTGCTTCGTATTTACCGGGTCAGGCTGTTCAGATCCTGAAACATTTCGTCCGCGGCTTTCACCACTCGCGAGTTCGACTCGTAAGACCGTTGCGAGAGAATCATCTCCACGAATTCCTGAACCACATCGACGTTGGACTGCTCGACAAAACCTTGCTGCAGGCTTCCCAGTCCTTCTGTCCCGCCGGGAGTACCGACGATGGGATCTCCGGAAGCGGTGGTGGCAAGCATAAGGTTGTTGCCAACGCTGTTCAGGCCGCCAGGGTTGGGAAACAGAGCAAGCTGGATATTTCCCACTTGGGTCGCCTGGGTTTGCCCGGGTTGCGTGACCGAAACCGTTCCGTCTGGCCCCACCGTGACCGAGAGAGCGTCGGGGGGCAGAGTGATGGCAGGCTCGAGAGGATTGCCGTCCGCGGTCACGATGTTGCCCTGCGCATCCAGGTGGAATGTCCCAGAGCGCGTGTAAGCGATTTCGCCGTCCGGCATCCGCACCTGGAAAAATCCCTGGCCCTGAATCGCGAGATCCAGCGGGTTGCCGGTCTGGCTGAAGTCGCCTTGCAGCTGGAGCACTTCGGAAGCGCCCGGCTTGGTGCCCAGTCCAACCTGCAGGCCAGCGGCATTGATGGTCTGCTGGGTCGAGGCCGAGCCCGGCATGATCATGTTCTGGTAAAGCAGGTCGGTGAACTGAAGGCGCCGCCTGCGAAATCCCGCAGTGCTGGTGTTAGCGAGGTTATTGGCCACGTTGTCGAGGTTGAGCTGTTGCGCGTTCATGCCGCTGGCGGCGGTATACAGTGCACGGAACATGGATCTCCTTTGCGGGTTAACCCGTTACGGGTTGACCCGTGGCAATTCGTCGGTTGCGATACGGTTAAATTCCGAGTGAAACATGGCGAGCGCACGTTGCATCATCTCTGCATAACGCTGCACGGCGACAAGTTCCACTGCGCTGGCCACGGGGTTAACATTCGAACTTTCGAGCGAGCCCTGGGTGATGGTGGACTGCTTTGCCGGCACATCGCTTTTCGCCGGAGCGCTGTAATAAGTCTTGCCAACACTCTCGAGAGCCGTGCCCGGAGGAAATTCCACCAGCTTGACTCTTCCGGCGACCGCTCCATTGACCGAAATCGTCCCGTCTGGACTTACTGTCACCGGCCCACCCACGATGCGAATTATGCCGTTCTCGCCCAGCACCGGATCCCCCTGCGCCGTGATCAACTGCCCCTGGGCCGAAACCTGGAAATTTCCGTTGCGGGTAAAGACCGGCCCGTTGGTAGTCTGAACTTTAAAAAACCCCGGGCCTTGAATGGCAAAATCGAAATCGTTTCCTGTGTGCTCCAGGTTGCCCTGAGTCAGATCCATCTGGCTGCCGCCGGAGATTCCAAAATCGTTGACTGCCTGGTTCAGGCCCGAGCCGGGATGTCCGGAGGCCATCGCCAGAAATGACCGAAAGATGTTGTGCTGGCCGCGATAGCCCGGTGTGCTGGTATTTGCGAGGTTATTGGCGACCAGGTCGAGCGCCTGGCTTCGTGCCATCAGAGCCGCGCATGCCGCATAGAATCCGCTGTCCATAGAAGTTCCCGATACCCAGAAAGCACGGCAACTGCCATTGGGCCGAGCGCCGCCATGCTGGTAACTCGTTGAAAAACAGAGGGACACTGCCGACAAATGAGAACTGGATGAGTATCGGAAGGTGATGCTTGTGCCGGTGGGCGGGCAGCGCCGGCTGGTTCTAACCGTTCACTACTTTGTTTCAGTTGGCTTTCAGGCGAAAACGGGTTTGCCTCAGCGACTCGCGCAGCCGCTCGATTCCCACCTCCACAATGCACTGGTGCACGCTGAGTTCTACCTCATCGGCGCAGGCATTGTCGTACGCAAGTTGCAGGACGTGGGTTTTCAAACCGCCGTCATGGGTGACGATGTCAGAGACCGCGCTGAGGCTTACCACGCGCTCGCCAAGCAGAAGTTCAAGGCGAAGCAAGGCTTCCGCGCTGACGGCAGAAGCTGGGGTGCTCTGAATTGGATGTATAGCTTTGGCCACGACATTACATCGGCCAAAGCGGCTGCGAACTTTACTTCCAGCTAAAGAACTTCAGTGACGCGGAGCCCGTAGTTACCGTCCACAATCACCACTTCTCCCCGCGCAACCACCCGGTCCCCCAGCAGAAGCTCGGCTGGGTCCTGGATATACTTATCGAGCTCGACGACTGAACCGGATCTCAATTCGCCAATCGCACGCAAAGGAAGCTGGCGGGCGCCGAACTGAAGCGTAACCTCAATCTCAACATTCTCCAACAGGGACACATTTACGCCCTTATGCGCAGCCGCGTCACCTTTCGATGATCCTTGCGGCCAGTCGGCGGTGAACAGAAGTTGAAACTGGATTTTCCCCGAAGCGCCATCGTTCCCCGTCAACGAGAACTGTCTGGCTGGAGTGAAACTCACAGCCTTGGTCAGCTGCAACTTGACCTGCGTTCCGGGCAGGCTCGCGGCTGCCTTCTCGCAGGCTTTTGCCAGAAGCTCCCGTACTGCCTGCGCGTGCTCGGGCTGGAATTGCACCGGCGCGGCGCCGGCTCCGCCCAGCATGGCCGCCAGCAATAGCGCGCTCTCTACACTGATTTGGATTGCTGCCTCGGCCTTCGATGGCTCCGCGATCAGCAGTATGTTCAATACCTGCGCGCCTGAGGGCAGCGGCCTGGGCTTTTCATCGACGCTGACGGTCCACGGCGACGGACTTTTCTCCGACAGTGCCTGACCGACCGCGGCTGGTAAAGCCTGCACAAAAAGATCGATTGCTGTGGCGCTCATTGTACGTTCTCCGTTTCTTGAGGTTGTGGCAGGCGGCCGAGCAACTGGGCGCCGCGATGGCGTCCGCTCCGCACCGGCAAAGCCGCGAATGACTCATAGCCGCCGATTTTAAGCACCGCAGGAGTCTGCACCGGCACTCCCAGCGGCAGCACTTTGCCGACGCTCAGGTTCAGCAAGTCGTTCGCGTTTACTTTGCCCCCTGACAGTGCAAGCTCAAGCCCAAAAGTCCAGCCGAGTGCCTGCTCAGCGAGCTTGTTGCTCATCGCGCCTTTTCTATGAACTTCCTGAGCGGAAATCGTGTTTGCCCCCAAAAATGCTGCCAGGCTGGCGATGGGCAGCATTAACTGAAATCCTCCGCCTGCGGCCTGCAAGTTGGCCGCAAAGCTGAAGACCAGGGCATTGTCCTTGGCGGAAAACATCTTTTGCAGTTGGCCCGGCATTTGCCGCATTCCCGTCGACGCTGAAACATTGAAAGCTCGCCATGCGATTTCCAGATCGTGACAAATCAATCGCACGAAATCCTGGGCGATGTGGTCTTCAATTTCGGTCACTTCGCGCGCCAGTTCACTGGGGCCTCCGCTGCCACCAAGCAAGCGATCGACGATCGGGAACAGCAGCACGGGATCGATCTGCAACAGCGCCAGTTCACCCTGGGGCCCGAGCTGCAATGACACTATGTAGGAACTTCCGGCCTTTTCAACAAATACCGGACACGGCATTTGCTCTGACGATTGCAGGGTGATTTCGCACGTCAGCCCCAGCTTGCCCTGGACGGTTTGGCTGAAGGTTCGCGCGAAGCCCTCGCAAGCGGCAAGCAGCGGGGCCAGCCGCGCCTGGTCGATCCCGCCCACAGTCCGGAAATTACAAGCCTGAACTTGCTCGGGCGCGACGCTGCCGCTGGCCAGTACCGCGCCCCGCGCCGGTGACATTGCGGTTTGATTGATGGTTTCCATGTGATTATCGGAATGTATCCTCTTCAAGTTGCATTTTGTGGATCGCCGTGCGCAGTTTGGTGATGGCGAGTGAATGAATCTGCGAGACTCGTGATTCCGCGAGATCCATGACTTCCGCGACCTCCCGCATGGTCAACTCCTCCCGGTAATAGAGAGAAATCACCATCTGTTCTTTTGCCGAAAGCGTCTTGATCGCCTGGGTCAGGTAGTCGCTTCGTTCCGAACGAAGGCAAATCTCGAACGGGCTTTCCTTCTCCGCCGCGGGCGCGTTTTCAATCAGGTCCTGGCTTTCGGAATCATCGAATCGCGACCCGACCATCTGGCCGACGATGTGCAGACCATCCAACCGCCGCAGCAAGGTGTGAAGCTCCGAGACTTCCAGATCAAGATCGGCGGCGATTTCATCTTCCGAGGGCTGACGTCCCAATTGTTGCGCCAGTTTCGTGATGCTCTCGGCAACGTTCCGGCCCTTCTTCCGTAAAGGCCGGGAACCCCAATCGAGGGCGCGCAGGCTGTCAAGGATCGCCCCACGAATGCGGAACGAGGCAAACGATTTCAGAGAAGCGTTCTTATTCGGATTGTACTTGCGGACCGCTTCGATCAGCCCGAGCACGCCAGCGTGTACCAGATCTTCCAGCGGAACATGTTGGGGCAGGCGTTCATGAATCCGGCGCGCCAGGTAGTAAACCTGCGATAGCTCGGACAATATGAGCTCGTTGCGCGCCTCGTTCTCTGACAGGACGTCGGTATAACCGGCTTGTGGAAATGTCATTGCTTCCTCAGTTCAACTCGTTAGCGCAGCGAACCCACCGACTGCACCGGCACTAGCGGCGGAATCTCCGTTGGCGCCAGCACCACGATTTTGGGCAAAAACGGTTCCAGCAATCTGCGTAAATAAAAGCGGCCCGGCGATGAGCACACCAGCACCGGAGGCGCGCTCAACACCTGCTCCCCAAAGAGTGTGCGCAATCCTTCCAGCACCCGGCGGGCGGTCGAGGGCTGCAATGCCAGGCTGGCTGAATTGACGGACTGCGCCGCTACCGCGCGTCCGCATTCTTCTTCGATAGCTCGATCCAGCGTCACCACCTTGAGCTCTCCACGTTCATCCAGCAAGGGCCGGACCAGAGCGCGTCCCAGGGCATGCCGGACGGCTTCGTTCAACAACACCGGGTTCTTGCTGGTGCCTGCGGTTTCTATCAGGGTTTCCAGGATGGTGCCCAGATCGCGTATGGAAACTTGCTCGCGAAGCAGTTGCTGCAGAACTTTCTGCACTTCGCCCAGGGTCATGAGCTTGGGCACAAGCTCTTCCACCAACTTGGGATGGGACTCGCTCAGGCGGTCGATCAGGCGCTTGGTTTCCAGCCGAGTGAGCAATTCATACGCATTCTGGCGAATGATTTCTCCCAAATGCGTCGCCAACGCCGCGGTCTGGTCGACCACTGCATAACCGGCGGCGAGTGCCTGCGCCTGCTGATCTTTTGTAATCCACTTGGCGGGCGCTCCGAAAGCAGGATCGCGAGTGTCGACTCCGGGCAACGGAGGCGGGGTGGGCTGAGAGCTGATGGCCAACAGACAATCACGGCGCATCTCCCAACGCGTGATTTCTACCCCACGCAGGTAGACGACATACTCCAGATCTTTGATGGTCAGGTTGTCGGTGATATGAATCGACGGAACCAGGAATCCAAGCTGAGTTGCAAGATGCTTGCGCAGGGCCCGAACTTTCGTCAGCAGCTGTCCGCCCTTGTTGGCGTCGACGAGCGGCACCAGGCCGACGCCTACCTCAAGCATCAACTCATCCAGCTTGAGCGCGGCATCCATAGGATCGAGTGTGGGAGTTGATGCGCCTTCAGACTTGCCTGCCACTGTGGCAGATATGGGTTTGTCTTCCATGGTTTGCGATTTCGCGCGGCGCGCGATCGCGGCCATCACCACGGCCATCAGGATGAAGGAAATCTTTGGCAGTCCCGGGATTAGCGCTAAGCCTGCCATCACGGCCGAGGCAATCCACAGCGGGCGGCTGCTGCTGAACAGCTGCCGTCCCAAGTCTTCAGAAAGTGTGCTGTCGGATGAAGCTCGCGTCAGCACCATGCCACCGGCCACGGAGACCAGCAGCGACGGAATCATCGTGACCAGGCCGTCGCCGACCGTGAGCACGGTATAGGTTTTCAGCGCTTCCTGGAACGGAACCCCCTGTTGCAACACCCCAATGAGAAAGCCGGCAACGATATTGATCGCGGTGATGAGGATTGTGGCCAGCGCATCACGCTGGTTAAAGCGGGCGGCGCCGTCCATGGCCCCGTAGAATTCTGCCTCGTGGGCTATGCGCTCGCGACGTGCACGGGCCTGGACTTCATCAATCAGGCCGGCGTTCAGGTCGGCATCGATTGCCATCTGCTTGCCCGGCATGGCATCCAGGGTGAAGCGCGCGGTAACCTCAGCAGTTCGAACTGCGCCGTGACTGACCACGATGTACTGGATGGCAATTAAGGCAAGAAACAGCACGAAGCCGACGACATAATTACCGCCGACGACGAACTGCCCGAAAGCTTCGATCACGCGGCCCGCCGCCGATGATCCTTCCGCGCCGTGCAGGAGAATTCTTCGGCTGCTCGCCAGATTGAGCGACAGCCGGAACAACGTCATCAGCAAAAGCAAACTGGGAAAAACCGAGAACTGGGCGGGGCGAAGAATCTGGATCGCGGTCAGCAATACCAGCACCGATGCGGTCATGCTGAACGCAAGCATGATGTCGAGCAGGAAGCTCGGCATCGGCACCAGCATCACAAATACCATGCTGACAGCTGCAGCCGGCATGATCCAATCCACCGTGGACCGCATTCCAGATTTCGGTTTGCTGAGCGTAGCCATTTATCGCCTTTCCGCCTGCGCTTGCCGCCTGACCTGCGCCTGGGCGCGGTAAACGAATGCCAAAACCTCCGCCACCGCGGTGTACAGTTTGGCTGGAATGCTCTGGCCGACATCGACGGTTTTGTAGAGCGCCTGCGCCAGCGGCGGATTTTCCAGCACCGGAATCTCTTTCCAACGTGCGATCTGTTTCATTTTCTGCGCCAGCAAGTTCTGGCCTTTGGCGATGACGACTGGTGCTCCCATGTCCATCTGGTAAAGAATCGCTACTGCAAAGTGGGTTGGGTTGGTGACTACAACGGTTGCCTTTTCGGTTTCCCGCAACATGAATTGCTTCCGCATCTGGCGCTGCAGCCGCCGGATGCGCATCTTGATCTGCGGGTTTCCGTCCGTATCTTTGGACTCCTGCCGCATCTCCTCTCGGGACATCCGCAAGTCACTCTCCGACTTCCGCCAGGTAAGGAAGTAGTCGACCAGGGCCCACACCAGCAGGGCCAAGGCGGACTTCCACGCAACTTCGAAGACCGTGGTCAGCAGAAAGTGCGCGAAGTTGAAGAGATTAGTGTTGGAGGCCACCATGATGGCGCCCCAGTGATCGCGGATAGCGGTCGCACCGAGGTAGCCGATCGCCGCAAATGGCAGCAGCGATTTTAAAAGCCCGCTCAGTCCGGTCAGGGAAAACATCTGTCCCAGTTTTTTCGCCGGGCTGAGCCGTTCGATTTTTGGCAGCAGAGCTTCAGGAGCGAACACCAGTCCGCCTTGGGCAACGCCTGCAAACACCGAGAGCATCCACGCCGCGGCCATCACTGGCACGACACAGCGCGCCACCGTCCACCCGGTCCACATAAATAGAGGCGCGGCAGGCGAGAGCGTTTCCCCGCCCGACAAATCGACTGCATGGCGTAACAGACCTCGCCACGCCTCAATTCCGGAATAGCCTTGCCACGCGATCAGGCCCACCGCGCCTGACACGGCCAGGGTGCTGGAGAGATCGCGCGAGCGCGCGACCTGGCCCTGCTCACGCGCCTTTTGCCGGCGCCGCGGTGTCGGTTTTTCTGTCTTGTTATCGCTCATGACCGTGCCGCCAGATGCAGGAGACGCTCGGTGAATCCCACCGATTCGGTGAAGTAGTGCTCAAACAGCGCCGGCCAATAATGGATGACGGTGATCAGCAGCCCCACTCCCAGCATGCTTTTGAACGCCGGGCCAAGCAACATCAAGGGCATTTGCGGCGAAGCCTTGCCCAGAAATCCCAGAATCACGTCGACCACCAGAGTTGCAGCCATCACCGGCGCCGCGATCTGCAGGCCAGTCCCCAGAACGCCCGCCACTCCGTGCAGAAGTTCAGCCGTCAAGCTACGGCTCAGATGAACTTCGCCGGGCGCGAGGTACTCAAAGCTGCGGGCAATGCCGCGCAGGATCCAGTGATGCACATCCAATTGCAGGAACAGGAGAAAGGCTACCGTCTGGTGAAACAGGGAGAGTACGGTTGTATCGACCTGAGTCTGCGGATCGAGAATGTTGACCAGCGAATATCCCATCTGCACGCCTAATACCTGGCCCGCCATCTGCGCCGCTTCAAAGACAAAATTCGCCGCCAGCCCGATCACAATTCCCAGCATCAACTCACGCGCCATCACTCCCGGCCATTGCATGAGCGTAATCACGCCGACTCGGGCGGAATACACGGGGTACAACACGACGGTGATGACTATCGCGAGAATCGCCTTGATGCGAACCGGAATCGCGCTGTTGCCGAAGAACGGAGCGAATAACATCAGGCCTGACACTCGAGCGCCTATTACCAGCGGTCCGGTCAACAAAGTTATGAACGAGAGTTCCATGGTTCATTTCACGTACGGATGAAAGTCCGAAAGCAATTTGACGGTGTACAGGCCCATCTGCCGCCACATCCAGGGCATGAAAAAGAATGCCGCCGCGGCTACCGCCAACAATCTCGGCACCGCCGAGATGGTGGCTTCCTGCAGCGAAGTCAGCACCTGCGCAATGTTCACCAGCAGGCTCACCACGACCGCGATGGCCAGAATCGGCGCTGCCAGCATGAGCACTTCAAGCAGCGTGTGACGGCAAATCTCTACAATCTGCGCGCTCGGCATCAGCTGAAACTCCTCATGAGAGAACCCACCAGCAGATCCCATCCGTCCACCATCACAAACAGCAAGAGCTTGAGCGGAGTGGAGATCACGACGGGCGGCAATTGCAACATGCCCACCGAAGTGGTGATCGAAGCCACCACCATGTCGATGACCATGAAAGGAAGAAACAGAACCGCGCCAATCTGAAATCCGGACTTGAGCTCCGAAAGAATGTAAGCAGGCACCAGCACTCGCATGGAAAGGTCATTAGGATCGTGCGGCCGCTGCTCTTTCGCCAGTTCCACAAACAGCGCGACATCTTTCTCCCGGACGTAATGCACCATGAACTGGTGGATGGGAGTGGACCCGCGCTGCAGCGCGTCCATGGCGGTTATCTCGCCTGCCTGCAGGGGTTCAACCGCCTGGGCGTAGATTGAAGCGCCGACCGGCTGCATCAGAAAGAAAGTCATCACCAGGGCGAGGCCGATCAAGGTCTGGTTGGTCGGAGTGCTTTGCAATCCAAGTGCCTGCCGCAGGAAGTGGAAGACAATCAGCAGGCGCGCAAACGGCGTCATGCAGAGCAGCAGCGAAGGGATCAGAGTAAGGAAGGTAAGTAGCGCTACGATGCTCCACGACAGCGACCCAGACCCGGGCGCGCCCGGCATGGTGATGCGAATCTCGTTCGGCGGCGGAGTCGCAGTACCTGCGGACGTGGCCTTGGTTGCAGCCCACGCAGACCCGGCCTCCAGGATGATAATCATGAAAGAGAGAAGGAATACCCGAGCCAATCGGCGGCAGACGATCATGGACGCTTTCCTGCCTCGGGCTCGACATCCACGGACAAAGTTTTCGCTTCCTGCAAACGGGTCAGCATTGACACCGAACTCGACGACCCGCCAATGAGAAATCTTTCTGCATCCACCTGAACTACCGCCACGAAGCGTTTCTCGCCCAGCGAAACGCTTTCGCATACCCGCAGATTTTTGCGTGCCTGCTGCGCCCTGGCCCGCTGCGCGATCCACTTGAAGACCGACCAGACCCGGAGTAGAAGGCTTCGGGTGTAGTCCTGAGCCGTGGAGAAGGCCTGCGACTTAGCGGAAACCGGCGAAAGTGACTCGACATGGGAAACAGGATTCATGCCAGCTCCGTGATGCGTAGCGCGAGACGGTCATCCACCACTTCGAAGCGGCCCCAGCCCACCAGGGTTTGGTTGACTCGAAGAGGAACGTCATTGGCGACAGGAGATGCGGTCTGCACCACCGCCCCAGTGCGCAGATTGAGCAGGTCGCCCACAGTAAACCTGGGCACCGGGATTTCCGCGGTCGCCTTGCAGCGCAGCCATGCGTAAGCCTCCGTCGGAGAACCCGCACCCTGCACCGTCGCCTGCGGTTTCGCTTGCGCCTGCGCTTGCGGCTCCGGCGGCTTTACCTGCGCAACTTGAGCTGAGGCCATTCTGGTTCGTCTTCCTGTCGCGCGGAGCGGCGCGAGGCCAGAACTCCGCGAAGCCATGAAGGTGCAATCGCTCTGCCGGATGGACAAATCAGGAAAGACAAAAAGACGCTTCCACTTTCAGGTGAAAGCGCTAGAGAAAGCAGGGCTTAGTCCCCAGTGATTACCGCAGTACAGGGACTACTGGAAAGGCCACTTTCAATTAGAGCAAGAATAGAGGGCGCGGCTTTCCGGCGCGGCGGGGAGCCGCGCCTGGTCCGCTCTAATCTTCAACTAACTTTCAGCCTTATAACTGCTTCATGTTGATCGTGTCCTGCGTGAGCTGATCGAAGGTGGTTACCACTCGCGCATTTGCCTGATAGCCGCGCTGGGTGATGATCATGTTCGAGAACTCGGTCGCAATATCCACGTTCGATTGTTCGAGCGAACCGCCGGTTAACGTCCCGCGTCCGCCGCTGCCCGCAGTTCCAATGGCTGGAGCTCCGGAAGACAGCGTCGTCTGAAAGCTGTTCTGTCCAACTCGCAGCAGGCCTTGCGGGTTAGCGAAATTCGCCAGCACAATCTGGCCGAGCGCCAGGGTCTGGTTGTTGGTGAACGATCCTTCAATGGTTCCGTCGCTGTTGATGCTGTAGTCAGACAAGGTTCCGCTGCCGTAACCGTTCTGGAAAGTATTAGCTGTGGCGCTGGGTGCCGCAGATTGAGTGAGCAGCGAGTTGCCGCCCGCGTCCTGCAGGTTCCAGGTCATGGTCATGTTGGCAGCACCATCCGCCAGGCCGGCGATGGCAATGCCAGTCACGGGCGCGGCGGGAGTTGCCAGCGTTCCGTCCGGGTTGAACGTCAGATTGCCGGTCGCGACAACGGTAGGCGCTCCGGTGCCACCAGTATCGGCAGCGGGCAGTGTGAGCTGGTAACCCCACGCATTGGAACCAGTCTTGGTGAACTGATAGGTCAGGACATGAGAGGTGCCCAAGGAATCGAACACGGTGACGGGCGTCGAGAAACTCGTTCCAACCGCCGAGCTTGCATCCAGGTTGGTCTGAGTCTGGAGCGCGGTGGTGGGAGCGCCGGGGATCAGTTGTCCCTGGTTGATCATGAGCGGGGCCAGGGTCTGCGAAGGGCTAATCACACCATTCACAGCCGGATATCCCATCACCAACTGTCCATCCTGCGTGGTCAGCTGTCCTTGCGAGTCGACGGTGAAGTTGCCTGCCCGAGTGTACTGGGATACACCGTTCTTTTCGGTGACGAACAGACCATTCCCGGTAATGGCCACATCGGACGGCACTCCCGTGCCTTCGAGATTGCCGCCGGTGAATGTCGGGGTCACCGATCCGAGAGCTACGCCTTCTCCCACCTGAATCGGGTCGTTGGCGCCATTGGTTCCGAACGCCTGATAGAAAAGGTCGGTAAACGAGGCCCGGCTCTCCTTGAACCCTACGGTGTTGAGATTGGCCAGATTGTTGGAAATGACGGCCAGGGCTTGCGACGCGGCGGTCAGTCCGGAAAGTGGAATTGAAAAATTCGGCATGGTTATGCTCCTGTGGGTGACGTTGGTTGCGACGGCGTTGTCGTGGTAGTTGCGGGCTGCAACAGTTGGCGAATTTGAATCAGCTCGTTGAGCTGGTTCATCGACAGCATCTGCCCTACCATCTGTGTAGGATCCATCGGCGAAGTCGGATCCTGGGTCTTGAGTTGCGCGACCAGAAGCTGCAGAAACAAGTCGCTGGAGCTGTCGGCCAGCGAGTCTGGAGTTGAGCTGGCATTGGTGGAGCTGTTTTGCGTGCTGGTCGCCTGCTGGGCGGCCATCGCGGATGCTGCGATAGGATTGATCGACATAATCTTTCTCCTTCAATTTCCTTCCTACTAACTGCGATTTGTGTGACTAGATGCGAATGTCTAACCTGCCCGAATCGTTCATCACTTCTGTGATCGCCGGAAGCCCCGCTTCTGAGTTCAGCTTCATGCTGCCCTGACTTTGCGGCCGCCAGCTCTGCGCTTGCGCGTCCTGCGCCAGGCCCGACGACGTTGCCAGGCTCTGTCCCTGAATCACGATGTTTCCCACCGAAACCTGCTGATCGGCGAGCCGGTGGTAGAGCGCCGGCAGTTCTGCCGCCAGCGACTTGGCTCCATCGCTGTGCTCCACGGAAATCTGGGCACTGAACATGTGGCGCGCGACCGAGGTGCGAATGTCGATGCTGCCGAACTCTTCGGTCTGCATGCCCACGCGAAATTCAGATTGGCTCATCCCCTGGACCAGCTTTGCTGTGGTCACAGGCGATGCGGCGGAAGCCGGCACCTCGTCTGGCCCATCGCCATCTGCCAGTGCAGTCGCTGAGGACGCTCCGCCGGCAGCTTGCTTCAGAACTTCCGCCTTGGGGTGGCCGCCGGAATGAGCCGAAAGATTGAACCCGGAACCATCCTTGTTGTTGCCGGGACCGGAGTTCCCCGGAGTTGCCGCGATCCGCCCAACTGGCGGTTCGGCCTTATCATTTTTGGCCGCAGAGGCACGGATATCTTTGCTGTCGCGGTCTTTGTTTTTCAGCGAACTGCTGGCAGGCGATCGGCCCGACGTAGTTTTGGAATTCGGAGCAGCCTGGTCTGAGTGCGGAACGGCTTTTCCCGCAATCGGGCTGGCGATGGCCTGCTTTGCGGAGGCAACCGACGCCGGTTCAACTGGCGGGGTTACAGGCACTGCATCGGTAGCTGCGGGCGGTGGGCTCTGGGCCGAACTTGCGGCGCCGGCCACATCTGGCGATAACGTCGGCTTTTCGGTATTCGTGGTCTGCGCCGCGACAGGCTTCGCCAGCACACCACTGGCAGCGCTTTCAGAACGATATCCGGATGGTTTCTTCGCCGGAGCGCCACTTGCGGGCGTGTGAACAATCTGTGGCAATGCATCGTTCACCAGCTTGATGCCATCCTGGACTGCGGTTGGCTGGAGTGAAGGTAGTTGGCTACCGGCCAGACCAGACTGCAACTCCTCCGGGCCGGCTCTTTCATTCGTTGCCGGTTCTGGCACTTCGCTTTGGCTGCCTGATGTGGGCGGGACAATAGCTTGAGGTGTCTTCAAGACGCTCGAGGCAGCGCCCGCTGCGAGCTTGGCCGCAATCTGATCGCTGTTGATCTGCGGGCGGGTACTTTCCGCTGCGTCTTTCAGTCCCAGTGTTCCAGCCTCTGGCTCGGGCCGGGGTGAAGTCTGGATTGGCGGTGCGGGAAGAGGGAGCAGCGGGACGGTCAATTCGGGATGGGCCGTTGCCGCTGAGGCTGCGTCCGCGGCGTCTTTGCTATCGCGGGGTTCGGATTCATCTTTGGGCAGACCGGGTGGAGATTTTTTCCCGGCAACTGAATTCTTTCCTGGCGCCTGGACCGGGTCCCCGATTGAGTCGGCAGCCGCAAAAAATGTGGCAGCGATCGACCTGAAGTCCTGGCCCGCGTTCGCCGGCGAATCCGCCAGCAAAAAATCGGCTAGCGACGAATCTGCGGCCGGCAGATGAGAGGCGGCGTGCGCAGTTCCTGCGGCGGCAATGGGCGGCGTTGCGTTCACAAAACAGTCTCGTTCACAAGACAATTAAGCACGCCGGAGACCAAAGTTTCCGCTGTTGGAACTTTGTTCTAAATTGAAATTTATGTTGTGGACTAAAGACTTGGGAAGAATGTGCCGATAACAACTACCGGAAAATCGCCGTGGAAGTGTGTACTGGGCAAGCTTTGCCTATCGCAGCTAGGCAAGGTGTGCCTAGTCGCGCCCTTTTCCCCGTACCAGAAATAGGTCATCCAAAGTCCGTTGTTCCTGCCGCTTTTGATTTAACTGGTGAGCCTGCCGCTGCCGCTTGCGGAGTTCGCTGAGCACTTCCCGATCCTGATGCGCAGCCTGATAGACAGCAAGCTGTTTGATGCGTTGCGCTTCAAGTTGCTGCAATCGCAAGCGCAATACATCCGCAACTTTTTGAAGGTCTGATTCCTGTTCGGCGATTTCCAGCAGGTAGACTGCAGGCAACTTCCCCGTCAGGTCGCGTTCTCGCCGCTCCCTCAGCAGGCTTTGCCGACCCCCCACCTGCAGCAACTCCAGTTCAGCCTCGGCGATCTCCTGCACAATGCGATGCAAGACAGCCTCTTCGGAACGCTCCACGCTTTCCCGAAAGCGCAAAACCGCGTCGAGTGTGAAACGGAAGGCCATGTCTAGGCGGGCAAGGTCAGCAACCGACGGGCAGTCTCAGTGGGCGACGGAACTTCGGTTGGGTTTTGCTGCAGGAAAGTGTTGATTGCGGGCAGGGCTGCAATGGCTTTATCGAGAAGCGCATCCGTGCCTGGCTTGTAGGCGCCGATGCGAATCAAATCTTCGGCCCGCGCATAAGCCGCCAGCAACATACGGACGGAACCGGCCTTTTCCAATTGCTGCGGAGTGCAAATCGCCGGCATGAGCCGGCTGAGGCTGTCGAGCACCGAAATTGCCGGATAGTGATTGCGCACCGCCAGGTCGCGATTGAGCACCACGTGCCCGTCAAGCAGGGAACGCGCCGTGTCCACCAGAGGATCCTGCTGATCGTCACCTTCCATCAGCACCGTATAAAAACCGGTGATGCTTCCGGTGGAGAAGCGTCCGGCGCGCTCAATGAGCTTTGCCATCATGGCAAGGACCGATGGAGTGTATCCCTTTGCGGTGGGAGGCTCGCCTGCCGCCAATCCAATTTCACGCTGTGCCATGGCGAATCGGGTGAGCGAGTCGAGCACCAGGAGAACATGTTTTCCGCGAGCCGAAAAATACTCAGCCACGGCAGTTGCGGCCAGCGCCGCGCGGATGCGGAGCAAGGGCGACTGATCGGAAGTTGAAGCCACCACCACCGAACGCCGCCGGCCTTCATCGCCGAGCGCCTTGAGAAAATCTCCAACTTCGCGACCGCGTTCTCCGACCAGCGCCAGCACGGTGAGATCGGCCGCGGTGGCCCGAGTCATCATGCCGACCAGGGTCGTCTTGCCGACTCCGCTGCCGCCGAAAATTCCGACACGCTGCCCGCGCCCGCAGGCCACAAAGCCGTCGATGGCACGAATACCGCAGCTCAGCGGCTCGCTGATCGGAACACGGCTTAAAGGATGAGGCACAGTGCCGTCGATGGGAACAGTTCTGGTGGCACGGTATTCGCCGAGAGAATCCAGCGGATTGCCGCGTGCGTCAATCACGCGCCCTAGCAGCTCAGGTCCGACCCGCAACGAAGGCCGCGCTCCCCAGGTCACGATGTGATCGCCGAAGCGGATGCCCTGCGGTTTGTCCAGCGGCATGGAGAGTACGGTTGAGCCACGAAAGCCGACCACCTCTCCGGGAAAAAGATTGCCGTTTGAATCTTCCATCTCGCAAGATTCGCCGACCGAGCAGAACGGCCCCACCGACTCGACCAGATTGCCGACCACATGGGTCACGCGGCCCTTCCAGCGCAGAGTGGAAGAATGATGTAGCCACTGGGAGTAAGCGTCGAGGATTGCCTCGGTCATTTGCTGTCTGGCCTCTGCGCCAGCAAATCGAAAAATCCCTGCTCGATCTCCTTCAATTGCGCGTCCAGTCCAAGCTGCGTGGTTCCGAGATCTGTTTCCAGAATGCAGTTGTGAGCTTCCACAAGGGGATCGGGCTTCACTTCAACCCGAATCTCTCCCCCGCCATTGCCTTCAAAGTAGCGGTTCCAGTCCGCTACTTCTTCCGGACGCACCCGAACCGTAGCCGTGGTTCCCTGCTGAAGTTTTTCCAGGGCTACTTTGACCAGAGCCGCCACCACCAGGCGATCTACCTGGGCTTCGCGGTGCAGGATTTTCGCAGCGATTGCCAGCGACAAATGCACCAGTTCGATTTCAACTCGCGAATAATAGTCGGTGGTCTTCTGGGAAAAGAGGCGGACTGCCTCTGCGACCTTGGCGCGCTCGTTTTCGACCGACTGCTGGGCTTGCTGCAGTCCTTCTCGAATGCCCTCGGCCCGGGCGGCCGCCAGCTTCAACTCCAGTTCTTCGGCTGCGTCCCGCCCGCCGGACCCGTTATGAGCCGTGACGCGACTTGCGCCCGGCAATCCGGGCCCGCCCGCCCCAGGGCCGCCGGGATCCTGATACTCGAATGCCTCGACTTCCGCCAGTTTAGGCGACGAACTCATCATCGGCCTCCGCTCGCAACACGATTTTTCCATCCGCTTCCAGTTGGCGCGCGGTGGCGATGGCTTCCTGTTGTGCCTTGGCAACGTCCTTGGCGCGCACCCGGCCAAGCACTTCCATGTCTTCCTTCAGCATTTCGACGGCGCGGGAGGACATGGTTTTGAAAATATGCTCCTTCACCGGATCGCTTGCCCCTTTGAGCGCCAGCGCCAGCGTCTTTTTGTCAACCGCGGCTAGCAGATCGCGCAAGGCGGTTTCCGGAACTCCTATCAAATCTTCGAACGTGAACATGAGGTTGCGAATGCTATTGGCCATTTCCGCATTATCTTTTTCGATGGCCTCGAGAATGGCGCGCGAAGTTGCCGGTTCCAGGTAGTTCATCAAACCGGGCAGACTATCAAGACGCGCCGACGCCTGCTTCTTATCGACCCCGGTCGGCTTCAGCTTCTGGTTGAGCACGTTGCTGATGGTCTCCGCCGCCTGCGGCGAAAATTGCTGCAACTGTGCGATGCGCTTTACCACGTCGATCTGTATTTCACTCGGCAGTTTGGCGAGGATTGGAGAGGCGTGTTGTGGGTCCAGGTGCGCCATTATCAGCGCCACCGTCTGCGGATGTTCCTTTTCCAGGATAGCCGCCAACTGCTTGGGATCGGTGTTCCGCAACCAGTCGAGCTTGCCGGCGCCGCTGTGCTGCATCTGCGTGACTTTCTGGGCCAGCTCTTTTGCACTGTCTTCGCCGAAGGTTTTTTTTAGCAACCGTGCCGCATAGTCGGCCCCGCCCTGGATCACATACTTTTGCGCAGCTGCCTGCTGCTGATATTCCTCGAGCACTTGCTGCGCCAGGTCGTGTGGGATGGCATCGAGCGATGCCACTTCCGCCGCAATCTGCTGTACATCGGCTGAAGAAAGCTGGCGGCAGATCGCGGCCGCCGCTTCTTCACCCAGAACAGTAAGAAGAATCGCGGCTTTGCGCGCGCCGCTTAGGGCAGATTTGGCACGAGCCCCGCTCACTGCGTTCCCTCACGCAGCCACGCCTGCACCAGGCGACCGGTCACTGCAGGCTCGCTCTTCGCTTTTTCGGCAAGCTGCTTCTGCAATCCTAGCGATCGCCGCTCGCTGTCAGAGAGCGCCATTACCTCTGGTGAGCCCGCGACTTCGCTGGCTGCCATTTCCGCTTTCAGTTGTGCGGCTGACCGGTCGGGCAACTGGCTGAAGGCCGATATCGCCTGCTTCCTGATCGGACGCAGCAGAAGCACGTAGGTCAGCAGGAACAACAGGATGATGCCCGCATATCGTATGAGTGAAGACCAGTCGTTCACCATAACCCGGATGCGTTCCACCGCGCCTGGAGAAGAAGGGCTCTGCACCGCCGATTGCTGGAACGAGAGATTCTGAACTGCAAGCGTATCGCCGCGTTTTTCATCGAGCCCGATTACTGCCGCAGCCAGGGTTTCGATCTGCTTCAGCTCGTCGGGAGTCCGTTTTCTGCGCGTCTCCGAGCTCTTTCCGTTCGACTGCTGAATTTCAACCGCATCGTCGACCAGCAGCGCCGCGGAAATCCGCCGGATTCTGCCCATCGGCTGCAAAATGTGCCGCACCGTCTTATCCACCGCGTAGGTGGCGTTCTGAGTCTTTGAGGATTGCACTGTGTCGTCCGCTTCCTGGTCCTCTGTCTTGGCGGGAGGAGTCGCACTCGGGACATTGCTTGCGGTGCCGGGTATTCCGCCGTCGGTTCCACCGCCCGAGGTCTTCTCTTCCGAGGTCTGCATGGTGACCGCTACCGCACTCTTGGGATCGTAAGTTTCCTGATTTTCTTCGCTGCTGCTGGTGTCGTAATCGACATTCACGCTGGCGCGTATGCGTTGCGCTCCCACCACGGGCTCCAAAGTGCTGACCAGCCGGCGCGAGAGTTGCTCTTCAAGCTCGGCTTCCGAAGCCGATCCTGGCTGGTGCATGGTAAACGGCTGGTTGGTGTCGGCGTCGGTAATGGTCACGTTCTGCGGGCTCAGTTTGTCGACGGCGCCCGAGACCAGACTGGCAATCGAGCGCTGGGTCTCTTCCGATAGCTGCCGGGAACGCAGCCGCAGAATTACCGATGCCTTGGCTTGCCGCTCGCGGTCGAGAAAAACCGAGTCGGTTGGCATTACCAGGTGCACCCGCGCACTCTCGACGTCGCGCAGGGTCTGAATGGTTCGTTCCAGCTCGCCTTCCAACGCGCGCTGGTAGTTCACTTTCTCGTCGAACTCCGTCTGTCCCCAGTTCAGCTTGTCAAACAATTCGAAGCCCAGGCGCCCGCTGTGCGGCATGCCCTCGCTGGCGATCTCCAGACGACTGGAGTCCAGCTTGTCGCCCGGCACGCTCACGGTTTTTCCGTCCTGACTGATCTGGTAGGGAATGCTCTTTGCCGCCAGTCGGCTCGCCAGCGCCTGCGCATCGCTGGCCTCCATGCCGGTCATCAGCGGCTTGTAGTCGGGTGTTGCGAGCAGATGTCCGAAGAAAATCACGACGCCTGCAATGAGGGCCGCGCCACCCATCAGGACGATAAGCTGCTTGGTATCGAATGCCGCGATGGCATTCTTCCCCTGGTTCGCAAGCTGATTAAACGAGGCCATGGCTCAGTAGACGGATAAAAACCGCTAAAACTGCATGCGCGAGACTTCCTGATACGCGCTCACTATTTTGTTGCGCACTTGCATCATCAATTGGAATGCGATGTCGGCTTTTTCCACGGCGATCATGACGTTGTGCACGTCGCTGCGGTCACCCTTCAATAAATCGGTAACTTGCTGTTCCGCGCTTCCGTGGAGTTCCTCCACCTGACTGATGGCGTTTTTCAACACCGAGCCGAAATTGCCATTGCCCTCATTCGCGCCCGAAGCGGGCGTGGATAGCTGGTCGAGATTGGGTAGCGCCGGAAGATTGGAGATCAAATTGTTCATCACGGTCTCCTATTTAAGGATGTCCATCGCTCCCTGGATCATCTGTTTAGTGGCGCTGACCGCAGCCGCATTGAGTTGGTACGCTCGTACCGCGCCCATGAGGTCGACCATTTCCTCGATCGGATTGATGGCCGGGTAGGCCACGTAGCCCGACTTGTCGGCATCGGGATGACCTGGCTCGTAACGCATGACGGGAGGCGCCGGATCGTTCACCACTTTGGAAATGTGCACCGCCGACCGCCCAGTCAGACGGCGAAAGCCGGCAAGCAAAAGCTGAAAAGGCGAATTGCTGGCGCCGGAAAATACCACCTGCTTGCGGTGATAGGGTCCACCCGAAGGGGTACGGGTAGTCTCGGCATTGGCCATGTTGGTGGCGACCACTTCGGCCCGTTGACGCTCGGCCCCCATAGCCGAGCCGCTGACTTCAAGCGCTGAAAACATGCTCATGAGTTTTGCCCCTCGCTAATGGCTTGTACCAGCCGGTGAAACTCGCTGCGAAGAAATTGGATGCCAATGCGAAACTGCATCTGAGTTTCAGCCAGCAACAGGCCTTCGCGGTCCATGCTTACATCGTTTCCATCCGGGCGCTGCAGCAGTCCTGAAACCCTATGAGCCACCGGGCCCATGCTGGCTTCCTGTGGCGATCCCACCGCCCGATCGAGTTCCGCGCGAAAATCTACATCTCGAGTCTTGTATCCAGGGGTGTCGATGTTGGCCATGTTATTGACCACCAGGGACTGCCGGTCTGACGTGACATTCAGAAAACGTTCCAGAAACTGAATCAACGGAACTGTGCTCATCAGGCATACCTCCGCGGCGGCAGGCCGAATTCCCGAATCTTGTTGCGGATCGTCCGCAAGCTTATCCCCAGCATCTCGGCTGCGCGGGTGCGGTTTCCGCCGGTGAGCTGCAAAGTCGTTTCCAGCAATTGGCGCTCGAGTTCGCGAATGGGGGTTCCCGCCTGCACGGCGGAATGAACCGGGAACACTTTCAGCGCGGGCAGGCGCGAAAACTCTGCCGCCAGGTGCTCAGGTCCGATGTTGCGATCGCTGCTCATGGCAACCACCCGCCGCATGAAATTCGACAGTTCGCGGGCGTTACCGGGCCAGGAATATTTCACCAGCCCACAGAGAAAGTCAGGGTGCAAGTTGGGCGTCGGACGGCCAGCCTGCTTCGCAAACTTGGCCGCGAAATGCTCGGCCAGTACCGGAATATCGTCCACTCGCTCGCGCAGTGGGGGTAGAGTCAGTGGAATAACGTTAAGCCGGTAGTAAAGATCGGCGCGAAACCGTCCCTGCTCCACCATAGCTTGCAGCGAAACGTTGGTGGTCGCAATGATTCTTATATCTACTGGAATGGTGCGAGTATCGCCGAGCCGCTCAACTTCACGCTCCTGCAGGACTCGCAAAAGCTTAGGCTGCAATTCCAAAGGCATTTCGCCGATTTCGTCCAGCAAAAGGGTTCCGTGATTTGCCAATTCGAATTTGCCGGACTTGGTCAGCGCTGCGCCTGTGAAAGCGCCGCGCACATGGCCGAACAATTCGCTTTCCAGAAGCGGCTCTGGTACGGCTGAGCAGTTGATTGCGATAAGCGGCTTTTCCCGGCGATGGCTTGATTCATGAATGAACCGGGCCAGCAATTCTTTTCCCGTGCCGCTTTCAGCCTCCACCAGGACGTCGGCATCAGTTTGCGCGGCCAGCCGGGCGCGGTCCAGAACACGCAGGAGCGCCGGCGATTGGCCGACAATCTCGGTTCCGGCCGGTTTCGAGGATCGCCCGCTGCCCAGGCCTCGCATTACTCGTTCGACGGTGGACTGCAATTGTTCAAAAGAAAAAGGCTTGGTCAGATAATCGCAGGCGCCGTCCTGCATGGCCTGGACCGCCTGCGACACCGTGCCAAAGGCCGTCAGCACGATGACCGCGGTGGAAGCATCGGAGGCTCTCACCCGTCGCATCAGTTCCAGCCCGTCGCCATCCGGCATCCGGACATCGGTCACCATCAGGGGAAAACGGTTCTGCCCGCACTTGCGCACTGCTTCCGAAGCTCCAGCTGCAGTTTCCACCACCCAGCCGTCGCGTTCGAAGTTGGCTTTCAGCGCCATGCGCATACCGGGTTCGTCATCGACCACCAACACCGACTTTGATTGCAGGCTCATAAGACCGGAAGCTCCAGCGAAAACCTTGTGCCCTGGCAAGCGCGGCTGTGCACGCGAATCGCGCTCTGGTGCTGTTCCATAATTCGTTGACAAATCGTCAAACCTAGACCCGGCCTTTGATTGCTTCCGCTGAAGCCTGGTTTGAAAATATTCTCGAGGTCTTGCTCCGGGATACCCTCACCGGTATCCGCGAAATCGACGATCGCGAGGTCGCCATGCAGGCGGGCGGAAATGATCAGTGAACCGCCGGCAGGGGTATGCCGGAAGGCGTTGATGGCAAGATTCAGGATGACCTGGTGTAGGCCGTTGGGATCGCCGATGACCTCTGCGGTGTCCGTTTCCAGGTTGACCCCAAGCTTGACTCCCGCCTGCTCAGCGAGAGGACGGATGAAAGTAATTCCGTTCTGCAGCACGCTCTTCAGTTTCAACCGGACGTGACCGGAGGAACCGTGGCCATGAAACTGCAAAACATTGTTGACGGTGGCCGACAGGGAACGAATTCCAGCCTGAAGATGTTCGACGCAATATTTCCCTTCTTCACCTATGCCGGGCTGCTTGTCCAACGCGTTGGTCCACAGCTCCATGCTGCCCAGAGGATTGCGAATTTCGTGCGCCAGTACAGCGGCCATCTCTCCCAGCGCCAACATGTTCCGCGATGACTCCCGCTGCTGTTCGGCCTCCTTGCGCGCGGTAACGTCTCGCAGGATGAGGATAAGTTGGTCCGGCCCGGATCCGTTATCTTGCGACGGTTCGATGTGAAGCGTGGTCCGGCGAAGAGAGAGCCAGCGGGCGGGCTTTTCCGCATCGAGCATCACTTCATGCTCGTCGTCACGTGCCATCGCTGCCTTAAGAACGGTTTGCAGATGGGAAGGAAATTGCTTCAGTGTCGAAGCGGACTCGACGGCGATGCCGAGCAATCTGCCTGCCTCAGGATTGATCAGAACTACGCCATCATTTTCGTCGATGACAGCGACGCCGCAGGGCAGCGCATCCAGGATGCGCTTCAATGCCGCACGAATGTTCTTGTTCTCCGCCAGGCTCGAAGTAAGAGCGGCGTTGCGCTCTTCGAGTTCACGTCGCAATCGCGCCACTTCGCCCTGAAGCTGGCTGTAGGAAGCCTCCATCCGGCCAGCCGTGGCCATGAAGGCGTCGAACGCCTCTGCCAGAGCGCCCTTGGCAATGCCGGGCGGCAGAATCATTGGAGCGGGATGAGAAGTAGGCAACATCTGCCTACTTGCAATGCAACGCAGATGCCAAACCGTTCTAATTCGGAAAGTACAATGCCGGAGGTAACTGAGGGGATGTCGCCATAGGTTCGCTGAAGCGGCAAATCGGGACGGCGGCGACTATGTTGTTTCGCCGCGGTTAACACGATGTGGGAACCGACAGCAGTGACCGATGCGCGCGCCAATCTCGGGGCTCGACTTCAGTCGTGCCAAAAGGCCGGAAAGCGACCGGCTTCAGCCGCTGAGGGTGGGCTCTGGCAGAAAGCTGTTTGAGCTTGGATATCGCCTCTTCTAAATCAGGATATGCTTCGCTAACAACTGACGCTCGTCCTGCGCCAGAATGGTAGCCCGTTCGATCACATTCCGTAACTCACGGACGTTCCCGGGCCAACGGTGTTGCAACAGCTGAAATGTGGCTTCCGAGCTCAACGAAAGGCGATGCGAACTGAAGCGGTTGAGGAAACTGATCGCCAGAGCGGGCAAGTCCTCCATCCGGTCTTTCAACAGCGGCAGGACAATCGGGAAAATTGCCAAGCGGTAGTAAAGGTCCTCGCGAAATTGATGCTCCTCGACCAATTTGCGCAGATGGCTGTTGGTTGCCGCCACTACCCGCACGTCAACTTTGAAACTGTCGGAGCTGCCCAAACGCTGCACCTCGCCCTGCTCGAGAAATCGCAGCAGCTTGGACTGCAGGCCCAGGGGCAGTTCCCCAATCTCGTCGAGAAAAAGGGTTCCGCCCTGGGCGGCGTGGATGCGCCCAATGCGCGACTGCACCGCCCCGGTAAATGCTCCCTTGGTGTAGCCGAACAGTTCCGCTTCGAGCAAGGGTTCGGGAATAGCAGCGCAATTGATCACGACGAAAGGATTAGAACGCCGCGGGCTGAGATTGTGTACCGCTTGCGCCACCAGGTCTTTTCCGGTTCCGCTCTGCCCCAGAATCAATACTGTGGTATCGCGGCGCGCCACCAGTTGCGTCATGTGATAAACGCGCTGCATGGCCGCAGAGCTGCCAATCATTCCCGGTAGCGGGCCGGCAGATCGGTTCAGTGGTTCATGGCCGATGAGTTCTGCACTGCCGGCAGTGGCTACATCATTTCCCAGTAAACCCGTAAGTTCGTCGCCGAGTGCAGCGCCGGCGGAAGATGGCAACGGTAATCCGGTATTTCGATCTAGCGGCAGAATCTGGAGATGAGGAAATTGGCTGCGCACCAGCGTCTGGAACTCGCTCGCGTTGAGGTCTGGCAGTGACGAATCCAGCAGAAGAAGTTGCACATCCTCCGACTCTAACTGGCCGAGGGCGTGGGCTCCGCTGACGGCTTCCATCAGGCGCCAGCGTTCCGACTTTACCCGCGACATCAATTCGCGGCGCAATTCGCGATTAGGACTGACGATCAAGACTCCGGAAACCGGGTCACAGACAGGCAAGGGAGCGATGCTCATAGGCTTTTGGGAACATCCTCATTTCGTTAGGTGACAAACAAACGGCCGTTCGCGATTCAACAACTGCCGATCTATGCGCTATTAGCGTGAGCCTGCAACTGGCTGTGTTCCGGCAAACTCTGTAACCCGGGTGCTGCCAACCAGGCCGGTTCTGTCATCGCACTGCACTGGAAAGTTGGCAACGATCAACAAGGGGCTGGTGGCGACGCTGAACTCTCCGCCGGCGCAGGTCACAATCGCATCTGCTAAAGCGAGAGCTCGTTCGACTACCACGCTTACTCGTGAAGACTTGTCGTCGGCAGTTCGGTCGTCGCTGTCCTGAGCGTGTGTGATTCGTAATACCAGGTGACCTGCGGGAGCCTGAATTTCAATCTGCACGACATCCCCTGCGCCGGAGCACCCCTGCACCGCCTGCAGAACATAGAAGAGCATCTGTCGCAGGCGAGTCACCGAAACCCTTATCAACTGCTCGTGATCGGGCCGGACAAACACAAGATGAAGCTGTTCGCTTTCCAGAGTTCGGCGCAAATCCGCGATGATGCTTTCCAACGCGGCGCTGAGCAGGACGTCGTGCACGTCTGCCGCCGGCTGGTGAAACCGCGCCAGCCAGGAGGTGAACTGCATCGATTCCACCGCCCTCTGCAAGTGCTGCAGCAGATCTTCGGCGATCTCCTGATACTGTGCGGCTGAGGTTGGACTCATCAAGGCCAGCTCCAGTGAAGCCTGGATGGTTGAAAGCGGCTGCGCCATCTGGTGCAGGCTCTCCGAGAGCGTCCCCAAAAACTTCTCTTGTGACGGAAAAGGATGGAAATGGTTCGGCATCATGTCCTCTAGTTGTCCGACAGCACGTAGCCCACGCCCCGCACGGTACGGATCAGTTGCGGGGAAAACTCGGAGTTGTCCACCTTGTCGCGTACGTACTTAACGTAGACGTCAACCAGGTTGGTGGAATTATCGAACGGCATGTTCCAGACGTGCTCCATGATCATGGCCCGCGTTACTGTCTGCCGTGCATTTCGCATCAGGTATTCCAGCAAAGCAAATTCCTTGCCCGAGAGATTGATTCTCTTCCCCCCGCGCTCTACGCGGAACTCGCGGCTATCGAGAATCAGGTCGGCGACTTGCAGCGGACTGCCGGGCACGCAAGGGTTCCGTCGCAGCAGGGCCCTCACCCTGGCCCTAAGCTCAGAAAACGAAAACGGCTTGAGCAGGCAATCGTCGGCGCCGCTGTCGAGCGAGAGAACCCGGTCTTCAACCTCCGTCCGGGCGGTTAAAACCAGGATTGGCAGATTCGGCTGTTTGGGGCGCACGTGATTCAGCACTGCGACCCCATCCATCTTGGGCAGGTTCAGGTCAAGAATGAGCAAGTGATACTTGTCGCGGGTCGCCAGCTCCGAGGCAGCCTCGCCATCCTGTACCAGGTTTACCTCGTACGATTCGGATTCCAGTTGCCGCCGCAGAAAATTTCCCAGTGGCACATCATCTTCCGCCACCAGCACGTGAGGGTTTGGGTTGTTCTGGCGATGCGCTTCTGTGTTCACAGGGTCCTTTCCCAGCTCTCTTCCGCTCCCCGGCGTTAGTCGCCGGAGAATCAAGCTCCATAAAGATAGTTGCCCAGAGTCGGCAAGCTAAACTCATGAAGAAATCCAACTGTTGTACCGATATATTTCCCGAAGTACTACGGCACGCGAGAACTTTTAGGTTCGCAGTGCCGCCCCAAGACAACTGCTTCCTGGAAGAGAAGCACTTCCAGTTAATGCAATTGCCCTGCCAAAATGTAATTGCTTAATTTCTCGCTAATTTGCGAGCTTGGATTGCCGAGCAGTGTAAACTTTCCAGACAAGATGTCTGATTCAAATACAAATCCAGGGTCAGATTTTGGATCGGGTGACGGGAGTTCTAATCCGTTTCGATGACAAGTGATGACAACTTCGCCTCCGTCAGGCCATTTGGGTTTCGTGCCCCGCGTGTTTCCACCAATTTCAGCTTCTTGGTGGAAGTGGCATCCACCGGAAAACAGCTGCAGGCGGTGTGCACCGATATCAGCGAAGACGGGCTCGCCGCGGAGCTGCCAGAGCCCCTGGACCCCGAAACGAAACTTATAATAAGGATGCTTCTGCCAGGTGGAACCCTTCCCTTGCAGATTCCAGGCAGCGTGGAGTACAGCCAGGACCGCCGTTGCGGCCTCACCTTCCTTTATTCATCGCCGGAAGAGCGCGAGCAGGTTCGGATCTTCGTCCAATCCATCTCATAGTTGAAGTTTGATCGGCCCGTCCCGCTCCGGACGTCCGGTCATGGCTGGACCGAAGGAATGCCATCCTGGTATTGACTGTTTTGGTTCTCCTCACCCTTGGCCTCGGGTTTGGCATTCGGAATGTGCACCGGCTCTTCGTCTTCGTCCTTGACGATGTACTGCACGATCAAGGAAATTCTCCGGTTCGAGGGCTCCAGGGGGTTGCCCGGCACGCGTAGCCTCTGGTCGGCGTAACCTCGCACTTGCGAAATCTGGTCGGCGCGCAGTCCCGCGGCTTGCATGAGCCGGCGCGCGGAATTTGCGCGGTCAGCGGAGAGCTCCCAGTTTCCGTAATCCCGCCCCACGGCGTAGGGTTTAGCGTCGGTGTGGCCTTCGATTGAAATGTGATTAGGTAATTTGCCCAACTCCTGGGCCAACGCGGCCAGCAACTCGCGGCCATCGGAGTTGAGCCCGGGCTTGCCACTGTCAAAAAATGTCCCTGATGACGACTCCAGCAGTTCGATTCGCAATCCCTCCGAAGTAATCGTCATCTCGATCTGGTTCTTGAGCTTGTCAAAATTGGTGATCTGGCGGACGGCTTTCTGGAGTTCTTCCTTGAGCTTGGGCATGTTGTCCTTGGTAAGGGTAAAGTTCTCACCTGATCCGGTCTGATTGCTGCCCACTTTCTTCGATGTGCCAGTTGGATCCTTGAAGTATCCGCCCACCGCGACCTGGATTTGCTTGCTGCTGTTCATGAGCCAGAGAACGATGAACAATGCCATCATGGCGGTGACGAAGTCCGCGTAAGCAACTTTCCACGCGCCGCCGTGGTGGCCCCCGTGTGCAGCTTTCTTCTTAATAATGATGATGGGGCGCTTGTTTTCGCTGGGGCTCGGCATTGCTAAGCTCCAGCCGTTGCTGTTGCCGCCGCAGCGCTGGCGTCAGTAGTGCGACACGTCTTCTCCACCTCTTTGAAGCTCGGCCGCACGTGCCCGGGAATAGCGCGCCTAGCAACTTCCACCGCCATGATGGGAGGAGCGCCCTTCATAAAGGACGAAATCAGAACACGCAGCACATGATAGTAGGCGTGCTCGTCTTCGGCTAATTTCGCCATGTTGCCAGCCAACGGCCCCACCAATCCGTAGCAAAGAAGAATTCCCAGGAATGTTCCGACCAGGGCCGCGGCCACTTTGTGCCCGATCTCTTCCGGAGGCCCTCCCAAAGCGCCCATCGTGATCACCACTCCCAGCACGGCTGCGACGATGCCGAGTCCGGGAAGCGAGTCGGCCATGGTGCTGAGCGCCTGCACCGGTTGGCTGGCATCGTGATGATGCACATCCATATCCAGTTCCATCATCTGGTCGAGATCAAATGGTTCGACTCCACCGCTCACCGCCATGCGCATGGTGTCGCAGACAAAATCACGAACGTGATGGTCTTTGATAAAGGCCGAGTACTTCGACAAAATCGGGCTCTTGCCCGGATCCTCGATGTCCGCTTCGAGCGCTACCAGACCATCCTTACGCGCTCGATTCAGCAGGTCGTACATCATCTTCAGAGTTTCCAGATACCGTTGCTTGGTGAATTTGCTCCCGCCCAGAACGCTTCCAAATGCAGCCGCGATTTTCTTCAGAATGTGCAGCGGGTTCGCGACTAATACCGTTCCGATGGCGGCCCCGCCAATAATGACGAGCTCAGCCGGCTGCATCAGCACCTTGAGGTTGCCGTGCTCCATCAGATACCCGGCGGCCACGGCGCCGAATACGACTAAAATTCCAATAATTGCAAACATTACGGCTCTCTCTTACTCCAGGTCCAAAAGAATCTCGCAGGTGTGGGTTTCGCTTTCGTCGGGGACAAGTTCGCGTTTCACGTAACAGAATTCCCCGCGATAGGCGAACGACACCTGTCCTCTCCACAGGACATGCGTCTCCGCAAGAATCCCATCGATCATGCGCCGGTCGCGCTCGCTGTGATATTCGACGTACAGCACCTTCACCTCGGGCAGGTAGTCGCTGAGAGATTGCAGAATCGGCACCTCGCAGCCCTCGGTGTCAATCTTCAGAATGTCGATGTTCTCAATTCCGTGCTGGGAGAGGAATTGCGATGCACCCACCAGTCGAATCCGTTCGCCCTCGCCCGCGGTGCGAGTTGTCGGACATACCGACGACTCCACACTGTCATTCTTGCCCTTGAACAACGACAGCGTCCGATCGCCGGAGAAGAGGCCGAAGGGAAAAACGCTTATGTTCCGTAGCGGCTGCACGTTGGCCTGTAACAGGCACAATGGCGCGCTGCCAGGCTCGAAGGCGTAAACCTGCGCGCTGGGATAGCTCATCGCAAAGTAGATGGATGCGGCACCCACATTGGCCCCGACGTCGAGAATGGTTTTGACATCCGTCACAAACGGAATGTTGGGGTAAGTGGTTCCGTTAAAGATTCCGTTCGCGATCTGAAAGCAAACCTCCGTCTTGAACAGTTGGAACGGGAGGGGCCCATGAGGGCCTTGAAGAGTGGCCTCAGCGACGTCCGGCCGGTTTAGCATTTCCAGGCTCATTGGGTGTTCTAACCTCCAGCGCTCTGGGCGGCGGCGCGCAGCGGGGCGCCTTTCGCGGCCAGGTGGCTTAGATTTAATTCCCGGATCATGGTTTGGAGCATGGTTTCAAACAGGTAAAACCAGTGAATTGCCGGCACTGCCTGCCTAAGCAGGCCCAGTACCATGACGGCGTTTTCTCCACCGTCTGCGAGAAATGGTTCAAAATCGATTGTGTCCCAGCGCTCTACCGCAGTCATTGCCTGCTCAACTTCCTGACGATGCTCTTCCACATAACCGATGATGCGGATCGCATTCTCCTCATCCATCGCCGTCAGCTTCACCGGCATCGGCCACTCCTTCATCACCCGGGGATGCCGTCCGAACATGTAGAAATAGTCCGCGCCATACACACGCGCCCGCCGGATCAAATTGCGTGCCGGGTACGGCAGGTGATCATGGAAGGCATGCGCGTCCGGATGGTAAAGCACACGGTAGCCGCGCTCATACAATCGGATGCCAAGTTCGGTGTCTTCGCTCAATTTGTAAGTTGAATCGAAAGAGCCGGCCTCTACCACGGCGTCCCTGCGGACGCTCAGATTGCAGGTAATGAACTGTGAATAGCCGTAGGGGCATCCTTCCTCCATGCTTACTTGCGGAAACATGAACGGATCAACGCAGAAGTATCGGGTTAGCGCTCTCTGCCGGGCCGCCGCCGGGTACACAAAGTTGCCCAGCACCGCCCAATGCTCGCTGGCATATTGCCGCTGCACCTGCAAATGCTCTTTGAGCGCGTCGCGGTCGCAGATGGTGTCATCATTCATAAGTAGCAGAAATTCGCCGTTGGCATGAGCCACTCCGTTGCGTCTTGCCGCACCTGTGCCAGAGTTCGTCTGCCGCAAATATTGGAACCGAAATGGTGCGCGATAGTTCCTGAGCATTTCCTCGGTGCCATCGGAGGAACCGTCGTCAATCACAATTACTTCGAAATCGTTCGCCGCAAGAGTTTGGGCTTGCAGCGCAGCCAGGCACTTTTTGAGGATTGGCAACCGATTGTAGGTGGGAACGATAACCGAGAATAGCGGCTCATCTGGCTTTCGTTTGGCTCGGAACGCTAACGGCATTTTTACCACGGCACAGCGCCGGGATTCTGCCGCGCAACGTTCCGCCATCGCCACGTCGCCCAGTACGCGGTAACAACGTTTTAGAAGAATGTAAACTTGTGAAGCGAATGCTCCCCCTTGCATTATTTCCGGAAAGCGCCCGGCGATGTGCCGTAGCTGCTCTCGTGCCTTCTCTGGCCTGCCCTCCAAAAGCATCTGCTCAGCCAGGCGGGCATAGCAGTCGAGTTGTCCCAGAGTTCGTGACTTGCCCGCTTTCGACGCCAGCCGCTCGGCGAACAGTTTCTCTACTTGCATGACCGAGCAAGCTTCGTCAGGCCGGAGCTTTGGAGTAAGAGAAAGAATCTGCGGCTGCACACTGGCCAGGCTTACTGTCCTGAGGTAATGCGGAATCACCTCTACTCGCAGGGCTCGATCGCTCTCCCGCAAGCTGGCCGCGTCCTCCTCTTTTAGGACGAGCACCACATCAGCTCGCTGAAACATCTCCTGTTGTCGCGTCGCCCAGTCTTGTGTTTTTTCGAATTCGAGTAGCGTAGCCTTATCGCTGGCGCGAAGCGGGGCGTGCAACTCATCGGTAAACACTGCGATCCGCGTGGCCGGGGAATGCTGGCGCAGATCGTCCAGGTATTGTTCCGCCACCGACAGTCCGCAGCTGAAGTTGTCTATCAGGATTGCGATATCAAACCGAGTATGTCCAATCACGTCCAGCAGGCGCCACGAGGGTTGGCTGGCTTCGCGTCCCAGGCAAGGCAGCCGTTCGGCATCGCCCGAATAAGTACGGATTTCAGCTTGATGAAGCAGGGGCTCGAACAGTTCGCTTTTGTCGGCTTCGCGCGCGATGAATGTCACCTCGTCGCCCTGGGTCCGCAGAGCGCGAAGAAGTTGCATGATCCGAAGATCGAGGCCGTCGCTTTTTGGTTCAGGCACATGGTCGTTGATCACCAGGACGCGAAGGGTTCGCTCGCCGCTGGCAGTCTTATCGGAGGCAGCAGGTTCTCCAGTCTTTTGTGCCGCCAACAAGGCAGTCACAATTGTCTGCTGGTCGGGTGGCAATGCAGGCAACGCTCGCGTCAACAGCAGAACCGCCCGAGCCGAATCTCCACGGCCGAGCAGCAGCAGTCCCAGATTTGTAGTTGCATCGGTGTTTTGCCCGTCCAACTCCAAGGCTCGGACGAATCCTTCTTCCGCTTTGCCGGCATCTCCCGCGGCAAGTTTCGCAGCCGCCCAGTCGTTCCAAAGCTCCGGCGTTTCACCGGTCGCCAACAGTTCTTCCAGCAAACGCAAGGCGTCCGCTATCCGGCCTTCCTGAACCGCAAGAATCGCGTCGCTGTGCTTGCTCATGGGTGCCCGGAATACTTCTGCAATTTCCTCTCCTCATTCGCCCTTAATCAGAGTACCCGGCTTGCCGCAGACAATAGGTGATGGCTCTCCCGGAGAAGTGGTTTGAATGCTGATGGCTAGGGGCCAGCGCCGGCCTATCTTCCCCAGGCTTCGCCGGCTTGCATCGCCTTGGCGAGTGACTTGCTCTCCCTTCACCGGACGAGTCTGCGGATTAGCGTCTGATGAGGACTGCATGCCTACTATTGGCTTGTCGATGATTGTGAAGAACGAATCGCAGACGCTTGCTGCGTGCCTTCAGAGCGTGTCCGGAGTCGTCAGCCAGATTGTGATTGCTGATACCGGGTCAACCGACGACACGGGGGAAATTGCCAACGAGTTTGGCGCTACTGTAATTTCCATCCCCTGGGAAAACCACTTCGCTAAAGCTCGCAACGCCGCCCTTCAGCTCATGCAGACTGATTGGGTGCTGGTGCTGGATGCTGACGAGGAATTGGACGGCGAAGCCCGCAACCAGATTACGAGTCTGCTCAAGACTTCAAATGTAGGCGGCTTCCTCGTTCCCATTCGCAATTACATCCCGACCATCACCGGACGCGGCTGGGATCGCACGGCCCAACCCAATACCGGGCCCCACCCTCGCGCCGAGAATGCTCCGGCATATTTCGTCCACGAGAACTGCCGCCTGTTTCGCCGCGACCCAGAAGTCTATTTCATCGGACGTGTGCATGAACTCGTAGAGCCGCGAATCAATGCCCTCGGGCGACGCTTGCCTTTGGCATCGTTCTGCATTCACCATTTTGGTCAATTGGCAGAAGAACAGACCAGAAACCGGAAGGCCGCGGCTTATCGTGAAATGCTTCGCATGAAAGTGCGAGAGCTGCCCAACGATCCAATGGCCTGGATTCAGCTCGGCCTCCAGGAATACGAGTGCTCGCGTGAGCCATCCGAAGCACTGCGCTGCTTTGAGCGCGCCCTGGTGCTCGAGCCGAGGGCAACTCCGGCTTCACTGTTCAAGGGGATGGTATATCTCGATCTTGGCAGGTGCGACCAGGCATTGGCCGCGCTCGATGCTGCGCGTGGCCACAAACATAGCCGGGCCTTGTGCGAGCATTTGCGTGGCGATGCGCTGCATAATCTGGGACGTCTGCTGGAGGCTCGCGCCGCCTACAGCGACGCCGTAAGGCTCAGCGGGAACGATCCGGTTTTGTCCAGCAAGCTGGGCTATACCGAAGTACGTCTTGGAAGAACCAAGGAAGGAATTGTCCGGTTAAAGCAGGCGGCCGAGAAAGCTCCTCAAGTGGTGGAAATACGCGAACGGCTGATGAAGGCGTTGGTGGCAATCAACGCTCTGCCTGAAGCGGCTGAGCAGGCTGACAAACTTGCGAGCCTGGAAGGCACGGCCAAAGCCTATCTCCGGGCCGCCAGTCTTCGCGTCCACGCCAGGCAGACTCAGCCCGCGAAGGAACTTTTGCGACGTGCAATCGGGTTATTTCCGGATTCCGTCGACCTTCAGCGAGCCCTGGCTGAACTGAGCGACTTCAGCGAGACTCACCAGCAGTCGAAAGCTGCTTCGCTGGCCACCTAGGTTTAAGCTTTCCAAGTCAGAGAGGACTGTTTTCCGGGCGGATCAACTTCCTGTGCGCGTTTGGGCGAGCAACTGGTAAATCGTAGCTCGTGAGACTCCCAGAATTTCTGCAGCCTGGGATTTATTTCCGCCAACCCGTTGCAAAACTCGCATGGTATGCCGCTTCTGCAACTCCTCCAACGAAAGCAGGCTTTCGTCCTGGGCGGCAACGTCAGCCAACTGTCCGCGAACAGGCTCCGGCAGATCACTAACGTCAATCACCGTTCCATCCACCATCATGCAGGCATTCCCGATGACGTTCTCGAGTTCCCGAATATTGCCGGGCCAGGAATAATTCGCCAGCCGAGTCTGGGCGCGGCGCGTCATGCCGGCCACCGGCTTGTTGTACTCCGCCGCAAACTTTTGCAGGAAATACCGTTCTAATAGCGGCAAATCTTCACGTCGCTCCGCCAGGCCCGGCAGTTTGATCTCGACCATGGCCAGCCGGTAATACAAGTCGGCGCGGAAAGTGCCCTCGCTGACCATGGATTGCAGGTTCCGGTTTGTGGCCGCGATCACGCGCACGTCAACCATGCGCGGAACCGGCGATCCCACCCGCTGGATTTCGTGATTTTGCAGAACCCGCAACAGCTTGCCCTGGGCGGTTAACGGCAACTCGCCAATCTCATCCAGAAAAACGGTCCCATGATTCGCGTATTCAAAGACACCGAGCTTGTCTTGAGCGGCGCCGGTAAACGCCCCCTTCACATATCCGAACAGCTCGCTTTCCAGCAGCGATTCAACGATCGCCGAGCAGTTACAGACCACGAACGGACTCGCAGCCGCTGGGCTTAGGCGGTGCAGGGCGCGCGCTGCCAATTCTTTCCCGGTGCCGGTCGCGCCGGTAACCAGCACAGTTCGGAAGTGCGGCGCCACTCTGCGAATCTTGGCGAACACCTCCAGCATCATCGGGCTGCGCGCCACAATGCCTTCAAACTGACATGCGTTCACCAGTTCATGGTCAAGACGATAAGTCTTGTGCCGCTCTTCCGCCTCCGACCGTAATTGGAAGATCCGGCGGCGAAGTTTCTCAGAGTTGAGAGGCTTGTTCAGATAATCGCAGGCTCCCTTTTGAATGGCCTCGACTGCAGCTTCTGTGGAGTAGTGAGCCGTCATCAGGATGACTTCGATCCCCGGATCAAACCCCAGGATTGACTCCAGCATGTCTAAGCCGTGAACCCCCGGCATCATCAGATCGAGGATTACTATGCGGGGGCGAACTCGCTTCAGGGTCTCCAGGCCTTCGCCGACTTCCTCTGCCGTAACAATTTCCAGCCCGCTCTGGGAAAGGGCGTCTTTAATTACTTGGAGGCATTGCGGCTCGTTGTCTATCGCCAGGAGCTTAGGGGTATCGTATTCGGCCATGGGGAACGAAGTAGCAAATTTGCTGGCCAGCGTATCAAAACCAGAGAGGAAAAACGCAGCTAACTGACATTGCGTCGGAATTCCGACCACAATAAGTTCCACGCCATCACACACCTGCGTTACATTCGTCGATTACATGTGATTCAAACGTTTCACTAGTTTTCCCGTTCACCCGAGCCGCTTTCAGTGGGTTTGTGGTCCGACCGGCGGGCTCAGCAGACGCGCCAACATATCGCCCAGCTGGTTGGGATCAACGGGCTTTTGCAGAAAGTCGTGCGCCCCGAGTTCCTTCACTGTGCTTTCGATGTTCGGTTCCGAACTGCCGCTCACGACGACCACCGGAATGTGCCGAGTCTTATCCGACAGTCTCAATCGCTTTAGCACTTCGATGCCGGTACCGCCGGGCATGTTTATGTCTAGGACAATGGCCTCCGGCTTCTCTCGCAAGGCTTTCATCCAGGTCTGCAATGCGTCTCCCGCCGACACCACCACAAATCCTCTCGGCGTAAGGCAAGTGGATACCAGTTGCACCTGGAAGCGCGAATCGTCGGCGATCAGAACCTTGGCCATAGTCGGCATCTGCCAGCCAACGTTTATCGGCCTATCACACAAAAAACATCAGTCTCGATGACCCGTTAACTTTCGCACGCCAGCGCAGAATGACATTGATATCCGGTTGCTTCCGAAGAATAGTCGTATTCATCACTTGAGCGCAGCGCCGGCGTTGCGTTCTTTGTCTCGAGGGCGCCCCGCCCTCGCCGCCGCCAGCACGCCGCGCTCAGAAGCTTGAGCCTGCGAGGCCTACCACACTTCGCGCCCCCGCAACATTAAAGGTTCCCAATCAATGTACCGATATACGCCCCTCGAGCTGAGCAGGCGAACCGCTGGCGCTCGTTCGAGGTCCAAACTCATGCGCACCATATCTCTACTTCTGATGATCTTGCTGGGACTTGCGGGGCTGCCGGCACTTGCCCAGAACGAAGTGCTTCCTGCTGCCGTAACTTCCCCTTCCGTTCCCAAAATAGTTTGGCCGCGCCCATTTCTTTTCGCCGGCTTGGGGCTAAACGGCGCAGGCTACTCTTCTCTGTCGGGTAACGCTGGAGCCGGACTGCGAATTGACACGGCTCACCTGATCTGGGATGCCAGCGCATCCTACGACACGGCGCGCAAGTCGAACGACAACACCATCGACAACGAAAGCGGACACAGCCGGCGGCTTGATTCTTCGATCTACTACCGTTTTAACAGCGGTTGGTTCGCCGGAGGCGGTGCGGGCTGGACCGAACTGTCCACGACCAACTACAGCAAGCAGGCCTTTCGCCCAACGATCGGTGGAGGCAAGGACTATTTCCACAACCAGTGCGCCGCGGAGGACTGCTTGAATGAATGGTCCATGCGCTGGCAGGTCGACTACACTCTAAAAGGCGTCGAGCATGTCGATTCCAGAGGTTGCACTGTCCCCAACGGGCAGTGCACGAATGATCTCCAGGGTCCGATACTCACTCTCTATCTGCCTTCGCCCGCTCTCGCGCGCCATGTATTCTGGCGCACGACTCTGGGAATCTACACGTTTCACACTACGGTGACTTCCACCGATCCAACGCTCACTGCGATGCAAAAGGGCCAGCGTTCGGTCACCGGAGCCTTGGATTTCGCCATGATGTATCGCTTCTGAACGGAGTGTTCAGCCCGATGCGGGATGATTGTGCGCAGTAGCGACTCCACCGGAAATCTGCCGGCCCGTTGGAATCATAAGCCACGCCACAACCGCGCTCGCCAACGAGAGTAGCGTGCAGATCAGCATAACTATCCGGAACCCGAAGACAAACGCTTCTCCAATCGATACTTTGATGGCGGCGCCCGCGTCTTGACCTAAGCCACGCGGAACCTGCAACCCAGCAAGCTTGTTCTCATCGGCTTGAATCTGCCGCATAGTTCCCGAAGGAAGTCCCAGGGTCGCCAGTCTTTGATCCAAGCGGGATGCAAAAGCGCTCACCATCACGATCCCCAGAACCGCAACCGCAAGCACACCCGCAATCCGGGCCACTGCATTATTGATCCCGGACGCCGTGCCGGCACGATCCCCGTCGATTAAGTTCATGACTACTGTCGTAAGCGGAGCCACTGTGATTGCCATACCTAGCCCCAGCACCAGCACCGCGGGGAAAAATGTCTTCCAGTAGTCACCTCCGACAGTGGGAATTGCAAACAGGATAAAACCTCCCGCTGCAACCAAAGGGCCGATGATAAGTGGAAGCCTGGGTCCGTAAACAGATACCAGTCCGCCCGACCATCGGGACAGGAGAAACAACAGCAAAATCAGGGGCAACATCGCAGCCCCGGCTGCGGTTGCCGAATAGTTTTGAACCTGGATCAGGTTCAGGGGAAACAGGAAAAAGAAAATCCCCACCGCAGCATAAAGAAACAGGGTGAGCAAATTTGCGCCGCTGAAGCTGCGGGACCGGAAAAGACTGGGCGGGACCATCGGCGAAGCGACACGAGCCTCAGCAAAGCCAAAAGCCATCAGACTCCCTACGCCCACCAAGAAACTACCGACGACCAAAGGATGCTTCCAGCCCAGCGCAATCGATTCGATCAACCCGCCTACCAGGCCGCCTAAACCGGCGGTGGCCAGCAGCGCGCCCCACCAGTCGACGCGCTGTGCGGCAGCGCTGCGAGTCTCCGGAATTCGCCACGCCGCTATCGCCATCACCGCGAACGCGAGCGGGAGATTGAGAAAAAATGCCCACCGCCAGGATGCATGCTCAACCAGCCATCCGCCCAACACAGGCCCGATCGCGGTAGTGATCGAGGTAAATCCGGACCAGGTGCCGATTGCCCGGCCCCGGCTGTCCTCGTCAAATGAAACACTAATAATTGCGAGGCTGCCCGGCACCAGCAGCGCCGCCCCAGCCCCCTGTACACTTCTCGCAATAATCAATTGCTGAATGTTCGAGGCCATCCCGCAAGCAGTGGAGGCCGCGGCAAAAAACCCAACGCCTGCGATAAAAACGCGGCGGCGGCCAAACAGGTCGCCCAGAGAGCCGCCAACCAGAATCAACGCGCCCAGCAAAACGCCATACGACTCAACCACCCACTGCACATCGGCAACGCTACTGTGAAAGTGTGATTGGATGGCCGGCAGAGCCACGTTGACCACCGTGCTATCGATGAAGGCCATACTGGAGGCCAGGATCGTCGTCGCAAGGATCCACACTCGCGCCTCTGTCCGGCATGGGGCCTCGACGCTGGCCGATCGGATTACCGCTTCATCGCACGGCGCCTTCATGAAGAGCTATCGCTGCCCGCGCCTTTCCTCGGGATTACTCTCGTAATTGCCACAAGTTCGAATTCTGACACAGATCATTTCGGGCATGTTCACCTTATAGGCAGGACCAATTGTGCTCGACATCAAGGAAGCGACCAGCCGGTGTTCGCCGGCCATCCGAATCGCGAATGGGGCAGCCAATCAGGCATTGAGATTCTATTTATGCATTCGCGACGCCTGATTATTCGCCATGCTCTCCTTTCGCTTGCCTTCCTGCTGTTCTACCTGCTGTTGAACCGGCCCGAAGTTATTTTCTTTTCCCGCATCGGATTCGTTGCATGGTATCCCGCCATTGGCCTGGTGATGGCGCTCCTGCTGGGCGTGAGCCCGCGCTATGCGGTTCTGGTCTGCGTGACTGATGCCCTTGCCAGCAGAGTGGTTTACTCGCAACCGGTTACCTCGTACAGCAACACGATTGGCGCCCTCGGCGTAGCGATCTGCTATGGTTCGGCTGCGTATGTCTTGCGCGGGCGCCTGCAAATTGATCTCGGCCTGCACCGCCGCCGGGATGTGGTTCGCTATGTTTTCGTCAGCGCTATCGCCGCTACCGCAGCCACCGTCATCGGGGTAGGCTGCCTGATTGCAGATCACAGTATCGGCTGGGCCGAATACAAATCGTCCGCGCTGGGATGGTTTTTGGGCGATACCATCGGCCTGGTCGGCATCGCACCATTTCTTTTGGTTCATATCTTCCCCCAGATTCGTCGCTGGCTGTCCGCCGATTCCTCACCCTCTCCCGCTGATGGCGGGCATCTGCCGGCAACCGTATCTGTTCTCGGCCCCATCGCCGAGCTTTGCGGTCAAGGGGCGACCATACTTGCCGTCCTCTGGGCAATGTTCGGAATCAGGGACGGACGTTACGATCATTTTTATCTCTGTTTTATCCCGATCATCTGGATCGCCATGCGCCAGGGAATCCGGCGAGTTGTCACCGGCTTGCTGGTACTTAATTTCGGCATCGTGATGGCCATGCATCTTTTCCCGCCGACTGCAATTCTGTTCGCCAAAGTCGCGCTGCTCATGCTGGTAGTATCCGCGGTCGGTCTCATCGTGGGATCCGAAGTCAGCGAGCGCCACCGCCTTGCCATCAATCTCCATGAGCAAACCACCTACTTGGATTCTCTGATACAAAACAGCCCGCTCGGCATCGTCGTTCTCGACCGGAAAGGCTGCGTCGAGCTGGCGAACTCCGCCTTCAAAAAGCTCTTCCAGTATGACCGCAAAGAGCTCGACTCCATCGATCTTGGAACCATGGAACCCCTCGACGATGAGACGCTGGACTCCGCGCAAGTAATTCCCCAGATCTTTGCCGGGAGCGCGGTGCACAAGACGGTGCGGCAGCGACGAAAGGACGGTCAGATTCTCGACCTGGCGCTGCACGGCGTCCCCATGCTGCTGAACAACCAGGTGCGCGGAGCGTATTTGATCTACGAAGATGTTTCGGAGCAGATCAAGGCAGCCGAGGCCCAACGGCAACATGCGGAATCGCTGGACCAACTGGTGAAAGAGCTGGAGCTCCGCACCCGACAAATGACCGCGTTGAATGAAATGGGGTCCTTGCTGGAGTGCAGTGGAACAGTTAAGGAAGCCTGCGCCGTCGTCGGAAACTCGATTCGCAAACTTTTTCCGGAAACTCCGTCGGGGGCGCTTTACCTGTTCAAATCCTCCCGCAATATGGTGGAAGCGGTGCTTCGCTGGGGCACGATTGGTTGCGCCTCCACTCCGACCTTCGCTCCCGATGCCTGCTGGTCCTTGCGTCGGGGCCAGCCTCATTGGAGCGACCATCCAGGGACCGCCGTCTCCTGCCGTCACCTGTCCGAAAGCTCGACCACTGAATGTCTGTGCGTTCCTATGGTCGCGCAGGGCAACACCATCGGCATTCTGCATCTCGAATTCAAAGACGCGGCCGAGCTAAAGGCCGATTCCAGCCTCGGGGAGGTTCGGAAATCGCAGCAGCGACTCGCCATCAGCGTGGCTTCCCAGATCGCCCTTTCCCTGGCCAGCCTGCAGTTGCGCGAAACGCTTCGTGAACAGTCGATTCGCGATCCGCTGACTCGCTTGTTCAACCGGCGTTTTCTGGAGGAATCGCTCGAAAGGGAGCTGCAACTGGCTAGCCGCAAAAAGCAATCTCTGGCCGTCCTTTTCCTCGACCTCGATCATTTCAAACGGTTCAACGATGCCTTCGGCCATGATGCGGGCGACATGGTGCTCCAGTCCCTGGCCGAACTGTTTACCAATTTCTTTCGCGCCACCGATTTATGCTGCCGCTACGGCGGCGAGGAATTCGCCGTGATTCTGCCAGAATCCTCGGCGCAGGATGCTGTTCTCCGGGCGGACGCTTTGCGCGCCGAAGTGAAGAGCTTGCGGTTGCAATATAAGAAGCAGACTCTGGGCCCGCTGACGCTCTCGGCGGGAGTAGCTGCCTTTCCCGAGCACGCCTCGAGCGCTGAGGAGTTGCTGAAGATCGCGGACCAGTGTCTCTATCAGTCTAAATCCCGTGGCCGGGACGTTGTAACCGTGGCTGCCTCTCAAAACGTACAACCCTGATTTGATCGGTTTGTTGCTAATTGCCCGGTTTCGCAGACCAGGGACTCACTAAAACCTTATGAGTACCCCTGGTCTGAGAAACCAATTGCCGCTCAGACGACGCACCGTTGCTTACCTGTGAAGGGGGAAGTCCTCAGGTCCGAACATCTGGCGAATTTCAGTTTCGCCTTCCCATCCTGGCCAGTGTTTTTTGTGAAGCTCCATGAAGCGAACCGCACCTTCGATTGCTTCCTGCTTCGACTTCAATTCAAACTGGGCGTAACCGCCGATAACTTCCTTGGCTTCGGTGAACGGTCCGTCGATCACCGTCACTTCTCCGCCGGAAAGCCGCACGCGAGCGCCCTGTGCGCTTGGCGCAAGCCCTCCATTTCCAAGCATCGTTCCGGCTTTCACCGCCTCCTGGCTCATTTCTCCGATTGCGTCCATCAACGCTTTGGGTGGAGGACCCTGCTTCTCGGCATGTTTGACTATCATCATGTATCGCATTTCAGTCTCCTTGAGTTGTGTTTGGTCAGTCTGTGAGCCAGGTTTACGTGGTTTTTAGGCGCCCGGACCTCGGCTTCACTTATATATCGAACGAGGGGCAACGAAATCGACATCCGGAGTTCTTATTTTGAAAGTATTTGATCGGCGTTGGCAAGGCCTTGACCCCTTCCCTGAAGGCGTCCCGCAAAATCATCGTTCCGGAAATCACTAAAAGTAACGGCCAGAGCGAGAGCATTATCCGAAACAGCCCCAACAAAAATGCCTGATGATTCAAACCGTATGCCTGCACGGCTTGCGAGGCAGTCAGGACGATCGAAGGCAGCACTCCCAGCGTTCCGTCCCCGGTAGTGCCAAGGGAGTGACTCAGTTGGGCGGCAGCTCGATCCAGATTTCCGAACAAAATATGCAGCCCAAGTCCAACCATGACGCCGCCGGCGACCGATCTCGCTCTCTCCGAAGGTAAGTTTTGTGTTGCCATATCCGCCTCCTGAATGCCCTCTGCTCTTTCACTTGTATATCGAACCAGCGGATTCAAAATCGACAGAGCGCGCCGCCCTGGGTGGACTTTTTTTGGGGCGCCTGTCCTCCTTCTGCCCAACAAGACAGCGCTAACAGAAGTCCTTTGATTGAAAAGCGGCGGTGGCTTTTCGCGCATATCCGTTATATGTATATACATCTACCAGCCTTATGGAGCGGCCCAACCAGGAAGCTCCCGTGCACGTGCTGGCGACTACTGTCACTATCACGTCACACTTAGGAGGCTCTTATGGATCACCGCGGTGGGTCTTGCCACCACGGCCGGCCTGCTTAGTCCAGGCAGCGTTTTCGATGGCCGGGATGAGGGTGCTGGCGCTAAGCCTGGTTCCGACGTTTCTAGTGCCGCTGTTTCTCATCTTCCACGTGATCTGCATCGCTCAGCCCCAAAAACAGTTGCAGCATTTCGCCATCTAACCTGGCACATCAGTCATCCAACGCGTTATACGGATAACATCACAAAACAGGAATGAATATGACGACGGAGTCTTCCCGAACCTATCTCCCGGCGGCCGGACGCGATTGGTTGCTGCCGTTCTATGATCCGGTCGTGAGGCTGCTTGGCGGCGACGCCGCCAGGAAGGCGCTGCTCGATCAGGCGGCCCTCCGCCCGAACCAGCGCGTCCTGGAAGTTGGCTGTGGCACGGGCACGCTGGTCATACAGATCAAACATCTTCATCCGCGGATCGAAGTGACTGGACTCGACCCCGATCCGAAAGCTTTGGCCCGGGCCCGGCGTAAGGCGGCGCGCGCCAACGTCGCCATTCAGTTTGACATCGGGGTTGCGGGTGAGCTCACCTATCCCGCCGCGTCGTTCGATCGGGTATTCTCGTCTTTCATGTTCCACCACCTCCCCGCAGACGAGAAGGTAAAAATGTTGAGCGAGGCGCGGCGAGTGCTCAAAGGGGATGGCGAGCTCGATATGCTCGATTTCGAAGGCCCTGAGGACAAGTCACACAGCTTCCTCGCCCATCTGCTGCATTCAAACCAACGCCTGAAAGATAATTCCGAAAGCGCCCTTGTGAGCCTCATGCGACGCTGCGGGTTTGCAGATGCGCGGAAGGTGGGTCGCCGCGCCATGCTGTTCGGTGGCGCCGCATATTATCGTGCAACGACATGATTCGCGATGATCACTGCGGGGTCACGCCGAGGCTGACGGGGCAACCCGCCACAGTTTCGCGGTTCTCCGTTGGTTCTCACGACTGGCAGGTTGAATCAGTCTCCAACGATCACCGTCCACTAAAAGACTGAGGTGCAATATGAAAGTTGGATTTATCGGACTGGGGAACATGGGTTCAGGCATGGCCGCGAACCTGATCAGGAATGGACATGAAGTTACGGTGTTCAACCGTACACCGAGTAAAGCGCAGGCACTGCTGGCGCAGGGTGCGCGGCACGCCGCCCGGGTTGCGGACGCTTGCCACGGCGATGCTGTGATTTCGATGCTGGCGGATGACAACGCCGTGGAGAGCGTCGTTTTCGGCGACGCGGGGGTAGCGAAGAACTTGCCCAAAGGCGCGATTCACATTTCCGCCAGCACCATCAGCGTGGCGCTCTCCGAAAGAATGGCGACAGCCCATGCGGCCAGCGGCCAGCGTTATGTTTCGGCGCCCGTGTTTGGACGGCCGGAGGCCGCGGCCGCCGCCAAGCTTTTCGTTGCCGCGGCCGGCGCGCCGGATGCGGTGAACGCATGCATGCCCCTGTTCGAGTCCTTTGGCCAGCGTATTTTTCGCTTCGGCGGCAACCCGGCGGACGCCAATCTGGTCAAGCTCAGCGGTAATTTTCTGATTTCCTCGGTGATCGAGGCATTAGGCGAAGCCCTGGCGCTGGTATCCAAGGCCGGTTTGGACGAGCATGAGTATGTCGATTTTCTGACCTCGACGCTGTTCAATGCCCCGGTTTACAAAACCTATGGCGGACTCATCGCTGACAAGAAATTCGAGCCCGCCGGATTCGCCGCGCCTCTGGGGTTCAAAGATAATCGCCTGGTGCTGGCCGCGGCCGAAAAGCTTCAAGTGCCCTTGCCTCTGGCTAGCCTGATTTACAATCGCTTCCTGACTTTGCTCGCGCGTGGCGGCGCGTCGCTGGACTGGTCAGCCTTCTCCCAACTGGCAGCGGAAGATGCCGGGCAATCGGCCCTGCCTGCGCGTCTGAAATAGAAACTTCTCCGCTCTCGCCGGCGTCATGCCGAGACTCCCGTACACCGGGCCGCTGATGGTGGCGATGCTCGCCAGTTCCGAGTTTGAACGGTTTGCTCAAAACTCAGCCACGACCGTCGTCTGGAATTCTGGCCAAGCGCCAAGAACATCGAATATAGTCTTTCGCAAACCTGGGAAGCGATGCGGAGGAGTCCAGCATGAAGCGCTATGGATCATTGATCGGGTTGCGGCCGGAAGCGTTGGACGCGTACAAGAAATATCATGCCGCGGTGTGGCCTGAAGTGTTGGCTACAATCCAGAAGTGCAACATTCGCAATTACTCCATTTTCCTGAAGGATGGCCTGCTCTTCGGCTACTTCGAATATCACGGCGCAGATTACGCTGCAGACATGGCGAAGATGGCGGAGGATCCGAAAACTCAGGAGTGGTGGGCGATCATGAAGCCTATGCAACGCCCTCTCGAAACGCGCCAAAAGGATGAATGGTGGGCCAGCATGGAAGAAGTTTTTCACCTCGATTGACGGCTCCGGGCACGCCACGCTCCTGGCTGCAATTGCCGCTGCGCGTTGCCGTTAAGTTCGCCCAGACAGTCGAGGCCAAGTTGTCGAGATGACTATGCAGATCGTCGACGCGCATCAACATCTATGGGATCCGAGCCGCTTTCGTTACGCCTGGTTGCAATCGCTGCCCAGCTTGAATCGCGCCTTCCGCATGCCTCACTACCTTGATGCCGCACAAGGACTCGGCGTGGAGAAGTCCGTCCATCTGGAAGCCGATGTCGATGAACCGTTCATGCTGGATGAAACTCGCTCTCTGCTGGACCTCGCGGGCCAGCCGGACAATCCGCTCGCCGGAATCGTCGCCTGTGCGCGTCCTGAGAATGATGACTTCAGAATTTACCTGGACAAGATCGCGGGCCATCCCAAACTGAAAGGAATACGGCGCATATTGCATACTCAGCCCGATGATGTTGGCCAGGGAGCAACCTTCGTGCGGCATGTCGGCAGCCTCGCCGATTATGGACTTTCTTTCGATCTGTGCGTGCTGGCCCGTCAGCTTCCCATCGCCATCAAACTGGCGTCGAAGTGGCCGGACGTAACATTTGTGCTCGATCACTGTGGCGTCCCGCAGGTAAAAGAAAAGCTCCTCGATCCCTGGCGTTCATACATTGTCGAGATCGCGAAGCTTCCGAATGTGCATTGCAAGGTTTCCGGACTGGTGGCCTATGCAGATCCGGAACGATGGACGGAAGACGATCTTCGGCCTTATATCGAACACGTGATTTCCTGCTTCGGCTGGGAGCGTGTGCTTTTTGGCAGCGACTGGCCGGTGTGCACGCTTTCAGCCAGCTACAGGCAGTGGGTCGAGGCTTTATATTCCATCACTAGAAGCTCGGGTGAAGCCAATCAAAAGAAGCTTTTTTACAATAATGCCATTCGGGTGTATCGGCTGGACTGAAGCGGCTGCTGTTCGGTCTATTCGCGACGCGGTTGAGGGCCAGGCGTCATCGCAGAGGCGGGTCACTCTTCTGGGCTGATCGGGTCTTCGGTTTCAGTCGAACGGGGAGCCAGAACCGCAGGTTGTGCGTGTTCCTTATCTGCATTTTTCACCATCACCATCACAGCGGATAACATAAGGAAAATCACAACCACGGACACGGCATCCTCCAGTTTGAGAACAAAATTCACGCTTCGATTCGATCGTCGCTGATACGCTGGTGCGAGTAAAGATTTAGGAAGGACGATGCCAGTACTAAAGTAATAAGTGCCGGTTCGGGTGGACTAATTCAGGAAGGTGATGCCGAAAGCCAAGCCCAACTCGAACACTCCGGTCTTAAAAGGCTGGTTCAAAATTGCCGAATTCCTCGGACAAACGCCTGCCGTTGCGCAACGCTGGCACAAATCAGGCATGCCGGTCAGCCACGAGGGCCGGACTGTTCAAGCTTCGCCCGAAGAACTCACTAAATGGATTGGCACCGAACTCGGCAGGAGTGAACCGATTCACATTGCCAGCGAAGACGAGGATTTAGCTGCCGATCTCAAGCGAGGTCTGTCCTATGTTCGGCAGCAGAAGAAAAAGCGGAATCCGTAACCAGTTCAGATAGCCTCATAGCATCCCGCCGGTTTTCACTTCCAGGATGGCAAGGGCCATCTCCAGTTGGTGGATGGCCTGTCCAATCTCCGGGTGTTCACCAATTCTTTCTCGTAGCGCGCTGAGCAAGCCATGAGCTCCAGCTACATGCTCGGTCGCTTTCTTCCTGCCTTCGTCCTCATTGGACTCGCCTTGCGTTGCCATGACGCCCCACCTCTCTGCGCTCGAAGTTTCAGCCCTACTGATCATTCTCGGTCTTGCAGCGATGTTCTGCAAATTGGACTCTGAGACTTTCCTGTGCGTCGGCCACTCTGCTCAGCAGGGTCAGAGGAACCGTGAACTGCCGGTCACAGAACGTACACACCGCGACTGCCGGAGTTGTGCCGAGCCACTTCACCACTCGAAGATTACGCTTCTTCATCTTGACACCCGAACCCGAGTCAGCACGGGTTGGCCTGATGTAGCGGCTTAGTTTGGCCGACTGCGCGAGCTCGCAGTGATCTCGAGGGACTTTTACTCCCGAAGGATCTTGCGCGCATCGCCAACGGACGGATCTCGGTGCCCATCCGGGCCCCGAGCCAGATGCTTCGCAAGCTCAGCATGACGCTCGCAGAAATTCGGCGGATTGTCCGACGAGTGAGTTCGTCCACAGCCCCGGCAAACGCGGTTAAAAGAAATTAATTAAGCAGCGCAAAAGCCACGTAGGCGCCGCCCGAGGGAGACTTCGCATCCTTGCCGCCTCCCGCAGCGATCACGACGAACTGGCGGCCATTTACTTCGTATGTGATCGGGGTCGCATTCCCCGAGAACGGCAGTTTCGCCTCCCATAACAATTCCCCGGTTGCTTTATCGAATGCCCGGAACTTCTTATCGAAATTCGTAGCCCCAATGAACACCAGGCCCCCCGCCGTCACAATTGGGCCGCCGTAGTTTTCGGTGCCGGTATTGTTCCTGCCTTTCGCGGCGAGTTCAGGATACTCGCCCAGGGGAATCTTCCATGCGTATTCACCCGTGTTGAGATTGATAGCGTTCAATGTGCCCCAGGGAGGCAAAACTGCGGGATATCCCTCCGGGTCCAGAAACTTGTGGTAACCAGTAAAACGATACTTCGTGGAAGCTGGAACGGGGTCTCCACTGTCGAGCTGCTTGCTCTCGCCACTTCCGAGAACCGTCACCAGCGCCGATATCTGATCGCCGGAAAGATTGGGAAAACCCGGCATCCTTCCTCTTCCGTTTTTGATCGCGTCCGCAACCTGCCCGGGAGCCAGGCGATCCTCAATGCCCACCAGGGAAGGCATAGCCGGAGGCGAACCCTGCAAGTTTTCTCCATGGCATACACCGCATTGACTCAGATAAATCCCCCGCGCGCTGTTTTCAGCGGTGATGAGCGTCAGCGCTCCGGTCCAGGCCACGTCGTTCGCATTGATGTAAATGATTCCGGTCTCCGGATCTACCGCCGGTCCGCCCCACTCCGCGCCGCCGTCAAATCCGGGGAAAATCACGGTATCTTGCCCCACGCTAAATGGAAAAAATTGTCCCTCGCTTCGATACTTGCGAAACTTTTCCAGCGCCCACTCATGGGCCTCCGGCGTCCGGTCGGTAAGAAGGTCTTCGCTCAGAAGCTGGCGAGCGTAAGGCGCCGGACGGGTGGGCAGCGGCTGCTCGGCGGCGTTGACTTCGCCGGGCACCGTGCTCGCGGGATATTTGCGATACTCGATCGGGAAAAGAGGGGCGCCGTTGGTTCGATCGAAGAGATAGACGAAGCCTTGCTTCGTGGTTTGCGCGACCGCGTCTATCTCTTTCCCGTCACGCTTCACGGTGAGCAGGGCGGGAGCCGCGGGAAAGTCACGGTCCCAAATATCGTGACGAACTCCTTGAAAATGCCAGATTCTCTTGCCAGTCTCCGCGTTCAGGGCAATCAGGCAATTCGCGAAAAGATCATCGCCAGTGCGGTCCGCGCCGTAGAAATCAAACACTGCCGAACCGGTTGGGACGTAAACGACTCCCCGCTTCGAATCAATCGCCATCCCCGCCCAATTGTTAGCGGCGCCGGAGGTTTTCCACGCATCTCTGGGCCAGGTATCGTAACCAAATTCTCCCGGCTGAGGAATGGTGCGAAACGACCAGCGTAACTTTCCAGTTCGCACATCGAAGGCGCGCACATTGCCCGGAGGCGAAGGCGGAGTTTCAGGATTCCTGCCTCCCACGATTAACAGGTCCTTGTAGACGGCTCCCGGGCTGGTCAGGTAAACCGACTGCGCCGCGGCGGGCTCGCGGCCGAGTCCCTCTCGCAAGTCGATTCGTCCCTGTTTCCCGAAGCTTGAAACCGGACGTCCGCTCACCGCGTCCAGCGCATACACAAAATTCATGACCCCTACGAGGATCCGTCGGTCTTTGCCGTCGGTCCAATATGCGAGCCCGCGATCCGGCTGTGTGCCTTTCACTCCGGAATCGAATTTCCAGAATAGTTTGCCGGTCGCCGCATCCAGGGCGAAAATCTTCTGCGCCGGTGTAATCCCGTAGAGCACACCCTCGGCAACGATGGGGCTGGTCTGCAGCCCGCCTTCTTCCTGCGAGTCGAAGCTCCATGCCACGGCAAGCCGCTTTACATTTTCTCGATTGATCTGCGCCAGCGCCGAGTAGTGGTTGTTCTCCGAGCCTCCGCCCCACACCGGCCAGTCTTGCTGCGCCTGCGCGGGATTCCGCTTCACCCGTGCCGGCCGCGCCGGATCTTTTCCGGCCGGCGGCTTCATGTCAAGTCCTCGGATCAGGTCGACGAGTCCGGCAATCTGGGCGTTGTCGAGGCCACGTCCGAAGGCTGGCATGTTGCCCTTTCCTTCGCGGATCACTTGTCCGAGCGCCGAAGCCGGTTGTCGCTGGACACTGGCAGAGCGCAGATCGGGAGCCTGCAAGCTTTTACCCAAAGTTGTACCGGCGCCATCGGCGCCATGGCAAGCCGCACACTGGCTCTTGAAGGTGCTGGCCGTACTTATCGGTTTGCCGAGATCTTGCGGCTGCGCCGCGGAACCGAGCGCCAACAGAAACGCCATCGCTCCCACTTCCGCCAGTCGCGGTCGCTGGCCGCGTCCGTCGGCCGGCCATCTCGTCTTTTTCGGGGACATTTGTTTTGGAGACACCGACAACTACGCCCGGTGGAAGCCACTTGCAATGTCGCGTTCCGCTGGAACCGGTCGCGCTCTCGTCAAACGCTGGCGCAGATTGTACCCGACTCTGGAAGGTTTGACGCTTACGGAGCAAATACCGTCGTCTCGAGCCGGAAAACGTTGTCACATCCGGAATCTGCGGTTTGAGCGACTCCCGGCGGTCGCGTCATGTCACCTTCAGGCCGTCCGGAACCAACGGCAAGGATCGCAACCGAACCCCGCTCGCATGAAAAATGGCATTCGCGATGGCTGGAGCCAGACCGATCATGGGGCACTCGCCAGCGCCAGCCGATGGCAGGTCTTTGCGGTCGAGCAAGACCGTCTCAATCACCGGAAGATCGCTGAGTCGCGGAACCCGGTACTGCGACATCCTGCCGTTGAGGATTTTGCCATTCTCAAACTGGATGGCTTCGAACAAGGCTCCGCCCAACCCCTGCACATTCGATCCCTCTACCTGATTGCGAAGGTTATCGGGATTCACCACGGCGCCACACTCGAAGGCGGAAACGATGCGAACAACTTTCACCGCGCCGGAGGTGCGATCAACGCTGACTTCAGCGAAGGTCGCGATATTACCCAGCTTTTCGAAACCGCCGCCCATGCCGAAGCCGTGACCGGGAGCGGCCTGCCGTCGTCCCCAGCCAAACTTGTCCGCAGCGGACTGAAACACAGCGCGCAGCCTTTCGTTCTTAAGGTTCTTCATACGGAATTCAAGCGGGTCGATCTTTAAAGCGCTCGCCATCTCGTCCATGCAGGATTCACGCGCAAAATGATTCGCCGTCGCGGCCAAAGCGCGGTACGATCCCTGCCGCAAGGGAGAATGCGCGGCATGAAAGACGATGCGCTGGTTGGGGATTTCGTAGTAAGTACGGATTCCCGCCGAGCCGGAATTGTAGTTGTGGAACTCCCAGGCCGTAATCGTTCCGTCGCCGCGGGCGCTCCCTGCGACTTCAATCACTCCCGCGGGGCGAAAGTATGCCCAGGTGAATTCCTCTTCGCGCGTCCACACCACCTTGACCGGACGCTTGGCCACCCGCGCCAGCCGCGCGGCTTCGACCGCCGTCTCTCCCGTATGTTTCCCACCGTAGGCAGAACCGGTGTCCGGCATCAGAACGCGAACCTTATCTTCGGGCATCCGAAAGGCTTCGGCGAGTTCGCCGCGCACCCCGAAAGGACGCTGGGTGCCGGTCCAAACCGTCAGACTGTCGCCATCCCACTTCGCCAGGGCCGCGCGCGGTTCGAGGGGCACGTGCGCGATGTATGACACAGTGTAGGTCTGGCGCAGGTGTAATGCGGAGGAAACGAAGGCTTGATCGACGCTGCCAATGTCGAAGCGGTCGCCATCCCCTGATGGGTCCGTGCCCTCGTCCGTGTTCTTCTTCAGATATTCGAAGAGTTCTTTGCCCGAAGGCTGCGGCTCTGACTTCCATTCGGCGTGGATGGCCGCAACTGCAGCAGCAGCCAATCCGGAAGTTGGAGCGGCCACTCCGACGAAGTTACCGTCGCGAGCAACCATGGCTCCCATCTCTTCCGCTTTTTTGGAATCCACTGAGAGCAGGGTTGCGCCAAAAGAAGGCGGTCGAAGTATCTTGCCATACCACATGCCCGGCAACTTCTGGTCCGACGGATAGCGGTGCCTGCCCGTTACAAAATCCGCCCCTGCCACTTTAGGGAGCGATTGCCCCATCGCCGTCCAACTGCTCGCCGGGATGAGCGGATCCTCCGCCGGTATGGCTCTGGCGAGTTCCTTCCCCTTGGCCAGCGCCGAATATTCCAGCGACCGGTGGCCCTTCGTATCGCTTATCTTGCCGTCGGAAGCCACCAGATTCTGGCGATCGGTCTGCCACTGCGCGGCCGCAAGGTCGATGAGCAGATCGCGCGCCGCGGCCGCCACCTTGCGGAGTTGCAGGTTCATGGTAGGGGTGGTCCGGCTGCCGAACGTGCCCATGTCGAAGGGCGTGAGTTGGGTATCGCCCATTACCAGCTCGATTTTTTCAAGGGGCAATCGCAGTTCTTCGGCCACCCCCTGGCTGAGCGATGTACGAATGTTCTGCCCCACTTCCACCTTGCCGGTGTAGACCGTAACTCTATCGTTCTCTCCGACGTGCAGCCATGCGTCTATTTCCCGGGGCAGGGCGTCACCTCTCCATGCTCTTGCTCTGCCGGACTCCTGAGAGACAGCCGCCTGCTTAAGAACGGAGACCACGAGAAGTCCAGCGCCAAGAAATTTGAAGAAGTCACGCCGGTCAAGATCGAAGTGATAGACAGGCGCAGATGAAAGCTCGTACCGTTCGGGTTCCCACGGTGCCTGGATTCGCGTCGCTGCCCCTTTCATCGTCCCGCTCCCTTCCCGGTTGCGGGCTCGGCCATGACCGCCGCCGCTTTCTGAACCGCGCTGAGGATGCGCGAGTACACCCCGCAGCGGCAGATGTTGCCGTCCATAAAATCGATGATTTCAGCCTGCGTGGGGTGACGATTTCGATCGAGCAGCGCCACTGCCGACAAGATCATTCCCGCTGTGCAGTATCCGCACTGCATCGCGCCTTCTTGCAGAAACGCCTCCTGCACAGGATGCAGATGTTCGTTCTTCGCGAGACCTTCAATGGTGGTAATTTTTCTTTGCGCAACGGTCGCGGCGCGCGTGACGCAGGAACGCTGCGCCCTCCCATCGATCAGGACAGTGCAGGCGCCGCACCGGCCTTCGCCGCACCCATATTTGGTTCCGGGCAAATCAAGATTTTCGCGCAACACAGTCAGAAGACTGGTCTGAGGATCGACATCGACGGTGTAGGGTCGTTCGTTAACTAGAAGGTTAAGAGAAGACATCACGAAACCCTCCTGCCCACAAGGCCCTTCGGAACATATGCGGCCCGTTGATTTCATGATATATCCAGCGCCGCCGGCCTTGCAGGCAGGGATTCCGGCCCGCAGCAGAATCAGCGTTCACGACGGTCGAATCTGCGAGCCTGCTTCGCCATCCCGAAACCCGCCACCCTGGCGGCCTAGTTCCAAAAGGCGGTTCCAAGCAAATTTTCGTAGATTGTGGCAACCACAACCAACCGGGATTTGAGACAACACATCGAAGTGCGATGGCAGCCGGGCAGTATCCGGGCCACAAATTACTTACCGAGGTATTGAACGACCCGACGTCTGTGCTTGGCAGTTCTTGGGTCATGGCAAAACAGTCCTGTTACAAAGCGGAGAAGATGGGATCGCATGAAGCACGTCTGGGTTGTCTTTCTGCTCTCTTTGATTGCGGCAAGTATTTACATGGTTGGTTGCGGGGGCTTTTCCAGTACCCCAAGCAGTCAGCCCCCGACGCCAACGCCAACTCCCACGCCGACTCCTACTCCCACTCCGACGCCCACTCCACCGCCGCCTCCGACCATTGACGGGGTGCTGCGGTACAAATCTGACCTTGCGGGGATAGGGGCGAACCTAAACGAGACCACTCTCACTACCGCCAACGTGAATGCGACCAGTTTTGGAAGAGTTTTACAATCACCACACCTGGATGGCGTCATATTTACCCAGCCCCTGTATGTCCGAAACCTGGCCATCGCCGGGGGAATGCACAATGTTATTTTTTTAGGCACGGAGAACGATAGCGTCTACGCTCTGGACGCCGACACGCCCTCGCAGGTTTTATGGCAGCGCAGTTTCATCGATCCGGCCAATGGGATTACTCCCGCCGACGGTAATTTCGGTGGACGCACCGGAATCGGGCCTCTGGTAGGCGTCACCGGAACGCCGGTGATCGATCCCACTACCCAAACCATGTACGTTTCGGCCATGACGGAAGAGAGCGGCGTGACTTTCCACAGGTTGCACGCTCTGGATATAACCACGGGGGCGGAAAAGTTTGGCGGACCCACCGTCATCACAGCCACCGTACCCGGCACCGGAATTGACACTGACGCAAACGGCGACGTCACCTTTAATCCGCCTACTCAAAACCAGCGTGCCGGATTGCAGTTGGTGAATGGAGTGATCTATATCGCTTTCGCTTCATTTTCCGACACCGAGCCTTACCACGGCTGGATCTTTGCCTACGACGCTGCCACCCTGCAGCAGATCGCCGCGCTGTGCCTGTCGCCCAATAGTGAAGGAGCCGGTTTATGGCAGGCCGGAGCCGCTCCTACCGCCGACTCTGACGGCAACATCTACATACAGACCGGGGATGGCCACAATTACAACATCATCGGCGGCCCCGATTGGGGCGACACGATATTAAAGCTGAAGCTGAATGGGGGATCGTTTTCGGTCGTCGATTGGTTCATGCCCTTCAACCAGAATTGCATTGATCAAGGGGACCTTGACCTTGGGTCCGGAGGGCCCATACTGCTGCCTGACCAGACCGGTCCATACCCGCACTTATTGGTGTCTGGAAGTAAGGAAGGGCGAATTTATCTGATCAACCGCGACAGCATGGGAAATTTCAATCTCGGCAGCAATAGTCAGATCCCTCAGGAAATTCTCATCAATCCCGCGCCCTGCGGCCAGACCGACGTCAACAGCACATTTCGCATTTACAGCACCCCCACATACTGGAACGGATTCGTTTATCTGGGATCGGTCATGAGCAATTTGCGCGCTTTCCAACTTACCAATGGACAGATGACGCAAACCTCTGTCTCCTCCACCGTCTTCCAGGGAAACGGACAAGTGGGCCGTGGACCGATACCTGTGGTTTCTGCCAATGGCACGACTCAAGGTATCGTCTGGGCGGTGGAATACACTCTCAGCAACACCGTCACCATGCACGCCTACGACGCCACGAATCTGGCAACCGAGCTCTACAATACACAACAAAACGCGACCCGGGATGCGCTCGGGCGCGGCGCAGTGTTTACAGTTCCGACTGTCATTGATGGCCGCGTGTACGTCGTCGCCGTCGATCAACTGAATGTTTACGGGCTGCTGCAATGAAACTCTGCTAGATATTTTGATACTCCTGCCGTCTAAAAGTTTTTTTCACCCCAAGATCCCGTCACCGGTTCGATTTCTCCCTGATGGCCAGAGAACATGTACTCCTGATTGACCACACAGAGTTTTGTCCTTGCGGTCACAGGATTAGGCCAATAGAATCTCGGTTAATCGACGGCCAGTAAGCAGCCACTTCAGGAAGCAAATCCAACAAGCTGGAGAATCTTCACAGCCATGAAACGGCTTTGCGTATGCGTTTGCCTTGTTGCGGCCTTATCGACCTCTGCTTTAGCCGGAGTGACGGTCAGCAGTCCCCAAAGTGGGGCCACGCTGGGCTCGCCGGTAAGTTTTGTTGCTTCGGCCACTTCCGCAACCTGTTCCCGCGGCGTTGCTTCCATGGGCATTTATATCAACGACAAACTCACCTACGTAGTAAATGCAACCAGCCTTAATACCAAATTGTCGTTAAGCCCGGGAGTTTACAAGACGGTAGTGCAGGAGTGGGACCATTGCGGCGGGTCGAGGTTTACCGAAGTCCCGATTGCCGTCAGCGCTCGCAGTGTGGTGTCGGTAAGTTCACCAGCGAACAATAGCACTGTAAGTTCGCCCGTACGTTTTACCGCCACGGCATCGACTGCTACCTGCTCCAAAGGCGTGGCCTCAATGGGAATCTACACTGCGCCCTCGCCGGATAAACGGGTGTACGTGGTGAAGGGAGCCAGCCTGAACACCACGTTGTCCTTGAGCCCCGGCACCTACAACACCATCGTCGAGGAGTGGGACAACTGCGGTGGCGCAGCTTTCACGCCCGTCACCATCAAGGTCGCAGGCCAGACTGGAACCACGCTGACCAACGTGCAAGCCCGCAGCGGATGGCGCGGCTGGGGAGAACTGGCGCCGGCATATGAAATCTGCACATCATGCAAACCGAAAGTTACCTGGGCCATGACCCAGACCGGCGGCGCGTCCAAGTTCGACATCGGCGGCACCGTGCCTTATTCCGACGTTCTGTGGAGTTACCCCATGGTCGGCCCAAACTCCGTGTTGGGTTTGCCCGACAAGAATCAAACCCTGGTCCCCAGCCTCAAGAATTTCGTCTATGACGTTTATTTCTTTTCCAGCACCGTCGAATCCTCCCAGGTTCTGGAATTTGACGTCAGTCAATATTTCCACGGGCTGAGCTTTATCTACGGAACTCAGTGCCGTATCGCCGGCGGTCACAAGTGGGATATCTGGGACAACATCAAACACGACTGGGTATCCACCGGCATCGCCTGCAATCCGGCAAACAATGCATGGAATCACCTGGTCATTCGCGTAAGGCGAACCGACGACAACCATCTTCAGTACCAGTCCATAACTTTGAATGGCGTGACCCACGACATCAACTGGTATTACGGCCCGGACTCAGTGCCCTCTGACTGGTATGGCATCACCGTCAAGTTCCAGATGGACGGTAACTACAAGCAGTCGCCGTACACCGTTTACCTCGACAAGTTGCACTTCACTTATTGGTAAGAATCGGTAAGAATCGCGATCTGGCGGGATAAAAGATCAGTCGGCTCCAGCGAGAAAGAATGGAACTCTTCAACTCCCCGCTGGGAAAGCTGCACCGGCTGCGGCGAATGCGCTCGAGGATGCCGCCAACGCTGTAAAATAGATTGTGTGATTGGTAGAGTCACATTGGTCCTGCTTTTTCTGTCCACATCCACCGTGGGATTTGCCGGAACCGTCCCAAACATTGAATCGCTCTCTTCCTGGCGGTGCACTCACGATCTCGGAACGCCCGGGGACTCGACCGCCTCCACTTCCCTCGTCCCCAATCCGTCTCGTGATGGCGAAGCCCGGCGTTTCGATTTTTCATGGTCCAGGTATGGTGGGGAGCGCTGCAGCGCTTCATTAGGACCTCTCGACACCGTCTCGACTTATTTCACTTACGACGTCTGGTGGTTTATCACCGACCTCAGCCACGTGTATAACCTGGAGTTCGATCTCAACCAGGTCCTGCCCAACCGCGACACTGTAATATTCGGCACCGAGTGCTCTTTGTCTTTGGGAAAGTGGAAATTCACCACCAGGGCTGGCACCAGTGCGCACTGGAGTGTATCGAGCGCCACCTGCGGCCGGGCAGTCTGGACAGCCAACAGCTGGCACCATCTTGTTCTTCAATTTCATCGCGATGGCAATGGCTTAGTGACCTACGACAGTGTCAGTCTCGATGGCGATGTGCAGGATTTCGCCGATGCGTCTGGCGCCAGCAATTTTGACTTGCGCTGGAAGCCGTCAGGGTTGCTGAAGGTGAACTTCCAGATCGATGGCGACAATTCGGCCCATGGCACGACTGCTTATCTGGACTCTTTCACGGTTACCGGCAGCTCCGGCGCACCTTAATCATCATCCTCCTTCACACTTGGCCCTTCGTCCTTATGAAGGTGGCCAGCTCAAAATGCCGCAGAAGCTGCTCACCGAAGTATTGGACGAGGGCGAACCAGGGTTTGCATAACCGGCTTCGCGGTTGGACCCGAAATATTCTGCCGGGACCGCCAAATAGCCGCCAACGGGCGGGCACGGGAACGCATCTGACAGTTTGAGGGCCGGAGTTTTCCTATCTTGAAGGAAGGTGGCTTAAAAAAGACACGGCGGTGGCTACTGCGCATGCTGTTGACCGCAACTTTCCTGATGGGCAGTGCGGTTCTGGCATGGCGCGGGTGGCGAATGATAGAGCGCGATATAGGGAATTCCCCAAGTGCAGTTCTTGTCACTCCTTCCTCGATCAGCGCCCTCCTCGGCAGCCAGGCAGCCGATGAAGTGGGCGATATGGTTTTCCTGAACGACGTCCGATTGCTCTCGGGTCCGCAACCCCACATATTTATCATTTCCGGGGCGAACGGATCGCGAATGCTGGTGGTCTCAGAGGATGGCCTTCTGCCGGTCAAGCGGACGCCGGCGATCGTTGATATTAAGGGACAGCTTCGCCGGCTTCCATCTTCCGCAATTCTTCGAAAACAGTGGAAGCTGAGCACAGATCAGGTTAGTATTTTTGGCCGGCAGCAGAATTACATTGCTGCCGAATACATCAGGGCGCAGGATCACAGCGCGAAGGCAGATTAGTTCGGCAGATAGTCTCCCCCAGTTTCAAACCTTCGACTTGATGCTGCATGCACCTTCGAAGGAGGAGACGTTAATGAACCGGAAAGCTATTGCCTGCCTGTTCTTGGTTATCGTTCTGCCGGTTTTGTGCGGCGCACAAACCCAGGACTCCAAATCCTCAGCGTGCACTTTTGACGACGGCAAACAGATAAGCGTGAGATATGAGCCGGCCGCCGTCACCAATCACAGATTGCCGGACGACAAGATTTGGAGCCCCGGAAATTCTCCCATGTTCCTTTTCACTTCGGCTCCGCTTGAGGTCGGAGACACTCAAATCCCTGTCGGCGCCTATAGTATGTATGTCATCCCGCAAAAGGATCGCTGGACCCTGGTGTTCAACAAGAATGTCAGCGAGGAGAGCAAGTACGACGAGCACCAGGATGTGGTGAGAGCCGTTATGCAGGTTGGCCAGTTAAGCGATGCCCAGCCCTTCGGCGTGTTTTTTGGACATTCCGCTCCCAAGCAGTGCAATATGCGCATTTATGAAGGTAAGACCGGGACTTGGATAGAATTTAAGGAGCAGTAGCCGGCCGCTGACCTCGCTTTCTAGTTTTGCGCGATCAACTAGGCCCCGTACTGTCTCTCCATAAAACCGCATCGGCCTAGATGTACGGCGTGCACCCGATGGCGCCTCCCGGCACTTGTTGCCGATAACATTTCTGTGACGTCTTCCACTCAACGCTAGCCAGGGGCGGAGCACAGGGGAAAGCGACTGGGAGCAGTCGGCTTTTCCTCTATGAGTCCGTTGCCTCCCAAAAAACCTCAAACTCGATGAGCTCGATTCGCAGCGGTTGTGGTATCTCCACGATCTCGCCGGCGCGCCGCTGGAACGAATGGGGCGTCGATCTTTTGCAGGGTCGAGCTGACAACATTGAAAGTCTTAACCTGTGGAGTTCCTGACAATATATCTTTCAAGGTCTGCAACGCCTCCGGGTAGCTGGTCGCGTTGTAAACCTGTGCGCTTTCTTCGTGATCCCAGAAGCTGATCGACACGATCTCTCTGCCGCTGGGGATCGCCAGCGTGATCATGTCCAGAAAGCCTTTTTGTTTTCGGAGCCAGGGAAGGATTTCCTTGTCCATGACCACTGTGAATTCAGCCAGAGTGCCCGGCTTCAATTTCACAGCAACGTGGCGAGCAAACATCTCAGCCTCCTGGGGTCGCGGGGGCGAAAAGAAGGAACTCCCCACCACACCGGCCGCTCCGGGCTGGAATGGTTCTGAGGATTCTAAATTATAGCGAATCCGCCACCTGTGTAGCGTTGAATCATGTGCAATGTACCGCCGCCCGGTTAGTTTTCAACTGGCGCGACTTCTGTTTCGGCCTGTTTGAAGTCGATGGCAACCCCTTGTATGCCGGTTCAGGAGACACGGTGTTCGCTCCCCGTGGGACCCGCCATGCCTTCCAGAATATCGGGACCGTTCCGGGGAGGACCCTGCTCACAGTTGTGCCAAGTGGGTTCGATATGTTGTTCCAGGAAAATGAGTGCGGCGCTGCCGCGGGGCACGGCACCTGACCCCGCCATAATCCTGCCAATCTTCCACAAATACGGGTTGGAATTCCTCGGCCCGCCACTGAACAAGGGTTGGGGTTCTAAACGCTCGAATCGTGGCTGATCCGGACGCGATTCCTCACCAAGCGGTCAGAGTCAACCCGTCCACATACTCCGTCATGTTGGCGCCGACGTTGGCGATATCCATCTGAAGCTGCAAGCCCATGTCCTCTCCCCATCCTGCCGGCATGGGGCCCGAGGCTACGGCAATGTTCCAGGGGTACGTCTTACTGTTATCAATTTTGCCGTTACTCTTATACTGGATAATGTTGAGCGAATCGTAATGCTGGTAATGATCCGGGGAACTGGCATGGAAATTCAGGGTGACGTGATACCAGGTGCTGGGCTTAAATCGGCTGCATGGGACCCTGCTGTGTAGCCATCTCTGCTTACCCATGTCCCAAACATCCCAGACGCCGGCCGCATAGTTACACTGCGTGCCGAACATGAATTCAGTACCCGTGGGGAATTGGGTAATTTGTTTGTTGAATTGAAAGACATCAAATTCCAGAGCCTGAGCGTTCTGTGTCGAGCTGTCAACGTAAAGCCAAAAGTCCATTTTGAAGTGCGACACAGCGTCATTCGTACCGACTTTGTACCACCAAAGGCCATTGGTATAGGCGCTGCCGCTGATGTAAAAGTCTCGGCTCGCGCCGTCAACAGAGGGTTTTGTGATAAATGGCGAACTGGCAATACTCGCGGTTCCGTTTGGATTGCCGCCGGCGCACGTCACGCACGATCCCCAGCCGACCCCGCCCGAGGCGCCGTTATCTACAGCTACGGACTCGTCGATTTTGGAATAGGTAAAGGTTTGGGCTGCAGCAACGACCGAGCCCAGTAAAATGAGGCAGGAAAAAAGCGCACGGCACTGCATGTAAGGCATACTCCTGGAAGAACAAATTGGTTGGCGCAGAGTAGGGGCACATTATCCCAAACGGCCTTAAGGAATCAAGTTTTCGCTGTTTCGGGATATGTCTGACACCGGACGGAGAATTGTCTTCCGAACGATGCGGTAGTGCGAGACAGTCTGGCCGATCATGGGATCGGGCAATCTTGGGTAAGGAGTGGGGTATGTCAACGAAGGAAAGCTGGGATTGAGGGCGGTTCGCCGAGGAGATCAGTGAGAATCCAAGCTGCTCCGAACACATGGCGGTCGAGCTTCGAACTGGGTATTGTTGTTGACATGGGCGTAACGAAAACTGTTGCCTGGCCGCGCGAATCTTCCGGCCTCATCTGACTGAGCTAGCCTCTCGGCAGGGGACTTTACGCCGAATCTCAGCAACAAGCCACGATTTATAGTTGTAAATGGCGATCACGCTCGGAACCCGGTCAGTGCGTCGCGGTTTGCCGGCAGTTAACGGGATTGTGAAACAGTGGAACACATTCAGATATCAAAACATCGGCCCGATGGAGTCTAGGCAATGCGAAAAATTCGTTATCTCGTCGCAATGAGTTTGGATGGGTTTATTGCCGGCCCTAACGGAGAAGCAGACTGGATTGGCGTCGACCCGGAAATCGATTTTGCTGCAATTTGGGCGCAATTCGACACGTTGCTCTTGGGTAAGCGAACCTATGAAGCTGCCAGCAAGAGACTGGGTGAAAAAGCGTTTACAGGAATCACTACTATCGTTTTCTCGCGGACGATGAAACCGCAGGATCACCCGCGGCTGACGGTCGTCTCCCAGTTAAGTGCGAATTGGGTTCAAGCGCTGAAGAATCAGGGTGGTAAAGACATCTGGCTAATGGGCGGGAGCGAACTCTTTCGCTCGTTTCTGGATTCCGGCGCAGTGGATAGCGTCGAGGTTACTGTCATACCCGTGTTGCTGGGCAGCGGCGTTCCGTTGCTCTCTCCCCCTTACACTCCAGCCCGGCTGAGGTTGTCGAGCAGTAAGATCTACCGCTCCGGAAGGGTGTCTCTGGCGTACGAAATACAGCACTAGGACAGCGGATGGTTGATGGAAGGAATGGCCTGTCGTCTTGAGAGCGGCCGCCCTTTTCCTTTTTCGCCAACCTCTGTTAGGCTGCCGTCGTTTACAGGAGCCATTCGTGATTGGACCCCACAGCGCGAAACTTCTTGCTGTCGCTTTTCTCGGTTTGGCGGCGGGCGCATTGGTTCAGGCCCAGCAACCTTCCCCACCAGCCCAGAAGCGGGTTGCAATTCGTGCCGGACGATTGATTGACTGCAAAAGCGACGCACCCATTTCGAATGCTCTCATCCTTGTTGAGGGTGACAGGATTCTCAGCGTCACTCCCGGCGGCTCGCCGCCGCCAGGGGTTGAACTCATCGATCTTTCCAAGGCCACCGTCCTTCCTGGCTTCGTCGATGCCCACACTCATGTTCTGCTTCAGGGGGATATCACCGCGGAAGATTACGACAAGCAACTGTTGAAGCAGTCTATTCCGTACCGCGCCATCCTGGCGGCTCGCAACGCGCAGATCGCTCTCTCTCATGGCTTCACCGTGCTGCGTGATCTCGAAACTGAAGGTGCGATGTACGCCGATGTGGACGTCAAACAAGCCATTGCCAACGGAGAAATCCCTGGCCCGCACATGCAAGTTGCGACCAGGGCCATGACACCCACTGGCATGTACGGCCCGCTGGGGTATTCCTGGGAAATCCGCGTGCCTCAGGGAGTGCAATACGTCGACGGGGTGGATGAAGCCCGTAAAGCCGTTCGTGAACAGATCATGTTCGGCGCGGACTGGATCAAGTACTACTCTGACCATGGCTACTTTTACGGACCCGATGGCACGCTGCACAGTCATGTCAACTTCAGCGACGAAGAAGCCAAGGCCATCGTGGATGAAACCCATCGCATCGGGAAAAAAATTGCCGCGCACGCTATCGGGAATGATGGTATTGCCGCCGCTCTGAGAGCGGGCGTTGACACCATCGAACATGGCGATGGACTCAGCGCGCCGCAGATGGAAGAGATGGCCCGCCGCGGCATTTACTGGATCCCAACGATCGCGGTTGGCGCTTACGTGGCATCGGGCCGCCAGGGCAACTGGCCAAAGATGGTGGACACGGAGAAGGCAGCGTTCCAACTGGCGCTGAAAAAGGGAGTGAAGATCGTGTTCGGGACCGACGCCGGAGGCTTCGGCTGGAGAGATCTGAACGAAGCCAAGGAATTCGAATACTACGTTGCCTACGGCATGACTCCGCAGCAAGCTATCCGTTCCGCCACTACTACCGCTGCCGAACTTCTGGGCTGGTCCGACAAAATGGGCACCATCGAAGCCGGGAAGTGGGCCGATTTGGTAGCCGTGTCGGGCGACCCTCTCAAAGACATTACCGAACTGCAGCGCGTCAAATTCGTGATGAAGTCTGGCACCGTCTTCAAGAACGAACTTCAGTGATTGCCGGTGCCTGCTGGTTACTAACCCGCCAAGTCTGGTTTTCGAGTACTTCCGAATAGCCGAAAACCGAAAGCTGTCTCGTTTTGCGTCAATCTGGAATTCCACGCTAAGATTGCAAAATGATGGACTCTTTACGCGACGCACTGAATCCGGACGAGCGTGGACCTGGGGACGCACCTGCCAAGTCTCACGGGAAGTTAGCGCTGGCTCTGGGAGTGATCGCAATCGCACTCAGCCTGATACTTGGGATTGTTTATCTAATCTTGGTCCGTCGCCTGGAGCGCGAGGTGGCACAACTCAGCCAGCAGACGGAAGGCTTAAACCAGCTGGTTATGCGAGCGCAGGAGCAATCGCAGACCCTGGCTCAGCAGGCTTCGCAAGCGGCTGCGAACGCGCAGGCAGCAGCTCAACAACGCGACTTGGCGAAACAGGATCAGTCGAACTCAGAAGCGCAGGCGCAACTTGCCCGGCAGCAGGCCGCTGCTGAGCAGCAAAAGGCAGAGCAAGCCACAGAGGTGGCTGAAGCGTATCGGCAAGAGCGAGAGGCGCAACTGGCACAGCTGCAAGACGCTCTCGGACAAATCGCCGAAACGCGTCGCACCGCCATGGGCCTGGTGATGACGCTCGACAGCAAGTCGATTCGCTTCGACTTCGATAAAGCAAACATCAAACCGGAATATCGCGACATTCTTAATCGCATCGCTGGAATAATGATGACGCTTAAGGGGTATACGATTGCCGTCTACGGATACACGGACGATGTCGGCACGCCTTCGTACAACTTGCAACTCTCGCAGCGTCGTGCCGAAGCTGTCCGCGACTTTCTGGTGCAGACCGGAATTCCCGCGACAATCATGAGCACCAAGGGCTATGGCAAAGCCGACCCCCGCGTTCCGGGCGACAGCGAGCAGGCGCGTGCTGCCAACCGCCGGGTCGAGATCGGCATAGTGGATTCGAAGCTTGTCACCAACGGCCCTCTCGTCGTGCCAAAGTGAATTAGGCGGTACAGCTCAGATGTCTCCTCACCCCGGCACTTTGCCGACAGTCGAGCGATTCGACCTCGGAATGAGTGAAGCCGCCGGAATTATGGGTCTCCGGCGGCCCTAGGGTTAGTGGTTGGTCAGGAAATCTAAATGGGGGCCGATCTTACGCCGCCTTTTTCCTCTGTGCGCGCATTTGCTGATCCATCTGGCGCATCGAGGCGATGAAGCCAGGGGAGTGAGTTTCAGCCCAGGTCTCAAAGCGGTTTGCTGCTTTTTCGATGTTGGCGGCAAAGAGTTTGTTCGAGAATCGTTTCCGGCCCTCCTGAATCGTAGGCTGGATGCGATTCCACACCCCGAAGAACTCGCCGCTGGTTTCGAAGAACAGATCTTCGTGAAGCAATCCGTAGTTGAGGAATGCGCACGCCTGATCCCAGTAGCCGATCACCATCATGAAATTGGTTCCGGCTTCCGTTCCCGGCGGGGCGATGCGCATGGCTTCGTCCAGAGTGTCGGCGAAGCAATTGGCAAAGAACCAGTCACGCGCCTGACGGAGCCGCGGCTCTCGCCGTTCTTCGTAAATTTGCAAGTGGAGTTGTGCCTGTTCGTGGGTAGGTTTGGATGCCATAGTCTTTCTCCTTTCGATTGTTTCGATGCCTCGAACTGGACGATTGTTTCCAACAAATTTGGATTTCGCCGGCGCGCCAAGAGACAGAAATGTGCACGGCCTTTAATATCAACAATCCGGGCGCCGCAGGGCGAGACGCAATTTAGCTGTGAGTGTTATTGCGATTTTGTCGGCGATTGAGCGTTCTAACCCCGGGTGTCCGCGCAGTCCTTTGGTACGATTATTTGAAACAATACCAATTTCGAAATCGTATATGTTCCGTATGCGAATCCGATTAGCCCTGCTTTTGAGTGTCATACTTATCTTTACCGCCAGCGGCGAGGGGCGCACTGCCGACCTGGCACTCACTGGAGCAAAGATTTATTCCTCGCCCACCGCTCCGCCGATCGAAAACGGATCGATCGTGATTCGCGGCGGCCTCATTCTCTCGGTTGGCCCCAGCTCGGCGGTCAAAATCCCGCGCTCGGCAACAGTCATCGACTGTAAAGGACTTGTTGTCACTGCAGGTTTCTGGAACAGTCACGTCCACATCCTCTCTCCCGCCCTTCTTCACGTGCAGGACTCCAGCGAAAAGGAGCTGGATCAACAATTGGACGCGATGTTCAACCGTTGGGGCTTCACCAGCGTGTTCGATATCGCTTCCGTGCTCGACAATACTCTCGCACTGCGCCGCCGCATCGAAAGCGGAGAACTCCGCGGCCCCCGCATTTTCACGGTCGGAGAGCCGATCTGGACGATTGAGCCGGTGTATGTTCGTGATTTTCTACGCCAAAATCATATCCATATTCCGAACACGGAGACCCCGCAAGAAGCGATTGCTCTCGTCCGCGATCATGCCGCGAAAGGTGCAGATGGAATCAAATTGTTTACCGGTTCCGACCAGGGACGGGGAGGAATAGCCCTCCTGCCATTAGACACTGCCAGGGCCGCGGTCGACGAGGCACATCGCCACCATATGCGGGTCTTCGCCCATCCCAGCAATGTCGAGGGCGTGCGTATTGCAATCGATAGCGGCGTCGACGTACTGGCCCACACAGTGCCCGAATCACCGCCCTGGACTCCTGAATTCATTCAGCAATTGAAGCGTGCGAATCTGAGTTTGATCCCAACTTTAACCTTGTGGGATGTCGAGGGACGCAGGCAAAGCATCCCCGACCAGCAACGCACGGCTTGGATCGACCAAATGGTGGACCAGCTCCGCGCTTACTCAGAGGCCGGCGGCGATATTCTGTTTGGAACCGATATCGGCTACACCGACCACTACGACACCACGCTGGAATTCACCCTCATGTCGAAGGCTGGCATGAACTATAAGCAAATTCTCGCGTCTCTCACGACCAATCCGGCACGAAAATTTGGAGATTCCGACCACACCGGGCGCATTGCGAAAAACATGAAAGCGGACCTGGTGGTCCTAAGCGCCGACCCTGCCCAGGACGTCACGGCCTTCTCCAGGGTGCGCTTCACCATCCGCGACGGAAAACTTCTCTATAGGGAAAGATGATCTTGACAGGCTAGAGTGAGCACATTTTCGGTCGCAGTTGACGCGCTCGGGCGTTTACACCAACTGCCGGGGTCGATGAGTGAAACGGCGATCTTTCGCCTGCAACCCGGCCCGCCAATCAGAGAGATCAAGAGGTGCGGTTGTTGAATTCGGGAATGCGCCTCAGGGACTAACCGTGATTACTGCAGTTCCTTCCTTGACCAAGGTCAACGAAACATTGTCCTGAGCCATAACGTGGAACGTACCTGAGGTGTTGGGAGCAAGATAGGTCACCGTCAGGGAGCCAGCATCTGCGCCTTGAATCGTACCGTCCGGGCATGGTCCCGCCGGCGGCGTAGTGCCCGACCAGTTGCACTGCGCACCGCTGGCACCATTTGCCTGTAGTTCGACGATAGACCAATTCAGCGCCGGAGCGGCAGGACTGCCTTGAACCGTGGCTTGCAATGTCACCTGGCCACCTGCAGGGATCGTCGCAGATGGCGGGGAAACGGCCACAGTCACATTGTTGGGATTAAAACTGCTACCTCCACCACAGCCAGCGATAACAATCAGCGAGACGAGCGACTCGACACAGAGGGCCCGGGACAAGTTCATTACTGACCTCCAGCAAGAAAATTATTTGACATTTTTGGGTTGCAAAGCAGACGGCATTGTACGCCCAGGCACCTATGCGGGCGTCGCAGACAACCCCCACTTTACGTTCAGCACACCGTCATCTGGCATTGCAGTGCCGCGTATACAACGGGATGCTGAATGCAGACTTGCAGCCGGTCTTACGATTGCCGGTAAGAATAAGGCGATGAGGCTGCGGCATCTCGCGATGGCGGTATGGCGCCTTTGATTACCAGCCACAGCATGAACGCTATCTCACCAAGGAAAGCGGGCTGACAGTAGCTATTCACCTTGTCCTGATATTGCGGCAATAGCACGCTGGTAAGACTCAGGATCAGCCAGCCGAACCCCGCAAGGGCAAGCCAGACGCCCAGGAACCGCGGAAGAAAGCGCGAGCGGTATACCAGCATGGCGAGGGGAAAGAGCCACAGACCCCAAAATATTTCGGCGACGACAAACCCCTGGCCGCGCAACTTCAGGAACAGCATAGCCAGAGCTTCCCGCTGCGGCTTTTCGAGCACAGAAAGAAAGTCAGCCCCACGCACCAGTACGAGGGCAGCAATAGAGTTCAGCTCATTCAGAAAAGCTATGGGGATCGAGACCACAATGAGCAGCACCATAAGCCACGCCTGCTTCGGGTTGACCTCTTTGAGCAGATCGTACAAGGCCGCGGCCACGAAAATAAAAGCGGCCATGCCGATGAGTTGGCCCGCGATGCCGAGGCGAAAGAGCGTCTCGGAAACCGAGATATTGTTGGCCGTCGCCGCTGCGTTTCCGTGGACAATCAGCTTGCCAGGGATATAGCCCATGGTAAGGAAGCCAACGACTGACGTAAGCAGGTACAGTAAGCCCGCGAGTCTGCCTGGATTTTTGATGGAAATCATGTGTCCTCACCGACGAGAGCTTACCGTGGATACGGCGGGAGTAGCTAAAATGTTCCGTCACACCAGGCAGGCGATCGCAAACCAGGATCACCTAGCCGTGTTCGACACGTGCCTTTATATCCGCGTACGCGGCATCGATGAGCACCCTTAGTGCTGCGGCATTGGTGGCCGTGCCAGGTCTCAACTTCACATGGCGCATGAACTTGCCGGTGCCTTGCAACAAGCGGGCCGGATCTGGCAGGGCTGCGCCTTGAAAGAACCCCACGTTTACGTGCGAGGTGAATACATTGACGTAGGCAAAGGCCGCATCTCCCAAACATGCTGTCGGACAGCCGTCATGCAAAAGTTCGCGGACTTCGTCTCCGCATTTGCGTATCACCTCAAACCACTGACGCGCGATGATTCCCAGTTCACCTGCACGCTCTTTCATCCACGCTTCGATGGCGGGATCGCGCTCGACAGCGCCGTTCAATCGAAACAATTCCGTTCTCATGGTCATGGCGTTTTGACACCTACCTGCTGACTCCAGGGTGCCACACTTTCCTCATCCTCCATGGGATCGCCGAGACCTTCGGTTTGGAAGCCGGGCTGGCCATCGCCACGGGAGGCTACAAGCAATGAGCAACGATTTGTGGGAAGCCTCCTGAGTTTCAGAGCCCCGGACCGCGTCTCCTACTTTCCGGGCGCGGAGTGAAACGGATCATCTTGTGAAGTGTCCGGAGCGTCCTCCGGACTGGGAATGTCCAGATTGATGACCACAGGCTCCTGACCGCTGCGCACGATGACTGCCTCCACCGGCTGGTCTTTAAGTGCGTTCAGCTCCTGATGAGGAACATAGGGAGGAACATAGACGAAGTCTCCCGGGCCCGCTTCATCGACGAACTCCAGATGGTTTCCCCAGCGAAAGCGCGCGCGGCCACGCACGACGTAGATCACGGTTTCCAGATCGCCGTGATGATGAGGACCAGTTTTGGCATTGGGCTGTACTACTACCGTCCCCGCCCAGAGCTTTTGCGCGCCGGCTGTGGCGTGCGAGATAGCTTCAGCGCGGGACATGCCAGGCGTCTGCGGCGTATTGCTGTTCAGATCACCGTTGCGAATGATACGCAAGCCGTGATTCTTCCAGTCGGCTTTTTCGTCGGAGCGAGAATCGTTCATGGTCTATGTCCTGCCCAAGTACTGTACGTTGCAAACGGGATGATCTTCGCCGCATCCGCGGCGACAGCACTGCGCCTGCCGGAGACTGCTAACAACGATGATGATGCCTGCCCTGACTATCGCGACTGGGATTGCCCGCTATTCATGACAATTCAAGGGTCCAGCTTTTCAGTGGCACTGTCAACCAGTTCCACGGCGTCTCTACAGCAGCCGGCCAAGATGCCTCTTCGAGCTAACGAACTCGGTTTCGGGCAGTTTTGAAACGTGCTACCATTCGCTGCTGTTTTTGAAATCGAAAGGGAAATCCGGTTCGAACTCTGAACCATGAGGCGTTCGAAAAAAGGGGGAGGACTATGCTGGGAGAACAGATCTACGAGGCGCGTGGGAAGCGAACGGCAAGGAAGGTACTTTCGGTCGAGGGCGGATTCAAAGTGGAAGTGTCTTTCGAAGGCGCCGGCAAGTTGCTCGGTATCGAGGTGAATGAAATCGGCACGTATTGGTCGGAATCAAGGCCGGACGGAAGCTTGTACGGAGAAGGCCAGGGAGTTATGCTCGCACCGGATGGCACTACCGCCACCTGGAAAGGCGCGGGCGTAGGAAAGTTCGTGGGGGGCGGCGCGGTGAGTTATCGGGGCGCGGTCTACTACAGCTCTGCTCACCCGAAATTCGGCCGGCTCAACACTGTCGCCCAGGCTTTCGAGTTCGAGGTCGACTCCGAGGGAAATACCCGCACCAAAGGTTGGGAGTGGAAGTAACACCGAAGGTTAAAGCAAAACGCAGCCGCTCGATCTCCGAACGACTTTATGCCACAGCTGTCATTGAGCTCTGGTCGGTCGCCCAGTTACGCCGATTGCCATTTCACTATTGACATCGGAACTGCTGTTGGCGAGAGACTGGTAGCGGGCTTCCTGCGATCGCGATGGTTCAAGGATTCGCGCAGCGCATGAAGAATGCACATGGCGTAGTCTAAACTTTCTCCCTCCTCGCCATCGTCTCCAGTTGAGTAGAACATCTCTCGCGCACGCGCTGCCACCGCGGCCTCGGCATCGGATAATCGTGTGGGCAGTTTGCTCAAGTCAGGCTCCGCAATTGCAGCTTGATAGAGCTCTTTCCATGGCCGCGTCGTCAGGACGGCTTTCGTCATCATATGGTCTTCCTTCTGCTGGGGATACGACAGTCTCCCCGATTCACCGGATCGCTTCCATACAGTGTTTCCTGTATTACCGTCTAGGGCACGATATGGACGTATTCCGGCAACAGAAGCGAGACGGGAGGGGGCACTAACCTGCAAGGTAGGCGTCGATAACGCAGGTTCCATAGCGCGCTGGAGCGCTCCTGGTGTTTTGCCAGTTCCTTCCGCCGGGCTCATGGACGGCGTGAGCGCACGTTCCGGACAACTGCCCGGTCAGGAGCGTGCATCCTTTGGCGTTATATGGGCGTCCCAAGTGGGTGCCATCCCATGTTTCCCGGCAAGTAGTGCGGATCGCGGTTATCTCCAACCTGGCGGTTGCCGTCTGCAAATATGGCGCAGCCCTATTCACTGGAAGTTCGGCGATGCTCGCCGAGGCGTTTCACTCGACAGCCGACACGGGAAATGAATTGCTGCTGGTGCTGGGCATGAAGCGGAGCTCGCGCCCAGCGGATCCTTTGCATCCTTACGGGCACGGCAAGGTCCTGTACTTCTATTCGCTGCTGGTAGCGGTTTACATCTTTGGCTTCGGTGGAGTGCTGGCCTTCTATCACGGAATTGTTCACCTGCGCCACCCCGCGCCGATTATGCACGCCGGCTGGAACTATCTTGTGCTGGCAGTTGCAGCGGCGGTCGATTCCTACTCATGGCGCATCTCCTACCGGGCTTTGCTGGCACAGAGGGATGCAGAGGAAAACCTTTGGGATGAGATTATCGGGAGCAAAGATCCTACCGTCTTCACCATATTTCTGGAGGACTCGGCGGCGCTGGCAGGAGCCTTTCTCGCGTTCCTGGGAATTTTTCTGGGGAGCGTGCTCCGCAACCCTTACCTGGATCCGGCGGCCTCTATTCTGATCGGCGTGCTGCTGGCTTGTGTGGCGGTACTGCTGGGGCGCGAAAGCGGCGCGTTGCTGGTAGGCGAGAGAACGAACCGAAGGCGGATCACAAAAATCAGGCGGGTCATCGAGCAGGATGCGGCGGTCGAAGCGGTAGGCGAACTGCTGACCATGCAGCTTGGCCCGATCAGGTGTTGCTTACCGTGGACGTCAAGTTTCGCCGCGGCCTCAAGGTGCAGGAACTGGAATCGACGATCGACCGGCTCAAGAAGCGAATCCAGCACACGGAGCCCATGATTACTCGAATCTTTTTGGAAGCCGACTCCTTGAAATGGCCCGGCCGCCAACCACCTCAGGCGGCTTGACGACATTACAGTTCAGAGCTACCCGGCTCAAGTGGTTCCGGTGGAAGCAGGCGATCGAGTCTGGCTGGAAGAGCCCTTTCTGCACGTGTCCGACGGTTGGCTCAACCTTTTGTTTTTCCAGCTTCTCCGCAGCTTGGGCCAAGGTCAAGTTATCGGGCACAAGGCAGAAGTTGCTACGCGTCTCGTCCTGCTGAACGCTGATTGTCTTGAAAAAAAGGGCCCGGCCATGCATGTTGACATGCAGAAGCGTAATGTCCCAGTGGCCGGGCGCGACTTCGGCCTGTTTAACGTGGAAGGTGCCGCCCTTCTCGAGATGTCCGAGCAACCCGCCGAAAAACTTGACTTCTTTCACAAGGTGACCGTCTATTTCGGCGATCCTGTTCTCACCGCTGTTCACCCAGATGTGGCCGGCCATGCTGTGAAACACGGAAGCCTCGTGCGAGGAGGGGTGAAAGGCCGGGTTGGGAGTGAAGAGAAGCTCGGTAAGTTCGCCCTCACACTTTCCGTAGCTGGCAGTTACGGCGTCGGGCAGCATCTTCATCAAGCGGTCGGTGCGCTGGGCGTCTTCCTGTTGGTCGTGCTGACGCTGTTTCTGCTCGCCCGGGTGGCGCAGCAGATCTTCGATGCGATGATCTTCCCGCTTTCGCTCCTGCGCCGTAACTGGCTGGCCTCCGACTGCTTCCAGGCGATCGAGGTCCCCGGCTGCGGTCTGAACTACCAGCTTGAGCTCATGCTTTCCCGATTGGTTGGATTGGACTTCATACATCCAGTGGCTGTGATCGTCGGCCTGTGCCTTCAGTTCTCCGTTTATTACTCTGCGCAGAAGGTCGCCAGCCGGCAAATTCTTGTCCGGTGGGCACGCGGGGCCGGCGGAGAGTGCGCAAGGGGCAGCGAGAAAGACGAGCGCAAGAAGGCATGCACAGCTTCGAACCGGAGGCGACTTCACGAGCTCTCCTTCGGCCCGGCAGGCACCGCTTCGAGTGTTCAGCGGCACGACGTGCCTCCAGCTAAAGCATAGCGCGCGGAAGACACGAACTTCATCGGGTGCATTCTGTAGCCGGCGTCGGCGCGTGCTGTAGGTCAGGAATAGAGACAAGTCAAAAGTAATTCTGTGGAAATTGACAAGCAGGAGCGGCGTTTAAGTTGTGGGCTTCGACAGGTTATAGCGTGGACTAACCGACTTTGAGTGCCAGCAAGGGCATACACTTCTCCGTGCCGTTCTAACTGAACCGTACTGGGAGGTATCGTATGCGTTGGCCATTCGTCGCCAAGAGCCTGCTTCCTTCGGATCTTTCCGAGAAGAGTGAGTCCCACAGCAGACGATTCGCTTTTAGACTTTTCCGGCAACTGACCGCGGCACAACATGCACGATTCGATGCCATCTCCCCGCCACCCCCGGCGATCTGGATTGACGCGGTCCTCCATCGTGCGTTTGTCGAGGTGAATGAAGAGGGCACGGAGGCTGCCGCGACCACCGGTGTGCTGATGGCTGCGTCCGCGAAATACCAGCAGCCACCGACACGCAGGTTCGAGATGATCGTAGACCGGCCATTCTTTTTCGCAATCTGCGACAGTTTCACGAGCACGCTACTTTTCATGGGGTCGGTTGAAACAATTCGGAGGTGATCGTATCGGAAGCGAGTGAAGGACAGATAGAAGATCGGATTGCGGATTAAGTCCGCTATACTGCTCCGTCCTCATTTCGCATCTGGAGAACACCTAGTGAAGCAAGTTTCCCTCGCCGTTATTCTGATTGCGTCGGCTTTGCTGAACGCGCAGACCGGTTCCGTTGCAACCTCCTCTTCGAATCCAAAGGTCAGGGCAATTACTGCATTCGTCCGGCTGGACAGAGACAAATACCAACAGCAAATTGCCGAGGCTCTCCTGGTTTTGCGAAAGGCCAAGGCCGGTTTTGAATCCGCCGGCTACCAGGTGCAAACGATACGCGTGACCACACAACCGCTGGCGGAACTCGTGGCCGGCATGCCGGAAGATCAGGCGCTGACATTTCTCACGCAGTTCGACCGGCTCTCCGCCAAGGAGAATTTCATTCCCAACGTTGGACCGGGCATGATGCAGGACAGTGACAATCCTGCCACCATGCACCTGCTGGAGAGGGCTCTATCGACTCTGCCAAACATTGAGGGCAGCAGCATTATTGCGGACGACGCCGGCATTCATTGGAAGACGATTCGCCGTACCGCTGAGCTGGTGAAATATGTCAGCGAACATAGTCTCCACAGCCAGGGAACGTTCAACTTCACCGCCACCGCGATGCTGAAACCGCTGGCGCCCTTCTTCCCCGGCTCCTACCACACCGGCTCTGGCAGACAATTCGCCATTGGCTTCGAAGGCGCTAATGTTGTTCGCGACGTTTTCCTGAAAGACAAAGGAAACGCTGACGCTGCCGTCGCTGATCTGACGGATGCGCTGACGAAACATGCAGCAGTCGCAGACGCGGTGGGCAACAAGGTGGCCGCAGAAACAGGTTGGGGCTATGCAGGAGTCGACCCGACTCCCGCGCCCCTGGGGGACGATTCCATCGGGGCCGCCATCGAAGCCTATACTGGCGCGAAATTCGGCTCTAGCGGAACCCTCACTGCGGCTCGCATCATCACCACCGCGGTCAAGGCCGTGCCGCTGAAACAGGTCGGCTATTCAGGATTGATGGTGCCGGTGATGGAGGACAAGCTTTTGGCGCAACGCTGGGCTGAGTCCACCTACAACATCGACTCCCTGCTCGCCTACTCGGCGGTTTGCGGTACCGGCCTGGATACGATCCCGCTTCCCGGCGACATCAGCCTCGATCAAATGGAACGCATCTTCGCTGACGTTGCTTCGCTCGCCACGAAATGGAACAAACCCCTCTCGGCACGATTGCAGCCGGTTCCGAACAAGAAGCCGGGCGACCAGACGGACTTTCAGGATCCATTTTTGTTCAACACGACGGTGCACCCCTTACCCTAGTTTGCCTTGTCCGGGTGCGAGCCATGCTGCTGACGCTTCGGTCATGTATCTGCATAAAAGTCCTCTGTCCAGGCGATTCGCTCGCATGCGATAGTTCTTGCAAGGACAGCCCATGCACATCGTGCGACAAAGTCCCCTGCGCTCCTCGCGCGGGCGCAAACCTTCACCTGTAGAGTCGTAATTGCGCGATGGCGAACCATTTACTATGCTCTTTGGTGCATTGCCGCGATTGGTAACGTCGCAGGAAATTGCCGGCCTATGAAAAGGAGAACCGATGAGCCGATTCTTGAGTGTTTGCTTGCTTGCTGGCTGCGGGATAGTCTCGGTCCTGGCGGCGTCTCCCACTCCGCAGCGCACCTCGATGGCAGGCGCCCGGGCAAATGCTTCAAAAGCAACGATCGAGGGCTTGGTTCGGGACCTTGCCTGTCCCATTCAGAACCTCGACTCCAAGGCGACTGAACTAAGCCTCAAATGCGCAACGGAATGCGTGCGGGGTGGTTCGCCGCTCGTGATCCTGACCAATGATGGTCACCTGTATTTTCCCATCTCCGACAAAATGCCTGACAAGGATCAGCGGCAGGAACTGATGCCATTCGTCGGCAAATATGTGCGAGCCAGCGGGACCGTGTTTGAACGGACGGGAACGCATGCGATTGTGATCACGGAAATTAAGGAAATGAAAGAGGTCCACTTGACGATAGATGAGCAGTAACTCAGGCAGAAAGCTTGGCCCACGGCACACCTTGACAAGATGTCAAACAGATGTCCGCAAGACCGGAGACGCCGAGAGGAACAATCAATGGACCGAACAATAGTCAGGACTATTGCAACAGGAAGCTTCGCGCTAGTGGTCGTACTGAGCACGTTGTGGCAAGCGCAGGCCCAGGATGCCAAAGCCGCGTATCCGAGCATGGCCCCGCTTGAGCAGTATCTGATGACAGATCGAAATGCCGAGATTGCCTTGGCGCGGAGCGCGGCCCCGGAAGCCATCTCGCGCGATGCCGATGTGCTCGTCCTGGGACGGCATGGCTACGAGACCGCAGTCAAAGGCAAGAACGGCTTCGTGTGTGTGGTGGAGCGAGGATGGATGTCCCCATTCAATGGTGATGGCTCGGCTAATTTTTGGAACCCTAAACTTCGAGGCCCGGTCTGCTTCAATCCGCCGGCTGCCCGTTCCATCCTGCCCATGACGTATAAGAGAACGGAGATGGTGTTGGCCGGTCAATCCAAAGCTCAGATCGCGGAAGGCATCAAGACATTCATAAAGCAACAGCTGCCGCCCCTGGAGCCTGGAGCCATGGCCTATATGATGTCGAAAGAGCAGTATCTTACCGATGGCGCCCACCACAACTGGATGGCTCACCTGATGTTTTACACTCCGCTCATGGACGGCTCCGTTTGGGGCGCAGATCTGTCCAAGTCTCCCATCATGCTGAATCCACAGTTCAGGGGTGCTCCGGAACCTATCGATGTATTTATGGTGCCCGCGGGCTGGTGGTCTGATGGAACGCCGGACCCAGTACCGAGCAGCTAGGGACACACCGCAAGAGGGAGCGGGCGGCGGCGATTCTCCTGCGTACTTGAGGATGGGCAGGAATATCAGGGTGTGGGTTCGTGAAGGTCTTGAAAAGGCAGGTCGACTCAAGGTCGGCGCTGCATGGGTGAGGGATTATGAGAAGAAAATCGGCCCTACGGCTCCATGGCCGCCCAGCTCTGAAATTATTGTGTCTCAGCGCGCTGATTCTGAGCTTTATGCCTGCGCTTGCTCAAGGAGGAGGTAGCCGGCCCGCCCCGTCTCAGCCGCAAGCCCCCGCGCCTCAACCTCAGGTTCCCAATACGCCTCCAACCGTCTTTGACCAGGGCCGCGTGATCATGGACAGCAACAGCAAGCCGACTTCCTCCAGGATCGCAAAAGATGATAACTGCTTTCTGCCTCCGCTCAACGGACTGCGCCATACGGTGGGGGTTGCCGACCTGCAGGTTCCAGCGAAAGCCCAGCGAGAATACGCAGACGGTTGCGCAGCCCTGAGAAACAATAAGGTCGCTGACGGAGAGAATCACCTGCGCAAAGCGGTCAAGCAGTGGCCGAAATATTTGGCGGCCTGGGTCGTGCTGGGCCAGCTATTGGAAGCGCAGCAGAAAAATGAGGAAGCTCACGATGCCTGTTCCCGGGCTCTAGACGCCGACTCAACCTATCTGCCTGCCTATCTTTGCCTGGCGGATATTGCCGCGCGATCGCAGAACTGGGATGAAGTACTGAAGCTCAGCACTCGCGCATTGGAAATTGATCCAGCTACCGATCCTGTGGCTTACGACTACAACGCAGCCGCGCACTTCAATCTGAAACAGCTGCCCGAAGCGGAAAAAAGCGCATTGCGGGCTGCGGAAATCGACAAGAACAACATCGATCCCAGGGTGCACTTTTTGCTTGCGCAGATCTATGAAGCCAAGGGCGATCGCGCGGCCGAAGCCGCTCAATTACGAGAATATCTGAAGTACGCCAACGATCCCAATGATGTGGCCATGGTCAAGCAATATCTATCGGAGCTCGAAAAACCGGCCAAGTAGTGCCTGATTTCCCGACCGAAGCGGTTTGGGTTCCACCCAGACGACGAGGTTAAAGTGTCTCCGTGATATTCACCGGTTAATTCCCAGCAGCCCTCAGTCGGAATTTCAACAGTTTCGCGTTTCGGGCGTCTGCCTGGAACAACCGGCTGTAGATCCGATATTTTCAGCGTGTTCAATGCCTGGACCAATCGCGGACTCCCTCTTGAGCTACCCGCCCCCTGGACACGCTCTTTGAAGTCGAACCCGACTACGATTCCCAGAGCCGCCGGGCAAACGCTGAGACCGGGGCCATATCACATCCGGAAGATCACCCGGAGAGCAGTTAAGAACGTCGCATAAACCATTGCCAGACAGCCATTTCGCGGTTAATGCAGGCTTAAACAGCAATTTCATTGACTCCGCCTCAAACTTGCTGCACATTCGCAACCCGACAGGCATGGGGCCGTAGTACACGATGCCACTATGATCCGGGTCTGCGGAGGAGAGCATGGCGAGCTTTTGCAACAAGTGCGGAGCACCGGTCAGCGGAATCTTTTGCGTGAAGTGCGGGTATGACACTCGGCTCGCGGGAAGCCCACCGCCACCTGCGGCACCACCGGCTCCGCCCGCAGGCCCATCGTCCGCGGCCCCCGCTGTTTCCGCGTCCGCCGGAGCGCCCGCTGCCAAATTCTGCAATAAATGCGGCGCCCCATCAATTGGGACGTCATTCTGCAACAATTGCGGAGCCAACCTGCGACAGCCGGCGGCCCCAGATTTGCAACCTGCAGCCATTCCCCAGGCCCCAACGCCCCCTGTTGTGTCACCTGTGCCGCAACCACAAACCAAGGGCAGCCCTCTGACCAAGATTCTCATAGGCTTCGCCGTGGTTGTGATTGCGGTCGGAGCTCTCGCTGCCGGCGGCGTGTATTACGTCGTCTATCGGGTGAAGCAGAAGGTGCATGAGGTTGCCCGCGATGTGACCGGCCTGGGCTCGAGTTCGGACAACAACTCCAGCTCAGGTGGCGGCCTGATGGATTCCATCTCCAAAATGGCTTCGGGCTCCGGCAGCAGCACTTCCCCCGACAGTGATTCCAACGGCGCCATCAGCGGCGATCCCTGCCGCCTTCTCAGCAAGGAAGAAGTGAGCAAGGCAATCGGAGTCGAAATCGTCGCTACCGAAAGCTCCACCACCGGCTGTTCCTACCTGGCGCACGGCGACCCGGCAGACATGGCCGCCAAACACATGGCCGCCATGGCGGGCACGAAAGGTGCCGACGCCAAGACCCAGCAGATGGTCCAAAGCCTTACCGGAGGCCTCGCCAAGATGGTCCAAGGCGAAGGCCACGACACCACCATGGATAGCAACGGAAACCTTCCGGTTTTTGTTTTCGGCGTCGATAACACTGCGGCCGAAGCCCAAATGCGCCTCAACGCGACAGTGATGGGAAGGCTAGGTCCGGGCCAGCAAGCCATTCCGGGCATCGGCGATGAGGCCACGGACGAGTCCGGCGCGATGATGATGGTCCGCAAAGGCGACAAGCTGATCCGAATTATGTACTCCAGCTGCCCGTGCTCGGTGGACGCGATCAAGCCGCTGGCCAAGATGCTGGCGGACCGTTTGTAGAAACGCTCCGCCTGAAGGTGGAGATCGAGAGACTAAGAAAACAATGAGAACCGTCTCGGACTGTCACGGCGCGCGCTAACCGTCACCCAACTTTTTAAAACACGCCCCATCGCTGCAGAATTTCGAAAGGAGTCGAACCATGAGGTTTCGAGCTATGAAGTTTCGAAGCGTGCTTATCATGATTCTCGGCTTGACCTGTACGGTTGCTGCCAACGCCGCCACCCTGACGAAAGATCCATTGACCGGGCTCCCTATCGATCCGGCGACCGATCCGAGTCACTTTGGCAACGAGCCTGTAAAAATACCAGACTCGCAGATCTGCAAAAGCAAAATGCAGGCCAACTTCTATACCATTGTCGATTCCAAGATCGATGCCACTGTGGCCTGGTATGCCGCACACCTGCCCGGCTTTCACAAATCCTACCAGTACGTTGATAACCGCCCACAAGACAAGTTTTACAACGATGCGGGCACAATGATGGTGTTAGTTCTTGGACAGATCGGAAAAGACGGCGAGAGCGTCAAAACCTATAGCGTTACTTACTACAGCTTTCAGCCGGGTCTTCCCGCAAAGGCGAGCGCTTCCTTCGGCCAGCACAAGATGGCGTGCCAGTGACGCCAGACAGCGGTTACGCAACAGAAAGCTTCCTCGGCGACAGCAGCAACTAAGACGTTGGAGGATCAGAAGGGGCGGGACGCAAGAAACGCGCGCGCCCCTCCGGTTTTGCCGATCAATAGAAACCGGTCTGATGGTTCTATCTTCAGTCGAACTCAAGCTTCAGTCGAGCACAGGCTTCAGCCCAGCTCAGGCAACGTCGAAGCGATCGTGGTTCATCACTTTGGTCCACGCCGCCGCGAAGTCTTTCACGAATTTCTGCTTCGAATCCGTGCACGCGTAAACCTCCGCCAGGGCACGCAGCTGTGAGTGCGAACCGAAGATCAGGTCGACGCGGGTGCCGGTCCACTTGACCTGGTTCGTTTTCCGGTCGCGTCCCTCGTACACCTCTCCCGAGCCATTGGAGGAATTGGAGGATTGCCATTGCGTGTTCATGTCGAGCAGGTTGACAAAGAAGTCATTGGTTAGCGTCTCCGGCTTATTTGTGAACACGCCGTGTTTGGTCTTCCCGTAGTTTGCGCCGAGAACGCGCAGTCCGCCGACCAGAACTGTCATCTCCGGCGCCGTCAGCCTCAGCAATTGCGCCTTATCCACCAACATCTCCTCCGGCGACAGTCGTTGCTTGCCGTGGAGATAGTTGCGGAAGCCATCCGCCTTCGGTTCGAGCGGCTCGAAGGATTCGACGTCGGTTTGTTGCAGCGACGCGTCCATTCGCCCTGGCTTGAAGGGGATTTTCACGTCTTGCCCGGCAGCCTTCGCGGCTTTCTCGATCGCGGCATCGCCGCCAAGCACGATCAGGTCCGCCAGCGAGACCTTTTTCCCGCCGGGCGCTGATGCGTTAAATTCCTTCTGGATTCCCTCCATCTTCGCCAGCACCTTCTCCAATTCTGTCGGCTGGTTCACCTCCCAGAACTTTTGTGGCACCAGACGAATGCGCGCGCCGTTCGCTCCGCCGCGCTTATCAGAGCCGCGGAAGGTTGACGCCGATGCCCAGGCCGTCGAAACCAGCTGGGAAACCGTCAGGCCAGATGCCAGGATTTTCGCCTTCAACGCGGCAACATCCTGCTCGTTGAGCAGCGGATGATTCACTGCAGGGATCGGATCTTGCCAGAGCAACTGCTCCTTCGGAACCAGCGGGCCGAGATAACGCACGATCGGGCCCATGTCACGGTGGGTCAGCTTGAACCACGCCCGGGCAAACGCATCTGCGAACTGGTCGGGATGCTCGTAGAAGCGCCGTGAGATCTTTTCGTATGCAGGGTCGAATCGCAGTGCCAGGTCCGTGGTCAGCATGGAAGGCGCGTGGCGCTTGGCGGGATCGTGCGCATCCGGCACGGTGCCGTTGCCGGCGCCATTTTTCGGCGTCCACTGATGCGCCCCGGCTGGGCTTTTGGTCAGTTCCCATTCGTAACTGAACAGGTTGGTGAAAAAGTTGTTGCTCCACTTGGTCGGTGTCTGTGTCCAAATGACTTCCAAACCGCTGCCGATGGTGTCAGCACCACAGCCCTTACCAAACTTATTCTTCCATCCTAGACCCTGGTCCTGAATTTCGGCGCCTTCCGGTTCGGCGCCCACATAGTCGGCGGGAACGGCCGCGCCGTGGGTCTTTCCGAAGGTATGCCCGCCGGCAATCAGTGCGACCGTTTCTTCATCATTCATGGCCATTCGCTTGAACGTTTCGCGGATGTCTCTGCCCGCCGCGATGGGATCGGGCTTTCCATTGGGCCCTTCCGGGTTGACGTAAATCAGACCCATTTGCACCGCAGCCAGAGGGTTCGCGAGATCGCGATCGCCGCTGTAGCGCTCGTCTGCCAGCCACGTGCCTTCCGGGCCCCAGTAGACGTCCTCTTCCGGCTCCCACTCATCCGCGCGTCCGCCGCCGAAACCGAACGTCTTGAATCCCATGTCTTCAAGGGCAACGTTGCCCGCGAGAATCATCAGATCGGCCCAGGAAATTTTGCGGCCGTATTTCTGCTTGATCGGCCACAAAAGCCGGCGCGCCTTGTCGAGGTTCACGTTGTCGGGCCAGCTATTCAGCGGTGCGAAGCGCTGCTGCCCGGCTCCCGCTCCGCCGCGTCCATCGCCGATACGGTAGGTGCCGGCGCTGTGCCACGCCATGCGAATGAACAGCCCTCCGTAATGCCCGAAATCGGCGGGCCACCAGTCCTGCGAGTCGGTCATGAGTGCATGCAGGTCTTTAATCACGGCATTCAGATCCAGACTCTTGAATTCCTTGGCGTAGTCGAACTCCTTGCCCATCGGATCAGACAGGTCTGAGTGCTCATGCAGAACCTTCAGGCTTACCTGACTCGGCCACCAGTCGCGGTTCGTAGCAGAGGAGGCTCCGTGGTTGAACGGACACTTGGATTCGGTCGACGTGTTTTTCCCTTGATCTTCCGGGGAAACCGTTCCTGAGGAAGAGGCCAGCGTGTTTTCCATATGTTTTGGATTTTCCATATATTTTTCCTTTGAATTAGTTCACAACTACGATGACCCGCGAACCCATCAGACTTGCGGTTCGCACAGTTTGGTTGCGCGTTTTCCTGACCTGCTGTTCAACATCCATCCGCATCTCCAGGCTCAGCGAGAAGCGCGGCGCGGTGCACACTTCGTGCAGAGTCCCCGGAAAATGAGTTCGCATTCGCGAAGAACCCGCTTGCCGAAGGAGCCTGTGCGAGGCCTGGGCACGTCGTACCAATCAATGTCCTCAACCTTGCCGCAGCGGTCGCAGATGAAGTGGTGATGGCGCATGCCTTTGGCGTCGAATCGCGCGGCCCGGCCCTCTACGGCCACTTCACGGACCAAACCCGCCTCCACCAAGTCTCGCAGGTTGTTGTAAGTCGTGGCCCTCGAAGAGCGCGGATCCACGCGATTCACCGCCTGGAAGATTTCCGCCGCTGTGGGATGCCGGTTTTGTTCCATCAAGAATGCCATCACGGCGTAGCGCTGGGGAGTGCACCGCAACCCGCTGCTTTCCAAGGACCGTTTAATCGCCCCGGCATCCATCACTAATATAGACTATATCTAATCTGATATTTTATCAATTCTTGTACTGGCTCGATACTTCTGGTGGAAAACTTGCTGGCTAGCGGATAGTTCGGTACCGACGGATAGCTTAGCGACAGTCATTGGGACCTTGCCCTATCCGCTTAAAAAAAGCGTGACAGGAGACTTGGGTAGTCAGAAAATGACTGCCAATGAATTCCGCAGTGCGGCTCTTTACCAGAAAAAACGGGCGCAGGGAGGCCGGGACTATTTCAGGCGACATTAAACCAGCCCCGGGTGACAACACACACCCGAGGAGTGTTCTGCCTCCGAAGAGAGCGTCGCGGGAAGGCGCAGCGCGCGGCGCCAAATCGATTCGTGAGCCGCTGCTCCCTGCTCTGTACCAAGCCGGATGGCATCGGTTGCTGGCCGGTCTGTTGCTCTCAGCCATTATATTTTCCATCGGATTCGCGGACACTACGGCAGACCGGATATTGTTGCCGATCGAAGTCCTGGGTGCGGATGGCACGACGGTGAGCAGGAACATTACTCTTCAAGCGGACCGGGCTGAGGCAGTGCGATCTCTCCGGCTGCAAATTCACGGGCTCCGGTACGCGACTCAAGCCAGCGTCCAGGTCAACAGCAGCGCCTGGATACCTCTTAATAACGATACAGTCACTATCACCGAGCCCGGCAAGAGCTATGGCGGAGTAGGTGGAGGTTTCTCTACCCTGGTCATGATCCTCTCTCTCCCCAAAGGAACGGTTGTGGAGGGCGGCAACCAGATTCGCTTCCGGTTCAACCAGACCGACGGACTTGTCAGCGGTTACCGCGTCCTGGCTGTGAACTTTCTAAGCGATGAGGGAAAGAAGATCCTGCCGCCGGACAATTTTGTGGAGGACGCGCCGGAAACCTGGACGCCGCCCCTACCGGATTCGGCTTCGATTCAGGCAGGGCGGGAGCTCTGGCTGACGGCTTCACTGGTGTCAAGCAGTATGCCAAATAGTCCGAAGATTCAGGCGCACTGTGGCGACTGCCATGCACGGGATGGGCGCGACCTGAAATACTTCAACTACTCCAATGGCAGCATTGTCGCCCGGGCACGATTCCATGGCCTGTCCGCGTTGCAGAGCGAACAGATCGCAAGCTACATTCGCAGCCTGCCACTGCCTCACCCTGGCCGCCCGTGGAACCCTCCTTACCAACCAGGGCCTGGATTGGACGAGCAACCGGTCTCGAACTGGGCGGCAGGCGCAGGACTCACCTGGGTACTCGACCGGGACACAGACGCCCTGCCATATCTGGTGCAACAACGAGCCGGCATGGACGCAGCTCCGCCAAGTCCAGCAGGAAACGCTCCTAACCTCAGTCAACTCGTCAGGCAGATTACCCCGGACATTTTCCGACCCGATGGCAATCTCAGCGCGCGGCAGATTCCCATCGCCTTGCAACTTCCGGATTGGAACGAATGGCTCCCTCGAGTACATCCCAAGGATGCATGGGGAACAAACTTTACCCAGAGCGAATTCGCAGCCTTATACGATGGGGATGCAAACCCGGAGAACACCAACAAGCTTGGAAAGAAGGCGCCGCTGCGGACCCTCCTGGGCGCCGTACAGTCCAGGGGCCACGACCTCCGACCGGTGGCTTCCGCCTTCGTGCAATGGTCTGAAGCCCGGCGCTCCTTCCTTGGACGCTTTGGTAAAGCGGAAGGGCCGTGGTCGCAGGAGCTCACCAATAAAGTCTACTCAACCCAGCTGTGGCAGCTGGTGAAGACCTGGGAGATGATGCAGGAATTTGGACTGGAAGGACGCGGACGGGACATGTTTGGAGTGACCGCAGATTCCCACACCTGGTGCAACACTATTCCGGCAGAGGCAGCACCGGCGGCTGCCCACATCCCCAACGGAATGGCTGGAGTCGGCGGTAGCGGCTTGACCAACGAATATTTCAACGCGGCCTGGTATGAGTTGCAGATTGTTCTGAATAGCGGGAATCATCAACATCGAGACCGCAGTCCGGTGGATTGGACATACCTGGTTGCTCAGTTCCTCGACGTCCAGGCGCAGACGCACCGACCGGAACCGGCGCGACTGCTTGTGGCCGTCATCAAAGCGCTGCAATCTGCCGATCCCAACCTGGGTCCCGATAATCTCAAACAGGGTTGGCGGCCAAACGATAACATCGATCCCCGCATCATGATCAGTCCGGTTTGGGCGCCAATCTTCAAACCGCTGCCCATCGAGGTACGTCAGGCTCTCACCACTTCGCTGCTCGCAGCATGGATGGACAAGAATCTGCAATACCCGATTACGAAGCACCTGCCCGTCGGAGTACCCAAACGACCGTACACCCAACCCGGGGCCTACGGCGATATCAGTGGCGGAAAGGTATGGGAAGCCGCGGGAGAGTTCCGTAATGCCGGCGTGCCCGCCGAACTTGTCCAGCGCTTACAACGTTGGGGAGTTGCATACAGCGACCGCGCAGCGCGTCTCCAGTATTAGTGCTGTGGCGCCGGTGCAAACGCGGATTCATCAGCCTGGGCGTAATGGGTTGTATAAAGAGAACGCTTTGCGATTCCCAACTTTAACCACCTATGGCTCGACCGCTCTCGCGGCCAGCCCTCTGGGTGGGCTTCCGAGCATATGCGATCCTCTGAAGATCCGCCAAGGTCGTCAGCGCATTGCGGAGAGCGACACACTCTGAGCTGCTGCCGGCATCTTCGTCTTCAAGCAATTCTTCCATTCGCCTGTGGATCGCGTCCGTTGCGCGCTCCATGCGCTGTCGCAAGTTGAGGCTGTCTGCCTCGAACAACACAACGTCCAGGAGTTCGCTCCAGCTTTTGGTGTCATTCGCAGACATGAGGCGCCTCGCTGATTCTGACCGACGGGAAGTGTTTCCGGGCGTATTCTTGCCTTGCACCTTACCACGAAAAAGGGGGGACGAGACCTCTGACGCCAGTTCAATCCGTACGGGATGATGGCCACTGTCCCCCCATGGTTACCCGACGGCGGATTTTGCTCCGGCAGGACTGTGGAAGTCGAGAAAAATGATCGGCTTCCGTAATACATTGCAGGCCTGCGATGTTATGTCCGGCGGCGGCCGGGCGTCCGATCGTTAGCGGGATTGCGCCTGGCCTAGTCCACAATGCCAGCCCGGCACAGACCGCGGATCCTCCGGTGCCAGCCGTCGAGTCCGGCCGGATCGTAGCGGCAGCGATGAGGCCGGAGTACTATCAATCTGCTTTAGGCCTGCTAAACCCTCTCTCTTCCCGGCCTAAAATCCTGATATCCTTCGGGGACTTTCCGCCGGGAAGGTTCGGCGCGGAGCGGGTCAAGGGCCCCAGGCCATCCATGAAACATGACAGACCTTTCGCGGGCGGGTCGCTCAAGAGCGGCGCCAAGTTGGGAGGCTACGAAATCCGGGCGCCCTTAGGCGCAGGCGGTATGGGAGAGGTGTATCAGGCATCGGACAGCAAACTGGGGCGCGACGTAGCCATCAAAGTGCTGCCGACAGCTTTCGTAAACAATCCCGAACGCCTTTCTCGTTTTCAGCGCGAAGCGCGCATGCTGGCGGCGCTGAATCATCCCAACATCGCAACAATTTACGGGCTAGAGCAGGATGGCAGCATCCAATTTCTGGTGATGGAGCTGATTGTAGGCCAGACTCTGGCGCAGCGAGTGGGATCGGGGCCGGTTCCGGTTAAAGAGGTTCTTGATATTGGCATCCAGGTTGCCGACGCGCTCGATGCCGCCCATTCGCAAGGCATTATTCATCGCGATATCAAGCCCGCGAACATTGCCGTAACCAAAAGAGGCCAGGCCAAGATCATGGATTTCGGCTTGGCCAAGTTGGTCGACTTTTTGGACGAGGAAGTTTCCACCTCCGCGCCAACCGTCACCCGGGAGCAGCCGCTGAGTAAGACGGACGCCATCCTGGGCACCATCCCTTACATGTCTCCGGAACAAGTACGGCGGGAAGGCACCGATGCACGCAGCGATCTATTTTCATTCGGCCTGGTGCTCTACGAGATGGCCACGGGAACAAGGGCATTCACCGGGCGCAGCGATGGCATCATTCTGGATGCAGTTCTGAATTTCACGCCGTTGTCGGCCACAAAACTGAACCGGGCCGTGCCTCCGCAGCTTGAACAAATCATCAATCGCGCTCTGGAAAAAGATCGAACGTTACGCTATCAGACGGCGCGTGACCTGAGAGCGGACATGCAGCGTGTAAAGCGCGATGTCGACTCGGGAATCTCATCGGGAACTTCCATCATTCCGGGCCCTCGTCCTCCGGAGCGCAAGAAACTGCGCAAAAAGCTGGGCTGGCTGGCTGCGGGATTAGTTTTGTTGGGGCTGCTGTTGCTCGTAATCTTGCTCGTGCCTTCCACCATTCCGGTGCCGACTGGCTCCTATCCTGTCACCAGCGATGGTCAGCAAAAGGAGTTTCCCGATTCGTTCTACCCGGTTGTCACCGACGGCGCCCGGCTTTATTTCACCGAGATAGGGAAAGGCGACCTGCGATTCGCCCACGTCTCCACCGCCGGGAGTGAAACCACGCTGATTGAAACGCCGTTTCGGTTCCCTCGCATGGCAGACATTTCGCCTGATCACGCGCGCCTGCTTGTCCTGGGATTTAATGGTTCGGAGTTGGAAGCTCCACTCTGGGCTATCCCCACGCTGGGCGGAACGCCGCGGCGCATTGGGGAAATCCTGGCGCATGATGCGGCCTGGACACCGCATGGTGACATTGTGTACGCCCACGGTTCCGACTTGTACTGGGTGAAAGAGGATGGGACAAACGCCCGCAAGCTGGTGACCGTGGCTGGCGTCCCTTTCTGGTTGCGGTCGGCTCCGGATGGCAGCGTACTGCGCTTCTCGATAACCGATCCGGGAACCGACGCGTTGTCGCTGTGGGAGGTGTCGGCGAACGGCAGCAACCTTCATCCACTTCTGCCCGGGTGGAACGAACCGGCGGCAGAGTGTTGCGGAAACTGGAGTCCGGATGGGAAGTACTTTGCGTTCCAATCGTCGCACAACGGCCGCAGCAACATTTGGGTGCTTACGGAAAAAAGTAACTTCCTGCGCCTGGGGCAGCGCGGACCGAGCCAGCTCACTGCAGGTCCGATGAATTTCACTACTCCGGTTTTCAGCGGCGACAGCGAGAAGTTGTTCGTGCTGGGCGAGCAGCGCCGCGGCGAAGTGGTGCGCTATGACGCCAAGGCTCGCCAATTTTTGCCGTATCTCTCAGGAATTTCCGCCGACCGTCTGGGCTTTTCACGGGACCAGCAATGGGTGGCTTATGTCAGTTATCCGGATGGGACACTCTGGCGAAGCCAGCTGGATGGCACTCACAAACAACAGTTGACCTTCCAGAGCTTCGCCGTGCACCTGCCGCGATGGTCTCCGGACGGAAATTACATCGTCTTTGACGGCTCCAAAGACGGCAAAACAAAGAAGATTTTTATGATTCCTGCGGCCGGCGGCAGCCTGGTAGAGATGCTGCCGAACGACTTGCGACAGGTCGATCCCGGCTGGTCACCCGATGGCAACGCCATCGTCTTTACCGGCTCCGATCCCAAGAAAAATTCCGGAGCTGTTACCAGCATATTTGTGCTCGATGTAAAGACCCATAACGTCACAGCGCTGCCGGGTTCGGAGGGAATGATCTCACCACGATGGTCCCCGGACGGACGATACATCGCTGCCACCACTATGGATTCCCAGAAACTGCTCCTCTTCGATACGCAGACCAGGAAGTGGAATGCACTCGCCCAGGTAGCAGTGGGCTACCTGTGCTGGTCAAGGGACAGCAAATATCTTTATTTCGATACCTTCGGAGCGCAGCCTTCCATCGAGCGGATTGGAATCCACGATGCGGCGCCGGAAAGAGTGGTCGGCCTCGAAGACTTGCGCCGTACCTGGGGTCCGTTTGGGCCCTGGTTTGGACTGGGACCGGACGACTCGCTGCTTGCGACCCGAAATATCGGCAGTCAGGAGGTCTATGCACTGCAATGGCCGACGCCGACGCCCTAGGCTAACCACAAAAGCACGACTCCGGAATTGAGTTTGCGTCAGCCCGCTCGCGTGCCTACTCCCACCGCGTAAAGCGCAGTCTCACCAGCATCCAGTTCAAGATCAGTTTCAATCTTTTCATCGTCGAAAGCCGCGGTACAAAACGGAGCCAGCCCGAGCCAGGTTGCCGCCAGGCAGAAAGTCTGGCCGAAGTGTCCGGCCTCGAGCAGGATGACGCGATAAGCGCGAGAATATCGATAGCGCCAGGTTACCCGAGCCAGCACGGTGGTCATCACAAACAGCGCCGAACAACCGCGAACCCAAGCCTGATGGCCGCACAGTCGCGCCATCTGTTCTTTTACCTTCCCGGCCTTCAGGAGTTCCAACTGGTGCCGGTCCGGCCGGTAGTGATAGATGCCCGGCGCCAGGCCGTTCACGCTTGCGCACCACAGATAGACCTCGAGCGAATGACGAGCGCCTCCCGAAGGACTGGTCTTCACTGGCATGATGCCCAGCCCGGGCCAGCGAATCTGACTTGTAAAACCCCAGGTGAGCCGAAGCAGGATCGAGAGTTGCTCGAGCGAAATCTGGTCCGTTCCAAAGCGGCGATGGGTGCGGCGGCTAAGCAGAACTTCCGGCAGCTGGCCATGCAGATGGTCGCTGGGGTTCGAGAGGCTGATTCGCGGCCGGGCCGGATAACGCTTTACCGGCGGAGGAGGAGGCTCGCGCCGCTTGAGCGCGCGGTTGAATTGAGCCTCATCGATTGTGATTGGCGAGTGGTGAAGGTTCTTGCTGGCAAGATGGAAGAAGCGGGCTTCCACCCCCCAGGTCTGCCAGGCGGAAAGGGCAGATTCCCGCTTCGATTGCTCGCTTCCTCTCACCAGCACGGCCGTACTAGCGATGAGTTCGCGCAAGCTGTCGCGGATGGACGCAGAAGAGTACTCGGGAAGCAATCGCTCGATTCCCCGAAGATTGCGCCAGCGATCCAGCTTGTCCAGAATCGGAACCAGAAGCGGCGCGGCCTCAAACTCTTTTCCGGTGAGGTAGTTCTTGCAATGCAGCGCGCCGTCCTGAAAGAAGAAAACCAGACAGTCCGACCGCTTCACCAGCATGCCGCGACGCTTCGTTCCCAAGGGCATTTCCTCCACGAGTAACTTGCGTTACTAATGGCAATGCGGGCCGTAGTGCCAGGGCGGGTGCTCAAGTTTTTTCATGCACTCTTTCAAGCAAAGAAGCAATCTTTTCTTGGCTTCTTCCACTTCGCGCTTTTGCTTGGCTAATTGCTTCTTCAGTTCTTTCACCTGTTTAGCAGGGTCCTGCGGTGGTCTGTGTTTAGCCATTGTGTTCCTCCGTTCCTTTCCGTTTACAGAAGGGGCGACGTGCGGAGTTCTTGTTCCCTCTCAACCTGCCGCTTCTCTAGCTAGCTGCCGGGACGCGAAGTGCTCCCGAAGGCCTGTTTGTGATCGGCACATCTTGCACCTGGGGTAAGGGACTGTCAAGGACCGCCGCTAAAGTTGGGCTCTGCGGGATCGCATGATTAGCCTACTGCACCGTGCCTTCCAAATCGGTTGGCGGGTCCGGCGTGCTTTCGTCTTGCACCATGTAGAAGAATGCGTCAACCGACGGTACGACAGGTAAGCCGTTGGAACCCAGCAACTGCCAGGGAGCGGCTTTCGAGGCATTTCGCAGAAACCTGGCTCCATTGGGGTTCGCCGACGAGGCTGGCGTCGCCGGGAAATTTGCCGGGTCAGGCGTGTTCAGGGCCGGAAAAACTCCGTAGAAATCCTTGGCGACGGCGATCACACGGCAATAGTCGGCAATCTGCCCAGCGGTTGGGGTGCGAGCCAGGATAATGTCGTCCCAGTTTTGTCCGGTGCCGTCTAGGGTGCGGCGGAAGTGAGTCTCCCACAGGCCCGAGACCAGTTGCTGGTAAACGAAGCCGACCCTGCCGTCGCTATTGATGGCAAGGCCTGCCAGGTTGGCGTTGGCAACGGTCAACAGATCATTCGACCAGGTGTTCCCCCGATCGAGCGAGCGGCGCACCCGCAGCGTGTATTGCGCCGCGGCATTATCCCCCCAAACTATGTACACCGTGGCGCTGTTTCTGGGGTCGACTGCGATGGAGAGGTCGTTGTCGAGACGCTGGCCGCCCAGATCCTGCGGGTCGTTAATGCGAACGTTGGTGGCTACCATGCGTCCGGGCTTGGTATCGGATGGATCGGTGAGGTCGACAAATCCATCGGCGCCCCAATTATCGTCGCGCACCACCACGATGCTGGTGATGACGTGGTTGCTGGTCCATGATTTCCAGCTCTTGTACGCCACGTAGACCGTGCCATCCCCGTGTGCGATGGGCCGAACTTCATACCCATCCAGCGGCAGCGAAGCGCGAAATTCAATGGGCACCTGGGTGAAGCTCGGCGCGGGCGCACGTGCATCCAGACAAACATCAACCGTGGCGATTGCCGAATCCCCGTTGTTATGGCTGTGGTCGATGTAACCGATATACAGCCGGTCTTTGTCCGGCGGCGTGGGCTCTCCGTGGGTGAAGACGTGGGCATACGGCTGGTCTATCTCGGGCCGGGGCGTATCGATTTCGGGAAGCGGTCCGGCCGTCGACGGCTCGGAGGTCCGCAAAACATGCAGTGTGGGAATATCACTTGCCGGATCGAAAGCCACCGTCCAGTAAAGCTCCCCCGAGGCGCTGAACCCGGCGGATTGATCCAACTGCTCGCCAGGCTCGCTGAAATTCAGCTGCCAGTTCTGGCCGCGGTCGTAGGAATAACTGTAGCCAACGTTGTTTGGAGGCTCGGTGTAAAAGCTGACAACGATCTCATTGGGATTGGCGGGGTTGATCGCGATCGAAGGCTGCCAGTTCAGATCAGTCTCATCGCTGCGTTCCGCCGGCACGGTGTCGACCACGCGCACGACCGTCATCGGGCGCTCCGTTCGCGAAGCATTTTTTCTATCAGGGACCGCTGCGACGCGGGCTGCACGTCGGCCGGGTCCAACACGGTGAATACCGCTGAAGAGAGGTCAGGACCTAAGTCCGGGAGGGGTGGCCAGTCCGGGGGACGGTGCAGCAGGAAGATTCCACGCTGGCCCCCCTTCAGCCGGGGTGCGCGCGCCCACATTGGCCGTGCGCTTGTGGGGAACAAGACGACCATGTCGTCGGGTGGCTGGCCCTGCAAACCTTCCACATTCCGCAAGGTTGCAGTCGCCCACTGAGGAGCGTTTCGCCAGCGGACGTCGAAGGGCGTCGGGTTGGTCTCTGCCACGTCCGCGACCACCACAAGGATTGAGTCCGCCAGGCGCTCCGCCAAATGCCGCTCCGGCATGCGCGCCACCTCGGCCGCGACTTCGTCCTCGTGCTGTGTCTCCATGTGCGCTATCTCGCGCGCGGCGATCCCTTTACCCTGAATCCAGTTCAAAGTAAAAAAGATCATCTTCTGATCCGGCTGCAGCTCTTCTCGATCTAGCAACTCCACCGTTACTTTCCTGCGGCGCAGATCTCCGAGCGCCGGGTCAGAGCTTAGGGGGCGGTCGACCCAGACCACGGCGAAGTTGTCACGCGGCGCCAGGTTGGCTACCGACGAGGCCCCCATCTCGACTACCGTGCCGGAGAAAATGAGATTGGAGTCCTGGACGAGTTTTTGAATTTCGGGTTGGTCTGGCACGGCGGCATCTCGCATTCAACTGCGCACTAGTAGCGCTTCTCAAAAATGGCCGGGGCCGGCAAACGATAGGTTGGTGTACTCGTGAAAACTGACGGGCAGAATAATAACGCCGATCGCCGCAGTTTTCCTTAAAATTCAACAGGGGAACCGGCATCCTGAGAGACTTTAGCCCCAAAGGGACGGGCACGGATATCTTTCTTGGCTCGCCCGGTGCATATCCGCCCCGCGCAAGATCTCTCGCAAGCTCAGCATCCCCCGAAACTATTCGTACCGCAGAGCCTCGATAGGATCCAGGCGAGAGGCCCGGATGGCGGGCACCATGCCGCTGATCAGCCCCACCGCACCGAGGATGAGCGTGGCCACAATCAGAGAACTTGGAGCGATAATCAGGCTGACGTCGCCGCCCTCTGCGTTTTTGGCCATGGCGCTATACAGGGTGAGCCTTCCGACGGAAAGCGAGACTCCGTAGGCCAGAATGATTCCCAGCGCGCCGCCGATGAAAGTGATGGTGAGCGATTCCGCCAGAAACTGAAGGAGAATATGCATCCTTCGCGCTCCCAGTGCCTTTTCCACCCCAATCTCACGGGTTCGCTGGGTTACAGAGACCAGCATGATGTTCATGAGGCCAACCCCGCCAATGCCCAACGTCAGCGTCCCGATGAAACCCAGCAAGATCGTCAGGCCGAGGGTTATGAGTTCGAACTGGTGGACCTGTTCCATCAGGTTAAACACGAAGATGGCGCGGCGGTCAGTCGGGTTGAACTTGTGATCGACGGCCAGAACTCTGCGCACCGACTGCTCCAGGCCCTCGTAGGCCGGGGTCTCGTAATTGAACCAGATGGAGTCGAGGTAGTGCGTATCCTTAAGGTCGCTCATGGTGGTGAAGGGGATGTAGATCAGGCGGTTCGTGTTGTCGTCGCCCGCCTGCATCTTGGGGCTCACCACCCCGATCACTTCAACGCTGAGGCCGTCGATGCGGATTCGTTCGCCTAGCGCGTTACGCCCGGAGAAAAGCTTTTCCTTGGCCTCGGAGCCAATCAGCGCGACCCGCGCGTGCTGCATCTCGTCTTCCGGATTATAGAAACGACCCTCCGCGAGTTTGAGAGCGCGGATGGAACTGACGTTGGAATAGTTGCCGGTAACGCTGAAGTTGAAGGTCCGCGTCTCGTACTGGATATTCGCCTGTTTGGAGGCTTCGGGGGTGATTTGGGTGATTTGAGGAATATTGGTAGAGAGCGTATCCACGTCGACCAGGGTAAAGCGCACCTGCGTTCCCGCCTTCTGGCCGCCGGCCTGCATCGAAGACCGACCGGGGACGATGATCATCATTCTGGTTCCGAAGTTGGCAAAGATGTTGGCGCAGGCCCGACCAAAGCCATTGCCATAAGCCAACAACAGGACGACGGTGGCGATGCCCCAGGCCATCCCCAGCATGGTAAGGGCAGTACGCCGGCGGTTGTGCCGCATGGCGCCGTAGGCTTCATGGAGCAGATCACGGAGCATTGTGTGAGTCCTGAATCGTGCTGGTGCTGTTCTTACTCCTGTCGAAGCGCTTCCACCGGTTGCAGCATGGCGGCCTTGCGTGCGGGATATAGCCCGGCGATCACTCCCGCCAGCGTCAGGCTGCCAATCGCCAGAATTGCCGATGCCGGCACCAGCTTGGGAGGATCGAATCCTCCCGGCCCTTCCTGCATACCAAGGATCGCCATCAACCCGCTGGCCAATCCCATACCGATCAGTCCACTAAGAAATGTGAGCAGAATGCCTTCCAGGAAGAACTGCAGCAGAATGCTGCGGTTGGTGGCGCCCAGGGCTTTGCGCAGCCCGATCTCGCGGGTGCGCTCGCTGACTGCCACCAACATGATATTGATGACGCCAATCGCGCCCAGGGTCAGGGTCACCAGCCCGACCGTTCCCAGGAACATATTCATGGCATCGAAAATCTTGCCTACCATCTCAGCCTGCTCAACCGTGTCCAGGTCTTCGAACGCGTCTTCATTGCGGTAGTCGAAACCGTGATTTCGGGCGATGATCTTGTGGACTTCATCTCTGGCCAGCATGTGCTCGGCGGGCACGCGCGGCTGATAGTTGATCAGCGAGATTGAGTTCTCGTGGTTTTCGCCCTTAAGCGGGAAGTAGGTCGCCATCACCTGGAAGGGAATGTAGCCGCGCATGTTGGTCAGGTTTTCGTCACCCCGGCCGATACGTTTCACGGTGCCGATGACCTCGAACCGGATGCCATTCAGCAGGACGGTGACGCCGACCGCCGGACGCCCGGGAAACAGGTTCCTGGTGAGTTCGTCGCCCAGGACAATCACGTTTCGCCTCTGGGTTTCGTCCAGGTGATTGAACCAGCGTCCCTGCTTAAGAGGCAGGAACCGGATTTCGTTGTACTGAGGCTCTACGCCGGCGATTTGCCCGTTCGCGCTGGCGAATTCGCTGACCGCTCGCACATCATCGCGGGAAAGCACAGGCGACGCCTGGCGGACGTGAGGAGCTTCCGCCCGAATGTCCGCATAATCCTGATAAGTAAGCAGATAGTTGCGGGCAGAGTTCATGCTGGAAGCGATCACGGGAGCGCGGCCGGGGAAGATAAACATGATGTTCTCCCCAAATTCCGATAGCGCGCGCTTGTTTCCCGAGCGGAAGCCTTCGCCCAAACCCACCAACAGCAGGAGCGATCCCACACCCCAGGCCACCCCGAACATCGTAAGAAACGACCGCAACTTGTGCGCCCACAGGGTGCGGACGATTTGCCCCAAGATGTCCAGAATCATCCGCATAAACATCAATATTGTACCTTTGACGATAACCGGGAAGATAAGTTTCGCCCGGATCGAAGAGTTAATCGAATCGATCAACGTTTGTGGAATGTGTTGTGGGGTGACGTCCAGGGAGCGGGCGATCACCTACTGGTAGCGGTAAAGAACTGCTTTCTCGATCCTGATTGAACTCGCATCGAAACGCCAGTAGCTGCCCTGATCGTTTTCGTCGCCGTTGAGGCGGCGTCCGGGTCGCCATTTGCCATCTTCGTATGTCCCTTCATCGATAGAGGCGTACCCGAGTTTGAACGGGCTCGACGAGCGAGCCGCTATAAGGACGCGAAAGCCTTTGCCAACGCCGAGGAACTCGTCCTGTCCGGTGGCCATGATCAGCCCGAAACCCTTCTCTGTGTGATTGCCAAAAATCTCGTCCAGGCTGACGCGGACGGTGTAGCCGTTCATGCTGAACTCGACCCACGGATGCTCCCGCGTAAGAGAAAAGCCGTGGACGTTGCCCTTGCTCTGCTGCTCGAGAAGGATCGGAGCGACGGAGGCGATGGCGCCATAGCTGGCTCCAAGTTCGGTGGCTTCTTCGGAGGTGAATGAGTCAATGGCGAATGGTGAGAACCCGATAGCCGCTTTTTCGCCGACCGCATAGAAGGCGTTGCTTGCCCCGGTGCTGCCGCCGTTGGTTTCGGGAACAAAGAGCGGGTTATCGTCGCGATGATAGCGGCCTGCCCAATATGAAAAGTCCGGCAGGTAGATGTCAGGGGAGCAAATATCGATAGCGGAACCGGCAGCCTTCCATATATCAATCACGCGAGGCTGGGGACCGCCGCTGGGGTAGTCGCCCGGAGCAAAGCCTTCATTCGCAAGCCACGTGTTTACATACATAGGAAGCTCGTACGCAGCCTTGCCCTTGGCAGTCACAGCCTGGACATAACGTGCGTAGTTCCATGCCATGAAAATTTCGTCGGCGCGCGGGGTGTCGCCAAATACCTGAGTCCAGGTGCCGGAGGCTCTCTCGCCCTGCTGCCGCCAGAGTTCGCGAAGTTCCGGATCGAGCGTCTCCCGGTGGACTTTGAGGTAGTCGGTCAACTGCGGAGGCACAGGCGATGCGTAGGCCTGTTCGGCTGCCGGGGAGTGATCGCGGCTATCACCGAGGATGCCGACCTCGTTTTCCACCTGCATCATGATGACGCTGTGATCGCGGGCATCGACGTCGCGAATGTGCTGCATAACCGCGGCAAAGGCGCGGGCGTCAGCGTCGCGGGTGGCATCGGAGACGCCTGCTATGGAGCTGAGGATGTTGGCCTCATTATTGTGGATTATCACGCGAGGGAATCGTTTTGTGTCCTGCTTCACCCACACCGGGGCGTAGCTCGACATGCCGTTTTTCCATGCCGCAAGCCAAAGGAACACTACGCGCAGGTGCTGCTCGCGAGCCTGCGCCAGCAGGCCATCGATGAGCGCGAAGTCATACTTGCCTTCAGCCGGTTCGACCAGTTCCCAGGAAATGGGCGTCAAAACCGTGTTGAGCGGAATGGCGGCGAGCCGAGGCCATATCGGCTTCATATATTCCAGGCTGGAGGAGCTGGAATTGTGAAGTTCGGCCGCGAGCATCAGAAAGGGTTTGCCGTCGACCATCAACTGCGTGGCCGCTCCACGTTTTTCCAGGTGCGGCAAGTTTGCGTCTTGCGCGTAGATGGCAATCGGAACGACAAAAATTGCCATGACGATTGCAGCGGACGTCAGCAGTCGGGCTCGCATAGTGCGCGCCATTCTGACAAATATCCACGAGGTCTGTCCATTGGTCTTTCCCTTCACAGAACCGGGCTTGGCGTTTTCAAATCGAGCCGCGGAGTTCCCGATTTGCGCGGCCAGTTTGGGCAGTTGCAAAAGCCAGACTAGTGACATGACAAGCGTCGCTGCTTTGCGCTTGAGGCCATTTCGCATACTGGTCCGCCTCAACACTGGTGGGCAACGGGCTCGCACCCGGCGCTTTTTGCCGGGCTATGTCGCCGGTTTCGGACAAACTACTCCGATAGAAGAAAGCGCATTCCCTGGCCGGAGGCTTCCCTCAGTTCTTCAATTTTTGCCGCTCGCAGGCCTCCACAGTTTTCGTGGGATCAACAGCCGCATCGTCGACTTGTTCGTTGATGATTTTCCCAGACTTGTCGATGAGGAAAGTGGCACGCCTCGCGGTTTCCATGGGAACGCCCTGGATATCAAACTTCTGCGTCAATCCATAGCGACTGGTCACCGGACCTCCCCAGTCACCCAGGATGGGGAAGCTGATGCCGTTTTGTTGAGCGAAGGCGAAGTTCGAAAAAGGACTGTCCATGCTCACACCCAGAACCTGGGTGTCTGCGCCCTCCAGCTTGGTGAGATTCTGCTGGAGAGCTTTCATTTCACGGGTTCAACCGCCGGTGAAGGCGAAGACGAAGAACGCCAGGGCGACGTTCTTTTTCCCCCGGTAATCCTGCAACGATATTTTTTTCAGCTCCTTGCCATCAAAGGCAAGCAGAGTGAAGTCCGGAGCAGTGTCGCCCACTTTCAGCATCATGGGCGCCGCCGGCTTCTCAACTTTGTTTTGGGATTTATTTTGGGCCAGCAAAGGAGACGACGGCACCAAAACCAGATTCAAAAGCCCGAGACAAACAACCTGCTTCCACTCCTGTTTCATCGACAACTCCTTGCCCGCGATCGGCAGAGCGACAGCCTCTGAACGCCGCTCCGTTCCCGGGAATTTTAATCCATTCCCGGAAATGATGTGTCGCAGATGGCAGATCGGATTGGGCGGCAAGAATTGCGATAGCCAAAATGTCGATGACGAAAAATGAATATTGAAGGGGGAAAGCGATGCGGCGGCTGACCTTTTTGCGGCCGTCGTGACTCGAGCACTTTCCGCTACCAGCAAGGAGTTCGGAGGATTATTTCCGCCCGGGCCCCTACGTGATAGGACGCCCCGGTAGCCTCAGTCTGCAATAATCTGCACCCTTGATGCAGCCGGTGAGCCCATTCGCAAGATGTTGCATCTTCTTTTCGCAGCGCGGCTCTAAAGCCCGCATCTGGCCTTGATTCGATTCGACTTATTGTGCCGCCAAACACGGCGATTGGCGCTCGGTTTGCAGGGAAGGTACTGGGCCCCCATGTCGCACTCTGTCGATGAACTGATTCTTCGCCACTTCGGTCTTCGCGAAAACCCCTTTGGAGTTACGCCGGATCCGCGATTTCTCTTCCTCAGCCACACCCATCGCGAGGCCCTGGCTTCCCTGGTAAACGGCATCCAGTGCGGCTTCGGCTTCCAGGTACTGGTGGCTCAACCCGGCATGGGCAAAACCACCCTGCTGTTTAACTTCCTCGAACGCTTCAACGATTCCCGGACCGCCTTCTTGTTTCAGCAGCAGCACGACCCCCGGGAGTTTCTCCAATCCCTGCTAATCGAACTGAAGAGCGATTCCACAGAAACCAGCCAGGCGAAAATGTACGGGCAGCTCAATCATCTGCTGTCGGATGCAGCCCACACTGGGAAGCGCGTGATCGTGATTGTCGACGAGGCGCAAAACCTGGAAGACAGTCTGCTGGAAACCTTGCGGCAACTTTCCAACTTCGAAACCGCCCGCTCCAAGCTGATGCAGATTGTGTTAGCCGGACAGCCCCAGCTGGCCAGAAAACTGGCGCAGCCCGAGCAACAACAGTTACGGCAGCGGGTTTCGACGGTCGCCCGCCTCAGCCCCCTCAAGCTCGATGAAACGCGGGCGTACCTCAGTCATCGTCTGACGGTCGCGGGCTATCGCGGACCTGAGTTTTTTACCACGGCTGCGCTGCAACTCATCTGGTCCAGCGGCCACGGCATTCCGCGCAATATCAACACGCTCTGCTTCAATGCCATGATGCTGGCCTTCGCGCAAAACGCCCGAAGGGTCGACGAGCGCGCGGTCAAGGAAGCTGCCCAGGATCTTGACCTGGATCACGTGCTTGCAGAGGTTGCAGGTTCCGTTCACCCGGTGATTGGACCCGGGTATAGGGGGCTGGTCGCCGCCGACCGGCTCGAGCCGGCACCCATCCGCACTCAACAATCCTCACGGTCAACGGGGCTCCTGCAGTCTAACGTGAACCAGGGCGGTGTGATGACGTCCGTTGCAGAACCGGTCGAGCATTCGTCGCTGCTCAGTGTCGATAACCAAAGAGTAATCGTTGACGATACCAAACAAAGCTATCAGCAGGCGGTGGTCGCGCAGTCACACTCGAACGGACGATCAGGCGCAACCCCGGTATTGCCCAGCGCCGGATCGCGCGTTGCGCTCGGAAAAAGAGCCTTGTGGGTTCTCCTCGTGGCTGCCGCGGTGGGCACTGGCGTCCTACTGGGCCACGGACTACGCGTCCGCGGCCTCGGTCAAGCGGAAGAGAACGTGGCGGCCATGACGCAACCACAGCGCTCCCAGGATCCTCCAGTTTTGGACGCGCCGCTTACCAGATCCCGCAAACCCGTTTCCAATGCAGACGATGGTCCTGAGGTAATCGTCCGCAACTTCCCTCAATCGCCCGCGAGCGCGGCCGCTACTCCGCAGGAAAATGTGAAGGCCATTTTCTTCGATGGCGACAGCTCCGTGGTTTCCGGGAAGTACGACATCACTCTGCAGAGAATTGCGGAGCTTCTCGACGCCAACCCGCAGTCGACCGCGATCCTCGAAGGTCACACCGACGCCTCCGGACTGGAGTCTTACAATCAGGAACTCTCCATGCGCCGAGCGGTCGCGGTCAAAGACGTGCTGGTCGAGGAGTATCACATCGCGGCCTCGCGTTTAAGCACCATCGGAGCGGGATCCGCGACGCCTCTAGAATCCAATACTACCGATAGCGGGCGGGCCTATAACCGTCGCGTCGAAGTCCGAATACGACAAGGATCTGATTAGCGAAGCTTTCCTGCGGCACAATCTGCTTCTCGCTGCGGATCGCTACTTGTTGTGATTTTCTGTGAGCTCAGCCAGGTATTTCCTGACCATCGTAACCTCTTGCGGGTCCGTGACAGATTTAAGGTATTCCACCAACTGGGCGGCCTCAGCAACAGGCTTATGTTCGACTTCATAGATTTGAGCCAGCAGAAAGTGTGCCCGGGGTTCGCGCTTCATCTTGTCGATCTCGACCGCCTTCAACGCGCTCTTCTCTGCATCGGCCAGCCGATGCAGTCCAAAGAGTGCTCCCGCAGCGTAGAAATAGGAGTGAGGTTCGTTGCCTGGATCAAGCGCCACGGCAACGTTGGCAAAGCGCAGCATCTCTTCCCATCTTTGCTCGGTCGCATACAGATCGGCAAGGCAGAGATCAGCCGGAAGATAGTTTGGGTCAACTCCCAGCGCCCGGGAACAGGCCTGGCGGCCGTCTTCCGGCTTGCCTTGCCCCTTCAAAACCTGCCCAAGCAGTACCCACGCTGCGGGATATTTCTCGTCTGCACCAAGAGCGCTGCGCAGATGATCTTCGGCCTTTGCCAGTTTCTTGTTACTTGCCTCATTGCAGGCCCGCCGAAAATGTTTTTGAGCCTGACCGGGCACCGCCAGGGAGGTTACTCCCGCAAGGGGAGAGTGGACTCCGGTAAGCGGCCACATGAAACAAGATTCGTCATCAGCAGGGGTTGCGAAGGCGGCTTTATCCGGACCGGTGACCCGATCGTCCGGAACAGGTGGAAGTGGACTGTGAATCAGCGAACCCGGCTCTTTTGTCGCCGACCCATGATTGGCCTGAGCGACGAGCGAAGTCGCGAAGAGTATTACTGAGCAGATTAGCGCCAGCGCCCACTCGAATCGTCCGGACCACAAACGCAAAATCATCCGGCCCGGCGACCTTGCGCCCGTTAAATCCGCCTTCATTAGCTTACCGTGCTCGTGTTCGGCCGCCGCGGACTGTTCCATAGCCGGTCTCTGGCTGGAGTCTATTTTGCTCCGAAGACTAGAAAGTAATCCATCCCATCTTTCACGAAGTCTTCCTGCTCCAGCAACTGATAGCCGGCTTCGTTTGCTTCTCGAATCACAATAACTCGAGCCACGCCGTGGTCTTCACCGCTCCCGTTACGATCGATCACTCCCACCCTGGCGCCTGCGGCCAGGGATGATCGCAGGTTACGCAACAGCTTTACCGGGTCAGCCACCTCGTGATACGTCTTCAACATCAGCACCGCGTCCACCTTGGCAGGCAGCAGCGGATTATCCGGTTTACCCAATACCGGTTTGATGTTCTGCAGGTTCTCTTTCTGGATTCTGGACTCAATGTAACGAATCGCTTGGGGATTAATATCGACCGCGTAAACGGTGCCGTTTACCCCCACACGTTTCGCTGCACGGACTGTAAACCAACCGGACCCTGCTCCGATATCGGCGACATTCTTGCCGGGGCCTATCCCCAGAATATCCATCACACGGCCGATCTGCAGCCTTTCGTCTCTGCCTGGCGATTCAAAGATTGAAAGATCGCCGGTGTACGGCGTACTCGTTTTACGATGCCCGGACGGTTGCGTCGCTGTAGTCTGCGAGTTGGCGCGTAAACAGCAGAATTGCAGCAGGAGAAGGAAAACTATACTGAGCCGTTTACACATAATGAACTCGATTCTAAAACAATTGTTTGGACGCTACATCTTTCCGATGCGAGGCGGTTCTCATTCCTCATGACGAGACATTTCGGGCGCAACCGGAAGCTCAGTGACTTTTCACCACGGAGACATAGAAACATGACATAGAAACATAGAGAAACGCTACACGCCAAGCCTTGCGTTCGCGGCCCTTTCAGGTTTAAGTCCTCCGTGTGAGTCTGTGCCGACGTGATCAAAACCGCCACTGCCGATAGCTTCCCTGAGACAAGATTTGAAGCCAGCCGAATATCTGGTATAGCATCCCCTGCACGAGGTTCCCTATGACAACCACCGCGACCTCACTGCGGAGTGACGAAACCAAATTGACCCACCAATCCCGGGCAGCAATCGGCCTGGCAATCGTGCGCGTGACTATCGGCGCGATGTTCGTATCGGTCTTTTTCGAGAATCTGGGGAAAGGCCTCTACACCGCGGCGGGTTACTCGGGGCTGATCGGTTACTACCTTAAAGCCAGTCACGCGCCGAATATCTGGAAGTCGGTGATGGCGCTGGCGCAAAGCCACGCCGCGATGGCGGCACCCATGCAGGGACTGACCGAGATCTCTCTCGGCATCCTGCTCGTCATCGGCCTGCTTACCCGGCCGGTCGCGTTTGTGGCTTTCCTGTTCCTCGGCAGCCTTTGGATTTCGGAGCTTGGCACCGCGTGGATATGGGAACTGCTGGTTCCGGTGCTGGCATGTCTCGGGCTCGCAATCGGACGCGCCGGCCGGACTTGGGGCGTTGACGCGTGGCTGTCGCAACGCTCGCCATCTTCTCCGTGGTGGTGATCAGGCAAAACCCACGTGCGAGTGTCCGTCGTCATTCCTACCCACAATGAAGCCCAGTCGATTGCGCTGGTTCTAGCGGACCTTCCCTCCGATCTCGCGACTGAGGTCATCGTAGTTGACAGCAACTCGACTGATGGAACGCCAGAGATCGCCGCAAAAATGGGAGCCCGAGTCATTCAGGAACCCCGCCGTGGTTATGGGCGAGCGTGCCTCACCGGTCTGGCTGTGGCAAATTCCCCTGACGTGGTTGTGTTTCTGGATGGCGACTATAGCGACCGTCCCTCCGAACTGCCGATTCTCTTGGCTCCGATCATTGAAGGGGCCGCAGACATCACACTTGGTTCCCGCCTGCACGGGCGGAATTCTGCCGAGGCATTGCCCTGGCACCAGGCGTTTGGTAATCGTCTGGCCGCCAGTTTGATCAAGCTGCTTTATGGTCTAAACATCAGTGATCTCGGTCCGTTTCGCGCCGGCCGGGCACATGTCCTGCGCGCACTCGCGCTCGAAGAAACCACTTATGGCTGGGCGGTTGAGATGATTCTCAAAGGCACCCTGGCCGGATTCCGCGTGGTTGAAGTTCCGGTTAGCTACTACCCGCGTATCGGAAAGTCCAAGATCAGCGGCACGCTGAAGGGCACGATTGGCGCTGGATGGTTCATTCTCAGTTTGATCGTGCGCTACTATTTTCGAAGTCGGAGAACCGGGGCATCGCGGCCGGCTTGAATGGGGCATCCGTCGTATATTATTGCCCCAACGATTTATGAAATCTGCAAGCCAGAAGCCGGTGCGCCCTTCAGACAGCGGGCGCGTGCTGGTCATCATGGCTAAAGCACCGCGTCCCGGCGCGGTCAAAACCCGCCTGGCCCCCAGCCTCTCTCCTGAAACTGTCACCGAGTTCTATTCCTGCCTTCTGGATGACACGCTGGCTCTGGCGCGGTCATTGAGCGGTGTGGAAGTTGCCATCATGTGTCCGGACTCCGACGTGGACGACCTGGCACGATGGTCAAGAAGTGAACAGCCAGGCCGCGAAGTGAGCGTCATCGCCCAGAAAGGTGACGGCCTTGCCGCAGGCCTCACTTCAGTGTTTGCCCACTTCGCAGAGAATAAGCAACGGCGAGTGATTGCCTTCAACAGCGACAGCCCACATCTGCCTCGTTCTGTCCTCGAAGACGCGTTCGAAACGCTGGCTGCAACCGACTTGATCGTCGGACCAACGCACGATGGCGGCTACTATCTCGTGGGGGCGAAGGCCTCGCATCCCGGGCTTTTCGCAGGCGATGGAATGGGTACCAGCAGCGCGCTGGAAAGACTCCGGGGGCGTGCACGAGCTCTCGGGCTGTCGGTCGGTTCCGCAGCTCCTTTTTACGACATTGATGTGGCTGACGACCTGACTCGCCTGGCAGGGGAGCTGCGGCTGGCCCCGGCCAGGGCGCCCCGCACCGCGCGGTGGCTTAAACGCTGGGAGTCTGCGACCGCCCAGTCAAGAACCAGCAGCGGAGCATTGTGAAGCTTACCTCCGAGTGGAGAACCTACGGACTGGGCGCCATCTTGCTTATGGCGCTAACCATTTGCTCCCGCAACTTCAGCGACCGGGGCGGACCATACTTCATGGCTTCTTTGACCGTCGCAGGCATCGCCTATCTTCTGGCGATCCGCGAATTTTTTCGCGGGGCGGGCACCATTCGGCTTCACTCGGAACAATTTCGCACCACACCTGCATTTCCGCGTCGCGTCATCGTCATTGGACTCGTACTTGCTGCCGTTTGGCACGTTGAATTTCTCCGGCTGCCCCCGGGCCCCGATGATGATATTCATCGCTACGTTTGGGATGGACGGCTGCAGCGGCTCGGCTACAACCCCTATCTTGTAATTCCCAGCGATCCTGCAGTTAGTGAGCTGCATACTCCGGCAACCCGTAACCTGAACAACCCGGATCTGTCGAGCCCATATCCAGCGGGAGCGCAGCTTTTCTTTCGCGCCGTTACCGCGATTCAAGAGTCCTCCTTTGCGCTGAAGATAGCATTCGTGATTTGCGAATTAGCAATTGTTTCCGTATTGCTGGAAGTCTTGAGTTGGACCCGGCAGGAAGCACACCTGGTTCTGGCGTTTGCCTGGAACCCATTGCTGGCCGTTGAGGTGGCGGGAAGTGGTCACATTGATATTGTTGGCGCGCTATTGCTGGTGGTGTCCGTCGCTGCGCTGGTGCGGAAATGGCGGGCGATTGCGGCCGTCGCACTCGGGTTGGCGATTGCAGTGAAATTTCTGCCCGTCGTACTCTTGCCTCTCTACTGGAAGCGGATTCGCATTCGCGATGCGGTGCTGGCGGCGGCCGTGGTCGTGCTTCTGTACGTGCCATTCCTCAATCTTTCACTCTTTAACCATTCATTGGTTAGCGCTGGCCGCATTCCGATCGGCTCGCTGGGAACGTATGTGCAGACTTTCCGCTTTAATGGTCCCGTGTTTGCGGCGCTTGCTCGAGTGGCATCTCCGCAATTGCTGGCTGGCCTCGCCGTGCTGGCCGGATTAGTCACTGCATCCTGGCAAAGAATAAGAAGCAAAGCGCCGGAGTTGTCTCCGGACCAGTTTGCCTGGTCTCAATTTGTTTGGCCCATGGCAGCATCTCTTTTTTGTGCACCCGTCGTTTTCCCCTGGTATCTTCTCTGGCTGCTGCCCTTTCTGACGTCGGCGTCGACGCTGCTGATCATCCTCTGGACTGTGAGCATCACCCCCGTTTACATTATGTGGCACTGGCGCGCGCTTGGGCATCCGTGGGGATCGCTTCCTGGTTGGGTCATGATGTTGGAATACGGATGCCTGGGAATCGCTGCCGCGATTTTCGCCTTGCGGCGCATCGCGCGGTCAGCCGCGCCATGAAACCAACGACGTCGTCCGAGGTTGTTGGTGCTTGACCCGGGAATTCACGCATCTTTAACATTCGGCCCATCATCTCTGACGCTATTCTTTTGAGCTTTAAAGGAGCGACCTCTATGACAAACATCCGCCGTTTGACCATGATGAGTCTTCTGCTTTGCGGAGTGCTGGCTCTGGCTCCGAACTCCCGGGCCCAGCAGCGCGCGCCATTGCTCGATCAGGTCGCCAAGACCTTCGGTATCGATTCGTGGGACAAAGTTGAGGGTATCCGCTACACCTGGAACGGAGAAATTGCCGGGCTCTTCAAAGCCGCCCACAAGTGGGAGTGGGAGCCCAAGACTGGCAAGGTGACTTTTGAAGGCGTGGACAAAGACGGCAAGCCGGTCAACGTTTCGTATGTACGCACCGATCTCAGCACCCAAACTGACGCCGTGAAAAAGGAAGTCGACCCGAGTTTCATCAACGATAATTATTGGGCCTTGTTCCCTTTCCATGCTTATTGGGACAAGAGCGCCAGCGCGATCGATCAAGGCAAGTTCAACCTGCCGGTGGGCCCCGGCATGGCCGAGCTGCTTCCCATAAAGTATCCCGCGGATGGCGGCTACACCCCCGGCGACACCTGGGACCTCTACGTCGGTAAAGAGAACCGCGTCGAGTACTTTGTCTACCACCGCGGCGGGGCAAAACCGCCGAGCCGCGTCCTGGCAACGTGGACAGGCTACAAAAAAGCAGGTCCGATTCTGTTCTCAACCGAGCATCGCGGCTTCGCCGATGGCAAGCCCCTGCACATCTTTATTTCGGACGTGGCGGTCAAGCTGACGGGCTCGGATAAGTGGATGCCCGCGCAATAAACTGCACAGACTAATGCCCAGAACTCTCGAGAGTGGCCCACTCAAGTCCCGCCTTTGGCTTGAGTGGGCACCCCCGAACTGTTTAGGAATCAGCCTGACCTGGCGATCACGACTGTCGTGCAGGAACTGCCGAGTTTGGGCAGATCGCGGTCAGCCGCCATGCGAATCCGCAGCCGGGTGCGCTCGCCCCGAATGATCGGACAATAAGAATCAGGTTCGAGTAGCGCGCCCTGGAGGCGACGCCTTCCGGCACATCCGCCGTGGCATGCATCGCGGAACTCGCACGGATTGCAGGCTTCGGGAAGTGTCCGCGTCTGCTCGAAGGGGGTCGAGTTCAGAACGTTAGCGCCGGCGGAGATCAGATCTGAAAGCGGCTCTCCGGATCCTGGCCAATAGACGCAGGGTTGTGTCGTTCCGCTCGGCGTCACTCGCACCGTGCTCACGCCGCAACCGCCGCGGAGAGGTGGAAGCCCCGCCATGGCCCGAACCAGCGGCTCGCCAATCGCGATTACGTCGGTTTCCTCAAAGAGGCGGCGGAAGCCTTCCCAATATTCTTCATAGCTCAGGGCGTAAATGTCCGATCGCACGGCTTGGTAGACGTTCACTCGCAAGGGGGCGTCAAACTTTTTGGCGACTCGCGCCACGTCCGCCAGCCGGAGGTAGTTCGACTTCATCATGACGGCGATGATGGTTACAGGAATATGCAGCTTCACACACCGATCTGCCTGCTGCCGAATCAACTCCCAATTGCCGGCTCCGCGTTGCGCGTCCTGTTCTTCTTGCGTTGGGTAATCGAGAGAGAACTCGATGTCATGGAAGGCACGTAGTTCATTGTCTTCGAGAACGGCAACGCTATGGCCGTTGGAAGTAATGGTGAGCTTGACCGGTTTCGTTCGCAGATAGGTCAGGATCGCCTTGAAGTCAGGATGCATTCCGTTCTCGCCGGTGCCGAGATTCACCGACCGCACGGGCAGACACTGCACAACTGCTTTCACTTGATCCAGGGAAAGGCGATCAGCGCGTGTTGGATCGCGGTAGCAGAAGGAGCAGGCGAGATTGCACTCATTGGTAAGCCCGAGCCCGAGCGAAATGCCGGCATCCGGTGTTATGCCCGATCCAGACGGCGAAGTTTGGGCTATGAGGTTGTTCATGCACCGTCCTTCATCGCCGGACCTGCTCGATGTGCAAGAAGCTGCGTGTAGCGGGCGACTGCAGCAAATTCTGATCTTCTGCCCAGCTTGCGCTCCAGGTCAAACATCCGCCCGTACTCGTCGTTCCTTGAAATTCCCGGCGGCAAGTAATCTGAGATGACCCGAACGCCACGCTCTGCAGTTATCGCGAGTGACGATTCGTGCAGCATGGCTTGCAGACTCTCAGGCGTAAATAGCCGCGCCGGTCCTCCGTAGAGCGACTCATGTCCCCACTCCGCGGTAAGATTGTGCTCTGCCGTGGCCAGGTCCCCGTCCATCGCGGCCTTTAACACTTCACCTGCCTGGTTGCGTACCAAAACCGAGATTATGCTCGGTGGGTCTCGCAAGGCGCGGGCCGCATTGCGCAATACCGCAGACGGGTCGTCAACATATTCCAGGATATTGTGGCAAAGAATTACGTCAAACGACTCGCCGGGGAACAGGGTTTCCAATTGCGCGGCATCGCCCTGTTTCAGTGCGATGCTCCCGATCACGCCTGCTTCCCGCGCGGCACAGCTTGCGAAATCCAGCATTGGGGCAGACGCATCCAGCAAGGTGACGTGAAGACCAAGACGCGCCAGGCGCACCGCCATGTCGCCTGTGCCGCCGCCGATATCCAGAGCGGACAAAGGCCGTGTTGCAGGCGGCAGAAAGTCCTGCAGGTTGGCAAAGCTGAGGTCGAGACGCAGCCGGCCCACGGGCGTCTCGAGGTAAGCTGCATACTTCGCTGCGCCGCTCCGGAACCGTTCCAAGTCATCGGCGGTTGTTTCCTTCATGGCGCCACTCTGGCGAAGTCATCCGTTCGACTCGCAGTTTAGTACCAGAGGGTATATCGAAAGGATTGGGAACGACAAGTCTTAGTGCTGTGTCTGAAGCGCACCCGAACGGCGAGAAGTGATATCGGGGGCTATCCTGGCCAATATAACTGCGCGATCACGGCGCCACCACGCGCGTTCGCGGAATCATTGACGGTGAACTCGCTCGTGGTCATTGGTGCAGAAGACTGCGGTTTTCGTGCGTCCTCGCCGCCCCGCTTAGCAACCCACCCGAGAATGCTGTGGAAAATGCGGGTGGTGTTGAGAGTGCTTTTGGCCAAACAGAAGTACGTCATGGATATATTCGCAACGCAGGAACCGCCCTGAATACGGTAAAGACTGTATTGCTGCGCACAAGGATGCAGGTGTATGGCCTGTGTATTGGGCTTCTACCAAAAGTGTTGAAGTCTACCAAGCTACCACCCCTGCAGTTTTGTGACGCGAATGCGGAGCGGGCTAAGGCCAAGCAGGCATGATCGCTCCCAAACCGATCCCATTGTCGCAGTTCTGTCGAAAAGACAGCCGGATACCCAATGCCAAACATTGAATCAAGAGCGGCCAAGAATTCTTAAGAATGAAGGAGATAATTATGAAAATCGTAGTGATCGGCGGAACTGGACTTATCGGATCTAAGCTCGTCAACAAGCTTCGCGAGCACGGGCATGAAGCACTAGCGGCAGCGCCCAACACAGGGGTCAACAGTCTGACGGGCGAGGGACTGGCCGAAGCGTTGAAAGGCGCCTCGGTAGTCGTTGACGTATCGAACTCTCCCTCCTGGGAGGATGCAGCAGTGCTGAATTTCTTTGAGACCTCGACTCGTAACCTCCTTGGCTATGAAGCGGCCGAAGGGATAGGACATCACGTTGCGTTATCGGTTGTTGGGACCGACCGGCTGTCCGAAAGCGGTTACTTCCGGGCCAAGATCGCTCAGGAGAAGATGATCAAAAGCTCAACACTCCCCTACACGAGTGTCCAGGCGACGCAGTTCTTCGAATTCGTCAAAGGCCTCGCCGACATTTCCATGGTCGGCGGCAAGGCGGTGTTGCCGTCTGCACTCTTCCAGCCCATGGCTGCCGACGATGTTTCGGCCGCCTTGGCAAACATTGCCGTCGGACCGCCGGTGAACGGCACCGTCGAAATTGGAGGCCCGGAACAGTTCCGCATCGATGAACTCGTGCGGCGGCGGTTGGCCTCGCTCAACGATCCGCGCGAAGTCATTGCTGATCCGCACGCACTATATAGTGGCGCGAAAATCAGCGAGAAAACATTGCTTCCGGGAAATGACGCACGACTCGGCGAAACTCGTTTCGAAACCTGGCTGACTCAGCTGCAAACTCACAAGGCAGCCTGAATTCTCGCGCGCGGCAGATCGCATTCTCTCCCCGGTCTGCCGCGCGTGAAGTTTAAGCAATCGAACTGAAATCATGTCTCATCTCATGAGACGACTCTGACATAGTGGTGTAGGTGATGCTACCTCGGGTGATCATCGTCGGTGGCGGCTTCGGAGGACTCTCTGCGGCCCGTGCTCTGCGTAACGCGCCGGTGAATGTAACGCTGGTCGATAAGCGGAACTATC
>DATAPL010000003.1:0-1541 GCA_036265205.1 Terriglobales bacterium
TATTCTCATGACGAAGCTTCCCTATTGGATTGGTGCCGCGGTTCTGCTCACTGCCCGGTTGCCCGGACGCCTCGACCTCACCGGGACAGCGTTCCCCTCGGCGAACGACCTAGCAGGCTGCTGAAAAACCAGTTCCGGCAGCGTTCTAGCTAGTTTTCAATCTGATTTCCGTCGAAATTCCCTGCAAAACTCACGTTTTCGTAAGTCATTGAGAGTGCCCAACTTCGCCATTTGGCGATTTTGGGCACACCTCTCCCTCGACTTATGCGGGCTGAACTGCTGGTGTCAGCAGATTCCGCATACGCACGAGGTTGTAAGCGGCGGCCGTGAAGCTAAAGACCCACCCGACTTTGAATACCCCTCGATGCCGCGTCTTCCGCAACATCCCGACCGTCTTCATCCAACCGAACACTTCCTCAATTCGCTTCCGCTTGCGTTGACTGATTTCATATCCCGCGTGTCTCGTTGTCCGACCGTCGATCGCGCTGCCGCCACTCCGTTTCACATTCTGCGCTACGTGCGGAGTCACCTTCATGCCGCGCATCTCTTTCACGAAGTCCCTCGTGTCGTAACCTTTGTCCCCGGCGAGCGTGACCCGCTCGATGCCTTCCAGTCGCTCCGCCATCAGCATCGCCGCATCCCGCTCCGCAGTCCCGTTGCATTGCAACAGTTCCGTGTCTACCACCAGCCCATGACGGTTCTCAATGATGATGTTGCCGCAGTACGCCAGCTTGGCTTCATGCCCGCCGCTCTTCCGCGCCAACCGTGAATCCGGGTCCGTCGTAGATTCGTGGGTGTCGTTGCTTCGTTTCTCGCCGTGAAAGTCCACGGTCGGGTTGCCAGGATCGTCCTTCGGCGTTTGGTCGCCACCATCTTTTCGCTGAAAACTCTTCTGGCCTGCCCACGCTTCGATCAAGGTCCCATCTACGCTGAAGTGCTCATCGGAGAGCAAGTCGGCTGCACGCGCCTGGTCCAACACTTTGGCGAAGAACTTCTCCGCGACGTCGCCGGCCAGCAACCGGTCGCGGTTCTTGCTGTACACCGTGGGCACCCACACCGGCTCATCCATATTCAAACCGACGAACCAGCGGAACAACAGGTTATACCCCAGTTGCTCCATCAAAAGCCGCTCGCTGCGAATTGTATATAGGACTTGCAGAAGCAAGGCCTTGAGTAACTTCTCCGGTGCGATGGACGGTCGACCGACCGCTGAGTACATCTCATCAAATGCGGGAGAGAGTGCCTTCAGAGCCACATCCACCAGAGGCCGCATGCGCCGCAGCGGGTGGTCCTGGGGCACTCGGTCCTCTGGCGAGAGGTAGCTGAACATCGTGCTTTGTTGGGTGTCTTGGCCGCGCATAATCTCTAAACATTATGACGCGAAGTTGTTTTTGTCGTAAAGCCTGTCACGAACCTTTTTTCAGCATCCTGTTAGGGCTTGCTGCGCGACGCCGCCGGGTCAGCCGCTCTTGCATTCCGAGCCTGCCGCCGCCTATGCTACGGTCTCCCCGGGGAGGCCCCATGAAACCTTTCAGCCGCAG
>DATAPL010000004.1:0-146663 GCA_036265205.1 Terriglobales bacterium
AATCCGACTCGAGGTTCGATGTTGGAATAGTCGGTATGATACAGAGACTTTCCAGTTCCAGGACCTACGATGGAAAAGACCACCGGAAACGACGCCGGATCGGTCAACAGGTTCGAGACGTTGGAATTTTCTTCGTAAGGCACTCCGTTCAGCTGGTAGCGCAGCCCCAGCGTCAAGGTCAGATTACGGCGAACTTTCCACGTGTCCTGACCGAACCAGTCATATTCGTGCTGGCGGAAAAACTTGTTGTTGGTCGCCTCGGGATCCTGGTTCTTGTTGAAGAACTGAGCCTCCTGGTCCTGAATCACGAAACCCCAGAGCGCGAGTGCCGCGTCCTGAATGGGCTCCGCGCCGCCGGGAATGTTGTCGCTGAGTCCGAGAAAGTCACTGCCGAACAAAAATATCGCGTTGGTTGTCACCTGGCGGCGGGCGTTGAAATTGAGGGCTCCGCTCTCACCAATGTCGCGGAAATCAAAGCCGAACTTGAAGGTGTGGCTGCCGTGAACCCAGCTCAGGGTGTCGGTGTAACTGGTTGTCCCGGTCCTACGAAATTGATCGTCTGCGCCCAGGGCCGTGCAGCCGAAGCTGGTGAAGGGGCTCATGCCGTAGTCGCGACCATTGCCAAACTGGTCGAGACCTCCGGGGCTGTCCAGCACGTTCAGGCCACCGCAGGTAAAGCCGACATTGATGTGGTTCCAGCCGAACTGCAAGTTATTGAGCAGATTCGTATTCAGAGTCGAAGTCAGCTGCGCGCTCAGGCCTTGGGTGATGGCCTTCTCCCCCACCGCACCAACTCCGCCCGGCAGAATCGCGGCGTGGCCTGGGTCAGGATCGGTGAAGTAATCATAACCGTAGCGCAGGCTCAGAATCTGGCGATCGGTGAAGTGGTGATCGATTTTCGCGGTCGAGGAATAGACGTTGGTCGCGGAAGAACTGGGAAAGAACAGTGTCCCGGAGAATCCATCACCGTTCGAAACGGTTGGATTCGGATATAGCGAGAACACTTTTTGCATGGTCGGATCGAGTGGCACGTCGAAGGGATTGTCGCCCTGGGTGTCGGCGGCAGTCAGGTCAATGGGATGCTGCGCTCCGGTCGCATCGGTGTAGGTGAAGACCCCGGTTTTGAAGGCCGGGGTGGGAACCGTAGCCGTGTTGGTCAAGGTGGTGCGAAAACGCTCGACCTCCTCGTTAAAGAAAAAGAAAGTCTTGTCTTTGCGGATGGGTCCGCCGATGGAGCCGCCAAATTGATTGCGGACGTAAGGATTCATCGGGCCCTGGCTGGAAGGATTGAACCAGTCGCGCGCCCCGCCAAAGCTATTCCAGCGGCCGAACTCGTAAACCCCGCCGTGGAATTTGTTGGTGCCGCCTTTGGTGACCACGTCGATGATGGCGCCATTATTGCGGCCGAACTCGGCGTTGAAGTTGTCGGTAATGACGCGGAATTCCTGCGTGGAGTCGGGATTCGCATTGAGCACGCCGCCGGCGATGCCGGGCACTCCAGTGTCGTTGTTGTCCACTCCGTCAAGCAGAAAGTTGTTGTTCCGGTCGCGGGCTCCATTCACCGAAAAGCCGCCACCCAGGCTGTCAGTTTGTGAAGTTCCCGGCGAAAGCAGGATCAACTGATAGGGATCGCGCGTAATCAGCGGCAGTTCCTTGATCTTCTGCTCATCCACCAGATTGCTGACCTGGGAAGTCTCCAGGTCAATGTCCGGGATCTGATCGCCGCGCACCTGGACCTCTTCGGAAACGGCTCCGGGCTCAAGCTGAGGATTCAGTGAAACCACCTGGGCTACCGAGATCTGAACATCCGCCGCGTGGAAGGTCTTGAAGGTTGGCGCCTGCACGGTGACTTCGTAGCTGCCAACCGCGAGATTGGGAATGCTGAATGTGCCGGTACCGCTGCTGGTGGCAGTGCGGGTGAGGTTGGAGGCCAAACTTCGGACTGTGATCTCTGCGCCCGGCACGACCGCACCGGCGGTATCGCTCACCGTGCCCTGGATCGAACCGGCCTGGGCCATGGCAAACGTCGCGGTCAGCAACAGAACAATGCTTCCCCAAAAAAATCTCAGTCTTCGCATTTCTTTTCTCCTGTCTTCAGTCCCTAGACCTGGGGCCTCTACACCGGACCTGCTTTAGCAAATCGCGATTACAAATAATGCTTGGCGGGAAACTGCACGACACTCAGCCAACTTTACAACAGGGTGAATACAAGATCGCAGGGCAGTTTTCTGGCCAGTCCGGGTGTCTTTGTGAAGTGACTTATTCTAAAAGTGTTAAGCCGAGACGCGAATCTGCGGAGGCAACGGTACTTTGGTCACTCTACGAAGATATGGAGAAGCATGTTTCGATTTCCATAGCAGGCGAGGAGAAAACAGCGGGGTGCGCGTGCAATCTGCCCGACGGCACGCAGCACACAACAGCATCTCGATGTTGGGTCAGGCCAAGCGAGTAAGGACAGATAAAAGCGAGGCGAAATAAAAAAGGGGCCCGCTGCCGGGCCCCTGATTGAATACTGCGTTCCTAGAACACCAGCTTAAGAGCAAGCACCATTTGGCGAGCATTGCTCGGGAAGCTCGCCTTGGCATTCTCAAAGTTCGGCTTGCTCGGAATGAGGTAATTTCTCTCTCCGCCAGTGACTGAGAATGACAGCGCCTGGTCAGGGCTGCCAGTAACGAATTGTGGATGGTTGAACGCGTTCAGCAGGCCCGCCGTGAAGTCAATCCGGACGCGCTCGGTGATCGCGATGTGCTTGGCTAGGGTAATGTCCCAGTTATTGATCGGAGGCGTGCTGATGGTGCTGCGCGGTGTATTCGACAGCGCGCCCTGCCCGCCGACGATGTACTGGGCGTTGGGATTTACCGCCTGATACGCAACTACGTAGGGGCTCGGATCGAAGGTGGTATCAGGATCGTTGTTGCACAAGTGACCCGCCGGCAGGCTGCTGTTGCAGAGATTAAGGATGTCGCTGCCTACGCCGGGGGTGCCCGCTGGATTGAAGATGGGCCGATCGGGAGCCGAATCGGCGTTCAGGTTGGTATCGACTCCGCTCTGTGCCGTGCCCCACTGGCCGCTTTCCCAGGTAAAGATAGTGCCGAACTCATAGTTACCCAGGAGATTGCGTTCCAGCCAACTGGTGCTCTTGCTGAAGAACGGCATGTCGTAAATGGTGGAAAGAGTGAAGCGATGCCGGTGATCCAGCAACGAATTGCTGCGCTCCGATGCCAGGTCCTGGAAGTTCTGCGGCCGGCGCGGGGCGATAACGGTGGAGAAGAAATCAGCCGTGCCATTGTCGATCATGTGGCTGAAGGTATAGGCCGCCTGGAACTGGAGGCCGTTGGTGAACCGCCGGTTCAACTGGGTCTGCAGTCCGTGATAGGTAGAGGCGCCCAGCGGCAGGAAGGCCGTGATCGGACTTTCGAATCCCGCATTCAGGTACGCGGGAACAAAGAATGCTCCGTTGTTTTGCTCGTCCAGCAAAGTGCCCAATGTCAGTGGCAGTCCGTCGAGCGCCGCCTGGCCAGGGTTCTGCAGGTAAGTGGGCAAATGATGGGACGGAGTTGCGACGGGCTGGAAGTCAATGATGTTTTGCGCGTCGAGATCAACTCCACGGGTTCCAACATAACGGATTTCAGCGGTGTAGTCCCTCTTGAATACGTGCTGAATTCCCAGGTTCCACTGTTCCGAGTAGGGATACTTCACGTTGTTAGGCAGGTAGCTCGAGGTGTTGGCGCGAGCGTCCGCCTGATCCAGTACAGTGATGCCGCTGCTGGGCTGGAGCGGGATTCCGCCATTAGCCAGGAACGGCGTCTGGCATACCGGATCGGGACAGTTCGCGGTCGACCCGATTTGCGGCGGGCGAGCGAGCGAACCGATGTTGTCATAAAGCACATCGTAGCCCATGCCGAAACCGGCCCGGATCGAAGTGTTGCCGCTCGAACCCGGCGACCACACAAATCCAACCCTCGGCATGAAGTCTTTCGTAGGCGCTTGCGGAGATCCAAACGTGATCAGACCCGGCACGTCTGCGATGCTGTTGAGGGCTTGCTGAGTCCAGCCGAACGGAGTGCTGGTGTACTCGTAACGCACACCCAGGTTCAAGCTGAAGTTGGGACGGATCTTCCAGATATCATTGACGAAGCCGAAAATTCCGTGCTGGTCTCCCGAATATCCGACCGATCCGAAGCTGCGCTGGCCGAAGTCGGGGACCTGGTCAAAGGCGTAGCCTTCCAGCGAGCTCCATTCATAGTCGCCGCGGGAACGCTGAATGAAAAGCTGCGGCGAGATTGACTTGCGGTATTCGAAGCCGAACTTCAGAGTGTGCGGACCCCTGACCACGGTCAGGTTATCCACTGCCTGGTAAGTGTTCTGAGTCGAATATTGCGGAGCATTCGGATCCGGGCCAACGTTGAGCTGTCCCAGGTTGTCGATTGTGACGTTGGGGAACGCGTCCAGGCCATTGAAAGCCGCATTAGGAACAACATAGTTGAAGCCAGTGCGGTTGTATCCCAGGCGCAACTCGTTCGTAATCGAGGGCGAGAAGGTGTGATATTCGCTGAGGTTGACCAGGTGGAAAGGCTGCACAAGCGGCGTGTAAAACACCGGCAGCGTAGCGCCGGTATCAATCGTCGCCAGTTTGTTGTAGATGTAGCGTCCACGGATTTGGTCGCGATCGCTGAGGTTGTAGTCCATCGAGGTGGTCAACGCCCGGTAGTTGGTGTAGTTCGGCGCTACGATCGGCAGGATGCCGACCTGAACCGGGGTTCCACCGACGGTAAGGTTGCCGCTCGCGGGACAGGACGAAGAGGCCGCAGTGCAGGCGGTTGGAGCAACCGCGTACTGCTGCAACATTGAGATGTTGTTGGCAGACACGCCGGGGATGGAGTTCAGGGTGGTGTAACCAGCTGCCGTCGGTGCCAGAACGGGCGAGCCAGGTACGGCGGCCAAGCCCACCGCGTTGTATTCAAAGTTGGCGAAGAAGAACAGCTTGTTCTTGAAAATCGGCCCGCCCAACTGTCCGCCGTAGCGGTTGTTGTCGTAGCGCGGGTTGGTGAAGATACCCTGGTTGGCCAGGTTGTAATCCACCGCGTTCAGATTTCGGTTCTGGAAGTACTCGTAGACGCGGCCGTGGAAGGCATTGGTGCCGCCCTCAACCGTGAGGTTGAACTGACCGCCGGTGGAGTGCCCGAACTCCGGGCTGAACTGATTCTGCAGCAGGGTGAAGTTCGAAACCGCATCTGGTGGAACGTAGATGAGCGGACCGGTCACACCCTTGTCGTTGTTGTCCACACCTTCCACCGTGAAGTTATTGTTGCGGGGCCGTTGGCCGCTGATGGAGGGTCCAGTGCCGGCGCCCAAGCCGCCCGTGCTGCCAACTCCAGCGTCCAACAGGGAGAGGTTAATCACTCCCAGATTTTGTCCGTTGGTGGCAACGCCCAGGTTGGCGATAGGCAGATCCTGCAGTTGCTTGCCTTCAAACGTGTTCTGCAACTGAGTGGTGGTGGTGTCGATGATGGGGGCTTCGCCCGAAACTTCCACCGTCTCGGTGCTGGCGCCCGGCTCCAGCTTCGCGTTCGCTGTGCTGGTGGTGTTCAGCCGGATCTCGACCGAGACTGCGCTGGTGCGAAAACCAGCCGACTTGACCGTCACCTTGTAGGTGCCCGGAAGAAGATTATCGAAGCGATATTCGCCCGTTCCGTTGGTCTTGTTGCTTGCGCCCACGCCGGTGGCGACGTTTACCACGTTGACGTCGGCTCCAACCACAGCCGCGCCCGATGAATCGACCACCGTACCCACAACGTTTCCGGTAATTGCCTGGCCGAAGGCCGCTCCGACGCCGATCGCCGTAACAACCAACAAAGCTAGCGCGAACGCGAAAATTCTAAAAGGATTGGTATTTCGAGACATGCGTTTTTCTCCTGGAGACTGAATCCGCGGCTTCAACTAATCGAAGGAACGGAAGATACATAACACTAAACTGTTGATTTACAACGCAAAAGACTGGGAGTGTTCACACCGAGCCCACACAGTTAGGAGCAACTAATATTCCAAAACATCGCAATATAACAAGCAATGTTTTCAGTCATTTGTAGACTATGTTCTGGGCTCCATACCGGAAAGCGGAGGTTATGTGGTTTACCACATATGATATTTGGTATTAATTGACGTCGGCGGTACTGCAGTTCCGATGTGCCACAATGCAGTGTGGATCACGCCATTTATGGCCAGGGTATCGAACGGTTCAATCAAGCCTGCTTCCTTGAGGCTCACGAAATCCTCGAAGACGCTTGGCGTGCCGCCCCCATGCCCGAAAAGAAATTCCTGCAGGGGCTGATACAAGTCGCCGTGGCGCTTTACCACCACGGAAACGGGAACCTGGTTGGGGCGCGCTCGGTGTTACGGCGTGCATTTCACAACCTCTCGCGCTATCCGGAAGGTTTTGGGGGAATTCATGTGGCAGGGCTACTGCAGGCAATTTCGAATTGGCAGCGGGCTTTGGATGAGGGTACCGCACCTCCGCCGCTGCCCAGGATCGATCTTCGCTAGCTTCTCTTGTTGGTCGTTCGTCATTGGTCGTTAATCTTCGGTCTCTCTTCTGGCTTTCTCTTCTGATTTCTCTTCTGATTTTTTCTCCAGTTGTCAGTCATTGGTTCTCGGTTGTCAGTTTTTTAGTGCTTCTTTTTGCTTCGCTTCGACGACCTGTGACTTAGGACTGACTGGCGAGTGGCCGCTTCTTTCTGTTCTCCCGGGGCCAGCACGCGACGCACAATCGGGGTATTCAGCTTGTACTTACGCTCAATCACCTTTCCTGCGTCGTCTTTTACGCGAATCACGAACACCGGCAAATTACCTTCCTTGTCGAAGCTCTCCTGCGAAACCGTGGCGGGGAGGACGCCGTTGAGATTCCTCTCGCGGTAAGCAGTCTCATAGCGATGACGCTTCACGTTCCAGGTAAAGACGCGAATTTGGTTGAAGTCGAACGGCATGCCGTCTTTGTTCTCGGTAAGCAGAACCAGGTACTGCGGGACTTTTCTTTCTCCGTCGCTAACCTGATCCAGAACGAACGAAGCCACGGTGCGCTGACCCTCGGCGTACTGCGCGATCTCGAGCGGAATGTCCACGTCGAGCATTCGCCCCAGCACCCAGCCCGCATGTCCGGCTTCGTCGCGCACCAGCCACCAGTCTTCCATGGCAGGAGGAGGCGCAGGCTGGCCTTCCTTGGCGGCGGGAACAGCCCGGGCTTGCGCGCCACCGGGCAGCGGCTTCTCGCTGCTGGCGCGCCTGATCAATGACAGCCTGGCGCCCTGATCTACCTGGTAAAGGTGCTCCGCGTCCCGCTGCGGCTCAAGATGGATATTGGACTGGTTATGCGCAATCGCAGTAGCCTGAGCCGGATCGTCGTGCACCTGTTGCGCCAGCTTCTGGAAGGCGTCGTAGGTCTCCTGGCTCACCAGAAAACGTTGTTCCAGCCATCCTTCCGTTCCGGCCGCCGTTCGCACGTGAGCGAAGCGGCGATCCCGTCCCAGTATCTGGACCTGTTCGCCGTTTTTTACCGTACCGGTTTTGTTGAAAACCGCGGCTACCTGGTCGCGCAGAAAGGCCTGCGGAGCCGACACGTAGGCTACCTCCTGCTGGGCGCGGCCGCGGTTACAACCGCTGAAGGCTCCCGCAACCAGCAGCAAAAACAAACAGGATTTGATGCGGACTTTCAAAGGCGACAATATAACCACCCTTTAGACCTTATCAGTGTCGGCCGTCAGTTAGCAGTTATCGAAAGTACGCCTAAGGCTCGGTGCGGGACATCCGGTCAGTCTCCGAATGAAATTCCGATGGCTTTGGCGGTCTGCACCAACTGGCCGGCGGGATCGACGGTTTTCAACCGGCCAATGGCATGAGCGATCTCGACTGCCTCAATGCGGGCGCAGCGTAAGCACACCATCTTGCCGAACCCGCCTTGCGCGATGAGATCCACCGCCGCAGCTCCGAACCGGGTCGCCAGGATGCGATCAAAAGGCGTCGGCGTGCCGCCGCGTTGAATGTGGCCCAACACGCTGACTCGCACTTCCTTGTTGGCGCTGGCGGCGATGGCGCTGCCAATCAGGTTTCCTACCGACCCGGCGCGCCGGTTCTCCTTGAAGCTCAAAGGAAGCTTGACGCCTTCGGCCACCACTACGATGGTGAAGCGCTTGCCGTAACTCTCGCGCTGGTGCACATACCTGCAAACGCTTTCGATGGTAAATGGGATTTCAGGGATCAGGATAACGTGGGCGCCGCCGGCGATGCCAGCCTGCAGTGCGATCCAACCGGCGTCCCGCCCCATGACTTCCACCACCATAATGCGATGATGCGATTCGGCGGTGGTGTGAATCTTGTCCACGGCATCGGTGGCGGTGGTGACTGCGGTATCGAATCCGAAGGTGACTTCGGTGGCGGAGAGATCGTTATCGATCGTTTTGGGCACGCCGACGATCTTCATACCCCTATGAAATAACTCGAGCGCGATCGTCTGCGAGCCGTCGCCGCCGATACTGATCACTGCGTCGATACCCAGCTTGCGGGCGTTGCCGATTACGGTATCCGAGATGTCGCGAACCACTTCCTTGCCATCCTCGACGGTGCAGTACCGGAAGGGGTCTCCGCGGTTGGTGGTGCCCAGGATGGTCCCGCCACGAGGCAGAATGCCGCTCACTTCCTTGAGCGTCAGCTCGTAGGATTTTTCGGGCCAGATCAGGCCGTCAAAACCGTCAGGGATGCCGATGACCTTCCACTTGTATTTCAGGAAGGCGCATTTCACCACAGCCCGAATGACGGCGTTGAGGCCGGGAGCGTCGCCGCCGCCGGTACAGATACCGATGCAGCGGATGTCGGTCATTGCACGGTGATGGTTACAGTGTTGCTGTTGATGTTGTCGAGGGTGGCAAAAATATGAGCGATCTGGCCGGAAGTGCCGGTGTTGGCAGTGGCGCTTCCGCTGCCCTGGCTTAAACTCACGGCGGTGGTGTTGTCGTTATTCCACGATACCTGGCTGGTAATGTCCTGCAGCTGACTGCTACCGGAAAAAGTTCCCATCGCGGTCAAAGTAAAGGTCGTGCCCGCGGTTGGATTCAGAGTCGAAGCCGTGATCGCAATCGAGAGCAGCGGCCCGGTGTTTACGGTCACCGTCGAAGTGGCGGAAACTGTTCCCGAGGTTGCGGTGATGGTCGCGGTTCCGGGAGGATTCGTAATCGTCGCGGCCGCTTTGACCAGTCCCGCGGCAACTGTCGCTACTGATGTGTCGGACGAGGACCAATCGGCACTTCCAGTCAGGTCCTTGGTGCTGCCATCGTCATAAGTGCCGGTCGCCGATATCTGCTGCGTGTTGCCTTCGATAAGCGATACCGTGGTCGGCGCCACCGACAGCGACGTGAGTGTCGGATTCACGAAGAAGCCTTTGCAACCGGACGCCAAAGCAAGCATGAGGAGGGCTGCGAATCCGGCAAAAAGGCGTAGTTTTTGACTGAAACCAGGCATGTTAAAGAAATCCTGGCAGACGCGCGTTTTCAAATGTCGTCCGCAAGTGGAGTAACCGAATTGTAGCAGAGAAGGATTTGTGGCGAGCGTGTCCGTGTACCTCCGTGCGCACCAAAAGTCCCCCTCTCGGGTAGCGTTGCCTGCATCCAACTCCCGTTTTCTTGTAGCAATGGCTCCAGGCGCGCGGCTCGCGCTCTCGTACCGTCTGCTAAGCTTTTTTCGAGGCCGAATCGATGAAGAAATCTCTTACTGCCGTTCTCGCCTTCGGTCTTGGACTCGGTCTTGGATTGTCAATTCTGTGCTCGGCAGCCAGTCTGCATCCACGTAGTAATGATCAACGTAATGATCAACACGCGGATCAACATCCGGATCAGAGTGCCAGCGATCAGCATTCTGCTAATGACGCCAGCAAGCCTGCCTCAAACAGTCATCATGAGGCCTGGCTGCGGCCTGCTCTTACGGTTTGCGCGGCCTGCATCCGGGCGCACATGGAGTTTTTGGCCTCCGACGGTTTGCGCGGGCGGGGCAGCGGAACCGCGGATGAGCTGATCGCTGCGACCTATGCGGCTTCCGAATTGCGCGCCTACGGCGTTGAACCCGCAGGAACCAACGGTGGTTATCTGCAGCCCGCAAACCTAGTGCGCTACAAATTCACCGCTGCCCCGCGATTGAAGATTGCAGAATCGGCTTCGGTTCCCGCGGTCTGGTTGACTTACGGGCCGGATTTTCAGGTTATCCAGCTCGGCCAGCCGGCCTTTTCCGGTGCGCTGGTCAAGCTGAACGCCGATGAGGAAGGTACTGAAATCGAAGCGGGGACGGTGGTGCTGTTCACCGGGGCGGACAAGGTTCAAATGCGGCAAAAGGCTTTGGCCGCTGCCGCGCTGGGAGCTGCGGGAGCGCTGGTGGCGTTTTCGGGAGAGCCGGAACGCTTTGAAAGCGTCTCGAAAGAATTGCCGAAGCTGCCGCCGGAACTGGAAGAAGCCAGCGGGGGCGATCTGGGCGAAAGCAGCAATGTGCTTGAACTGAGCGCAGAAGCTGCTCGGATCCTGCAACAGGTTCCAGAGGGAACGATGCTCCACTTTGAAGGAGCGGTGGCGGCTGAAAGCGGCCACACCTGGAACGCAGTCGGTATGCTGCGCGGCAGCGATCCCAAACTGCGTGAGTCGGCGGTCCTGCTCTCGGCGCACGTCGATCACCTGGGAATCGGCACACCGGTGAACGGAGATGACATTTACAACGGAGCCGACGACGACGCTTCAGGAACCTCGGCGGTGCTGGAACTGGCGCGCGTGCTGGGCGCGGGGCCGCGCCCCCGGCGCACAGTGATTTTCGCTCTGTTCGGCAGCGAGGAAACTGGCGGGCTGGGATCCACCTATTTTCGCCAGCATCCGCCGGTGCCGCTTCGCCAGATCGCGGCGGACCTGGAATTCGAAATGATAGGCCGGCCCGACCCGGCGTTGCCTCACGGCGACCTGTGGCTTTCGGGATGGGCGCGCTCAAATCTCGGTCCAGAGCTGGCCGCCCACGGCGCGCACTTGGTCGGCGATCCTCACACCGGGCAGAATTTTTTTGCCCGCTCCGACAATTTTGTCCTGGCGAAAAAAGGTGTAGTGGCGCAGACGCTTTCGAGCTACGGTTTGCACAGCGATTATCACCAACCCAGCGACGATCTGGCTCACATCGATTTCAAGCATCTGGATGAGGCCATCGGATCTCTCATCCGTCCGCTGCAATGGCTGGTGAATTCGTCGTTTACGCCGGAGTGGAACGAGGGAGGAAGACCTTAAGAACAGTCGTTGGTGGTTGGCCGTTAGCAACACCGAAGTTTTGCCGACGGCTGACGACTAATTTGTCTTCTTTGCTTTCGCGATCTTCTCGTCGATCGGCTTGCGGCCGGCGAAACCTTCGCTGGGGCTGTGCCAGTGAGTGATGCCCTTTTCGCCCAGTTTCCAGCACAGCAGCACGGTTCGGCCTTCCACCTGGCAGGGAAAGTCGAGCAGTCCGATATCGAGGTCTTTTACCTGCACGCCGGAGGCATCGATTTCGGCGAGCGCGTCCTTGACTCGCTGGATGGCCTTCTCGCGCTCCGCCTTGCGCCGCGCCATATGAACGATGTTCACGCGCAAACCACCGCTAAGGAAAACCCGATGAGCCAGTTCCTGGAGTTCCGTGTCCACAGATTCAATCAACTTTTTGCCGTCAATCGCGGTGCGCAGCAGGGACTCCAGCACGGGCAAGAGGCTTGCGGCTTCTTCGAGGGTAAAACTTCGGTCAGCCATAAGAGGTATGCAGATATTCTAATTCATGCGCAAGGCCGACGGTGTTTTTTCCATTGCGTCGAGGGCAGGGGCTGGTGGCCGAGCGCCACCCTGGTCCGCCGGGCGCTATAGGGGTCCTTCGACTGCGACGCTGCTTCGCGAGCGAAGCAGCGTCTTCGCTCAGGATGACACTTGCTTGCGCTGCGAGAAAGCTACCTGCATTGAGAAACGGCTGGTTGACAGGGAAACCTGCAACTAGTAGTTTTTGCATTAGGACTGGTTTTTTGCGGCGTTCCATGAAGCGTTGGCGGTGGTTACTCCTCATCTTCGAATTGACGCTGTTTGCCGTCATTCTGATTCTGCCTCAGGTGGATTTGCCTGACTTTACCTTCCAGGCCGGCAATGCACCTGTAGCCGCACATGCGCGAGTTTGCCGGACGGCACCGGCGCATGCTATCGCGGCCTTGCCCAAGGTAGAGGCCGCGCACTCGGCGATCCCATCAACCGGTGAAGTTCTCAATACTGTTTCTCCTTCAGCACTGCAATCCCGCCTATCCCGGCTTTGCGTTTTGCTCTGTTAGACCACCCTCCGGAAGCTCACCCTAGCGAATCTTTTACAAGTTTGCTCCGCGCGGGGCGTGCCTGATCTCTCATCGGGTGCGCGGAGCTCGGGGGTGGCGGCACCGGCGTGCGGCCCGGGCCTTGAGGCACTTTGACTCGGCCGGTCGTGTCGCCGCCTCCGATACGTAGTGTGTTCGGGCGTCCAGTGTTGATGTCTGCCTCTGAGCGCAGAGAAGACGCGTTCGGTGCGTCTGCTTCACTCCAGGTCCAAGATCGTCTCACTTCGATATTGCTGGTTACTTTGGTTACCTCGACTGACTCAAATTGAGTTTTCCTTCCGCATAAATTCAATAGATTGAGGCCTGTGATTTTCGGGCCTTGCCGTCTCACTTTGATCAGGAAGGCTTGCCATGAACCGCCGCTCCTTCTTTCGCATGGTTATGGGCGCCCTCGCAGTAGCGATTTTCCGGAAGAAACTTCATCCCGAGCCGTCGCTAATACCTCGGCGGGAAAGGTATCCACTGCATGAATGCGTTGATCGGCCCTGCTTGCCTTGCCCGGCTTGCCTGAAAGCGGAGATCGATCTATAGGTTGCCGTTCGCCCGCCCGCCGCTGAACCATTTCCCTTTCCTTACGCAGGGGGCTCTTCATTCAGCACGAGCGGGATGCTCGCGCCTGCATTATTTGCCGCGGGCTAATACCAGGGTGATGTCATCGGGCTGTTCGTTGGCGCCGATCCAGTCATCTACAGCGGCGGTGGTGATCTCGCAGATCTTGGCCAGGGGCAAGTCACGGTTCTGCCACACCAGGTCGATGAGCCGCTGCTCGCCGAATTCGCCAAAGTCGTTTTCGGGTTCGGTTACGCCGTCGCTGTAGGCGAGAAGCAATTCTCCGCGGCGCAAGGCAACGGAGCCTTCCTCATAGCTGCGGCGATCGAACAGGCCGATCACCGTGCCCCCCCGCTCCAGTCGGCGCACCGAGCCATCTTCGCCCAGGATGATCGGGGGCAAGTGGCCGCCATTGCTGTAGGTGAGCTTGCGTTCCTGGCCGTCGTAGATGCCCAGAAATAGGGTGGCGTATTTTTCCGACGGCGTGCTCTGGTAGAGCTGATGATTGAGCAGGGAAAGCATCGCGCCGGAGGAGACCTCGGCGCCATGTGCGCCGGAAAGCAGAGCCAGGCCAGTGCCGGCGTTCTCGCCGACGGCCACCGGCAGACGCAGGGCGGGCATGCCCTCCAGGCTGTAAGCCCGCACGGCGGAGTGGATGGTCGCCATCAGCAGCGCCGCGGAAATTCCCTTCCCGCTGACATCCCCCACCGCGAGAATCAACTTTTCGGAATTCACCGTGAGGAAGTCATAGTAATCGCCACTCACGGTGCGCGCCGGACGGCAGAAACCGTATACCTCGAGAGAGTCCAGCTGCGAAATGTGCTGCGGAAAGAGCTGTGCCTGCACTTCCTGGGCGATGGTCAATTCATTTTGCAGGCGCTGCTTTTCCTTCTGCTCTTCGATGAGATTTTCGATTGACGCTGTCATCGAGTTGAAGGAATTGGCCAGGGTAGCCAGCTGGTCGTGCGACTTGACCGAAATGCGATGGCTGAAGTCGCCGCGATTGATATGTTTGGTGGCCTCGTAAAGCTGGGCCACGGCGCCAGTGACAGTGCGGGTCAGGCGGGTTCCGATGAACAAGGCCAGCAATTCGATGACGGCGAAGACGATGGCCGCGAACAGCAACATGTATTCCACGCCGGTGGCGAAATCACCGAGTGCCGCGAACAGCCGGGCATAGAGTATGGACGGTCGAGTCTGGACACGAAGAAGGGCACCCGCTTTAGTCTGCGCGCCGTTAGCCCAATCCACGAAGGGAAGGGGCGCGCCAAAAGTGATCACATGATCGAAGGCGTTACCCGCAGCCGGCAAGGAACCAGCCGTCAAAGTCGGTTGCAGATCCTGCTGGCCGTTGTCGACTCCCATTCCGCCGTTGCGCGGGCGGATGAAAATGCCCTGTTTGTTCTCGTCCTCCAGGGCGATCAATGGGGCAGAATTACCGGCGGGACTTGCAGGAGCCCGTTCAGATTTCAGATCGAAGCCCTGGGCATAGAGCGTGATCTCACCCAGATTTGCAGCCACCTGCTCGAGCAAGTGCTGGTCCAGGCGTTCGCTGGATACCACGGTCAGCAGTTGCGGCGCGGAACCGATCTCGGTGGCTGCCCGTAAATAAAGCTGGTCGCGGTCGCGCACAATCGCGGCAAATCTTGCTCCCGGGTCCGGAACCAGGAACTTCGGCAGGGCAAATGGAGCCTCACCCGGAGTGGGGCCGTCGCACACCGCGAGGGGCTTGCCGTTCTGCCAGGCGCAAATGTGGCGCGACGCCCAGGTTTTGTCGCGCCGCTTCAATCCTTCGAGGGATTCTGCGGTAGCCGGCTGTCCATGTTCCAGACGCGCCGCCAATTCGTTGGCAATGGCGGCGTTCACCGATTGCAAACTGCGCAGCCGCGAGTCCAGTTCGGAAGTGACGATGAAGTTGGCAAACTGTCCAGCGAACAGGTAAATGGTGATGAAGGCCATTGCCATGACCAGAACCACCGGGATCACGCCGATAAATATGTAGGTAACGATCAGCCGGTTGCGCAGCCGCCAGAGCACCCTCGCCTTCAGCCAGCGCAGAGCCAGAAGAGCTAACAGGACAATCGCGATGAAACTAAGGACACCGACCCATCCGCTGAGCGCCTGCCCGTAGGAGACTTTCACCAGCGCGAACAATTTCTGTAATGCGAAAAGCAGCAGGTCAAGACCGAGGAGATAACAGGCGGCGCGGGCCAGCCGGCTGGTAGGCAGCAGACCGGCGGCCTGCAATCGAAAACGCAGTGTGCGCAGTGAAAGCTCCATGATGCAGAAGGATTATAGATCGGACTTCGGACCTCGCACCTCGTGAAAGAAACAGGCTGAGGTCTGAGATCCGACGCCCGAAGTCCGCCTTCATATCTCGGGATAGAAATCGAAGAAGGCTTCCAGGCTGGTTCTCAATTGCTTTTCGATCTCTTCCTTGCTGCCCTCGAGCACATGCATAGTGACGTGCGCCTCCCGGCCGTTCTTCAGCTTGAGGGTGGCATCGCCAACTTCGGAAACTTCGTCCGAGGGCAGCAGGCGCATTCCGTAGACGAGCGTGAGATTTGCCATGGGCTCATTTTAAGCCGGAACCGGACTTCAGACGTCGGACCTCAGAATCCCGGCGGCGGTATCTTTGCCGGAGTCCGAGGCCTGATGTCTGAGGTCTGAGGTCCGGCCTGCTAAAATCCCAGTGTGCTTCGAACCATTCTCGTCTCACAGGTCTGTCTCGGACTTTGTTTTGCTGCGTCTGCCCAGCAGGCCTCGCAACCACAGGTCAAGGTAAACGTCTTGAACGTTTGTTCCCCATCCGTGGAAGAGCAGCACGAGATTGCTTCCGCGCTGGCGCGCATTCCTAAAGAGCCGTTATTCGCCGCCGACTTCGAAATTGACCGCGGGCGGTCGAGCCTGGATGTGGGACCGGGTTTCCTGCAGCCGGGATCAGGTTCGCAAATGTCTTCCGATCCGGGCGTATCGAACTGGGTGCGCATACGGCGGGAATTTTCCGTGCAGGCGCTGTTTTCGACGGCCCAATATTCGTTCAGCACCGATCCAAAAAACATGGTTGAGACATTGGTTTTCCGGGTGCGCGATCCGAAAGATCTGATGCAGGTCTCGATCGAAGACAGCGCTTCGGCCGTCACTTCGCCCGCCACCATGCTTTCGACCAGCACCCCGGCCAGCCGGATCAAGCTGGAGCGCTTTGGCAAATCCTCCGTGGTCCTGGCGCGGTGTTCTGGGGCCGAAGGCGGACCGCCGCCGGATCAGAGCGCGTACGAACCGTTATTTCAAAGCGCGTCCACTGTGCTTTCGAATTATCGCGGGTTGCTGGGGGCGCGAACTACGGTGCCGGAAGAGTTAGCGCGAATCGGTGCGGACGGCAAGGCGAAGGCGAAATCGTCCTCCACGAAAAAGCCCGCACCGAAGCAGAAATAGCATGCCGGCTGCAGCTTTGGCGGGTTTGCATCCAAATTCCACTTCCGCAATCTAAAGCTTGACCAACTTTATGGAGAATATTCGCGACGTCGTAATTATCGGTTCCGGCTGCGCGGGTCATACCGCTGCGCTCTACACCGCCCGCGCTAACTTGAAGCCGCTGGTGCTCGAGGGCCATGAGCCTGGAGGCCAGCTTTCGCTGACCACCCTGGTGGAGAATTTCCCGGGATTTCCCGAAGGCATTCAGGGGCCCGAATTGATCGAGAACATGCGCAAGCAGGCGGGGCGTTTCGGGGCGCAATACCAGCTTGGCCACGTGACGGCAGCGGATTTGAAAACGCGTCCTTTTGCCCTGGAAGTCGGTAAGGAGACGATTCACACCCGCACCCTGATCATCGCCAGCGGAGCCACTGCGCGCTGGTTGGGCTTGCCCAGCGAACAGGCCCTGATCGGGCATGGAGTTTCATCCTGCGCTACCTGCGACGGGTTCTTTTTTTCTGGGAAAGAAATTGTGGTGGTAGGGGGTGGCGACTCCGCCATGGAAGAAGCGACTTTTCTAACCCGCTTTGCCAGCAAGGTAACGCTGATTCACCGGCGCGATCAGTTTCGCGCTTCTAAAATCATGCTGGAACGCGCCCAGCAGAACAAGAAAATTCACTTCCTGACTGATACGCTGGTTGAAGAAGTGAACGATGTTTCCAAACGAGAGGTCACTAGCCTCAAGCTGCGCAACGTCAAAACCGACAAGGTCTGGGACCTTCCCACTAGCGCCATGTTCCTGGGGATCGGCCACATACCCAACGCCAAAATCTTCGAAGGCCAGCTGGACACCGATGCCGACGGATATCTGGTGACCAAGAACAATGTTCATACCCGGGTTCCCGGCGTCTACGCTTGCGGTGACGTGCAGGACCGGCGATACCGGCAGGCCATCACGGCGGCAGGGACGGGCTGCATGGCGGCGCTGGAAGCGGAACGATTTCTGGAAGCGCATGCGGACTAATCGGCGCGGCCCGCGCGGCCATCACTCAAGCCGGTTTCAACATCTATCGATCGATATTATCGCCTGAGGTGAACAATGCCGCGTACACCATCCCCCTGTTCCCACCTGGGAGAAATTCGGCAGGTCAAGCCGAGTGGCCAAGGCTGTAAAGAATGTCTGGAGATGGGCGATACCTGGGTCCATCTGCGGGAGTGCCTGATCTGCGGGCATGTCGGCTGCTGCGATTCTTCCAAGAACAAACACGCCACCAAACACTTTCACCAGACGAAACATCCCCTCATGCGGTCGTTTGAGCCGGGAGAGAACTGGCGCTGGTGCTATGTCGACGAGGTTTTCCTCGATTAAGAGCGACAAGATTAGACGTACCGACAAGGTTGACTGCTTAAAGGATTGACTGCTTACCACTGGCGTCCCCGCTGGTTACCTCGGTCATCTTTTGCTGCGCTGCAGGGGCTAATAAGCTGCGAATGATTAGACCGTCATGAGCCGCTTCCCTGCAACCAAATTCCTGCTTCTACTTTCGCTCTTTGCCCTGGTTCCGGCCGGATTGGGCCAGGATCAGCCTGAAAGCAATCGCAAGATTGTGAATAAGGTGGCGCCACAATATCCCGAAATTGCCCGCAGCATTAATCTAAGAGGCTCGGTGAAGGCGGAAGCCGTAGTTGAACCGAACGGCGCGGTGAAATCGGTCGAAGTCAAGGGCGGCAATCCTGTCCTGGTGCAGGCCGCGCAGTCCGCAATTTACAAGTGGAAGTGGGCTCCGGCTTCGCACGAGACCAGAGAGCCGATCGAAGTGAGATTCGATCCCAAGTAACGAATTAACGAAGCGACGAGTTGATGGAGAAGCAATGCGCCTGCCTCAATCCATCTCGGCGTGCCTGCCGATGTGATACAAAATTCTGTGATCTTCATGTCCGCTCCAGGGGATTACCATCCCGGCTTCGGTTCTGAAGGAATCGTGTGCTAAGGGCGCTGTTCATCTCTCTGTCAGAGAGCCGCTCTCTTCGCGGGATGGCTGAGCGCTCTGCCCTGGGGCGCCGCCTATCCAGCCGTTTCGTGGCGGGTACAAGCGTGGAAGATGCCCTTCGCGCCGCGCAAGCTGTTAACCAGTCCGGCCTGAGCGTCTCCGTCGACAATCTGGGAGAGAACGTGACCAACGCCGAGGAAGCGCGCGTCAGCGCCCAGCTTTATCACCAGTTGCTGGATCAGATTGCAGAGCGCCGGCTCAACGCCAATGTCAGCTTGAAGCTCACTCACATGGGCCTCGACGTGGACGAAATCTTGGCGAGAGATCTGGTCACCGGGCTGGTGGCCAAAGCCGCCGCCATGGCGCCAACCAATTTTGTGCGTGTGGATATGGAAGGCTCGCCCTACACCCAGCGCACGCTCGATTTTGTGCACGAATTACATCGTATGCCGGGACATGCGGGCGCGGTGGGCGCGGTAATCCAGTCCTACATGCGGCGCGCCGAAGACGACGTTCAAAAGCTGCTGGCCGGGCGCATTCGAATCCGGCTGTGCAAGGGAGCTTATAAGGAAGCGGAAGAGATCGCCTTTCAGAAGAAGTCGGAAGTGGACGCCAATTATGTAAAGCTCATGAAGATTCTGCTGAAGAGCGGCGTCTATCACGGCCTGGCGACCCACGACGAGAAAATCATCAACCAGGCTAAAATCTTTGCCGAGCAGGAAAACATTCCTCACGACGCCTTTGAATTCCAGATGCTCTACGGCATCCGCCGCGACCTGCAGCAACGCCTGGTGCGCGAAGGTTGGCGGATGCGGGTCTACATTCCTTTCGGCACGGAGTGGTACCCATACTTTATGCGGCGCCTGGCGGAACGTCCGGCGAACGCTTTCTTCGTGGCCAGAAATATGCTGCGCAACTGACCTTCAGGCGAGTGCCGCCAGGATATCGGTACATGACGCCAGGTCACTTTCAAGTACAGGATTTGCTGTATTGGGTGGACGCCGGGTTGCTGAAACAATCAACTCTTGGTCCGGTGCAAGAGATTGCACCCAGCAGGCGCAATCGGTAGTTGCCCCCATGGCCGAACCTGGGCCGGAACTCAAGGAAAAGTCTGAATGAGCGCGATCAACGGTTCCGGCTACGAGCAGTCTGCCCTTGCGCCCTTGGCGCAGTGGCACGATCACCATCAGCATGGGCACGTGGTTCAGTTCTATGCTGAAGACGCGCCCTTGCTCGAGTCGATCAGCCGATTCGTTGCCAGCGCTCTTGAGGTTGGGGACGCCGCGGTTGTGATCGCCACCAAAGCTCATCGCGATGGACTTGCCCAACAATTGAAAGCTCGCGGCTGTCATCTGGCCGATGCGGTCCAGCAGGGCCGCTATGTTGCGCTGGACGCGGCTGAAACCATGGCGCAATTCGTGTGCGAAGGGCGGCCCGATAAGGCTCGCTTCACCGCGCTGCTGGGCGGCGTTATCGAAGGAGCCCGGGCAGCGGCGGGTGTCGGCAACGGACGGGTGGTGGCATTTGGCGAAATGGTAGCCCTGTTATGGGGCGAGGGACAGCCCGAGGCCGCGCTGCAAGTGGAACAGTTGTGGAATGATTTGAGCCGCACCCATACCTTCTCTTTGCGGTGTGCTTACCCAATCGCCGAATTTAACCGCGAACAAGATGGCGAGCAGCTGCTGAAAATCTGTGCCGCCCACGGCGGCGTGATTCCAGACGAAACCTACACCTCTTTATCGAGCGAAGAGGAACGGCTGCGCAGCATCACTCACCTGCAACAAAGGTCATTGGCGCTGCAAACCGAAAAGGCGGATCGCGAACAGGCGCAGAACGCGCTTGGGCGCAAGGAATCCGAACTGGCAGATCTGTTGGAAAATGCCGTGGAGGGGGCGCAGCAATCCGGTCCGGACAAGAAGATTCGTTGGGCTAACCAGGCGATGCTGAAACTGCTGGGATATACACCCCAGGAATACATTGGCCGCGCCTTCAGGGATTTCTACACCGATCCGGCCAAATTCGATCAGTACTGGCAAAAGCTGATGCAGGGAGAAGAAATCTACGACTATCCCGCCGGGCTGCGCTGCAAGGACGGATCGGTGAAGCAGGTCCTGGTCCACGCCAACGGGCTTTGGGAGGACGGAAAGTTTGTCCACACGCGTGCGTTCGTGCGCGACGTCACCGAGCAGAAGCGGGCGGAGCAAGCCTTGCTGGAGAGCGAAGCCAATCTCCGCGCGGCCAATGACAAGCTGGAATCCGCGGTGGAGCAGCGCACCGCTGCCTTGCGGAATCTGTCCTCCCGCATTCTGAATTTGCAGGATGAGGAGCGCCGCCGCATCGCACGAGAACTGCACGATAGTCTCGGCCAATACCTGGTCGGACTGAAACTGAATCTCGAGCTGTTGAAGCAATCGCCCGGGCGTCCGCAATTGTGGTCGGAAGCGGCATCGATCCTGGAGCAATGCGTATCGGAAGTGCGGACGCTATCCTGCCTGCTTCATCCGCCCATGATTGAAGAACTGGGGCTGGTATCGGCGGCGCGGTGGTTCGTCGACGGCCTGAGCGATCGGACTGGAATTCAGGTAGGCCTGGTTGCGCCTCGCGCGCTGCCGCGCCTGCCGGCGGAAATCGAACTGGTCTTGTTCCGCGGTTTGCAGGAAGCTCTGACCAACGTTCATCGCCACTCTGGTGCCTCGGTTGCCGAAGTGCTCATCCGCCAGGAAGCCGCGCAGGTGGTATTGGAAGTCAGAGACAACGGCCGTGGCCTGCCTGCGGACGCACTGGTCCGCTTCGAGCAGACAGGCACTGGAATGGGAGTTGGCCTCACTGGCATGCTTGAGCGAGTCAGGGAACTGGGCGGCACGATGAAGCTTGAGGCAGCCGAAAATGGCGGTACCTGTTTGCGGATCGTCCTTCCGCTCGCTCCGGAACGTACCGAAGTCGCGTAAGCCGCGTTGAATTTCACGCCGCCCGTGTCTGCGTCCGCGCCACTTTCTTTTCATCGGCTTTGATTGCCAGGCGCTCCTCCTGAATGTCCAGCCTCAGCCGGGCGTAGATGCTCATGTACTGATTCGAAATCCACACCAGAGAGAACAGGGCGAGCACGTACCCCCTCCAGTCGCCGAACAACAGTTTGTAGCGGGTAACGATCAGGAACAGGATCGTAATATAGTGGCTGAAGCAGAATTCGCAGGTGAACAGGTAAAAAAACTTGCGCTGCAGCAGGTTGGGAGCGACTTTGCACTGTTGTTTACAGTAGTCGCGCGGTTCGCGAAAGACCTCTTCGTGAGTAACCGTCCAGGCGACGCTGGCAATTGGTATCGCCAGCACGAACAGCCAGATAATCTGCATGCCGATAGACATAAGCCCGATTCGATGCCGAGCCGTGACCGGAGTTTGGCTGGATGAAGCAACGCGGCATAGAGAACCGGGAACCAAAATCCGGGAACTGGCTCTACTTTCCTAAACGACTGTTACTTTCCTGACGGCGGTTACTTCCTGAAGGCCCGCCACTTTCCCCTGCCTAAAAGACACCAGCTTGCGATTTCACAAGGTCAGTTCCCAGATCTGCGACACCAGGTCATCACGCCCCCAACTGCGATGCGGCTTTTCTTCGACTAAGCGAAATCCAGCCGCCTGGTAAATGTGGCGGGCCGTCGGAAGCTCGCTTTGCGTCCATAAAACCATCTTCTTGTATCCTGCCTGGCGGGCGAAGCGCAGGCATTCATCCACCAGGCGCTTGCCAATGCCCAGCCCGCGGGCGGAAGGTTCCACCAGCAGCAGGCGCAGCTTGGCGACGGCCTTCGATTTCTTCACCAGGAATACGGAGCCCACGATCTCTCCGTCCCTTTCGGCGATCCAGCAACGCTCGCGACGGGAGTCGAAGTGTTGAATGAATTTGGCCACGATCTCCGCCACCAGAGCTTCGAACTGCTCGTCGTATCCGTACTCCTGCGCGTACAGCACGCCATGGCGGTGGACCACCCATCCCAAATCGCCGGGCTGGTGCGAACGCAAGATATAGGGAGTTCTTGGCTCGGACCGCTCTTCCAGCACGTCCTCAATTGTGTGCATGGCCTGCACCATGCGGATTTGTCCGCCGGGCGCGAGGGGACGCAGCATAGCGGCCACCTCTGCGCTCTGGCGGGCATCGAGCGTGGCAAAAGTTTTGCGGCCGCGCGCGGTGAGCGCCAGCAGACTCTGCCGCCCGTCCGCTTCCGCCGTGGATTTCGAAACCAGGCCACCCTTTACCATTTTGCCAAGGATGCGGCTGAGATAGCCGGGATCAAGTCCGAGTTCGCGGCAAAGGTCGGTGGCGGTCGAGCGTTCGCGATGAGCGATTTCGTAGAGCACGCGCACTTCGGCGAGCGAGAAGGGACTCTTGAGCAGGCCTTCACGGAGCACCCCGATTTGCCGGGTGTAGAAACGGTTGAATCCGCGGACGGCGTGGATATGAGGCTCAATCGGGGTTGCTGGGCGGCTTGCCATAGTTTCGAACTTCCCTGGCTGAATTATGTGATTCAGGCAATTATATAGTTGCCTGCGTCAAATAATCTATCAGGCTAGCCTGAGGCGGAGCCGCCCGAGAACACCGTTAACCACGAAGGTCACGAAGGACGTCCTAGGGGGTCAGATCCTTCGTGATACTTCGTGTCCTTGGTGGTGGTTTGCGAGCCTCGACGATTTGCCAGCCTTGTCAAGCCCCGCCAATTCCCGGAATGCCGCTAACCCGTTCTGTTATGGCCAGATATATTTTCTCGCAGCATGTCCCATTTACCCGGTGCGGATTGTTATGCTGGAAGTAGAGATGAATTAAGCGCGCCGGCGTCCGGTGCGCTGCACTTGGCGGTAACGGAAGCACTCTACCCGGTGATCGTTCACCATGCCGACAGCCTGCATAAATGCGTAGCAGATGGTCGACCCCACGAAGTTGAAGCCGCGGATCTTCAGGTCTTTGCTCATGGCGTCGGACTCCGGGGTGCGCGCCGGAACCTGGTGAATTGAGCGCCATGCGTTCACTCGCGGTTTTCCCCCGGTAAATTGCCAAATGTAGCGATCGAAGGAGCCGAACTCTTTCTGCAGGTTCAGGTAAGCCTTGGCGTTGGCCACGGCGGAGGCGATTTTCAGCCGGTTGCGCACGATACCCGCATCGCGCAACAAGGACGCGGTCTTGCGCCGGTCATAGCGGGCGATGCGCGCGGCATCAAATCCATCGAAGGCAGCGCGGTAATTTTCGCGCTTTTGCAGAATCGTGTCCCAGCTCAGGCCGGCCTGCGCGCCTTCGAGCAGCAGAAATTCGAACAGAACGCGGTCGTCGTGCTGAGGCACGCCCCACTCTTCGTCGTGATAACGGATGGAGAGCGGGTTGCTGGCCCAGCTGCAGCGGATGAGTTCCCGGGATTTCGATTTCATGGGCGGCGATGATGAACAGGTTCCGCGTCGCGCTTGCCAAGGGACAAAGTGAGCGGGCGAGGACGCCCGCTCTATGCCAGCCAAATCTACTTCTTCTTCGACGCAACCTCGGACTTGTTTCGCGGCGACTTGGCGTTCAGGGTTGCGATCAGATCGTGGGCTGCGGCCGGAGGTTTTACTTTGCCGCCGCGGATGATGTCTTTCGCGCTGAGCTTTTGCCCATAGAGTTTCTCGTTGGCGCTTCCATCTGAACGCAGGGTCGAGCCTTCCAGAGATACACCAGCGAAGAGGCCTTTGGCTCGCGAGTAGGAAAGAATCTCGGCCGACAGGACGACGTCGGTGGCCGCCTCGGCGGTGCGTCCGACGGGGCCCGCGGCTGCGGATGCGTCAGCACCCAGCTTCACTTTGCTGCTCAGCAGGGATCCGGCCCCCTTGTCATTCATTACCAGCAGCACGAAATCGGTGGCTTGGCCGCCCAGCTGGAAACCGATGCTCAGGCCTTCCAGCGCATACATCGCGGGCGCTCCCCAGCGTCCAGTGTAACGCGCGCCGCCGCGGCAGATCATGACTCCGCGGCCGTAACTGCCTCCCACTCCGAAGGCGGCTTTTTTTACTGAAGGAAGAACCACCACGCAGTAAGCTTTGTCGAGCAAGTCGGGCGGAATGTCATCCGGAATATTGAGAATTTCCTTGAGCACGACGCCCGCTTCTTTTACGCGGTCGACCTCTTTCTCGTCGTCGGCCGCAAGCGCGGGAAGCGCCAGAGAACACATCAGCAACAGGGCCAGCAGGGTCTTCATAAGTCCTCCATCTCAGGGAAGCCTTTATCTTACAATCGGGCCAACGGCGTCAAGCGACCGGGGCAACCGGTGGTGGCCAGTTTAAGCCACCACTTCTGCCAGACGTCATGCTGAGCTTGCGATGCATCTTGCGCGGAGCGAATGTGCACCCAGCCCGCTACCGTGCCGATGCACGCAAGATCCTTCGGGACCAAGAGTCCTTCAGGATGACTCCGAGTTTGTACGGTTTGCTCAAAAAACCGAGCGCTACCTGGCAAACCGCGTGAAGGACTGGATCACGTGAACCACGTCAGACGGCAGTTGACCGCGGTCCACGTAGAACGCAAACCCGTACAACCAATCGGCTGGTTTTCGTGACCAAACGTGTGCTCCTTTTGTAACTTGGCGCACCCTAAGGGACTCCCCTAGAGTCTGACACTAGAAGCAGTAGGCATCGCCGGCAGCGGCTTTCGGCCAGCTACGTGCATCTAATTGATAGAGGAAGCCACTGGCCGTGGTTAGGCGTGAAAATTTTGGACGGATTGGGAATGAACTACACGAAGTGGTGTCTGCGGCTGATTATGCTTGTCGTGCTGGCGGCTGGAGTACCAGTGCGGGCGCAGACTCCGTTTGTGGCCTCCTCACCCAGCCTGGTCCCGCCGGACGCCTCTACCAGCTCCGCGTCTGATCCCTCGGATCCCATTCTTACCATCAAGAAGCGGGTGGATGAGGTCAACGTTCTGTTCATTGCCACCGACCATCATGGCAAGTTCGTGCGCAATCTCAACCAGGGCGACTTTAACATTCTGGATGATCACAAACCGCCCCAGGCAATCATCAATTTCCGCCGCGAAACCGATTTGCCGCTTGAACTGGGACTTCTGGTGGATACCAGCGGATCGGTGCACAGCCGCTTTGATTTCGAACAGGAAGCTGCGGTCAGTTTTCTGCAGCACACAGTGCGGGCGAATTTCGATAAAGCGTTTGTGATGGGCTTCAGCAGCCACAGCCAGGTTACGCAGGATTTCACCGATAGTGTGCGCTTGCTGGAGACGGGCGTGAAGGGCTTGCACAACGGCGGAGGCACCGCGCTGTACGATGCCATCTACCGCGCTTGCCGCGAGAAGCTGAGCAAGGATCGAGGCGACCACCCGGTGCGGCGGGCCATTGTGGTGATCAGCGACGGCGAAGACAATCAAAGCGAAGTCTCGCGGGCGCTGGCGATTGAAATGGCGCAGCGCGCCGAAGTGATTGTCTATGCGATTTCAACCGACGACAGCGGGTTGATCCTGCGCGGCGACAAGACCTTGCAGCAACTGGCGGATGCCACCGGCGGACGCGCTTTTTTCCCCTTCAAGATGAAGGACATCAAGAATTCGTTTGCTGCGATTGAGGATGAGTTGCGCAGCCAGTACGTCGTCTCCTACCGGCCTGCGGATTTCGATGCCGACGGCCGCTACCGCTCAATCGAGATCACGGCGCTGAAAAAAGACCTCCAGGTACGCGCCCGCAAGGGTTATTACGCCCCCCGCCAGTGAAATTACGTGGGCGCGAGCGTCCACGCTCGTGCCTGGTTATCGTGTTCCCTGAGCTTTTTTCCTGAACTTCTCTTCTGATTTTCGGAATTGAGTCGCGTCCATAAACCTGGCACGAGCGGGACGCTTGCGTCTACATTCACCGTGCACATTACATTGGCGGCACCATGAGCGGCGTCTCGTGGTCGCAGGTGAAGTATGCGATCAGCCTTGCGGGTTCGGTATCGCTGGCGTTGGCGGAAACCTGATGCACGCCGTTAGGCGGCTCGTAGAAGCTATCTCCGGTCTTATAGACGGTTTCAGCACCGCCTCTCACCTGAAAACGAATGGAGCCTTGAGCTACGTATCCAATCACCGGGCAGGGATGGCTGTGCGGCTTGTCCTTCTCACCGGGCGCGTAGTTCACTTCGACCAGGATAACCCGCAGGTGGGAACCGTCCATGGTGGGGAGGGAATGCGAGAAGGGCGCCGGATGCTTGTCGGCGCCGGCTTGTGCCGCGGAAAAGCTCGCGCTCAAACTCAGCGCGATTCCCGCCATGGCGATCAATAACGCCGACGCCGCAAACAGGTGTAGCGGCAAATTTTCGTGCTTGCCGTTCATGGAAGTTCCTCCTGCAACGGACAATCATACGCTGGGTGCAGAGGCGGGAAGACGGTTAGCGACCAGTCGGTGGTGGCTCACTTTGCCTTCCTCTACCTTCCGCGAGGCGTCTTGCTGAGCTTGCGAAGCATCTGGCGCGTGGCGTATGTGCACCGGCCCGCTACCGTGGCGATTCCGCGCGAGATCTTCGGACCAGGAGTCCCGCACGATGCTCCGAGTTTTGGCGGTTTGCTCAGACTGAGCCACTACCAAACCAGGCTGATCGCATTTGGCTTGAGTGCTACAATCAAACAGGGCGTAGCCGGCATCCAAGCCTCTGGATGGCCGTGAATCAGGTTTTGTTGGTGTCCTTCATGTCAGCCCGCTACCTAAAAGCCACGTTGATGCAAGCTGTAGTCTTGGCATTGCTCTGGTCGGGAAATACCGTGTCTGCAGCGCAGCAACAGCATCCGGCGCGTAAGCATGCGGCCAAGCAGGAGGCACCGGCGCCTCCGCCTCCACCCGCGCCGCCCCCGCCTCCGCCCACCCTGGAACAAATGCCTGCAGTACCGCCCAAAGTGAGCTTCAGCAATGGCTTGCTGACCATCGTGGCCGAAAACTCAACCCTGGCGGATATTCTGCGCGCAGTGCGAAATAAAACCGGGGCGGTGGTCGAAATGCCGCCGAATGCAACCGAACGGGTAGTCACGCATCTGGGACCTGGACCGGCGCGCACCGTGCTGGCCTCACTGCTGAACGGGTCGCATTTCAACTACGTAATGCTGGGGTCTCCGAACAATCCCGAGAAGGTAGATCGAGTCATCCTGACTTCCAAGTCGGGCGCGATGCCTGCCGGCGGCACGACCCCGCCGCCGGCGTCGACGCCTTCGGAGGCGACGGTAGCTGCCCCCGCGATGGACGATGCCGAGCCTCCCCCGGTTGATGCGTCCGAGCAGCCCGCGGAAGATAGCGGCGAGAATTCTGCCCAAGACAACCAGCCGGAATCGCCCAACGGCACGCCTCCGGTCAAGACTCCGGAGCAGATGCTGCGGGAGTTGCAGCAACAGCAATTGCAGCAGCAACAGCAGCAACAACAGCAGCCGCAGAACCCTCCGCCCCAGTAGCCAGGCTGGGATGCGACTTCACTGCACACCCGTGTCCTTATCTTCAATTTTAATTTTAATGAGGATTTCTTCGAGGAGCTTTCAGAGCGGATGAACAGGCTTAAGCAAATGGGGGCCGAAACCAGGCGCCGGGAAATGGAAATTCGGTACGAAAACTGGCCCTGGGTCGACGAGATTGGGGTTAGTCTGCGCCGACCTGGCTCTGGCTCGGCACCAGCATGGTGCTGCCGCTAATGCGTTGACGCGAGTGATAGGCGAAGGCGTGCAGGATGCCGGTGACGGCAGCGTACGCAGCCAATATCCCCACGACAAAAACTGTGACAACGGTAAAAGAAATTACAAAAGCCGCCAGCAACGTGCCCAAGTTCGGCCTACTTTCCTTTTAAGTGCCGGAAAAACGTTCCGGAACCCGTGTTGCGCGATCCCCGACCTGTTCCGGGATCAAACACTCTACTCGCGTTGACGCTGGTTGCTGTTAGCAACTAAGATACATGGGTAGAGTTGCGCAAACCCACTTTCCAACATTTCTGTGGGGCCGTCCATATTACGTAAGGCCAGTCCTAATTTTCGCTTTTTCCATGCCTATTACGAAGATTTCGGTGCGCGGGGCACGTCAGCATAACCTTAAGAATATAAACGTCGAAATCCCTCGTAATAGCCTAACGGTTATCACCGGATTGAGTGGGTCGGGCAAGTCTTCCCTGGCCTTTGACACGATTTACGCCGAGGGCCAAAGGCGCTACGTGGAGACGCTCTCGGCCTACGCCCGCCAGTTTCTGGACCAGATGGAGCGTCCCGACGTGGACGCCATCGACGGCCTGAGCCCTTCCATCTCGATCGAGCAAAAGACGACCAGCCGGAGCCCGCGCTCGACGGTCGGAACCATCACCGAAATCTACGATTATCTTCGTCTTTTATTCGCTTCCATCGGGGTGCCGCACTGCCCCCAATGTGGCCGCGCTATCGCCCGCCAGTCGGCGGAGCAAATCGTGCAGCGGGTGATGAGCTTGACCCCAGAAGACCGGGTCATGGTGCTGGCCCCCATCGTTCGCGGGCGCAAGGGCGAGTTCAAGAAAGAGATCGAGAAACTGGTGCAGCACGGATTCACCCGAGCGCGAATCGACGGTGAGCTGGTCAATCTAGAGGACGACATACCTCTCGACAAACGCCGCAATCACACCATCGAGGTCGTGATCGACCGGCTGCTGGTGAAGCCAGGCATCGAACACCGGCTGGAAATGTCGGTGGGACTGGCCATGAAGCTTGCTGGCGGCCTGGTGCAGGTCGCGGTGGTCGGCGGCGACGAACAGCTTTACTCGGCGAAACTGGCCTGTCCGGATTGCGGTATCAGCGTACCGCAGCTTGAGCCGCGGTCCTTTTCCTTCAACAGCGCCTACGGCGCCTGCCCGGAGTGTCACGGCCTGGGCAGCCGCTACGAATTCGATCCAGCGAGGGTGATCACGGATTGGTCGAAGCCATTGCTCGAAGGCGGCCTGGGGCCGGGCTCGGCGTCACAAAATCTCATTCACCAGTTGCAAATCACGGCGGTGGCTCACGGATTCAATCTGGCCACGCCTTTCGAAAAATTTCCCGAGAAGATTCAGCAACTGCTGCTGTATGGCGAAGCCGGCAAAAACGGAAATGGGAAGGCGGCGCAGAACGGAAAGGTGAAGACTGGGTTCCGCGGAATTCTGGCATACCTCAAGCAGGCGGTGGATGATTCCACGTCGGACACTTACCGGGAGTTTCTGCTGGATTACATGTCCGCCACGACCTGCCCGGTTTGTCAGGGCAAACGGTTGCGCCCGGAGAGCCTCGCGGTCAAGGTGAATGGCATGTCGATCACCGACTTCACCGCGCTGCCGGTATCGCGGGCGTTGGAGACGGCCCGCAAGATCAGGCTGAACGGCCGCGAGGCGATCATTGCCGGGCGAATCGTGCACGAGATTGTGGAGCGGCTGCAGTTTCTGGACGCGGTCGGGCTGGGCTACATCTCGCTCGAACGCTCGGCCGCCACTCTTTCCGGGGGCGAGGGGCAGCGCATCCGCCTGGCTACCCAGATCGGATCGAAGCTGCGCGGCGTGCTTTACGTGCTCGATGAGCCTTCCATCGGATTGCACCATCGCGACAACGACCGGTTGCTGCAGGCGCTGGAAGAGTTGCGCGACCTGGGCAATACCGTGCTGGTGGTGGAACACGACGAAGAGACCATTCGCCGCGCCGACTATGTGATTGATCTCGGCCCTGGCGCGGGACGGCACGGCGGCGGCCTGGTGGCGCGCGGCACCCCAGACGAGATCATGGAGGTGCCTGAGTCGCTCACCGGCGCCTATATTTCAGGCCGGTCGCACATCGATATGCGGAATCAACGCCGCCAGCCGAATGGAGCAGCCATCACGGTTCTGGGCGCGCGGCAGAATAACCTCAAGAATCTCGATGTCACATTTCCCCTGGGCGTAATGACGGTGGTGACTGGAGTGTCGGGCTCCGGCAAGTCGACGCTGGTAAATGACATCCTCTACCGCGCCCTGGCTCAGAAGCTTTATCGCTCGCGGGAAGAACCGGGCGAGCATAAGGCTATCTCCGGCACGGAAAATATCGACAAGGTGATTCGTATCGACCAGTCGCCGATTGGCCGCACGCCGCGCTCGAACCCGGCGACCTATACCGGAGTCTTTGCCCAGATCCGCGATCTTTATGCCATGCTGCCGGAATCGCGCGAACGCGGTTACAAGCCCGGACGATTCTCCTTCAACGTCTCCGGCGGGCGCTGCGAAGCTTGCCAGGGCGAAGGTCAGCGGCGCATAGAAATGAACTTCCTGCCCGATGTTTACGTGCTGTGCGAAGTCTGCGGCGGCCATCGCTATAACCACGAGACCCTGGCGGTGAAATACAAAGGCCAGTCGATCGCCGACCTGCTGGAAATGCCGGTTTCGGATGCGCTGCCGATTCTGGAGAATATTCCGCAAGTCCGGCAAAAGCTGCAGACGCTAGTAGATGTGGGCCTGGGCTACATTCACCTGGGGCAATCGGCGGTCACGTTATCCGGGGGCGAAGCCCAGCGCATCAAACTGGCGCGCGAGTTGAGCAAGCGGCAAACCGGCAAGACCCTGTACCTGCTGGACGAGCCCACCACAGGCCTGCACTTCGCCGACGTGAAGAAGTTGCTGGAGGTCCTGCACCGGCTCACCGATTTGGGCAATACGGTTATGATCATCGAGCATAATCTGGATGTGATCCGCAACGCCGACTGGATCATCGACCTGGGCCCGGAGGGGGGAGAAGATGGCGGCCGCATCGTGGCTCAGGGCACGCCCGAGCAGGTGGCGCGGAACAAAAAGTCCTACACCGGTCAGGCTCTGGCAGGCTATTTCGCCAACAGCCATTTTTCCAGCGCCCAGGCAGCAAAACTGTAGATGTGGGGCCGGACACTCGTGTCCGCCGCCTTTGACTTTGACTTTTGACTTTGATTTTTGATTTTGATTCTCAGTTTTCGATTTTCGTTTTTGACTTGAGCCAAAAGCGGCGGACAAGAGTGTCGCCCCACACAGTTTGCGGATGAGTTTTAACGAGGGATCCTAACCCACTTGTCTTCACCTGACCAACTGCTGCCGGGAATGCGGGCTGAGCCGCCGGCGGAACCGGCCTTGACTCCGTCCGCGATTCACATAAATCCCGACGCCGAGAATCCTCCGTGGAGCGGGCTTGATCTCTTGCTGATCGGGTTAACCCTGCTGGTATCGTTATTTTTTTTCAGCTCCATCTCTTTCTTTGTGGCTTTGCACACTTCCCGCAGCGGCATCTCGGCTGCTGAACTGAGCAAGAATCCTGGACCGCTGGTCATTGTGCCGAGCATGACTTTGGCGTATGTAGTCATGCTGGCGGCCATGTACGGCGTGGTAACCCGCCGCCGCAACCTTCCCTTCTGGCAGGCGGTAGGCTGGCGCTGGCCTGGCAGCGTATGGCTTGGGTATATGGCCACCGGGACGGTGGTGGCGATCGGCCTGGGACTGCTCTCGCGATTTTTGCCAATCCCGAAGTCGCTGCCCATGGACCGCTTTTTTCAGGACCGGCAAGGCGCTTATCTCATGGCGTTCTTCGGAATCACCATTGCCCCGTTTGCCGAAGAGATGCTCTTCCGCGGCTTTCTCTACCCGGTGCTGGATCGCTGGCTCGAAACCTTGTTCATGACTCCGCACCAGATTCGCCGGGGATGCCTTTGGCTGCTGGTCCTTGCAGGATGGGGGCTGCTCGAGCACCAGTTGCCCCTCATTTGGGCGGTATTGCTGGCTGCGCTGGCCATTGCGATCACGGCGACGGTGTTTGCCACGCGCAGCGTGACAATAGGCAGCCAGGCCGGACTTGCACTGCTGCCCGGCGCTGCGCTCGTGGCCTGGGGACTGGCATCACGCGCGCTGAGTCAGGCCACGTTTGAGTCCTCGACGATCGGGATCGTGGCCCTTGCCAGCCTGCTGGGATTGATCAGCATGGCGCCGCGGATTCACCCCACGGTGGCTGGGCGATGGGGCAGGTTCTTTGCAGTTATCCTCACCAGCGCCGGATTCGCTATGGTCCACAGCGAGCAACTGGGGCAGGCCTGGGGACCGCTGCTGGTGCTGTTCGTGGTCGGTCTGGTGCTGACCATGGCGCGGGTCGTCACCCGCTCGGTGACTCCGGGCTTTCTGATTCACGTGGGATACAACCTCACGCTTTTCAGTTTGCTTTATTTGGGCACGGATCATTTCCGGCATCTGGAGCGCATGACGCAGTAGGCAGTAGCAAGACCCGGTTAACCGCCAAGGACACGAAGGAAAACCTTGGACGGCGATTTCCTTCGTGATACTTCGTGCCCTTGGTGGTTGATGGGTTTCGAGATGTTGCCAGGACCGCAGCCCGCGTTCGCTTGGTCAAGCGCGATTGATGCGTGATATCGTTAGTGCCTCATGGCTTCTCCGCGTCAGGAACTGTTGCGTCTGCTGGCCGCCAAATCTTTCCGGCTGGGACAGTTCACGCTCTCGTCCGGGGCGACCAGCGACTACTACATCGATTGCCGCGCCACCACTCTGTCGGCCAAGGGCTCGCGGCTGACCGGGCAAGTCTTCCTGGATGAAATCCGGGCACGCCAGTGGAAGGCGAAGGCCATCGGCGGCCTTACCATGGGCGCCGATCCGATCGTGGTCTCGGTGTCGGTGGCCAGCGGCGACCTGGAAGGATTCCTGGTCCGCAAGGCCGAGAAGCAGCACGGCACCGGACGGCGGGTCGAAGGCTACCAGGAAAAAGGCGCTCGCGTGGTAATTGTGGACGATGTTTGCACCACCGGAGCCTCCACGATCCAGGCGATTGAAGCCGCCCGCGAGTTCGGCTTCCAGGTTGTAGGCGTGATGTGCCTGGTCGAACGCCAGGAGGCCGGAGGACGTCCCAACGTGGAGAAGGCGGCCGCGCCAGCGCCGTTTGTTTCGATCTTCACCGCGACCGATGTCCGGCAAGAGCATCTGTTACAGAATGACGAAACGTCGCCGGGGATGCCCGCCGTAGGCGCCAGCTGTGAGATTTGCGGACGCCCGGCGGCAGTTCATAGCCCGCGGATCCGCTGCGAAATGCACAAAGCTTAAAAGCGGGCGTTGGCCGTTGGCCGTTGGTCGTTGGCCTCGGGCCTTCGGCGTTGACGCGGACGACCAAAGACCGACGACCAAGGACCAACCGACTGTCTTTATGATTCAAACCCTCGAGTGGACTGACTCCGGTGTGCGCTTTATCGATCAGACCAAGCTTCCGATGGAAGAGACCTACGTTACCTGCAAGACCTACATGCAGGTGGCTGACGCGATTCGCAACATGGTGGTGCGGGGAGCGCCGGCCATTGGCGTGGCGGCAGCCATGGGCATCGCGCTCGGCGTGAAGACTTCCAAAGCCGATAGCGTTGGCGCACTCAAGCAGGAGCTTGACCAGATCTGCGATGTGATCGGAAAGACCAGGCCTACCGCGGTGAATCTTTTCTGGGCCATCGGGCGCATGCGCGATAAATTCGAACTGCTTCGGGTTCGCCCCCTGCCGCAGATCAAGCTGGCGCTGATCGAAGAAGCCCAGCGCATGCACGCCGAAGATATCGCCGCCAACCAGGCCATGGGCAGGCACGGCGCAACTTTAATGCCCGCCAGCGGCGGCGTGCTCACTCACTGCAACGCCGGCGCCCTGGCCACATGTGGCTATGGCACGGCACTGGGAGTGATCCGCGCCGCGGTCGAGCAAGGCAAGAAGATTCACGTGTTCGCCGATGAGACGCGCCCCTTCCTGCAAGGCTCGCGACTGACTGCGTGGGAGCTGGTGAAAGACGGCATTCCCACCACCGTCATCTCCGACAACATGGCCGGCGCCATGATGAAGCAGGGCAAGATCAATGCCATCGTGGTCGGAGCCGATCGCATCGCCGCCAACGGCGATGTGGCCAACAAGATTGGTACATACACCGTGGCAGTCCTGGCGAAGGAGCACGGCATCCCGTTTTATGTGGCTGCGCCGTTCTCCACCGTCGACCTCAAAACTCCCGATGGCAGCGGCATCCCCATCGAGCAGCGTGACAGTAAAGAAGTCAGCCACATCGCCGGCAGGCAAATGGTGCCGGAAGGCGTGGGCATAGAGAATCCGGCTTTTGACGTCACGCCGGCGAAGTATGTGACCGCGATCGTGACCGAAAAAGGCATTGCGCGCGCGCCCTACAAAGAGTCATTGCAGAACCTGATTTAGGGTGTGGCCGCGGGCGACTCGGCCGCGCTTGCAAACGCCCGATGCACAGTTGAACTTTCCACCTCGCAATTCCGTAAACTATCTCAGGAGCAAGTAAGGGAGGCTCCGCCATGTTTACTTTTCTTCTGTGGTGCGTTCTTTTTGTGCTGTGCTGGCCGCTCGCCTTGGTGGCGCTGGTGCTTTACCCGTTTGTCTGGATCCTGCTGCTGCCCTTCCGTCTGGTGGGGATTGCCGTCCATGGCACGCTGGCGTTAGTGTGGGCCGTAGTCATGCTCCCAGCACGCCTGCTGAGCGCGCCCTTCCGGATTTGAGATGCGAGCCAGGGTTTCGTCGAGTTGAGCGGCCGGGGAAACCGTTTGATTGCTTGTCTCTCGATTGCCGCTTCACTCCGCCCCGGGCGTCCCCGCCTTAATTGCTTTCAAGCCCAAGTTGCGAATCAGCCGCAGCAGAGAATTCGGATGCATGCCGAGCGCCCGTGCAGCTTCGATATAGCTGCCGTTGGCTTGCTGCAGAGCCTGCATAACCAGATGTTTTTTCGCCTCTTTGATGGTGCCGTGATATTTATCCGCTACGGCCGGAACGGCGGCGCCCGCTTCAAGAATCGCCTCGGGCAAATCGTCGGGGAGAATCGAATCCGTCGATCCCAGCACCAGAGCCCGTTCCAGGGCGTTCTCCAGCTCGCGAACATTGCCCGGCCAGTCGTAATGCGTCAGGCAGGCCAGCGCCTCGGATGACAACGGCCTGGCGCGCATCTTGCATTTGCGGCTGGCCTTGGCAATGAAATGATTCGCCAGCAGCGATATATCTTCGCGCCGCTCGCGCAATGCTGGCATGGTAAGACTCACCACGTTAAGCCGGTAATACAGGTCGTTGCGGAACGTGCCCGCCTTGACCGCTTCCGGGAGGCTCCGGTTCGTGGCTGCGATCACGCGGATGTCGAGCTTGATGGGCCGGGTTCCACCCAGGCGCTCGAACTCGCGCTCCTGCAATACGCGCAGCAGCTTGGCTTGCAGGCCGGGAGCCAGTTCTCCGATTTCGTCGAGAAATAGCGTGCCACCCTCGGCGATTTCTACTTTGCCCTTTTTCTGCGAACTCGCTCCGGTAAATGCTCCCTTCTCGTGGCCGAACAGTTCGCTTTCGAGAAGCGTATCCGCGATGGCGGCGCAGTTGATAGCTACAAAAGGAGCCTCCGCCCGCGGACTGTTGCGATGGATGGCATGCGCCACCAGCTCTTTTCCGGTTCCGCTCTCGCCCTGAATCAGCACCGTCGATTGCGTGGGTGCGACCCGCCGTATGAAGTCGAACACTTTGCGCATGCCCGGGCTTCCGCCCACCATGTTGTGTTCCAACTCAATCTCCGCCCGCAGCTCCTGGTTCTCCTGCCGCAACTGCTCCCAGTGACGCACGTTGTCGAATGCCAGGCTGGCAATGCCGGCAACCGCGGTCATGACCTGTAGATGGTTTTCGTCAAACTCGGCGGTCGGGCTGGAACTATCGACATAAATGGCGCCCAGAACTTTGTCCGCCACCATCAGCGGCACGCAAAGCACGCAGCTTACCTTCAATTCAATCAGGGTCTTGACCTGGCGCAGCGATTCGTTTCCGGCAACATCGCTTGCCACCAGCCCGATCCTGTCCTGCAGAACGCGCTGCACCAGGGTCCGGCTCACCCGGACGGGATGTCCCGGGCCGCTCACCCGGTCCCAGGCCGCGGTCGAGCTGAACTCCTCCGGATGATCGCCTAGCAGAACCGCGCCGCGCTCGGCCGGAACGATATCGAAGATAAAACCCAGGAGCTGCCACTGCAGCGACTCCTGGTCTCGAATACCGCCGATGGCGGTGGCAATTTTCAGCAGTGAGTTTAAGTCGCGCGCCCAGCGGGCGCTCGAGGGCAGGCTGGCAGGGCTGCGCTCGGGACGCAGATAGACCGAATCTTCAGGCCGCAGCAGGACGGGAGAGCCTTCGAAGGCCGAGGTATCGGCGAACTCCACCGGATTCCGTTCAAAATGGCCTTCACCCTCCTTAAGCAGGAAGACCAGCACCGAATCGCCGATATAAAGCTGGTCTCCGTGGCGAATCTGCTGCTGCTCCACTGGCACGCCGTTCACCAGCGTGCCATTGCGGCTGCCCAGGTCGCGGATGGAGAACTTTTCGCCCTCCGCAATCACCAGGCAGTGCCGCCGCGACAACGCCGGATCCGCCACCCACAACTGGTTGGAAGAGTCTCGCCCAATCGATACTTCGCCTCCGGGCAACGGGAAAGCCGTGCCTTTCAACGGGCCGCTGAGGCCCAGGAGCCTGGGGTTCGTCTTCTCGACCATAGTGGGCTGTTTAGCATACACGGACCTGCCCTGTACACACGAGACTGGAATGAGGCCTTGAGTCAGTGTGCGATGTGGTGGGGCCAGATCGAAGGCCCACTGCCCACGCATTAACCCAACGGATGGCGCCGCTAACCGTTGAGTTAGCGGGAGAGCTGCCCCAACCGATTCAAACTTCCCTGGGTTCCCGCGTCAGCAGCGCAAATACCAGCATATTCAAGCAGTTTGGGCCTCGCAGCGCCGCGCCGGGAAATCCGCAGGCACTGGCATTCCACTTGCACTCCCTATCTGCGGAAAGAGTTTGACAGCACTGAAAACGAATCAAGGGACGGGCGGCAAAGCAGCAGCAACGGTTAACAAGACAGTCTGGTTCTGCCCGGTAGCTCCGTCTCCACACCAGGAGGTTTTATGAAGAACCAAATGTTTGCTCTACTCGGCCTGGGCCTGCTATTGGCCGCCGCCTCTGCCTACGCACAAACCGGAGCGGTCAAGGCGAACGTCCCTTTCAACTTCGTGGTGGATAAAGCTGACTTTCCGGCGGGGCAATACACCCTGGTGAGTTTCGGTTCGTCGGGCGCGCTCATGACCATCCAGAGTTCGGATGGCAGAATCATAAAAGCCATCATTCCGAATGACTGTGAATCCGGCCAGACCCAACGCAAGACCAAGCTGGTTTTCCACCGCTATCGTGATCATTATTTCCTGGCTCAGGTTTGGATGGCCGGCAGTGACCGCGGCCGCCAACTCTTGCATAGCCAGCGTGAAAATGAAATGGCGTTGAATTATCCCGCCCAGAATGTTGTCGTAGTTGCGACGCTGCGTTAAGTGCGTTCTCGGGGGAGACGTACTTAGCGTGGCGAAGTAGGAAGGGGCACATCAGCATCGTGCCCCCTTTTTTATTTCCCGTGGACTCATCAAGCAGCCTGACCGGCAACCGCCAAGCAACTGGCGAGCCCGGGCGGTGCCTGCTAACATCGCAGCAGATGGTTCCGCCGAAACACGACAGGAAAAAGAAAAAAAGAACATCCTCAAAGCGGGCAGCCCCGAAGACTGCTCCGCCGGTTAGGCGTCCTCCCGGTGAACTGGTCATCATCACCGGCATGAGCGGATCGGGCAAAGCCTCGGTGCTTAAGGCTTTCGAGGATCTCGGCTACTACTGCGTCGACAATCTTCCCGTCGAGCTCATCCCGCGCTTCGCGGAGTTGATTGGGCAATCCTCCGAGATCAATCGCACCGCGCTCGTGGTAGACGTGCGCGAAGGCTCGCAGCTGGAGTCCCTGCCCGCCATCGTGAAGTCGGTCAAGCGCCTGCTGCCGACCAAGGTGATCTTTCTCGAAGCCGAAGAAGCCATCCTGCTGCGCCGCTACAGCGAGACTCGCCGCCCCCATCCTCTGGGCACTCACACTCCGGTAAAGTCTTCGCTGGCCACCGAGCGCCGCCACCTGCGCTCCATCCGCGCCCTGGCCGACCTGGTGATCGACACCTCGCGCTTCAATGTCCATGAGCTCCGGTCTTACATCACTGAACGCTTTCACCAGCAGGAGTCGGATAAGAACATCCTGGTCTCCTGCGTCAGCTTCGGTTTCAAGCACGGTGTGCCCGACGACGCCGATCTGCTCTTCGACGTCCGCTTTTTGCCCAACCCGCATTTCGTGCCCGAGTTCCGCCCGCTCACCGGACGAGATCCGAAGGTCGCCAGATATATTCGCTCCTTCCCCCAAACCAAGGAGTTCATCCAGCGAATTTCAGATTTGCTGATCTACCTGCTGCCCCACTATGTACGCGAGGGGAAAAGTTACCTGACCATCGCCTTCGGCTGCACCGGCGGCCAGCACCGCTCGGTCATGATCGCCGAAGAGGTCGGCAAACGCCTGCGCAAGGCGGGTTACAGAATGAAGGTAGTTCATCGGGATAGTCCGAAGTAGGCGGTCGTTGGTCAAGATCAACATCGACAGCGACGCGGCCGCTATACGCTTGAGAGACACCGCTTGACAGGCGGGAGCAATTGGCTAACGGCCAACGATCAAAGACCAACGGCCAAAGACTGCAGTAAGATGACACCATGCTGATTCCACGCATCGCGAGCCTCAGATGCGGCAACTGACGCGCCTCTTACGGTATGTAATTCCGTACTGGTGGCAGTTGTTGTCTTCCATCATTCTGATGGCCGCCGTCGGCCTGCTTGACGCCTTCCGGGTTTTACTTATCGGACCCATTTTTGACCGCGTGCTCAACCCCAGCTCCCCCGAACGCGGAATGCAACTCTTCAAGGTCCCTTTCAGCGGCAACACGGTTTACCTGCAACAATTTGTTCCATCGCACTTTCGCAATCCCTGGACGGTCGTCGCCTTCGCCCTGGTGGCCGCCACCGTTCTGAAAGGGATTTTCGACTACGCCGGCACCTACCTGGTGAACTACGCCGGCTTCGGCATGATCACCGACCTGCGCAACCAGCTCTACAACTCCATCCTGCGGCGCTCCTCGGCTTTCTATCAGAAGCACACCACCGGCACTCTGCTTTCCACCATCGTCAACGACATCGAGCGTGTCCAGTTCGCCATGTCGAGCGTGCTGTCGGAGTTCCTGCAGCAGTTCTTCACTCTGATTTTCACCGCGGTAGTGGTCGTCCTGCTGGGCGGAAAACTGGCCTGGGTCCTGCTTCTCTTCTTGCCCTTCATCATCTTCTCCGCCGGACGCATCGGCCAACGTGTGCGGCAAACCACTCGCAAGGGACAGGACAAGCTGGCCGACATCCAGAACATTCTTCACGAAACCATCAGCGGCAACCGCATCGTGAAGGCCTTCAGCATGGAGTCCTGGGAGATTGCCCGCTTCGCCAAAGCCGCGCAACGCCTGTTCCGCGCCAATCTCCGCTCCGTGGCCGCGGCCGCCATCAGTTCGCCGCTGATGGATATCTTCGGCGCCATCGCTATCGCCCTGCTCCTGCTGCTCGGGCGCGAGCAGATCAATCACCATGTCTTTACCGCGGGAACTTTTCTCGCCTTCATCATCGCCGTCTTCAAGCTCTACGATCCCGTCCGCAAGTTCGCCCTGTTTAACAATAACTTCCAGCAGGCCATTGGGGCATCTTCGGAAATTTTCAAATTCATGGACACCGAAGACGACGTGCGGGAGAAGCCCGGCGCCCAGCCCCTGCCGCCCTTCGCCCACAGCATTCGCTTCGAGGATGTCTGCTTCTCCTACGAAACCGATGGCGACGAGTCACGCGAAATTCTGTGCGACATCAATCTGGATGCGCAGGCCGGAGAAGTAGTGGCGGTGGTGGGATCGAGCGGCGCAGGCAAAAGCACCCTGGTGCATCTGATCCCAAGATTTTTTGACGTGACCGCTGGGCGCCTGCTGATTGACGGCCGCGATGTGCGCGATACCACTTTGTCCTCTCTCCGCTCCCAGATCGGCGTGGTCACGCAGGAAACCGTTCTCTTTAACGATACCTTGCGCAACAACATCGCCTACGGGCAGCCTAGCATCTCGCAGAAGCAGGTCGAAGCCGCCGCCCGCGCCGCCCTGGCTCACGACTTTATTATGGAATTGCCCGCGGGCTACGACACCATGATCGGCGAACGCGGCGTGCGCCTTTCCGGCGGCGAGCGCCAGCGCATCGCCATCGCCCGCGCCCTGCTGAAAAATGCGCCCATCCTGATTCTGGACGAGGCCACTTCCGCGCTGGACAGCGAGTCCGAAGCCCTGGTGCAGTCGGCCCTGCAGAATTTAATGACCGGGCGCACCGTCTTTGTCATCGCGCATCGCCTCTCCACAGTTCGCCGCGCCGACCGGATTGTAGTATTGGAAAATGGCACCATCGAGGATATCGGCCGCCACGAAGAGCTCATGCAGAAAGCCGGCACCTATCGCCGGTTGTATGATCTTCAGTTCATGGAGTCGGATCTGCCAAAAGCAAACGCAACACGTTAGTTACCATCACGGCCAGATTTGAACATGAGAACTATGCCCATTCGCTCCATGACCGGCTTCGCGCAAGTAAAGGGTCAAGTCCCCTGTGCACCCGGAAAAATTCCCCTGGGCTTCACGCTCTCTCTGAAGTCAGTCAACCACCGCTTTCTGGACGTCCACTTCCGCATGCCCTCCGACAGCGATTCGCTCGAAATGAAGCTTCGCCGTCTGCTCAAGGAAAAAATGGCCCGCGGCCACGTGGAAGTAACCCTCAATCTGGAACGCGCCGGAAGCGAAACCTTCGCCCTGAACCGGCAAATCGTGGGAGGCTACATTGAGGCCTTTCGTGCAGCGGCCGCAGAATTTGGCCTGGCGGCCGTTCTGGACCTGAACGCCGTTTTGCGCATGCCTGGCGCGCTGGACTCCGCCTCGCTTCCCGCCGATGGAGCGCTTGAGGCTTCTGTCCTCACTCAGGTAGAAGAACTTCTTCACCGCCTCAACCAGATGCGCGAGGAGGAAGGACGCGGCATCGAGCAGGAGTTGCGGCAGCAAATGGCTCACGTGAAGCAGGCCAGTCATGGAGTGGAAAAACATCGCCAGGCGGTGCTGCAGACCTACGTTGGCAAACTGAAGGCGCGCATGCAGGAGCTGATCGGCACCCAGGTCGATCCCGAACGCATTCTGCAGGAAGCCGCGCTGCTGGTCGACCGCAGCGACATTCAGGAGGAACTGGTTCGTCTGGATACGCACGTGAAACATTTTCTCGGCCTGCTCGAGCAAGGCGGAGAAGTTGGCAAGAAGCTGGACTTTCTGCTGCAGGAGATGAATCGCGAGGCCAACACCCTGCTTTCCAAAACTTCAGGCCTCGCCGGTGAAGCCTTAAACATCACCGAGATGGGCCTGGCCATCAAGACCGAAATCGAGAAGGCCCGCGAACAGGTGCAGAATATCGAATGACCAGCGTCTTCATTATTTCGGCGCCTTCCGGTTCGGGCAAATCCACCCTGGTGGACCTGGTGCGCAAGATCGTCCCCGGATTGAAATTTTCCATTTCCTACACCACCCGGCCGCCGCGTGGCGACGAACAGGACGGGCGCGAGTATTTTTTCGTCTCGCGCGCCGAATTCGAAGAGATGATCCGCAAAGATGAGTTCCTGGAGTATGCCGACGTCTTCGGCAACTACTACGGCACTGCCCGCCGCTTCCTGCGCGAGGCCGAAGAGGAAGGCAACGACCTGCTGCTCGACATCGACGTGCAGGGAGCGGAGCAGATCAAGCGTAAGATTCCGGAAGCGGTGCGCATCTTCGTCATGCCGCCCAACCGCCAGGAACTGGAGAAGCGCCTCCGCACCCGCAGTCTGGACGCTGAGCCGGTGATCCAGCGCCGTTTGGTCACGGCCTCACGGGAGATTGAGAATTACTCCAAATACGACTATATTTTGGTGAACGACCGCCTGGACGAATCTATCGAATCGCTGAAGTCGATCCTGCTCGCGGAACGGCTGAGGCAAGCAGGAGCCCAAGCGAAAGAATGGCAGAAACCACAACCGCAACCAAGTTCCGCTGACGACACCAGCCTGTTAGCCAAAGCCGAACGCTGCCGCCTGAATAATGTGCGGGAGCGTTTGCAACCGATTCTGGCCTCGTTTGAGAAAGCGGCGGCGCCGGGTGGTCGCTAGTGACAGGGGAGAACACGATGAAGTTGATGGATGGGTTTGACAGCAACTATCGATACATCCTGGTAGCCGCGCGGCGTGCACGGCAACTGCAGGGCGGTGCACCCCCGGTGATCGAGACCCCTTCCCGCAAACCTTGCCGGATCGCGCAGGATGAAATCAAGGCGGGCAAGGTGAAGTGGGTGATTCCCGAATTACCACGTTCTCCCGCCGAACTCGCCGGCGAGATGCTGGAAAAAGCGCTGGCCAAAGAAGGCGGTGGCTCGGTTTGATCTACCTGCTATTTCGCAGTCGTCGCGCTGAGCTTGCCCAGGAGCTGGCGCGGAGCGCATAGGCAGATGCGCCTGCGAAATCCCGAGGAATCGCAGTTGCAGATTTTAGATGGTCGATTTTAGATTTGAACCCCGCTGGCCAGCCGGGGAGCAGTTCACTCTGAAATCGTCAATCTGAAATCTAAAATCCGGAATCCAGCCTTCCTCATCCAATAAAGGCGGAGAGATCAAGTGAAGGTCGCCCTCGGAGTCAGCGGCGGTATTGCAGCCTACAAGGCCGCCGAAGCGGTCCGCCTGCTCCAGGACCGCGGTATACGGGTGCAGGTCATCATGACGCAAGGGGCGCAACAGTTCATCCGCCCGCTCACCTTCGCCGCCCTCTCCGGCGAAAAAGTCATTACTGAGATGTTCGCCTCGGGCGATGAAAATGCCCAGCCCAACATCGACTCTGCCATCGAGCACATCGCCGTGGCCCAATCCATCGATGCCCTGCTGGTCGTCCCCGCCACCGCCGACATTCTCGCGAAATTCGCTCAAGGCATCGCCGGCGATTTTCTGACTACGCTCTATCTTGCCACCACCGCGCCGGTCGTAGTCGCGCCCGCCATGAACGTGAACATGTGGAACCATCCCGCCACCCAGGCCAATCTGGAAACCCTGCGCCAGCGCGGTGTACGCATCGTCGAACCCGGTGACGGCTATCTGGCCTGTGGCATGACCGGCCCCGGCCGTCTGGCTGAAAACGACCTCATCATTGCCGCCACCATGGAAGCTCTGGGCGCCTCGCAGGAACTGGCCGGCGAGATTGTGCTGATCACTGCCGGTCCCACGCGGGAAAAGATCGATCCGGTTCGCTACCTCACCAATCGCTCCAGCGGACGCATGGGATATGCCCTCGCCGAGGCTGCATTGCGGCGTGGCGCACGCGTACTGCTGGTCAGCGGACCAACCAGCCTGACTCCGCCCGGCGGCGCTGAATTCACTTCCGTCGAATCCGCCGAGCAGATGCGCCAGGCCACCATGAAGCTGTTGCCTGAAGCCAGCATCGTCATCAAGACCGCGGCCGTCGCCGACTATCGCCCCAAAAGCGCCGCCCCGCAGAAGATCAAACGCAAAGGCTCCCTGTCCCTCGAACTGGAGCCGACCACCGACATTCTCGCCGAGCTGGTCCGCAGCAAGAGCTCGCAAATTATCATAGGCTTCGCCGCAGAAACCGAAAATGTTCTGGAAAACGCCCGCAAGAAGCTGGTGAATAAATCGCTCGACGCTATCGTAGTGAACGACGTTTCCCGCGAAGGCGTAGGCTTCGATTCCGACCGCAACGCGGTCACCATCATCACCCAGAGCGAAGTAATCGAAGTCCCCGAAACCACCAAGTGGGAAGTCGCTCAGCGCGTCCTGGACCAGGTTGCAAAACTACGCAAGGCAGTAAAAGCCAGATAGCAGCCTGAGGCATTTCGATCTGAGAACCGGGAACTGAAATCTGATTTTCCAATCAAAGCCCCAATCTAAAACCGCGATCTGCTATCTTCAATCTGCAAATGCCCCCCACTCTCAACCCGCAGCTCAAGCGAGCCCTCGCTGACCGCATCCGCTACTACAACGAGCTCGGCATCTACGATTTCTATCGCCACGAGACTGGCATTGATCAAATCTATCCAGAAGAGCGAGACCCATTGCCCAAAGCCAAAGCACTCGCAGTGATTTCAGAAGCGGCAACCGAAAGCGCCCTTGGCGATCCCGCCCAGGCCCTGCTCGCTATTCGGGAAGACATCGGCGATTGCACCCGCTGCCGTCTGCATAAACAGGGGCGCAAGCAGATCGTCTTCGGAGTAGGCAATCCCCAGGCCGACCTGATGTTCATCGGCGAGGCTCCCGGCGCCGATGAAGATGCCCAGGGCGAGCCCTTCGTAGGCCGCGCCGGACAGCTGCTCAACAACATGATCAAGGCCATGGGGCTGCAGCGCGAAGACGTCTACATCGCCAACATCATCAAGTGCCGCCCTCCCGGAAACCGCACTCCGGAGCGCGACGAGTGCGAAACCTGCTCGCCGTTTCTGATGCGCCAGATAGCCGCCATCAAGCCCAAAGCCATCGTGGCTCTGGGTGCGGTCGCGGCCAAAACCCTGCTCGCCATCAACGCCCCCATGATGGAGCTACGCGGCCACTGGTACGACTTCCGCGGCACCAAGCTGGCGGTCACCTACCATCCAGCCTTCCTGCTGCGCGACCCCCGCCAAAAGAAAGAAACCTGGAAGGATCTGCAGATGGTGATGAAGGAACTAGGCCTGGTAGCCCCCAAAATGTAGGCGCGAGCATTTGTTTCCCGCGGGTGCCCCATGTCTCGCCTCTTCTGCGAGACGTGGGAACTCCATCGCGGACCCTGAAGTGTGACTCTATCCCCCGCGCTTCCCTTCTCCCAACATCACCCCGCGCAGAGCCCGGTTAATCCGCGTCTGGTATCCCCGCCCCTGAGCCTTGAACCAGGCAATGACATCCGCATCCAGCCGTAACGTTACCGGCTTCTTGATCGGCCGGTACATTTCCGCCATTTCAGCAGACCGCCGGAGTTCCTCGGCCGCCGCCCTGATCCGGCCAATCTTCCCTGCTCTGGTGGTTTTTGCGCGCCGCTTCGTTTTCATGGACATACCGCCATTGTACATACAATAGGGCCAGTACAAAATGTTCCACATGGAACACTTCTCCATTTTCCGGGCGCAGGTCAGGCCGGCAATCCCTGATGTTACGATGAAATTGCGCTCCATTTCCCATGCCTGGATTCTGTGACGTAGCCCTGCCCGTGCCGCTGGATATCGTCTTCACCTACGCTGTCCCCGAGGGGATGAAGCCGGTGGTCGGCGGACGTGTGCTGGTCCCGTTCCGCCAGCAGCGCATGTCGGGCGTGGTCACGGACCTGCATGATCGCAAGCCCCAGGCTAAAAGCAAGGAAGTTCAGACCAGGAACCTCATCAGCGTTCTCGACCCTGCGCCCGTGCTCGATGAGCAACTGATCCGCCTCGGCCAGTGGATTGCTGACTACTATCTAGCGCCCGTCGGCGAAGTCTTCCGCACCATGCTGCCGCTGGGCGCGGAGTTCAAGCGGGCCACCGGCTACCGCATCGCTGATGAAGGGCAGCGCGCGCTGCACCAGGCCGGCATGTCGGGATCGTCCGCCCGCTCGCAGAAAACTCCCGAGGATCAACTGGCGGAGTTTCGCGTACTCGATCACCTGGCCGAACGCGACGTGACTCGCGAAGAAAGCCTGCGCGCCGCCACCCGCACGTCCAAGACGCTGCTGGCTGGCATGGTGCGGAAGAAGTGGATCGTCCGCGAAGATTTGTCAGAAGCTCGAGACGCAGCTCGCACCGTGAAAGTTGCCGTCTTGAAAAGCGTGGAAGGTAAGCTCAACCCGAATCAGAAACTGCTGCTCGATACGCTCGCCGCCGCCGGAGGCAGGGTCCCGGTCGAAGCGCTGCAATCGCTGGAGGTTCCGCGCACTACGTTGGGCACGCTGGTGAAGCGAGGCGTAGTAGAAATCGTCGAAGAGGCCGCCGGCTTCGGGCTCTCCGGATTGAAGGCCCGGCCTCATCTATTTGATCTCCAATTCAGTCCGGCGCAGCAGGCGGCTCTGAAAAGCATTCAGGCAAATGTAAGCGCGCGCAAGTTCAGCGGCATCTTGCTTCACGGGATTACCGGGTCGGGCAAGACTGCGATTTATCTTGCAGCCATGCGGGCGGTACTTGAGGCTGGGCGTTCGGCCATCCTGCTCGTTCCTGAGATCGGGCTGACTCCGGCAGTGGCGGCCGATCTGCACCAGCTCTTCGGAGAGGAGGTCGCGATCCTGCACTCGGCGCTGTCCGACAAGGAGCGCGCCGAGCAATGGCACCGCATCAAGCGCGGAGACGCGCGCATGGTCGTGGGCACACGCTCTGCGGTGTTCGCCCCGGTCTCCGATCTGGCGCTGATGATCGTCGATGAAGAGCAGGATCCGTCTTACAAGCAGGAGGAGATGCCGCGCTATCACGCGCGCGACGTGGCCGTGATGCGGGCCAAGATGGCGAACGCAGTGGTGGTGCTAGGCTCGGCCACGCCTTCGCTGGAGTCGTACTTCAACGCAAAGAAACACAAATACACTCTGCTGGAACTTCCCGACCGCGTGGAGAAGCGACCGCTGCCCGAGGTTGAGATCATCGACATGCGCCAGGAATTTCAGGAGACGGGAAGCGAGCAGGTGATATCGCGCAAACTGGCGGAAGAGATCAAAGAGCGCCTGGAGCGCAAAGAGCAAGTCATGGTGTTGCTGAACCGCCGCGGATATTCTCCGGTGGTGCTGTGCCGAGCGTGCGGCAAGACCCTGGAGTGCAAGAACTGCGCCATCGCCATGACCCATCACAAGCGCTCGCGGCGCATGGAGTGCCACTACTGCGGCTACACCGCTCCAGTGCCGAAGGCGTGCATCCATTGCGGGAGTGAGTACGTGTATTTCCTGGGCACGGGTTCGGAAAAGCTGGAAGAGTTGCTACACGGCATGTTTCCCCAGGCTCGCATTGGGCGCCTGGATCGCGACACGGTGCGCGGCCGCGAAGATTTCGAGCGCGCGTTAAATGCCCTCGATGAAGGCGAACTCGATCTGCTGGTCGGCACGCAGATGATCGCCAAGGGCCACGACATTCACGGGGTCACGCTGGTGGGAGTGGTCGGAGCCGACATGGCTCTGGGCTTTCCGGACTTCCGCGCGGCGGAGCGCACCTTCCAGTTGCTCACCCAGGTGGCGGGACGCGCCGGGCGCGGACAGACTCCCGGCAAAGTCGTGCTGCAAACTTATTTTCCCGATCACTATGCGGTGCAATATGCAGCGCAACACGATTTCGCCGGTTTCTACGAAAAAGAATTGCGCTTTCGCAGCTGGATGCACTATCCGCCCTACAGCGCGCTGGCCAATGTGCTGGTACGCAGCGATAAGCTGGATGAGGCTTTGCGCTGGTCAGGCATTCTGGGAAAGTGGTTCGAGAAGACGCGCCATGAAGGCATTCGGGTGCTGGGACCTGCGGCCGCGCCCATTTTGCGGCTGAAGCGCGATTACCGCTACCACTTTGTGGTGAAATCCGAGAGCCGGGAGAAGCTGAACGCGCTGCTTAGATCGATGCTTATCTATGCTACGCAACAAAAGATTCCACGAACGCAGGTGATCGTGGATGTGGATGCGGTTTGGTTGATGTGAAATTCAGTGTTCCGTTCGATTTAGTGGATTTGAAATACAGTTTTCAGTTTCTAGTTCGCGGTTCCCAGTTTTCGTGACAGAAACTGTTTTACTACCTGCTTTACGTCGCGGTGTTGCCCGTCGACTGCGTAGTTCAGCTGGCGCATGTCGTCATCAGAAATCTTCCCCGCCAATTGGTTGAGCGCCTGTCCAACTTCAGGGTGATGAGCAAGCATGTCCTGTCGCATGATGGGCACAGCCTCGTAGGGCGGAAAGTAATGCTTGTCGTCTTCCAATACGAAGAGATCGAGCGCCGGGATCAGGCCGTCGGTGGTGTTTCCGGCGGCCAGGTCGAGTTGTTTGTCTTTGAGAGCGCGGGCGAGCAGGCCCAGGTCCATGATGCGGGGTGGTTCGGCGAAGCGCAGACCGTAGGTTGCGGCCAGACCTTTGTAGCCGTCGGGGCGTTCCATGAATTCGTAGCCGAAGCCGGCGCGCCATTGCGGCGTGTAGGCGGCGGCCTGCGAAATTGTTTTCAGTTTCAGGCGGCGAGCGTCTTCGCCGCGGATTTCGATGGCGAAGGTGTCATTGAAGCCAAACGTCCGCCCGACTTCCAGATTGAACCGCCGGGCGTATTCAGATTTGACCTGGTCGAAGACCTGGCTGGGGTTCGCGGATGGCTGCTGCTTCAGGATAGCGGTGAGGGCGGTGCCGGTGTACTCCGGGTAGATGTCGATGCGGCCGCCCAGGATTGCCTGGTGGCAAATATAGCTGCCGGCAAGGTAGAAGCGGCGCTCGACCGGGAGGTGGGTTTGATTTTCTATCTGCTGGGCGATGATTTCGCCGAGCACCAGTTGTTCGGTGAAATTCTTGGAGCCGATCACGATGCGGTCGGCGCGCGGAGGCCCGCAAGACGCCAGCACGACAGCGAGCAGCAGCAGTGAACAAAGCCAGCGCAGCATAGTGACACGCTTGTAAAAGTTATAGCTCAGTGTGGCGTGAGGCGCTTCTCCAGCCATCCCAGGCTTACGTCGGCGAGGATGGCCAGAGCGGCCGCGGGAATTGCGCCAGCCAGGATTACCTGGTTGTTGACCATGGCGAGGCCGCGAAAGATGTATTCGCCCAGGCCGCCCGCGCCGATGGCGGCGGCAATCGTTGCCAGGCCGATGGAGATCACGGCAGCGACGCGAACCCCCGCGATGATGACTCCGAATGCAAGCGGGAGTTCCACCTGCAACAGCAGCTGGCGATCGGTCATGCCCATGCCGCGTCCGGCTTCGATCACGGCACCGTCCACGCCTTTGATGCCGGTGTAGGTGTTGCGAATCAGAGGCAGCAGCGCGTACAGAGTGAGCGCGAGGATAGCCAGCCGGTCGGCGCGGGCGCCGATCCATGGCGCGGGTAAAAGGAATCCGAACAAGGCGAGGCTGGGGACGGTCTGGATGATATTGGCTCCGCCCAGTATGGGCTTCTTCAACACGGGCACGCGCGTGATGAGAATGCCCAGAGGTATGCCGATCAACACGGCCAGCGCGATCGATGCGCCCACCAGCCAGAGATGTTCGCCAGTGAGTTCCAGGACTTCGGTGCGATTCTGCGCGATGAAATGCAGGACGTTCATGTGTTGTCTCCACAGGAGGCTCGGCGGGTGCTTCGCTTCCGGCTTCGAGGGCAGGATGGCGGCGGGACGGTGCTACTTTGCCTCATCGTGGGCTCCGGGGATGGTGTTGAAGGCGTCAACGTAGGCGGCGACCAGGGGATTCTTGGAGTGCATGAATTCTTCGGGGGTGTGCGTTACGACCAACTGACCGGCCTCCATGAGCGCAATTCTGCTGCCGAGCAACAGGGCTTCGCGGAGATCATGAGTTACGAAGACGACAGTTTTTCCCAGGCGTTTCTGCAGAGCCAGGAATTCGCGCTGCAACTCGGCGCGAGTAATGGGATCGAGCGCGCCGAAGGGCTCGTCCATCAACAGGAATGACGGGTCGGCGGCGAGGGCGCGAGCTACGCCAACTCTCTGCCGCTGCCCTCCCGAAAGCTCACCCGGATAACGCGAGGCCAGCTGCGGCTCGAGGCCCACCAACTGGAGCAGCTCTATGGTTCGGCTCCGTATGCGATCGGCAGACCAGCCTTCGATCTGGGGAACCACGCCGATATTACGGGCGACGGTGAAGTGCGGAAACAGGCCAACTTCCTGGATGACGTAGCCGATCATGCGGCGCAGACGTATCACATCCCATTGGGCAACGGAACGGCCATCCACATGGATTTCGCCTTCACTCTGAACCAGCAACCGGTTGATGAGTTTGAGGGTCGTGGTTTTGCCGGAGCCGCTGCGTCCCAAGAGCACCAGAGTTTCGCCGCGCCGGACTTCAAGGTTCAGGTTGCGGAGCAGGTCGTGGCCGGTTTCCAGGCGATAGGAGACGTCGCGAAACTGGATGGCGTTGTCTTGAACCACAGACGACACAGGGCCAACTCCTCACTCGGTGCGGTATGCAGCGTCTGGCAAGCCAGTGATGCGAATTCCGGAGTGGCCTTTGTGCCTGATATTGAGGCCGATCAGGAGCGCGGTAATTTGCTCCAGGATGCGGGCGGTCTCCAGCTTTCCGCCGTCGATGGCCCGCACGCCGGGAATTTTTGCCGCCAGCGACCTTACAACCTGAGTAGCATCGGGATCGTCGCTGCACACGATCACGTCGCAATCCACAGACGCGTCGCTGTTGAGGAGATCAGCCGAGGCGCTATGAAATGCAGCGACCACGGAGACTCCCTTGGGCACAAGTTCTGCTGTCTCCTGCGCGGCTGAACCCTGCCAGATGCCGAGAGTGCGGGTGGCGCGGCCGCCAACGCTGGCCGCCAGAGGCACCGTGGTGTCAATCACCAATGTGCCGGGGCCGATGGCGGGCTTGATCTGCTTGAGAAGAGCAGCGTGGCCCTCGAAGGGGATGGCGAGCACCAGCACATCGGCGGCGGCACAAGCTGCGAGGTTTTCGTCCCCCGAAACATTGGCATCGGCTACAGCTGTCCTGATTTTAGCGGCGGCGTCCCGGGCTCTTCCGGCATCGCGCGATCCGATGATCACGGCTTCGCCCGCCCGCGCCCAGCGCAGAGCGAGACCATATCCTTCCGGGCCGGTGCCTCCCAGCACAGCGATTGCGCGGGGCATTATTGTGCCGGCTCCAAGGGCGGTGATGGCATCAGGCAAACTCCGGTTCGAGCGCCTGTTCGGAGGTGAAGTGTTCGGGCTGGAGCTTGAGATTGATTCGCGTGTAGGTAGTGTTGCGCTCGGCGGGGATGCGCCCTGCCTCTAGAATCCGCGATTGGAACTCTTCCGCGCTGGTGTACTGTCCGGCGGTGGCTCCAGCTTCACGTGAAATATTTTCTTCCATCAAGGTGCCGCCATAATCGTTGGCGCCGGCATGCAGGCAGAGCTGCGACAGGCGGCGGTTCAGCTTTACCCAGGACACCTGAAGATTGTTGATGGCGCCGGCCAGCATGATCCGCGCCAGGGCGTGGATCTTGAGGTGCTCGGCAAGAGTCGGACCCGGCCGGGCGATGCCCTGCTGAAACAGCAGCGTGTTCTGATGCACGAAGCCGAGCGGCACGAACTCGGTGAAGCCCCCAGTCTGCTCCTGAATTTCGCGCAGCAGCATGAGCTGGTTAACCCAGTGAGCGGGCGTTTCCACGTGCCCGTACATCAGGGTTGAAGTGCTGCGAATGCCGCACTGGTGCGCGGTGCGGATGACCTCTTTCCATTGTTGAGTCGACAGTTTATTGCGGGAGAGGACGAAACGCACGTCATCGTCGAGAATCTCGGCGGCGGTGCCGGGCAGAGTGTCGAGGCCGTTATCGCGCAACATCTTCAGATAATCGGCCAATGGCATGCCTGTGAGCTCCACGCCGTACACAATTTCCATGGGAGAGAAGGCATGAATGTGCATGCCGGGGACGGCGGTCTTGATTGCGCGCAGAATGTCGCGGTAATAGAAGGGCGGCAAACCGTGCGGCAGGCCGCCCTGGATGCAGACTTCGGTCGCGCCCAGCGCCCGGGCTTCGACCGCTTTCTGGGCCATGGTTTCGAGGCTGTGGAAGTAGCTGTCGGCTTCTCGCGGGCCGCGGCTGAAGGCGCAAAACTTGCAGCCGACAAAACATACGTTGGTGAAATTGATATTGCGATTGACCACGTAAGTGACCAGATTGCCGACCAGATCGCGGCGCAGGGTGTCGGCGGCGACCAGCAAGGCGAGCAGATCGTCACCTTCGGCGTTGGCAAGAAGCATGCATTGTTCGCGGGAAAGCACACTGCCATCCTGCGAGGCCATCACCTGCTCGAGCGCGTTGCCCAGCTCCGACGTAGTGTTGGCCGCAACCGCCGGCCACTCCAGGGCGGGAAAGCTCTCCAGTTCGGAATCCGGTAAGACTCGGGTCACAACTCCTCCTTGGGGCAACGCCTCAGCGGAACAGGTCGTTCGCGGCCGGGCGGATCAGGTCACGGGCAGCGCCACGGCCGGGACGATAAGCGAACCCTCGAATGATACACGCAGGCGTGCGAGCTAGCTTGCCGCAGACCAGGCCGGCAGCGCAAGCCAACTGGTCGGCATCGGCCTCGACGCTGGCCTGCAAGCGGTAGTTGTGCGGGTCGCGCTGTCCGCGATAGTCATGCAGAGCTTTCATGCCGGCAATTCCGATGGCGACCTCGGTCAGGCCTTCCCGCCAGGGTCTGCCGAAAGTATCAGTGATGATGACGGGAATGGAAAGGTGCAGAGTTTTCTTCAAGGCAGCGTGGATTTTGGCGGCGGAGCGGTCGGGGTCGTCCGGCAGCAGGAGAGCGTGGCGGCCTCCGTCTACATTGGAGACGTCCACGGCGCTGTTGGCGCAGATGAGGCCGTGACGAGTTTCGGTGATCAGGACTCCGCGCTCGCGTCGCACAACACGGCGGCTTTGCGCTATGGCGAGCTCGATGACGCGCGGGTCGAGATGGTAGCGGTGGGCCCAGCGGCGGGAAGCGGCCGACGGTTTGATCTGCTTCAGGTCCACGAATTGGCCTTCCGCCTTGGAGACGATTTTGTGCTTGATGATCAGAATATCGCCGGGGCAAAGCTTTTGATGCTTCAGGGATTCGAGGAGCAGCCTGGTCAGAGAGTCGCCGGGACGGACCTCGCCTGCAATGGGGAGGGGGATGATGCGGATTTCCGGGGGAAGAGCCCCCCGGCTTGCGCCGTGGGCTTTATTCTTTCGCCCCTGCTTACTCATTCGCCGCCAGGGGCAGGTCTGAGAGGTTCCATTGCCGGATGAGGCGCTGGGCGCGGGTTTGGCCAGGGGCGATTGCGAGTGTCTGCAAATCTTCCGGGTTGTCCACGTCGATGGCGATGCCCGGCAACGAGAGCACGACACAGGGTTTTCCGGTTGCGTTGGCGGCAGCCTGGTGGGGCTTGAAACTGTCGTTGCCGAAGCGGGCGGGAAACAGGCCCGCGGGACGCCGGAAGATGGCATTGGTGCCGCGCTGGTCGGCGGCAGGAACCAGTACCGAGCCCGTAGCGGGCGCGGCGGCGATGATTTTTTCGAGCTCCCAGGACTGGATGAGAGGAATGTCGCCCGGGATCACCAGAGAGCTATCAACTCTGTGCGCCTCACAGTAACTGGTGGCTGTGGCGATGGCGTCGGTCTCGCCACGATTGGCGTGGTCGGCGATAACGGTGAAACGAAATTTACGGGCGAGTTCAAGAGCGAACGGGTCGCTGGTGACAATACCAACCTCGGGGCAGTGATCCCAGGAAGCCAGAGTTTCGAGAACGTCGATCAGCATGGCTTGCGCCAGTTCGGTGCGGGCGGGCGGGTCGAGTATGGCGGCCAGGCGTTGCTTGGCGCAGGAAAGATTTTTGACCGGGACCAGAATCATGAGGGGTCCGAGCCGGCGTGGGCGGCGCTTTCTGCAGAAAACAAAGCAAGAGCCTGGCGCGCGAGATTAATTTTGTCGTCAGCGCTGCTCATGATGGTGTTGGCGCACTGAACGCGGAGATCAGGGCTCTGCAATTCTTCGGCGGCCTTGGCATCGCGGTGATCGACGACAAGAATATCCAGAAACTCTTTATAGGCCTGGGCTACGCCGGCGATGGAGACCGGCAACCCTTGCGCGGCCATCAGAATGTCGGCGGGCCCGGAAACCGCTTTGCTGCCCACGATCGGGCTGATCGCGGCAACGGGCGCGCGAGTTTGTTTCAAAGCGTCGATGATGCCGGGAACCGCCAGGATTGGGCCGATGCTGGTTACCGGATTACTGGGCGCAATCAGGACGATGGTGGCTGACAGAATGGCGTCAACCACTCCCGGGGCAGGCTCGGCTTTGTCGGCGCCGGCAAAGCGAACGGAATTGACCGGATCCTGATACCAGCGCTGCACGAAATATTCCTCGAAGCTGAGATCGCCCACGGGAGTGTCAACCCTGGTTTCCACGCGGGCGTTCGACATGGGGAGGATGCGCGCCTGAACCCCCATGCGAGTAGCGATTTCCGCGGCAACGTCGGTGAGAGTCTTACCTTGCCGAAGCAGCTTCGTGCGCAGCAAGTGGACGGCGAGATCGCGGTCGCCGGTGTGAAACCAGATGGGCTCGCCCAGCTCGCCCATGGCTTGCAAACAAAAGAATGTATCGCCTTTCACCCCCCAGCCGCGTTCCTTGCTGAGAAGTCCGGCGAGCACGTAGGTGATGGAGTCAAGATCAGGGGAGATGGAAAGTCCCCACCACTCGAGATCGTCGCCGGTGTTGACGATGATGGTGAGGTCTTTGGCAGGAACGATCTGACGCAGGCCGTCGACAAACTTGGCGCCGCCGGTGCCGCCGGTGAGCACGACTATCATGCTGCCCTGGCCCTCCCCGCATAGCCTTCGCGATCAGCCGCGGCCCGAACCTTTTCCGCGAGCAGGCCGGGGCGCGCGGTGGCTGCGGTCAGGAATTCAGGATAAACCGGCAGGCGCTGGCGCAAAATATATCCTTTTGATTCTGTCCGCGACTGCAGTTGCGCCAGGTGCGGCCAGGGTTTTTCCGGATTGATAAAGTCGGGAGTGAGCGGCGAAACCCCGCCCCAGTCGTTGATGCCCGCGTCGAGCAGTTCGTCATAGTAAGGCGCGGAGAGATTGGGCGGGGCTTGCAGGTTGACCTCCGGCATGAGGAGCCGAGCTACGGCGACGGTGCGCAGCATCTCGCCGCGCGTGGGTTCCGGCCAGTCGCACATCGGGATGTCGGGCTTGGTGCGGAAGTTCTGCACGATCACTTCCTGGATGTGGCCGTAGCGGCGGTGCAGGTCGCGGATGGCAAGCAGCGTGTCCACGCGGTCTTCGATGGTTTCGCCAATTCCGATCAGCAACCCGGTGGTAAAAGGCACCGATTGCTTCCCGGCTTCTTCGATGGTGCGCAGGCGTTTGGCGGGAAGCTTGTCAGGCGCATTGTCATGAGCGCCGCCGGGCCCCAGCAGAGCGGTGTTGGTGGTCTCAAGCATCAAGCCCATGCTGGGCGAGACGGCAGCCAGACGGGCGATCCACTCGGCGCTTAAGAGGCCGGGATTAGGGTGCGGGAGCAGAGTAGTCTCTCGCAGGACTCGTTCGCACATGGCTTCCAGATAATGCAAGGTCGAGTTGAAACCCAGGTGGCGCAGAGTTGCGCGCATTTCGGGGAAAGCCAGCTCCGGCTTATCGCCCAGGCTGAACAGGGCCTCGGTGCAACCCAGCTTTTCGCCGGCGCGCGCGACTTCCAGAACCTGGTCCGGAGTCATGGTGTGGGCGCCGGGCTCGCCGGGATCGCGGCGGAAGATGCAGTAGCCACAATAGTCGCGGCAGAGGTTGGTCAAGGGGATGAAGACTTTGCGCGAATAAGTAATCACGCCGGGCCTGAACCGCTCTTTGGCGGCATGAGCGGCCGCCAACAGGGCGGGAAGGTCCTCGTCGGAGCAATGCAGAAGCTGGCAGGCGTGGCCGCGCGAGAGCGGCAAGCCGTCGCGCAGTTCGTCAATAAGTGCGATCTGCGAACCGCTGTGTTGGGTGATGTCTTCTTTTACCGTCACGCTTGCCAACTTGGTTTATGCCTGTTTGAGACAGGAAAATAGCCCTGACGACAGGAGAATGATACATGAGGCGGGAACAAGAGTGCAGCGGGCGCAGGGGGAGGGTCGGGGTCCAAATTCGTGAACAAAGGCACGAAGTTGCACGAAGGGTTGATCTTCCCGGTCTTCATTGTCTTCCTTTCGCGTCACTGCGGTGATTCGGATGCAATCCCGCGCCACTATCAGCGGCTGGCTGGTTCGCCGCGGGCGGCTCGGAGTGATATAAGACGGTAGTGATTTCCGTGTGCTCATGAGCGTGGCGCAGGCAGAATTCCGCAAAGCGTTGGGATGTTTTGCCACCGGCGTGACCGTCATCACGGTGGACTATGAAGGTGAAGTACATGGCATGACGGCCAATGCCTTTGCCTCGGTCTCGCTTGATCCTCAGCTGGTGCTGGTTTGCGTCGACCATCGGGCGCGAACCCACGCCCACCTGCACGCCAAGAAACGCTTTGGAGTGAACGTGCTGGCGGAGGATCAGCAAGTCATCTCAGAATATTATGCGCGGACGGCGCAGGATCACGCCCACGCAGAGCGGGATGCGGGGGCGAGCTTTAGCCGGACCAGCCACGGCACGCCAGTGCTCAATGGCGCCCTGGCATACCTCGAGTGCCGCCTGCATACCGCGCAGGACGCTGGCGACCATACGATTTTTATTGCGGAAGTCGAAGAAGTGGTAGTGCGCGGGGGCAATCCGCTGCTTTATTACAGGAGCGAATACAGGACGATCGATGGAGCGAGGTCGGCGAAAGCCGAAGAGGGCGCCAACTCAGCAAAACCAGAGCGGTAATCTTCCAGCCGCCTGCCAATCTCCGGGCTAGGTTTCCTGCGCCGTCAGGGACATAGGTTTGCGCCCGTAAGCCTGCTCCCAGGAAATTATGTGGTTCCGCAAGACTCCAATATTTTCGATCTCGCATTCCATCACGTCACCGGTTTTCAGAAAGGGGATTTTCTGATCCGGGACCAAAGAGGATATGCCGAGGGCCGCTCCGGCGGAAACCAGGTCGCCTGCGTTATAGCCCATGGGCGAGTTCTGCGACAGCATCTCCGGGATCTTCGCTGACATTTGTCCGCAGCGCCCGCGCTGGCGGGATTCGCCGTTGACCCGCAACTCCATGGCAAGGTTGCGGGGATCGGGAATTTCATCGGCAGTGACGATCCACGGCCCCAGCGGGCAGAAGGTTTCGATCCCCTTGCACAAACCGAATACTCCCGACTTCAATTCACGGCGCTGAATATCGCGCGCTGTGATGTCATTGAAAATGACGTACCCGCCGATGTAGTCTGCGGCCTCATCCGCGGTGAAATGCTTGCCGTTTTTTTTCACAACCACCGCGAGTTCCAGGCTGCAGTCCAGTTCCTGGGTCAGGTGCTCAGGATTAATTACCGGCTCGTCGTGGCCGATGATGGCGTCAAGGTTCCGATAGAAGACGCTTCCAGGCTCGGATGGTTCGCGAACATCGCTCACGGAACTGAGAAACTTGGTGGGAATGATAGGCGCCTTCAAAGTAATTTCATCGGCCGAGTAGAAAATAGCTTCGCCGCGCGGTCCCGGGATGCGGTCGCCGTGCAGCACGTAATCGAGCGCTTTACGGGCAGCTTCCAGGCTGGTGTCGCCTCCGAGAAACAGGGCACGCATATTGGGTGGAACCAAAGCTTCGGCCAAGCGATAGAACGCGCTTTCGTGTTCCACATCGCGCAGGTAGAGGGCGCAGGCGGAGTGCAGGTCCACGATTCGTCCATCTGGAACGAGCGCGCCGATGCGGGATTGCCGCACCGGATCTTCGAAGGTCACGAGTCGCATAAGGCTGGTGTAAAAAGTGTAGTGAGCGGCGCAACCCTTGTCCACCAAGGTACCGCAGGCATGCCAGTTACGCTAAGATGGGTCGCTTAAAATTCCTGAGGTAAAGGAGAAGCGGGAATGGCGAATCGGAGGCAGTTCATGCGCACGCTGTCCGGCGCGGCGGCGCTTACGGTTACCACCGATGTGAGCAGGCTGGGCAAAATGCACTGGCTGCGCATGGCCACGACCATGCCGGACACAAACGCGCACGACCGGCTGGAACCGGACTGGTACCGGCGCAAGATCAGCCAGGTGCAGGAGAAGATGAAGGAGCGCAAGCTCAACGCCATGCTTCTGCTGGATGCCACCAACATTATTTACACCACGGGATATTTCCATCTTTCGACGGAGCGTCCGGTGGCTGCGCTGATCCCAGAGTCCGGAGACCCGGCGCTTTTTATTCCCGGCCTCGAATCCGATCAGGTGCAGCTCTGGTGGGTGAAGGACTACGAGACCTATTTCGACTTTCCAGGTCCGGTGAACCGGGTGCGCTGGATTTTCGAGCGCGTGGCGAAACGCGGCCTGGGCAACGCGCGGATTGGGGTGGAGGAACCTCGGCCAGGGCGGCTGCATCAAATGCAACTGGGAGCGCCTAAGGCTGAGATCGTCGATGCGGGAGACGTGATCGAGAAACTGCGTTGGGTCAAGGACGACGACGAGTTGCGCATCATGCGGCGAGCCATGTATTTCGCCGACTTCAAAGTGCAGGCGGGCCGCGATTTTGTGCGGCATAACGGCGGAGTGACGGAAGATCAAATCCTGAAAGTTACGGCTGACGCGGTGGCCGACAAGATGTCGAAGGAACTCAACGACGTGGTGGGAGTTGGCATTGAACCTCCATTCGGCGGCCTGGTGCCGTTCGGCAAGCGTTCGGCTCTACCGCACGCGGTTCCGAGCAAGGACCGGCTCAAGGCAGGAGATGCGCTGATCCTGAGCTTCGGCGCGCAGGTGGGCGGATATAACGTGGAATGCGAACGCTCGTTCTGCGTGGGCAAACCCACCGATTATGCCAAGCGCCTGTTCGATGCCATGCTGGCGGCGCATGACAGCGGCGCCGAGAATATGAAAGAAGGCGCGATCGCCGAAGATGTGGACAAGCAAAGCCTGGATCAAATCCGCAAAGCGGGGTTTGAGAAGTTTCTGCGACACCGCACCGGCCATGGTATTGGACTTGAAGGTCACGAGTCTCCCTGGATCGCCGAGGGCGACAAGACGGTTCTGGCTCAGGGTATGACTTTCAGCTGCGAGCCCGGAGTCTACGATCCTGACTGGGGCGGCTTTCGCCACTCCGACACTGTGGTGGTGAGGAAAGATAAGGGCGAAATACTGAACAGTTATCCGACGAGGCTGGAGGACATGGTGATCGAGATTTGAGTGCCTGGACATATGGCTGCTGCTCGCGAGGGTTCGCAAGCCCAGCATGACGGCGCGCGGAACGATTTTGGCAGTTGTTAAATTCATGAACCACTAAGGACACGAAGTTACCCGAAGGCTTAGATCTCAGGCGTTTATGGTCCTGGTGGTGAAACACAAAAAGAGTTTCGGAGAATGAAATGGCAGAAAAGGTAACCAAGCAGGACGCAGAGTGGCAGAAGCAGTTATCCCCGGAGCAGTATTACGTTACTCGCAAGGCGGGAACCGAGCCGGCATTTTCGGGGAAGTACTGGAAGACGAAAGACGCAGGCACTTATGTCTGCGTCTGTTGCGGACAACCGTTGTTCAGCTCGGAGACCAAGTTTGAATCGGGTACGGGCTGGCCAAGTTTCTCGCAACCCGTGGACGAAGCCGCGGTGGTCAACCACAGCGATCAAAGCTATGGCATGGTGCGGACCGAGACGCGCTGTTCGAGCTGCAACGCTCATCTCGGGCATGTTTTTGAAGACGGCCCCGCGCCTACAGGCCTGCGCTACTGCATGAATTCTGCGGCGCTGGATTTGAAGCCAAAGGACGCAAAGAAATAGGGGCACGCGAGTAAATTCGTGCCCCTGATATTCGAAACAGATTAGGCGCCGGCGACTGCGGCTGCCGCTTTGGGCTGCTCGGTTGCGGCCGATTTAGCTGACTCAACCGGTGCCGACTTGGACTGAACGTGTTTCTGGTCGGCGGCCCGGACCTGAACGCTTCCCTTCAAAATGGCTCCATCCTCGACGCTGATGCGCTGAGTGATCACGTCTCCGGTCAGCGAGCCTTCGCCGCGGATATCCAGACGATCGCTGCACTGAATGTTGCCCTGCACCTTGCCCAGGATCACGACTTCGCGGGCGGTGATGTTGGCGGCGACGCTGCCGTTGCGGCCAATGGTCACGCGGCTATCGCCCAGATTAACCGTGCCTTCGATTTTGCCATCGACATAGAGCGATTCGGAGCCGCTGACTTCGCCCTTGATGACCAGCGAGCGTCCGATCGTGGCCTGCTCTACGGGCACGCTTACCGCCCTGGGCTGGGATTGATTCGGGGAAAACTGCGATTTTTGAGAATCTGATGGTTGCAGCATCGGTTGCGGCGCTCCTTAAGTGTTCCGTGCGGCGTGCATTGTAGGCCTTGCCGCATGCGGCGGGTGGTCTAAATTCCAGGACAATTTCCAAACTGACTATCGCATGGGAGGACGCGATGAAGCAGGTTACGGAAGAACCTGTCCGGGTGTCGAAGGTATGGGGGAACAGACGGGCTGCAAGATAGGCACCCTGGCGACTCGCGGCGCTGCTGAAAATAAGGAGCTTATTGGAATGTTGGGACGCTGTCGGATCGCGCCCTTCTAGGCTTGCAGCGCCTCGCCCAGTTGCTCCCACTCGGCCATGCGGCTTTGCAGTTCGGTTCTGGCGGCCGATAGTTCCTGGGTGAGTCGCTGGGTTTCGTCGGCGCTGACGAAGGTCTGCAAGGCGGCTTCGCACTCGGTGATGGCGTCTTCAAGGCGATTGATCTCCGCTTCGAGTTGGTTAATGCGGTCTTCCATCTGCTTGCGCTTGATGGGGTTGAGGCGCTTGCCGGCGGATTCTTCGGAAGCCACTGCCGCGCCGCCGGAATTGCCGTTGCCCGGCTGCGCGTGCGAGGGCGTGGTGACGGCTTTTTGCAGGGCGGCGGCGCCGCCTTCCTTGCGCCAGCGATAGTCTTCGTAGTTGCCGGGATAAACTTCGACTCGCCCGTCGCCGACCTCGAACACCCGTGTGGCCAGCTTGTCGATGAAGTAACGGTCGTGGGAGACGAAAACCACAGTGCCGTTATAGTCCGTCAGCGCCTTCAGCAGAACATCTTTGGCGCGCATATCGAGGTGGTTGGTGGGCTCGTCGAGGAGCAGGAAATTTGCCGGGTGCAGCAGCATGCGCAGCAAGGCATAGCGATTGCGTTCGCCGCCGGAGAGCACGCCAATGCGTTTGAAGACATCATCGGCAGAGAATAAAAAGCAGCCCAGAAGGCTGCGCAATTCGGTTTGCGTCGAGCGAGGAGAAATGTCGCCGAGATCGTCGAGGATACGCGCGTCGGGATTGAGCTCTTTGTACTGGTCCTGGGCAAAGTAATCGGGTTGCACGTTGTGTCCCAGCTTGTAGTCGCCCTGAGTGAGCGGCTCGGTTTCCGCCAGCAGCTTGATGAGTGTGGACTTACCCGCGCCATTTACGCCGACCAGCGCGATCCGGTCGCCGCGTTCGATCAGGAAATTCACTCCGCGAAAGACTTCCTTTTCGCCATACGACTTGGCGACGTTCACGAACTCGGCAACGATTCTTCCGCCCGGTCTGGGTTGGGGAAAGGAAAAGTGAATGGTCTTTTCCTCTTCCGGCAGCTCGATGCGCTCGATTTTTTCCAGCTCCTTGATCCGGCTCTGTACCTGCTTGGCCTTGGTGGCCTGATAGCGGAAGCGGTTGATGAATACTTCCAGCTGCTCGATGCGCTCCCGCTGATTGCGATACGCGGATTCCAGTTGCTCCAGGCGCTGGGTTTTCGCGTCCAGATACTTTTCGTAGTTGCCGCTGTAAAGATGAACCCGCTTGTTCCAGATTTCGACGATCTTGTTGATGGTCACGTCGAGAAAATAGCGGTCGTGCGAGATCAGCACGAAAGCGTAGGGATAGTTGCTGAGATATTCTTCGAGCCAGTTGCGGGCTTCCAGATCGAGATGGTTGGTGGGCTCGTCCAGCAGCAACAGGTTGGGCTGCTGCAGCAGGAGTTTGACCAGCGCGATGCGCATCTGCCAGCCGCCGGAGAATTCTTCGGTCTGCCGGGTCCAGTCTTCTTTGCGGAAACCCAGGCCGGAGAGCACCGATCCCACTTGCGCCTCGATGGCGTAACCGTCACGAGTGGTAAATTCGTGTTCGATGCGCTGGTAACGCTCAGCGACCTGCGCGTATTCGGGGGAAGCGTGGTCGAGCTCGGACATGCGCCCGGTTAACTCTTCCATCTCTCCTTCCATGGCGCGCAGCTTGGAGAAGACGGACATGCATTCGGCAAAGACGGTGCGTCCGGAAAGCTCCAGGCCATCCTGCGGCAAATAGCCGGCGCTGATCCCCTTGGCCCGGCTAATGGAGCCATAGTCCAGGGTTTCGCTGCCGGCCAGAATCTTCAGCAGGGTTGATTTGCCGGTGCCATTGGCTCCCACCAGGCCGACCCGGTCGCGAGGCGTAATCATCCAGTCCGCACCTTCGAACAGGAGCTTGTGGCCGTAGCGCTTGCCGGCGGAGGAGAGCTGGATCATGGCAATCCAATCGTCTCATGAGACAGGGATTTGAAGAAGCGGTCGCGGGCCGCAGTGGTGGCTCAGTTTGAACTTCCTCTTGCGCGGAGCGGGTGTGCACCGGGCACGCTACCGTGGCGGTGTGGGCCAGATTCTACGGGACCAAAGTCCCTCAGGATCGCGTGATTACATAAGCGCGTAAAGAAAGCCGTCGGCGCTGCCCACGTAGACGACATTGTTCACCACAACCGGCGACGACAGGATAGACCCCACAGTCATCATCCGGCTTACGCCAGAGACCATGCTGTCATAAAAGTTATCGCCGAAAGCGGCCTCGTAGTTGGGGCTTCCGTCTTTCGTGGTCAAAGCTGGGCCGTTTTGCCGGGAAGCGTCGGTCTCAAACGTCCACGCCAGTTTTTGGCTGGCCAGATCGATTACGAGAAGTTTGCCCTGGTCCGACCCGATGTACAACATTCCGCCGGCGATCGCGGGAGAAGAGAACATGGGCCAGTGCTTGAAGTTCAGCGAAAATATCGGAGCACCCGACTTGACGTCCGCGGCATAGAGCATGGCCGAATCGGAAGTTGCGAAATAGACTTTATCGCCCTGCACCGCGGGCGAAGCGATGACCCAGGAGCCCTTATTGTTGAAAGCCCATTTCTTCTGCCCGGTGGCGGCGTCGAGCGCGTAAAGATTGGAATCGCGGCAGCCGAAATAGACCACGCCGTCGACGACTGCGGCTGAAGACTGGATGCCGACCTGGTTGTAAATATCGTGGTCTTCCCCGGTTTTGAAGCGCCACTTCTCTTTTCCGGTGGCGGCGTCGAGGGCATAGAAGTAGCTGTCCCAGCTTCCGATAAACAGGGCGCCATCGGCGATGGCCGGAGAGGCATGAACCACATCACCGGTGTGGAACTTCCACTTCAGCGCGCCGCTGGCGCCGTCCAAGGCATAAACATTGCCGTCGCCGCTGCCGAAATAGACCATGCCATTCCAGACCGCCGGCGACGACAGGTAGCAATCGAAGGGGTCGGGCATGGTTTCTCCAGCCGGCTGCGAGCCATGCAAATGCTTTCCGGCAAAGCGGCGCTCGCCTTCAGTCTGGAATTTCCATTTGAGCGTCCCGGCAGCCGCGTCCACGGCGTAGAAGCGGCCGCTGTAGGTGCCGAGGTAAACCACGCCGTGATCCACCGCGGGAGATGCGGTCGCGCGCACCCCCAGCGCCAGCTTCCATTTCTGTGCTCCGGACTCGAGATCGATGGCGTAAAGATTCCCATCGGTCGCCGCTACGTAGATAACCCCATCCGCGACCGCCGGCGACGCGATCACCTGTCCTTTGGTTTGGAACTTCCATTTGATCTTGTTGAAACTGGGGACGCCCGCAGCGTTGTAGACGCCGGTGTGGGCCAGATTGCCGCGGAACATGGGGGAATCTTGCCCAAAGGCTGAAAGGCAAAGACACAGGGCGGCCAGCAGGGAGAGGCGAGCGATTTGCATTTCGGATAGACGATGGAGCCGGCGGAAGGTTACCGAGAGCGGGCTCCAGCGGGTGAAACGGCAGAGTCAAAAACAGAGGCAATGGCAGGGTCAAGAACTGAGGCAAACGCAGAGCAAAATCAACAGCAAAATGGCGAAATCAAAGATCAACCGCAAAATCAAAGGCGGCGGACAAGAGTGTCCGCCCCACATTGTTTGAGCTAGTTCTCCGTCGGGACGGGGATTCTTGGCGGTGGCGGGGCATGCGGTGGGGCAGGTACGTGTGGCGACCGGGGCGGCGCAGGAATATCCGCCACCGACGATCCTTTTCGGAGTTCGATTCCACCATGTTCGTTTGAGATCACCAGGTGCGGCCCGCCCGCGCCAATCGTGCCGCTGGCGCTGGCCAGATCGTTTTCGTTTTCGACCTTCAGAGCATCGAAGTCCGATTCGATTTCGCCGCCGCGGGAACGGGCGTCAACCTGGAAAGCCGCTTTGTCGGGAAGGAAGATCTGGATGTCGCTGTTGCGGTTGCTCACCTGCATGCTGCCCAGCTTGTTCATCCGAATTTCGATCGCGCCATTTTCGTTCTGCAGGCGGACGTCTCCATTCACTCCCGCCAGCCGGATATCCTTCGAGCGGGTGAGCAGGCGGAAGGGGCCGGTCAGGTCGGTGGCACGCATGTCGCCGGAGTCCATATCGAGATCGCCGTCAAGCTTGGAAAATTCCATATCGGTTCGGGCCGATTTGAAGCTGACGTCACCGGCAATTTTCGCCAGCTTGATGGTGTCGAACTCGCCGCTCAGGCGGGCTGCGCCTTTGACGTCTTCGACTGACACGTCGTCGGCTCGCCCCTGCACGGAGACGTCGGATGAGACCTTCGAGACCCTGGCCGAGCCATGCGCCACATTGAGGGTTGCCTTGCCGTTGATGTCGGAGGCATCAACGTCCCCCTGCCCGGAGATTTCTACATCACCGTCGCGCCCCAGTACACTGACATCGCCGTGGCGGGAGTTGACTACAACCGAGGCTTTGCGGGGAACGCTGACATCCATGTCGGTCGTGATCGAGTGGTTCCCGCCGGCCTGCGCAATGCCAGTCAGGGTAACGATCTTATCGTTCACCGTGATCTGGGGCTTGGTCGCGGGATTAATCTTGTCGGCCTCTTCTTGACTATCGGCGTTGATCCGCTTGTGGGCCGCGACGTGAATCTGATTGTCGGAGGAGACGGTAAGGTTCACCGCTCCGCGATCATTCGATATACGCAGACTGGCGCCGGGGGGAAAGTCCTGCTGTAGCTGATCGTCATAGGTGTAGGTGTGGCCGAAGAGCTGGAAGTCTTCGTCGCCAATGTTGATGTGGTCGCGAATCTCGTCCCAGTTAAAGCGCGAGGCCTGGGTGGCGGACATTCCGAACATGATGAGGAAGATCAGCAGCAAGACTCCGCCCGCGCCAATTCCGGAGGGCCGCACGCCTTCTCTTTGCGCCTGCTGGTATTCCACCAGCTTGATCACGCCCCAAAGGATGATGAGGGCCGGCCAGTAAGTTCCAAACCAGCGCAGCAGCGGCTGGGGTTGCAGCACGCGCATGGTGGTAAGTAGCAGCACCACGCCCAGCAGGATCATCACCACGGGCCCGGCGACCGAGCGGCGCCGGCGCGGTACCGGAGGCATGGGTGGTGGAGGAACTTGTGCCGGGCTAGCCATTCTTCACCTCCGAAGACGGCGGCTGCACTTCGCCGCTTACAACTCCCGATGGCGGCGAGGGCGGTCCCCCGAGGGGACCTGGGCTTCCGGTGGTCTGGAAGATTTTTACCAGGCCAATAACGATCAGCAGTAGGGGCAGGGTACGGCCGAACCGGATGACGCCCATGCTGTCGAGCAGGAATTGCACTCCGAGAGTCAGCAGCACGACCGGCCCCATCAAGCCGCGCCTGCAGCTACGTGAGCGATCAAATCCCGGCGGAACCTCCCCAATCAGGCCTAGCCTCCGAACCAGCAGGAAACCGCCAATGGCGATGAGAATCAGCGGCCAGACCCGGTGCATGCTGAAATCCCAGATGTCGAGGGTATGCAGCAGGAAGATTGCGCCCAGGCCGATGAGCACCAGAGCCCCGACTGGCACCTTGCTGACATCCATACGATCGGCCGGACCGAAGCCCGCGCTGAAAGTTGTCCCGAGACCGAAAGGATCAGGCGGAGGCTGTCCCATTTGTATGGCCTTGGCGGTGCGAACGGCGTCGATGATCTGATAGAAGTAAAAGCCGGCGATGGACAGTCCAAACACCGTGCCCATGGCTTCACTGCCGCTGCTTGCCCCCAGGATCAGCAGGGTGAAGATGACCAGGTGCGCCAGGCCTTTGGCGTACTGCCCGCAGTAAACCGCGCCCACGCCGAAAGGAAAGAAGCCGGCGAGCACGCCCGCCAGGGCTGGGTTAGGACCGGCGCCGGGCGCGGCTACGGGAGCCGCGGCAACGAATCCTGCCGCGGGCGGCGGCGTTACGGCCGGTTGGACACCTTCCAGCCGGGCTGCCAGGCAGTTTTCGCAGTAAATCACTCCATGCACCGAGCGGGTGCAATTGGCACACAACGGTTTTCCGCACGTGCGGCAAAATGCCACCGACGGTACGTCGGGATGGTTGGCGCAGTTCATGAAAGCCTCCTGTAAGTGGTCGCGGTGCCTACAGGCGGATCATTCGGGAGCGAGGCCAGCACTGGCTGGTTCTCTCCCTGGCTGTAGTTGCGTTCCTGCTTCTGCTCAGGTTCTCCACTGGTGTTGTTGTTTTTCTGTTCCTTGTTGTTGTTCTGCGGTTTAGGGGCCGGTTCGGGCGGCGTGGCAACCTTCTTGAATTCGCGCACCCGCGATTCGATCTCGTACACAAAGCGAATATTTTCGTAATACTTTACGACCCGGCCGGTGGTTTCGTAGTAAGTCCGTTTGATCGCGCTGGGCCGCAGGTCGACGTGCCGGACGTCGCTCACCTTCACCCCAGCCAGGCTGAGTGAAATTGAAAGCGAAAAGAACGCCATCCCAAACGACATGGCAAATCGGGGCTGGCGGCTCACGGCAAGGACCGGAGTGAAAACCGGGCGCAGCCAGGCCGTGACCTTGTCCAGCCACGAGGGGTTGGATTCGGGGCGGACCGCGACGCGCCTGCTCTCCTGACCGGTCGTGGCCAGCAGAATGTTGTGCATCAGGTTGGCGGGGGGCTCAACTTCAACGAGCGACTTGAGCCAGCGGCGGCCGGCATCGGCCTCGGTCAGCAGCGGACCGCACACCGCGCACACCCGGGCGTGAGCCTGGAAACTCTCCAGCTTGGGCCCGGTTAGGCTTCCGTCCAGGGCTTCGTTCAGCAGGGCGTCGAATTCGCCGCACTGCATTCCGTTCTTGGTTTCGCCTGGCATCAGATCACCTGCCTATATGTACGTTGTAGAAGGCGCGCAAGTTCCGCTCGCCCACGATTTATCCTTGATTTCACCGTGCCCTCCGGAACCTTTAGTACCGTGGCAATATCCCTGTAATCCATATCTTGCAAGTCGCGCAGGATGACAGCTTCGCGCAGTTCCGGGGAGAGCTTCTGCAGGGCGCGGTGCACCATTTCCTTGGTCTCGCGGCCCTGTACGCCGGCATCGGCCGACTGCGACTTGTCCTCGATCTTCTCGCTCAATGGCATCGCATCTTCGTGTTCCGACGCCGGCGTGTCCAGCGAATCGGTCATGCGATCCTGCTTGCTTTTGCGGAAGTGGTCCACCAGAAGGTTGCGGGTGATGGTCGTGACCCAGGTCATGAAGGCGCCACGCTCCACGTCGTAGGAGCTCAGCGTCCGGAACATCTTGATGAAAACTTCCTGGGTAAGATCCTGGGCGTCCTCGCCCGATCCCGCAAAGCGATAGCAGATGTTGTAGATGCGCCGGTTGTAGCGCTGCACGATCTCCTCCCAGGCCACTACGTCGCCGGCGATGCAGCGACGGACCAGCATGGCAACGACCTGGGCGTCTTCCAACCCGCACTCCCCGGAACTCCTGGATCCGTTTACCCGGCTGTACCCCGGGTTATAACACCACAATACAGATACGTTTTTGTGGTCCCAAAAGTTCTGCCTCTAATAAGGCAAGGCATTGTAGCAGGGAGGAAAAACCCGGGCCGAATAAAAGGCGAAACAGAAACTGACAACCGAAAACTAAGAACTGGAAGCTGGGTTTAGGGTTTTGCGAAAGATTTACGGGGCTGGTCTGAGAATCAATCCGCCACCGTCGAAGGTACCGGCAGTGATCCCGGTCACTAACATAACGTCGTACTCAAATTTCCGCCCAGCGGCGCAGCAGGTTGTGATAAACGCCGGTGAGCTGCACCACTGCTGGTTCTTCGGGTTTGGCCGGACTGATTCGCTGGATGGCGGTATCGAGATCGAAAAGCAATGTGCGCTGCCCATCGTCGCGCACCATGCTTTGGATCCAGAAAAAGGATGACAGCCGGCTGCCACGAGTCACCGGGGTCACGTGGTGCAGACTGGTTGCGGGATAGAGAATCAAGTGGCCGGCGGGGAGCTTCACATGATGTACGCCGTAAGTGTCCTCCACGATCAGTTCGCCCGCCGTCGTATTCATCCGGCTGGGAGAAAAATAAAGTGGCCGAAAGATCGGTTCGAATCCGGTGCCCGGTTCCGCTGACCTGCCGGATCGCATTGTCGACATGCATGCCAAACGACTGGCCACCCTGGTAGCGGTTGAACAGTGGTGGGAATACGCGCGCCGGCAGGGCCGCCGATACAAACAGCGCGTTCTGTCCGAGGGCGGTAAGGATTGTTTCCCCCAGTTGGCGGGCCGCAGGATGGTCTTCGGGCAGCTGCATGTTGTCCTTGGTGCGGGCCGACTGGTGGCCGGCCGTGATCCGGCCGTCTACCCAATCCGCCTGTTCCAGGATCTGCCGGGCCTCAGCCACCTGCTCGGAGGTCAACACCTCGGGAATCGGCAATAGCACTGCTAGTTCCCTTCGCGATCAGAATTTGAAATTGATACCCAGCAGAGCCGAGCGTGCCGCGCCGGGCACGATGTGCGCCGGATGAATCTGGTCGTAGTAGTACTTGTCGGCCAGGTTGTAGACATTGGCGCGCAGCTCGACGTGCTCGCTCAATGGATATTTCGCCATGGCATTGAACACCCAGTAGCCCGGCACCTGCTTCACCAGACCGGTAACTGGATCGATGGGCGTAGTCGAACTGGCGGTGCGGCTGTCCACGAAATCCGCGCCCCCGCCGACGCTCAGACGCCACGGCAACTGGAAGTTGCTCCAGGTGCTGAAGGTATTTTTCGGAACGTTGGCCAACTGCGCGCCGACCGACAGTGGAAAGACCACCGACTTGGTGACGAAGCCGTCCAGATATGCGTAGCTGGCGAGAACTTCCCATCGACTGGTTAAATATCCGTTCGCCTGAAACTGAAAGCCGTTCACCCGCTGGCTGCCGGAAAGGACCACCGTCGTGGCATTCACCGTCTCCCTGGCGTTGGTCTTGTCGGTGCGGAAGGCGGCTGCGCGCAGCGACAACTTCCTCGAGTAAAGGTCCCACTTCGTGCCCACTTCGAAAGTCCGGTTTGCTTCCGGGGGAGCATCCTGCGTAGCCACCGTGAGCGCTAATGTTTCCGCGGAGGGATTGAACGAGGTGCCATAGTCGAAATAAATGCTGGCACCGGCGACCGGCTTATAGACCAGCGCTCCGCGCCAACTCGGCATTACGTCAACCCGTTTGAAGGGCGAAGCCGGCGTTACCGGCAAGGATTGATTGACGGTTGCGTCAAAGCGGTCAACTCGAACCCCGGCTGTGACGTCAAGCTTGGGTAGCAGGCTGACGGTATCGAGCGCGTACGCCCCGACGCTGATGGCTGTGACGTGCGTGTCCGTGATTCCGCCGCCTGGCACCGTTCCCGCAAATGCCTGGCTGGTGTCGGGATGCAGCAGGCTGGTCTCCGGAACTGTAGAGAGGTCGAAGCGCTCGCGATACGGAGACGAAGTCTCGCGACCGCCTTCCGCGCCCGTGACCAGTGTATGGCGCAGAGGGCCGGTGCGAAACCGCATCGTCAGATCAGTCTGATCCTGGAGAAATGTTTCCGTGCTGTCCACGGCGATCTGGTTCCGCAGAACGTCGATCTGGCTCAGGGGCGTCGCCAGCGGGTCTGTGGCATCGAGCGTGGTGGCGTCAATCTGCGCTTCGGTGATGCGGACATCGCGATGGTAGTGCGCGTAGCGCGCCTGGTTCCGCAGGCTGATGGAATTCGAAAAATCATGCTCGAACTTGACCGTGCCCATGTCCACGTTCGTCTTCAGATAATTGCCGTGCTCGAAGCCGTAGTAGTTGCGGCGATCCACCGGGGCGGGGCCATTGAACAGCCACGGGATGCCGTAGTCCGGCGTATCGTCAGCGCCCTGGTGCAGATAGCTGAGGGTAAATCTCGTCGGGGTACCCAGGCCGAAGGCCAATGACGGAGCGATTCCGTAGCGGCGGTTCTCGGCGATGTCGCGGCCGGCGAACTTCGAATCATGAGCCATAAGATCGAGCCGGAACGCGGTTCCGGACCCCAGAGAAGGCAACGGACGATCAATATCGGCAGTAATGCGCTTGGTCTGATCCGTGCCTAACTCGATTTCGCCGGCGAAGAGCGGATCGAGTTGGGCGACTTTGGTCTCCTGGTTGACCACGCCGCCGGTAGAGCCACGGCCAAAGGTGACGGACGAGGGGCCTTGCAGCACCGCGACTTCCTGCATATCGAAGGGATCGCGGTAGTAGCTGCCGAAGTCCCGCATGCCGTCGAGGAAGATGTCGTTGCGGGCGGTAAAGCCGCGAATGGTTAGGTTGTCACCCTGCGCGCCGCCTTCTCCCGCCGCCAAGCTGATGCCGGCCACATTACGTAACGTTTCCCGCAGCGTAGTCGCACCCTGGTCCTGGATGATGTGTTGCGGAACGATGTCAATGGACTGCGGCGTGTCCACCAGCGGCTGGGTGAGTTTGGGCAGTGAATCCTGCAGGCCGGGAGCGGTCACGTTGATCGCGGTGGCCATGCCCTGGACTTCAAGAGTCGCCTTGTCCGGGCCGATTAGCTTGAAACCAATCCCGGTACCGGCCAGGAGTTTCTGCAAGGCTGCCAGCGGAGTGTACAAACCTGCCACTCCCGGGGACCAGATTTCCCGCATGGAGTCTTGCGGCACAATCACGCTAAACAGCGCCGTCCTCTGGTACACGGCCAGCACGGCACCCAATGTCCCGGGCGGAATATCGAAGCGGCGGACGGTCAAGCCCTGGGTCTGGCCCGAGGTGTGCAGGGCCGGGGTTGGCCGGTCCTGCTGGGCATAGAGTTTGAAGGCAGCGTCACCGCTGAACGTGGTGTAAGCAGCCATGGTTCCGAGCGCCATCCAGTATCTGGCGCCGCGCTGCCTCGCCTTCGCCCTGTTCTTGTGCTTCTTGGTCCTGATTCTAGTTTGGCTCATCTCGTTCTCCGCAAGCAACTTGTGATGACCGTAAATCGCGCCTGCTTAGATGACACTGAGTTGCATGTAATCGGAAAGTAATACCTGTTCGCAAGCCAGTTGCATCTAAGACTGATAAGTATTGATCCTGCAGTGCGCCCTTCAGACCTGTCAAGCCAAGTGCTTAGATTTTGTTGCAATCCAGGTGCAACTAGATGTCACACGTGCGGCCACGGGCGCGGGATGCAGGGAACACGCAGGGGCGCTACTTTACCAGTGACCTACTCGCTGGTGAAGTAGTCCACCGTCACCGGATTTTCGAACAGGGAATAATCGCGGGTCACCACTGTAATTCCACTCTCGGTGACGAAGTAGCGCTGGCGGTCAGCCTCACTGTCATATCCGATGGTTGTGCCTTCCGGGATATGGACGTCGCGATCGATGATGGCTTTGCGGATGCGGCAATGCCTGCCCACGTTGACGTGGGAGAAAAGAATGCTGCTGTCTACCTCGCTGTAAGAATTCACCCGCACGTCGGGCGAGAGTACGCTGCCCTTCACCAGGCTACCGGAGACGATGCAGCCGGCAGAGACGATCGAATCAACGGCCGAACCCGTCCGGCCCGATTCAGCGAAGACAAATTTTGCCGGCGGATACTGTCGCTGGTGGGTGCGGATCGGCCAGTCCGAGTCGTACAGGTTGAACACCGGCGATACCGCCACGATGTCCATGTTGGCCTCGTAATATGCTTCCAGTGTTCCCACGTCCCGCCAGTAGAGAGCCTCCTTCTTGTTTTCGTCGACAAAGTCGTAGGTGTAGACCCGGTAATCATCGGCCATTCGGGGCAGGATGTCCTTGCCAAAATCGTGGCTGGAGGCTGGATCCTCCGCATCCTTCAGCAGCACGGGAATGAGCACATCGGTATTGAACAGATAAATTCCCATGGATGCGCAAACTTTATCGGGATTCGATGGCGAGCGCAGCTTGGTGGTCTTTGGCTTTTCCTCGAAGCCCAGCACCCGGTGATCGCGGTCCACATCGACCACTCCGAAACGTGCCACCTCGTTGGGATCAATCTGGATCGTGGCCAGAGTGACATCTGCGCCGGAGTCATTATGGCGTTGCAACATCAGGCCATAATTCATCTTGTAAATGTGATCGCCTGAGAGGATGAGCACGTGCTTCGGCTGTTCCGAGCCGATGGAGTAAATGTTCTGGTAGACGGCGTCGGCGGTGCCCTGATACCACTGGTCACTCACTCGCTTCATGGGGGGCAGCACTTCGACGAACTCACCCATTTCGCTGCCCATGATGTTCCAGCCCTCGCGGATGTGGCGGTTCAGCGACAACGCCTTGTATTGGGTGAGGATGTAGACCCGCCGCAGGTCGGAGTTGATGCAGTTGGAGAGGGTGACGTCAATGATGCGGTAGATACCGCCGAAAGTGACGGCTGGCTTGGCGCGGTCGCGAGTGAGGGGGTACAGCCGCTCGCCTGCGCCACCGGCTAACAAGACTCCCAGTGTGTCTTTCATAGCGTCTCGGCTTGGATGTAGCGTGCAGACCCAGGGAAGCTCTGCAGTCCTTAATTTTCCAGGGCTGGAGAACGCGACAGTGTAACAGATGGAGAAGCAGGCGTCAGGCGTCGGAGTTCGCGCGTTGGGCCTCGGGCGTCCAGCCTCGGAACTCAGCCTCGGAACTCAGCCTTCAACTCCGACTTCGGATTCTTTGGACATTGGCTATTCAGCTTCGGGAAGGGACGGAGCCTGGAGGCCGGCTTAGAACTGAAATCCAAGTTCCGGAGATCCGATGTCTTGGATCCTAGGTCTGTCGTCTGAAGTCCGAGGTCTGAACTCCGGTTTATGCCGCGTCGTTTTCGATCTTGATGCGGAGAGACTTCAGGAACTTCAGGTCCTGATCGCTGATCTTGAACTCGGGATTGGTGGTCAGGGTGGTGACCATGGAGGTCTTATCGTCCGACTTCTCGCCGGGCTTGCTGACTCCGATCGTGGCTTCCAGCACCAGGAAAATGTCGTAACCGCCGTCCTTAATCTTGGAGACGACTTCAGCAATCTGCTCGCTGTCGGCCAGCGATTCGTTAATTGCCTCGCCCAGTTCCTTCATCAGCTGCTTCAGTTGCTGGTCCACGTTGCCCCCTGGGGAATAATGTCAGCGGCCTGTCGACTTTCTATTCTCTTAGATGCCGTAACCGGTTACCTGGTTCCGTCGCGGCAATGCCGTCATTGTAACCCCGAACACTGTTAAAATCGACGCTGATGACGAAGCTTTCGACCTTCCGCAAAATGACCATTTTGGCGCGGGTCGTAACCCAGTCTGCCGGGCGGAATCGGACTCTAAGCGCGGTGTTCAAAGGCGCGCGCACCACCGCGGCCCACTTCGGCCGCGTCCTGCACCAGCTCTGGCTCGAGGTGACGGGCTTTGTTTTCCTGGCTTTAGCCTTTATCGGCGGCGCCGCCTTCTTTCGCGAATATTCCCGCTATCAGGCCGGCCAGACCACAACCGGGCGGGTAGCGATTGCAATTGTTTTCACACTGACATTCGTGTGGTTCGGCGTCACCTCGTTTTGGCGAGTATGGAAGAAAGGCTGACTACGAGGTCTGCCGGATTTCTGAGAACTGAATCCCGACAACTGGCAACTGGTTTTCCATGACGGACGATCCCAAACCCAATCCTGCCAGAGAACCCGAAACTTCCTCTCACATTCCAATCCGTCCTCTGTATGCGCCTGCCGATCTGAGCGGTTGGGATTTGGATCGCGACCTTTCCTATCCTGGCGAATATCCCTTCACGCGCGGCGTGCAGGCGACCATGTATCGCGGCCGCCTCTGGACCATGCGCCAGTACGCGGGTATGGGCGATGCCGAAGAGTCCAATAAACGCTACAAATACCTGCTGGCCAACGGCACCACCGGCCTGTCGGTGGCTTTTGATCTGCCTACGCAAATCGGCCTCGACTCGGATCATCCGTTAGCCGCGGGAGAAGTCGGAAAAGTCGGTGTGGCTATCGATTCGGTTGAAGACATGCAGCGGCTCTTCGAAGGCATCGACCTGACTGCCATCTCCACTTCGATGACCATCAATGCGACGGCATCGATTCTGCTGGCGCTTTACGTTGCCGTGGCTCGCCGCCAGGGCGCCGACATTCGCCGGCTTTCCGGCACCGTGCAAAACGACGTGCTCAAGGAGTACATCGCACGCGGCACGTACATCTATCCGCCGCAACAGGCCATGCGCATCATCACCGACCTGTTTGCCTGGGCCAACCAGAACGTACCGGAGTGGAATACCATTTCCGTCTCCGGCTATCACATGCGCGAGGCGGGATCGACCGCCGTCCAGGAGGTGGCCTTCACCCTGGGCAATGGCATCGCCTACGTGCAGGCAGCGGTGGACGCCGAGCTCGACATCGACAAGTTCGCCCCGCGGATTTCCTTTTTCTTCAATGCCCACAATAATTTCCTCGAAGAAGTGGCCAAGTATCGCGCCGCGCGCCGCATGTGGGCGCGCATTATGCGGGAGCGCTTCAGGGCGAGGAACCCGCGCTCCTGGATGCTGCGCTTCCACACCCAAACTGCGGGCAGCACGCTCACCGCGCAACAGCCGGAGAACAACATCGTGCGCACCGCCCTGCAGGCGCTGGCCGCGGTGCTCGGCGGCACCCAGTCGCTGCATACCAATTCCTACGACGAAGCTCTCGCCTTGCCCACCGAAGCGGCAGCCAGAATCGCTCTGCGTACCCAGCAGATCGTCGCCTACGAATCCGGCGTTCCCCAAACCGTCGACCCGCTCGCTGGCTCGTACTATCTGGAATCGCTGACCAACGAGATCGAAACCCGGGCCAACGCATATCTCGAAAAAATTGCAGCGTTGGGCGGCATGATCAAAGCTCTGGAACGGGGCTACGTGCAGCAGGAAATCCAGAACGCAGCTTATGAATATCAGCAACAGGTCGATCGCGAGGAAGCGGTAGTGGTCGGCGTGAACCGCTTTGCGCTCGAGGAAGAAAAACCCATTCCAATCCAGCGCATCGACGAGGCCCTGGAGCACAAGCAGGTGGAGCGCTTGCGTGCCCTCCGCGCCCGGCGGGATGCGGCCCCATGGCAAGCAGCTTTGCAGCAGGTCGAGGAAGCCGCGCGCTCCGGCGCCAACCTGATGCCGCACATCCTGGCTGCTGTCGAAGCCTACGCCACAGTCGGAGAAATTTCCGACACCATGCGAAAAGTCTTTGGAGAGTACAAAGAAGCAGTGGTCATTTAGGCCCTCGCAGCATTTACGCCCTGGCAGCGGGCATCTCGCTTGCCCTCAACGCTTCGAGGGCGGGACGCTCTCGGGACAGCCGGCAGGATGCCGGCGCCACAGGTGCCTCGGAGATGGCTGGCAAGGTTCATCTTCTGCTAACATGGCCTGACTTCCCGTCTACAATTAGGTCCTTATCTCCGAGGTAAAGGTGAGTCAGCCAGGCTACAGCACGCGCCGTTGGACGGTCATCGCCTCCGGGTTGCTGTGCGGAGCGGTCGCCATGGTCGTGCTGTTTACCAACCGCGGCGCATTTTTCAGTCCTCTGGCAGTCGTGGTGATGGGCGCCATCGGACTGGCTGCCGTTTTATTGCAGCTGCGGCTGGAGAATCGCGATCAGGCCCGGTCCTCGAATTCACCGGTGTGGTTGAACGTGCTGGGTATTCTTTTTGCCCTGGCCGCGTTTTTTGGCGACATGCTTCACTTCAGCCCGCAAGTAGTTGAGACCCTCGCCCTGGGGGCGGTCGCCAGCTTTGGCGTGAGTGGCGTGATTATTCTGCGAAGTTTTCGCAAGCGCGTTGCCACCAAATGAGTTTGGGCGCGCCCATTCAGCTTCCCGACCAGTTCAACGCCGCAACTTACTTCATCGATAGACATATTCAGGAAGGACGCGGAGAAAAAACCGCCATCGAGTCGGAAGATCTCCGCCTCACCTATCGCCAGCTCTGGGAACGTGTAAACCGCTTCGGGAACGGGCTGCGAGAACTGGGCGTGCGCATCGAAGAGCGCGTCTTTCTGTTGCTGCTCGACGGCCCCGAATTCGTCATCAGTTTTTTCGGTGCGATAAAAATCGGCGCGGTGCCGGTGCCGGTCAATACTTTGCTCAGACCCGCGGACTATCAATACATCCTGAACAACACTCGAGCCCGCATTGCCGTTGTTAGCGAAACTCTGTATGCGCAGATCGAGGCTATTCCCCGCCAGCAGCTTCGCTATCTGAAGCACGTCATCGTGACAGGAAACACATCGCCGGCGGGAGCATTAGGCTTCGACGATGTACTTAGACAACATCCGCCAGAGCTCGATGCCGAGCCCACCAGCAAGGACGATGCCGCCTTCTGGCTGTACTCATCCGGTTCCACCGGCTTCCCCAAAGGCTGCGTCCATCTTCAGCATGACATGGTGATCTGCGCCGAGCGCTACGCCAAGGCGATCCTCGGGATGACGCAAGATGACCGCTGCTTCAGCGCGGCCAAACTCTTCTTCGCCTACGGACTTGGCAACGCCCTCTATTTCCCGCTCGCGGTCGGCGCAACCAGCATCTTGTACCCAGGTGCGCCCAAGCCGCAGCATGTTTTCGACATCATTGAACGCCACCGTCCAACGCTGTTTTTCTCCGTGCCCTCGAACTATGCAGCGCTGCTGGCCTGCGAGCCAGGCAAGGCCCGTGCGGATTTCAATCTCTCATCCATCCGTTACGGCGTCTCTGCCGGCGAAGCACTGCCCGCCGCCATCTTCCACCGCTTCAAGGAACGCTTCGGCGTCGAAATCCTTGACGCCATCGGCTCCACCGAAATTCTGCACGTGTTCATTGCCAACCGCCCGGGCGCGATTCGCCCCGGATCCAGTGGACAGATCATCCCCGGCTATGAGGCGCGGGTCGTCAACGAGAATAATGAGCCGGTGAATGTGGGCAACGTCGGCAACCTGCTGGTCAAGTCCGACTCCACCTGCTCCCATTACTGGAACCAGCACGAGAAGTCAAAGAACACCATCGAAGGCCACTGGATCCGCACTGGGGACAAGTATTACCAGGACGCCGACGGCTATTTCTGGCACGTAGGCCGCTCCGACGACATGTTGAAATGCAGCGGAGTTTGGGTGAGCCCGATCGAAATTGAAAACCTGCTGCTGGATCATCCCGCGGTGCAGGAGGTTGCTGTAATCGGCCGCGAGGACCACGACCAGCTCCTGAAGCCGGCCGCCTGCGTGGTACTTAAGAATAGCGCTGCAGGAACACCGGAGCTGGCGCGTGAACTTCAGGAATTTGTGATCAGCCGTTTGCCGGTCTTCAAACGTCCGCGCTGGATAGAATTCTTCGACCAACTGCCGAAGACAGCAACCGGCAAGCTGCAGAGGTACAAGCTGCGAGAACAGGAGAAATAGGAAGCGGCAAAAAGTTCGTCTTGCTGCCGCGGTAGCGTCGGAATCCACTGGCTCGCCCCAGCCAGGTTGCGCCAGCAGCAAGACGATTGCGGCTTTCGTATAATCTCAATGACGCCGCCGTTTCCCGCGAAACGGATGACGGCAGCAGAGTGCAATCTATGGCAACGCGGCCAATAGAACCCAGCATTGACGAATATCTTCGCCAGAGGCTCATGCCGGTCGAGGGCGCGATTCCACAGCTGGCCGGGATTGAATTGTATGGCAACTCCATCCCCGCCGGAAGCGTGGGTGGCGATCTTTTTGAATACATCAATTTTCAGCAGCGTTACAACATTGACGCGCGTATCGCGCGGGCCCTCAAACTCTCAAAGGAATACCTGGAGCCTCTTCCCCACGGACATGCTCCGCGAAACCTGGTGGATGCGCATGTGCAATGGCTGGAATCGAAGCCAGGATACGAACCGGCCGCCGCCGCCGAATACAGAAGAGCGAAGAGTTCTGAGCAAGTGCGAATAGCGGAAGATTTGCCGGAACTCTACACCACTGCCGGCGTGCTCCTGGTCGATGCCCAGGGCCACGGAATCATCTCCGCTAAAATCGCTTCCACCGTCCATGACACTTTTCACGCGTTCATGCTTTCTGACCTCGATCAGAACGGGAAAACGACTCCCGACCTCTTCGAGGAAATCAACGTCAGGCTGGCTCGATCGGTCACGGCGCGGAACGCCTTGGGACGCAATAAGAACGATAATTCACGCGAAATCGCGACCATGCTCTACGGTGAAATAGGCCCCAGCGGGCATTTTCGCTTCGTTAATTTCGGCCATCCCCCGCCCCTGGTGTTTTCCGCCGAATATGAAAAGTTTATGGAGATCGGTAACGCAAGCATGGCGCAGTTTCTAGCGCTGGGATTGGAGATTCCCGAGGACCATCCGGACCGGAGCAAGTATCTTTCCATGGCGCTCAGGACCAGGCAGATCAACTCTTCGGACCTGGGGGAAATTACCCTCATGAGTCCCGGCGACCTGCTCTTTCTTTACACCGACGGAGTTTATGACGGCAGCGACGAGCAGGACCGCTTGCAGATTGAACAGGTGATCCGCGACCACAAAGGCGAGCCGGCCAGAGATATTTGCAACGCGATCCTGCAGTACGCGGTAAAGCAGGACGAGCACCTCCAGCAAATCACCGAAGATGATCGCATCGACGACAAGACCGTCTTCATCATTAAGCGCAAGTGAGTGAAGAAAGCCTCGGTCCGGCATTGCACCAGACCTGCTCTTCACCTGTCATCCCGAGCGAAGTCGAGGGACCTGCTTTCCTGGCTTGACGAACACAAATTTGTAGATGATAACGAGGAGCGTTTCGCCTCTTAGGTTCTTGTTACTTCTTCACCTGAATCCCCAACTCCTTCAACTGCGCGTCGCTCACTGGCGTTGGCGCGTCCACCATCAGGTCCACCGCCCGCGCGGTCTTGGGAAAAGGAATCACCTCACGCAGGCTGTCTGCGCCGGCCAGGATCATCACAATGCGGTCCAGTCCCAGCGCGATACCGCCGTGCGGCGGCGTGCCATACTCCAGCGCCTCCAGGAAAAATCCGAAGCGCGAGTGGGCTTCTTCCTCCGTCATCCCCAGGGCGCGGAAAATCTTGCTCTGAATATCCTGCCGATGAATACGGATCGAGCCCGAACCCAGCTCCGTGCCATTGAGCACTACGTCGTACGCCAGCGCCCGGATTTCTCCCAGCCGAGACTGCGGATCGTGGATCGAATCGTAACTGGTTTCGAGCTTGGCCATATCCTCGTCGTGCAATGAAGTGAAGGGATGATGAGCCGCGTTCCAGCGCTTACTCTCGCCGTCCCACTCGAACATGGGGAAATCAGTCACCCACAGAAAACGGAAATCTTTCGCCGGGTCCCCGCTTTTGGCGAAGGCTCCGTGTCTGGCGGCGTACTTTTGCGCCAGGTCGAGACGGAGGTGGCCGCAGCTCTGGAAGAACTGGTGCAGAGTCTGCTTCGAATCCGCTTTGCGCACGGCGAGCAGCCACAAGTCCCCGGGCCCGACTTCCGCGGTTTTCAGAATCTGCTGCAGCGAATTGGGATATTCCTTGGCAAACCGGTTGGGATCGGTCATCAGGCTCACCGATGACGTTCCCTGCGCGTGGGCGAAGGCGCCATAAGTTCCAATCGTGCGCCGCTCGGTGCCTGACATCTCGCCGGCTTTAGGAATGCGTATCAGCACCGGGGAAACGTCCGGACCAACCTTGAAAGCCGTAGCGAACTTCGTCAGTTCATCGGGAGTGAACGCCTCGCGTACGTGAACCAGCGCCGGCAATCGCATGTCCGGCTTATCGCTGCCGTACAGCCGAACCGCTTCGTCGTAACTCATGCGCGGAAACGGCGTCTTGATCTCACTGCCGCCGGCTTTGAACGCCGCCGTCAGGAATCCCTCCACCACCTCCCAAACCCGCTCCGGTTGCGGATACGACATCTCCAGATCAATTTGAGTAAACTCCGGCTGCCGGTCCGCGCGCAGGTCTTCATCGCGGAAGCAGCGCACGATCTGGAAGTATTTGTCGAATCCCGAGATCATCAGAATCTGCTTGAACAGCTGCGGCGACTGCGGCAGCGCGTAGAAACTTCCCGGCTGCACCCGGCTGGGCACAAGATAATCGCGCGCCCCCTCCGGGGTGGAGCGCGTCATAAATGGAGTTTCAATCTCGAAAAATCCCTGCCCTGAGAGATAGTCGCGAATGGCCAGCGCAACTTTATGCCGCAGTTCGATGTTGTACTGCAGGGCATCGCGGCGAAGATCGATGTAGCGATACTTGAGCCGCATCTCTTCGTTCGGCAGCACGGTTTCGCTCGGCAGAAAGGGCGGTTGCTTGGCTTCGTTAAGGATGCGCAGCTCTTCCGCGATCAGTTCCACCTCGCCGGTGGCGATGTTCTTGTTCACCGTGTCCGGAACCCGTTGCTTGGCGGTGCCCATCACCGCAATCACGTATTCGTTGCGCAGCGCCTCAGCCTTTTGGTGAATCGCCGGATCGCGCTCCTTGTTGAACACAACTTGAGTCACTCCGCTGCGATCGCGGATATCGATGAAGATGAGGTTCCCCAGATCGCGCCGCCGGTTTACCCAGCCCATAAGCACGGCCTTCTTGCCGGAATCCGCCGGACGCAGAGCGCCGCACATGTGTGTACGTCGTAGATCGCCTAAAAAATCGAGCAAGTTGTGCCCTTCAGTGCAGATTGTGCGAATGAAAGATTATAAATGTAGGCGCGAGCGTCGCGCTCGTGCACGAGTGCCAAAGACTTAATTCAGCCGCTGCTCAGTCGATGGGACGCGCCGCCGTCGACTGCTGGAATTTCAGCCGCCACTGCTCATCCTGTTTCACCCACAGATCGGAGATGTGCTGGTAGCGCGGCGCCATTCCTGGCGCGTCGCCTTCCGGCATGTGAATCACGCAATCGTAAGTGACGACGGCGGCCGCCTCGTTGACCGGCAGCACGCGCAGATTGTAGGCGTAATAATCTTTCAGTTCGCCGTCGTGGGCGCTGGCTAGAATCTCTTCTTTGTCGTGCAGCTTGCCCTCGCTGCCGACCGCCACGAAGTCGTCGGTCAGGGTACGCTTTAGAAAGTCCACGTTTCTGGTTTTCTGCGCTTCCGGAATCGCCTTGGTGCTGGCGATCAGCGATTGTTCCAGGGACGACAGAGGTTTTGACGGCCCGGATTGAGCCAGCTCAGGAGTCGAGAAACTGGCAGTCGAAAGACAAAAGATGCAGGCGACAAAGAAGAGTTTTCTCATGATCCCCCTGAACATTCCGCCGCTGACTCGGATATTAACTCGTCACCCTTAATTTTTTTCGCCAACTCCGGGCGCGGCACCGAAACCTGCTCGCCGGTTTCCAGATTCTTTAGCGCGAACGATCCAGACCTGGCTTCGTTCTCGCCCACGATCAATGCGAATCGTGCGCCGATCTTGCTGGCGGTCTCAAGCGACTTCTTTAGCCGGAAAGTCTCGTCCCCGAGTTCGACCACCATATCGTTACGGCGCAGCTCCCGCGCCAGGCTCGCCGCCTCGCGATCCATGCCATTTCCCAGCGGCGCGATATAGACATCGGGCTTGCGCTGCACCGCGACGGCCGATTCCTGCAACGCCAGCACCAGCCGGTCTTCGCCGATAGCGAACCCGATGCCGGGAGCCGGTGGACCACCCAGCGATTCCGATAACCCGTCGTAGCGGCCGCCACCGAGGATCGCATTCTGCGCTCCCAACGCTCCGTGAGTGAACTCGAATGCCGTCCGCGTATAGTAATCCAGCCCGCGCACCAGGCGATCGTTGAGCGTAAACGGAACGCCGACAGCTTTCAGAATCGCCTGCACCTCGTCAAAGTGCTTGCGGCAGGCTTCGTCAAGAAACTGGCTGATGCGCGGAAGTTGGTCGATGATCGGCTGGTCTTCCGGAACTTTGCAGTCAAACACCCGCAAGGGGTTGGTCGCGGCGCGGCGCTGGCAGTCCTCGCACATGCCCGACACCACAGGCTCAAGCGCCTTGCGCAACGCCTGGTTGTAAGTCGCACGGTCGTTGGCGCAACCGACCGAATTCAATTCCAGCGTCCAGCCCTTGATGCCGAGGCGGTCGAGCAAAGTCGCCAGAAGTTCCAGCACTTCCGCGTCGCGCGCCGGAGACTCGCTGCCCGCGCTGCTCGGCCCAATGACCTCCGCCCCGATCTGGTAGAACTGGCGATAGCGCCCCTTCTGCGGCCGCTCCCGCCGGAATTGCGGGCCGATGTAATAAAGTTTTTGCAGCCCGCGTTCCCAAAGCTTGTGTTCGATATAAGCGCGCACCACGCTGGCGGTATTCTCCGGACGAAGCGTGAGCGACTGGCCTTTATCACTTTGCGCGCGGCCACGGTCTTCCCACGTATACATCTCCTTCGCTACCACATCAGTCTCCTCGCCCACACCCCGGGCGAAAAGTTCGGTCGACTCGAATATCGGCGTGCGAATCTCGTGGAAGTTGTAAGCGCGAAACACATCACGCACCGCGGCTTCCACAAAATTCCACAACTCCGTCTCCGGCGGAAGAAGATCGCGCGTTCCTCGAACGGCTTTGATCATGGTCGTTGGTCGTTGGCCATTGGTCGGTGGCTAATCCCGTTCATCCTGAGCGCAGCCGGCCGATTCGCTTGCGAATCGTCGGCGGAGTCGAAGGACTCCTGGCAGTTCCACATTCCTCGCCCGTTCTTCGTCATTCTTCCCGGCTGCTTCGTTGCGAATACGCCGCCAGGAATCAAGCAAGCGTAGAAATCCTTCAACTAAGCTCAGGATGACCGCACTTGCAGAACGCCGAGTGCGAGGGCTGTTACCTCTCCCTCAAATACGAATCCTTATACCCCAAGTAATTATTGGCATACCGCATGATGCTCTCCTGGTCCCGCTCATCCAGCTTGCGGCGAAACTTTCCCGGCGAACCCATCCACAACGATCCCGGCTCCACAATCGTCTTCTCTGGAATCAGAGTGCCCGCGGCGATGATCGATCCCGCCCCCACTCGTGCGCCATTCAGGATGATCGAACCCATTCCAATCAGACAGCGGTCTTCGATTCTGCAACCGTGCAGCGTCACTGAGTGGCCCACCGTCACATATTCGCCCAGCACCACATCGTACTGTTCTTTCATGCCGTGCAGCACGCTGCAATCCTGGACATTCGAATACGCGCCCACGCGAATGGAGTGCACATCCCCGCGCAGCACGGCATTCATCCAGACACTGGCGTGCTCGGCGAGAATCACGTCCCCAATGATCTGCGCCGAATCGTCCACATAACAGGACTCGGGAATCATCGGTGTTTTGCCTTTGTACGAACGAATCATGACCGCGACGGATGGCGCTCAAATTTGAAGGAAATTGAACATAACACGGGCGCGCCTTGCGATGTAAGAGGCGGTGCCGGGCAGCTAGGCCCCGGATGTAGCACTTCGGCGTTCCATCAGAACAACATCTCGCCACCGGCCGTTCATGCATCCGATCCGGGAACGTGTTCCCACAACCCTGAATCCTGCCCTCGCGTGGAGTTCGATGCTGGCGGCGTTCTCTGGAAAGATCCCAGCCTGCAAAGTCCAGATGCCCGCCGTTTCGGAATCAGCAATCAATTGCGAAATGAGCTTTGATCCAACGCCGCAACCCCTCGCAGACTTCGCTACATAGATGCTCACCTCGGCGACTCCGCGATATACCGGCCGCCTGGAAACCGGACTCAACGCCGCCCAACCAATTACGGCCGGCTCCCACCGCGCGATCAGGCGGCAGGTCGGCAGGTGTCCCGCGTTCCATTCGTCCCAATCTGGAGCCGTCTGCTGAAAGGTGGCATTTCCAGTTGCGATTCCCTCCAGGTAGATGGACCGCACCGCCTCCCAGTGAGTGACGGTAAGAGGTTCAATCGAGATGGATCGCTCCATAGCCTGATCACTCCGTACCAATTGTAAAGAGGATTCGTGGAATTGCTGAAGGCGGCTCCAGGCAAAAAAATCGGCGAGAGAGCCGAAGCCTCCCGCCGAACATTTCCCAAACCATCAAGCCTGCTCTAGAGCCCGGCGCACACCGATTTCACCTCGGTGTAAAGCTCCAGCGCGTCGTGCCCCATTTCGCGGCCCCATCCGGACTGCTTGTAGCCGCCAAAAGGCAGCGCTGCGTCGAACACGTTGTAGCAGTTGATCCACACCGTCCCGGCGCGCAGTTGCGACGCCAGGCGATGGGCTTTCCCGATATCGCGTGTCCAGATTCCGGCAGCCAATCCGTACACCGTGTCATTGGCGCGCTTGACCACGTCGTCGTAATCGGTGAACGGAATCGCGGAAACCACCGGACCGAAAATTTCCTCGCGCACCACCTTCATATTTTCGGTGGTGTCGACCAGCACGGTGGGTTGGACGAAAAATCCCTTGTCGCCATGCCGCTCGCCTCCAACCACCGCCTTCGCGCCCTCTGAGACCCCAGCCTCCAGGTATCCGCAAACCCGGTTGAGCTGCTCCTCCGAGACCAGAGGACCCATATCGCTGGACGCTTCCCAGCCCGGTCCGATATTGATCTTTTTCGCCTTTGCCGACACGCCTTCGACCACCTCATCGAAGATGCTCTTCTCCACATAAAGCCGGGATCCGGCGCAGCAGCACTGACCATGGTTAAAGAAGATGGCGCTGGCAGAACCTGAGATCGCCGTCTTCAAATCGCCGTCGTTGAAAACCACGTTAGGCGATTTGCCGCCCAGTTCCAGAGACACTTTCTTGAGATTTCCAGCCGCCGCCTGGAGGATCAGCTTTCCCACCTCGGTGGAACCGGTGAAAGCGATCTTATCGACGTCCGGATGCGCCGCCAATGCAGCGCCTGCAGTTTCACCGTAGCCCGGGACGATGTTCACCACTCCGTCAGGAATTCCAGCTTCCTGCACCAGTTCGCCCAGACGTAGACAAGACAGCGGCGTTTGCTCAGCCGGCTTGATCACCACGGTGCATCCCGTCGCCAGGGCCGGACCCAGCTTCCAGGCCGCCATCAGCAAGGGGAAATTCCATGGAATGATCTGCCCCACCACCCCAACCGGCTGGCGCAGCGTATACGCCAGAAACTTGCTCCCGGCGGAAATCGGGATGGTATTGCCTTCGATCTTGGTCGCCCAGCCCGCCATGTAGCGGAACAGGTCCACCGCCAGCGGCACATCGGCCACCCGCGCTACTTTCAGCGGTTTGCCGTTGTCCAGCATTTCCAGTTCGGCGAACTCCTCCAGATTTTGCTCCAGCAGATCGCCCAGTTTCCAGATTGCCCGCCCTCGTTCCGAAGGGCTCATCTTCGACCAGGGGCCGGTTTCAAAAGCCGCGCGGGCAGCCTTGACGGCGCGCTCAATGTCTTCGCGATCTCCCTCCGCCACGCGCGCAAGAACTTCGCCAGTGGCCGGGTTATATGTGGGAAAAGTCTTGCCTGACGCGGCTTCTACCCATTTTCCATTGATAAGCATTTTGCGAGTCTTGGAGATGTAATTTGCGGTTTTATCGCCCAGCGGAACGCTGGACACTGCGGTCGCCATGATGTCCTCCTATAACCCTCAAGAATTGTAGTCCTTTCTCACGCACCCGGAGCGATGCAAACGAAAAGAATCTGCCGCGCGGATTGAAAGGACTTGGAGAGGACCTCGAGGGGAAATGATCGGTCAATCGGTCCCTTTTTGGACCACACGGGTGCGTTAGACGTCAAAAGTGAAGCCGGAATCACGGGTCGTAGCGCTTACTCGCTCACCTTATAGCCGCAGGCGTCCCGGCAAGGTGGACAATAATACAGGCCGTCGCTGCACAGGCGAATGTCGATCTGCCCCTGGCAGGAGCAGCAATATTTCTCGCAATCGCATTTGTCTTCGTTCATGTCGCACTGCATGCAGCGATACTTGTTCTTGGCGCTGGTCGTAGCCATGGGCGAACTCTAGCGCGGGTTCGAGAAGCGCGAAAGTTCCGTTGGTAACCATCAGTTGAAGCCATCGCCAAGCGCATGTTAGGGTAATCAGTCTCACCATTTCGGCAGCTCAAACACTGCTTTTGACCGAGGTTTCATTGCCCGCTGTTGAGGCGACTACGCCAGCCATCCGCAAGACCGCGCTCTTCCCTGTTCACCGCCAGATGGGCGCCAAAATGGTTGAATTTAACGGCTGGGAGATGCCGGTCGAATACCCGTCGGCGGGAGGCATCATCGCCGAGCACAATGCCGTTCGCACCGGCGTGGGAATCTTTGACGTCAGCCATATGGGCGATATCCGGCTTGCCGGACCTCAGGCGCTGGCAGCCGTGCAGCATACTTCGATGAATGATGCCTCGCGCCTCGCGCTCGGGCAGGCCCAATATTCCGCGCTGCTCTACCCGCAAGGTACTTTTGTGGATGACGTCGTCGTCCACCGCCTCGGTGAAGATGAATATCTGCTGGTGATCAACGCCGGCACTCGCGAAAAAGACGTCAACTGGGTGCGCGACAATACCCGCGAGTTTGACTGCCGGGTAGAAAATCTCTCCGACGACTTCAGTCAGATCGCCATTCAGGGGCCCAAAGCTGCAAGCCTGCTGCAAAAGCTGACCGACACCGATCTGACGGCGGTGAAGTTCTACTGGGTCACAAGAGGAACGGTTTGCGGACTTGAAAATACGCTGATCGCCCGCACCGGCTACACCGGCGAAGACGGATTCGAGATCTACATCCCCAGCGATCAAGCAACCAGCGCGCGCGTTTGGAATCAGATCATGGAAGCAGGCAAAGAATTCGGGGTCGTTCCCTGTGGCCTGGGTGCGCGCAACACCCTTCGCCTCGAAGCGAAGCTGCCTCTTTACGGCCATGAAATCTCCGACACGATTAATGTCTGGGAAGCCGGCCTGGACCGTTTCTGCAAAATGGACAAGCCGGACTTCATCGGGCGCGCAGCTCTCGAGAAGGCCAAGACTGAAGGCATCAAGCGCGCTCTGGTCGGGTTGGAGATTATCGAACGCGGCATTGCGCGCGATGGCTACCCGATCCTGGATGACGCCGGCGGCAAGATGGGTTATGTGACCAGCGGCTCGCCCGCGCCGTTCCTGAAGAAGAATATTGCGCTCGCCTATGTGCCGCCGCAGTTTGCGGCATTAGGTACCGAATTGAAGGTCGAAATCCGCGGCCAGGGAGTTAAGGCGATGGTGGTGCCAACTCCATTTTATAAAAGACCTAAAAAGGTTTGATCGCAGACAGAAACCCGGCGGACTCCGAAAACGCTGGAAGTCAGAAGCTAGTAGCTAAAGCTAGTAGCGGAAAAAAGCAGGAGCCAGAAGCTGCCATATGCCCTATCCAACCGATTACAAATACACCAAAGAGCACGAGTGGATCAAAGCCGACGGCAAGAGCGCCACTATCGGCATCACCCACCACGCTCAGGAGTCGCTGGGCGACATCGTCTTTGTCGATCTGCCCAAGGTCGGCTCCGAGATCGCGTCCGGGAAGACCTTCGGCTCGGTAGAGTCAGTGAAGGCCGTCTCCGACCTATACGCGCCTGCATCGGGTACGGTCACAGAGGTCAACCCCGACCTGGCCACATCCCCGGAAAAGATCAATAAAGACGCGCATAGCGCATGGATGGTCAAAATCGCCCTGAAAGATCCGGGAGAATTGAACTCCCTGCTCTCCGCCGCGGACTACGAAAAATTCGTCGCCGAGGAGAGCTGATGTAGAGGCCTGATGCCGAACACTGAGCCGCATTCCGATCCAACAATCGAATCAGCCTCGAGATACATCTAAAGAAGTTCTATGCGTTATTTACCCAAATCGCCCGCCGACCGAAAAGCCATGCTGCAAGCCATCGGCGCCCGCTCGATTGACGACTTGTTTTCTCCCATTCCAGGGGAATACCGCCTGGAGCGGGATCTCAAAGTACCTCGCCAGATGGCCGAGTCTGAAATCGTGGACTGGTTTCGCGAACGCTCGCGGGAAAATGGCGATAGCTACGCCAGCTTTCTGGGTGCCGGGGCCTACTCCCATTACCGTCCCGTCATCATCGATTCGCTCATCTCGCGCGGCGAGTTCCTGACCGCCTACACTCCCTACCAGGCAGAAATCTCTCAAGGAACGTTGCAGGCGATCTTCGAATTCCAGAGCATGATCTGCGAGCTGACCGGCATGGAAGTGGCCAACGCTTCGATGTATGACGGTTCCACTGCCGCCGCCGAAGCGGTAATGATGGCCGTGCGTGTCACCGGCCGCCGCTCGGTGGTGATTGCCCGCAGCGTGCATCCGGAATATCGCGAGGTTCTGACTACCTATGCCCATCACCAGAATCTGCCGCTCTCAACCGTCCCGTTCGAAGACAACGGCCGCATCAACCTGAAAGGGTTGGAAAAATCCGTCACCTCCGACACGGCCTGCGTCCTGATTCAATCCCCGAATTTTTTCGGCAGTATTGAAGACACGGCTGCGGTTGCGGAGATTGCCCACAAAAAAGGCGCAATGCTGGTGGTCTCCATTGCCGAAGCGGTTTCGCTCGGCATCGTCGAGCCTCCGCGGCAGGCTGACATAATCGCCATGGAAGCGCAGTCTTTCGGAGTGCCACTCGGCTTCGGCGGTCCCTATTGCGGCGTGATCGCGACCCGCGAACAGTTCGTCCGCCAGATGCCCGGACGCCTCGCCGGACAAACCACCGATCGCAATGGCAAGCGAGGCTTCGTGTTGACCTTGGCCACCCGCGAGCAACACATTCGGCGCGAGAAGGCGACGTCGAATATCTGCACCAACCAGGCCCTGGTGGCGCTGATGGTCAACATCTTCATGACCATCTACGGCAAGGTCGGCCTTCGGGAGTTGGCCAAACAAAATCTGGCCAAGACCGCCTACGCTGCCTCGCAATTCAGCAAGCATGCGAAGCTGCTGTTCGCCGGCGCGCCGCGCTTCAACGAATTCGTGGTGCAGACCAGCGAAGATCCCGTGGCCATCAACAGCCGCATCCTAGGACACAAAATCGTCGGCGGCCTTCCCTTGAAGAAGTTTTATCCCGAGTTGGGCAATGCCTCGCTTTGGTGCTGCACCGAACTGACCACTCGCAGCGCCATTGACACCGCGGCGGGCGTGGTTGCGGAAAGCGAGCGCTCGGTAAGCGCGGGCAAGGAAGAGAACGATGTGCAGGAGGTGGTGCGGTGAAACATATGACCCGCAAGGCCACCCGCCACGTCAACCAGAACGAAGGCCTGATCTTTGAGAAGTCATCGCCTGGAAAAGCCGCGTGGAAACTGCCTCCGCTTGACGTTCCCGAGGTCGACAGCGCCGCGCTTTTGGGCACGTCTGAAAGAAAAGATCTGGGCAATATGCCCGAAGTGAGCGAAATTGAAATCATCCGCCACTTCACCCGCCTCTCCACCTGGAACTACGCCATCGATCTCGGCATGTACCCGCTTGGCTCCTGCACCATGAAATACAATCCGCGGGTAAATGAACTGGTAGTCCGGCTGGAAGGCCTGGCGAACGGGCATCCTTACCAGCCTGAGCCGATTTCGCAGGGAGCGCTGCGCATTATTCAGACTCTCAGTGATTGCCTGCTCGAAATCACCGGCATGGACGCGATCACGCTGCAGCCCGCAGCCGGCGCCCACGGCGAACTGACAGGATTGCTGATGGTCCGCGCCTATCACCAGTCAAAGGGCGCCCCGCGCAAAAAGATTCTGATCCCTGACTCCGCCCACGGCACCAATCCGGCGACCGCTGCCATGGTTGGCTACGCGGTGGAAAATTTGAAATCGAACGCGCAGGGCATGGTGGATGTGGCCGCCCTTACCGCCCAGATGAACGAAGACGTCGCCGCCCTCATGCTCACCAACCCAAACACCCTGGGTGTCTTCGAGCAGGAAATCCACAAGATCGCGGAAATCATGCACGCCAAAGGCGGCCTGCTTTACATGGACGGCGCCAACATGAACGCACTGGTCGGAAAAGTCCGGCCCGGTGATTTCGGCGTGGACGTGATGCACCTCAACCTGCACAAAACTTTCTCCACTCCCCACGGCGGCGGCGGCCCTGGCTCCGGTCCGGTAGCGGTGAAGCGGATTCTGGAACCTTTCCTGCCTACCCCGGTCGTAATCGCCAAATCCGACGGCACGCTGGGACTTGATTACGAGCGGCCGCACTCGGTCGGCCGGGTGCGCGCCTTCTACGGCAATTTTGGCATGTTCGTGCGTGCATTGGCTTACATTCTCGCCAATGGCCCCGATGGCCTGCGCCAGACCACCGAAGACGCCGTGCTCAACGCCAACTACATTCGCAAGGGACTCGAAGGAGTCTACGACCTTCCCTACTCCACGCCCAGCATGCATGAGGTAGTTTTTAGCGACAGGTTGCAGGCGAAAAAAGGCGTCAAGACCATGGATTTGGCCAAGCGCCTGATCGACTATGGCTTCCATCCTTACACCACGGCTTTCCCGCTCATCGTTCCCGGCGCTCTCATGATCGAACCCACGGAAAGCGAGCCCAAGGAAGAGTTGGATCTGTTCGTCGAGGCCATGAAGTCCATCGCCGAGGAGGTGGAGGAAGATCCGCAAACCGTGCTGGATGCTCCCCACTCCACCCGCGTTTCCCGTCTGGATGAAACCGCCGCCGCCCGCAAACCAGTCCTCAGGTGGAAACCGGGGTCTTAAGGCCGTAAACAGTCTCTTCATCTCGTCACATGACAAAGAAGGTGCGGAATCGGGCAAAACTCTGTGTCCTCCGCGTCCTCCGTGGTTAAATCTCTGCGTTGCCGGAAAAATCGAAGCCCTCGCCGCCGACGCCAGCTCTTTTCTCCTCCCCCGAAAAGCGCAACCTGGTTCTGTCTCTCCTGCTGGTAGTCGCCACACTCGCACTCTATAACCCGGTGAACCGCCATCCCTTCGTCAATTACGACGACGACCGCTACGTCATCGACAACCCTCACATCCACAACGGCCTCGGCTGGGACACCATCACCTGGGCATTCACCTCCACCGAGCAAGCCAACTGGCATCCCCTCACCTGGCTGTCGCACGCGCTTGATTACAGCCTCTTTCACCAGAACCCCGCCGGACATCACTTCACCAGCCTCCTGCTGCACGCCGCCAACGCAGTCCTGTTGTTCTGGCTGCTGGCATCCGCCACCGGACGCGTTGGACCGAGCCTGTTTGTCGCATCGCTGTTCGCTCTCCATCCCATCAACGTCGAGTCAGTCGCGTGGGTGGCCGAGCGCAAGAACGTGCTCAGCACATTTTTCTTTCTCGCCGCCATCGGCGCTTATGGATGGTACGCGCAAAAGCCGCATTGGCAGCGCTATCTGGCCGTAGCCGGCTTGTTCGCCCTGGGGCTGATGGCCAAACCCATGGTCATTACCTTCCCCTTCGTGCTCCTGCTGCTGGATTACTGGCCGCTGGGGCGAATTGCGGAAAATCCCACCGCCGCTCTGCGTACCGCGCAATCGTCGCCAGCCAGGCTCCTCGCCGAGAAGCTTCCCCTGCTCGCGCTTTCCGCCGCCAGCGCGGTCATCACCATGCAAGCTCAGCAAGCGGGAGGCGCAGTGCGCTCCACCGCCCAGTTCTCGCTTGCGGTTCGCCTGGAAAATGCCGTGGTCGCCTATGCGATGTATTTGTGGAAGATGATCTGGCCGTCGCACCTGGCGCCGATCTACCCGCATCCCGGAGAATCGCTGGCGGCCTGGCAGATCGCAATATCGCTGCTAACATTGCTCGCGATCACAGGCGTAGTGTTGAAGATCCGCTCCAAAAGATATCTGCTATCCGGCTGGCTGTGGTTTCTGGGCACTCTGGTCCCGGTGATCGGACTGGTCCAGGTCGGCGATCAAGCCATGGCGGATCGCTACGCCTACATTCCGCTCATCGGCATCTTTGTGATGCTGGTCTGGAGCGCCGCCGATCTGGCCGATTTCCGCCGCCTCGGCATCGCGGCGCAGGCAATTCCGGCAGCCTGTGTTCTGCTCGCGCTCTCCTTCGCCACCCACCGGCAATTGGCTTATTGGGGAAACAACTACGATCTTTGGACGCACGCGCTCGCCGTGACCGAAAACAATTTCATCGCGGAGGATAATCTTGGCGGAGCGCTGTTGCTGCTCGGCAAACCTGATGAGGCTTACTTGCATTTTCAGACTGCGGCCAAAATCAATTCGCGCGATCCTATGAGCCGCTCCAACCTCGGAGCCTACTTTCAGGAACATGGACGTCTGAACGAAGCCATCGAGCAGGAAAAACGCGTCATCGATCTCACCTCTGACCCGGGACTGCTGGCCGCGACCTACGCCAATCTGGGCACCGCCTATCGCAGGCTGGGCCAGGACGAAAAAGCCCGCGAAAGTTATGACCAGGCCCTGCGCCTCAATTCCAGCCAGGCCAATGCTTATCTCGGTCTCGGGGAACTGCTGGAAAAGGAAAACAAGCTCGATCAAGCGATCGCCAATTACTCGAAGTCGGTCGAGTTGCGTCCGACCGACAGTGGATTTCTGCTCTTGGGGCACGCCCTGGAAAGCGCGGGCCGCCGGGCCGAGGCTCTGTCGGCCTACCAGCAGGCCTTGAAAATCTCTCCCGACCTGCCCGAAGCGCAGCATGCGGTGGATGCTCTGGGCGCGACTCCCCATTAGCTCTCCACCGCAGCCGGGCCGCTTTCGTTACTTCTTCTCGCTGATGTCCACCGATGCTCGCGTCTTCTCCCAATCGACATGCATGGCGCAGGTCGAACCGGTCTGGTCAAAGCCGATGGCGAAATTCTCCACCGGCGAGGGCAATTGCGAGACTCTCATATCCACGCGAACAAAATCATCCCCTTCGCCGGGATAAGGAATCCCCCACTCTCCCGTTTTCTTGCTGATAATCAGCGTCCACTTGTCGGCATTCGGGATAGTGAAGATGGTGTAGTTGCCGGCGGGAATGTCTTTATCCCCGACTCTCACATTCGTATCGTTCACGAAGGTGGTCGCTTCATTGGCTCCGGTGCGCCACACCTGGCCGTAAAGGACCAGCCCGCCAAAAATCTTCCGGCCCTTCATCCGCGGGCTGGAATAGTCGGACTTGACGGTCTTGCCGTCGCTGAATTTGCACTGCGCCTGCGCTGCCGGACTGGGACGCTTGCTCTGATCCTGCTGGGCGCAGGCCAACAGGCCGAGTATGGGCAACAGTAGAGCGGTGAGGGCTATACGTTTGGTCACGAATTCTCTCCTTGCGAAGTATTGAGGTTCAGCTCTGAGCGCCTGCCAACCGGCATTCGACGCCCACGGCGCCAATTGCCAACTGCCAATCGCTAAGTACTTTGACGTAACGTTGCCAGCTTGGACAACCCCAGCGTGCAATTATGCGCCTCGTCACGCACCCGCTACAATCAAGCCATGCCGGTATTCGACGACAAGCAGGAAGAGTTGGAACATTACGAAACCATGATGGGCGTCCCCCGGGGCCGCCTGGCCGTGACCATGGACATGATCACCGATGCCATGGCCCTGGTCGGCCAGCACGGCGTCTATTGCCAGAGCCAGCGCTGGCCCGGCAAACCCGTGCTCGACATCCAGATAGTGATGAAGAACCTCACCGACGCCAAGGATCTAATCCAAAGCGTCATGGCGGAACTGAAGAAGCCAGCGTAAAAACCGGCAAGGTATTCACTGCCTGCTGCCCCAGTTCTTGGGACGCCGACCTCGACAAGCTGCGGAGAGAATTGCGCTCTGGGAAGGGCACGACTTTAGTCGTGCCGATAAGCCGTGAGGCGTTTGGCGCTTAGCGCCTGAAGTACGCTGTCGGGTTCGAGAGAAATCCCACTACAGATCCATGAAGGCGGCTTTCTACCGCGCCAGCTTCTGGTCGAAAAACTTCGCCATCAATTCCAGGCACTCTTTGGTCTCAGGCAATTGGAAGTTGTACCAGAAGGCATGCGGCAAGGCTTCAAACACAACCAGCTGCGCATCGTTGCCGGCTCGCAGCAGGGCGCGATGGAACAGCGCAGTATCACTCAAAAGCAAATCCCGTGTGCTGGTCACCAGAAGCGTCGCGGGCATTCCCTTAAGATCCGCAAACAACGGAGACAACACCGGGTCTCTGCGGTCGGTGGTGCCAGGATAAAGATCGTCAGGCGCACGCCCGGGATCGCTCGGCTGCAACGGTCCGGGAAATCCATCCAGCGTGAAAATCTCTCGCGAGTCGCTGGGCCGGCTGAAATCGGTCAGCACGGAGAAAGCGCCTAGCGCCGCCGGCATCGGCAGCCCCAGTTGCTTCAGGCGAACTGCCACCTCGCAAGTCAGAATTCCTCCTGCCGATGTGCCAAAGATCCCAATGCCGTCCGGATGGTAGGACTTCAGCAGTTCCTTGTAGACCGCAACCACATCCTCCACCGCGGCCGGGAAGGGATTCTCCGGCGCCAGCCGGTAATACACCGACACAACTTTTACTCTGGCGAGATTGGCGATGGGTATGCCTTCGATCAGCGACCCCGAGTCCGAAACAAATCCGCCACCGTGCAGGTTGATCAGCACACGTCCGCGATTGCCTTCCGGCATGGCCAGCGGGGTGATGACATCGGTACGCACGCCCGCGATTTTCGTTCCTTCGACGTTGACGGGATAGAATTTCTTCGCCTCCGCCGAATCCCTGGCGCGCCACGCATCCGTGGCCGCGCGCCTTTCGTCCAGCGTCTGCGGCGGATACTTCCGTTCTTTCTGCGAGGCCAGCCACTTCTGCGCCTCAGGACTGATGGTAGAGGGCACGGGAACTACCCGGGTAACGTGCACTGTGCCGTCAGCGTCAAAGCTGGCAGAGTCTCCCTGCGGACCAGCAGACTGCGCAGCCGCAGGCAAGCACAGCACAAGCGCAAGACAGCAGAGGTGAAATTTCATAAGGAAGATCGAAGATGTGGGGCGGACAGGCTTGTCCGCCGCCTTTGACTTTGACTTTAAGCTACTCAACCAATCCACGGACCTCAACCCAAGCTTGTAGGACCAACCCAGGTCCGCCATGAAACCAGCGCCATCCGCCACCCCTGGGCGAAGTCGAGCCAGGTGTCGGCTCGTTACGCCAGCGTGTACTTCCCCCGCTCAATCACCTTCTGCGCAATCGCTTGCCGCAACTCGATCGTGTTAAACGGCTCATGCTTTGCCAGCCGCCGCAAAATTGCCAGCTGGGTGCGCAGCATGTCGCCTTCGGCCACGGCCGCGATTACCTTCCTGGCCGCGGATTCTATTTTGTCCATTGCTTGCGCGAGATAAACCCGGGTCATGGCAACCGCAAGCCCAGCCGCAGATTCGCCCTTGCTTTCCACCATCTTATCCGCCCGCAGCACCGCCGACTCCATGGCGTAAGTTTCAATCACCATGTCCGCGATGGCGCCCATGACTTCCTGTTGATCCTGAATCGCCTGCATGTATTTCTGCGTAGCCGCTCCGGCGACGAACAAGCCCAGCTTCTTGGCTTGTGCCACCAGCTTGCGCTCGTCCGCCAGCGGACCTTCAAGTTCCTCAACGGCGCTTGGCCCGGCGAGTACTTCGTCCATCAGCTTCTTGATCGCAGGCATCAACGGCAACTGCCCCGACATTGCCCGCTTGAGCAGAAAGCCGGTGATGATCAGCCGGTTGATTTCATTGGTGCCTTCAAAAATGCGGTTGATGCGAGCGTCGCGATACGCGCGCTCCGCCGGATATTCCTCGACGAAACCATAGCCGCCATAAATCTGCATGGTCTCATCCACCACGTAGTCGATCATCTCCGAGCCCCATACCTTGATGATCGAGCACTCCACCGCATATTCCTCGATGGCTTTGCGAGTCTCTTTGGCGGCATCGGCGCTGGCTTTGTCCACTTCGGCAAGAGCAACGTCCATCATGCCTACGGTGCGGTACACCAGGGCTTCGCCGACGTAGATCAGCGCCGCCATGTTGGCCAGCTTTTCGCGAACCAGGCCAAAGTCGGCGATCACCTTGTTGAATGCCTTGCGCTGCTTGGCGTAGCCGATGGAATTCTCCAGCGCCACACGCGCCCCGCCCACGCACATCGCCCCCAGCTTGAAGCGCCCCACATTCAGGATGTTGAAAGCGATGACGTGCCCTTTGCCGATCTCGCCCAGCACGTTTTCTGCGGGAACCTTGCAGTCGTTCAGGATGAGCGGGCAGGTGGAAGATCCGCGTATGCCCATCTTGTGCTCTTCCGCGCCCACGGAAAATCCAGGAAAAGTTCTCTCCACCAGAAACGCGGTGAACTTCTCTCCATCTACTTTGGCGAACACGGTGAACAGGTCGGCGAAGCCGGCGTTGGTGATCCACATCTTCTCGCCGTTCAGGATGTAATGCGTGCCATCGGGCGAGAGTTGCGCACGGGCGCGGCAGTTGAGTGCATCCGAGCCGGAGGAAGCTTCCGACAACGCGTACGCCCCCACAATCTCCCCGGCGCCCAGCCGCGGCAAATACTTTTTCTTCTGCTCCTCGGTGCCGAAATAAACGATGGGCAGCGTGCCAATTCCGGTATGCCCGCCCCACGTGGTGGCGAAACCGGCGTACTTCGCAATGTGATCGGCAATGACGGCGGCGGTGACCTTGTCCATCTCCAGACCGCCATAAGCTTCAGGGATCTCGGCCGAGCTCAGCCCCAGGTCGCCGGCTTTCTTCAGCAGATCGCGAGTGATGGAGAAGTCCTTGTGTTCCATCTTCTCCGCATTGGGCAAAATTTCGTGGACCGCGAACTCCTCCGCCGTCTGTCCGATGAGCTGGTGCTGTTCGGTGAAATCTTCAGGAGTAAAAACTTCGTCAGGCTTGCGCTCGTCAAGCAGAAAACTGCCGCCGGAGACTTTAGTGCTGGGAGTTGCGGTTGTGGTAGCCATTGAGAAACCCCTTCTTAACCACCAAGGGCTCGAAGGAGATTCTTTGGTTTCCTTCGTGTACCTTCGTGTCCTTGGTGGTTGAATGCTCTTACTTCCAACCCGTACCGTTCACGAAGCGCTTGATTCCATCCCTCAAGTGCACAACGTTGAAGTTTATAAGCAGTCCCAGGGATTTACCACTGAGTTTGAGGTACGAAAGGATTTGGGCCTGATGGACAGGTGAGACCGCGTCCACAGACTTGATTTCGACCACAACAATGTTTTCCACCACCAAATCTATTCGGTATCCGAGATCGAGCTTTACTCCACGATAGACGACGGGGAGTCCGACCTGGGCTGACGAGTGAAAGCCCCCGTCCAAGAGTTCATATTGCAGGCAAGCCGCATAAGCACTCTCCAAAAGGCCGGATCCCAGTTCGGAATGTACCTTCATGGCAGCGGTTATGACAGCATGGCTGACTTCTTGAGCTCTGATTCGACGAACGGGTGAGGTAGCCATAGCGGACGACTCCTCGAACATAGGAAGGTCTCGTCATCACCGGCGCCATGGCAAGGTCACCCGTCACACCAGAGTGTGACTTCCTTCGTGGTACTTCGTGTCCTTGGTGGTTAAACGATTTGAGCCGGAGCTACCTTGGGTTCTCGAAGATGCCCGCTGCGCCCATGCCCCCGCCCACGCACATGGTCACCATGCCGTAGCGCGACCCGCGACGCTTCATCTCGCGAATGATCGTTGCGGTCAGCTTGGCCCCGGTGCATCCCAGCGGATGTCCCAACGCAATGGCCCCGCCATTCGGATTCACGCGTTCGGAATCGAGCCCGGCTTCCTTGATCACGCCCAGCGCCTGCGCGGCAAAAGCTTCGTTCAATTCGATCACGTCGATGTCACTGAGTTTGAGTCCGGCAAGTTTCAGCGCTTTGGGAATCGCGTACACCGGGCCAAGTCCCATTTCTTCGGGCTTGTACCCAGCGGTAGCGAAAGAAATGTAGCGAACCAGCGGCGTAATGCCCAAAGCCTTTGCGCGCTCGGCCGACATGACCACCGCCGCGGCTGCGCCGTCGGAGGTCTGCGAGGAATTGCCTGCGGTCACTGTTCCTTTGGCATGAAAAACCGGCTTGAGCGCCAGCAGAGCCTCAAGCGAAGTGTCGGCGCGCGGGCCTTCATCCACTTTGAAGCTAATCTCCTGGCGCTTCGGCTTCGAACCGTTCGGAGTGGTGAAGCTGACAGGCACCGGCACGGTTTCGTCGTCGAACTTGCCGGCTGCAATAGCGGCCAGCGCCTTCTGATGGCTGCGCAACGAGAATTCATCCGCCGCCTGGCGAGTGATGCCCAGGCGCTGCGCCACGCGCTCAGCGGTCAGGCCCATGGTCAGATAAGCGTCGGGATAGTGATCAATCAGCCAAGGGTTGGGCGAAATTTTATGGCCGCCCATTGGAATCATCGACATCGATTCCGTTCCGCCGGCCACGATGATCTCCGCGCCTCCGCTCATGATGCGCTCGGCGGCCATGGCAATCGCCTGCAATCCGGAAGAACAGAAGCGGTTGATCGTGAGAGCCGACACCTCAACCGGGAGTCCGGCGCGCAGCGCCGCGATGCGAGCCACATTCATGCCCTGCTCGGCTTCGGGGGTGGCGCAACCCAGAATGACGTCTTCGATTTCTTTAAGATCGACTTGCGGCACGCGCTCCAGCGCGCCCTTGATCGCGATAGCGGCAAGTTCATCGGGACGGGTAGCGCGGAGCGTGCCTTTAAAGGCGCGCCCCACCGGGGTGCGGACGGAGGAAGCTATAACGACTTCGCGCATCGGAAACTCCTGGCCTTCATTTTAGATTGTCGATCGGTGGTTTTTGATTGAATTTAAGGTCGAGGCTAATGGGGGAATCGTCGCAGTGTTCCACGTGGAACGTTTTGGCGTTATAGCTTTGAGCAAATGTCGAATAAGTTGCCGCCTTGCATGGGATTGCAGGGTGCCGGATTTTCGTCGCGGCTCGGCAGGCCTAAGCCGCCGAGAACGGGGAGGCCGGGCGCCATCGCGACAGCCGGCAGGATGCCGGCGCTACGCTACTCCAGGGTCACCGACTTCACCAGATTCCTCGGGCGATCCACATCCAGACCTTTTTTAACCGTCATGTAGTAGGCGAACAGCTGTAGTGGCACGATTTCCAGAAGCGGGAGCAGAAGCTCGGGCGCGCGCGGGACGAAAATTGTGTAGTCGGCGAGGCGGGCAAGTTCTTCGTCGCCCTCGGACGCAATCGCAATCACACGCGCCGACTGCTGCTTGAATCCCCTGATGTTGGCTATGTTTTTTTCGTAGCGCAACACCGAGCCGGAGTCGTCGCGGTCGCAGGTGGCGATAATCACCACCGGCAGGTTCTCGTCGATCATCGCGTTGGGGCCGTGCTTGGTCTCGCCCGTGGGATAGCCTTCGGCGTGGATGTAAGAAACTTCCTTCAGCTTGAGGGCTCCGTCCATGGCCACCGGATAGTGAATGGCGCGGCCCATGAACAGGAAATCCTCCACTTTGTAAAACTTGTCGGCCAGGCGCTCGCAGGCCGCGGGCGCAGATTGCAGCAGGGTTTCCAGCTTTCCCGGCAGTTCGAGCAACTCGCGGAGATAGCGCCGCCGCTGTTCCTTGGAAAATTTGCCGCGCACCTGTCCCAGATAAAGCGCGAACAGGTAGAGCACAGCCATCTGCGCAGTGAAAGCCTTGGTGGAAGCGATGCTGATCTCGGGCCCGGCGTAGGTGTAGAGCACACCGTCGGCCTCGCGGGCGATGGTGGAATCGACCACATTTGAAATGGCAATGGTGCGCGAGCCTTTGGCTTTGGCTTCGCGCTGCGCGGCCGTAGTGTCGGCGGTTTCGCCGGACTGCGTGATCACGATGGTGAGTTCGCCGGGACCGATCAGAGGGTTGCGATATTCGAACTCGCTGGCATAATCCACATCCACCGGGATGTTGACCAGATCCTGAATCATGTACTGGCCGGCCATGCCGGCATGGCGGCTGGTGCCCGAGGCCACAATGTTGATGCGGCGCAGGGAGCGCAGCTCGTCGGTGCTGATGCGCACGTCATCCAGGCGGACGACGCCATCTTCGAGCGAGACCCGGGGCACGATCGTATCCCGCAAGCCCTGCGGCTGGTCGAAGATTTCCTTGAGCATGAAGTGGGGAAATCCCCCTTTGTCAGGCATTCGCTTCTCCTGGAAATTCGAACTGCGAAAACTGTGCCCGCGAAATTGCGGCCGCTGATCTCATATTCCAGCTCCGCGGATGATGGTGTTTCGCACTTCGCCCTGCGGACTCAACACCACCAGATCGGCCGGAGCGCCCGGCTTTACCGATCCCGCCTGATTCAGGCTGACCACCCGCGCCGGGTTCAGGGTCGCAAGCCGCACCGCCGTCTGCAAATTCCAGCCTGCGAACTTCACCACGTTCCGAACTGCGGCATCCATGGTCAGAACGCTTCCCGCCAGGTGGCCTCCACTGGTGCACTTGCCATCCTTTACTTCCACTTCGAGCGAGCCCAGGCGATAACGCCCGTCGGGCATGCCGGTAGCGGCAGTGGCATCGGTGATCAGCACGGCGGCGTCAGGCCCTTTCGCTTTAAGAAATAATTCCACCACGGCGGGATCGATGTGAATCCCGTCAACAACGATATCGGCGGTAAGCAGCGGGTCAGTCAGTACGTCACCGATGATCCCGGGATCGCGATGATTCAACGGCCGCATGGCGTTGAAGGTGTGAGTAGCGTGGCGCGCACCCGCCGCGACGGCGGCGCGAGCGGCGGTCAAATCGGCATCGGAATGGCCCAGGCTTACGCAAACGCCGCCCCTGGCAGCCGCGGCAATGACCTCTATAGCGCCCGGCAGCTCCGGAGCAATGGTCATGACCCGAATATGGCCGCGGGCCGCCTGCTGAAAGCGCTCAAAAGCGGCCAGCGAAGGAGCCAGCAAATCTTCCGGCGGATGCACGCCGCGCCGGCAGCGGCTGATGAACGGACCCTCGAGATGAATTCCCACTGGCCGCGCCCGCGGCTCAACCGGCTGCGGACCGCGTTCGGCGGCTTCAATCGCGTCCGCCAGCCGGGCCAGGGCAGAGAGCGTGGCATCCAGCGGGGCGGTGACCGTAGTAGGGAAATAAGTGCTTACGCCATGCGATGCCAGCAACCGCTCGACCGGCGGCAGCGCACCCGCCGCAGCTTCCATCACATCATGCCCGGCGCCGCCGTGCACGTGGATATCGATGAATCCGGGCGCCAGGATGCCGCCAGGAAAATCCAGCAGGCGGCTTCCGTGGGGCAGTTCGCGGTGGGCCCTTGATGTGACTTCGACCACGCAGCCGTCCTCCACCAGCAGCAGGGGCTGCTCGATGCGCTCCAACGGCGTAAATAAGGTTGCTGCTGTGATCGCGATCATGGTCCACCAATGCTATATAGCAAAGCATCATACTATAGGAAATACGCGCCCTGCTCTCCGCCAAGGGGAAGTTGATTGTGAGACCCGGGGGCGAGCCCGTCAAGAGACTACGCAGGCTCGGCTACGGCGCAGTCTGGGCGAATTATTGACTGTCATGATCCTGAGCCAGATGGTCCACAGGAAATTGCTTCTGTCGGCGCAAGAATAGAGATTCGTCGCGAGATACCGCCGCAGTGGGAATAATGACTCCCTGTCCTTTTTGGAGCGCATCGCGCGACTACTCAGGCCGATGGCCCGGTTCGGCGCCCGCGCCGGGTGCTATACTTTTAGCGGAATCGCACTCCGGGCCCGTTGTTCCTTCGGCCTTTGTGGTTCTGTTTGGACACGTCAGTCGATCTTGTCGGGGAGTGGCTCAGCCTGGTAGAGCACCTGGTTCGGGACCAGGGGGTCGGAGGTTCAAATCCTCTCTCCCCGACCAATAATTTTCGCGCCTTCCTTTCAGCACTTGCGAGTATACCCACCCACCACTTTTGAACTCGGCCCTCAAGTCGATGAGTGTAATCGCCTGATTACAACAACAGCCATCACTCTGTAAGCTCAAATTGCATCAGCACGCCCTTTATTCTTGATCTGAGAATCGGAAACTGAGTGTGATTGTTGCTGAGATCTGGAACACATCCACCCATCCCCGAATAACCAGCGCTGACCTCGTACATCCCGGGGGCCAGAGCCGGGATTCCGGGAACACACGAGGTGGTCCTAAGCCACGTATGTAAGCCAAACAGCCCGCCCGGTGGGAGCAGCAAGAAGTGCTCGTTTAACAGCTGCTCGGTGCTGTGCCGCTTCTTAGTGATGCAGCTATAGTTGGCACTTACCACACAATACGGTTCTCCGTTCCGCAGTATGTAAACATCAAAGCCGACGTCGCCATTGCCGCCACCAGCCTCTTTAGGCACATAAAAGCTTTCCTTCCCTACGTTTTCCAGAGTGACAGTGACCTCCACCGATTCTCCGACCTTGTATACCGACCGAGCAAGAGACGCCCCCAACTTTGGAGAAGGTGAGGCTGGAGCGGCCTCGGTTTGAGCGTTGGAAGCAACCGCTGATGCCAGAACTAGAACGCTTGCCGCTATTACCCGATGGAGCATTATGTGCCCTCCAGCTTGCAGGTTATAACGGGGTGGTCGCAGAAGCTAAAACCTCGCCATCCTTGATCCTGCCTTTTCCCGAGGAAGGGTTCACAATGATAAATGACGTAACATCGCCATTACACTCATTGACTCCAGAGGAAACCAGGACTCAGGTTGTAAACTGTTGAAAAGTCGCCTCAGAGCCACCAGGCGCCATCAGAAGAGTTCGAAAATCGTCCTCTAGGGCCGACCAATTCTTTCGAAGAAATGCACGCCGTCGCGACGGCCGGGTGCTCCTTCCCCTCGCGTTCTTTGCGAAAATGTGGTCTTCCCATCTCCTCGCAGCCCAAGGAAAAAAGCGATCGGCTAAAGCTGTGGATTCGCAAAAAACGCGAGTGAGTGGGGCACCCGGCAACCCTCAGGATTCGCCTGCGCCGCTGGGTCTCTACCGTCCCCTCGGCCGGTGCATTTCTGCACTTTTCAAACTGAGCTAGTAACGTCGGCTTGTCAGTTGAACTTTCTCTGCCCGGAGCGCAGAATCTACCGGCACTGGTGAGGTCCGGGCCTGCAGGTCTGAATTTGTCTTCGAAAAGGGAGGCGCGTGATGGCGGTGAAACAGGGCAGTCTGGAACTCCTGCAGGACCCTATAGCAAAGGAGCTGTTGCAATCGAAGATCCCGGCCAGGCTGGCCTATATCTGGACCGATGGCACGCCCAGGGTGGTGCCGATCTGGTTTCATTGGGACGGGAGAGAGTTCGTGCTGGCCACGCCGCCGAAAGCGCCGAAGCTCAAAGCGCTGGCCAAGAATAAGAAAGTAGCGCTCACCATCGACGACAACGGCTTTCCTCACAAGGTGCTTCTGGTGCGCGGCACGGCGCGCTGCGAAACCGTCGAGGGAATCGTGCCGGAGTATGCGGCGGCGGCCGAGCGCTACTTCGGACGCGAACAGGGACAGGCCTGGGTTGGCCAGCTTCGGGGCATGGCTCCTTCGATGGTTCGCATTGCGATTACCCCGGAGTGGGTAGGCATTCTGGATTTCCAAACCCGATTCCCCAGCGCTCTTTCCGCCTGAATTAGCGATGCCGGCAGCGGCGACATGAAAGCAGTGAAGCTGCCAGGGGCCCTTCGAGTTTCGTAGCGCCCTCGCGAGCGGATGGGTTGACTTCGCTCAGAATGACACATTGGTTTTTTGAAGGCCACAGCTAGCTGCCGCTGTCCAGAATCACACCCGCATCGGAATCCCGCTCTAACATAAGCACGACTGTCCCGCCGCCGATCGGGCATTTGAAACTCCTCTCACACAGGTCCTTCTCGTCGTGTCCTTCCAAAGTGCGTATATGCGCACTTCTCACGATTGCCGCCATCAACACATAACATCCTGCGACTGATGAAGTGATCTTTACTGTTATTGGTACGAGTTCTCATAGCAGCAGACGCGGTGCTGTCCAGTTTTCAATATTAGTTCCCGCGCTCATTTCACAACTGCAAGTGAACACGACTTCAACGCCAGTGGTGTTTTGGAATGTTAGTTGCTCCTTACGTAATCGGCTCTGAAGCAGCGCTGGCACTTGACGGGATTTGACAGGCCAGACTTAACAGTTTCCCAGAGATGTTTCGTTGTGCTCGGGTCCACAGATCCATTTTTTGAGGAGAGAATGTATGAATCGACGCATATCTATGTTTAGGGCGCTCGCCCTCGGGTTCGCCCTGCTGGCCTTGATGGCAGCGGGTTTGAGCCCGGTCTATGGCCAGGCTATCAGCGGCAGCCTGGTGGGCACGGTCATTGATTCTTCGTCTGCGGTGGTGCCGAATGCAAGTGTCGAGGCCACCAAGATCGACACCGGAATCACCACCACCACTACCACCGGCAGCACCGGAGCGTACCGCTTTGAAAACCTTCCGGTTGGCACTTACAGAATCGTGGTGAAGAGCGGTGGTTTTAAAACCGCAGTTCAGCAGGTCGACATCGTGCTGAACCAGACGGGGACGCTGAACGTCACGCTCACCCTGGGCGCCACCAGCGAAACCATCGAAGTATCAGGCGTGGCCGCGACCATCGACACCACCTCGGCGCAGTTGCAGTCGACCTACGATGAGCGCTTTTCTCAGGATTTGGGAATTACATCCGCAGGCGGAACCGGCGCAGGAGTGTTGAACCTGTCTTTGTTGAGTCCAGGAGTCTCGCAGTCGAGTTCCCTGGGAATCGGTGTTGGTCCATCGGTCGGTGGGCAGCGCCCGTACAACAACAACTTCACGGTCGAAGGAGTGGACAACAATAACAAGGCGGTGACCGGGAATCTGATCAGCGTTCCCAACGACGCAGTGGATAACTTCACCCTGCTAGCGAACCAGTACAACACCGAGTTCGGCCACTCCTCGGGCGGCCAGTTCAATACCACTATCAAAAGCGGGACGAATAACTTCCACGGCTCGTTTTACGAGTACTTCAGGAATCGCAACCTGAATGCGGTCGATAACTTTTTTGTGCTGCAGGGTTTCACTTCCAACCCGCGGTTTGACAGCAACCGCTACGGGGCCACGTTTGGCGGCCCGATCGTGAAAAACAAGTTGTTTTTCTTCAGCAATTTCGAGCGCCAGGGAGTTTCGCTTACGGCCACCGCCGGCGGTCAGGTTTTGACCCCAACGGCTGCCGGGCTGGCGGCGATCGCCACCGATCCGAACCTTAGCGGCACGAACTTTGGGATATTCAAGCAATACGTGCCGGTCGCTGCTTCGCAAGCGGCGAGCGACGATCCCAGCACTCCCTGCAAAGTTGGAGTCAATGCGATTGGATATTCGGCGGCTCCCGCAGTGGGGTCCTGCGCGGGCGGCGCCATTCCCATCGGAGCGGTCACGGTCGCGGCGCCGGCGTGGCAGAACTTCGAAAACTTCGTTCAGAGCGTCGATTACAACGTTTCTTCCCGCGATCAGATTCGCGGTCGTTACATCTACAACAAAGTCGATAAGGTCGACCAGGCTGCGAACCTGTCAGCCTTCTATACGGTCGAGCCCTTCCGCTTTCACCTCTTTACCCTGGGCGAATATCACACCTTTACGCCGTCGGTCATCAACGAGTTCCGGGTAGGCTTCAACCGCTATTTCAACAACCTGCCCGCGGGCAACTTCTCGTTCCCGGGACTGGATTCATTTCCTAACCTGATCCTGCTGGATCTGGGCGGCAACGGCCTGCAGCTCGGGCCGGACTCGCAGGCTCCGCAGTTCACCATTCAGAACCTCTACCAGGGGGTCGACAATGTGAGCTGGACCAAGGGAAGCCACACCTTCAAGTTCGGCGGCGAGTATCGCTGGTACATTTCGCCGCAGAGCTTCACGCAACGACAGCGCGGTGACTACGATTACAATTCCACGCAGCTCTTCCTGGAAGACTTCTCGCCGGATAACTTTGGCGAGCGCAGCGCCGGCTCGATCACCTACTACGGCAACCAGAAAGCGGTTTACTGGTACGCCAATGATAACTGGAAGATAAACTCGCACCTGGCCTTGAATTTGGGGATTCGCTACGAGTACACCACCATTTCAACCAGCGAGGCGCAACAAGCGCTGAACACCTTATCCAACACCCCGAGCATTATCGTGCCGGGCAGTGTGAACCAGCCCCTGTTATTCAACGCGCCGCGGGCTCCGAGAAACAACTGGGCGCCTCGCGTCGGATTTGCTTACTCACCCGGAAGCACTGGCAACACTTCGATCCGCGGCGGCTTCGGCTTAGCCTATGACGTGCTTTACGACAACATCGGCATTCTCGCGGTGCCGCCGCAAATCGGGGCGACCCACGACGTTCCGGATCTAAACAATCCGACTGCGGGCTTTCTGGCCGGCGGCGGCTTGCCGGGAGGAGGATCGGGCATTCAGGTGCTTAGTGAGGCCGATGCCCGCGCCAATACTTCCAACTGGATTCCGCCGAACGTCAAGTGGCCCTATTCCATCAACTGGAACCTGGGAGTACAGCACTCGTTCGCCAAGGATTTCACCGCTGAAATTCGCTACGTAGGAACCCGCGGTGTACACCTTGACGTGCAGAACAGGATCAATCGCAGGTCGCTGGTGAGTCCGCAGGCGTTCCTGCCAACCTTCCTGCAGGCGCCGTCGCAATCGCAACTGGATGCGTTAACCACAACCCTGGCCGGCCTGAAGGCTCCGGGATCGTTTGTGCCGGAGTTTGCCAACGCCGGGTTCGGCTCGAACATCGTCGCGGATTCACCGGACGGTTCGTCCATCTATCACGGTTTGCAAACCCAACTCAACCGCCGCTTCAGCAACGGTCTGATGTTCCAGGCGGCGTACACTTACAGCCGCGTAATCGACAACAGCACCGCGGATTTCTTCTCCACCAGCTTGACCCCTCGCCGTCCCCAGGACTTCCAGGACTGGAATGCCGAAAGGTCGGTATCGCCGCTGTCGCGGACGCACCGCTTCACCCTGGCGGCAGTCTATGACCTGCCTTTCTTCAAGAACGGCAACTGGCTGATGAGAAACATCGTCGGCAACTGGGGCTTCAGCCCGGTCTACACCTACGAGTCACCCCAGTGGGCGACGGTACAGTCGGCGGTGGATTCCAACCTGAACGGCGACTCTGCCGGCGATCGGGCTATCATCAACCCGGCCGGAGTCAAAGGGACGGGCAGTGGAGTTACCCCGCTGCTCAACACTGCGGGAGACACGGTCGGCTATCTCGCGACTAATCCCAACGCACAGTACATCGTCGCCGGTGCCGGCGCGCTTGCCACCGGGGGACGCAATACCCTGGCGACACAACCCACCAACGACTTTTCAATCGCTACCTATAAGGACATAAGCATCACCGAACGGTTCAAATTCCGCTTCGGTGCGCAATTCGCAAACGTGCTCAATCACCCGCAGTACATTCCGGGCAGCAATCCCGGCCAGGGTCTGGGAGTGAATGACGTCACCTCATTCCTTACCGGGCCTAACAGCACCAGCTACCTGAACTATCTGACGCCCGGCAACTCCATCTTCAATAACCCGAAGGCGGTATTTGCCAGCAACGCTCGCACCATCGCGCTCGTCGGGAAACTAACCTTCTAGCCGCAACCTGCGAGACGAATGCAGACAGCACGACTTGGGGGCCTTTCCAGGCCCCCTTTTTCCGTTCTCCCAGGCCCAGTGAGGCTACGCAGCAGATCAATTAAGGCTGTGAGGCGAATTCTCTTTTGACCAGGATGAGCACCTGAAGGGCAGCCTGCCGCGGCGAGCCGAGGTTTTCCGCCAAGACGTCGAAGAATTCAAAGGAAGTCAGCGCACAGAGCACCGCAATCCTGCCAGTTCGGCCAGCAACATCTTGCTCGCCGTGGGTTGCGCTCCAGCGCTCGACCACGCGAGCTGCGGCTGCCAGGCGTCGGCGGTTTCTGGCTTCGACGGCTGCGCCAAACTCGGGATCGATGGCAGCCAGGCCATGAATCCTGCGAACGAAAAGCCTCTCCCTGCTCCAGAAGTTGGTGAAAACCTCGACGAAGTCTTCCAGCAAGGTTTCAGCATCACTCTGCTGCATCACTTGACGCATCCGCTGCATGCCGCCACCCGATGCAACCTGATCGAACAGGGCTTCGAGCAGGCCAGCCTTGGTTCCGAAGAGGTTGTAAACGGTTTGCCGGGTGACGCCGCCGGCTCGGGCAAGCGCCTCCAGAGTGAGGTTGAGAAAGCCATTGGACTCGAGTTGCGCCCGCGCCGCGGCGAGGATTGCCGTGCGCTTGCGGCTGGATATTTCCAACCGTTTGCCGGAAGAATAAGGCCGCCGGGGAACCGGTCGTCGAGGCACCACGGTCAGGATAATAACCAACTTAATTGACTTTACATAGTGTAAACTTAATAACGAAAATTCTTCTGTCAGAATACGAGCGTCCGCGATGATGCCCGCGCCGCCAACCCGAACAAGCCCCACTGCGCCGCAGCGTTATGTGCCTGTGGGCTGGGCCCGGGCGGGCTTCTGGCTGTGCATCGTTATTTCTGTGGCGGTGGTGATCCGGCGAGTGCTTGCGCTGGCGCGGCCGCCGCAGGGCGCTCCGCCGCAACTGGCGGGGCTGGACGCGGTTTTCGCCTCGCACGCGGCTCTTACCCTGGCGCACATTCTCCCGGCGCTGGCTTTCGTCGTGATCGCCCCGTTTGTCGTGTTCCGCAGCTCTGGGACGGGCGGCTGGCCAGAGCGGCTTCTGTTTCCCCTCGGAGCCGTGGTGGGACTGACCGCCTATGCCATGAGCGTTAATTCCGTCGGTGGATGGTTAGAACGATCCGCCGTTCTATTCTTTAACAGTCTATTTCTCTATTCGCTTTTCCGCGCCTACAACTACATGCGTCGCGGCGAAGAACTGTTGCAGCGGCAATGGACGATGCGAGCAATCGTGATCCTTCTCGGCATCGCCACCACCCGGCCGGTGATGGGCGTATTTTTTGCCACCAGCCGCCTGACTCATCTGCAGCCGCAGCAATTTTTTGGCATCGCTTTCTGGATTGGCTTCTCCATCAACACGCTGGCGGTTGAGCTCTGGCTGCGTTCGCGAAAGCCGGCCTCTGTGGACAAGAGCTCGATGAGATGAGCAAGCGAACCCGCAGCGGCAAAGCCGTCGCAGCGCCAGTCTGGCGGCACGACTGAAGTCGTGCCCTTCCCCGCTCGTGCCCTGCCGGTCGTGCCCCGTTCCATGCCCTTGCCGTTCGTGCCGCATTCCGTTGTGCGATTTTTTTCGCTCTTCCTCCCTAAACCCATTCTCGCTTTCTGGCCTCCTTCCCCGAGCGCGAGCGGATTACCTGATCGGATCGAGTGCCGTAATGATGTTTTCCGTAAACTTCGGTAACTTTCGCCGCGTTTTTAGCGGGCTAAAATCACTTCTGGGGCAAAGGTGTGGCCGGCGGCATGAGCGACGAAGAAATCCCACAAATCGAAGCGGAACCGGCGGCGATCCCGATCCATCGATGGCAGATCGAGGGCCGCGAGTGGTGGTTGTGGGGCCTCGCCGTCCTCGTAACCCTGGTGCTGACCTTTGGAATTGTCTCCTTAACCTTCTTCCAGCTGCATCGCCAGAGCGAAAGCAGTTACTGGACCGACCTGCGGGAATGGGTTCGCGGGCTCGCCTGCGTTGTCCTCCTGTTCGACATTTATACCCTGTACCAGCATCTGCAGCTGCAGCGCATCCGGCGGCGGCTGGCGGAGCGCGACGAACTCTTTCAGCTCATCACCGAAAATGCGGCAGACATGATTGCGGTGGTCGACGGCTCAGGCAAGCGAATCTACAACAGCCCCGCCTACCAGAATGTGCTGGGATACTCGGCGGAAGAGCTGAGAACCACTTCATCCATTGAACAGGTTCATCCCGACGATCGTGGGCGAGTTCTGGAAGCCGCGAATAAAGCTCGCGCCACCGGGCATGGCGAGCGGCTGGAGTACCGCATCCGTCACAAGGACGGCTCCTGGCGAATTCTGGAATCGACCGCGAATGCGGTGCGCAACCCGAAGGGGAAGACCGAAAAACTGGTGATCGTGAATCGCGACATCAGCGAACGCAAGCGGGCGGAGGAGATGCTGGCGCACAGCGCCTTCCACGACGGGCTCACCAATCTTCCCAACCGCTCGCTGTTTATTGACCGCCTGCAGCGGGCTTTCGCGCTTTCCAAACGGCATCGAGACTATAAATTCGCCGTCCTGTTCATCGATATCGACGAATTCAAAGTTTTTAACGACAGCCTGGGGCACACTGTGGGCGACGAAGTTCTGGTCCAGTTCGGCAAGCGACTCACCGCGTCGCTGCGCGAAGTGGACACCATCTCCCGTCCCCAGTTGACTGCGTCGGTTAAAGACGACACCCTGGCCCGGGTGGGCGGGGATGAGTACACGATCCTGCTGGAAGATATCCGGGATCCCAGTGACGCCATACGGGTCGCGGAGCGGCTGCAGAGCCGGGTGGCTGCGCCTTTCACGGTTCACGGCTATGAAATCGTGGCCACGGCGAGCATCGGCATTGCCCTGAGCACCACAGTGTGCGCTCACGCCGAAGATCTGCTGCGGGACGCCAACATCGCCATGTATCGCGCCAAGCAAACCGGCAAGGGCGGTTGCGAAGTCTTCGATACCGCCATGCATGCCGGCGCGGTCAGACGTCTGGAACTGGAGACCGAACTGCGCAAGGGGCTGGAGCTGGGAGAATTCAGAACCCATTACCAACCCATTATTTCGCTGAAAACCGGCAGAATTACCGGCTTCGAGGCTCTTACCCGGTGGCAGCATGGCGAGCGTCTGCTGGCTCCGGCAGAATTCATCGCGGTGGCTGACGAGACTGGCCTGATTATCCCCATGAATCGCCTTCTGCTGCGTGAAGCCTGCGAGCAGCTGCGAGCCTGGCACGCCCTGTTTCCGGCCGATCCGCCTCTGAGCATGAGCGTCAACATCACTTCCAAAGAATTTGCCTATCCCCAACTGGCGAAGGGAATCGAAGAAACCCTGAAGCAGACCGGCCTCGCACCCGCCGCCTTGCAGTTGGAAATTACCGAAACCATCGCGATGGGCGATCCGGAGCGGGCAGCTTCTGTGCTGGCAGAACTCAAGGCCTTAGGGGTTCGCCTGAGCGTGGATGACTTCGGCACCGGATATTCGTCGCTCAGCCGCCTGCAACAGTTTCCTGTGGATTCGCTGAAAATCGACCGCGCCTTCATCTCGCACATGGACAGCGATGCCGAAAGCCGGAAGATCGTCGAGATCATCCTCATGCTGGCTCAGAACCTGGGCTTAGTAACGATTGCCGAGGGCACCGAAACCGAGGAGCAAGTCAATCAATTGAAGGCTCTCGATTGCGGCTTCGCGCAGGGATATTTCTTTTCGAAACCCGCCGATCACGTCGCCGTTTCCGACCTGTTGCTGAAGGTGAATGCCACGAATGGCCCTGAATCGCTACAGGCGAACCAAGCCTCAGCCGGCGCCTGACGCGTGCTGCGAATTCAAACGAACCGGCGCACCAGATCCTATTTCGATTGAATTTCCACCGGCTCAGTCAGGGACATGATCCCGTTTGACTCACTCTTCACAATAAGTTTCTGCCCATGCTCGCAATAGTGGGCGATCACCGCAGGCTTGGCCCAGTCCATGTCCCAGGCATTTTCAATTGCGATAATGGTGTAGGAGCCAGGGATTACGCTGCGCAGGCTGAAGCTTCCATCGAGATCGCTCTGGTCGCGGCGAAAAAGGTCTCCGTTCGATTCCGGATCTTTGGGCACCAGAACCACCATGACTCCAGCCTCCGCTTTACCGGATCGCCTGGCAAAACCCTCTACCGTGGCCGTGCCTCCGACCAGCCGGAGCGAGAGGTTGAGCGACGCTCCGGCTCCGACCTCGAGGGCGCGGCCGGAAGTTTCCTTGCCCTGAGAAGAGATACGGACGACCGAGTAGGCGCGTTGGGCGGAGCCTGCCACGACGTCATATTTGCCGGGAGCCACGTCCTGAAAGTTCACTTCGCCCTTGTCGTCCACTGGCGCGGCCTGCGTAATTCTCCGCTTGCTGTTTCGCAGAGCGACGTTGAGTTGCGGAGGAAGCGCGGCAGCTCCGAGCAGGTGCACCGTGGCTTTCACATTGCCGGCCGCTTCGCCCGCAGACAAGTCCACCTCCTGGCCGTCGCTGGTGAGATCCATCTCGCCCGGCTCTTGCGTTTGTCCATTCACCCCAGAAGGCATGCTGACCGTGTATCTTCCCGCCGCGATGCCACTGACCTCAAGCACACCGGGAGAGGTCATTTGTACGAAATCAGGACGCAGAGTATTCATCCCGTCGAAGGCAGGTTGCTGAAGTACCGGCATGGTGAATCCGCCTTGAGCGGTTCCGGGCACATGAAAGATCAGGCGAAGTGCGGGCACCGGATTCAGGTGAATATCTGCCTGGATGCGATCGCCGCCTCGAACTGGAATGGGCGAGGCCTCGTCAGCCTCGGTTGTGTCAGGGTAATAGGTGATGGGGTAGGCGACATCGAGCGAGCGATCTACCGCCGGCGGTGGAGCCCCCTTGGCCGATTGATCGGAAGGAACATGCAGCGCATACCAGGGTTTGGCGCTGGCTGATACGAAGTATGTGCCGCCATCGAGCGGGCTGAACTCATACGCCCCCTGGTCGTCGGTGGCCTCCTCCCGGGAGCGACGAATATGGCTGATGCCCGATAGATGGTCCTCCTGATAGAGCCAGACCTGGGCGTGGCGAACCGGCTCGCCGGACTCGTCGATGACTTTGCCGCCGAGCACTGCCGCCGGCGCAATGCGAAGAACCAGGTTCTCGGTATCAAGCCCGGCTCCGGTAACTATCGCCGTCGAAAACTGCTCATGCTGGTCATATGAAGCTGTGATGAACAGCCGTTTTGCGGCCCGCAAAGCGTACTTCCCTGCGGGCACCTGGAACTCGAACCGGCCGTCTTCAGAGGTAATGCCGGCTTGCACATTTTGCCGGTTCCTGACATCCGCGATGATGACTTGGACTCGCGCCAGCGGATGCCCGCTGATCGCGTTCACCACCGTACCGGCAATGCGGAAGCCGCCGACTGGCATCGGGGTGGGATTCGAAGCCGGATTGGAATTCTGGCCGTGCAGCCCGGCCGGCGACTGCAGCAGCAACCCACTGGCCGCCAGAACCGCAATCACGCGCAACTGGGATGACACGCGCATTTACTCGTCGGCTGGAAGCAGCCGCAGATGCAAGTACTCTTTCTGGCCTGCGACCAGGCGGACAACCGGCCCTTTCGCGTCGTAGGCCTGCATCCCTTCGGAACCCAGGTATTCGAAATCGGTTCGTTGCCTTTTAAAGGCCAACACTCGATATACCCCTGGCGCGAGAGTCTGCAGGTTGAATTTTCCATCCGGAGAAACGCCGGTCTCGGCGAATTGCCCAGGACTGTCCGACAAAGGAATGCAATATACGTAGGCCAGCGCCTGGTTGGAATCCGGAGAGTTTGCCGGTGCTCCCTCGATGATTCCTTCCAGGTCGGCAGTGTCATCGCGCATCGTCACTTCAATAGGAGGGCTCGCCCCGCCCGGCCCCACTACCAGCGGTTCATGCAGCAGGTCTGTGCCTCCGGAAGTTGCCGACGACACGTAGCCTCGAGCCGAATTGATTCGAACCCAGTAGCGCCCGGGTGCAGTGTTGTCGATCGCCAGGGTTTCGTCCTGCGGCCCAGAGGCGGGACGCAACGACCCACCGCCTCGATTCTGTCCGAAGTCATCTGCGGGCTCGAGCATCACCGTGAGATAGCTTCTCGGGCCTCGCACGGTGAACAGATGGCTCCCAACCACCATCTGCATTGGTGAGGTGGCGTCCGGAGCGGTGAATTCTTCCTTGACGTTCACCATGATCGGTCGGCTGGGCACGACGGTGATGCCCGAGCCGTTAAAAGCAGCGCCATGAACCGTGATGTTCGCCGATCCACTGACCAGGTTTTGGCCGACCATGTTTTGAACAATCCCGGCAACCTGCAGGGTATAAGTTCCGTTCGGCAGCAAGCCTTCAGCCGTTTGGTCTTGTTGGTTAAAGCCGAGAGAATATCCTGGCCCGCGGCGCCCTTGCGCCCAGACTTCGACGTCGAGATAAAAGCCGGGCGGCACTCCCGCCACTCCCACTTTGACTGGGTAATACGGCTGCCTCGCCAGAGATAGCTCAGCCTGAAAAGTCTTGCCCGCGGTCAGCTCGATTGGGGCGGCGGAGCCAAAATCACCCACGTTGGGAAAATATACCGGGGCATAGCCGTATGGCTGCTGCCCGGGAAACCTCTGCGAATCGCTGTCCATCAGCTCGTGGGTAAACAACTTGTATTCGCCGGCGGGAAGTTCACTGAAGCGAAACTCTCCGCTTGATTTGGTCTGTGTCTCTCCCGCCGACGCCCAGCGGCCGTAGCCATTCTGGATCTGACGGCGATAGATCTCCACCGTAATTCTGTCCGGGGGTTCGGACGTGGGCAGAACCACTCGGCCCACGATGAGAGCTTCAGGCGTCAGCAGGATGGTTACATCGTGTGCCCCGGACCCCGACGCAGAATTCTCCACCTGACCAGAATCGCTGGACAGGAATCCGGGCTTGCGAGCCGTCAACGTGGGTAACGCATTGAGTCCATAAGACCGCATTCTCTGCAGGCCGCCCGCAACCAGGACCGCGCCTGGGGGGCGGGCGGCGGCCTGGGGAACCGCGAATTCAAAGCGGCCCTGATCGTCCGTCATAGCAGCGAAGCGATTGTCGGGAGAATAAACCAGCGCCTTGGAGATGGGTTCACGGGTCAGGCTGTTCAACACGGTGCCGCGAATCGTGTCGCCCGCCCCAGCCTGTTGGTCCTGTGCGGATGCCCGGAGTGCGCTTACGCATAAGGCGCCGACGAGCAGCGCGGAGGCGAGAATTTTAAGAAAAGTTTGCGCCCTGGCGCCGCCGGGCTTCGGTTTCTTTCCGGGCGGCCGCAAACTGAAGCTGCGGAGAATACACAAAGGCCACATCAAAGACTGAACGACTCTTACACCATTCGCGCGGAATAGTATCAGCCAGGCTGCACTTCTTCAAATAGGCGGCGTTGCGGAACCGGATTAAGGAATAACACCTGTGGCCTGGTTGGAGGGCGGGCTGACGTTGCCCTGGGTATCGACTGCTCTGACGTAGTAATTGTAGGTGTTTCCCCGAATCACATCGTGATCGACATAGGTCGGGATCTTGACGCCAGATACCAGCGGCTCGAAAGCACCAGAACCCTGGCTGCGAAAGATCTCATAGCTGGCGATCGTGATTCCCGGTTTTGGCGCTGGGGCATTCCACTTCAACAGGATGCTGGGGGGCTTGGGGCCGGCAACCGCTAGAAAGATTACCGCGCCGACGATTCCGAAAGACAGGATTCCCACCGCTGCAAGCGGAACGATCGCGGCTCGTTTCAACTCTCGATTACCCCCGGCCCGCTACCGGCCGTCTCTGTGTTTGAGGGGTTCGCAGCCTGTCCCACTCCAGCCCCATCCCTAAGGCCGACCGGGACACACCAATCACAGCTGCATGGGACCCATGCCCCGGTCGAAGATAAAGTATCGACCGGGGCTTTAGGGAACTGTCCTATTGCTCGCTAGGGCGATTTACCACAGCGCCCGCCTCGGTGATAGAGCCCTTCACCAGGTCGGTCTTGATCTTGAGCTTCTGGTGAGGACGCAGGTCAACTACCGTGTCGAAAGGCAGGTAGCCGGGAAGCGCAACCCGGACGCTATGCCGTCCAGGGGTGAGCAGCATGGCTTTGCCAACACCATCAAACTCATCCACGTGCCCCGCGAATTGATTGTCCACAAACACGGCGGCGCGAGTAGGCGTGGCGTCGATTTTGAGCTCGCCGGTAGCCTCGTGGGCCGGGGGGTGCGCTGCTCTTACCAGCTTTACATTCACCACAGTTACTTGCCCGGGCTCGAGAATCACCTGTTCGGCATAATCCTGGTACCAGGCCTGCCGCACCAGGATGTCGTGTTTGCCGGGCAGCAGCATGATTTTCTTGTCGCCCGACAATTCCTTTACGGCACCGACATACTGCCCGTCTACCCATACGCCGGCTGTCTTGTCCGCCTTGTCATGACCGACGAAACGCAACTCCGATTGAACCCGGTCCTCGGCGCGCACCATCCCGACCGAAGCGATGATTGCCAACAACACCGGCAAAATTCTACGACTAAGCATTTCCACCTCCAAAACAGACTATGGACCAGTATTAAGGATGATTCTATTCGCCCTGGATGGCTAGTAGCCAGAGGGATTCCCGCAGGCGGGCCGCAAGCCAGACAAAAGTTGTTAGGCTCGAGCGTCCACGCCCGTGAAGGGCAGCGGTACGGGCTGGCGATCGTGGGGGCAGTGGCACGAGCGGGACGCTCGCGCCTGCACGAACATCAGCGATTCACATATTGACGCAGGCAGCGCACGCAGGGCACGTAACCTTCACGAATGGCTTCGGCGGCTGCAATCAAACGGACATTCCCGCTCTCGCCCTTGTGTAGAAATTTGCACCCGGGAACGTGGAAGGTTTTACCGTCGGCGGCAACCTCCACCATCATGGTGGCCGGAACTCCACGGCCGGGCTCGGCGTGGTAAGAACGCAAATCGGGACCAGAGCCCCTGTCCAATCTCGCCACCGCGAAGCTGCCAGAGATCAGCGCCAGAGCGGCGGCTGCCAGCATCCACCCGTAGATTGTTCCTCGCGGACTGGGCATGGATTCAGCCAGCTTCTTCTGCCACCGCTCGCTGAAACCCGCGGGCAATTCTATCGAGCGCTCGTCGCCGTATAAGTGCACCACGTTTCTGGTTCCATCGAGCACTGCGGTGCAGTGTTTGCACTCCCGAAGATGAGCCGCGATCGCCGCCCTGAGATCAGGGCTGACTTCGCCTTCCAGATAGTTCGATATCTCCCGCCAGACCTGTTCGCAACTGACTACCATGGTTTGCTTCCTTTCCCGAACGGCGCGCGGCTGAACCAGCCGTCCGCGAGACTGGGCGCCAGCAGGTCGCGCAACATCAGCCGGGCACGCAGCAGCCGCGTCTTCACGCTGGCCACCGAAATACCCAGCGCCTGCGCGGTCTCTTCGATGCTCATGTGCTCCATATCCCGCAACAAGAACACCTCCCGATACTTTTGCCCCAGGCTGGCCAGCGCCTTGGCGAGCAGGGTGCGCAACTCGCTTCTTTCCAGGGCCTCGGATGGAATCTCCCGCCAGTCGGCGAAGTCGCGCGGGGTGTAGGTTCCATCTTCTCCATCGGTCTCGCCGATCGGCTCGAACAGGTCGGCATGCTGCTTTCTCTGCCGCATTCGCGCTTCGTTCACCGTGATCTGGATCAGCCAGGTGCTGAAGCGTGATTCCCCGCGAAATTGCCGCAAATGGGCGAAAGCCTTCAGGATGGCTTCCTGCGCCACATCCTGTGCGTCAGCCTCATTGCGCAGCAAAGCCAGGGCGGCCACGTAGACTCGGCGCTCGTAGGGCTTGATCAGCGCAGCGAACAGAGAAGTTTCTCCGTTGCGGATTCGCGCGATGAGCGCTTGCTCCCGCTCATCGCCGGCTCCGGCTGGTTTTGCGACCGCGGTCATTCGCTGCAGCATTTGATCTCTAAATGTTGCCTATCTTTCGAAGCTCAGGTTGTGCCTCGCATGGGACTCAGACACTCCAGGCCGGGGATTTATCGCGACAGGTACTCGGGATCCTTCTTCCAGCCGGTGATCATGGACGCGAAATTATTCCAGCCGTGCAGCACGACCATGACCAGGTGTCCCAGCAGAAAGAACAGAATCGCCCACATTACCGCAAAGTGCCAGATCCGGGCCCAGTGGAAACCGCCCATCATCCACGCCAGCCAGGAAAACTGAATCGGCTTCCAAACCGCGATTCCAGTCAGCACCGACAGAACTCCCAGGCCCACCGCCGAAGTGTAAGCCAGCTTCTGCAGCGGGTTGTAAGCCCCGCTCGCGACTGGTTTCGGCCCAAAGAAAAAGTAGTAGTGCACCATCGGCCACACTCCGCGCACATCGCGGGGAGTGAATAACACCTGGCGATAGTTGCCGGTAAATATCTCGTAGCCCAGATAAAAAAGTCCGGTGCCGACATAGATCCATACAAAAGTTAGGTGCCATTGCAAACCGCCGCCCAGCCATCCGCCCAGGGCGAGCGCCGGAGGCCAATGCAACAAGTCCTTCTGAGGAATCTTGGCGCCGAAGCTGGGAAACGCGCGGAAGATCTGGAAACCACTGGCCACCATGACCAGCAGCGAAACCGAGTTCAGCCAATGGCAAAAACGCACCGCCCAGGGATGCTCATAAACCGCTTGCTCGACCTCTCCGGTCTTGGGCGTTTCGATCTCGATGACCGCGTGCTGCGACCTGGAACCCATAATATCTAAAGCCCGTAAAACCTAAAGCCCGTAAAACCAGGAATAGCCCTGATCTTCCCAATAACCTACTTTATCCAAAACATTGGTGACTTTCAGGGTAGTCAAATATTTGGCCTGCTTGTATCCGATTTTGGTCGGAATCTGCAGACGCAGGGGCGCGCCATGCTCGCGGGTCAGCGGACGGTCGTACATTTCGTAACACAGCAAAGTCTGCGGATGCAGCGCCGTGGCCATATCCAGCGATTCGTAATAATCATCCGCACACTGCACAGAAATGAAGCGCGCAGTGGTATCGGCTCCGATCATGTGCAGGAAATCGGAAAGCCTCGCCCCGCCGAAACGGCCGATAACATCCCAGCCTTCGACGCATATGTGCCGCGTATTCTGGCGAACTCGCGGCAGAGACTGAAATTGCGCCAGTCTGTATTCTCCCGGCTTTTGCACTGCCCCGCTCACGCTCAAAGTCCACCGGTCCAGGTCAACGCCGGGATCGTCCACGTCATAGCCGTTGATGGGAAAGGTCTCAAAGGGAGCGACTTCGGAATCCGAAAACGTGGTGGCCAGATGCCCCGAGCGGAATAACCGCGCCGCCACCCAATCGCTGAAGCCCAGGCCGGTCTTCAGCAGCGGTTCCTGAAACTTCGGGATGGCAAAAGCGCCAACCGCCAGCAGCGGCGTCAGTTTCAGCAACTCACGCCGTGTAACCCGTTTGAACTTGCGCTGGTCGATTCGCGATTCCATGCCCGGCCCGTCGACTAGAAAGTCTAACCCACCAAGAGATTCCCCAAAAAAAGAAAAGTTACATCCGTGTGGCGCGGGCGCCCTCGCCCGCGAGCTTTTGATCTTTTGATTTTCTGCCTTTCGCCCTTACACGATGCCTATTCGATCGATGCCCTCACACCGTCTCCGCCACAAACCTCGCGAACTGCTTTACATCCTGCTCGGTGGTATCGAAGGAGCACATCCAGCGCACCACCGATTGCTCTTCATTCCAAACGTAAAAGAAATAACGCTTCTGCAGTTTGGCAATCGCCGGGCGCGGAATTTTCGCGAATACGCCGTTGGCTTCCACTTTGTAAACCATCTTCACTTGCGGAATGTCCCGAAGCTGCTTCTGCAACAATCGCGCCATACGGTTGGCGTGTTGCGCGCTCTTCAGCCACAGGTCGCCGCCCAACAGCGCCTCAAACTGGGCGGCGATGAATCGCATCTTGGACGCCAGCTGCATGCCCTGTTTGCGCAGATATAGAAAATCCTGCGCCAGTTTCTTGTCAAAGAAGACCACAGCCTCCGCTCCCATGGCCCCGTTCTTGGTTCCGCCGAAAGAAAGCACGTCAACTCCCAGATCGCGGGTCGCTTGTCGCAGAGTTTGTCCCAGACTGGCAGCGGCGTTGGCGATGCGGGCGCCGTCCACATGCAGAAACATGCCGCGTTCGTGGGCAAAGCGCGACAGCGCCTTGATCTCCTCCGGCCGGTACACCGTTCCTACTTCGGTCGCCTGGGTGATCGAAATAACGCGGGCCTGCACGTGATGCTGGTCGCCGATTCCATGGTAGGCATGGCTGACCTCTTCCACTGTGAGTTTGCCGTCCCGGGTGGGTATTGGGATGAGCTTGCAGCCGGTAAATTTTTCCGGCGCCCCGCACTCGTCGGTGTAAATGTGGGCAGCTTCGCCGCAGATCACCGCGTGATAGGTGTTGGTCAGCGCTTTGAGGCTAAGGCAATTCGCCGCCGTGCCGTTGAACACCATGAACACTTCGATATCCGAGCCGAAATGCTGCCTGAATTTGCCAATGGCCGATTGGGTGTACGGGTCATCCCCATATCCGACGGTGTGGCCGTGGTTCACGGAGGCAATTGCTTGCAGAATTTCAGGGTGAACTCCGGCATTGTTGTCGCTGGCAAAGCTGCGTGCAGGTTTCATGTGCAGACAATTTAGCAGAAGCGGACTTCAGATCTCGGGCATCGGATTCGAATGGCAAAGGCCCCAGGTCCGAAGTCCGATTCCTATGGCACGACAGTGGTGTTACCTGAAGGGTACGTCAGTGATCTTGTCGGCGCAGACGTGGGAAACTAGATTCAACCCATGGCACTCGTTCTTATGATGGTGGTTCTGGCGTTTGGCCTGCTCTACGTGGCAGTCATAGCCGAAGAGCGGCAGATGCAGGAAGCCACCAAACCCCGCAAGCGCTAAAAATTCTTCGTCCGCCGCGCCTTCCTAAGTCGCCGGCGCCCTTCCCATATCTCCACACAGGCTTCTTCCAACTTTCTAACGTCCTTATCTCGTCTCTATCCTTCCGTCGTCTTTCAAGCCTAAATTTCCTTTCCGCCCCCTATACAGCTTGGTTTTAACAGGTTATGTTGGATGGCGCGCCCCCAGCAGGGCGCGATGAAAGTAGCCTAACGGATGAGTTCTTTTATCTTCCCGGGCGGTTGGCGAGAGATCAGGCCAGCAGGGTTGCAAACCAGGTTGGTGGCAGCGTTGGCCGTGGCGGCTATAAGCGCCTCTTGCGGCGGGAATTCGGCCCGCGGAGCGGCACCCCAGGGGTCCGCCGCCATCCCGGTGAAGGTCGAAGCGGCGAAACTGGTTTCGGTACAGGACACCACCGACTACGTGGCTACGTTGAAGTCCCGCGATTCGGCGGTGATCATGCCCCAGGTGGAAGGCCAGATCACCGAGATCTACGTCCACTCCGGCGCCCGGGTCTCCCCCGGAACGCCCTTGATGCAGATCGATCCCGCCAAACAGCAAGCCACTTTGAAAACCCAGCAGGATACCCTCGCAGCCAAGCAGGCCGAAGTCGAGTGGGACAAGCAGGAATATGCCCGCAACAGCGGCCTGTACGAGGCGCGGGTCATCAGCAAGCAGGCCCTCGATCAGTCCAAGACCGCGCTCGACCAGGCCCAGTCTCAGTTGCAGGCGCTGCACGCCCAGGTTCGCCAGGAGAGCGTGCAACTCCGCTACTACCGCGTGACCGCTCCCGGCACCGGAATCGTCGGAGATATTCCAGTGCGGGTGGGCGACCGGGTCACCACCACTACAGTCCTGACTACCGTGGACAAACCCGGCAGCCTCGAAGCCTACGTGTACGTGCCCATAGAACGTTCCTCTCAACTGCGCATGAACCTGCCCGTGGAGATAATCGACCAGTCGGGTGCCGTGATCGCCCACAGCCGGATTACATTCATCTCACCTCAGGTCGATCCCACCACCCAGTCCGTGCTGGTGAAGGCTTTGATCGCGAACAATGACGACCGGCTGCGCAACGCCCAGTTCATCCGCGCCCGCATCATATGGGGATCCGCCGACCACCCTGTAGTGCCGATACTCGCCGTCTCGCGCATCGGCGGCCAATATTTTGCCTTCGTCGCCGAACCGAAGGATGGCAAGACCGTGGCACACCAGAAGCCACTGCAGGTCGGCGAGATGACAGGAAATGACTACGTGGTGCTGCAAGGGATCAAGCCCGGCGACAAAGTCATCGTTTCAGGAACGCAATTTCTGATCGATGGCGCTCCGGTGATTCCCCAGAGCTGAAGGGCGATAGGCAGGCGCGGACCTTAGGCGGCAGGCGTCAGACCTCGGACTTTGGACTTTGGTTCTGAGTTCAAAACGAATTTCGTAATCTGGATACTCCCTTGGCGCGATACCAACTCCCGAATGGTCGGGGTCGAGGTCCGAAGCCTGACGCCCAAAGTCCGAGGTCCGACGCCCGATGCCCGAGGTTCGTTCCTGAATGTTCGTAGATTTCTTCATAAGGCGACCGGTATTTGCCACCGTCTGCGCCCTGCTGATCATCCTGGCCGGTGCGGCGGTGATTCCCACCCTGCCGATCGCGCAATTTCCCACGCTTGCTCCTCCCCAGGTTTCGGTGACCAGCGTCTACGTCGGAGCCAGCGCCCAGACCGTGGAAACCGCGGTGACCGTCCCGCTCGAGCAACAGATCAACGGCGCCGAGGGCATGAAGTATGTCACTTCGACCAGCAGCAGCAATGGAGTAAGCCAGATTACGGCCACGTTTGACCTGGATCGCGACCCCGACCTGGCGGCGGTCGACATTCAAAATCGCGTGAACACCGCGCAGGGACGCCTCCCCAATGCGGTAAAGGCCACCGGCATCACCATCGTCAAAGCCTCCAACAATTTCGTGCTGGGCGCTGCCGTGTTCTCACCCGAGGGTCGCTATTCTCCGCTGTTCATGAGCAATTATCTGGACGTCTATGTAAAGGACTCGCTCAAACGCGTTCCCGGCGTGGCCGACGTTATCATCTTCGGCGAGCGCAAATATTCCATGCGGTTATGGCTGGATCCGGTGCGCATGGCCAGTCGCGGGCTCACCGCCTCGGACGCGGTCAGCGCCCTGCAAGAGCAGAACGTGGACGTCGCCGCCGGCCAGGTGGGCCAGCCCCCCATCAAAGCCGGTCAGGAATTTCAGATCAGCGTGCGCGCCATCGGGCGGCTCAGCGAAGCGTCGCAGTTCGAAAACATCATTCTGAAAACCAACGCCGATGGCACCCTGGTCCGGCTGAAGGATGTGGGCCGCGCCGAGCTGGGTGCGGAGGACTATAGTTCCGATCTGATGTTTAACGGCTATTCAGCCGTAGGCCTCGGCATCACCCAGCTCTCCACCGCCAATGCTCTCGAAGTGGATCGCCTGGTTCTTGCCGAACTGGACCGACTGTCCACCCACTTCCCGCCCGGCATGAAGTATCAGAATGCCTTTGACACCACTGAGGCGGTGGGTGAGTCGATCAACGATGTGCTCAGCACGCTGATAGAAGCCATCGTGCTAGTCATTCTGGTCATCTTCATCTTCCTGCAGGACTGGCGCAGCACCATCATTCCGGCGGTCACCATCCCGGTTTCACTGATCGGAACCTTTGCTTTCGTCAAACTACTGGGATTCTCCGTAAACACTCTCACTCTTTTTGGCATCACTCTGGCGACAGGACTCGTGGTTGACGACGCCATCGTGGTGATCGAGAACATCGAACGGCACGTTCAGGAGGGCGAAGAAGACACTCACAAGGCGGCTTCAGTGGCGATGTCGGAGGTAGCCGGCGCAGTCATCGCCACCTCGCTGGTGCTGGTCGCTGTATTCGTGCCGGTTGCTTTTTTCCCCGGCACCACCGGCATCCTGTTCCGCCAGTTCGCGCTCACCATTGCTTTCTCTATCGCAATCTCCGCCTTTAACGCACTTACTCTCACTCCCGCCCTGTCGGCCATCCTGCTCGGCCGCGAGCACGGAGAGAAAAACTGGCTCTTCAAGCAGGTGGATAAGTTCATCGCCGGCGTCACCGAAGGCTATCGCCGCGCCCTGCGTGCATTTCTGCGCTTCCGCCTGGTCGGGGTGATACTTTTCTTGTCAGCCCTGGGACTGACTTACCTCATCTTCCAGCGCGTGCCCAGGGGCTTCGTGCCCAACGAAGATCAGGGTTATTTCATCATTGCAGTGCAGGCGCCCTCGGGAGCATCCCTGGAGTACACCAAGGGAATCGGCCAGCAGATTCAGCACATCCTGCAGGACATTCCGGAAGTCGAAGGAATCTTCGCCGTCTCCGGCTTCAGCTTTAGCGGAAGCGCTCCTAACCAGGCTCTGGTTTTCGTTCCACTGAAACCATATTCGCAACGCAAGGGCGACCAGCACGCCGCCGACGCCGTCGTCAATCGCATTCGCGGCCGGCTGTTCGGCATCTCTGGAGCGATCGTTCTCCCCTTTCTGCCTCCCGCAGTGCAAGGACTGGGTCAGTTCGGCGGATTCGCCTACGAACTGCAGGATCAAGGCAGCCATACCCTGCAGGATCTGGCTAACGTCACTCAGGATCTGATCCGGCAAGGCAATGCCCGCAAGGATTTGACCGGCCTGTTCAGCACCTACACCGCCAATGATCCCCAGTTCCTGGTCACCATCGACCGCGAAAAGGCCAAGAGCCTGCACGTCCCCTTGCAGCAGGTTACGGACACCCTGAGCATCTACATGGGCTCGGCTTACGTCAACGATTTCGACTTCAACAATCGCTCCTACCGGGTCTACGTGCAGGCAGACCAGCAGTTCCGCGCGCAACCCAATGACATCAAGCAGTTCTACGTGCGCTCCGACAGCGGTGCCATGATTCCTCTGGACAACCTGATTTCCATCACTCAGACCACCACGCCCCAGGTAATCAGCCACTACAACCTGTTTCGCTCGGCGGAAATCGACGGCTCCGCCGCCCCTGGCTTCAGTTCCGGACAGGCGCTCGACGCCATGGCCGATTTAAGCAAAAAAGTTTTGCCGCAGGGCTACAGCTTCCAATGGACCGGACTGTCTCTCGAAGAATTGAGCTCCGGCAGCACCACTCTGATTCTCTTCGGACTGGGCACCCTGGTGGTCTATCTCACGCTCTCCGCGCAGTATGAAAGTTTCGTCCTGCCTTTCATCGTCTTGCTCGCAGTTCCTGTGGCCATGTTGGGCGCGCTCTCCGCCCAGTCTCTGCGCGGCTTGCAGAACGACGTCTATTGCCAGATCGGACTGGTCATGCTGGTAGGACTGTCGAGTAAGAATGCCATTCTGATTGTGGAATTCGCCGAGCAGTTGCGCCATCGCGGCATGCCCTTGCTGGACGCAGCCGTGGAAGCTGCAAGAATCCGTTTGCGTCCCATCCTGATGACCTCGTTTGCCTTTATTCTGGGCGTAGTTCCCCTGGTGGTGGCATCGGGTGCCGGCGAAAACGGCCGCCACTCGGTGGGAACCACAGTCTTCGGCGGAATGATCCTCTCCACCATCCTGAATCTGTTTTTTATTCCGGTGCTTTACCTGATCATCGAAGGCTGGCGTGAACGCGGCAAAGCCGAGCAATAGCGGAAAAGAAATTCAGAGGGCGGAGCGGGCTTACAGGCCGGCTCACAGTTGCCGTTGTGAAAGGGCGGAGCAGGCCTTCAGGCCTGCGTATAGCTGCTGTCATTCCCATATGCGCTGAAGCGTGCGATAGAAAACGGTCGGCGTAATCGTGTTCGACAGCTGAACTCTACTTCGGCGCGTGAATTGCACCTTCGTGGGCATCAGGCAATCCCGGAGTCCTTACGGATGAGCGCGGATGATCGTCTTTCCCCTGATCCGTTCGGTCCGGTTGAATGCGGCAACGGCATCGTCGAGGGTAGTCACTTTGCCGACGTTTGTCCGCAGCCGGCCATCCCGGACCCGTTGGACGAGCTCCGTCAACTGGGCGTGATCGGGCACAACGACGAAGTCGATAGTCCGGCCGCCAGGGGGCCTCGCCTCGGTCGGGCCGGTGATGGTCACCAGCGTTCCTCCGGCGCGAATCAGGCCCGCAGACCGCTTCGCGATATCGCCGCCAAGGACATCGAAAACCAGATCGACCTTGCCGACGTCTTCCAGTGCGTCATTGTCGAGGTCGATGAACGCCTGTGCGCCGAAGTCGAGAGCCGTCTGACGAGCGTCAGCGCGCCCGGTGCCGATAACATACGCGCCGGCGTCACGTGCGAGCTGGCTCGCCATCGAACCGACCACGCCGGCCGCACCGTGCACGAGGACTCTCTGCCCCGCCTGAAGGCGGCCATGATCGAACAGCCCCTGCCACGCGGTCAGGCCCGGCATCACGAGGGCCGCGCCCACGGTGAAGTCAACGTCGCCCGGCAGCGGTGTGAGGTTGCGCGTCTCGACGGCCACATACTCCGCCAGCGTGCCGTCGCGATACCAGTCGGTGAGGCCGAAGACCCGCTGTCCAATCGACAGCCCGGTCGTGCCAAAGCCGAGAGCGGTGACCACCCCGGCGAGTTCGTGTCCGGGGATTGAAGGCGTCCGGTCACGGCCGACGCGATCGGTCCAGGTCGAGGGCCACGTCAGCTCATCCCCGGTGAATCCCGAAGCATGCATCTGGACAACAACGTCATTGATCGCCGCCTGCGGATCAGGCCGCTCCACCAGCTTTTCGCTGGACGTTCCCGCAGCCTGATCCGTCACCACAATTGCCTTCATCGGTTACCTCCCTGCGTCGAGTTCCTGCCCGTTAGGTAGCCGGTCCATCCACGAAGCCTTCTTCTCAAACGCCGGTCTGTAATAACACTTTCAACGGCTTTAGCCCCCGAGGTACCTCAACGGAGAACCGCATCGAAACCCCTTGATGCCGCGCCAACGCCCTCCACCCGAAATCAACATCCTGCCTTCGCTTTACTTCACTCTTTCCATCGCCGCTCCCAGCACCTGCCGCTGCCCCGTCTGCTGCACGAAGGCGATCACTCGCAGATTAGACAGGTCTGTCTTGGGATCAAGCTTGACCGTAAGGTCCTGCGAAAAATTCTTGCCGGTCTCGACGCTACCCACTGTGTTAAGGTGCTGCACCACGCCCACATGGGTCAATCGCCGGCCGCTATTCTCGCCCCGCAATACCTGCGACTCCGCATAATTCAGAGCCACCGCCAGGCAGACGTCCGCTTTGCGGATCTTAAAGGCCTCCGGCAGGGCATCGGCTTCCACGTGCGCTCGCAGGGTGCGTGAGCCTTCCAGCGCAACCCCTGAAATGCGGACGGGAATTTTCTGCTGCGCCCGCGCCTTCTGCAGCGCCTGGCTTGCGAGTGCCGGATTATTGCCCACAAACTCAGTCGAGCCATCGACCACCATCTGCGGCGTGTAAACGCTCTTCAATCCGAAGCGGTCTGAATAAGAGGCCTGGCGGTCGCTAAAAAAACTCGAGGAGTAAGGATCAGTCCAGCCGATGCGGTTCCAGTAGTCCACGTGTTCGCTGAGTACGATCAATTGCTCGCCGGCAACCGGCTGCGAGCGATCCAGTTTCTGCAGCAACGCATCCGCAGGCGGACAATCCGAGCAACCCTCGGAAGTGAAAAGCTCCACCAGAACTGGGGACGGGGCATCGCTCCGCGGCACATCGGACGCTCCCAGGAATGCCCAGGCTACGACGAAGGAAATTAGGATCAGAGCTGAGAGTTTTGCCACTCCACACCAGCCGCGAAGTTGCGAAAAATGTTTCACGTTGCCTAGATTGATGTACGCGGAGAGCAAAAAGTTACAACTTCAATTCAGCCGGGCCAACTTCCCCAACCCAGAGAACCGAAGAAAGCCGGCCCGGCCGGACCCAACCCAGGCCGGCGAGACAGCCCCAAGCCAGCGTCATCCCGAAGCAGGCCGCAGCCCAGTGAGGGATCTTGTGCGCAGCGGCACAAGTGCTCTGTTCTATAATCACGGAATTCTCCCCATCATGCGTTCACTCCTCTTGCTGGGCCTGTTTCTTCCGCTCCTGGCGTCGGCTCAGACGGCCCCGCGAACTCCAGCGGCCCAGCCTTCCCTGCCCCGCTTCCAGGACGTGGCCAAAGAAGCCGGCCTGACCGTTTCCCACATTTCCACCCCGGAAAAGAAATACATCGTCGAATCGATGAGCGGCGGCGCCGGCCTGATTGATTGCGATAACGACGGCAAACTCGACATCATCACAGTCAACGGTTCCACCATCGACCGCTACCGCCAGGGCGGTGATCCCATGATCACGCTCTATCATCAGGACACCAATTTCAAATTTGCCGACATTACCGCCGCCGCCGGCCTCACCCGCAAAGGTTGGGGGATGGGCGTAGCCGTCGCCGACTTCGATAACGATGGCCTGCCTGATATCTACGTCACCGGCTTCGGCGGCAACGCGCTCTATCGCAACCTGGGCAATTGCAAATTTCAGGATGTCACCGACAAGGCCGGCGTAGCCGCCGGGGGTTTCAGCACCGGAGCCGCCTGGGCCGACTACGATCGCGACGGGTTCGTTGACCTATACGTCTCCCGCTATGTCCACTTCGACATCGATCATCTGCCCACCTTCGGCAGCGACGAAAAAAATTGCCGCTTCAAGGGAATCCTGGTGCAGTGCGGTCCCTGGGGCATGATCGGCGAATCCGACCTGCTCTTCCATAATCGCGGCGACGGCACCTTTGAAGAGGTGTCCAAAAAAGCCGGCATGGAAGATACCAATCGCTATTACGGGCTGGGAGTGACGTGGGGAGACTACGATAATGATGGCTGGCCCGATCTTTACGTAGCGAACGACGCCGGACCCAACTACCTGTATCGCAATAAACACGACGGAACCTTCGAAGAAGTCGGAATGCTTTCCGGAGTCGCCCTCGGCGGAGACGGCCAGGCGCAAGGCTCCATGGGAGTGGATTGGGGCGACTACCTGCACCAGGGCTTGCTTTCCCTGTTCGTCACCAACTTCCACGAGCAGCCCGACACTTTGTATCGCAATCAGGGCAAGGATGGGTTTTCAGATGTGAGTTGGCCTGCGAAGATTGCGCACCCCACATTCCTCATGGTGGGCTGGGGCACCGCTTTTTTCGACATGGACAACGACGGATGGCTGGATATTCTTGTCGCCAACGGCCATGTGTACCCACAAGTAGATTCTGTTCCAGGCGGCATCACCTACCGGCAGCCGCTGCAGCTTTTCCGCAACCGTCGCAACGGCTCCTTCGAAGACGTTTCAGCCGCGCTCTCGGCCATTCCTGCTGAAAGTCGGCGGGGGGCGGCGTTCGGCGACATTAACAATGACGGGAACGTGGACGTCGTGCTGGTGAACGTCGGAGCAACTCCGACCCTGTTGCTGAATCGAAACGAAAACCGCAACCACCGCGTGTTGTTCAGGCTGGTGGGCACCAGGAGCAACCGGTCGGCAATCGGTGCCCGCATTACGGTTAAAAGCGGGAAGGAGACACAACTCAGCGAAGTCCGTGCCGGCGGAAGCTACATTTCTCAGAACGATCAACGGCTCCACTTTGGCCTGGGGACGGACACTATGATGAACCAGGTGGAAATCCGGTGGCCGAACGGCAGCGTAGAAGTCCTGCGCGACCTTCCCGCTGATTTCATCTACAACATCGTCGAAGGCCGGGGGATTGACGGCAAGATTCCGCTGCCGCTCGCTTCGTCTCCGAAATAGCCAAATCCTGCTATCTTTCTTCCAGCAACTTACCCAGTGTCAGCTTGTGCTTGGCTGCCTTTTCTTCTCTCTTGTCCTGCACCACGCGCGATCCGGGAGTCGCGCCCAGGTGGGCCCGCGCCATCGCCTTCACCGCTTTGACCGCGCTGAACTTCTTCGGCTTGCGCTTCTTCTTCGCCATCGCTCACATCTTGCCATAGCTTGCGCCGGGTAAAGCTGCAATAATCAGCAGGACAGGAAACGATCATGGAAGAACGCGAATTTTTCGACGAACGCCCCGAAAAGAAGATGTCCACGTTGAACTGCCCTCACTGCCACCAGCCTGCGGAATACGAAGTCACCTGGATCGTCCGCACCAAGAAAAGACAGTTGTCGGGACGTGCCGACGAGCGCGATCGCGCCCGCTTCGCCAAAGCCCGCTCCTACATGCTGCGCAAAGATGATCTGATGGCCTGCAAGAACGTACGCTGCCGCAAGCGCTTCGAAATTTCCGGCGTGCAGTCCGTAGTGTTTACTGAATAGCATTCAGCACCCAGCATTCCGCGCTTAGCCAAACAAGGCCCGAGAAACGCCCCGGCACTTTCCTGGCTGAATGCTGAGTACTGAATGCTCATTTATACTTAACTCTTTGCCTCAGGTGACTGATGAAGATTCTGGTCTGCATGAAGCAGGTGCCGCAGAAAGATGCTCCGCTGAAACTCAACGAAGCCGGCACCTGGATCCGCGAAGACGTCTCCTACGAGGTCAATGAGCCTGACGCCTTCGCGCTCGAAGAGGCCCTCCGCCAGAAGGAGAAGCATAGCGGCGAAGTCGTCGTCATCACCGCCGGCCCGGCGCGGGCGCAGCAGGTTTTGCGCGAGGCCCTGGCCAAAGGCGCGGATCGTGCAATCCATCTTGAAGACAACGCCTTCGTCGGACTGGACGCCGCCAACACCGCCCGGGCTTTCGCCGCCGCCATTAAAGAAGAAAAATTCGATCTCATCTTCACCGGCTTGCAGTCCGACGACTACGGTTACGCTCAAACCGGAGTGGTGCTGGCGGAATTACTGGGCTGGCCGCACGCCACCATCATCATGCAGATCGAAAAGACCGATGCCGGCATTAAGGTCAAACGTGAACTCGAAGCCGGGTATTTCCAATTCGTGGACATGCCGCTCCCGGCGGTGCTGACGATCCAGTCCGGTATCAACAAGCTGCGCTATGCCACCCTGATTGGAATCAAACAGGCCAAGAACAAGCCTTTGCGCAAAGTAGCCCTGGCCGAAGTGCAAGCGGCCATCGCCGGCAACATGCAAAAAATCGAGCGCCTGTACATTCCCCAGAAGACCAAGAACACCGAGTTTCTGGAAGGCCCTCCCGGTGAGGTGGCCAAAAAGCTGGTAGAAAAACTGCGCAACGAAGTTCGGGTGCTGTAACTGAGAACCGCGAACTAAAAACTGAAATCTGGGTCTTCAAAACAACGCTTCGAAGCCTGGTTTGAAAACCTGACAGCAAACGACAAACATGCCTGATTCCATCCTGGTAATCGTCGAGCAACGCGAAGGCAAGCTGAACCGCGTCTCCTGGGAAACGCTCACCGCTGGCCAAGCCCTGGCCGCCGAAACCGGCTGGACGCTCGAAGCTGCGGTCGCCGGCAACAGCGTCGCCGCCTTTGCCAACGAAATTGCAGCGAAGAAACTCGCGAAAGTCTACGCCGTCGAGTCGCCCAGGCTCGAACCCTATACCCCTGACGCCTTTTCCGCCGCCCTGAAGCAGTTCATCGCCGCCCGGCAGCCCAAGCTGGTGCTGATGCCGCACACCTACCAGGTGCGCGACTTTGTGCCCAAGCTGGCCACCGCGATGGGCCGCACCGCCATCAGCGACTGCATCGGCTACAAAAAAGAAGGCGACAAACTTCTATTCAGCCGCCAGATGTTCCAGGGCAAACTGGCCGCCGACGTGAGCTTCGCTTGCGACGCTCCCTGGTTTGTCACCTTCCAGAACGGAGCTTTTCGCGGTGACAAGGTTGAGGCGGGCGCGAGCGCCGCGCCGGTCGAAACCGTAAAAGTTGAAATCGCCGATGGCGTGATTCGAAACAAGCCGCAGGAAGTCTTCAAGGAAGCCAAGCAGGCAGTTGACCTGACCCAGGCCGAAATCATCGTCTCGGTGGGCCGCGGCATCAAAGAGCAAAAAAATATCGAACTGGCCAGACAGTTGGCCGAGGCCCTGGGCGGCGAACTCGCCGCGTCGCGTCCCATCTGCGATTCGGGCTGGTTGCCCATGGACCGCCAGATCGGGTCTTCGGGGCAGACAGTCGCGCCCAAACTTTATCTCGCGCTCGGCATCAGCGGAGCTATTCAACACATCGTAGGCATGAAAGGCGCGCGCACTATCATCGCCATAAACAAAGATTCCGAAGCCCCGATTTTCGAAATCGCCGACTACGCGGTCGTAGGCAACCTCTTCGACATCGTGCCGCCCCTGATTGAGGAAGTGAAGAAGGCAAAAGCTGGAGGGTAGGGTTTCAAGGTTTCAGCTGGGCCACACGAGGAGGCAGTTCGTGAGCCATTCTTATCGCGACTTGATTGCCTGGCAGAAAGCGAACAAACTGGCCTTTTCACCTGCTGGAACTCGAGACTCAACTGGAGATCGCCTACGAACTACATCTTCTGAAAACGTGAAACCTTGAAACCCGAAACTTTGAAACTTTGAAAACTTCATGCTGATTTTCCGCAAGCCGCTGCCCAACATCGAACGCCCCCAGATGCCTGCCGATGTTGTCATTGTCGGCGGCGGGCCTGCGGGCATGGCATGCGCCTTGCGCCTCTCGCAACTGATCGATCAGCACAATGCCGGCAACCCCGATTCCCAGCTAAGCAAGGAGAACATTTACGTCCTCGAGAAGGCGCGAGAGATCGGCCAGCACTGTCTTTCCGGAGCGCTGCTCGATCCCCGTTCCATGCGCGAACTTCTCCCAGGGTTCGAGAAGGAAGCCCCGCTCGACGCCGCAGTCACGAAAGAGGCGGTTTACTTTCTCACCGAGAAAGGCAAATTCAAGTTTCCCATCACCCCGCCGCCGTTGCGCGATCACGGAAATTACGTCATCTCTCTGAACCGGTTCGTGAAGTGGCTGGGCGGCAAGGTGGAAGAAACCGGGATCACGATTTTCACCGGATTCGCCGGGTCGGAGCTTCTTTTCGACGGCGGCAGAGATGGCCATCGCGTTACCGGCGTTCGCACCGATGACAAGGGAGTCGACAAACAGAACCAGCCCAAATCGAATTTCGAGCCGGGCTACGACCTGCAGGCAAAAATAGTAATCCTCGCGGAAGGAACCCGCGGATCGCTGACCAAGCAGCTCATCGAACGCTTCGCTCTCGATCGCGACCGCAATCCGCAGACCTTCGGCCAGGGCATAAAAGAGCTTTGGGAAGTTCCCGCCGGCCGTATCGCGCCCGGCGAGGTGATTTACACCATGGGCTGGCCGCTCACCACCAAAGAATATGGCGGCGCATGGATTTACGGGGGGAAAGACAATGTAGTCTCGCTCGGCTTCGTCACCGGGCTCGACTACCCCGACCCGCGTCTGGATCCGCAGCGCGTCTTGCAGCAATTCAAGCGGCATCCGTTCGTGACCAAGTTGCTCGAAGGCGGCAAGATGATCCGCTATGGCGCCAAGTCGCTGCCTTACGGCGGCTGGTGGTCGATTCCTCCAGTAGCCGGCAACGGCTGGATGATCCTGGGTGACTCCGCCGGCTTCCTCAATTCGCAGCGCCTGAAAGGCATTCATCTCGCCATCAAGAGCGGCATGCTGGCCGCCGAGACGGCGTTTGCAGCGCTAAAGAAAAATGACTTTTCCGCCGCTGCCCTGGGAGACTTTCAGAAACGCGTTGACGAAAGCTGGATCAAGGACGAGCTGTGGAAGGTGCGCAATTTCCATCAGGGTTTCGAACACGGCTTCTGGCGTGGAATGATCAACGCCGGACTGCAACAGGTTACGGGCGGACGCGGCCTGCGCAACCGCTATCCCTCAACCGCCGGCTACCAGCATCTGAAACACCTGGCCGAACTCCCGGCCGACGGCGGCGACGAGGCTTCCTTGATCGGATCTGCAAAGGGGGATGGCAAGCTCACCTTCGACAAACTCACCGACCTCTATCATTCCGGCACCAAACATGAAGAAGATCAGCCGGCGCATCTGGTCATTCATGACACCGACGTTTGCAACACCCGCTGCATAAAAGAATTCGGCAGCCCGTGTCAGAATTTCTGTCCGGCCAACGTGTACGAGATGGTGGACGACGCCAGCCAGCCCAACGGAAAACGTCTCAGCCTGAACCCGTCGAATTGCGTGCACTGCAAAACCTGTGACATCGCCGACCCGTACCAGATCATCACCTGGGTTCCACCCGAGGGCGGCGGCGGCCCGAATTACGACGGCATGTAGCGGCAGAGTTCTTGTGGGGACGGGTCTCTGACCCGTCCGTGTCGAGCGCAGCTCAACGGTTAGCCAATGTTCCACGTGGAACCCTCGAAAAATGGGACATTGACAAAAAATAGTTTGTGCATGTTTCGTCACTTTGAGACTGAGAGAACCGCTATGTCATTGAAAGGTCTTCGCGATATCCGCCTATGCCTCACGCTCGGCGCGCTCTGCCTTTGCGCCTCGGCGCAGCAAGTCAGTATCCCCTCCACCGGCCATCCCGGACTCGACCAGTATCGCGCTTCGCGTATCGCCGTCTACACCAACGATTACGGCCAGCTGGCGCGCTATCGCGATGCGAACGCCAGTCTGAAAGCGCCGGCCGAAGGAGAGAGCCGGGTGGTGTTTTTCGGCGACTCCATCACCGATATCTGGAAGCTGCAGGACTATTTTCCCGGCAAGCCATACATCAACCGCGGCATCGGCGGGCAGACGACACCGCAGATGCTGGTCCGCTTCCGCCAGGATGTAATTGACCTTCATCCCAAAGTCGTCGTCATTCTGGCCGGAACCAATGACATCGCCGGCAACACCGGGCCCATGTCGCTGGAAGACATCGAGGCCAACTACGCATCTTTCGCGGAGCTGGCACGGGTTCATGGGATCCGCGTGGTTTTCTGCTCGGTGCTTCCGGTGCACAACTACACGCCGAAGTCGCTGGAATTTTTTGCCGAGCGCCCGCCCGACAAAATTCTGGCCATGAATCGCTGGCTGAAGGACTACTGCGCCTCCAATCACCATGTATATCTCGACTACTTCAGCGCAATGGTGGACGACAAGGGCCTGCTGAAGCAAGAACTGGCGGACGACGGGCTTCATCCCAATGCCGCCGGGTTCAAAGTCATGGCGCCCATGGCGGAGGCGGCAATAGGCAAGGCCCTGGCGGCCGCTCCCTAAATTCGTCCCACTGCATCTATAATGGTGTTGAGTTTCCGACCGCCCCGGCCTTCGGGATAGCCAAGGCTGCGGCGGCGAGGGAAAGGGTTACGCGGGCGACGGCTCCTCCGACTTCGCTCAGGACAGGTCCGCGCCACATCTTTCCCAAGGGTGCAGGCAGAAATGCTTGCGCCTCCCGGTCCTTGCATGGACCATTGGAAAGGAAACGGCCGCCGGGGATTTTTCCTCCTGCCGTATTCTTTCTCGATTTAGCACTCAGCATTCAGCGCTCAGCATTCAGCCATAAAAGGCTGGCAGCGCTGGTAATGACGAAAGCATTGTTTAGCTGAGGGCTGAGCGCTGAACGCTGAGTGCTGAATGCTTCTCTCCGACAAATTCGGCCGGCCGATTACCGATCTGCGGATTTCCGTCACCGATCGCTGCAATTACAAATGCGTGTACTGCCGCACCGGCAACGAGGGCGCGCTTTACGGAGATTTGCCATTCACCGACTACCTGCGCATGGCACGGGTCCTTACCGGACTTGGCATTCAGAAGGTCCGTATTACCGGGGGCGAACCGCTGCTGCGCCGGGGCGTGATCGAATTCGTGCGCGACCTGGAGAGGCTGCGCACGACAAGCGGCGAAGAACTGGACATTGCGCTGACCACCAACGGCCATCTTCTGGCCGAGATGGCCCAGCCGCTCAAAGACGCCGGCCTGCGCCGGGTCACGGTTAGCATGGACGCGGTCGATCCCGATCGCTTCGCCCGCATCACCCGCGTGCCGGACGGATATGACAACGTGCTGGCCGGCATTCGCGCTTCCTGCCGCGCGGGCCTGGGGCCGGTGAAAGTAAACTGCGTGCTGATGCGCGGCTTCAACGAAGATCAGATCATTCCATTCGGCATGTTCGCGCGTGAAGAAGGCGTGGTCGTGCGCTTCATTGAGTTCATGCCTCTCGAGGAAGACCGGGTGTGGTCACCGAACACTGTCGTGGGGCTGGATGAAATTCTGCACCGTATGGGCGAATACCGGCCGCTGGTAGAAATCCCGCACGCGCGCAGCGAGACGGCGCGCCGCTACCGCTTCGACGATGGGATCGGCGAAATCGGCATCATCGCTCCGGTTTCTCATCCCTTCTGCGGGCATTGCAGCAGGATCCGCATTACCTCCGATGGAAAAATCCGCACCTGCCTGTTCTCCGTTTGGGATCACGATCTGCACAGCCAAATGCGCCGCGGCGCGTCAGATGAAGAGCTGGCGGAGTTCATTCGCGGCGTGGTCCAGAAAAAAGAAGAGCGTCACCACATCGGCGAGGCGGACTTCGTGCCCGCATCACGAACCATGGTGCATATAGGCGGATAGCGATTCGCAGCCGTTCCGCATTTCCCTTCTACTTTGAGGCTTGCCCCTTTGCCAGCCTGGGCAGAACCACCACGCGCCCGGTCACCTGCTGTCCCTTCTCCATGCCTCCGATAATTACCAGGCCTTCGGGCATCACCACCAGCCCGCGATGATCCATGGTCGGGTCGGGCGTTTTGGGATTGACGGTTACCCACTTGGCGCTGCGCAAACTGTAGGCAAAGGTCACAGGCGAAGGCTCGGAGGGACGGCCGTCGTATCCGATGCCGTTGTAGTTGTACGGATTGTCGGTGCCTCCGGAGAAGTAGATCATCTGATCTTTTTCCGAGCCGCCAGCCGCGATGCGGTAGCGGGCGGTTCCAGGATGGTTGGGCAGTTTGCTCCACTGGATTTTCGCCGGGTCGTGATGATCGATTTTGCCCGACCAGCATTCGTCGGACGCAACATACTTCGGCTGGTCTCCGGCGGGATTCTTATGGGCGCCGTCGACGTAAATAATGGTGTCACCCGCTATCCCGCCGGAATGGCCGAACACCGGGGTACCGGGGATGGGCGTGGCCTGCAACCATTTGTTTTTCTCGGCGTCGTAGACCTGGACTGCGCGCACAGTGTCGGTCTTCGACCACCCGCCAACCAGATAGACGTAACGGTCGCGATACACGCCTGCCACAGCGTCATCGACCGGGATGGGCATATCTTCGCCGCGGAACCAGCGGTCGGTCAGGGGCTCGTAGACGTTGAGATCAGACAAGGTGGTTTCGCCACCCTGCGCGTCTACCACGTAGCCGCCAAAGAGGAAGATATGCTCTCGCGCGCCCACGGCGGCGGCGGCCAGGCGCCCGGCAGTTCCCGGAACCGCATGCACTTCGGACCACTTCCCCGTCTCGGGGTCCAACGAAAAGGCGCTGTTGGAGATTGCGTCCCAGGTTTTTTTAGGTCCGATTCCCATCATCGAAAACAGCAGCAGCGATCCCCGGCTCTTCACGCTGGCCACGGCGTTGTTGGAGAGGGGAAGGGGCAAGGGATCGAATTTCGGCAGCGGGGTGGCGGCAAAAAGCAGTCCGGTGAGGGTTGTTAGAAGGACCAGTCGGCAGTGTCTTTTCATCGCAGGAGATTCTAGTCCACAAGCAAGGCGAGCAGGGCTTGCCGTATGTGCGTAATCCGGCGAGTAAACGGCCAATAGCGGAAGAGGGAGGACTTCCTTCCAGGCTCCTGCCAAACCTGGGCACGTGATTCAGGACCAGCGCGGGGCTTCAAACCTGCTCCAGACCGGACACCACGGGATCATCCGGGCAGATTCTACGGTATTTCATAGGATATCTCTTAGTTCATCCGTTTTTCCGCATAAAACCAAATAAAAACAAGGCACAGAAGCCTCATAACACCGTGAAAACAATGCCATGTCTTGCAGCGTTTGTTTTGGAGTGTTAGTTGCACACCTGCGACACATTAGTTTGCTTGGGGATCGGGTTGATGCGACGTACCCAACGCCGGTCCACGTTTCAAGTCCCGGATTTCCAGCGGCTATAGCTGTCCTTCCTTAGTTGCGGGCCCTGCACGTTATTTAAAAAAAGTGGCTTCAAATCAGGAGGTGGTGGGATGTCATGCAATCGAGCTGTCCTGTTGGGTAAGGTTCTAGCTGGTGTTGCAATCTGCCTGAGCTTGTTGCTCGCCGTGGGCACATCCCCAGTGTGGGCGCAATCGGCCGCGACCGGCAACATCTTCGGGCTGGTAACGGACCCGAGCGGCGCAGTGGTGGTCGACGCCACGGTAACAATCACCGATGCGACCACCGGCGTGGCCCGAACTACTCAGACCAACGAGAGTGGCCGATACATCATCACCAATCTGGCTCCCGGCAAGTATGACATTGCCATCACTAAGAAAGGGTTCGCCGCAGCGCGACTCAGTGGTCAGATAGTAGAAGTCGGAAAAGCCGGCTCCCTCAACTTCACCTTGCCGGTTGGCGCCATCACGGAAGTGGTCGAAGTGCAAGCCAACAACGTTCAGTTGCAGACCACGAATGCCACGGTCGGCAACACCATCACCGGTATCTCACTTGAAGCGCTGCCCAGCCTGGGCCGCGACGTCAGCTCGTTCGTGACGCTGCAACCTGGCGTAGCGCCTGACGGCAGCGTAGCCGGCGCAGTCTATGACCAGAATGCCTTCGCACTCGATGGTGGCCAGAACACCAACGACATGGACGGCAGCATGAACATCTACACCAACAGTTTCGCCGGCGATTCCACCGGCGGCCTGGTGGCGTTCGAAGTAACCGGCGGCGCGACCGGTAGCGGCGGCCCCACCGGCGTGATTCCCACCCCGGCCGACAGTATCGAAGAGTTCAAGGTCGGCACCAACAATCAGACTGCCGACTTCAACAGCTCGGCCGGCGCCCAGGTTTCGATGGTGACCAAGCGCGGCACCAACAGCTGGCATGGCACGGCGTACGAGTATTATCTCGACAACAATTTCAACGCCAATACCTGGGACAATAACAACACCGGTACTCCGCTACCGAGCTACCACTACAGCCGGTTCGGCGGCGCCATCGGTGGTCCGATCCTCCCCAAGCTGCTGGGCGGAAAGACCTACTTCTTCGCCAACTACCAGGGCTTCCGTTGGCCCAACTCGGAAACGGTTGAATACCTCGATCCGACCGCTTCGATGCGTTTGGGATTGCTCACTTACGGCACCTCGACCTACAACCTGAACCCGGCTCCGGTTACCTATAACGGCGTCACGTATGCTCCAACGCCATGCCCCGGACCCTGCGACCCGCGCGGTCTGGGAATTAATCCGCTGGTGCAGCAGATGTGGAGCACGATGCCGCTGCCCAACGATACCAGCTGCCCGCTGAGCCGTTGCGATGCCAACATTCAGGGATTCAAAGGCAATCTGGGCGTACCCCAGAGTGATAACTTCGGTGTTGCCCGCCTGGATCACGATTTCAGTGACAAGTGGCACTTCATGAGCAGCTATCGCTACTACAAGTTGGTCCGCACTACCGATAGCCAAGTCGACATCAGCAGCGGTACCCCCGTTTCCCAGAGCGCCCGGCCCCAGGTACCGTGGTTCCTGGTCGCCGGCCTGACCACCAACATCACTCCTAACGTCACCAACGATCTTCACTACAGCTACCTGCGTAATTACTGGCAGTGGGGATCGGCTGGCGATCCGCCGCAAATTGCTGGTCTGGGCGGAGCGCTCGAGCCGCTCGGAGAAGTGTCCCGCGTCAACGGGCGTTCACTCAGCCCATACAACGTCAACACCCAGGACACTCGAACCCGCTTCTGGGATGGCCAGGACAATATGTTCAGCGACAACGTCAACGTGTTGAAGGGCAACCACCTGTTCCAGTTCGGCGGCACCTACCAGCGCAACTTCAATTACCACCAGCGGACTGACAACGGCGGCGGCATCAACTACCAGTCCGTGTATCAGCTCGGTACCAACAGCACGGGAGCGGGCATTGGCGGCATCACGCCCTTTGTGCCCACGGATGCTCCTTCCGCGACGGTCTTTGGCCGTGAATACGCCGCGGTGCTCGGCATCGTTTCCATCGCACAGATCGCTTACACCCGCGAAGGCGCGAATCTGGCTTTGAATCCGCCGCTGACTCCGGCCTTCGATCAGAGCACCATTCCCTACTACAACCTGTATTTCAGCGACACCTGGCACCTGAAGCCTTCGTTGAGCTTGACTTACGGTCTCGGCTGGACGCTGGAGATGCCGCCGGTTGAGAAGAACGGCAAGCAGGTGTTGTTGGTCGATCAGTCCAATCAGCCGATTGAGACCGAATCCTACCTGCATCAGCGCGAAACGGCTGCTCTGCAAGGTCAGGTGTTTAATCCCACGGTTGGGTTTGCCCTGGTCGGCAACGTGGGCAACGGCCGCAAGTACCCCTACGACCCGTTCTACGGTGGATTCAGCCCGCGAATCGCGTTGGCCTGGAACCCGCACTTCGAGAGTGACTCGATGTTCGGCAAGGTCTTCAGCCATGACGGCACCGTCATTCGTGGCGGCTATAGCCGAATCTACGGACGACTGAACGGCGTGGACCTGGTGCTGGTACCGCTTTTGGGTACTGGTCTGATTCAGCCGGTGCAGTGCGTGCAGCCGACCGTCTCCGGCACTTGCGGCGGTGCAGGTTCAACGCCATCGACTGCTTTCCGGGTGGGACCAACTTCAGCTGGGTTTGACGGGCTGGCGGCCCCCATCCCGGCCCCCGCTCCCACACTGCCTCAACCTGACTTCCCCGGCATCAATGCCGTGGGAGCGGGCGCGGGCGAGGTGCTGGATCCGAAGTTCCGGCCCAACCACAGCGATACTTTTGACTTCACCATTCAACGGCAACTCTCCAGCAAGACCATGTTGGAGATCGGCTACATCGGGCGCATCGTGCACGATGAATATCAGCCGATCAACATCAACGCAGTGCCATACATGATGACTGTTGGCGGACAATCGTTCGCCAGCGCTTATGCCGGCCTCGAAACCTCGCTGGGTTGCGCCGGTCCATCCAGCGGATGCGCCGCCAACGGCGTACCTGCAAACATCAAACCGCAACCGTTCTTCGAAGCCGCGATGAATCCGGCGTATTGCGCAGGATTCGCCAGCTGCACCGCGGCGGTGGCTAACAATGAAATCGATAACCTGAGCAGCCAGGCCGTATGGTCTCTGTACAGTGATCTGGACAACGGCGGGTTCAACTTCCCCCGCAGCATGATGAACACCCCTCTCCCCGGAGCTTTCGGGGCGGCGGGTCAGTTGTCGTCCGGCATCGGCGTCAACGCCAGCGTCGGCTACGGCAACTACAATGCGTTGTTCGCCACGGTCAGGATGTCGGAGTGGCATGGCTTGACCATGCAGTCGAACTTCACCTGGGGGAAGGCGCTGGGAACCGGAGCTACGGTTCAGGCCACAAGCGAATACACCCCGGCCAATGCCTTCGACCTGGGCCGTACCTACGGGGTTCAGTCGTGGGATCGTAAGTTCGTCTACAACATGTTCTTCGTCTACCAGCCGCCGTTCTTTAAGGGCCAGAAGGGTCTTGTCGGACACGTACTGGGTGGCTGGACATTCGCACCGATCTTCTCGGCGGGCAGCGGTGTGCCGATTCAGGTCAACACCGTTACCCAAGGACAGTCATTCGGCGAGGGCGATTCCAGCAACTTCTTTAACGGCACCGGCTTCGGTCCCGGAGAGAACGCTGTTGCACTCGGCGCCTACACCCAGGGCAGCTCGCGCCATAACAACGTGTTCGGTTCGGGCGGTATTGGCACCAACGGCTTCGGCGCCAATATGTTCAGCGACCCGGTCGCAGCCTACAACCTGTTCCGTGATCCTATCCTGGGTCTGGACACAGGCCGTATCGGCGGCGCCGGAACCCTCCGTGGCTTGCCTTACTGGAACGTGGACTTCAGCTTGAGCAAAGCGGTCAATATTACAGAGCGCATCAGCGCCGAGTTCTCGACCGTCTTCACTAACGTATTCAACCACGTTCAGTTGGGCGATCCGTTCCTCGAAGTTGGCGACCCAGCCGACTTCGGTGTTCTGCCCGGCCAGGCCAACAACCCGCGGCAGATGGAGTTCGGATTCCGCGTACGCTTCTAAGCTAAACTTTCGAGGCGCCACCGGTTGGCGCCTCGAAGCAATTCCTAATCATGCTTTACCGACCGCGCCTCCAGGGTGCGGTCTTCTTATTATTTGCGTTATTATTTGCGGTCTTCGTTGTTCATCTGTGTTCTCTTGTCCTGTCGCCCTTCGGGTATTCCGGGTTGCCAGTGGTCTTATCGATTGTGCTAGTCTGACTTGGCATGAAGGTCGCCCGCGTTTTCATCTTCTGCTGCCTGGTGAGTTCGGGTTTGGCGGCTCTGCGGCCACAAGGATCGCAATCTCAGAAAGGAGCGGCGCCGCCGGATGTTTATCTCGTCACTATCGACACCTTGCGCGCCGATCACGTCCACTGTTACGGCGATCAATCGATCCAGACCCCTGCCCTGGATTCGCTGGCTAAAGACGGGATTCGTTTTGCCGAGGCCTTTACCCCCAGCCCGATCACCAATACTTCGCATGTCAGCATCCTGACCGGGCTGCTGCCCAGTTCACACGGCGTTACCGACTTCGCCGTCCCACTGGCTGCGTCGCATGTCACTCTGGCGGAGGTTCTCCAGAGCAACGGCTACCACACCGCAGCCTTTATCGGCGCAGTCATTCTGGACAGCAAAACTCTGGCGCCCGGACTGGATCGCGGCTTCGATTTTTATGACAACTTCCCGGCGCATGCGCAGACCAAGTCGCGCTGGGGACGAGTTGAGCGGCGCGGCATGGAGGTGGTGCAGCATGCCGAAACCTGGATGGCGGCGCATCCCGGTGGCCCTGATTTTGTTTGGATCCACCTCTACGATCCCCATGACCCTTATGAACCGCCCCCACCGTTCTCCCTGACCTACAAGGACCGTTTATACGACGGCGAAATCGCTTACGCCGATTCGGCGCTGGCGAATTTTTTGGCTTATTTAAGGAAATATGGCCGCTATGAGAATGCTCTCGTGATCGTAACCGGAGATCATGGCGAAGGCCTGGGCGAGCATCATGAAAATACGCACGGAATCTTTCTTTACGACTCCACCACGCACGTTCCCTTGATCATCAAATTACCGGCGAAGGGAGTGGTGCCGAGCGATCCGGCGAAAGTAGTCGATGCCCAGGTTCGGACAACCGACATCCTTCCCACGGTGGCAGACTTGCTGCGCCTGCCGCCTCCGGCGAGCCTCGATGGAGAATCGCTGAAACCTTTCTTTGAAGGTGAGGGGAATCACGATCGCACCGTTTTTGGCGAGACCGACTATCCGCTCCGCTTTGGCTGGGCGCCCTTGCGCTCAGTTCGCGCCGAAGGATTCAAGTTCATCGAAGCGCCACGGCCCGAGTTGTACGATCTGCATTCTGATCCGGGAGAGTTGGCAAACCATTACCAGCCGTCGGAGGCCGCGGTTCAGACGTTCCGCACGATGCTGGCTGAGATCAGGGCGAAATCTCCGCAGCCTTCTCCTGAAGCGGCAACTGCACCAGGACAGGACGCCAGCGATCAACTGAAAGCCCTGGGTTATCAAGGACCACGATATCAGGGACAGCGAGATCAGGGAGGGCTTGGCGGCGATTCTGCCCGCTCTAGCGGGCTTTCCAGTCTGCCCGACCCCAAGGACAAGATTGAAGAACAGAACTTGCTGCATGCGGCGATGATAGCCACGGACGACAATCGCTCCGGCGAGGCTCGCAGTGCACTGGAGAAAGTCCTGCAACTCGATCCCAAGTCGCCCACCGCCCTTCTGCAACTGGGCGAGCTGGAATTGCAGGCCGGGGAATATAACCGGGCGGCGGAGCATCTGAAGCAAGCCAGAGAAGTTCGTCCGGAGGACGCTACGGCCGCATTCCACGAAGGCCAGGCGCGGCAGAAAGCCGGCGATCTGGCCGGAGCCCGCGCCGCCCTGGAAGCCAGCCTGAAACTCAGCCCCGGGCAGTTCCCCGCCCGGTTGCTGCTGGGCCAGGTTTACCTTGGACTCAAGGATGCGAAAAATGCGGAGGATCAATTCGAAGCAGCCTTGCTCTCGCAGCCGGACAGCAAGGAAGCGCAGCTTGGCTTGAGTCAGGCTCAGCGGCTGGAAACAACCGGGCACTGAGGCTGGCGCCCCCGATTCGAATTTTTATAAGCTGAACAACTCACCGTATATCCCGACCAAGAGAAGCATGTGATTGAAGAAAAGATCGAGATTCGAACTGCCGACGGAACGTCAGAGGGATTTCTGTATTGCCCCGAAGCCGGCGCCAGCTATCCGGGGATTATTCATCTCACGGACATCGGCGGCATTCGTCCCGCACAAGAGGAGATGGCGCGGCGGCTGGCGGCGCAGGGTTATGCCGTGCTCATGCCCAACGTCTTCTACCGCACTGGAAAGCTGCCGCTGTTCGACGCGCCGGCCAAGAACATGGACGAACGCATGCAGCGATTTGCCAAGCTCTCCGCTCCCCTGAGCGCGGAGGCTCTTACACGCGATGCCGCCAGCTACGTCGACTTCCTGGCTGGCCACGCTTCCGTCAGCCAGGGCGCAATGGGCGTCGTGGGCTACTGCTTCACCGGGAAGATGGCTTTATTTGCCGCCAAGGTCCGTCCCGGCAAGATTGCCGCGGCCGCTTCCTTTCATGGCGGTGGCCTCGCAACGGACGCGCCCGACAGCCCTCATCTTGCCCTGCCAGCGATCAAGGCCCGTCTCTACTTTGGTCACGCCACCAATGATCGCAGCATGCCGGCGGAAGCCATCGCGAAACTCGATCAGGCTCTCCTGGCCTGGGGAGGTCGATACCAGAGCGAAGTCTACGACGGCGCCTCTCATAGCTGGACGGTGCCCGATAGCCCACTGTATAACCAGCCCCAAGACGAGCGCGCCTTCGAGAAGCTGGCAGAGCTGTTCAAGGAAACACTACTGTAGCCGCGGCGGGACGCCGGCGCTACCCCGATCAGCCGCCACTTCCTAATCAGCGACCGTTTTTCGCGATGGCCTCGATTTGTGCCAGATGGTTCAGGTCATGGCCGGCGATGAGTTTGACGATATGCTCGACGGTTTCCTTTCCGCGCTCCTGGTGCTGGCCGTAGTTCTCCCACAAGCGGCGAGGCACGGAATTCAAAAGCTTCAAATTGTTCTCGCGCAGCAGGCGGAAGGTTTCCAGTGACAACTTCGGGTCGCGGCGGCCGTAATTGAAGGTTTCGGCCCAGGCGTCCTGGTCGAAGGCCTGAATCGGGGTGCCGTTCGAAGCCAGGATAAGGCGCAGTCGGAAGCCAATGACCAGTTCCGCATCCGCCAGGTGCGCAATGATCTCGGCAATCGACCATTTATCCTTTGCCGGCCGCCGGGTGAGCTGTTTCTTGTTCTTTCCCTTGACCAGCGTGGCCAGCCGACGCGGGGTGGACTGCTGCAAGTGTAATGGATCTTTCCCCTGGCTATGATTCAGCATGCGCTGGATGTACTGCTGCGGAGTTTCCTGCATGGCTATCTCCTTGACGAAACAGTGTTTTGTTAAGACCACCTTAAAAAGCGAAAGAGCGCCATGACGGCGCTCCGTGGCTCCGAGATTTTGATCTCCCCGCAAATATACTCCATGGGAGGCGGCATCACCAGAATCCGGTGTTGCATCATAATTGCAAGAGTTTCGGCGCCATGTTTTCCGGGCCTTGCGGCTCCGATTCAACTAAAATGCTGCGGTGCGGAAGTTATAAGCGCCCGGCTCCGGCGCCGTTCATGGTTGGGGTTGAAACTTCAGATCCGGGGAGGATCTCGTGTTCAGATTGCTCAGCAGGCTTTCGCTTGCCTCATTGCTGGTGGTTGGCTGCTTGATCTTGGCCGCTTGTCCTACCCGCACAAGCATTGAACGAATCAATCGCGATCCCGGCCGCTATGTCGGCAAAGAGGTCGCCATCGCGGGCCATGTGACAACTTCTTTCGGCGCGCTCGGCTCCGGTGTCTTCGAAGTGGACGACGGGTCGGGGCAGATGTGGGTCTACAGCCAGAATTACGGCGTGCCCGGCAACGGCGCCAGGGTTGCGGTGCGCGGGCGCCTGGAGCAGGGGTTCAGCTTCGGAGGGCGCAACTTCGCCACCATCCTGCGGGAGAGCGAGCGCCGACACTAACGCCGCGTGTAAGAGCGGCGGACAGGAGTGTCCGCCCTACACTTGGATGATATTAATTTTGCCGGGGAGGGTTGGCGACCGAAACCTGGTCGGGCACGGCTTGAGATTCGCGGATTTCCAGCTTCATCTGGCGGAGATTGGTGGCTTCCGCCGGATCCATTCCAACCTTGAGGTCTGATTTCTCAACGAAATAGCGCCAGCCGGCGTGACGATCTTCCGAGCTTTGCCCGGTTTCGAAGTGTTTGACTCTTACCTCAGCATTCTCCCGGCCCTTGACGACCAGCACAACGCCGCCGGACTCGTAGGTCCGGATGTTGTGACGGATGATGGCATAAGAGGCTTTGGACTCGTCGCGTGTCAGACACACCCCGCTAATTTCTGGAGGATTAACTTTTGTTTACGGAGAGCGTGCCCGCCCGTTGGTTTTCAGCGGCGGACACGCTTTCTATCGAGAATTGCCGCTCTTGGTCTTACAGCGGTCGGACGTTCTCAGCTTGCCAGCCCTTTGGTCCCTTGGTCACATCGAACTCCACGCTCTGACCCTCCTGCAGGCTGCGGAAGCCGCCTGCCTGGATAGCCGAGAAGTGGACAAATACATCTTCGCCGCTCTGCCGGCTGATAAAGCCGTAGCCTTTGGCGTCGTTAAACCACTTTACTGTTCCTTGTTCTGCCATTTTGTTACTGTTTCCTTTTCAATCGATTTACGCTGTGAGATCG
>DATAPL010000005.1:0-1653 GCA_036265205.1 Terriglobales bacterium
CTTGAGTTGCTGGCTACCAACTCTTTCCGCCTGGGGGAATTCACCCTCTCTTCCGGCGGCAAGAGCGATTACTACATTGATTGCCGTACCACCACGCTTCATGCCCACGGCGCGGAACTTACCGGACGTGTCTTTCTTGAGTTTATTCAGCAGCAGGGCTGGCAGCCGCAGGCTGTTGGCGGGCTTACCATGGGCGCTGATCCCATCGTTGTCGCAACCTCAGTCATCAGCTCACAAGCTGGCGCTCCGATCCATGGTTTTCTGGTGCGTAAAGCAGAAAAGGCCCACGGCATGGGCCGTCGCGTAGAGGGCTTTCAGGAAAAAGGCGCTCACGTGGTGATTGTGGATGACGTCTGCACCACCGGAGGCTCGACGATCCAGGCCATTGAAGCCGCGCGGGAATTCGGCTTCAACATTGCCGGAGTCGCTTGTCTGGTTGAAAGGCTGGAGGCCGGTGGCCGTCCTGCGGTGGAGAAAGCCGCCGCGCCTGCGAAGTTCATATCAGTCTTTACTTCAAACGATGTGAAGGCCGTGCACATGGCTCGAAAGGACCACCGGTAACTGATTACTTTTTACCTAGAGATGCGCCCTTGGCTGTGTCGGCGGAAGCTGCGGGTGCAGCAGGTATCTGCTGCATCTCTTTGGTCTTGTAGCGGGGGTCGGTCAGCACATAAATGATGACGAAGCCAATCATGGCGACGGCCGCGCAGATGTTGAACCAGTCGAAGTGCGCGAGATAAATGCCGGCAAACAGCAAGACGCTAATGGCCAGCCGGAGTGCCCATTTCTGTTCCCATTTCAGCCCGACGACCTTCCGCCAGCCGTATTGCGAAGCCACACCCAGCCCCAGAGCGAGATACACCGGCCAGAGATTTGCCGGTTCGAGAGCCTTCGGGTCCTCGAAAAGGCGAAGGAAATGGAAGCAGACGAACATCACAATCACTTCTCCAACGTCGAGCCAGAAGGCGGACCGGCTGTATGCAGCATTTGGCGAGTCGGCAGGCCAGTAGAAGGCGGAGTCGAACGACGCAGCGAAGAATGTGCAGGCCATCACGCCCAGCAGGACCGACGGGTCAGTGACCGCGGCCAGAAAACCGTGCTGATGCGCGGCGCGCACGCCGATCAGCACGATCCCGGTGCCCAGAACCGCGGGGTAGATCAGTCCGTACATCAGTTGGTGCAAGGGACGCGGTGTTTCTGCCATCCGAATACCCCGCCAAAAAGATGGGTAAGGATAGCAGAAAGTCCAGAAGCCGGAAATGATTTGTGAGGGCGGTTCGGAACTCGCAATCAGGCTGTGATCATCAGGCGACGGCCGTTTACGCTCGCCTTCACCGACCGGCCAGTCTTAACGAATGCTCCGAAGCGGGCCGTACGACCAAGACTGGCTTAATTAAGCATCAATCTGAAACTCAGCCAAAGGCATTCGCCTAATTGCTGACAAAACCCTTACACGGATGTGGTATATAAAATTGCACTTACTGTGCCACTGACTTCGTCGTCGGTACGGGCACCTGCTCAACAATTCTGATCCCGAATCCTTCCAGCGCGGCCACGCGCTTGGGGTGGTTGGTGAGCAAGCGGATGGAACGGATGTTCAGGCTGGAAAGGATTTGCGCTCCTACGCCGATTTCTCGCTGGGTCTTTCTCTGA
>DATAPL010000006.1:0-94786 GCA_036265205.1 Terriglobales bacterium
AATGAAGCGCTCTGATCGAGTTTTTGATGCTTTACATACTTTGCGGAACCGTTATATGCTCTGTCAGCTTGCATCGAAGGCTACCCGTAAGTTTCACAAGCCCAACACCAGAATCCAGGAGACCATGAACGAGGTCCTGGACCGGATTGCAAGTTCGGAGCGGCAGTCGGTTTTGGCCGAGCCGGAACATTTTGCTGAGGCACAACGGCGGGCTGCGTAGTTTAGCCCGCCCCTCTGCCCCGCTGGATGGATCCTTCTCTTTCGCGTGCCCCCCTTTGAAAAATCCTCTCGCAGGTGATTGATGACCATTGCTGAACTCAAAGAAAAAAATATTACCGAGCTAACCAAGATCGCCCGATCTTTGGACTTGCCCGGAGCTAGCGGATTGCGCAAGCAAGACCTGATCTTCAAGATTCTGCAGGCCCAGAGCGAAAAAGAGGGCCACATTTTTGCCGAGGGAGTGCTGGAAATCCTGCCCGACGGTTACGGATTTTTGCGCTCGCCGGACTACAACTATTTGCCCGGCCCCGACGATATTTACGTTTCGCCCTCGCAGATTCGCAAGTTTGACCTCAAGACCGGAGACACCATCAGCGGCCAGGTTCGGCCGCCGCACGAGGGCGAGAAGTACTTCGCCCTGGTCAAGATTGAAGCCGTCAACTTCGAATCGCCGGAAGAAGCGCGCAACAAGATTCTGTTCGACAACCTGACCCCGCTTTACCCGCAGGAGCGCCTGAAGCTCGAAACCACTCGCGAAAATGTCAGCGCCCGGGTAATGGATCTGCTCACGCCTTTGGGCAAAGGGCAGCGCGGCCTGATTGTGTCCCCGCCCCGCGCCGGCAAAACCATGCTGTTGCAGAACGTTGCCAATTCCATCACAACGAATCATCCCGAAGTGGTGCTGATGGTTCTGCTCATCGACGAGCGCCCGGAAGAAGTTACCGACATGCAGCGCTCGGTCAAGGGCGAAGTGATCTCCTCGACCTTCGATGAACCCGCTGCCCGCCACGTGCAGGTTGCGGAAATGGTGATCGAAAAAGCCAAGCGCCTGGTGGAACACAAGCGCGACGTGGTCATTCTGCTGGATTCAATTACCCGTTTGGCCCGCGCCTACAACACCATCGTTCCGCCCAGCGGCAAGGTGCTATCAGGCGGCGTCGACTCCAACGCTCTGCAGCGTCCCAAGCGCTTCTTTGGGTCCGCGCGAAACATCGAAGAAGGCGGATCGCTCACCATCATCGCCACCGCGCTGATCGATACCGGATCGCGCATGGATGATGTGATCTTCGAAGAGTTCAAAGGCACGGGCAATTCGGAAATCATCCTCGACCGCAAGCTGGTGGACAAACGCACCTTTCCGGCCATCGATATTCAGCGCTCCGGCACCCGCAAGGAAGAACTGTTGATTCCGAAGGAAGATCTCACTCGCATCTGGGTGCTGCGTAAGGTACTGAATCCGCTCTCGCCCGTAGAAGCGATGGAGTTGCTGATCGAACGCCTGGCCAAAGCTCAGACCAATGGCGAATTTCTGGCAAAGATGAGCTCGCTGTAACGCATAATGTGGCCGCGAGCGTCCCGCTCGTGGTTCAGCCGGCATTGTCCGGCCGGAGTTCCGTCTCTGCAGATTTCACCAAGCTAATTTGCGCTTACGGAAGCTCTCTTGGTATTCCCTTTTTACGGTTCTGATTTCCGACCACTCCACCACGAGCGCCCACATTTCAAACGTATAATTACTTCGAGTTTTTCGTACTCGAGGTGATCGTGCGATTCCATCCTGCCTGCCTCTTATGTTTCCTGGCTGTGGTTACGTTCTCTGCCTGGTCGCAGACTAGCGGCCAGCCCCATCTGCAACTTCCGCCACTGCAGCAGAAGCCTGCTCCCGAAGATGCCGGACGCCGCAGGTTGGAAGTAGAAATGGCGAAGAAGGCCAACCAGGAGCGGCAGGCAGACTTGAAGCGTGATACCGAAAAGTTGCTCAAGCTGGCTACGGAATTAAAAGCGTATGTGGACAAGACGAACGAAGATACTTTGTCGGTGAATGTGGTCAAGAAAGCGGAAGAGATTGAAAAGCTGGCGCACAGCGTAAAAGACAAAATGAGGGGAAGCTACTGAAGAGGGCGAGCTAAGGGCCAAAGGAAGTCGCTAAATTGCGCAGCCAGGATCAGCGCGCCCAGCGACTTTCCTGGCGACCAGCGCAACAACCTGCCGGATGCACACACGCGGAGCATTCGCGTGCCATATCACTCACAATAAGCGGCCTGCCCATCGGGGATAGCAGCCTGATCCCCTGCGACTTGCATCTAGTTGCAAACCGAGTGCAACACAAATTTGTGCGGGTCATTGACGCGTGCTGCTGCGGGACGCTAGATTTAATATACTTTCGACATAATGCAACTGAGTTGCAACTAGAACACAAGGACAATGTGAAGCTGATTTCTACCCTGTGTCTCCTGGCCATGAGCCTGGCTACGCCCTTGGCAGCTCAGGAGTGGCCCTACTTCGTCACTTACTCTCACGCCCTGGAGGAGCCGGGAAATCTTGAGGTCGAATTCAAAGGCGTGCAGGCCTCGCCCAAGGGCGGAAACCCTTTCGCCAGCGGCACTATCGAGTTTGAATACGGCGCCACCGCCTGGTGGACTACCGAAGTCTATCTATCCGGCCAGCATACTTCGAACGACAGCACCGTGTTCAACGGCTATCGCTGGGAGAACCGCTTCCGCCCACTTCTACGGGAGCATTTCATCAATCCGGTGCTTTACCTGGAATACGAGAATCTGAACACGGCCGACCGCAGCCTGCTCGAAGTCGTGGGACACGACGGCATTGCCGACCTGCGAGAGTCCAATGCGGAGGGGCGCGCGGTGACCGAGCGCGAACTGGAGTTGAAACTTATTCTTTCCAGCAATGTGCGCGGCTGGAATATTTCAGAGAACTTCATTTCCGAGAAGAACCTGGCCGAGCCCGAGCCCTGGGAATTCGGCTATGCGTTTGGCGTGAGCCGCCCGTTAACCCTGACCGCGGGCTCCAGAGGCTGCTTCTTCTGCCGGGAGAATCTGAGCGCAGGCGCCGAAATGTACGGCGGTCTCGGCGACGTGGAAGGGGTTGGCCTGCATGACACTTCGCACTACGCCGGGCCTACTGTGGCTTTCAACATTCCGAATGGCCCCACCGTCAGTTTTTCCCCGTCTTTCGGGCTGAACTCGAACAGTGTGGGAGTGCTCTACCGCTTCAAGGTGGCGTACGAGTTCCAGCAGATATTCCGCCGGCTGCACGGGGGTTCAAAATGAACCGTCCGTGGCCTTTGGGATGGATACTTTTTGCGGCTTCAGCCTGTCTGGCGGCCGACACCGGGTGGATGAAGCACATCTCCGCAGCTGATCGCGCGCGCACCAACCCCTACGCCAACCAGGCGGAGGCAATTGCCGGGGGATCGAGGTTGTTCGCCGACCATTGCGCGAAGTGCCATGGCGAAGACGCGTTGGGGCGGGGGAAAAGGCCGAGCCTGCGCACCAAGGAAGTGCAACTGGCGAAGGACGGCGAACTGTTCTCGCTGCTCAAAAACGGTTATCTGCGCAAGGGGATGCCGTCATGGAGCGCGTTGCCAGAACCTTCGCGTTGGCAAATCATCGCCTATGTGAAGAGCCTGGGAGAGAGCGATACCAGCGTTTCGGCGCCCCCGCAAGAAAACAAGAAATGACCTAGCCGGCGCAGGGGTCCTGGTGCGGGGATCCTTTAACTGCGTGGCGGCTTGGCTGCGCCAGGCCGCCACTTTGGATAAAGATTTAGCTAGCCGCCAACCGCCACTGGCCCTTCCTTCACGATGCGCATGCCGTAGAACGAACGGTACACGAAGAAGAACGAAACCAGGAAGAACCCCAGAGCCAGTCCGTGGCCGAGAACGCCCCCGGCTTCCGCCGTCAGCTTCACCGCCAACTCCACCGCCAGCAGACCGAACAAAGTGGTGAACTTGATCACAGGATTCAAGGCCACTGAGGAAGTGTCTTTGAAGGGATCGCCCACCGTGTCGCCCACGACGGTGGCATCGTGCAATGGAGTTCCCTTTTGTTTGAGCTCGACTTCGACAATCTTCTTGGCGTTGTCCCAGGCTCCGCCAGCATTCGCCATGAAGATTGCCTGGTAGAGGCCGAAAATGGCGATGGAGATCAGGTATCCAATGAAGAAAAACGGCTCTACGAAGGCGAATGCCAGGGTGGCGAAAAATACCGCCAGAAAGATATTGAACATGCCTTTCTGTGCGTACTTGGTGCAGATTTCGACGACTTTCTTGCTGTCGGAGACGGAGGCCTTCACCACCCCTTCCAGCTTGATGTTGGCCTTAATGAACTCCACGGCGCGATACGCTCCAGTAGTTACAGCCTGCGTGGAAGCGCCGGTGAACCAGTAGATCATGGCGCCGCCGGTGATCAGGCCGAGCATGAAAGGCGCGTGCAAAAGGGAAAGATTATTTACATTCTCGGTCAGGCCATTGGTAAGCGCCATGATGATGGAGAAGATCATGGTGGTGGCGCCGACCACGGCGGTCCCGATCAGGACGGGCTTGGCGGTGGCTTTGAAAGTGTTGCCGGCGCCGTCATTTTCTTCCAGCAAATCCTTGGCGCGCTCAAAGTTCACGTCGATGTTGAAATCTTTCTTAAGTTCCTGCTTGATGTTGGGGACCTGCTCGATCAGGGACAACTCATAAACCGACTGCGCATTGTCGGTAACCGGTCCGTAGGAATCGACCGCGATGGTGACCGGACCCATTCCCAGGAAACCGAATGCCACCAGGCCGAAGGCAAAGACGGGGGCCGCAACCATCAGGCTTTCAAGGCCCATGGTGCTGAAGTAATACCCGACTGACATCAGCGCCACCATGGAAAGTCCAAGGTAGTAGCCGGAGAAGTTTCCCGCGACAAATCCTGAAAGTATGCCGAGCGAAGCACCACCCTCCTGGGCTGACACCACAACCTCCCTCACATGGCGTGACTCGGTCGAAGTAAATGCTTTCACCAGCTCAGGAATGATGGCTCCTGCCAGGGTCCCGCAAGAGATGATCGTGGCCAGCTTCCACCACTGCGTGGAATCCCCGCCCAAGGCAGGAATGATCACGGCCGAAATAATGTAGGTCATGGCGATGGAGACCACGGATGTGATCCAGACCAGGGAGGTGAGCGGCGTCTCAAAGTTCATCTCGTTGGCATTGCCATAGCGAGCTTTGGCAATCGCGCCGTTCAGGAAGTAAGAGAGCGCGCTGGCCACCAGCATGGCAATGCGCATGACGAAGATCCACACCAGCAACTGCACTTGCACGGTGGGATCTTTAACTCCCAGCAGGATGAAAGTAATCAAGGCGACGCCGGTGACGCCGTAAGTTTCAAATCCATCCGCGGATGGTCCGACTGAGTCTCCGGCGTTGTCGCCGGTGCAATCGGCAATCACACCGGGGTTGCGGGCGTCGTCTTCCTTGATTTTGAAGACGATCTTCATGAGGTCGGAACCGATATCGGCGATCTTGGTGAAGATGCCGCCGGCGATGCGCAGCGCGGCCGCGCCCAGGGACTCGCCGATGGCGAAACCGATGAAGCAGGGTCCGGCGTAGTCGGCCGGAATAAAGAGCAGGATGATGAGCATGAGCAGCAGTTCGACACTGATCAGCATCATGCCGATGCTCATGCCGGCCTGCAGCGGAATGTTGTAGATGGGATAAGGCTTGCCCGCCAATCCAGCAAACGCCGTACGCGAGTTGGCGAAGGTGTTCACCCGGATGCCGAACCAGGCGACGCCGTAGCTGCCTGCGATGCCCACCAGGCTGAACAGGAGAATGATCGGCAGGGTGATGGCAACCGGCTTTTCCGGCACCGGCGATAGCACGCCGAAATAGAGCACGATCACGACCGCGATAAAGAGCCACAGCACGAGAAGGAATTTGCCCTGCGTGATGAGATAGGTCTTGCAGGTTTCGTAGATGAGTTCGGAAATCTCGCGCATGGCGCGATGCACCGCCATGTTCCTCAAGCGGGTGTAGATGACCAGGCCGAAGCCCAGTCCAAAGATACAAAACAGAATGCCAATCATCAGCAAGCGATGGCCGTCGACGCCAAGGAACAATACCTGGGAAAGGTCGGGAAGCTTCAGGCTGGCTTCTCCGCCGACCTCATGAGCAGGTTGGGCCAAAGCGGCGGTCGCGCCGCAGCTGAGGACGGCAAACGCGGCTGCCACCGTCTTCATAAATATTGATGTTTGGGCGAATCGATAGCCGTTGGACACAGCTTTCGCCAGCCAGGTGCACATAGGGATTCCTCCGGTATGAAGACTATTTCGGGACCATCACGTGTTTAGGCACTGCCGCCCGGCGAACAGCGCTCATCGGACGCTCTCATTGAAGAGCGCCAGGGAGCGCATTGCCGGAGTTCCGAACACGCTTCCACTACACGGCATGAACAGGAGTGTTAAGCTTGGCCGCGTCGGATGTTTCGCACCGAAGAGACCGCCCGGATTGACGCTGAACTTGCCGCCGGAGGCCCGGTACAAAACCAGCTTTTATAGCATGTTAGCGGGGGCTGGTCAAACTTTGTCTAAGGAAGGATTTCGGCCGGTTTCGGTGAGTTCGGCCCAGCCGCGAAGTGGCTGAAAGAATGTAGCCCACGGCGCAAGCCGTGGGCGCGGTGCCGATTCTGGATGGAAGCCCCAAAGGCACGGATTGCGCCGGGGGCTTTATTCTTTTCGCCGCTTCGCCGCACTTTCTATTCAATATTCATCACCCACTCACGCCCAGAACGTCCGGTCCAACGTCCGGTACTGGATGGCCTCGGCGATGTGTTTGGGTTCGATGGCTGCGGCACCTTCTAGATCAGAGACCGTGCGGGCGACTTTCAGGATGCGATCGTGGGCACGGGCGGTCATGCCGTGCTGGGTCATGGCACGCTCCAGCAGGCGTTCGCAGTCGGCGGAGAGCTCGCAGGAAGTCCGGATGTGGCGCGGCGCCATTTGGGCGTTGCAGTACAACCGTGAACGCGACGAGGCAAACCTCTGCAGCTGGATTTCACGGGCCCGCACTACACGTTCGCGAATCCTGGCGGAGCTCTCGGGCTCGCTTCCGGCGCGCAGTTCCTTGTAGTTCACCGCGGGCACATCGATATGGATGTCGATGCGGTCAAGCAACGGCCCCGAGATCTTACCCATGTAGCGCTGAATCATGGGCTGGGTGCAATGGCACTCGCGGGACCGATCATTGAAGTATCCGCAGGGACAGGGATTCATTGCGGCCGCCAACATAAAGCGCGCCGGGAAGGTCAGCGACATGGACGCTCGCGCAATGCACACCGTGCCGTCCTCGAGCGGCTGGCGCATCACCTCCAGCACATTGCGCGGAAATTCCGGCAGTTCGTCCAGGAACAACACGCCGTTGTGAGCCAACGAGACTTCACCCGGACGTGGCACGGCGCCGCCTCCGATCAATCCTGCGTCAGAGATGGTGTGGTGCGGCGAGCGGAAGGGCCGAACTCCAACCAATCCCGCGCCGGCATCGAGCACGCCGGCTACGCTGTGAATCTTGGTGGTCTCCAGCGCTTCCTCAAAACTGAAGGGCGGCAGAATGGTGGGCATTCGCTTGGCCAGCATCGTCTTGCCTGAACCTGGCGGCCCGATCATGAGAATGTTGTGACCGCCGGCGCAGGCTACTTCCAGGGCGCGCTTGGCGGTCTGCTGACCACGCACATCCTTGAAGTCGACGGCGTAGTGCTGGGCCTCACTCAGAAGAGTGTCGCTATCGACCTTAAGAGGAAGGATGCCGTTACCGGTATTGACGAAGCGGATCACGTCGAGCAGCGAGCGTACGGGATAGACTTCGACGCCGCCCACCATGGCCGCCTCACGTGCATTGAGCTCAGGCACGATCAGGCGTGGAATCTTCTTGCCGCGGGCCTCGATCGCGATCGGCAAGGCGCCGCGCACGCCGCGAATACCGCCATCGAGCGAAAGTTCGCCGACAAAGAGGCAGTCGGGAACCTCTTTCTTGTTCAATCCTCCATAGGCGCCCAGGATTCCCAGGGCCATGGGCAGGTCGAATCCTGAACCCTCCTTGCGGATATCGGCAGGCGCCAGGTTGATGGTGATGTGAGTGGGCGGAATGTCGTAGCCGCAGTTTTTGAGGGCTGCGCGGACGCGGTCGCGGCTCTCCCGGACCGCCGCATCGGGCAATCCGACGGTATGAAAATAATCTTCATTCGTCTTGATGCCGGAAACGTCTACCTCAACCTCAATGATGCTGGCATCGACGCCATACACCGCAGCGCTCAAAGTCTTGTAGAGCATGAGGTTGTGTGTTTCCGCGGACGATTCAGGCACCGGCAAGACCGATGAGATCCGCGTCGCTGACGGCACACATTGCTATTGACGATAAATTGTCCGACGGCGAAGCAGCGGTGACGACCGTCACATCCGCGGGTGACGAACAAACATAGCATTGTGGGTTTGTTGTCAATCCTGTGTGCAGTCTTCCGCCGATGCGCAGGTACTTCGTCGGAATCCCGTCGCTGCGCGAAGCGCTCCGCGAGCCGCGTGGGAAGAGCCGCCCCGGTTGTCCGGTCGAGCGAAGCTCGACAGTTACTTGCCCGGAAGTAAGTAGGGAGCGCCGCTCCGCCGGACAGCCGAGGCGACCGTCGCCACATGCTTGTTTCGTGAGAATGACGAATGGCTGCCGAAACTCGCCGGAATCAAGTTGCCTAACATGCCTTTTCGTTGTTCAAGGGCTCCTCGTGCACTACGATCCAGCTAACCCGCCCCGCAAAACTCGTGGGCGAGAACCTGTTTCCTGGGACCGAGCCCGGTAGGTATGGTGGAAGAAGACAAACCCGAAGGTCCGTCGCGGCCTCCCGGTCATTTGGAAAAAGAAGAAGCCCGGCTTTGGCGGCTTGCGCTGGCATTTCTTGTCCTGTTGGCTACGGGGCTGGCTGCTCTTTCGTGGGAGCGGCTCGAGAATCTTCCCTATCACCTTGGAGCAATTCCGATCGGACTTCTGGTGTTGGCCATCCTGTTCGCGGCCTACGCCTACGGACGGCGGCGGGAAGTCTCCGAACTCAAGCACTTGCTGGACGACCTGCACGATCGCGCGGGGGTCGCTCCCTCCGACCAGCAGCTTGACCAGCTCAGCCAGGTGATTCAGCGTTCGCAACGAAGTTTCAAAGAACTGATCGACTCGTTCGATGACGTAGCGTTCGCCTGCTCACTCGACGGCACCCTGCGAACGGTCAACCGCCGCGTCACCCAGATGCTGGGACTCTCCTATCAGGATATTGTCGGTCACAAAATAGATGATTTCGTGCAGGAACCGTTGCGCCGGGACGTGGAGGGCGGGCTGCTGCGATTTTTGGAGAAGCGGCGCTGGTCCGGGTTGGTCCGCGTGCAACTGAAGGACAGCGGGCGCGCCCTTTACTTCGATTGCGTTTTGAATGCCATCGTCAAGGGCGATGAAGTGGTCGGCATCAGCGCGCTGGCTCGTGACGTGACCGAAGAGCGGGAAAAAGAACGTCGCTTTACCGAACTCTTCGAAACTCTGCAGGAAGGCGTTTACTTCAGTACCCCTGAGGGCAAGTTGCAGGACGCCAACCCTGCCCTGATTCAAATGCTCGGCTGCGACAGCCGGGAAGAACTTTTGTCGCTGGACCCCACTTCCCTGAGGGTCGATCCCAACCAGGGCGCGGTGTTGGGAAGAACCGCAGATGATCGCGGCAGCGAGCGCAGCCGGGAACTCATGCTGCGCCGGAAAGACGGTACCACAGCAGTTTTCCTGGATCGCTCGCGCGCTGTGTGGGATAGCGCCGGCAAGATCATCCGCTACCAGGGCACGCTGGTGGATGTAACCGAGCGCCGCAAGATGGAAAAGGCCCTGCGTCAGCAGGAAGAATTCCAGCGCTACCTGCTGGAGAGTTTCCCCGACCTGATTCTGGTGATCGACCTGGAGGGGCGTTACAGCTTTGTGAGCTCACGCATCCGCGACCTGCTGGGCCGCGTGCCTGCAGACCTGCTGGGAAGGAAAGTCGATGATGCGGAGCAAGAACAGTCGCCGGAGTTCCAGGCGCTTTATCACGACGTCAGCACCGGAGCCAAGAAATTTGGCTTTTGCGAATTCGGAGCGCGGCACCGAGACGGCAGCTGGCGCACTATGCGCGCCAACGCTAGCCCCCTCTTCGACGCCGAGGGAAAATCGAGCGGCGTGATCGTGTCCGTGCGCGACATCACGGTGGAAAAGAAACTGGAGCAGCAGATTATCCAAAGCGAACGCCTGGCAGCCATGGGGCAGATGATTGGGGGCTTTGCGCACGAACTGAACAATCCTCTGACCAGCATCATGGGCGTGGCGGAACTGCTGCAGGAGGGCGAGAAAGAAGATTCCCGACGCAAGCACCTGGTCATGTTGCAACAGCAAGGCCGGCGCGCCGCCGACATTGTGCAGAATCTGATGTACTTCTCACGGCCCCCCGCTCCTGGACGCGGCCCCATCAATTTGAACGAACTGGTGCAGCGAACTTTGCACCTGCATGCTTACTCTTTGCGTAAAAACAATATTACGGTGGACTTTCTTCCCGAAGCGTCGCTTCCGACCGTAACCGGAGACTCCCATCAACTGATGCAGGTCTTTCTGAACCTGATTCTCAACGCCGAGCAGGCAATGCGTGAGACGCGTGACCGCGGCACACTCAGGATCCGGCTGGAGCAGGGCGGCAAGGCGGTTGCGGTCACGTTTCAGGACGACGGCCCCGGCATCGCGGCCGAGGTTCTGCCTAACATTTTCGATCCCTTCTACACCACCAAACGTCCGGGGCGCGGCACCGGCCTCGGATTGAGCATCTGTAAGGCGATTTTGAGAGAGCACGGAGGAGAGATCGAAGCCAGCTCCGGCCCGGGCGGGGGAGCGGTGTTCAAAGTTACCTTGCCAGTGCAGACACCCACGCCGGCTGCCCAATCCAGTTGAAGCTCTGAATCACTTTTGTTGTGCTCGAAGATCCTACCGTTCCACCGCCATCGCCACCGCGTTTCCGCCTCCCAGACAAAGCGCAGCGATACCGCGATGAACGTCGCGCCGGATCATTTCATAAATGAGAGTGACCAGCACGCGGGCTCCGCTGGCGCCGATGGGATGCCCGAGGGCGACGGCGCCGCCGTTTACGTTGACCTTGTTCGGATCAAGCCCAAGCTCGCGCATCACGCCGAGAGCCTGCACGGAGAAAGCTTCGTTCAGTTCGTAGAGATCCACCTCTTCATTTTTCCAGCCTGTCTTCTCCCAGATTTTGCGGACCGCACCCACAGGCGCCATCATTACCCATTTGGGCTCGACCCCGCTGGTCGCCTGGGCGACGACGCGCGCCATAGGTTGCACGCCTAGATCTTTGGCGCGCCGCGCGCTCGTGACCACAAGCGCAGCTGCGCCGTCATTAACCCCGGGAGCATTTCCCGCGGTCACCGTACCATCCTTCTTAAAAGCAGGTTTCAGCGAACGCAGGATTTCGATGGTGGTGTCTTCACGAGGAGACTCGTCCTTATCGAAAATCACCGGAGCCTCACCCTTTTTCTTGGAAGGCAGCTCTACCGGCACAATCTGCGATTTGAAGCGGCACTCTTTGATCGCAGACACAGCCTTGCGATGAGAGTTGAGCGCAAACTGGTCTTGCTCTTCGCGCGTGATGCCGTATTTCTCTGCCACGTTCTCGCCGGTAACGCCCATGTGGTAGTTGTTGTAAATGTCCCAAAGACCGTCGTTCACCATGGAGTCGACAATCTGCGCATTGCCCAGACGATATCCCTTGCGCGCCTGGGGCAAAAGATAGGGTGCGTTGGTCATCGATTCCATCCCACCGGCGACGACGATGGAACTGTTTTCGGTTTGAATCGCTTGCGCCGCCAGCGCGACCGCTTTCAAGCCGGAACCACAAACCTTGTTGACGGTCATGGCACCCACTTCCGGAGGCAGTCCGCCGAAGATGGCGGCCTGGCGCGCGGGATTTTGTCCCAGGCCGGCAGAGACTACGTTGCCCATGATGCATTCATCCACCACCTTGGGATCGAGCTCGGCACGCTTCACCGCCTCGCGTACCACGATGGCTCCCAACTGTGTGGCACTCAAATCGGAAAGACTGCCCTGGAATTTTCCTACCGGAGTGCGGCAACCGGAAATGATGACAACCGCGTCGTTAGCAGCCATTTATATGCTCCCGCGATGATTTCTCGACTTCAATTATAGATGCGCGCGGCAGGAAAAATCCGGAATTCGCGGGGCCGGAGGGTTCACTCCACGAAACGAGTCTGGTTTCATTTTGTTCCGGGTAGATTTGCGAATTCGCCGCGCTGGAAGAATCTTCCGACATAAAAAGTTCTGCGATAACGCTCCGCGGCGCGAACTTTTCTTCGCAAACCGTCTCAGGTGACTTTGGTGCACGGGTCGCATGCGCTCGATGGCATCATTTTTTTCTTGACATCACTTTTTATTGACTCTATACATTCAATAAGTTGCAACTGAGCACCGTTGCATAGCAGTCCATGAAAAATGGAAGGGAGAATAGAACCATGGCAACCAAGAAAAAGGCAAAGAAGAAAAAGAAGCACTAAGAGAAGTATCAGCAACGTAGCAAACCGGGGACGCGGAAGCGTCCCCTAAGTTTTTTCTGCCGCAGTCATTCTGATGAGATCGTTTGTCCGTGTCAGCCTGATCAGTTTTGTTCCTGCCATCCTGACAAGCCTTGTTGTCATTCCGAGCGGAGTACTTCCATTCGCTTCGCGAATGGAAGTGCGCAGTCGAAGAATCTCTACCGCTAAAATGCTCCCGCGCCTCTCGGGCTTTACCGAGCGACAGCAAGCCTCGACCGCCAGCGTCAGGCTCGCTATAGAGGTCCTTCGACTGCGTAGCTGCTTCGCTTCGCGAAGCAGTCACTCCGCTCAGGATGACAGGGCTTTTTTTGTGATCGCGGGCTTGTTCCGTGGCGGTTCCTGCAACCGTCTTTCTGTGGCGGGGCAAAGATTGCGATAGGCGCAGAATTTGCAATAGAAGCCGGGGTTGGGTTCAAACTTCCCCGCCGCGATGCTTTCCGCGACTTCCATCACCCGGCTTCTGGCCTGGCTCAGCCGGGAGTCATCGCGCCGGGTGACGACTGGACTATTGCCTTCGAGGTTGTAGAGAACCAGCCGGTCGGCGTGATATCCCCACCTCTCGCGCGCAGCCAACGCATAAATGGAAAGCTGCAGACTCTCGTCGGCGTCTTCCTGCGACTGAGCCTTTCCGGTTTTGTAGTCGGTAATGACAACGCCTTCGGCCACTTCATCGATACGATCAATGCGGCCGACGACTTTTATATCTCCTACCTTGACGTCGAAGAATTCTTCGGTATGCAGCACCCTGGGCGCCGGAGCGCGATGGAACGTCGTCAGAAAATCCTGCAACTGGAGGACACCCTGCTCGAGATAGAGGTCGTGCTGGTAGCGATCCTGGATCCCGGCGGAGGCGAGTTCGTCGCGAAATAACTGGATAACGGCATCGTCCGCCATAGGTCGCCCGGCGCGCACCGAATTGTAGAACTCCAGCAGGACGCGGTGTATGACGCCTCCATATTGCATGGCGCCTGGAACTTCGCCAGGAATTTTCCACTCGCGCTCCAGCTTGAACTGCAGTGGACAGGTTTCGTAAGTCTGCACCGCGCTGGCGCTCAATTTTGCCGAAAGGTCTGTAACCGGAGGCAGGGAGAGCCATTCACTAGCTCGCGTCATCCCGGCTGAGCCCCCGGCCTGGGCGAACATGTCGGTTTGAAATCCGCGGGTTTGGGCCGGTACCAGCCAGCGGCCCAGCAAACTCGAGTCCTTCAGCAGGTCACGCACGAAGCCGGGAGGACTGGGGTCCTTGCCCGCGCCCTGCTTGGCATAGATGGTCAGCGAATCGCACGCCCGGGTCATGGCCACGTAGAACAGGCGGCGCTCTTCCTGCTTGCACAGTTCCCTGTCGTCATCCTGTGCCACCGACGCCGCGTCGTGCAATTCGCGGGGAAACTCCAGTAGCGGCTCCTTGTAGGGCGCGGGGAACGAAGGCGAACTGGCGCGCAGAATGAAGACGTGGGAAAACTCCAACCCCTTGGCGGCATGCGCTGTCATGAGCCGGACGGCATTCTCATCCTTCGATGCCAGGGCGATGATTCCGCCAGCCTCACGGAAATATTCCAGGTAATCGAGCAGCTCTCCGACCTCTCGGGTCTTGGTGATGGGTTTTTCTTCCCATGTGCTGACGAACTCCAGCACCGCGTTCAGCGCGCGCGAGCTTCGATCCAGGCAAAAATTGCGGGCTATCAGATCGACCGCCGCTCGCCCCTTGGCGTCGGCCGCGGCAATTTCGCCGCGGGTCTGCCGCAGGCGCTCAAGCACCTCGCTGCCCCCTTCAATCTGCGAGAGCACCAGCGCAATCGCCGCATTGCCGGCATCGCGGGGAAGGGCCTTAATGCCGGCCCGTAGTTTTTCGGGGTCGATGGCAAATTGCGGCAGGGCTGCAACCCGAAACAGGCTGGCGCCGTCGGCATCGGAGACCACCGCTCCCAGGCACGCGAACAGGTCTCGAGCTTCGGGCATATCCATCACATCCATGTTTTCAATCGAAAACGGAATTCCCTGGCTGGCCAGCTCGGCAGCCAATTGATCGCGATGAAAGTGGTTCCGGTAGAGCACGGCGCAATCGCTCCACTGGCGGCGCGACTTGCGCTGCCAATCGCGCAGCGTGGTAACCAGTTCGGCAGCCTCGGCGTCCTTTGCGGTGAGCACTACGGCTTCCACCGGCACGCGCGGCAGCTCTTTGCCCTGCCGCGCCGCTTCTTCCTCACGGGCGGAGATCAGGACGGACCGCCGATACGGGGTTGAACCGGATCCAGCTAAACCAAATCCAGCCAAACCCGACCCGGAAAAGCCATTCCCGGTGTCGAACACATTTGGATTTTTGCTGATCAAGGCGAAGGCACAGTGCAAGATGGGAGAGGTGGAGCGGCGATTCTTTTCCAGCTTCACCAGGTTGGCTGCCGGAAAGTGCCGCTGAAAGAGAACAAACGCCGCACTCGAGGCGCCGCGAAACCGGTAGATCGCCTGGTCCGGATCTCCCACCGCAAAGACGTTGCGTTCTTCTCCAGCCAGCCGCTGCAGCACCTTCACCTGAGCGAAGTTGACGTCCTGAAATTCATCCACGAGGATGAAGCGGCTGCGCGATTTGAGGGCCTCGCCGTCGTTCTGCAAAAGCCGGTAGGCGTAGGTGATCATGTGGCTGAAGGTGCCCAGCCTGTCTTCCTCCAGCATCCGCTCTACCGTGGCAAATACGCTGGAAATCTCGCGGCAGCGCCCCAGGACGTCATCGTCGGATACCTCGTCCGCGTCCTTCGACTTGGTCACTCGTGGAATGGGTAACTCCCCGCGCTCCAGCCGCTGTACGTATTCCTGATATTTCTCCGGACTGACCAGTTCGTCGTGACAGTGCTGCATGAATTTGAGCAGGTCGTCCAAGAACTTGCTCACACTGGCGGCGCGGACGAAATACTTCAGGTTCAGCTCGCGAAGGCGCCGGCGCAGGTAAATCCAAAGATCCTTTTCATCCAGGACGCCGAATTCCTTGCCATTTTCCCGCAATAACTCATTGCAATATTCATGAAAGGTTGCAATCCGCATCCCGGACAAGTCGGTTCCACGCAACTCTTCCTGCACCCGCTGGCGCATCTCCTGGGCGGCATTTTTGGTGTAAGTGACCGCGAGAATCTCGCCTGGTCGGGCATGACCCTGGCGAACCAGGTTAGCAATGCGCTTGGTCAGGACCGTGGTTTTTCCGGTGCCCGCTCCGGCGATGACCAGCATGGGTCCAGAGACGTGTTCGATGGCTTGACGCTGGCATTCGTCAGGCTCGAATGATCGGGGGCGAGAGATGGGCTTTGCGACTACCACCTTGCAGGAGCATACCAGAGAAGGGTGAGAATTTTTCTGAGGAGATTCCTCATGGCTGCATTTCCGCAATCGCGATCGCGGCAGCTGCGATGGCTGCGGTCTCGGCACGAAGGATGGTGCTGCCCAGGGACGCCGTGATCCAGCCAGATTTCGAAAACAACTTTAGCTCGGACTCCGTCCAGCCGCCTTCTGGACCAAAGACCAAAGTGACTTCTCCGTCTGGAGCGCGCTTCTGCAGAGCATCTTTCAAACTCTGCCGCTCTTCAGATTCCGACAGCACGATGCAGGTTCCAGTGGCGGCGCTTACGGCATCTTCGAGCTTCATTGGCGGCGAGATTTCCGGAGGCGCGGTGCGGCGCGATTGTTCTGAGGCTGCAAGGGCAATCCGCTGCCAGCGCTCCACCCGCTTTAGGGCGGCAGCGGCAAGATGTTTTTCAGTACGTTGAGCCACCACCGGAATAATACGAGCTGCGCCCAGTTCGACACATTTCTCGATGGCCCACTCCATCCGATCGAACTTGAAAATAGAGAGGATAAGAGTCAGGCGAGGCGCGGGAGCGACAGGAACGACTTCTCCCAATTCGAATTCGACTCGGCCGTCGGCAATGCTGCTGATGCGTCCGCGACGAACATCCTCAGCGGTTGCGATATCAAATTCCTGTCCGACACGGCCGCGCAGCGCGTGGGCGAGGTGGTCTGCATGAGAACCGGTCAGAGCGGCGCGATTGCCCGAAACTTCGTCGGCGATCCAGCGGCGGCGAGTCATAGCGGTAAGGAGATCATCTCGACGCTGATATTTTGCGGCTAGATCTTGATGCTGTCATCCTGTGCGTAGTGACAGCTTCGCGAAGCGAAGCCGTGACCCAGTCGAAGGGACCGCTGTAATCCGATCGTAAGCATTTCTGACGCGGATTAGTGGTCGGGCTGAAATAGCGTTTACACCACAACCTGAGATCGCTACCCGAAGATATCTTTAACTTTTCCCATCAAGGTGCGGCGTTGCGGCCGGTTTTCTACGCGGGTCATGGCTTCGAACTCCTGCAACAACTCGCGCTGCCGTTTGTTGAGCTTGCCCGGCGTCTGCACCCGCACCTCGACGAATAAATCGCCCTTGCCGTGTCCATTGAGCACGGGAACACCCTTGCCGCGAATTCGCAGCGTTGTGCCCGACTGGGTTCCGTCGGGGACTTTCAGGGTTTGTTCGCCTTCCAGCGTCGGGACGGTGATTTCCGCACCCAGCGTAGCTTGGGTAAAGGAGATGGGAATCACGCAATGGAGATCGTTCCCTTCCCGCTCAAAGAAGGGGTGCTCTTTCACATGCAGCACTACATAGAGATCGCCCGGCGGACCGCCGTGAAGACCTCCCTCGCCATAACCGGTAAATCGGATGCGAGTACCATCTTCGACTCCGGCCGGGACCTTGGCGTCCACAGTTCGCTGCCGCAGGACGCGGCCTTCGCCCTTGCACTTGGGGCAGGGATCGGTAATAACACTGCCCGTGCCCTGGCAGGTGGGGCAGGTACGCGCAATGCTGAAGAAGCCTTGTTGGTAACGAACCTGTCCGCGGCCGTTGCAGGAACGGCAGGTGACCGGCGCTTTGCCCGCCGCCCCGCCCGAACCGCGGCACTCCTCGCAACTTTCGTGGCGGCGCACCGTGACTTTGGTCTCAGCGCCAAAGACCGCTTCCTCGAATTCCAGATTGATATCTTCCCGCAGGTCGGCGCCACGCTGCGTGCGGCTGCGCTTGCGCGTTCCACCGCCAAAAATCTCTCCCAGGCCGAAGAAGTCGCCGAAGATATCACCCAGATCGGTAGCGTCGAACCCTTGCGCTCCGCTGCCACCGCCTAAGCCGGCGTGGCCGAAGCGGTCATAGACGGCGCGCTTGTCGCCATCCGCCAGCACAGCATAAGCTTCGCTGCATTCCTTGAATTTTTCTTCGGCGTCGGGATTGTTAGGATTGCGGTCTGGATGGTACTGCAGCGCCAGTTTGCGATAGGCGCTCTTGATTTCCTGCTCGCTGGCCGCGCGGGCTACGCCCAGCACCTCATAATAGTCGCGTTTTCCGTTGCTGGTCAGAATGGCCTTTCCCAAATCCTTTCAGGGGTCCCCCGAGAGCTCAGTGCTTGGGGTTGTTGGCAACCTTCACCATGGAAGGCCGCAACAGGCGGTCCTTCAACTTGTAGCCGCGCTGCAGTTCTTCGATTACATGATGATCCTTGGCTTCCCGGGTGTCCACCATTTCAATCGCCTGGTGAAGATGGGGATCAAAGGGCTCGCCCTTCGCCGGAATGGGACGCAGCCCAAGCTTAACCAGCGCGTCCAGCAGCTGCTTATAGATGAGTTCGACCCCGCTGCGGAACTCTGACCGGTCGCCGGCACTGGTCTGCAGCGCGCGTTCGAAGCTGTCCAGAGTGGGCAGCAACTCTTTCATCGCATCAGCCACGGCGTACTCGCGGAACTCCTGCTGCTCGCGAACCGCGCGCTTGCGCGCATTCTCGAACTCGGCCTGCAAGCGAGCCAGGCGATCGACGAGCGTATCGCGTTCCGCCCTAAGCTTATCCATCTCCGCTTCCCGCACCACCTGAGGCGGAATCCCGGAGGCGTTACCGTCCTCGCGAGCATCGTCCTCGGCCGCGGGCAATTCGTGCTCCGTGTCCAGTCCGGTAGGGTCGGGTTTTCCGTTTCCTCTTGCCATAGCAATCACTCAGATTCGTTTAGGATTTTGTCAAACAGACGCGCAATATACGACACCGCCGTCATCGTGTGCTGGTAGTCGATGCGCGTGGGCCCAATCACCGCCAACGATCCCATCACATCATCGCCCACCCGCGCCGGGGCGCCGATCAGGACAAGATTGCGCATGGAGGGCAGGGCTTCGTCCAGCCCAATGACTACCCGCACGGCTTCCTGTTTGGCGTCGAGATAGGCGCCGAGCAGTTCAACGATCTTCTGTTTTTCTTCCAGAGTCTGCAGCAATTGCTGCAATCGTTGGCGATCCTGCTCCCCGTTCACCAGATTAGATGCTCCTTCGACAAAAACGACTTGCGAGCTCTCGTCAGCGGTGAGCGCTCCCTGCCGGTAAAGCTGTTCGACCGAACTCATCAGGCGATCATATTCGCTGCGCTCCTGCTCCAGCCGTCGCGACAGTTCCACCCGCATCGCTTCCATGGTCCAGCCACGAAAATTCTCATTGATGAAACGGGCGGCTGCATCCAGATCGCCTTGTGGGAGATCAAGGCGCAAAATCCGATCCCGCACCAGGCCTGATCGTGTAACCAGCACGGCCAAAACCTTCTGATCGCCCAGCCGGGAAAAGTACACATGCTCAAGGGCATTTTTCGGACCACCGATGGCCACCGTGATTCCCACGTTATGAGAGATCAGCGACAGCACATGCGAGGTTCGCTCCATGAACTCCTGCACGTCGGAGATGCCGTGCAGAGAATCCTGAATCATTCCCTGGTCTTCCTGCGAAAGACTCGCCTTGCCTGTAAGTTGTTCAACGTAATAGCGATACGCCTCGGTGCTCGGTACTCGCCCGGCAGAAGTATGGGGCTGCTCGAGAAAACCTGCGTCCGCCAGATCGGCCATCACGTTGCGGATGGTCGCCGGGCTGAGCCCCTCCTTATTTGAACGCGCCAAGGTACGCGAACCCACCGGATCGCCCGTGGCAATAAAGGTCTCCACGATAGCGGTCAGGATCTCTCGCTCGCGTTCCCCGATTGGCGGTCCGGCTGGCATATTAAGTACTTTTAATCCAAAAACTTAGGATGTGGAAACCCTAATTCCCCAGTTTTGATTCTAGGAACGCACCGCGCCCCTGTCAAGCATTAGCACTCTCAGGCTAGGAATGCTAATTACTTCGGTCAACACTTGACGGACACCTAAGATGCTTTTGGGACCTCCTCCCAACCTGGAGAGTAATAATAGCCAGATGCTTTTCTCCCGGCGGCGGCTGATGAAGGCTTGTGCGGCCATTGGCTGGTCAGGCACCCTGGGCGATCGCTTCCCTTTCTTCAAATTCCCTTCTGCGAATATGCTCAAGCAGGCGCAAGCGAGTGGAACAACCAAGGCGCCAGGGACCATGGCGGCAAAATCTCAGGTCGCGGTAATTGGCGCAGGCGCATTCGGAAGTTGGACTGCGCTCTACCTCTTGCGCCGTGGGGCGCGCGTCACGCTGCTCGATGCCTGGGGGCCGGGAAACTCCCGGGCTTCTTCGGGCGGCGAGACGCGGGTGATTCGCGGGACTTACGGTCCGAACCAGCCCTACACGAAGATGGCGGCACGAGCCACGCAGTTGTGGAAAGAAAACCAGCAACGCTGGAACCTGAAACTCATGCACCAGACCGGTGTGCTGTGGATGGTAGCTTCCGGCGACGATCACTTCGAACGCGGATCGTTAGCGATGCTGCGGGAAGCCGGCATTCCCTACCAGGAACTTTCTCGCCATGATCTCTCGACTCGCTGGCCGCAGATTAATCTGGAGGGGTTGCAGTGGGGAATCTACGAGCCCGAGGGCGGCTATCTGACCGCGAGGATCGCGTGCCAGGCGGTGCTGGACGGATTTCTGCGAGAAGGCGGCGATTACAGGCAGCTGGCAGTCATGCCGAATAATCTCGACCGTGGCCCGGGGGATGGCCTCACGCTTTCCGATGGTTCGAAACTGCGAGCGGATCTTTATATCTTCGCCTGCGGCCCCTGGCTCGGCAAACTCTTTCCGGAAACCATCGGCAATCGCATTCGCCCCACCCGGCAGGAAGTATTTTTCTTCGGCACTCCCGCCGGAGATGATCGCTTCTCTGACGTCAAGTTGCCGGTGTGGGCCGACCATCGCGACAAGTTCATGTACGGCATCCCAGGAAATCAAGGTAGAGGGTTCAAGATCGCCGATGACACGCGCGGCCCGGAATTCGATCCCACATCCGGAGAGCGGAGCGTGAGCGCGCAAGGGCTCAAGTCGGTTCGAGACTATATTGCTTTCCGCTTTCCCGCGTTAAAAGATGCGCCGCTGGTGGAATCCCGGGTTTGCCAGTACGAGAACAGCCCGGATAACAATTTCATCATCGACCGCCATCCAGCGCAGCAGAATGTCTGGCTGCTGGGTGGAGGGTCGGGGCATGGCTTTAAACACGGTCCGGCGCTGGGAGAGATGGTGGCGGGCCTGGTGATAGAGGGAAAAGATCCGGACCCGCTCTTCAGGTTGGGGCGGTTGGGAAATTGAGGAGACAGAACCAGCCTCGCGCGCTGATTCTGCATTGGTAACATAGATGCCACGAATGAGTCCTGTCACCCACCCTTTTCGCAAACTGCGCGAAAAGGATGGGGCACCCGCACCCGAACTCACACCCGCTCCCTCCCACCCAACTACGGTGTAGCGAAACAGACCATGACGAACCTACGATTGGATAAGTGGTTGTGGGCCGCGAGATTTTTCAAGACGCGCGCGTTAGCGGCGCGAGCATGTACGCTCGGCAGAATTCTATCCAATGGTCAACCCGCCAAGCCTGCTCGCGACATACGCGTCGGAGACATGTTGCGGGTGACCAACGACGGCGGCGACTTTGAGGTGGAAGTGCTGCAGCTCAGCGAGGTGCGCGGGCCGGCGCCGGTTGCGCAAACTCTCTACAGAGAAACCGATGCCAGCCGCGAGCTGCGCCTGAAGGTAGCGGCGGAGCGCCGGGCGATGAGGCAGTTTGAAGAGTTGCCCGCGGGCCGACCCTCCAAGCGCGATCGCCGGCGAATTATTCAGTTCCGGGGGAGAGTGTAAGCGGAAGATATTACTGAATCTGGATAACGCTCTCGCCGGCAGTGGATTTGATTTCGTCCGTCCGAGAAACAACCTTGCGGGCAAATTCGTAGAGCGATTTGGCGGGAGCAGAAACTTCTCCGGCAAGGACCGTAGGCTGGCCACCATCGCCGGCCTGGCGGATGGCGGGGTCGAGTTGCACCGCCCCCAGGTAGGCCACGCCGAACTGGCTGGCCGTTTTCTCGGCTCCGCCGCGCGAGAAAATGTCGGTCTCGTGCTGGCAATGCGGGCAGACGAAATAGCTCATATTCTCCACCATGCCCACGAGATCGACTTTCATCTGGCGAAACATTTCGATCGCCTTGCGCGCATCCTGCAGAGAAACGTCCGACGGGGTGGAAACCACGATGGCGCCGGTCAGCGGAACGGTTTGAATCAGCGAGAGCGCCACGTCACCCGTGCCCGGAGGCAAATCCACCACCAGATAATCAAGCTGCCCCCATACCACCGAACCCAAAAACTGTTTGATGATGGAATGCAGCATCGGTCCGCGCCAGATCAGTGGCTTATCGCCGGGATTCAGAAATCCCACCGAGATCACCTTGATGCCGTGAGCGTCGAGTGGCTCAATGCGGTTGTCGGCGAGAACCTTGGGTTGCGCGCTGATACCGAGCATGAGCGGCACGTTGGGGCCATAAACGTCGGCATCAAGCAGGCCCACCTTGTATCCCAACTTGGATAAAACCACAGCCAGATTGACCGCCAGCGTCGTCTTGCCCACCCCGCCCTTGCCGGAACCCACCGCAATGATGGCGCCCACACCCGGCAAAGGCTGTGGGGATGGCGGTTGCGGCTGCTGTCCGGGACGCGGGGGAAGTGGAGTACTCATGTCGTGATTATACGTGGGGGAGAAGCTATCAGCTATCGGCTGTCAGCTTTTAGCGATCAGAGCATTCGGCAATCAGCATTCAGCCATGCGAGGCTTGTCTTGTGCAGCTACTGATACATCCCTGATGTGGTAGCAGAGTGCAGAGTGGCGATCGCTAAGTGCTGATTGTTGAGTGCTGAATGCTGAATGCCGCGTGCTTCTTTACACCGCCAAGTATCCCCCGTCAACGGGGAACGCGGCGCCGGTTACCCAGGAAGATTCGTCGCTGGCGAGATAGACTGCGAGTCCGGCAATGTCTTCCGGCTGGCCCAGACGTCCGATGGGATGGACGCCAATGCGTTCGCGGCGCACGGCATCCGGGTCTGCGGCTTTGCTCATGACCACGGCGGTCAGCTCGGTCTCCACAAATGACGGGCAGATCGCATTCACGCGGATATTTTCCGGGCCATGATCGATGGCCATGCACTTGGTGAGCAGCACGACCGCGCCCTTGGAGGCGGAATAAGCTGCCCGGTTGCGCGCGCCATTGATGCCCAGCACGGAGGCTACGTTAATGATCGAACCGCCGCCGGCTTTGCGCATGTGCGGCAACACGGCGCGGGAAAACAACCAGAGCCCGCGGACGTTGGTGTTGAAGGTTTCATCCCACTGTTCGTCACTAATTTGTTCGGCAGTGCCGATGTGCAGAATTCCGGCGTTGTTGACCAGCACGTTGACTCCGCCGAAAGTACTCAGCGTGCGCTCGAGCACGCGCCCAATTTCAGCTTTGTTCGAGACGTCGGCGGAAATGGCCAGGGTCGACGGCCCCCCCTCCCGCGCTGCTTCTTCGATCTTGTCCTTACGGCGGCCCGCCAGGACAACCTGGGCGCCCTCGCGAGCCAGCGCCAGCGCGCAGGCCCGGCCTATACCGCTGCCGGCCCCGGTCACGATGGCAATTTTGTCCTTCAGACGAGGACTCATAAATGGTTGGTACAGTGACGATTGAAGACAGGAAGAACCAACAGGAACGTCTTCCCGGGAAAGCTAATGTCCGGCGCCTTGTTTGCGTTCCATCTCAGCACGCCTGATCTCGCGTCGCCGTCCGGCATCCTCATAGCGGCGCTTCTGCTCGTCGGTCTCGGGAATAACGGGTGCTACCGCTAAGTGGCGCCCCGCCGCATCCACCGCGACGAAGGTGAGGTAGGCGGAGCTTACGTGCTCGCAATGGTCGTGGATGTAATTCTCCACCCACACCTTCACGCCGACCTCCATGGAAGTGCGGTAAACCCGGTTCACCGAAGAGCGCAGAATAACCAGGTCGCCGACGTGCACCGGAACTTTGAAGTCGAGATGATCGATGGATGCGGTCACCACATAATTGCGCGAGTGCCGGTGCGCAGCCATGGCCGCCGCCAGGTCGATCCAGTGCATTAGGCGTCCTCCGAGCAGTGCGCCCAGCACATTGGAATCGTTCGGCAGGACGATTTCAGCCATCTCCGATTGCGAATCGCGGACCGGCCGCGGCATGGCAATATCTTCGCTGTTGGTCATAAACTTGGGCTCGGCACGGAGTCACCGGCCGCGGGCTGAATTCGGCGCAGCAAGTAAGACTGCACGTAACAGTCCAGCATTTTCTGGATACGCGCATCGCCGTGCGACGAGGTCCACTGGCTCCGGTCCACATCATATTCAAGCGTGCCGTGTGTCGTCGGGCGATGATCGGTCTCGCACACGAACCACACCAGCAACCGCGCACCGTGATCCCGCGCCACCGAGATGCGAACCGCATCGCACTCGCGCTGGATGGGAAGGCGCGGACATTTCGTGGCATAACCCAGATTGCAAAAATCCTGCAACTCTTCCGGCGACGGCTGGACGCCTTCATGGCCTGGTGCAGAACAATGGCCGTCCCAACCAGTTCCTAAAGGAAGACGCGAGGGATGCAACCATGCGCCATTCAATTTTTGCACCGGCATGAAAAAAGGACAGGCCAAAATTTGGTTTCTCCGTGGTCGGGGTGATGCACATTGTACTCAGGTGAAAGCGGCAAGCCAAATCGACAGCCGCGAAGCACAATCTTGAAATCGTGCCCCGCCAGCTTGTAGTAATCTCGTACTCAGCCCGTGGGCTGAAAGCTAGAAGCTAGGAGCTAAAAGCCAAGAGCCGCCTCTATGGATCGCCTCGCTTTGCTGACCGACGTTCTCGCGCAGAATCCCAGCGATGCTTTCGCGCGCTACGGCTTGGCGATGGAGTATTCGAAGGCTGGAGAGGTGGAGCGGGCTCTGGAAGAGTTCGGTAAACTCCTGACAACTCACCCGGACTACACCGCCGGTTACTTCATGGCGGCTCAAACTTTGGCCAAGGCCGACCGCGCGGAAGAAGCCAGGCAGATGCTCGGCAATGGCATTGCGTCCGCCAAAAAAACCGGCAACGGCCACGCCCAGGCCGAGATGGAAGCCATGCTGGCGGAGTTGAGTTAATCCTACGAACTCGAGCGCAAGGTTTGCAAGAAATCAGGTTTGGGTTTTACTTTACCCGCCGCGCCATCCTTAGCATCATCCGCTCCACCAGGCCAGGGAACAGCTGGTAAATCTTGATGGCGGGGTGCATTGTCCAGGGCACGATTACTTCCCGCTTTTGCTTCACGTAGCCCTGCAGCACGGCGCGAGCCACGCGTTCAACGCTGATTCCACACACCGCCGACGGCCTTACCGTCTTCGCCTCCTTCCCTTTGAGGGCATTGGCGCTGAAATCCGTGCGCACGTAGCCGGGACACACGGTCAGAACGTTGATTCCGAAATTCTTCAGTTCCACGCGCGCGGCCTTCCCGAAAGCGTTCATGGCAAATTTCGTGGCGCTGTAGACGGCGTGAAACGGAAGTGGAATGTGCCCCGCGACGCTGGAAATATTGATTATGGTTCCCGAGCCCTGCTGCTTCATCACCGCCAGTGCGGCTTGCATACAGGCGGCCATCCCGAAGAAATTGGTGTCGAACGTTTCACGGAAGGCGGTCATGTCCACGTCAGCGGCGGAATCCATGAGGCCGTGCCCGGCGTTGTTGACCCAGACGTCGATGCGCTGAAAATGGTGCAAGGTCAGACCGACCACACGATCGATCTCCTCGCGGTTGCGGACGTCGCAGGATAACGCCAGCGTGCGATCGGGGTGGCCCACGCGCTCGCGCGCTGCCTCGGCGCGCCCCGCATCACGCGAAAGCAGGACAACGCTGGCATTCAGGTCGGCAAACAATTTTGCAATAGCTTCGCCGATGCCCATCGAAGCGCCTGTTATCACCACCACTTTGCCGGAAACATCCACCTTGCTGAAGTTCATAGACTGGGGCTTCCGCCTTGCTTTGCGCCTGGGCAAAAACTTCGTGAGCTTTACGGTGCGAATGAAAGGGCCGCAAAGACGCCAAGAATTTGCCAATGACGCTGAGCTTTAGTTGTTGCAAACGGCTGGCCTGGGGACCCACAACTCAAATACGGCAACGGCTGATTCCGCACCCGATTATGCCAAGTCGAGCCGGGGCGTACAATCGACAAATCCCCCCTGAGTTCGCCGGGATATTGGAGTTTCTGCGTGAGCCTTCTCCCCCTGTTTCCCCTCGACCTGGTCTTGTTTCCAGGGACGACTCTGCCCTTGCACATCTTCGAGCCGCGCTACAAGGAGATGATCTCCGAGTGTTTAGACCGGAAGACGTCGTTCGGTGTCGTCCGGGCCAAGGAAGAAGGAGTCGCTGAGATCGGCTGCACAGCAGAGATTATCACCGTTGCCAAGAAATATCCCGACGGGCGCATAGACCTCGTGACCGAGGGGCGGGAGCGCTTTGAGGTGATGCAGGTCAACCAGGAGCGTCCGTTTTTGCAGGCGGAGGTACTTTATTTGCAGGACGAGCCCGTCCAACCGAGTGCGGAAGAAATCGCACGGGCGCGGACGCTGCAGAGTGAAATCCTGCAATTGTCAGGTTCCGATCCGGAAAGCCGTTCTCCCGTCAAAGAGGCGCAGCTCTCTTTTAACCTGGTCGGCTCGCTGCCGCTCGACCTTGATTTCAAGCAGACCCTGCTGGGAATGAAATCGGAATCTGAGCGCCTGCTGGCGGCGATTTCCTACTTCGAAGCCATTCTGCCGAATTTGCGCCGTACCGTACAGATACGCCGGCGCGCTGGTGGTAACGGCCATGTACATTGATCGGAGCTCTATTCACAGCTCGAATCGCGAGTGCTGAAATTTTCCGCCGCGCCATCGGAAAATACGCTCAAAGGGCGCGGCTCTGGCCCTTGTTCAACGGCGTATAATCCCAGTCAGACGCTGTTTCTTACGGGGGTTTTCATCATGAGTCTGCCGCGCACGCTGGGCGAATTGCGCCAAAGTTCTTTTAGCCAGGAACGGCTGAGTACCCGGCGCGTGAAGGACGAGATGCGCGACAACCTGATCGTGAAACTCCGGCAGGGCGGCGCCATATTCCCCGGCATTGTGGGATACGACGACACTGTCGTACCTCAAATCGTCAACGCTATTCTTTCGCGCCACAATTTCATCCTGCTGGGATTGCGTGGCCAAGCCAAGAGCCGCATCCTGCGCGCCTTAACGTCGTTGCTGGACCCGCAAGTTCCTTACGTCGCCGGCTGCGAAATCCATGACAATCCTTACGCTCCGATTTGCCGAAGATGCCGGAATGAGATCGCCAGACTCGGGGACAACACTCCGATCGCTTATCTCACGCCTGATGAGCGGTACGTAGAAAAACTGGCCACGCCCGACGTCACTATCGCCGATTTGATCGGCGACATCGACCCTATCAAGGCGGCGCGGGGCGGGCACGAGCTCAGCAGCGAATTTACCGTGCATTATGGACTGTTGCCGCGCGCCAACCACGGCATCTTCGCGATCAATGAACTGCCTGACCTGGCGGGCAAGATTCAGGTCGGCCTGTTCAACATCATGCAGGAGGGCGACGTGCAAATTAAGGGGTATCCCATCCGCCTGCCGCTCGATGTGGCCCTGGTGTTCAGCGCCAATCCTGAGGATTACACGGCGCGAGGCAAGATCATCACCCCGCTGAAAGATCGCATCGGATCGGAAATTCGCACTCACTATCCCTCCACGGTTGAAGAGGGCGTGACCATTACTGCGCAGGAGTCCTGGACTCAACGGGACGGGTACAAACTGCATCTGCCCAAATATGTGCAGGAGGTGATCGAGCGGATTGCCTTCGCCGCGCGCGAGGATAAAAAGATCGACAAGCGCTCCGGGGTCAGCCAGCGCCTGCCGATTTCGTGCATGGAGAACGTGATTTCCAACGCCGAGCGCCGTGCCATTCATCAGGAGGAAAAATGGGTGGTGCCGCGGATCGCCGATATCTATGCCGCCATGCCGGCCATTACCGGCAAACTGGAGCTCGAGTACGAAGGCGAAATGAAAGGCGCGGACCACGTGAGCCGCGAATTGATTCGGACCGCGGTGGCTAAAACTCATGACGGATATTTCAAAGGCACCGACATGCAGCAGGTGGTGCAGTGGTTCGACCTTGGTGGCGAGATTCAGTTAGCCGATACCGCCAGCGCCGCTGACGCCCTGCAATCGTTGCGCGGCATTCAGGGATTGATGGAAAAAACAGTCAAGCTGGGAGTTGGCCCGAAGGACGGTCCCGAGGTGCAGGTTTCGGCCGCCGAATTTATTCTCGAAGGCCTGCACGCCCACAAGCGCATTGGCCGCAACGAAGAGCGCGTCTTCAGCGCCGGCGAAAAGCAACCCAAGCCGGCTGAAAAGCCGTTCGAACGGGAAGAGTTGCCGTTCCCGCGTGGCCGCAGACCCTATAACTAGTGCGAGCACTGGTCGTTGCTCTTTGACCTCACCGATGCGGTTAATGGTATGGGCCAACGATCAAGGGTGAAGGACCAACCACTGTTTTTATGAAACGCATCCGCTACAGCAAATACGTGCCGGATCCGGCAGGCGAAATGAGCATGGAAGACCTGCTCAGCGCGCTGGCGGATTACCTGCTGCAAAGCGGCTTCCAGAACTACATGTATTATGACCCGCCGGAAGGCGAGCAGACCCTCGACGATCTGCGCCGCGCCATCGAGCAAGCGTTGCTCGACGGAGATCTGCTGGATGAGGAAATGCGCGAGCGGCTTCGCCAGATGCAAATGGACGGCAGTCTGGATGAACTCATCGAACAACTGATCGAGCGCATGGAGCAGGAAGATTACATCAGCGTCGATGAACCTCACGATCCGGCGCGACAATCGAGTGTGGGAGGGCAATCCGGCGAGGCCCAGCAAGCTAAGTTTGAAATTACCGACAAGAGCCTGGACTTTCTTGGCTTTAAGACCCTGCGCGATCTGATGGGCTCGCTAGGCAAGTCCAGCTTTGGCCGCCACGACACGCGTGATCTGGCCACCGGGGTCGAAGCCAGCGGAGCTTCCAGAACCTACGAATTCGGCGACACTCTGAATCTCGACATCACCGCGACGCTTTCAAACGCCATCCAGCGCGAAGGTCTCACTATCCCGCTGAACATCGAGTATTCCGACCTGCAGGTGCATCAGTGCGAGTACCAGTCTTCGTGTGCCACTGTGCTTATGCTCGATTGCTCGCATTCCATGATCCTGTATGGCGAAGACCGTTTCACCCCGGCCAAAAAAGTCGCCATGGCGCTTTCGCACCTGATCCGTACCCAATATCCCGGCGACTCGCTCTCACTGATTCTGTTTCATGATTCCGCCGAGGAAGTGCCTCTGTCGCAACTGGCCCGCGTGAAAGTAGGGCCGTACTACACCAACACGCGCGAAGGCTTGCGCCTGGCACAGCGAATCCTGCAGCGGCAACGCAAGGACATGAAGCAGATCGTCATGATCACCGACGGCAAGCCCTCGGCGCTGACTCTTGAAGACGGCCGCATTTACAAGAATGCATTCGGCCTTGATCCCCTGGTGGTAAGCCAGACGCTGGAAGAGGTGTCCAAGTGCAAGCGGGCCGGAGTCATGATCAACACCTTCATGCTGGCTTCGGATTATGGCCTGATCCAGTTCGTGCAGAAGGTAACCGAAATGTGCCGCGGCAAAGCCTACTTCACCACTCCATACACGCTTGGCCAATACCTGCTGATGGATTACATGTCGCGGAAGACCAAGACGATTCACTGACCTGTGGAAGCCTATGTGATTCGCTGACAGGCTTCGGATTTCGGGGTCGCGATTCTTAGGATTCTGATTTAAAACAACTTCAGTTGTCAGTTTTCAGATCGCAGTTCTCGGGCGGTCTTCCTTACGCTTTTGTGATCTCCCCCACCGCGCGGTGGGCGTGATCGATGGCGCAATCGGTGTAGGCGTAGGCTCCGGCGTCGGCGTTGGCAATCGCGATCCGGCCAAAGGGCTGGCGTGCGATCTCGCATGGTGTCTCGCCGCCTTCCAGCCAGAATTTATCCCAGAGTGAATTGTATTCGTAGGCGTAACCGTGCGGCCAGCGGTTGACTGTGATCGCAGTGATGTCGGCGGCCGGGTCGAACCCGCCCGGCCCGAGGACACGGACCAACTGCTCGCGGATGTTTCGCTCCATGGTCTCAAAGGTCGTATTGAAGAGCTCGATTCGGCCGAGCAGGTGCTGATCGCGCGCCGGCCGGCTGGGTTTGCACGGCGTCTTCATCATGTGCACCACAATCGGGTCTTCCGGACGGCGCGAACATTCATAGGCGCCGATACTCACCGGCAGATCCAGGTTCATGTATGAATGGTATGCCCCTGGAGCGTAAACAGCGTTGGTGCCCAGCTTCTGAAAAGCCTTCCAGTTGCGCAAAGCGACGTTGGTATAGAGCAGTGGAACCTTGGCGGCGGAGGCCAGGGCCTGTTTCTGCTTGTCCGGCAACTGCTCGCAGATATACGGAATCACCACGTGCCAGCAGGCCAGAATGCAGTGCGAAGCGCGAGCTGTGTACACCTTGCCGCCGCGTGCATAAGCGACTTCCACTTCCTGCGCGCTGGCAGGATCTCCCTGATGCTTCACTCGCACGGCGGTGCTGTTCAAACGAATCCGCACCCTGGAATTTTTCTGATCCAACCTGGCATAGTTGGCGCGCGCCAGAACTATGTCGGCCGCTGATTGACCCGGAATCGCCTTCGGGATCAGCTTGCGTACCAGCAACCGGGCGATAGTGGCATTGCCATCCGGAAAATGAAAAAAATATTTCTCCGCTTCGGCGTTCGGAATGGCATCGCGATTCATGCCTTTTCCCGGCGCCGGATCGAGATTCATGCCGTCAAAGCCGGGCGCGCCTAGCCCCCACGCATCCTGCGCCGAGACAGCATCAAATCCCACTCCGAACAATGGCTGCGGCATGGGCTGAAACAGCTTCACTACCTCGGGACTTACCTTCACCACATCCGCAAGAAAGCTGTTGTAACTCATGCGGGCCATGCGGGCCTTCTTTTCGTCCGAACTGAGACCGGGCAGGTAATCCACCCGCTCGCTGAGAAGACGGGCATAGTCCGCTTTGGCCTGAGCCGAGAGTGGAGCGTCTTTCACAAACATTTCCAGCGCATGGGAGCGGGTCTTGTCGTTTTCACTTTCGCCGCCGACCCGCGGCATTGGATTGGTCACCAGAGCGTCAGCAGTAAAGGTCTCTTTGTCGAAGAAAATCTTTGGGCTAAGGCCAAACGAACGATACAAATCTTTGCTCACGTATTTGGGATACGATGGCACGTCGATGCCCAATTCTTCGATCAGACCCTTCGCCACAGCGCTGTAGGGAGCAGGGCTCTCGATGGAAAAGGTGCCGCCAAAACCCAGCATAGTCCGCTGGCCGGAGCGAAACTCGTTCCGCTTGGCGTGCCCACCAAAGTCGTCGTGGTTATCGAGAACCAGCACGCGCGACTTCTCCCCCGCGGTCTTGCGGAAGAAATGAGCTGCAGAAAGCCCGCTGATGCCGCCACCGACCACGATCAGATCGTATATCTCTCCGCTATCGATGGGGGTTCCCGCATGGTCCCAGAAGGTTCCATCGCGCAGGCTGTGGGCTGCTTCAAACGATCCGGGATGACTGCCGCGCAACCCCGTCAAGGCGGGGGGGTAGTAATCGGGAGATGCCTCTGGTCCAGGTGGGACCACGCCCACTGCCATCAGATGAGTAGGAACAATGGCCGCGCCGACGGTGAGTGCGGCCCCGTTGAGGAAATCACGCCGCGTGATCCTGCGGCCCATGCCCAGTTCTCGATCGTTCCAATCGTTCACAGGTTCCCCGGAGAGAACAACTGAAGAAGCGTCACACGCGTTCCTGGAGTAGCTGTCACCGCCAGGTTAAGTCGCAGCTGATAATTTTTCTACCCTGGGCCGGCAGGCGTGAACTTGCGGTTCAGATGTTCTCTGCTTTCTTCACCGCCGACTCCGCCCCCTGGAATCCGACGCGACTGTGCGTACCATCGCAGAAGGGTTTGGTCACCGATCCGCCGCAGCGGCACAGAGAAAAAGCCGGCTTGCCGGTCAGGTCATACCTGTTGCCGTCGGCGTCGAACATCTCGATCAGACCCTCGGGATCTTCCACCCGGTATGGACCGTTTTTCCGCACAGTGATTTTGACTGCTGCCATGAAGCCTCCAACCATCGCTCTTGGGTTTCTGTAAGAAGATAGCAGCTTTTGACCCAGGGAATCCTGCAAACCGGTTGGCCGTCAACAGCGCCTAGGCTGCCGCTCGCTTCACGCCCAGCAGGCCGCGGTAGAGTTCGAGATACTGATCAATCATCCTTTTCGAGGTAAAACAGTCGCGCGCCCTTTGAAAAGCGCGGTTGGCGTAAGTCCGGCACAGATCGCGCTGGGAACTGAGGCGGCGGATGGCCGATGCCAGACTCGCGGCATCGTTCTGTTGAAAATAAAGAACCGCGTCGCCCCATATCTCGCGGAACGCAGGGATGTCGTTGGCCACGATAGCGCAACGCGAGAAAGCGGCTTCTACCGCAGCCATGTCAAACGGTTCGTAGCGCGAGGTGGCTGCATAAATCGATGCCCGGCTGTAAAGAGTGCGCAATTGAGCCTCGGTTTGCGGACCCTTTAATGCAACGTTCATCTCGTCCACCGTAAGTTTCACGTCCGCGCGAATTGGAATTCGCCCGGGGCCGTGCATCGGCCCGTCCGCTCCCACGATGCAGACGGGAAGTGGATGGCTGTGCTGGGTCAGCAGCGAAACCTGCTTTCCCGCGTCCAACAGGCGGCCTACTGCGAGCACGGAATCGTCCTTGCCGACATACGGGTTGAAGAAGATCGGATTGCGCCCGTTGTAGATCACGGTGTCATACTCAGGCCGGATGTAGCTCTGCCGGACCGTGTCCCGCATCCAGACTGAAGGAGCCACCACGGCGCTGGCCATCCTTAGCCCGCGCGTTACTACCTCTCGATACCACCGCAGCCAGCTGTCGTCCTGTGGCTCCCGGCCGTGGACCGCTTTCCACCAGGTGATAAGGTCGCCGTGCGCCACCACAATGCGAGGCACCGCGACCGGAAGGCCGCCATAGCACAACTGGTTCAAATGAAGCAGGTCCGGCTTCAGCTCTTTGACCAGTCCTGTGAGATAGGCCGAAGATTCCATCAGATCCTGCTGGCCTTCATCCATCCAGTCCAGGCGGAACGCTGTGGGGTGATACTCCAGCCCGTGCAGGTGATCCATCCAGGAGGTTTGCTGAGGGAGGGGAATCTCTCCAAAACTGACCAGTGTCACGCGCAGGCCGCGACTCACCAACCCGGCGACCAGTTCCCGGGTGTAGGTCCAGGTGCCAGTCAGAGTATCCGATGTAACCAGAACGTGCACAGATTGTCCCTTGGGAGGCGCAAAAAGCCGCGAGCGGCCAGCGCTTCGCCGTTCATGACTGCTGGGCTATTGTAGTGCTGCACAGGCGATCTGGAAGAACGATTTTCGCTGAGACGCCGCGGCCGTGCGCAAAAGATTGCACACGTAAAGATCATCGGCAAAATATGGCGGGCAAAGTCTGGAAGACCGGGCGAGAAATCAGACGGGGAAATCGGACGGAGCCAGTAGACGAAAAAGACGGCTTCAATCGTTGCTATTTCGAAAACGCAAGTCTTCATCCGGCATCGCAGTGTTTTCGCTCAGATACGGTCGAGCTTCACCCGTATTTCCTGGGCCAGGTCGCGCGCGTTACGCATCTTCGCTTCGGCGGCATCCGGAAGGCCGGGAACCTGCAATGCCATTTCACAGGAAAGCAGAAGCCCGGTAGCCGTGCTCTTGAGATCATTTCGAAGCTCTTGCAGAACCTCCCGGCGCACATGCAGCACTTCCTTCTTGTGCCGTTCCAGGGCCGCGCGCAAGTCGCGCACTACCCTTTCCGCGCCGCTGATCGCGAAGTTCACCTGCACCGGGATGGCAGTCCCGATATGTTCCAGCACCATGTCGCTCTCCACCGGTTCCGTCTCGACGAAAGCCTGGTCAATGAGCACCGCCACGTATTCCTGGGCCCGCAACTGGGTCATAGCCTGCGACAGGGTCCCGACAACGTGCGTTTCCTCGGAAGTGACTCGTTGCAGCGTCTGAGCACAGCCAAGTGCCTTCGCGGAAGGGGTAATTACCAGCAGCATGGACTTTCCTATTGCACGTTTCTCGCCGCCAATCCGCCTGATGAAAACAGATGGGTTAACAGAGAGGGCATCGCGCTTTCTTCCCTCGGTGGGAAGCCAGTGCGGAATCAGGAGGTTTGATTCACTGCAAGACACTCCAGCTTAGATCGCAAAGTCAATAAACCACTAGGGGCACGCGGGATTACGAAGGCTCAACTCAAGGATTCGCCTTCGTGAACCTTCGTGCCCTTGGTAGTTTATAGATTTGCGGGAAGCGCACCCGCAATCCGCTGCTCCGCGAATTAGAGGGATCTAGTCCTGCGCAACGTATTCCTTCAGCTTCCGGTAAAGAGTCGTCTTGCCGATACCCAGCATGCGCGCCGCCAGCAGTTTGTCCCCGTTCAATTGAGCAATCGTGCTCAGGATGGTCTGCTTCTCCAGTTCGGCCATGGGCAGAATCTTGGAATTCCCGTTCCCCTCGGGAGCCAAGTGGCTGGGCGCTCCGTGGACAGCGCTCGGCAGATCACCTACTTGAATCACCGGGCCCGAGGTAAAGGCGCAAGCCCGTTCCAGGCAGTTCTCCAACTCGCGCACGTTGCCCGGCCAATCGTAGGCCAGCAGAGCCTTCATAGCAGCGTCATTCAAACTCCGTTCATGGCCCGAAGCGTGCGATAAACGCTCCAGGAAATAGCCCGACAGCAGAGGAATGTCCTGGCGGCGCTCGCGCAGCGGCGGAATCTTCAGGCTCAGTACATTCAATCGGAAGTAAAGGTCCCGGCGAAACGTTCCCTGGGCGACGGCATGCTCGAGGTCGCGGTTCGTGGCTGCGAGAATCCTTACATTGATGGGGATTCGCTTGGTGCTGCCCACAGGACGAATCTCCCTCTCCTGGATGGAGCGCAGCAGCTTGGCTTGAAGGTCGACCGGCAGTTCGCCCACTTCGTCCAGAAACACCGTGCCGCCTTCAGCGATCGCCAGCAGCCCGTCGCGGGATTGCACTGCTCCGGTGAAAGCTCCTTTGACGTAGCCGAACAGCTCGCTTTCGATCAGGGTTGGAACCAGCGAGCCGCAGTCCACCGGAATGAAAGGTTTGTCGCGGAACGGCCCGGAGAAATGGATAGACCGGGCAACCATCTCCTTGCCCGTGCCACTCTCGCCCAGGATCAGCACGGGATGGCTGCTGTGGGCCGCCTTAGCAATGATTCGGTACAGTTTCTCCATCTCCGGTGCCCGGCCGACGATGCTCCCAAAACCCAGCTTGGATTTGATCTTCTCGCGCAACGTCCGGTTTTCCGTTTTCAGGCGCAAATGTCCCGCCACCCGGTCCAGCAGCAATCTGAGCTCTTCCATGCTGAAGGGTTTGGTCACGTAATCGTAGGCCCCCTTCTTCATGGCCTGCACCGCCGACTGCACGGTGCCGTAACCCGTGACCACCACGATCACCGCGTCCGGCCGGCGCTCGCCGATCTGATGCAGAGCCTCCAGCCCGCCCGCCCCCGGCAATTTCAAGTCGAGCAGCACCACGTCGATATTCTGCGATTCAAGCATGCGATAAGCGTGCTCCGCCGAGTCCGCCACCACCGCATTGAAGCCAAGCGATTGGGCGACTTCGCGGCAAACCTCGCGGATGGCTCGTTCGTCATCCACAATCAGGAGATTGAGAAAATTCGCCCCTTCGATCTGAGCTGTAGGGGGAGCGCTAAGTGCGGCTGTGGTCATATTGAATCACCTCTGTGCTTTCGAATCGGGTGCGTTGCCTGGGTCAATTCTGGGCAGCAGCAGGGAAACCCGCGTGCCGCTTCCCAGTCCGCTCCTCGCCACGACGGTTCCACCCTCTTGCCGGGCAAGGCGGGCAGCGGTCGCCAGCCCCAGTCCGTTGCCCTGCCCCGCTTTAGTAGTGAAGAACGGTTCAAAAGCGCGGCCGAGAGTCTCGGGATCCATGCCGCAACCGTTGTCGGCTACTGTCAATTCAACGCAAGCGGTGAGTTCCGCCGTTCCGTCAGAGCCGCCCGGCAAATACTCCATGCAATTTCGGGTGCTAAGAGAAATCTGTCCGCCGCCCGGCATGGCGTCCCGCGCGTTGAGCGCCAGGTTCAGCAGGATTTGTTGCGCCACCGCCGGATCCATCCTTACCCGGCCCAAGTCGCCGGCCAGCGAGGCAGTAAGTACAACATTCTCGCCGATCAAGCGAGCAAGCAGGCCTTCCACTCCCGTGACTACGTCGTTCAATACGAAGCCGCGAGTTTCTTCGGCCGGCGGGCGGGCGACCCCGAGCAACTGCTGCACCAGCTTTGCGCCCTGCTCCGCTGCCATGCGCATCTCCTGCGCGTGCAGGTAGGAGCGGCTATCTTTCGCCAATTCGCCGGCCAGCAGATCGCAATAAAGCATCAGACCGGTCAGCAGGTTGTTGAAGTCATGCGCCACTCCGCTGACCAGCCGGCCCACGGCTTCCAACCTTTCCGACTGCTGCAACCGTCCTTCGATCTGCTTTTGACCACTTATGTCTCGGGCAGCGATTACCTGATACTCCTGGCCTCGCACCCGGAAGCCGCTGCAGGCCACCTCCAGGTGGAGCTGAGTGCCATCCTGCTTCAGGAAGGCGTAGGTTTCATCCCTGCCAGATCCGTTCCTGGCGGGTCCGGCGACGGCATCTTCTGCGGCTCCATCGCGCCCGCGGCCAGGCCGGCCGAAACCATGCCCGGGAACAAACTCTTCCGCCGCCCGCCCTTGCAGCTGCTGTGGATCTCCGCACTCAAACGTGCGGGCCCACGCAGGATTGGCGTAAAGCATCATGCCGGCATCGACGATCGCCAGACTTTCCTGACAAGCCTCTACCGCAGCGAAAAGCAGTGCCGGATCGGGAGTTCCCGGGCTGAGCCGTCGCAAATGGGTGAGCGCATTCATGACATTCCGTCAATCCAGAGCATTAGCCACAAGACACGTTTTGGGAAAGCACCAAATGGGATTGCGAATCATGCCGAAAGGCGTATCCCCTCCCGAATCGGGAAATCGGATCCCGCACTCTCGTGCTCTCCATTTTGGGAAGTCTAGGCTGGAACCCGCCAACTGCTAAGGGCAGCGGTCACACAAGACTGTGACGGAAGAACATTTCAACTACCGGCAGGGCACCCAATCTCGCGGAGGGCACCCCATTTCTCTCAGACAGGGTGCCCCATTTCTCGCGTATTTTGCGAGAAGTGGGGAACGCGTCTCTCCAGGCCACACAAAACCGACAACATAGGTTGTCGTGTTTACATATTTATACGTATCACTTGATACATCTGTTGCTGCAGTTACACAATCCACAAATACGGGCACGAGGCCTTCGCCAGGCCGCCCAGCGCCAAATGCCCGGTGACAGACGACTTGATTTTTCCCTTGAATGTGATAAGTTATTGTTCCCTTCCCTAATTAAGTTCCCGATATTTTATGAGGTTCGGCCAAACCGCAACTGCAATGCTGCCGGGCCGTTCTGCGAATCCAAGGGCCATGCGGCAATGAATCGACACCGGGTTGCACTGGCCATTGCGATGTTGGCAATGGCAGGCTTCACAGCATGCGGTGGGACGGTTTCCCAGCCTGCTAATGTCATCACGCCCCCCACCACATTCAAGGAAACATCTCCGGATGCCAGCGGCACGCTTGAGACCTTCAGCCAGCAGTCCATCGACACTTCAAGCGCATTTTTCACCCCGTTGGGGACAAACGGGAGGACCTGCGCCAGTTGTCACGACAGCGAGGATGGATGGAGCATCACACCGCCGCACTTGCAGCAGCGCTTCCAGTCGAGCCAGGGCACAGATCCGATATTTCGAGTGGTGGATGGCGCGAATTGCCCCAGCGCCGACGTCTCTACCCTAGCCGCAAGCACCTTGGCATACAGTCTGCTGTTGAATAAAGGCCTGATACGAATGACGTTGCCGATGCCCGCTAACGCCGAGTTCAGCATCGTCACCGTTAACGATCCCTACCAGTGTCCGGAAACCACCGCCACCCAACCCGCGTTGTACCGGCGTCCGCTTCCCTCCACCAACTTGAAATTCCTGAATGGCATCATGTGGGACGGCCGCGAGCCAGACTTGAAAACTCAGGCCAAAGACGCAATCACAGTCCATACCGAGCCCGGTAGCCCGCCGACTGATGCGCAGCTGCAACAGATCGTGAGCCTGGAGACTCTGCTTTTCACTGCGCAATCAGAAGACACTCTGGCCGGAGACTTGACGGCGCAGGGAGTAAATGGCGGCCCGCTTTTCCTCTCCACTCAGCCCTTCTCCCCAGGAATCAATTCCGGGTCGGCATTTAACCCCGATGCATTCAATCTTTATTCCGGCTGGGCCAACGCGGGCGGCACCAACGGCGCGGCCCAGCAGTCGGTTGCCCGCGGAGAAGTCCTATTCAACACCCGCCCCATGGTGATTTCGGGGGTCAATGGATTTAACGACGTCCAGGGCCAGCCGCAGGTCACCGGCACCTGCACCACCTGCCACAATGCCCCCAACGTGGGAAGCAATTCCACCTTCACCATGATGAATATCGGCACCACCTCTCCCAGCGCCGACCTGCCTTACTACGTGGTTCTCTGCACCGACGGCACGCAACTGGCCACCACCGATCCGGGGCAGGCGATGATTACCGGCAAGTGCGCCGATATCGGCAAGTTCAAGACTCCAGGTATGCGCGGTTTAGCTGCGCGCGCGCCCTACTTTCACAACGGGTCGGCCAGCGATTTGATGGGCGTGGTCAACTTCTACGATCAACGTTTCAACATGCTGCTCACCGACCAGGAGAAAGCCGACCTGGTAGCTTTTATGAACACGTTGTAGGAATCAGTCTCGAACCAGAGTGTGTCGTGGGTGGAAAGCGCGTAGAAGGTTCTTACATCCCAAGCGGCAGGGGTTGCGCCAAACGGAAAGTCAGGTGTCGCTCGGGATTCACTCCAACATCCTGCCGCTCAGTGGCAGAACTCACCGTCGGACGGGAAACCGGTCCCGAGGCTCCGATGAGAGTGCCTTTGCGGTTTGCGGCAGACCCGCCAGCCGGCTTTTGACTTGTGGCGGATTGGTTGAGCACCGCTTGATTCAACACTGCCTGTCCCAGCGCCGCCTGTCCGGCCACGTTCGTGTCATGTCTTTCATGCAGGCCTCGCTTCACGAAGATGCTGGAAGTCTGTATAGGGAAAAACTTGCCGGCCAGAGAAATGGCGGTCAGACCAAGGCGCATGTATCCGGCATCTTCGAACTCGCCGGAGGCTCTGGCATCCAGAACTTTGCCGGTCAGAATCGCACCCCGGGGAGCGACCATTTGTCCGCGGACCATGATGGGTTCGTCCAGCACCGCGTCGAAGGCATCTCCGGATCGGGAGGTCGCGCTGGACAGGCCGGTGCGCAAATGGACTGCGATTGGAGTGCCGGCAGGGATTGCAGTGGGCAACAAAGCGCCAGTGGGAGAGATTCCGCCACCGCCGGATGTGGCTTCAAAGGGTAGATGCTGATCGGCAGCTGCCGTGGTTTCGATGGTAGGCACGCTGCCCTGCCGCGAACAACCGGCCAGACTCAAACTCGCCAGCGCGATGGCGAGCGCGGCGACGCTTCGCCAACTGCTCCCAGACAACCTCATAAGACAATCCTGCCGCGTGCCGCTCACTTCTGGCAAGTCGCAAAAGGGATGCCATTACCCGGTTCGATGCGTCAGTGACTTAGCCGGGTAGCGTTCATGACTGTGTATTTTTTGCGGGTAATTCTCGCCGCTCAAACGCCACCCGCCGTCCGGACGAGCCGATGCCAACGCGGGTTAAGATATACTCATTCGCTTTCCGCAATACCCACTGATATACGCCACAAAGATAGAAGCCATAAAATTGAGGCAATAACGTGAACCAGCATCCGTCGCCGGAATCAATTTTGCAGGTAGGCCTGGGGTTTTGGCCTTCGAAAGTCCTCTTGAGCGCCGTAGAGATGGAGTTATTCACCGATCTGGCCAAGGGTCCGCAGCCCCTGGAGAGCATACAGGGACGGCTTGGCCTGCATCCGAGATCCGCCCGGGATTTTCTTGACACTCTGGTCGCGCTGGGATTTCTGCTGCGCTCGGGCGGCAGCTACTCCAACACTCCCGCCACCGACGCGTTCCTGGATAAACAGAAGCCCTCCTACATCGGGGGCATGCTGGAAATGGCGAACCAGCGTCTCTACGGCTTCTGGGGCCACCTCACCGAGGCGCTAAGGACGGGGCTGCCGCAGAACGAAGTCCGCAGCGGCGATTCGCCTCTGTTTGAGGCGCTTTATGCAGATCCGGCACGCCTCAAGTCCTTTCTGGCCGCGATGACCGGCGTCAGCCATGGCGCGAACATGGCCATTGCGTCGAAGTTTCCCTGGGCTGGCTACAAGAGCTTCGTCGATGTCGGCACCGCCCAGGGTGATCTGGCGGTGCAGATCGCGCTGGCTAATCCCCATTTGTCGGGGATCGGCTTCGACTTAGCCGAGGTTGGCCCCATCTTTGAAGAATATGTCGGGAAAAACGGCGTCGCCGGCCGCCTGCGCTTCGTTGCGGGGAGCTTTTTCGAGCAGCCCCTGCCCAAGGCCGATGTAATTCTGATGGGCCACATCCTGCACGATTGGGGACTCGATGACAAGCGCATGCTGATCCGCAAAGCTTATGATGCCGTGCCTCATGGCGGCGCTCTCATCGTCTACGAAAGCATCATTGATGACGACCGCTCCAAGAATGCCTTCGGACTGATGATGAGCCTTAACATGCTGGTCGAATCGCCTGCCGGATTCGACTACACAGGAGCCGACTGCCAGGGCTGGATGAAGGAAGCCGGCTTCCGGGAAGCCAGGGTAGAGCACCTGGTGGGTCCAGACTCGATGGTGATTGGGATTCGATAGGTCTCAGGCTCAGAGCCTTCGGTGCAGCTCTGCGACGCTGCGCCGGACACTGAGAACTGGGAACCAAAAACCAGAAACTGGTTTCTAAACGAAGCTGCGCACCAGACAGGTCAGGCAGACTTCAGTCGGGGCAGGCCAGATCAGACCCGCCGCAAACGTCCTAAATCGAGGCATTAAAAAAACGGCACATAAAAACGGAGGAGCCGGTTACCCGGCTCCTCCGTCAATTTGCGGACTGTTAGTTCTGGGATGGCTAGTTGGACGAGCTTCCGAAACCGGCCGAGGCGCTCTCGGCTTCGTTTTCCGGCTGCACGATCACGCCATCAAACGGGGTAGCTCCGACAAAGCGTCCACGCACCACGCTGATACGGCGCAGCGGGTATCCGGAATCGGGTCCACGATGCCAGGTGCGGCCGCTGTCCTTGCTCTCGAACACCACGCCGGTCGCCGAACTGGTCGCCAGCAGCCGATTCCGGCCCTGGTCGTAGGCGATGGAGCTGATGTTCTTGTCTGGAATGCCATTCACCACGTGCTCCCAGGTCGCACCGGAATCCGAACTCCGGAAAGCGCCTTCGCGGGAAGCCAGCAGAATGTCTCCGCCGGGGGTTAAGGTCACGCCGTGAATGCTGGTGACGTAGGCAGACAACGGAGCCTGCTGCCAGGTTGCTCCCGCATTCTTCGAGTAAAGAACGTTGGTGCGGGTGGCGGCCACAACCAGCTCGCCTTCAGACTCGACCGAAACGAAATCAGTCTTGCCCAATACCGCGCCGCCCGTCCAGGTTTTGCCCTCATCCGTGCTGGAGAACAGGCCGGCTGAAGTCGCAGCCAACCAGCGCTTGGGCGTAACTTCAATGTCGCTCACGCGCGCATCCAGAACCGAGCGAGTCATGACACCCGGAAGCTTGACCGTCTTCTTCGTCTTTTTGTTCTTCACCATCCGTGCCGGCGTTTTCTCGGTCACGATAGTGTTGATCGGACGCCACTGGCTTGAGTTGCGATCAAGCAGAAACATGCCTTTGTTGGTGCCGGCGATCAAGGCGCCGTTCGAGGCCTGTTGCAACGCGAAAACGTCGCGCCCGCCCAGACCTGCGCTCTTCTGCTGCCAGCTCTGCCCGCCATTGCGGGTGGAGAAAACTCCGCCCCACTCGCGGTCGTTGACCACACCCACGAGAATGGCATTGGGATCCTTCTGGTCGGCCAGAATGGAGCTCACATAGCGGTGGGTGTAGCCGTGATTGGAAGCCGTGAAGGTCGCCGCGCCGTTATCGCTGGCCATCACTCCACTGCGGTCGGTTGCCAGCAGCACGCGATCCGAATTCCTCGGGTCCACCAGCACATCATTTACAACCACTTCAGAATTGGTCACGTGTTTCCAGGTTTTGCCGCCATCGATGGTCTTCCACAGACCTTCGGTGGTGCCGGCATAAACCGTGGCCGGGCTGTTCGGATCCTGTTTCAGCACGCGAGTGCGGCGCGCCGAGAAAGGAATGCCCTGCAGTTTGTGGAACAGGTCGCCCGCGCTCTCGCTCTTATAGATTCCAGAGCAGGCGCTGGCATAAACCACCGACGAGTTGGTGGAATCCACGATCACTGAAAAAACGTCCGAGTCGTCGATCATGCCCTTGTTGATGTGCTGCCAGCTGGCGCCGCCGTCGGCGGTCTTCCAGGCCAGGTGCCAGGTCCCGGCGTAAACCACGTCCGGGTTCTTGGGATCGATCGCGATCGACTCGATATTCTTTATCTCAGCGCTGGGAGGAGAAATCCGTTCCCAGCTGTTGCCGCCATTCTTGCTGCGGTAAACGCCATCCAGTGCGCCCGCCACCAGGATTTTGGAATCCGACGCGGAGATCGCCATGGCGCGAACCGATTTTCCGTGCATGTCGGAAAGCGCTTCCCAGTTGTTGCCGCCATCGTGAGTGCGGTAGATGTCGCCAGCCTGCTGGTTCTCTACGCTCCAGGCGGAAACATAAATGTGCTTGGGATTCTGTGGGTCGATGGTGATGTGGTCGAGAACGTTATCATCGCCGCCCAGGTGCGCCAGCCGCGACCAGCTGTGTCCGGCATCGTTCGAGAGGAAAAGCGTTCCGGTGCTGGTACCCAGGTATATCCGGTCGGGATTCTTGGGGTCGAAATTCAGACTCCTGACGTCGCCTCCATCGGGACCCAGCGAGGTCCACTGTCCGGCCCGAAGGGTTGTCACGGACAGCATTCCAATCGCCAATAAAATCAATGTCTTACGGGAAATCATCCGAATCGCACTTGAAATCATAAGTAACTTTACCCCTAGCGGAAATTTATGCGCTTGCGGGTGAGAGTGACAGGGTAACCTCGCCTGATCAAGTTACGTAAGGACAGACGAAAAAAGGGCCGGTCGAGCGTGCAACTCGACCGGCCGTGGTTGATGGAACTATCACTGTGCCTTTGGTTTAGCCGCCTTCTTCTTGGCAGGGGCGGGATGGTCCGGAACCGCTTTCACCATCGACTCATCCACCATTGACGTTCCCGAACCGGAGAAGGTTGCTCCGGCCGGAACCACCCAGTATTCGGCGGTCTTGGTGCCGGCGCTGCCGGTACGCACTTCAATCCGGCTGGCATCGATGGCTTGCTTGGCTTCGCCACCTGACAGATATGCCTTGGAATTGACGGCGCGTTCGGCGGCGAGGTTCTTGCGTTTCTCACCCGGTTCAGAGTTGCCAACAATGACCAGCTTGGCATCGGGATCATGCTGCAGCCGCTGGGCGACATCGTCCAGTACGGCCTTGCAGGTATTGTCCACGCGCCACGGCTTGACTTTGTTGGGGAATTCGCACTCGCTCAGCTTGCTGGCTTCCGGCGGTGGTGGCGGCGGGTTCTCCACCGTGACCTGAGTCGAAGCCGGGGCGGTCAAACCACGAGAATCGGTACAGGTTGCACTCACCGTGATGGGGCCGGCAGCGGCTCCAGTCGTATTCAGGGTAGCGGTGTTGCCATCGCCGGAGATGCTGCCTCCGCTGGCGGTCCAGCTCGCCACCGTGACCGGAACATTGTCAGGACTGGTGCAGGTGCAGGTGATGGTTGACGGAGTACCCGTCTGCACGGAAGTCGGATTCGCCGAGCAGGACATAGTCGGCGGATTTTTCGGCGGCTCCTTCACCGTGAAGTTCGCGGTGCAGCTGGCTTCGCCGTTCTTCTTCATCTTCGGATCGGTGACATGAGCTGTCACTACATAACTGCCGCCTGCCACTCCGTTTGTGTCAATGGAAGCGGTGTTGTCCTTGCCCGTGACTTTTCCGCCGGTAGTACTCCAGGCGTAGCTCACGGTGTGTTTGGGATTGAAGTTGGAAGCGGTCGCGGTCGCGGTGATGGGCTCGCCCACCATAACTTCGCTAGGCTGCACTGAGCAGCTCGCCGCCGGTATCGCCGCCGACGGGTAGCCCAAGCCGACGACCAGACCGGTGCGCAGCCGAACTCCGCTCAACTGCGGACGCCGTAAATCGGAGAAGGCGGGATCAACCTGGTTGGGAAAGTGCTGGCTGGCCCACACCCAATCAGCCTCGAACACTCGCAGGGAGAGGTGTTTCCAGACGTTGATGTCCATGCCTCCGCCCAGGATCGCGCCGATGCCGTTGCTGGTGGCGACTTGAGGAACCGTCAGCCGGTTGTAGCCCAGCAAAGTTTGGATAAAGAAGGTTGTTCCTTCGCCATGCCAAGCCAGCCGCGGTCCGATCGAGAGCGTATTTTCCGCTCCGTACTTGTTCTTGTTCCCACCGTAGTCGGCGGTCAGTCCAAGAAATCTGGTGAAATTGTAGGTAAAAGCTGCGCCTGCGCCCTGAGGGATGTCACCAAGATTCTGGGCTATGGGTGCCGACGAAGGCTGGAAAGGAGACGGCACCTTGGCACCTGGGTGCAACCACTGATAACCGGCAAAGAATTCTTCTTTGGGAGTGGCCTCATCTTGCGCCATCGCAGAAGCGGATATGAGCAACGCAGCCAGCGCAACCCACAAAGCGGCGGGGAACAATCGAGCAGCGCCTCTAACACAACGAAGTGACATGCAATCCTCCAGAACCTTTCAAAACAATTTGTGCATCCACGCTTGGATACAAGGGAGACTGGGCTGCGTGGTAAGCCAATACCTGGTTGGTACGGACAATGATTTTAACCCAGACAAGCACAAATCAATTCACCTTTGACTAACATTATTCACACGTCTCAGATTGATACTTTCGCGGCTGAAAATGCCCCGTTTGTCGAAGTTTGGGATGGCTCGGCGCGAGGCCATGCGGCGCTGGTTTCCCCAGGAAAACGACAGACGAAACTCGCCTTAGCTTGCAGCCGGGCGGGAAAGCCTCAATAATGGCTGGCAGCCATCATGAACCACGAAAAAGTACTTATCGTTGAAGATGAAGAGAACGAGCGGACCGGCCTGGCCGAACTGATAAATGGCTGGGGCTATCGGGCCGAGACCGCCCGGGATGGCGCCGAAGGGCTGGAAAAGGTCACTGCCTGGGCACCCTCTATCGTGGTCACGGACATGAAAATGCCCCGCATGGGCGGCCTGGACCTGCTGGAAAAGCTGGCCACCGATGCCCAGACCATGGCGGTGATCGTAGTGACCGCGCAAGGCACCATCGACAGCGCCGTACAGGCCATGCGCATGGGCGCCTATGACTACATCACCAAGCCAATCGACACCAACCGGCTGCACACCATCCTGCAAAACGCTTCGGCGCTGCTGGGAACTCGCGCCGAACTCGAAGTCACCCGCCGCAAATTACGGGACGCCGGATCGCTGGGCAGCCTGATCGGGCCTTCCAAGAAGATGCAGGAGATTTTTCACCTGATCGAGATGGTGGCTCCGAGCACTGCATCCGTCCTGATCACTGGGGCCAGCGGCACCGGCAAGGAACTGGTGGCGCGAACCGTTCACGAGCTCAGCCCGCGGCGGAGCAAACCATTCGTACCCATCAATTGCGCCGCGATTCCGGAAACCCTGATCGAAAGCGAGATATTCGGCCATGAAAAAGGCGCCTTCACCGGCGCTCTGGAACGGCGCACCGGATGCTTTGAGCTGGCGGAAGGCGGCACCCTGCTGCTCGACGAAATCGGCGAAATGCCCGTGGCCACGCAAGCCAAACTGCTGCGCGTGCTCGAGGACAGCAAACTGCGCCGGCTGGGCAGCAAGGTCGAGACCACGGTTGATGTCCGGGTGCTGGCTGCTACCAACAAAGTGCCGGAAGAAGCCGTGGCTCGGGGAGAATTGCGCAACGATCTTTACTATCGTCTCAACGTTTTTAACATTCACATGCCTCCGCTGCGCGAGCATAAGGAAGACGTCCCTGAACTGGTACAGGCCCTGCTGAACGACATGAACAACAAGCATGGGCGAAAAGTTGCCGGGGTAAGCGAGGCAGTGCTGAACGCATTTCAGAACTACTCATGGCCGGGCAATGTGCGTGAAATGCGCAACACGCTGGAACGGGCCATCATCGTTTGCGATGGCGCGCTGGTGGAAACCAAGCATCTGCCTCCTGGCTTTGGCCAATCCAGCCTGCGCAGCTCGGACGAAGATGGCGACACCGTGCGCCTGGGGGTCGGCACCACGGTGGAAGAGGCCGAGAAGCGGCTGATCCTGAAGACCCTGGAATCAACCAACAACAACAAAACGCGAGCGGCTGAGATTCTCGGCATCAGCTTGAAGACTCTGCACAACAAGCTCAAGGAATATGGCAATGCGACTGCCGACGCGGCTTTGGCGAGAGATGAATAAAAGTCGTAAGAATTGAACGAAGAATCGAAGAGAGATCACGCAACGATAAGAATTTGAAGATAAAGATTTTGCAGATAAAGATTTTAAAGTTGGAAGTTGGCGGTTGTCAGTTGGTGTGCTGCAGGTACTTGGCTAAGTACAGACTGCCGAATTTGTCTTGATCCGTCACCGTGCGCCGAAAAACCAAAATCGTACTGGCCATCACGTTCATGGTGGCCGCGCTGGTCTTGGGGTTCTCTTATATCTACATCTCCGAGTTGCTGCGCCAGCGGGTGACCACGGCGCGCGAGTCCGCCGCCCAACTCACCTCGAATCTCGCCTACCTGGCGGCGAATGCGGCTCCCGATCTGAGCAGTACAAAAGTGGATACCACCAGCCCGGAAGCCATGCGCAGAGCCGTGGCCTATTACCTCGGAACCGATCGCGATCTCAACAACTTTCTGGAGTCGGTAGTCGGCACCTGGCCCATTATCTACGACGCTGCCATCGTTGACAGCGACGGCAAAGCCATTCTGCACACCAATCCCGACCTGGTCGGCAAAGTAGTGCCCAACCGGCCCGACTTCCAGACCGTGGAGAATGCCAGCTTTCGCCGCCAGTTCAGAATGGTGTACAACCCGCCGACCGTGTATGACGTGCGCATCCCGCTACAACTGGATGGGGCGCGCTTCGGCAGCATTCGTGTGGGGGTCTCCACCGTCTTTCTGAAGAACGAACTGACTCCACGCTTGCGGCAGGCCGTGGTTTTCTCCAGCATCGCCATTCTTCTCTCGTTGATCCTGGCGGCGGTGCTTTCGCATATCGCCCTCGGTCCTCTCGAACAGATCAGCCGCAGCCTGGACAGCGTCACCTCCGGCAACCCTGAAAGCGTCAGCGAATCGGAGTCGAGTCATGATGAGTACGGACTGGTAAGTCTCAAGATCGCGCATCTAGGACGCCAGATGCGCGACGCCAAGGAAATCTTCTCAGCTCTGAAAGACAACGTAGACCAGATCATGGGCAACCTGCAGGACGGGCTGATGCTTTTCACCCGCGACTCGCGCATCGTGCTGGTGAGCGCTTCGGTAGAGCGTTTCCTGGGCCGTCCGCGGCGCGAACTGCTGGGGCGGCAGGCTCGAGAAGTTTTTTCTTCCGAGTCGGCTCTGGGGGCGCTGGTTTTGCGATCGTTCGACAGGAAGAGTCCGGTTCCACAACGGGAGATCGAATTTCCCAGCGGAAAGCGAGTGCAGATTTCTCTCGACTTCATCCAGGAAAAGGGGAGCCCAATCGGCGCGTTGCTGACCATGCGCGACGCCGAGTCAGTGCGCCGCATCGAGGACGAAATTGAAATGTCCCGCCGCCTGTCGGCCAATGGCCGCATCACCCGCGGCGTCGCTCACGAAGTAAAGAATCCGATCAACGCGATCGTTCTGCACCTGCAACTGCTGCAAGGCAAGCTGCGGCAAGTCGATCCGGATACACGCCGCCATATGGACATTATCGGCAGCGAGATCCACCGCTTGGACCGGGTAGTGCAGATCCTGGTGGATTTCACCCGCCCGCGCGACCTGCATCTGGAGGAGACCGATATGCGGCGCCTGCTGGAGGATGGAGCCACTCTGGCCGGACCCGATGCCGGACGCCATGGCGTTACCGTCACCTGCGAGCTTCCACCGCATCCGCTCATGGTGAAAGTGGACACTGACTTCATCAAGCAGGCCATTCTCAATGTGGTGCTCAACGGCATTCAGGTCATGCCGGACGGCGGCCAGCTGACCATCGCGGCGAGACGCGAGGACGATATGGTGGTCACCGAAATTCGCGATCAGGGCGGCGGCATTCCGGCGGACGTTCAGGACAAGATCTTTGAACTTTATTTCACTACCAAGAAAGGCGGAACCGGCATCGGGCTGGCGCAGACTTACCAGATTCTGCAATGGCACTATGGTTCGGTTGACTTTGATTCGGTGGAGGGAGTGGGCACGACTTTTCGTCTGCGCTTGCCCCTGGTCCAGGCTCGCTCCGATTCTCTTCGAGAAGCGGCCACCCGCAGCTAGCGCGGTAACTCTTCGGCTCTTTCCGAGACCATTGGCCGTCTGGACGACCTGATCAACGCACCTCCGTTAGGGTCGCAACGCGGAAGATGGTGCGAATCGCGCCGCCGGACGTTAGAATTTCGCGTACACCAAAAACCGCGCGTCGAAGCATCCCATTTTGTGATGAACATGTACCTGGCCTTGATCCTCGGATTGTTCGCGTTGGCGTTTCCGTCCAGCGGCGCACGGGTGATTGGAGCCGAGTTTCTGCAGACCGGCCAGGAGAGTCAACCGCAAGCTGAAGCTCCGCAATCGGGTCCAGCGCAAACGCCTTCGCAGGACGCTCCGGCGGCGACGCACGAAACGCCCCCGGCCGGCGCAGAGCAAACGCCCCCAACTGCCACCCAGGAAACCAGCCCTGAGCCCCAGGGCAAGCCCCCCGATACAGCGAGCAAGCCGGAGTTGAAACCCGGCCCCCAGGCTAAAACATCCAGCAAGAAACGCCGTCATAAGCGCCCGGCGACGAAGTCCAGCAATTCCACTCCGGAAAAGAAGGTTGTGAGAAATGGCGGGACGGCTGATCCTGCGGTTCAGCTTGCGCCCGGCGTGAGTAACGAGCAGGCCTCGCGCCAGCGCCAGAGCACTACTCAACTACTCTCCGCCACTGACGCAAACCTGAAGCAGATTTCTGTGGACCGGCTTAGCCCCAGCCAGCAGGCAAGCGTCAGCCAGATTCGCAAATACATGGAACAAGCCAAAGCCGCCGAAGCAGCGGGAGACTTGCAGCGGGCGCAAAACCTGGCTTCAAAAGCGAGACTGCTGTCGGATGATCTGGTCAAGCATTGAGAGGCTTGAACTCGTGCCGGGGGCAGGGATCGCCGACCAGGATGGCACACCGACCGGTACATCGAACCATCACCGTCCCTTGGCGCGGGCGGCGTTCACCTTGGACAGTAAATCCTGCGAGAGCGCCTGCACCGGGCCGGGAATCTTGGCCGCCTCCATTAGCGTGTCGCGAGCCTCGTTCACCCGGCTGAGTTTGGCGTAGGCGTAGCCCAGGCGGTAAAGCGCGATCGAGTACTGCTGATCGTCCAGGCCTTTGAGCAGACCCGCAGCCGACTTCAACTCCGGAATAGCCGCCGCCGTTTTGTCTTCCTTCATGTAGGCGTAGCCCAACGTAGAGTGCGCCACGCCGGCCGAAAGTTTGCGGGTATGGTCTGCGTCCGGTGCATCGGCTTTGGCCACTGCGACCGCTCTCTGCGCATAGACTGCAGCTTTGCCCACACTTCCTGGCCTGGGATCGTCAACGAAAGCGCCCGCCAGAAGCAACAACGTGGGCAGGCTATTTGGATTCGACGCCAATACTTTCTCTCCATAAGAAAATACCCGCGCCGTGTCTTTCAGCTCGGCGAGCGACATCATGGCGTACGACGTGACCGAGTCCTCGAACCGCGAATCAGGAAAAGCTGCCGTGAAATGCTCGATGTCGTTCATACGGGTGCGAGCATCTTTTTCTTCGGTAATCACGTTGTAGCCGGCGGCTTCCAAGAAGTCGTGAGAAATTTTGGCGGAGTTTTTCTGCTCTTCCGCCTGGTTGGCAAAATCCTGGTCGCTCATACCTGGCGGCTTGGCCGCTTTGCCGATGGAGTTGTAGACTTCGCCGCCGCGCAGCGAATAGGCGAGCAGCTTGTTGTTGTCCTTCATCTGCTGCGCGATGGTGGCCTGCGAGACCAGAATATCGAGACTGTGGGGCGCGCTGGCCAGCGCCTTGTCACCATAATCGAGGGCCTTCGGCAGATCTCCGGTGCTCTGGTAGTACTGCGACACCTGCCAGTTCGCGTAAGCCACGGCCGCCGGACTGGAGGAAAACTGCTGCAGAAAGTCCTGGTACATGGTCAATCTTTTTTGCGCATCGGTTTCCTTGGCAATGGCCTGAAGGCCCTGATCCTCGGGCGTTCCCGCCGGAATCACCAGGGATTCGATCTGCGCTTGCAAAAGTAAGGGGGACAGCAAGACGAACGACGCAACGCGAAAGAGACCGCAGTTCATACGTCACCTCCGCCGGTGAATGGGAGACCACTGAGGCTCCCAGCAGCGCGAATGCTAGCTCCGAAGTGGGGTGGACTGCAACATAAAGATATAAGCTGCCTTCTCGCTGCGATGGAAAGAGCCCCCTCGCTCCAACCTTCGTGTCTCTGGTGGTGGACAGATTATTCGTGCGGCCGCGGAAATGGCTGATTTCCTCTCGCCCGGTGGGAATGCTATGCTGCAATAAACTGGTTGGGACCTGATAAACCTTGACGAGAATGCCGTCCGCCACGACCCAGATCCAGACTGAGCGCGCCGCGGTGAAATCCATTGCGGGCTCCGGGTTCGTGTCTGTGATCGTGCCGATCTACAACGAAGCAGCTCACGTTGAGGAACTTCTGCAGGCCATCGAGGCATCGCCCGTACAAAAAGAGATCATCATCGTGGATGATGGTTCGACCGACGGAACGCGCGAGAAGCTGCGAGCCTTGCCGTCGTCAGACCATGTAACCGTGATCTTTCATGAGAAAAATTGCGGCAAGGGCGCGGCCGTCCGTACCGGCTTGCAATACGCGCGCGGCGAATACGTGCTGATCCAGGATTCCGACCTGGAATACGACCCCCAGGACTATGCCGCGCTGTTGCGCCCCCTGCAGGAAGGCAAAGCCAACGTGGTTTACGGAGTGCGTCCTGACCGGCCTGAGCGAGGCCTGCGGTTTTATCTGGGCGCCAAATTTCTCACTTACCTGACCAATCTTCTGTATGGCGCGGGCATTCACGATGAGGCGACCTGCTACAAAGTCTTTCGCCGCTCCCTGCTGCAGAACATTCCGCTGCAATGCCAACGCTTCGAATTTTGTCCGGAAGTAACCGCCAAGCTGTGCCGTATGGGCGAGAAAATCTGGGAGGTTCCCGTCTCATACACGCCGCGCGATGCCGAGCAGGGAAAGAAAATTCGCCATTCCGACGGCTGGCTGGCTATCTGGACCCTCATTCGCTTTCGTTTTGCGCGCCGCCGCCGATTGCTGCCGGTGCGGGAACGGACTGAGGCTCCGCCATTTCCAGTAGCATTCTCCCGCCTGCCACCCCGTTGAGTCGAAATCCACCACTCGCGTCACCTGCGATCGCTGCTGTAGACCCGGAGACTTTGTCACCCGAAGGAATTCGCCGGTCATTGCTTTGCATGGTGCTGGTGTCTTTGGCGTTGCAGGTAGCCGCGATCGGCATCTTCCATCAATATCGTTTTCGGCCGGGAGACGACCACTTCGCTTTCGGCTGGGAGATGGGGCGGGTGGGCCGATCGCTCGCGCTGGGCCAGGGCTTCAGCAATCCGTATGGCGATTCGACCGGGCCCACCGCCTGGGAGCCGCCGCTCTATCCTTTCCTGATCGGCGGAGTGTTCAAGATTTTCGGGATCTATTCGACCGCGTCGGCGTGGGTTTTGCTGACCATCAACAGCCTGTTTAACTCTCTCACCGCGATTCCCATATTTTTCATCGCCCGGAAAACCATGGGGGAGAAGATCGCGAAGTGGTCAGCCTGGACGTGGGCTTTGCTTCCCTATGCGATGTACTGGTCGGTTCACTGGGTCTTTGACACCACTCTCGGCCCGCTTCTGCTGTGCCTTATTTTCCTGACATCGCTCGAACTCGAAGAGTCGAAGGGATGGCGAGGCTGGGCGGTTTACGGCGTTCTGTGGGGCCTGGGTGCGCTTTCCAATCCTTCCATGCTGGCCTTTCTTCCTCTTTCGGGGTTGTGGATCTGGTACCGGCGGCACAAGCGTGGTTTCCAATCGCTCGCGGGCCTGGTGCTGGCCTCGGCAATTTTCTTCGCCTGTCTCACGCCTTGGCTAGCGCGCAACTACAGGGTCTTCGGAAAGTTCGTCTTCATCCGCGATGACTTCGGGCTCCAATTTCGTCTGGGCAACGGTCCCTTCGCTGACGGACGCCTGATGGCGTACCTGCAGCCCAACCTGAACATTCTTGAATTTCAAAAATTCCAACGCCTGGGTGAACTGGCGTATGCGGAAGATTGCAAACGACAGGCGTTCGATTGGATCCGCGAACATCCCGGGCATTTTGCCGTCGCCAGCGTGAAGCGGTTTGTTTATTACTGGGCGGGCGTGCCGAAAGAGAGCGGCGGAACTCTGCCATTCGATTTTCGTAATTCTTTATTCCTGGCGTCGTCGGTGCTGGCGATCTGGGGATTGGTCAGGGCGGTGAGAAAAAAGAAGCCTGGCGCATGGCTCTTCCTGATTCTGGTGCTGTCCTACCCCACGACTTATTACTTTGTCTTTCCACACGCCCGCTACCGGCACCCCATCGAGCCGGAGTTGCTGATTCTGGCGGTGTTTCTGATTTCGGAAGCGGTTACACTCCGGGAATAATTTTCGACTTGGACCTGCGGCGCTACCTCCCTCCCGTTGGCGAGCTTTTCCTGATCGTTTACAGTTGAAGTATGCGCAACATCCTGCAGAAGAAGGGGCTGCGATATGTTTTCGCGGCCAACATGATCTCCATGCTGGGCAGCGGAATGAATTCCGCCGCCGTAGCCTGGTACATTCTGCAGGCCACGCACTCGGAAGTAGCCTTGGGCACATTCGCCGTGCTGCAAACCCTTCCCGCCATGCTCATGCTTCCCTTCACCGGCGTCCTGATTGACCGCGAGGACCGCCGCCGCCTGGTGATGATGCTGGATGCGATTCGTGCGGTCATCATTCTGACGGTTTCGGTTTTGGCGTTTGCCGGCAAAGTCAAAGTCTGGGAACTCTATTTGATGAACACGCTGGTGGCGGCGGGCTTCTGGATGTTCTGGCCAACGATTACCGCCCTCATCCAGGAACTGACTCCGGGGGAGGAGTTCGTCCATGCCAACACTTTTCTGCTGGCGGGAATCCAGGGGGGATGGCTGATCGCGGGATCTATCGTTGGATTCGTTTACAACCACATCGGCCTGGGCGGAGTGTTGCTGATCGACTTCTCCACTTACCTGGCTTCGTTTCTGCTTTACCTGGGAGTGCGCAAGGGCCGACACGTGGTTCCCCGACCGGCCGAACTGCGGGCTGACATCGTCGCCGCCGAAACCACCGTTGAGCGCTTTATCCGAGAGATGCGCGAGGGTGTTGACTTTCTTCGCGGCCATCGCTCGGTGGTCAACCTGGGGGTCAGCTGGTCGCTTTTTCTGGGCGCGATGATGACAGGAGTGGTGGTCACTGCCCCGTTAAGCGACTACGTGTTTCACGCCGGCGCGGTCGGATACGGCTGGCTGAACGCAGGTTGGGGAACGGGCGCGTTTCTGAGCGCGCTCTACGCTCCGCAATTCATCGCCGGGCTGGGCGCGCGCCGTTCGATTGCGATTTCCATGGGCCTGTTGGCGATTTCGATGATCGTTGCGCCGCTTTCTCCCTGGCTGGCGGTGGCAGTAGCGATTTATGGCATGATGGGCTCGGCGCGAGGCCTGAGCGGGGTTGCGATGAACACCAGCATCATGGAACAGGTGCCGCAACACTTCATGGGGCGGGTGCAGAATACCTTCTACTTTGCTGGCACTTTCCTGCAGATTGTCCTGGGATTCCTGGTGGGCGCGGTCGCCCAGTGGAATCTGGTGGCGGGATTTTCCATCATCGGCATTGTTTACGCGGTGGCCTTTGGCAGCGCACTATGGCCGGTGGGGACGGCGACGCCGGTAGGTGACGCGGCGGGCGTGGAGTAGAGGTCTGCAATCTGAAATCTGCCATCTGAAATCGCAATCGCTGTTATGCTTTCCCTTCAAAATTGAGGAGAGAACGCTATGTCATCGAGCCTCGAAGGTCGAGTTGCTGTGGTCTTTGGAGTGGCCAACAAACGATCGATTGCCTGGTCAATCGCGCAGGGATTGCACCAGGCGGGGGCCAGGCTTGTGGTCACGTATCAGAACGAAAGGCTCGAACAGGAAGCCAAAGATCTGATTCTTTCCCTGCCCGGCGCGGAAGGCTTTATGTGCGATGTGTCGGACGATGCCGCCATCGAGCGTCTTTTCAACCAGCTCAAAGAGCGCTACGGCAAATTGCATATTCTGGTGCACAGCGTGGCGTTCGCGCCTGCCGACGAACTCAAAGGTGAATTCGTCAACACCACCCGCGAGGGTTTCCGCATTGCGCATGATGTGAGCGTGTATTCGCTGATCGCCCTGTCCCGCGCTGCCGCGCCTCTCATGGAAGATGGCGGCAGCATCATCACCATGACGTACTACGGCGCGGAAAAGGTCGTCCCGCACTACAACGTGATGGCGGTAGCCAAGGCCGCGCTGGAATGTACTGTGCGTTATCTCGCCTTCGACCTGGGTAAGCGCAAAATCCGGGTGAACGCCATCTCTGCCGGCCCCATCAAGACACTGGCCGCTCGGGGCATCTCTGGCCTGAGCGAGATGCTGAAGTCGCATGCAGAGCGGGCGCCGTTGCAACGCAATGTGGATGTAAACGAAGTGGGCGCAACCGGCGTGTTTCTGGCTTCGGACGCCAGTTCCGGAATTACCGGCGAAGTGATTTATGTGGACTGCGGTTACAACATCATGGGGTTTTGATTGGCAGGGTTTTAAGTTCAGTTATGGGTTCTCTGTTCCTGGTTCCCGCTGGCAGTCTTCTTCCTCATTATTTTGCGCCGAATGTCCGGCCAGAATTCTTTCAACATGATGGTGATCGTATCGTAGCCAACCTGTGACCCCCACACCTCGGCGGTGTCGGATATATTCCGATCGCTCCGGGGATGGTAGCTATAGGTGGAAATGCCGGCGGAAAGCGCGCTCCCCAAAATCTCGGAGAAGTTAAACTCTTTATGCCCCGAATCAGAGCGCGTAATCAGGACCCGAGTTGCAGCATAAGTCGCGCGATGCAAGAACCCGCCTTGCCCCATCTGGTAGTAACGAGGATCCTGGCGCAACAAGGAAGGAAGAATGGCTCCAGCCATGAAATTTTCGATCGTGCCGTCGGCAAACGCAGATCCAAGACGTTTGCCGTAGCCCTCCCATCCCTGGCCAAAGTCGGGTTCGTCATTTCTCGCCTGACCTATTCCGGCAATTGCGGCGTACCAGGGAATCTGCGTGTAGTCGAAGGCGCCTCTGGCCACTGCCTTGAATTTCTGCCCAGGCGTCAGAGGCTGCGTCTGGCGGCCATCTTCTACGGTCAAGAAATTTGGCAATGCAAAGAAGAGGCGATCCTTCGACGTGTTTTGGGTCTGGTCTTGGGTCTTATTGTCCTGAACAGTCGTACCGGCGCTCCCGGATTGCTGCGGAGACGAAGCGGAGGGGGACGGAACGGGCGTACGGGCGGGCTGGGTTTGCTGTGGGGAGCTTTGGGCCGTGCACGACGCAATACCCAGCATGAAGCAGGCTAATACAACTTGACTGACTCTCAATTCTTTCTGGCTCCGCATTCAGGCAAAATGTGCCCCAAGCCGGGGATTAACGGGTGGTGAATCGGACCCGTCGCCCTGATTCCCCCATGCGCTCCAGGGCGATTTCAGCGTCCTGATGCCGGGCCAAGTCGGGGAATTTCTCTCCCCACTCTACCAGCAGAATACTGTTATCGGCCATGAGGTCGTCGAGCCCGAGAGTTTCCAGCTGCCGAGGCGTATCGATGCGATACAGATCGATGTGGTAGAGGTTGACTGCAGGTCCGCGATACTCGTGGACCAGAGTGAAGGTCGGGCTGGTGACGTCCTCGGCGGAGGCGGCCTGGAAAGCTTCGGCAATGCCCTTGACCAGAGTGGTTTTGCCGGCGCCCAGTTCGCCGCGCAGCACTACCAGCTTAGGCGGAGCTAGCCTTGCCGCCAGAGAGCGGCCCAGGGCAACCGTCTCTTCAGGAGAATGAGTGATGAACTCTTGCGTGGCCATGCTGGGTCGGAGGTTCGAACCAGTATAGCGATTCGGCTGGGAAGAGCGGCCTGATATGGGCCGCCGTTTTCAGTATCCGCGAAAAACTGCAACGGCTAGAGCATTTTCGATCCCGACCACTGGCTGGATCGGATTCCCTGAAAACTACGGTCGCTGAATGAATCCACCGCCATGCGTAGGGCGCGATGGTCGTCATCGCCGAGTGCCACAAAGCGGAACGGCTGCAATGATCCTTCGCTCGCGACTCGAACCGGGCTGAGCATTTCGGCCATGCCGCGCACCGGGCCGCCGTGAAGGTGAAAAGCAACCTCCACGAAGTCACCTTGACTCAAGGATTGGCCCAGGCGCAACAGGCCGCCGGTTACGGAAATGGTTTGAAGTTTGGCCTTGGCGCGCTGACCGTCTTCCAGCATGACGAGTGCGGCAATCGAACCACCAACCTGGATACGAGGAGAGCGGCGCTGCGGGTGCACTTGGGGGAAGTGAGTCATAAGAATGCCAATATCCCACGCGCCCCGGCCCGGCGACAGGTTACGGAAGGCATGTGTCCGGACGCTGGTGCCAGATCCCGGGCCAGGATGGCAAAACTGCCGCCGCATCATGCCGATAGAAGCTAAGTTCCGGATTGGTAATGTTCGGAAGGACGATGCTGCCGGGCGAAAACCGCTTAACCGTAGAGCGTGACTCGCGGCTCCAGCGCCGCTTGCCGCGTCCGGCGGAATGCCTCCGGCAAACCTTTGAGCAAGTCGGTTGCGACCAGCGAGTGCTCTCCCATGCTCTCTCGCGCTACATCTCCGGCCAAGCCGTGGAGGTGAACTGCGGCCATTACCCCATCCGGAATGCAATCACGGTGCTGGGCTATCAGACCGGAAACCATGCCGGTGAGGATGTCGCCTGTGCCCCCGGTCGCCATGCCAGGATTTCCCGTGGTGTTCACCCAAACCATTCCGTCCGGACGCGCAATTAAAGTGCGGTGACCCTTAAGCACCACAACAAGTTTGTGCTCGCGGGCGAAAGTGCGAGCCACATTCAGCCGGTCGCGCTGAATTGCAGCCACGGTGGAACCGGTAAGCCGCGCCATTTCGCCGGGGTGGGGCGTGATCACCAGTGTGCCTGCCACGTTTTTCAACTCGGAGGAACGTCCCTCGAAGGCGTTCAGGCCATCGGCATCGAGCACGATTGGGAGCTTATATTTGCCGACTACGCTCCTTACGAACTCCGCCGTCTCAGGGCTGCGCGAAATTCCCGGCCCAACCGCGAGCACAGTTGTCTGTTCAGCCAACGAATCAATACGTCCTTGTTGAAAAGCGTGCAGCGAAATGCTGCCGGCGCCGGTTTCTTCCAGCGGCTCGGTCATGAGTTCAGGATGAAACCCGGCCACCGTCGCAAGGGCCGATTTCGCCGTCGCCACAGTCGATAAGCCTGCGCCGGCCCGTAACGCCGCCATCCCAGCCATGGCCGCCGCGCCAGCCTTCCCGAGGGAACCGCCGAGCACCAACACATGGCCGAAATTTCCTTTATTTGCCGCCCGTGGACGTGGACCTATCAGCGGCGCGACGTCGCGAGCGGTAATCAGGTTGAGGGCCGACGAAGAGAGGATGGCTTGGTCCGGCGAACCGATGGGGGAAATGACCGTCGGCCCGGCTGTAAGCATCCCGAAAATGTGGGCAGGACGCGGCGCGGTGAAGGTCACCACCGCATCCGCCCGCGCCACTGCGCCCACTTGATCGCCCATGACGTCCGCGTCGGCGCCGGAAGGAATGTCCACCGCGACCACCGGTGCCGCGCTGGCGTTGAGCATTACGATGGCCTCGGCGTAGAGCCCGCTCACTGGGGGGCGAAAGCCGGTGCCGAGGACGGCATCAACCAGAACATCGAGATTGAAGGCGGCGCGTGCGGGGTCAGCATTCAGTTGCTCGTGGGAGGACGCCTCCACCGGGGCGACGGGCAGTTTAGTGAACATCTCCGCAGCATCGCCACGCAACTCAGAGCGCTCAGCCAGCAGCAGTATGCGAACATCTTTTCCCGCAGTATGCAGCTTGCGGGCGGCCACAAAACCGTCACCGCCGTTGTTGCCCTTGCCACAAATTACCCCGATGCGCTTGGCCGCAGGAAATTGCGAGATCACGAACTCAGCCACCGCGGTTCCGGCATTCTCCATCAAGGTCAGGGAGGGAACACCGAAGCGCTCGGAGGTTACGCGGTCGATTTCGCGCATTTCCGCCGCGGAAACGATTTTCATGGCTGAGCCGCTGCCATTCGCTCCAACTGCCGCAGTTGCGAAGGATCGCCCATGGCAATAAGGAAGTTGCCGGCTTCAATGCGGTCGTCTGGCGAGGGGTTGAAGTCCATTTTCTCTTGCCGCTTGATAGCCAGGATCACGGCGCCGCAATCCTGGCGGATGCGGGAAGTCTCAATTGTCTTGCCGGCCACCGTGGAGGCATTGGCCACGCAGATTTCTCCAATCTCAAGATCCCTTCCCAGGTGGGTGGTGGCGGAATCGATAAAATTCACCACGTGAGGCTGAAGAAATGAGCGCGCGATCCGCTGCCCGGCGAACAGGTAGGGCAGAACCACCGAGTCAGCGCCGGCTTTCAGCAGCCGCTTTTCGGCGTCCTCCTCGCTGGCGCGGGCGATAATCTTGAGCTGAGGATTCAACTCGCGCGCGGTCAGTACGATGTAGAGATTGGTAGCGTCAGTGGTGGTAGCGGCTACCAATCCTCGGGCGCGCTCGATGTGCGCATCGCGCAGAGTCTGCCCCTGGGTAGCGTCGCCTACGATGGTCAGCCAGTTTTCTGAGAAGTTCGCGGCCCGATCCGTACTTTGATCAATAATGACGAAGGGCACCTGCTTGCCGGCGAGCTCGCGCGCCGCGCTTCGGCCGACGCGTCCGGCGCCGCAAATGATGTAGTGCTCTGAAAGCCGGCCGATTTCACGTTCCATTTTCCGCCTGCCGAAGAAGCTGCCCAGCTCAAATTCTAGCAAAGCCTGGGTTAACGACCCGATGGCGAGAAACACCAGCGAAACGCCCACGATGATCAGGCCAACATTGAATACTCGTCCGGCATGCGAGAGGGGATGAGTTTCCTGGTATCCAATGGTGGTAAAGGTAGTGACCACCATGTAGAAGCCGTCGAACCAGGACCAGCCCTCGATGAAGTGAAAGCCCGACGTTCCGATAACGGTAAGGCCGAGCAGCGCCAGACCGATAAGCCGGAGATTGCGCAGTGCTTTCATGGTTGGGCGTTGCGTGTTGGTCCCTTGGTCGCCGGCCGTTGGTCGCCGGTCCTTAGCCTTGTCATCCCAACCGGAGCGCGGCGCAGCAAGCGTAGTGGAGGGGACAGGTTCTTTGGGTTCCGACTTTCTGGCCTGTATGAGATGCGCGAGCTAAAGTGGCGCCTGGGTCAACGACCATCGATCACGATTAACGATCAACGACCGAAGACTGGGCAGCCTACTTCTTACCGGCGCTTAGCGCCTGCACTTTGCTGTGCTTCTGTCCGTAGGTAAAATAGACAACCAGCCCGATCGCCAGCCAGATGATCAGACGGGCCCAGTTAATCCAGCCCAGGCGGTACATCATATAGCCATTGAATATGACGCCCAGAATGGGCACTACCGGCACCCAGGGCGTGCGGAAGGGGCGCGCCTGCTGCGGATCGGTGCGCCGCAGCATAATCACCGCGATGCATACGATCACAAAGGCCAGCAGGGTTCCGATGTTGACCATTTTTCCGATATCGTCGATCGGAACCAAGCTTCCCACTACGGCGGCCAGCAGTCCCACCAGAATGGTGTTTTTCCACGGGGTGCGCCACCTGGGATGAATGTCGGCGAAGAATTTCCTGGGCAGCAGACCGTCGTTGGCCATCGAGTAAAGAACGCGAGTCTGGCCGAGGAGCATGACCAGCATCACGCTGGTAAGTCCAGCAAGCGCGCCCAGGGTGATGATGTGCGAGGCTCCGGTGAGGCCGCGATCCATAAAGGCGCGGGCGATGGGCGCTTCAATGTTGACTTCGCGCCACGGCACCATGCCGGTAAGGACAGCGGCCACGGCGATGTAAAGCACGGTGCAGATCAACAGCGAAGCGATAATTCCAATGGGCAAATCACGCTGCGGATTCTTGGCTTCCTGGGCGGTGGTGGAAACCGCATCGAATCCGATATAGGCGAAAAATATATAAGCCGCGCCGGCGCCGATGCCGGAAAGTCCCATAGGCGCGAAAGTATGCCAGTCTCCACCCCAATTGCTGGCGGTCACATAGCGGAAACCCAGCCCGATCACGAACAGCACCACGGAAACTTTGATCACCACGATGGTGGCGTTAAAGCGGGCACTCTCCTTGATGCCGATGGCGAGAATGGCGGTGATGATCAGGGCGATGATGAAGGCGGGAAGGTTCCATCCGATTTCGACTCCGAACATTTTCGGAGCATGCAACAGATCATGAGCTCCCTGGGTCAGCTGGGGTGAGCGCTCCATGGTGATTGCCATCACCTTGTTCAGGAAGGCTTGTGTACCGGGAAGAAGCGAGGGGTCGGAAGCGTGCGCCATCTGCCGGGCTACGATATTTTCCGCGGCGCGCAGTCCGGTCCAGTGGTCGTAGGCCAGCCACAGCGGCATTTTGATGTGGAAGATATCAAGCAGTTCGATGAAGTGGTTCGACCATCCCGACGATACCGTGCTGGCGCCCATGGCGTACTCGAGGGTAAGGTCCCAGCCGATAATCCAGGCGAAGAGTTCACCCAGAGTGGCGTAGGCGTAGGTGTAGGCACTGCCGGCCAGGGGAATCATGGCGGCGAATTCCGCATAGCACAAGGCTGCAAAAGCGCATCCCAGTCCGGAGACCACGAAAGAAAGCATCAGGCCAGGGCCGGCATAATGCGCGCCTAGTCCGGAGAGCACAAAGATGCCTGCGCCAATGACCGCGCCCACGCCGAGGGCGGTCAGCTGAAAAGGTCCGAGGGTCCGCTTCAGGCTGTGTTCGCCGGATTCGCCGGCTTCCGCCAAAAGCATGTTCAGGGGCTTTCTAGCCCAGAGATTTGCCATGCGTTTCAATTCTCCTTGATGTCGAGCTTCGGCGATGTTGAGTGCCGAAGGAACAACATGCCAAAATCCAGAAGCCAACCGCAGCGGCTCAAGCCGCGTGCGTTTTGAGCTTGTGCGCCACGACCAAAATCGTGCCCTTCCCGGGTCGCGCCTGGAGCCTTTAAGATCCAGCGACCGGCTCGGCTGAACGCCGCGACCACAAGAAATACACCGGGATTCCTAACAACACGATGATCAGCCCCGGCCACGTGTACTGCGGTTTGTAGCGCAATAGTACGATATCGATAAACAAAGCCATCACAATATAAATGGCGGGAAGAACCGGGTAACCAATCGCCCGGTAGGGGCGCTCCACGTTGGGATGCGTCCGCCGGAGAACGAACAGTCCGAAAATCGTGAGAATGTAGAAAACCAGTACCGCAAAGATGATGTAGTCAAGCAACTGTCCGTAACTGCCCGAGACGCATAGGATGCAAGTCCATGCCATCTGCACCATGAGTGAAACCGCCGGCGTCTTGTAGGTAGGATGCAGCCGGGCCACGCTTTTGAAAAACAATCGATCCTTGGCCATGGCGTAATAAACCCGCGAGCCCGCCAGTATCAGGCCATTGCAACAACCGAAGGTAGAAAGCATGATGGCGATGGCCATCAGCGTTCCTCCGGCAGTCCCCAGCATTTGAGTCATGACCGCAGTGCCCACTCGGTCCTCGGTGGCGAACTTGATACCACGTTCCAGAATGGTGGCACCGGTCGCGCTGCCGTCCAAGGGCAGGACGTTCAGGTAAATAAAGTTGCAGGCAACATACAGGGCGATGACGACGCCGGTTCCTAGTGCCAGGGAGAGCGGCAGATTGCGGCTGGGGTTCTTCACTTCCCCGGCGGTGAAGGTCACGTTGTTCCAGGCGTCGGCGGAAAACAAAGATCCAACCTGAGCCACGGCCAGGATGGTCAACGTGCCCACAAGCACCATCGGACCGCCCACTCCGACCTGGACGGCATGCTGGGCGGTTAAACCTGCGTTGTGCCAGAAATGTCCGCTAAAGTTTGCCGCGATGGCTTGTGCATTCCGCCCGATCAGAAGTCCCAGGACGGCCAGCCCCAACAACGCGGAAACTTTGGCGGCGGTAAACACGTTCTGAATCAGTGCCCCGGTTTTCAGTCCGAAGATATTGACTACCGAAAGCACGACCACCACCAGGATTGCCACCAGATTCTGCGTGCTGAGTCCGGTTTCCATATTCCCCAGTACCATCGGGCCGATGTGAATGGGAGGAACCTTCCAGAAGTGCAGAATCCAGTTTGAAGAAGAGATCGACGGAAAAAAAATGCCGAGGAACTTGCCGAATGCCACTCCGACGGCGGCGATGGTTCCGGTCTGAATCACCAAAAAGAGAGTCCAGCCGTAGAGAAATCCCCAAAGCGGCCCCAGGGCTTCTCGCAGGTAGACGTATTGTCCGCCGGCGCGCGGCATCATGGCCGCCAGTTCGCCATAACTCAGCGCGCCCACGATGGTGAGAAAGCCGGTTACCAGCCAAGCCCCGATCAGCAGGGCGGGCGAATCGACTTCGCGGCTGATCTCCGCGGATACGATGAAAATGCCGGAGCCGATCATGGAGCCCATAACCAGCATGGTGGCGCTGGTCAGGCCCAGGCCTTTTACCAGTTCTTTATCCTGACGGCTATGGAGGTCCCAGTCGATGGCGGCAGCCGGTTTGGGTGGCGTGGTCTCGGTACTCACAGCCCTCCTTAGGGTTCGTGTGGCCGCAGGCGACCCGCCGGCGAAAAGCATGGGCTAGCAGGAGCCTCGACTTTACCCCAATATGCGGAAAAATTCCTCTGCTGATTTGCGCGGATCCGGTAACAAGTCAGATATCACCGCCACCGCGTCAGCCCCCGATTCAATGACCGACCGGCAGTTTGCCCGGGTGATTCCACCAATGGCCACTAGTGGCTTTCGGGTTAACCCTCGGGCTTGGCGGAGGCCTTCGAGGCCAATTACAGGATCGGGATTCGCTTTGCTGGCGGTGGAGAAAACCGGGCCTATGGCGAGATAGTCGGCGGTGGTCTTGTCGGCGGCGGCCAGTTGCTCGGCATTGTGCGTGGAGACGCCCAGCCAAAGCGCATTACCAATTACCTTGCGCGCGCTTTCGGGGGACAGGTCATCCTGTCCCACGTGGACGCCGTCGAAGTTCGCCGCGATGCAAAGATCAGCGCGGTCGTTCATGATCAGTTTTATGGAGTTGCCGAGGCGGCGTTTCAGTTCGCACGCCTGTTCGAGCATCTGCCGGGCCTTGCCGGATTTGTTGCGATACTGAAGAAGGGTGACTCCTGCGGCGGCCAACTCCTGGGCGGACGCGCATAAGGCCGCCGTATCCGGGAAGTTGGCGCTGTCGAGGATGGCGTAAAGGCGCGGCAGCAGAATCATACAAACTGATGTGGGGCAGAGACTCTTGCCCGCCGCTTTTGACTTAGATCTGTCTTGCTAAATGACTCGGGCGGACGACCAATCAAAATCAAAGCCAAAATCAACTTCAACAGTGGCGGACAAGAGTGCACGCCCCACATTCCCGCTACGTTTTTACCGTTTCCGGCTTCCGATCCGCTGGCTTGCTGCTCTGCGCCAGGAATCTTTCGATGAACGTAGTATCGATTTTGCCGGCGCGGAAATCGGGATCGGCAAGGATTCTGCGGTGCAGTGGAATTGTGGTGAAAATGCCCTCGATGATGAACATCTCAAGGGCGCGGCTCATGCGGGAAACGGCTTCTGCGCGATCTTTGCCGCGCACGATCAGTTTGGCAATCAGGGAATCGTAGTACGGCGGGATCACGCCTTCGGCATAGGCCGCGGTATCGATGCGCACGCCGGTGCCGCCGGGAGGGTTGAAGGTGGTAATTCTTCCCGCCGAGGGGGTGAATTTCTCAGGGTGCTCGGCGTTGATGCGGCATTCGATGGCGTGTCCGCGATGCAGCACCGGACCCTGTAAAACATTTTCCATGCGCTCGCCGGCGGCCAGCAGGATCTGGCTCTTCACCAGGTCAACGTCGGTCACCATTTCCGTGACCGGATGCTCCACCTGGATGCGAGTGTTCATCTCGATGAAGTGAAGCTTGCGGTCTTCGTCCATGAGGAACTCGATGGTTCCGGCGTTAACGTAGCCAATCTCGGAGAGGGTGGAGCAGAGCACTTTGCCGATCTGGTCGCGCAGTTCCGGGGACATTTGCGTGGAGGGCGATTCTTCCAGAAGCTTCTGGTGGCGGCGCTGGATGGAGCACTCGCGCTCGCCCAAGCTGACCACCTGGCCGTACTGATCGGCAAGAATCTGGAACTCGATATGGCGGGGGCGCTCCACAAATTTTTCCATGTAGAGATCGCCGTTGCCGAAAGCCGCCGCCGCTTCCGACGACGCCGCCTTGAAGAGCGCGGGAAGTTCCTCTTCGCTGCGCACAATGCGCATGCCGCGCCCGCCGCCTCCGGCGGAAGCTTTGATAATTACCGGGAAGCCGACTTGTTTTGCCCACTCCATGGCTTCGCCGTCGCTGGCCAGAATGCCGTCCGAACCCGGCAGGATTGGGACCCCAGCCTTCTTCATGGCGGCGCGGGCCTTTTCTTTTTCGCCCATGAGCCGGGTAATTTCCGGCGGCGGTCCGATGAACTTGATGTTGCAGGTTTCGGCGACTTCCGCGAAGTTGGCATTTTCGGCCAGCAGGCCGTAGCCGGGGTGAATGGCGTCCACGTTGGCGATTTCCGCGGCGCTGATTACGGTGGGAATGTTGAGATAGCTCTGTGCCAGTTGCGGCGGGCCGATGCAAATAGCTTCGTCCGCGAAACGGACGTGCAGCGAATTGCGGTCGGCTTCGCTGTAGATGGCGACAGTGCGGATGCCAAGCTCCTTGCAGGCACAAATCACCCGCAGGGCTATCTCTCCGCGATTAGCGATAAGAATTTTCTTGAACATTCGTTTTCAAGACAAAAAACCGGCGCGAGCTGAGCGCGCCGTATGGCCCTTAGGGGGACACGTTGAGCTGACGGAAAGCAGGTCCCTCCATTTCGCTTCGGTCGGGATGACAGAATGTTGCACCGATTTTCTGTTCCCTGCACTACTTACGCGGGCGAATGGCGAAAAGCTCCTGCCCGTATTCGATGGGCGCGTTGTTGGGGACCAGCTTTTGCACGATCTCACCCGCTACGTCCGATTCGATTTCGTTCATCAACTTCATGGCTTCCACAATGCACAGAATCTGACCCGCTTCCACAATGTCGCCCGGCTTCACAAAGGGCGGAGATCCTGGGGAAGGCGATTCATAGAACGTGCCCACGATAGGCGAGTGGACAATGTGCAAGCCTTCCTCGGGCGCCGGAGCCGACGCAGCAGGAGGCGCAGCCGGTGGGCCGGCCGCCGCCGGAGCCGCGCCGGTCTCTGCAGATGGAGGCGGCGAGGATTGGACAAAAAAGCGGGCATCAGGCGCATGCGCCGCAACCACCGGATCGCTTCCCCGCTTGATGCGCACCTTGACGTCGCCGCGCTCGAGTTCAAACTCGGCGATGTCCTTTTCAATTAAGAACTCGATGAGTTCTTTTAGCTCTTTCTGATTCATCGTATGAGGTGGGACCGACTTCTACCTTCGTGTGCGTCCGCCGGATAAGCGCACAAACTGCCGGATCACCCTTTGGTGCCCGGCCCAGTGTCCGGTAACGACGGCCATATCAAATCGTGACAAGTTGCTTGCTGGTGGGTGTTAAGACCTCGCACCCGGTGCTTGTGACAACCACCATATCTTCAATCCGGATGCCCCACTCGCCCGGGATGTAAATGCCAGGCTCGACCGTAATTACCATACCCGGTCGCAGGATTTCGGACTGACCGGCGGCCACGCGCGGCGCTTCGTGAATTTCCAAGCCTACCCCGTGACCAGTCGAATGCGTGAAATATTTCGCTAAACCGCTATTTTTCAATGACTTACGTGCGGCATAATCGATCTCCCCGACGCTCACGCCGGGCTTTACCGCATCCACCGCCGCCTGTTGAGCTTCCTTGACCGCCTGGTATGCTCTGCGGACCTTTGCAGAGGAGCGACCCACATACACGGTGCGGGTCATATCGGAGCAATAACCGGTGAGTATAACACCGAAGTCGCAGACCACGAATCCCTGGCGAGCGATGGCGGCCTGCGACGCCCGCCCGTGGGGTAAAGAGGAGCGTTCGCCGGAAGCGATGATGGTTGGAAACGACATGGCCTCGGCGCCAGCCTGGCGGGCGGCATATTCCATCTCCGCAGCGACTACCGACTCTTTGACTCCAGGGCGAATGCTTTCAATCGCCCGATCAAAAAGACCGGCGCCCAGCAAGACGGCTGCTCGAATGCGCTTTATTTCGTCCGCATCTTTCACCATGCGGGCGCGTTCCACCAGCGCAGGCGCTGGGCGCAGGCGGAACTTCGAGGACAAGAGGGTGGCCAGCCGGTTGCGGGCGGCTACAGTTATCTGTTCCGCCTCAATGCCCAGCCGAACAGGCCCTCGCCGGTGATGAGTAGCGAGCCATTCTGCGGCGGCCAGCAGTGGCGCCTTGCGGGTGATGACGATTTGCGGCCCGCGCACTTCCACCTGGGCTTGGGCGGTGTAACGTCCGTCGGTGAAGAATACGCTTTTGTTCCCGGTCAGGACGAGCGCGGCGGCACTGCCGCTGAATCCGCAAAGATAGAGAATATTGGGAAGATGAGTGACCAGCAGGGCGTCCAGGCGATGGCTGGAGAGAGAATTCCGCAGATGCTCCTGACGGCCTTTGTGGTCCATCAAAGGAGTTTAGCAAGTGGGTGGTGTGCAGGTCATGTGCGGGCGGCGGTTTGTCCTAAATGACTGCATCATCGTCCGCTGGTTTTCAGAGGCAGTACTCCGCTAGTCATCCACTAACACTAAAATCTTTTTGGTGACCGTCTTTGTAACATCATTCCCTCGTGCCCTGCTCTCCTGATTCCGACAGCGATTCGAAAACCACCCGCCGCTAGAGATCTCATGGACATGTTCTTTACAAAATGATGACCAGGGTCTGACACTCGCTGGTTTGCGCTTTGATAAATATCTCCGTATGGGAATTCCCGACGGAGGAAGGTAATGAAGGTTGCATTTGTGTTCTTGCTCGCGATAGCGTCATTGGGATGCGGATATAGCGCTCCCAAGGCTGCGGCCCCGCAGGCCGGACTGGTTCCGGTGATTTCAGCAGTCGTGCCCAACACCGCCAATCACGGCGACCCCGGGTTCACCTTGACAGTTAACGGCACCACCTTTAACGCGAATGCGGTAGTCAATTGGAATGGGCAGGCGCAGGCCACAACCCATCCAGCAATGAACCAGCTTACGGTGGCGATTCCCGCTTCAGCCGTCGCCAGCGCCGGAAGTGTTGCGGTAACCGTAACCAATCCGGGCAGCAGTACTCCGGGCGGCCCGTACGGTGGCGGCACCACCACGATGAGCGAGACGTCCAACAGTATGACGTTTACCGTCAACTAGTAGACTGGACGCCGTCGCTCGACTACAACGCAGGCGCGATGGACGGATGTGGAGAGGCTTTCAAGCCAAAATCATTTCTATGTAGACGTCGGCCCGCGCATACGGGGAGGGGGTCGTTCGATCAGCAGCCAGGTGCTTGAATCCGATCGATTCATAAAGCCGGATGGCGGTTTTCAGCTTGCTGTTTGTCCAATGTCTGAATCATTCATATCGAGGCTTCTGGAATTTGGTGAGACGGGGAGTTGTTTACAAGAGGGCGTGGTCTATTGCGGGCAAAACAAAACCGCCGGCCCTGAGTTTCAGGAAGCCGGCGGCTGTTTTACTTCTACCCCGTGGTAAGTCTGCCGTTACTATGTCTGAATGATGCGCGGCGTGATGAAGAAGATCAGCTCCTGGTTGGAGGTGCTGACCGTAGTGTGTTTGAACAGGTTGCCCAGCATCGGGATGTTTCCGAGCAACGGAACCTGCGAGATGTTGATCGAGTTCTGAGTCTGAATGACGCCACCGATCACCACCGTGCCACCGTCGGTTACGAGCACCTGGGTGGTAGCCTGCTGGGTGATGAGAGTGGGGTTGCCCTGAACCGTGCGACCGAAGTCGGGCGTGGTGTTTTCCACGTCCACGTTCAGGAAGATGGTGCCTTCCGAGGTGATCTGCGGAACCACGGTCAAGCGCAGGAACGCATCCACGTAAGTCACGGTGGGCGGTCCACCCAACTGAGCCTGGGTCACGATGGGTACCCGGACGCCCTGGCGAACCAGCGCCTGGATGTTGTTCTGGGTAACCACTCGCGGACGGGACAGAATTTTCAGCAAGCCGCGCGACTCGGCCATGGTGAGGATGGCATCGATTCGGACGTTATTGCTGGCATTGATCAAGGTAAGACCGCTGGTCGGGCTGGTGACCGGCAGGTTAGAGAACAACGGAATCTGGCTTCCGGTGGTGGTGCCGCCGGTGGTGATGTAGCCGGGGGTCAAGCCGCCAACCGTAGTCGGCGAAGTGCCGACGGAGGAGGCGCCGCCAACCGCGCTGGTTCCGTTACCCCAGCCAAAACCAAGCTGGGTGCCGATGTCGCGAGCGAAGCTGCGGGTGGCCGCGACTACGCGGGCTTCAATTTCCACTTCCTGCGTCTTGCGGTCGAGCTGCGTGAGCAGGCGGTCGATGGCCGGCATCACCGAAGGAATGTCCTGGATGATGAGAGCGTTGGTGCGATCGTCAGAGATCACATCGCCGCGCTGGGTCAGGAAACTCTTGACCGTGGGAACGACGTCCTTGGAATGAGCGTAGCTGAGGAAACGGGTGACCGTAACCTTGTCGACGGCCAGAGCCTCGGCTTCCACCTGGGCCCGGCGAGACTCAGCTTCTTTCCGCATGGTCTCGACGGTGGCGATGCGCAACACATTGCCTTCCAGCTGCCGCGCCAGGTCGTTGTTCTTCAGAACGATGTCCAATGCCTGATCCCACGGCACGTCATCGAGCACGATGGTGAGCGAGCCCTTGACGTTGGGATCGAGCACTACGTTCAGGCCGCTGATCTCGTGGATCAGGCGGAAGAAATCTTTCAGGTCTACATCCTTCAGGTTCACCGAGATCGGTTCGCCGGTGTATTTCGGACCGGTGACGGCGGGCGCCTGTTGCGCCTGCACCTTCTGCTCGGCAGCCATGTTGACGGCCGGCTGGGACTGCATGGCAGCGCTGGTGGCGGGAAGCGGGCTGCCTTCCGGCCGCGCGGCGAACTTGCCGGCGGCGGCGGTGGCGCGAGCCGAAGGCTCGATCACGGCCGGCTTGGCATCATCCCCGGCAACCGAATCCTTGGGCCGGTAAGAAGGTTCGATAAAGGCAAAGGCAGTCGCCGGAGCCGAAGTCTGAGCCAGCGAGGTCTGCAACAGCTTGGCTTCGGTGACCGGAGCCGCGACTGGAGTGGCCGTTGGGGCGGCGGCAACTTCTGTCTTGGCGGTGGCGACCGGGGCCGAAATCTTGGCGGCGGCCGGCTTGGTGTACAGCTTCAGAACCATCCGGTTGTCGTTGCCGGACACCATCTCGTAGCGGCACGCCTGCATCAGGTCGATCACAATGCGGGTCTTCGGCGTGGCCTGGCCTTCGGTGCCGAGGCGAACGGCTTTTACTCCGTCGCTGTAGACGTCGATGAGTCGAGGCGAGGAGGCAATCACCGTGTTGGGCAGATCCACCACCACCCGCGCTGGATGATCCAGCGTGCTCAGGCGTGGCTTCACGGCGCCGTGGGCGTTGATCTCCACATTCACGCCGTCATCTGTGGGCACGACGCTGACGCCCCTGAGCGCGGCGGGCTTGGAAGCCTCCGGGGCTGCGCCCTGGGTCTGGGCCGTTGCGGTAATGATGGCCACTACCAGCAACGACATCAAAGTAGCAAGAAATCGCTTTCGCATTTCACTCTCCCCAACGGGCTTTGCCCTTTTTGGCTCGCCCCGTGATCTTTCTCGCAAGATTCGCTTCTGCCGGTTTCCCGGCTTGATTCTTTCGCCGCCTAGACTGCCGACGTGGTGATCTTTTTAGTTACTTCCCGGGTAAACGGCTTGCCCATCCTGTCCTGCACCGTTTCCTTGAATACGATGGAGTCGCCGGTAATCTTGACCACGTAGCCGTTGAACACCGGATCGTTCTCGTGCAGGAAATAAGCTTTGTCCAGTGAGTTGACGACAACGGCAATCATGCCTCCGTCCGACTTCACCACACCCTTGAGGTTGATCTGGTCGATGGCCAGGCAACGCTTGCCGACGCTGCAGCCTGAACCAATCATGCTGCGATTGACCACCGGGCTGATGAAGGGATCGCGGCGGCCCGCCAGATTGATCTGTTTGGGCGCATCCGCTTTCGCTTCCTTGGGCTTTTTCTGGTCCTCGACCGCAATGCGTTGCTTGGGTTCGGACTTCTTGCTGGCAACGGCCTTAGCCGAGCTGTGCTTGGCGGCGGCTTTTTTTGCCACTGGCCGGGCGACAACCTTGGATGCGACGGGCTGGCTGCCTGACGGGCTGGCCGAAGTGGCCGCGCTACCCGGCGAGTTCGCCAGAACGGCGTTCTCGTCGTTGGTATGCTTGCGTTGCAGCGCGTTCAGCGTGCTTCTTGTGTTGTCGATGACGTCGGGATTCTGCCCCCAGGCAGTTCCCGCCACCATCCCCAAGAAAAGAATTCCAGTTGTCAGCTTCATAAGCTCCCCTGCTTCTGAACCGGTGCGGGCTGTCCGGGTTTTCCGGGCGTTACTGCCGCCGGTGCCATGTCATGACTGAAGAACGTGGTTGCCGTACAGGTGGCCACGACGCTCTCGTTGGGCGCGTACTGGTAGGTGTGCTTCGCCTTGGCGTCCATGGGCTTTTTGGTGGTTGAAACCTGCAGCCCGGAGACGTTGACGATGCGCTCCAATTTCCCCACGTTGTCAAAGAAATTCAGCATCGAGTAATAGGGGCCGTCGAGTTCCAGTTCGAAGGGCAATTCGGTGTAGAAGTCCTTCGAGGACGCGGGACGGGCGGTATAGCGCCGCAGTTCGATGCCGGCTCGGGCAGCTTCGGCGTCCATCATCTTCATGAAGCCCGGCACTTCTTTCTCGTCGGGCACGATCTTGCGCTCGATTTCGAGCTGCTGTTTGAGGCTGGCCAACTGGCGCTCAATTTCAGCCAGCTTGGGGCGGTAGGATTCCAGTTCCGCGTTTTCGCGGAGCTTGGCATCGAGGCTTGCCTGCGCCGCGGTGTTGGTATCGCGCTGGCTCTTGAACACCGTGAAATACAAGGCCACGGTCAGAACCGCCGCTATCCCCACCAGACCTGCCCACTGCTTAATGCCCGACATTTCGTCAAAGTTCGCCATTGTTCTCCGCCTCTTAGGACTTCGCCTTTTCGCAGGTCAGGGTGAAGTTAAACGCCTGCATTTCTTTGAAGGTATCGTCCTGGTAGGTTTCCTTGATTTCGATGTTCTTGAAGTATCCAGTCTTCTGCAGATTGGCAATCAGGCTGGCCACCGCATCGGCGCTCAGGGCCATACCGTCGATGTCGACGCTGTTGCCCTGGTCCTTCATGCTATTGAGCCACACCGCCTCGGTACCATTGACCGTCTGGCCGATGGTGTTCAGCAAGTTGACCGGCCCGGCCTGAGCCGCGCGCAACTGATCGATCACGTCCACCCGGCGCTTGTAGTTCTCGGCTTCGCGCTGCCGCTCCAGGTAGCGCGCTTTTACGTCCGCCAATTCGGCGTTCTTGCGCACTGCCACTTCCATCTTGGCGGCGATATCGCGATGCTGCCGGTCGAGCTGATACCAGTAGCCCAAATTCATCAGGCCAGCCAGCGCCAGCACCACCAGCATCTTCATCTTCGGCGAGCCAACGTCACCCACTTCCATGACGGCGGCAGCCGAGGCTCCGGCGGATCGCTTGTTCTTGCCCTTCTGTGTGCCCAGCAGGTTGATTCGGATCATAAGTCTTCAAAACTCCTTAAGGCCAAACCCACCGCAACTGCCATCTGGCCGGCGTTCTGCTCGATCAGCTGTATTCCCGGACCTTCCGTCGGCAGACCGATCTTCTGGAACGGATTGAAGATCTCTACCGGCAACGAAAACTCCTGGCGCAGGGCATCGACCAAACCTGGAACCTTGGAGGAACCACCCGCCAGATAAATTTTCTCGATGTGCTCTCCCGCCGAGCTGGCGCGGAAGAAGTCGAACGTCTTCTGAATCTCCAGCACGATGATTTCGGTCACCTGTTGCAGGATGGGGGTCTTGGCGTCTTCGCTGACCGTGCCCACTTTGTTGCCCAGTTTGAGGGACTCAGCGTCGTCGAAGCTCAGGTCCAGCTCTTTCTGCAGCGAATCCGTGTACTGATGGCCGCCCACGCTGACGTCGCGCGGGAACAGAGGCGTGGTGCCCTTCACGATGTTGATGTTCATCACGCTCGCGCCCAGGTTCAACAGAGCCACCACCTGACCCGGCGCGGGTTCGTAGTTGTACTCGTAGCAGTTCTGCAGCGCCAGGGCATCGATGTCCACAATAGCCGGAGTCTTGCCGGCCATCGAGAGTACGTTGGTGTAGTTAAGAATCTTGTCTTTCTTGACGGCTACCAGCAGAACGTCCATCTGCGGGCTGCCGGCGTCTTCGGAGAGGATCTGGTAGTCCAGATTCACGTCGGTCAGATCGAAAGGAATGTGCTGCGCCGCTTCCTTCTCGATCGTTTCAGCCAATTCCTGGTCGCTCATCGAGGGCAGCGAGATCTTCTTCACGATCACCGAGTGTCCGCTCACCGCCGTGGCCACCGCTTTGGCCTTGATCTGGTTATCGGTGAACAGCTTGGAGATGGCCGTAGAGACCGTGCCGGAATCCACGATCATGGAGTCCACGACGATATCCGGCGCTAGTGCTTCCAGGCCCAGGTGCGCCACCTCGATGCCGTTGCGCCCCTTCCGCAGCTCCACCGCTTTAATGCTGGAGGAGCCCACATCCAGACCAACAATCGTTTTCGATCCCAATCCAAACATGTGCCCGCCTTTTACGGTTGCCCGGCAGCCTTACTGGCCGCCTTCGGTTTCCTCTTGCTCTTGGCTTCCATCTGGGTCGACTTCTCTTCCATCCACTGGTCCAGCCTCGATTTCTTGAAGCGCCAGCGGTTGCCCAGCTTGAAAGCCGGAATCTTTTGCTCGCCTACATACTTGTAAAGCGTGTCCGGACTCACCCCCAGGTATTGCGACGCCTGGCGAATGTTCATGACTTCACGCGAGTCGGCCATAGTTCCAAACCCTTTCCACAGATTCAGGCCCTGAACGCAGCCATTTTCCAGCCGCCGGGCAAACTTGGGAGAAAATTACTCGTTCAAAAATCGTGATCGAGTGAATTTAGGTGTGCTGAGCATATATCAACCGGGAAACTGCCAAGGTCAAGGCGTATCTTCGGGTTTTACCGGGTTTTATACCTGTTTTCTGGAAAGTGGCTGGGAGGGATTTGCGCAAGGGCGCTATATGTAGCGGTAAAGGCGGCGCCTGCTACAACCAGGTGCGGTGTTTATACACTCGGTTCTAACATTACCCCCACATCGTAACTAAAGTACTACAGACGTTACTCAGGTATCTGGACAGGCGGAAAGGGGTTGAAAACAGCCCCTGACCAATCGGCAATGAGGGCTCGGCAAAGCATTTGTCTGCTTCGTCTTAGCTCGCCTGGCGCCAACCGTAAGTGTAATGCCGGCAGGGCTGCGCTACAATCCCGGGTGGTAGAACCTGACGCTCACGGCTGAACCGAGTCCAAAAGCATGGCCTCCCCCAAGGCAACGCCGGTTCTGACTGTTCCCACAACGAACCGGTAGGTCGACGACTCGTTCGCGCGTCGGTGACCTGCATGCCTCTAGAAGCGCGGCAACTGGTGGCCCAAATCGATCCTGTGACGGCCAGTCACGGGCCCTCGCATCGGCGCCGCGTCATCCTTAAATGGGGATTTCTAGTGCTCCTTGTCGCCGGAGCCTTCATCGTGCGGGTCTGGGGATTATCGAAGATGCACTTCTGGGACGAGAATGTCTATATCCAGAATGCGGAAGTGATCTGTTGCGGCAAGAACAACTATAACGAAATTGACAGCCGTCCTCCGCTGCTTTCGATTCTCTTTGCCGGAACGTTCTTGCTCTGGCACAGCGATTATGCCGCGTGGATCGTGGTGGCATTGGTGAACGCGCTCGGTCCTGCTTTCCTGTACCTGGGGGGCCGCAAGATGGTGGGGGCAATTCCTGCGGCGATCGCTTCTCTTCTCCTTGCCTTTACCCCTTTCTCCGTGGGGGTGCTTCGTGATCCGTCCGGGGAATTCGTGCTTGATTTCTCAGGCCACAGCCTGTTGTCAGATTGCCCCGCCCTGACGTTGATACTGCTGTCATTCTGGCTCCTTCTGCGTGCACTTCAGCAGCAAACTAACCTGCGATTTGCATTGGCGGGATTTGGCCTTGCCATGGCTGTGCTGATGCGTTTCGATTCGCTTTCGAGTGTCGGGGTGCTCTTGCTCCTGCTTTTGGCGGCCAACCGGCCGGCAAGGGCCGCATTGGCCTGCGGCGCGGGATTTGCTGCGGGATTGGGCCCGTACCTGTGCTGGGCGCGCTTCCGGTACGGTGGGTTCCTGGCTATCTTCTTCAGGGGATGGCACAACTTCAGTGGTTTTAGAGAATCTACTTTCTATTTTGTGGCGCGTTCGGTCGCCATTCTTTCCTGGGTGACGCTGCTCGGATTGGGGTTATGGGCCGGCCGCGTGACACTTGAAATCTGGAGGGAGAAGCAGGAAGGTCCGAAACTCATCTCTTCCGAGAATTTCCCGGGGCGCCCTTCCCGCACGTGGGAGGCATTCCTCTGCTTGTGGGCAGTGGCGTTGCTGTTCTTTTTTAGTGCATTGAGCCACAAGGAACCTCGCTATGCCATTCCGCTCCTGCCGCCGTTGTTTCTGCTGGCCGGCATCGGACTCAGCACTCTGCTGGCAAGCCGGCGAATGGTTCCTCGGGTTGCCGGAATGGCGCTTCTCGCCGGTGCACTTGGATTCAGCATTTGGCCGATCCGCCAGCGGTTTGATTCGGATTTTATTGATGACTCTGTTTCAGAAGAAATGGAAGTCTCCGACTTCCTGAACCACAGCGTATCGCCCTCTACGGTGCTGTACACCAACATGAATTACCCTGATTTCGCCTACTACACGAATCTTAGAGTGGTGGCTCTGCCGGAGAGCAGTGAGGGCTTACACAATTCGCTGAAGAATTTGCCGAGCGACGGTATTTTGATCGCGTACGGGCAAAATGACCCCGACGCCCCTGCCGAGGAGCCCGATCCTCGCTGGCTGAATTCGAATCCACACTATCGACGTCTCAAGGAGTTCCCGTCCATAGTTCTCTACGAGTACCACGTTCAAATTCCGAGGTAAGTCAGGCCACTAGTAATCCGATAATTCTTTCATCGCCTGGAACAGGTCGGCGGTTTGGGGGAGGATGGCATTCTCCAGGTCCGGATGGTAGGCCACGTACACGTCCATCGCCGCCTCCCGGCGGACCGGCGCATCGAGGTGCTCGAACATCTGGTCCGCGATGCGAGCGGCGATCTCGGCGCCATAGCCCCAGCTCAGGCTGTCTTCATAAGCCACCAGCGCCCGGCTGGTTTTTTGCACCGAGGCAGCGATGGTGTCCCAGTCGAAGGGATTCAGACTGCGAAGATCGATCAGCTCCGCTTTGACACCATGTTCGCGCTCCAGCTTCTGCACCGCCTGCAGCGCCCTGGGGACAACTGCGCCGTAAGTTATCACGCTGAGATCGGTTCCGGGCTGCACCACTTTGGCTTTGCCAAAAGGCACCATGTAGTCGGGGCCGGGGTAGGGCGCGCGGCCATAGGTCTCACGGTAAAGCCGCTTGTGCTCCAGGAAAAGCACGGGATCGTCACAACGGATCGCGGTGCGCAGCAAGCCCGCGGCATCCAGAGCATTTGAGGGAAACACCACCCGCAGGCCGGGGATGTGAGTAAAAATGCTCTCACCGCACTGGGAGTGATAGATGGCGCCGCCCGTCAAGTATCCGCCAATGGCCACACGAATCACGCAGGGCGCGGAAAATCCGTTGTACGAGCGCCAGCGAATCAGCGGTAGTTCGTTGCGCAACTGCATCATGGCGGGCCAGATGTAGTCGAAGAATTGAATCTCGACCACCGGCTTTAGACCGCGGGTCGCCATGCCAGTGGCACGGCCCACGATGTTGGCTTCGGCGATAGGCGAATTGAAGACGCGGTCCGACCCGAAATCGCATTGCAAGCCGGAGGTCAGCTTGAAAACTCCGCCTTTGCCTTTGACCAGCTTCTGTTTCAGGTACTGCTCGCGGCTGCAGTCGGCGACGTCTTCCCCGAAAATCACGATGCGCTCATCGCGGCGCATCTCATCGCGCAAAGTCGCGGTGATCAGGTCCGCCATGGTTTTGGGGGCCGCCTTCTTGGCGTCGACGCCTGCGCCGTCGGACTTGGCATGCACCGGCTGGGTGTCGAAAGCCGCAGAAGTCGGATCGAGGTCGGGGGAATAGATATATTTCGTCACCGTATCGGGCGTGGGCGCCGGCGCCGTAAGGGCGCGCTCGGTGTCAGCCTGCAGCGCGTCATCGACCTGCTTCTCCAGGTGATTGATTCCCTTCTCGTCGAGAATGCCCTCGCGAATAAGGAACATTTGCATGCGGGTAATGGGATCGCGCTGGGCATCGCGTTGGCGTTCTACATCCGGACGGTAAAGACGTTCGTCATCGGAGAGCGAGTGGGAGTACGGCCGGATCACGTGGGCATGGACAAAGGCGGGCCCGTGCCCAGCACGGCAATACCCGACCGAGCGCACAAAGGCGGCATAGCTGGCGACGGGATCTGTTCCGTCCACTTCTTCAAAGTGGAAGTTGGGGAAGCCGGAGACCAGCCGGGAGATGTTTCCCCCGGCGGTTTGGACTTCGACGGGAACCGAAATGGCGTACCCGTTATCTTCGACGACAAAAATCAGAGGCAGCCGGGCGTTGGCGGCGGTGTTTAACGACTCCCAGAACTCGCCTTCGCTGGTGGTGCCGTCGCCCAGAGAAACGTAGGTGATCTCGTCGCCGTGGAATTTTACGTCCTTGAATTGGCGGTAATCCCCGCTAGCTTTTTCGGCGGCGTGAGGATGAGCGGTCAGGTAGCGGCCGACCTCGGCGCAGCCTACGGCATGCAGAATCTGCGTGCCCGTCGGTGACGATCCGGTAACGATATTCAGGTGGGGATGGCTCCAATGCGACGGCATCTGGCGGCCGCCGGAGCTGGGATCGTCGGCTGAGCCAACCGCCTGCAACAACATGTCATAGGCAGTGGCGCCCAGGGCCAGACACAACGCCCGGTCGCGATAATAAGGAAAGAACCAGTCGTAGCCGGGCTTCAGGGCAAATGCGGCGGCTACGCCGACCGCCTCATGGCCGGCGCCGGAAATCTGGAAGAAGATCTTCTGTTGGCGCTTGAGCAGGATCTCGCGGTCGTCCACCCGCCGCGATGTGTACATGTAGCGGTAGGCGTCGATCAGTTGATCGCGGGAGAGACCCTCGTAGGTCTTGCCGGCTTTCTTGGCCTCGCGTTCGGACAATGCGGCTGCTTTAGGGTCGGTCTTTGTGGTCGCCATCCGTTTCCCTTAGATGCAACTGTAACAAGATGCGAGTGTAAGAGCCGTAGTGCATTGTAAATCTTCATCGAGGGCGGGGGAAGAAGCAAACAACAGTCAGCTATCAGCTATCAGCCAGCAGCGATCAGCATTCAGACCCTTTTGGCAGGGGTTTTTGAGCCCGGGCATGTGGCGTTAACAGGGTGGTTGCCTGAGTGCCGATTGCTGAGTGCTGATGGCTGATGGCCGAGTGCTGAATGCCTCCGCTTAATTTATCCTGAAAGTGAATGATCAAGCTGAACCGCCAATTCGACCGGCATGCGATCAAGCTCCTGGTCTTTGATCTGGATGGCACTTTGATTGATTCCCGGCTCGATCTGGTGCACTCGGTGAACGCCATGCTGCGGCACTTTGAGCGTCCTGAACTGCCCGACGAAGTGGTCGCCTCTTACGTAGGCGATGGGGCCCCGGTGCTGGTACGGCGAGCGCTGGGCGACCCGAAGGACGAAAAATTTCTGAAGCACGCCCTGGAATACTTTCTCGCCTACTACAAAGCGCACAAACTCGACCACACCCGCGTGTACGAGGGCATCCGCGAGAGTCTGGCCGCGATTCACGGCGCGAACGGCTTTCGCCGGAAAATGGCTGTGCTCTCCAACAAGCCGGTTCTTCCCTCGCGGGCCATCGTCGAAGCGCTTGGTATGAGCCAATTTTTCGTTCATGTTTACGGAGGCAACAGCTTTTCCACTAAGAAACCCGATCCCGCGGGCGCCCGCTCCCTGCTCAAGGAGACCAAGACTCAGCCCCACGAAGCCGTGATCATTGGCGATTCCGCCATAGACGTGCTCACCGGGCGCAACGCCGGGATGTGGACCTGCGGAGTGACCTACGGCTTTGCTCCACACACGCTTTGCGAAGCTCCACCGGATGCGATCCTCGACCATCCGCACGAGTTGGCGGAATTATTTGCTTAGTCGCTCGTTGTCATCCCGACAGGAGCGGCGCGCAGCGCACGAAGTCGAGGGACCTGTTTTCCAGTGGACTGGCAGAGCCGCCCGGCTCAAGCATTGATATCATCTGCAAAATCGCGCTCGTGGGCCCGACGTCATTCCCGCTTCTTGCACGAGCGGGACGCTCGCGCCCACATGGCTCAGCGTCCTCAGTGTCCTCCGTGGTTAACGGTGTTGTCGCGCTGATCGGCTAAACTGCCTTCGAGGATGAACAAGCCCCCAGTTATAGACAGCTTCACTGCCGCCGAACTGCGCAAGCTGCGCAGCCTTAAAGATCCGCACGGAATTCAGCGCTACCTTGACGACATGCCCTACCACCTGGCTGACACCGCCTGGTCGCCACGCCGCGTCCTCCAGGAAAATACGGCGCATTGCCTGGAAGGGGCGATTTTTGCGGCGGCCGCGCTGCGTGCCAACGGCTTTCCCCCGCTACTGCTCGACCTCGAAGCCGAACACGACACCGATCACGTTCTGGCTCTCTACCGCGTAAAAGGGCACTGGGGCGTGGTGGCGAAGTCCAACTTCACCGGCTGCCGCTACCGCGAGCCGGTTTATCGCTCGCTGCGCGAGCTGGCCATGAGCTTTTTCAATCTCTATTTCAACCTTCGGCTGGAGCGCACCCTGCGTACATTTTCCCGTCCGGTGAACCTGGCCCGCTTCGACCATCTGCACTGGATGACCACGGATAAACCGGTCTGGTTTGTCGTCGATTACTTATTTGAAATCCCTCACTATAAGCTGCTGCGTCCGGGCATGGCCGAGCGCCTGCATCGCATTGATAACAGATTGTTTCGGGCAGAGACGCTGGGGAAAGCGGAGAAGTCGCGATAACCTGCGGGAGAAACCAGAGGAGGCTATGATCGCTGAGATATAGGAGTTAATGCTTTAATTATCAATCATATGGATAAATCAAGATTTATATTGATTAATCATGATAGCGAGGTAAAATAGAAATCGCACAAGAGGCGAAAGCCATGTCAGCCACAACCTCCAAGACCAAAAAATTCACTCCTGAGATCGACGCCCAGCTCTACGATGAGTTCGTTGCAGTGGCGGAGCAGAATGGGCAGACGAAGCGGCATGTGCTTGAGCAGGCGCTCGGGTTCTACCTGCACAATGTGGTTCCCTCCCAACACCTGGTTCGCCCCGAGGTGATGGATGCTTTTGAGCAGTCGGTTGCCCGCAACCGTGACCTGTTGCAGCGTCTCGCCAAATAAATGTCGGATTACCTGACGGTAGCAGAAGTCTACCGGATGCAACACCGATTGATCGAGATGTTCGGCGGTCTCCATGGCGTCCGCGACAAGGGCGCTGTTGAGGCCGCCGTTTTTCGTCCGCAAATCGGGTATTACAACTCCATCGAAGAAGAAGCGGCCGCACTGATGGAGTCGCTCGGAAATAACCACGGCTTCCTCGACGGCAATAAGCGCATCGCCTTCACCGCTGCCGATGTCTTCCTACGGCGCAACGGCTCTTACATCGAGGTCGATGGCCCGGATGGACATGCCTTCATCTACGGCTCGATGGACCGGCACGAATTCCGCTTTCCCCAAATACTCGGATGGATCCGTCAGAATATTAGGCCCCTGATTTGACTCCCCTCTTGATACTTTCCCCTTTCAGTTGTCATTTCACCTCGATAGGTGTTTGCTCTTCACTTTTCGGAATACAATTTCTTTATGAAGTCTCGCATCCTTATCTTGCTACTTCTGGCGCCCATGGCCTGGGCACAAGGCGCGCCGGACATGGCCTCAGCGCCGCATTACCGGCCGTTGCTGTCAAACGATCTGGTTCGGGTGTTCGCGCTCACCCTGCGGCCTCTGGAACGGACCATGGCGCGCCACGACCACAATTTTCTGATGATCGCGCTGCAGGAATGTGACGTAGTGATCTGGCCGGAAGGCGAGTCGGACATCGTCAACTTTCACTTCAATCAGGGCGACGTGCGTTTTTATCCCGGGGGCCACGCGCTGGGATTGCGAAACGACCGCACTACGGAGTATCGCAATGTCACTGTCGAATTTCTCGATCCCAAAGTGACCAACTACGGTTACCAGTCTTATCTCGGCACATGGGACTATGGACCGGCTTCAATCAGCCCGCCGACTGATCCTCACGCCAAATTCATGAACTCGATTTCGCTGGGAGCCGCCGCGGTGAGCGACCTACAGCTGCTTTCCCGCGATCTTTTTCCTCCGCCGGAAAAACCTGGAGCGGAACTGCTGATTCCAGTGACCGATATCGACCTCAAAGCTGGAGAGTATGAGCGAATCCGCAAATCGGCTGGCGACGCCGTCTGGATTGCGGCGGGACGAAAGGCCACATTTCTCAATGCGGCGGCCGATCCGGCGCGGTTTATCGTCGTCCAGTTCATTCCGGAGGCCAAAAATCAGAGTGGCACCCCGGGCATCTCCGGCAGGCTGGCCCAGTTCTAAATAGATATTCGCGTTGAGGAAGCAGTTTCTATGAAGCGGTCCGCAGCCTCTCTCCTTCTGGTTGTCTCCCTGTTCTGTCCCGCGCTGGCTCAGAGCCAGCCCGCGGACGGCTCTGGGCGGAATGCCGCGACAACCGTGCAGCTTTCCCAGGAGCAGATTCGCGACTTTATCCGCGAAGCTGCCGAAAAAGATATGGAGAACGACAAGAAACAGCGCGACTACACCTATATCCAACGCGAGGAGGAGTACAAGCTCGACGGAAAAGACCAGGTGAAGTCCAGCGAATCCAAAACCTACGAAATCATGGTGCTCTACGACGAGCCGGTGCAAAAGCTGATCGCCCGCGACGACAAGCCGCTCAGCGAAAAAGATGCCCAGAAGGAAGATGAGAAGATCCAGAAGATCATCGAGAAGCGAAAGAACGAAAGCGAGAACGACCGCCGGAAGCGCCTGGAAAAGCAGGAAAAAGACCGCGAAGAAGGCCGCCAGTTCGTCAAAGAGATCGCCGACGCCTACAACTTCCATATGGTGGGAGAAGAAAATCTGGAGGGACGCGAAACCCTGGTAATCGATGCCGAGCCGCGTCCCGGTTACGAGCCCCACATGAAAGATGCGAAGTTCCTGCCCAAATTCCGCTTTCGCGTCTGGATGGATCGAGCCGAGAAGCAATGGGTAAAGCTGGACCTGCAGTGCATCGACACAGTTTCGGTTGGCCTGTTTCTGCTTCGGCTGCACAAAGGTTCCAGCATTCAGATCGAACAGACCCGGGTCAATGACGAAGTCTGGCTGCCCCGGCACATTGCGCTGAAGCTGGACGCGCGCCTGGCACTTCTTAAGGGCCTGAACATCTCGGAAGACGTTAGCTACCGCGACTACAGGAAGTTCCGCACCGATACCCGGATTGTGCCGGTGGGAGAGGCAGAAATTAAGTGACCGGTTACCTTGGTTGCGGGCATCCTAGTTGCGATCGTCCGAGGCCTTGCCGCCCGAATCGCCATCCCTCGAACTATCGGCGCCCGAAAATTCAAGTTTAGCCAACTCAGCCCTGTGGTCGCGCACGAACTGGACGTTCAGCGGATTTACAAAAGCAGGGGGCTTTGTTTTCGCGTCCTGCGCGGCTGCGGCGATGGCTGCGGTGACCACGGTGATGGGGACCAGCACGAATTCGCGCGCGGTGATCCCGCTTGCCTTGAGGAATGCGGCGGTGTGAGGAGATTTTTCGATCAGGGCGACTTTACCCAGGTTGGTGACGTCGGCGTCTTCAACTTTTTTCATCTCAGCCGCCATTACTGAGTCGGCGGCAGCCGAAGCGTGCAGTTTCTTCGAGACCGCGGCGTACTGGCTCACCTTGTCCATGCTAAGAATGAAGTCGTGCATGGCAGACTCGTCCGGATCGAGGCCATCCGCCGTTTGCTTCGCACTCTGTGCGCAGCAAAAAGTGCTCATGCAGAGCACTGCAAGCAGGCCGCACAGGTGGACAAGTGCGCGAGGCGTAGAGTTTCCCATAACTATTAAATAAAAGACTGAGGTCCGGCTGGCTAACCCTTCTTTTGAGCGACTTCGAGCCGTGTTTCTGCGCGCTTGAGCGAGTCTTCGGCGTGAGTGAAATCCTCTTCCGTCTTGCCGTTCTTGAGCGCTTCCTCGGCGCGCTGCTTGGACTGCTGGGCGCGAGCTACATCGATTTCCTGCGGACGCTCGGCGGTTTCGGCGAGGATGGTGACTTTGTCGGAAAGCACTTCAGCGAATCCCCAGGCAACGGCCAGATAGTAGGTCTGCCCACTTTTGCGGTAACTGATTTCACCCACCGCCAGTTCGGTAATGAGCGGAGCGTGCCCGGGCAGGATGCCGAGATACCCGTTCTTGCCAGGAATCTGTATCTCTTCCACTGCATCCCGAAGAACCATCTTTTCGGGAGTCACGATCTCGAGTTGGAAAGCGTCAGCCATCCGTCGTTGACCGTTGGTCGTTGGTCATTGGCCAAAGACCAAGGACCAACGACCAAGAACCGCTCTTACGCGGCTTTCAACTTTTCTGCTGCCTCGAGCACTTCTTCGATCGTTCCTTTCATATAGAACGCCTGCTCGGGGATGTCGTCGTACTTGCCTTCGTTAATCTCTTTGAAGCCCTTTACCGTGTCGGCAACTTTTACGTAGCGGCCCGGCGAGCCGGTGAACTGCTCGGCCACGTGGAAGGGTTGCGACAGGAAACGCTGAATTTTTCGCGCCCGCGCCACACTGATCTTCTGATCTTCACTCAGTTCGTCGATACCCAGAATGGCGATAATGTCTTGCAGATCCTTGTAGGTCTGCAGCGTCTTCTTTACGCCTTGGGCGACGTCGTAGTGCTCCTGCCCGACGATGCGCGGATCGAGAATGCGCGACGTGGAAGCCAGCGGATCGACCGCCGGATAAATTCCGATTTCGGTCAAGGCGCGCGAAAGCACCGTGGTGGCGTCGAGGTGAGCAAATGTTGTCGCGGGTGCTGGATCGGTAAGATCGTCGGCGGGCACATAAATGGCCTGCACTGAAGTCACAGAACCTTTTTTCGTAGAAGTGATGCGCTCCTGCAGTTCGCCCATTTCCGTCGCCAGGTTCGGCTGGTAGCCGACGGCGCTCGGCATACGGCCGAGCAGCGCGGAAACCTCCGACCCGGCCTGGGTAAAGCGAAAAATATTGTCGATGAAGAGGAGAGTGTCCGCGCCTTCTTCGTCACGGAAAAACTCGGCCACGGTCAGCCCGGTCAGCGCAACTCGCAGGCGGGCGCCAGGCGGCTCGGTCATCTGTCCATAAATCAGCGCGGCTTTGGATTTAGCCGGATCGCCCGGCTTGATTACTCCGGATTCGGTCATCTCCAGCCACAGATCGTTGCCTTCACGGGTGCGCTCACCCACTCCGGCGAAGACGGAGTATCCGCCGTGCTGCTTGGCAACGTTGTTGATCAATTCCTGAATGAAAACGGTTTTACCGACGCCCGCGCCGCCGAACAATCCAATCTTTCCGCCTTTCAGAAACGGCTGGATGAGATCGACGACCTTGACCCCGGTTTCGAACATCTCGGCAGTGGTGGCCTGATCTTCGAAAAGCGGCGCCGGACGGTGGATAGGCATAGTCTTGGTGTACTCAATCGGGCCCAACTGGTCGACCGGCGCCCCGATCACGTTCATCACCCGCCCCAGCGTACCTCGGCCTACAGGCACTGAAATTGGTCCGCCCTGGTCGATGGCTTTCATGCCGCGCACCATGCCTTCGGTGGCTTCCATGGCCACGCAACGCACTCGCCCTTCGCCCAAGTGCTGTTGCACCTCCAGAATCACGTTGACCGGATTAGGCACGGTGAAGCCATCGCTGACAACTTTCAGCGCCTCATAGATCGGCGGCATGGCGCCTTCCACGAACTGCACATCCACGGCGGGTCCGGAAATTTGGGTTACGTGTCCAATTCTCTCTGGCATATCACCTCGGCTTCTGGCTTCAGGCTTCAGGCTTCTAGCTTCTGGCTTCTGGCTTCTGGCTTGATCTCAAAGGCTCGCGGCAGTGCGACCGGCCAGAAGGTAGTAGCTAGAAGCGGTGTTCACTGCGCTGCTGCTCCGCTTACAATTTCGATAATCTCTTTCGTGATCTTCGCCTGGCGCGCCCGGTTCATGGCAAGGGTCAGCGAATCGATCATGTCGGTGGCGTTGTTGGTGGCTGCGTCCATGGCGGTCATGCGGGCGGCGTGCTCCGCGGCCACGGATTCCTGCAGACTGCGAAAAACCTGAATGGCAACATATTTTGGCAAAAGCGAACGGAAAAGTTCTTCCGGCGACTGTTCGTAGATGTAGTCGACGGGAGCAGTTGCGAATTTCGCTGCCGCGACATCGATGTCGCGGGTATCGGCGGGCCGAATACTGACTCCGCCTTCCCTTGCAGCCTCGAGCGCGCGCTCGCGCTCCTTCTCGGTCATGGACTCGGCCATCCGCACTTCGGGCGTGCCGATCTGTTCGATCGGCAACACCTGTTCCACAACCAGGCGCTGCGCGATCACCGATTTGAACTCGTTGTACAGCAGATACACAGAATCAATTTCCTCTTTGGCGTAACGCTCGATCACTCGCTCCGCCAATTCCGAGGCCAGCGCGTAGTCGATCCTGTTAAAAATTCCGATCTGCTCACCCACGATGGTGGTTTGCGCAGACGTCTGCGCGTCAATCGTTCTGGCTTCAGCGGTTGGATAACGGCGCCGCAGGAAGTCGCGCCCCTTGCGCCCGATGGTTTCGATTTCGAGATTCTTGTCGGCCTTGGTGGCGATAAAACGTATCGCGGCTTTCAGAATGTTGGTATTGAAAGCCCCGGCCAGCCCCTTGTCGCCGGTGACGACGATGAGCAGCGCATTCTTTTCTGGGCGGCGAGCCAATAGAGGATGCCTGGGCTCACCGGTGTCGGGATCGTAAATCTCCGCCCGGGACACCAGCGACTTGAGCACATTGGTCAGCATCTGGGCGTAGGGACGCGCCGCCAGGGCACGCTCCTGGGCGCGGCGCAACTTTGCCGCCGAGACCATCTTCATCGCCTTGGTGATCTGCCGCGTGTTGGTCACGCTGCGAATGCGCCGTCGGATATCGAGAATGTTGGGCATTGTTTAGATCGTCGGTTATTCGCCGTTGGTTCTGCGCTATTTCGCCGCCGCCTGCCTATCGACGACGAACGCTTCTTTGCTCTGTTTGATTATTTTGCTCATCTCCGCTTTCAGCCCATCATCGAGAACTTTTTTCTCCATGATCGTCCGCAGCAGGCCGGGATTGGTGGCATCGACGAAGCGGTACAACTCGGCTTCGAAATCGCGCACCTGATCGACCGGGAGATCGTCAAAAAATCCGCTGGTGCCGGCAAAAATGATCAGAATCTGCTTGGAGAACGGCAACGGAGAAAACTGCTTCTGCTTAAGCACTTCAACCAGCCGCTGGCCGCGATTGAGCTGCGCCTGAGTGGCCTTGTCCAGGTCGCTGCCGAATTGCGCGAAGGCTGCCAACTCGCGGTACTGGGCCAGTTCCAGCTTCATGCTTCCCGCCACCTGGCGCATGGCTTTGATCTGGGCGCTGCCGCCCACGCGGCTGACTGAAATTCCGACGTTCACCGCTGGACGCACGCCGCTGTTGAACAGATCGGTTTCCAGAAAGATCTGGCCGTCGGTAATCGAAATCACGTTGGTGGGAATGTAAGCGGAAACGTCGCCCGCCTGGGTTTCGATAATCGGCAGAGCAGTCAGTGAACCGCCGCCCATCTTGTCGCTCAGCTTGGAGGCGCGCTCCAGCAGGCGCGAGTGGAGATAGAAAACGTCTCCGGGATATGCCTCGCGGCCGGGAGGACGACGCAGCAGCAACGAAATTTCGCGATACGATGCCGCATGCTTGGAAAGATCGTCGTAAATCACCAGGGCATGGCGCTTGCTGTCGCGGAAATATTCGCCCATCGCGCAGGCCGCATAAGGCGAGATGTACTGCATGGGCGCCGGCTCGGACGCAGAGGCCGCCACCACGATGGTGTAGTCCATCGCCCCGGCGTCGCTGAGAATTTTTACCACCTGGGCGATGGAAGAGCGCTTCTGCCCGATCGCATTGTAGATGCAGATCAGGTCATTGCCCTTGCTGTTGATAATGGTGTCAAGCGCGACCGCAGTTTTGCCGGTCTGGCGGTCGCCGATGATCAGTTCACGCTGTCCGCGGCCAATCGGGATCATGCTGTCGATCGCCTTAAGCCCGGTCGCCATCGGCTCCCGTACCGGCTGCCGGTCGATCACGCCGGGCGCCAGCCGCTCCAGCGCGATGAACTTGTCGGTCGCGATAGGACCCTTGTCGTCAATCGGCTGCCCCAGCGAGTTTACGACTCGTCCGACCAAGGCTTCGCCCACCGGCACGCTCATGATGCGGCCGGTGCGCTTCACTTCGTCGCCTTCGCTGATTTCCGTGTACTCGCCCAGCAGCACCACGCCCACCTGGTCTTCTTCCAGGTTCATGGCGATGCCGGCGACATTGTGCGGGAACTCGAGCAGTTCTCCCGCCATGACTTTGTCGAGGCCGTGAACACGGGCGATGCCATCACCCAGAGTGATGACCGTCCCAACTTCGTCGACGGCGATCTTGGATTCGTAATTTTCGATCTGCTGCCGGATCAGTTGTGTGATCTCGTCTGCTTTAATTTGTGCCATAAGGTCAGCTCTTAGCTTTTAGCCGTTAGCTTTTAGCCGTTAGCTTTTAGCTCTTCCTCGCGCCTCTGTTCGAGCGTCTTGCGATATTTAGAATCAAGATATGGAATTTTCGTGACGACCGTACCGCCTTATGTCTCAAGCCAAAAGCCAGGAGCTGAAGGCTACGAGCTTATAGCTTCCCGTATCTTCTCCAATTGGCCGCGCACCGATCCGTCGTAGATCGTGCTTCCGATCTGCACGATGGCGCCGCCCAGAATCGAACTATCCTGCGAGTAACGGGCGCGCACTTTCTGTCCAGTCAATTTTTCTACCTGCGCTTCCAGGGCGCTGCGTTCCGCCTGGGCAAGGTCCCGGGCGCTGGTGATCTCAGCTTCGGTAAATCCTAAGCGGCGATTGAGTTCCTGGCCAAACTCTTTCACGATGGGATCGAAAAATCTAATGCGCCGGTGGTCCATCAGCACCGCCAGGAAATTTCGCACCGGGCGCGAAATGCCTTCCCGGGCGACGATCGCATCCAGCAATGCCCGCTTCTGGTCGGCTGGAATTGAAGGCGCTTCAAAAACTTCCCGCAGTTGCAGGCTGCCGGCCATTAGCTGGGCGAGCGATTGCGCCTCCTGGAGCGTCTTGGCCGGATCCAGATGCTGGTCAAAGACCACATCGGCCAGGGCGCGCGCGTAGGTGCTGGTCACAGATGCCATTGCCTAGTTGCCGTCCTTCGGCCCAGCGCCGTTGGTTTCGGTGGCAAGCTCCTGGGCAAATTCCCGGACCAGAGCCTGATCGGTGGCCGCATCAACTTTAATCTGTTTGGCCGCCAGTGACACCGCCACGTTAGCGGCGAATGCGGTAAGTTCGCGCCGGACCGCTTTTGCCGCCGCAGCGATCTCCTGTTCTGCCGATTGCACGATCTTGCGCGCGTCCTCTTCTGCCGCGGCCTTGATGCGGGCTTCTTCAGCGATGGCTTCTTTTTCGGCTGCCGCGCGCATCCCGGATATTTCCGTATCCAGCCGGGAGAGCCGGGTTTCAATCTCGGCCAGACGCCGGTTGGCTTCCTCGCTTGCCTGACGCGCTTCCTGCATCGCCTTCTGGATGGAGGCGGTGCGGCCGCGGAACAGGCCTGGCAGATTCTTCTTTGAGAGATAAAGGATGGTTCCGGCCATCACGGCAAAGTTGAATAGCACGCACAGCCAGTAGGCGTGCTCGAGGCTCAGACCAGTCAGCCGCGCCACCAGTTGCACGGCTGCCGAATGCTTGAACTGCGCCTGCTCGTCCTCACCCGCGGCTTCGCGCGATTCGTGGGCCAGTTCGACGCTGGTATTGGCGGCCAAATTTTCCGACCGCGAGCTGGGACTTCCAGATTGCGCCTGGGCATTCGTCAGTGAAAGCACAGCGATCAAAGCAAAAGCGGTCAGCGTAAGTTGGGCGCTGTGTCGCGCAAACCGGAGAGGTCGCAGCATCACTGGCCACCTGCCGGGGCCTGGCTCGCAGGATGGAGCACGGTGCGAATGATTTCGGCCGCCAGCCTTCCACTCTCGGCCTGCAAACTGGCTTGCGCGGCTTCCTTGTCCTTCTCGATGGCTGCGCGCGCTTGCTCCACCTGCGCCTGCGCCCTGCGGCGAGCCTCAGCAACCGCCGCGCCACGCGCCTGCAACGCCTGCTGGCGGCGAGCCTCCTGGCTCTTGAACACCATCATGCGCGCCTCCCGCAGGCGCTGTTCGTATTCCGCCGTGCGCGCTTCCGCCTGGGCTATGTCGGCACGCGCCTTTTCGACGGCGCCTTCGGTCAGGCTACGCCGCTCGGCCAGCACTTTAACCAACGGCTTGTGCACCACCGCCGTGTAAATGCCATACAACAGCACAATGAAGATGATAGTGGGTACGGACCCGAGCAGTAATCCGCCTAGTTGTCCTAATATCTCGTCCATTGTGTGTTGATCAGGTCCAGAGCGTAAGGAGGCTTAAGACCATTGAAAGTAACATGTTACGGAAGCGAGTGTCAACGCGATCGCGAACCGGCGAAGGTGGTTTCCGGATTGAAACCTGGGCTTTGAACAATTCCTGAAAATCGGGAAAGAGTCCTTGACATCTGGACTAACGGGTCTAGCATGTAGGTATCACCTCCGATCCAATTCAGGATCGAATGGGCCGATAGCCAAGGAAAGTCACCGCTTCTTGGTTGCCGGCCCATTTAATTTTCAGCCGGTAGTCGTTGGCCGTTTGGCATGGAGATCATGGGAGCATTGTTCCGCGCGATTCGAGTCGAAGACGCGTGTAAACAGGCAGGCTAACGACAAAAGGACGAACAACTATCGGGCGATCATCACACCACCCATTCCCTGACTTTCCTCACCACCGATTCCGGCGCCTCGGCCTCTAACTCCACCAATCCATCTTTGTATGCGCGCGAATAAATCCGCGAGCGGGCTTCCAGCAGCGCCAGCATCTTTCCTTCCTTCTGTGGCACGCGCAGATGCACCCGGCTGATGGGGTCTTCCGAAAGCATTTCGTCGATGCGGTCGAGCAGGGTGCTCATGCCGGTGGCTTTGGCGGCGGAGACGTGGACTCTGGTTGCATCGTCGCGTAAAGACTCGCGCTGCTTCGGAAGCAACAGGTCAATCTTGTTCATCACCCGCAGTCGCGGCTTGCCGTCCGTTTCCAGTTCCTTGAGCACTTTGTCTACTTGCGCGTCCTGCTCCTCCGACAGTGGACTGCTGGCATCTGAAACCTGCAGGATGAGCGAGGCCCGCTGCACTTCCTCGAGCGTGGCTCGAAACGCCGAGACCAGGGTATGGGGCAGGTTGCGAATGAATCCGACAGTGTCCGAAAGCAGCGCCTGCCGTCGCGACGGCAGTTCGACCGAACGGATGGTGGGATCCAGGGTGGCGAACATCCTGGGCGATTCGAGCACCGCCGCATGAGTCAGGGCATTGAATAGCGTGGACTTCCCTGCATTGGTGTAACCGACCAGCGCCACCGTCGCCACCGGCACCGATTCCCGTCTTGCCCGTTGTTGCGCCCGCACCCGGCGCACGTTTTCAATTTGTTCTTTCACATGCCGGATGCGCCGATGAATTTTGCGACGATCGGTTTCTAGCTGGGTTTCACCGGGACCTCGAGTGCCGATGCCGCCGCCCAGTTGCGACATTTCCACTCCGCGCCCACCCAGCCGCGGCAGCATGTACTCCAGTTGCGCCAGTTCCACCTGCAACTGACCTTCACGGGTGCGAGCGTGTTTGGCGAAGATGTCGAGAATGAGCTGGGTTCGATCAATCACCCGCGTGTTGACCAGCTTTTCGATGTTGCGCTGCTGCGACGCGGTCAGGTCGTGATCGAACAACAGCAGATCGGCGGAGACCGATGCGGTGGCACCTGCGATCTCCTCCAGCTTGCCGCTGCCGATCAGGGTAGCGGGATCAGGCCGGTCGCGGTGTTGAAGAAATTCTCCAACAATGTCCGCGCCCGCGCTGGTAGCCAGAGAGCGCAACTCCGCGAGCGATTCCTCGGCGCTGAACTCAGGAATGCTGGGAGCTTTTGTCGTGGCCTGGCTGGCGGAAGTGTCGCGGGCGGCCTGAGCGGCCGCGGTCAGCGGCCCGCTGTTGACGCGGGGCCGGGCACCGCCGCGGGCGCGAGTGCGGGTCTCGATGCCAATCAGGAAAGCGCGTTCGCGGGCAGGGCCGCCGCCGTCCGCAGTGGGGACGCGTCCAACGCCGGGTTGGTTACCGCTGACCTTGCCGGAAGACCTGGATCGCCGACTGCTCAATTCGATGGATTCTCGGGACAGAAGCTGTACGCGGTTTCGCGCGTCGAACATTTCAGACTTGAATTTAGGAGCTTGAAAATCTCCGTGCTCCGAAGCCGCGGGAAATCAGGGCATCGCGCCGGCGTCATCCCTCCGTGCCGGACGAGCGTGGCATCGGAGCGTCCACCGCGCCAGCCGAGGCAACCGCCGAAGCCGCCTGCATGACCGTCGGTCTCTCGGGGTGAGCATGCAGAGCCCGTCCCGTGGCCACGGTCGAGATGGCATGCTTGAAAATCAGCTGCTCCTGATTGTTGGTTTCCAGCACGACCGAATACTTGTCGAAGGAACGGATGCGCCCGGTGAGCTTGACTCCGCTCAGCAGGTAAATAGTGATGTTGGTTCGCTCCTTGCGTGCCGTGTTGAGGAAGGATTCCTGGATGTTTTGCGCCGGCTTATTTTCCATCGCCGATCTCCTTAGGTCCTTGATCGTTCCATCATTCACAACTGCGCTGACGCTCTGTACCATAGCGCACATACTACTAACGCAATGGTTGTACGATACGGTGTCGCCCTCCACATTTCAAGCCAGCACTCTCTAGGGCTGCCAGGCGGCGACAACCCGCATAGAAGGTATGCCGTAAATTCATGAAATCAGGAAGCCGCACATCCGAAGTCGTCGTTGACAGGGCGCGTCCGAAGTGCAACCATCTCCGCTTCGAGACCATTCAAGGCGGACAAAGCGTACGGCGCACTGCGGTTAGCTCATGCCCCGCCTGCGGACGCGAAAAAGGCTCTATTGAAAAGGGGAACAGGTACTCATGCATCCCTCTATGGTTGACCCGGCAGCGATGATGGTTATGCCCACCCACACCGGAACGGAGGCGCTGGCCTTCCTTCTGCGCTGGGTTCATTTGCTGGCGGGCATCACCTGGGTGGGCCTGCTTTACTTTTTCAACCTGGTCAACGTTCCCTTCATGAAACAGGCGGACGCGGCCATGAAACCCAAAATCTTTCAGTACATGACCATGCCGGCGTTGCAGCTATTCCGATGGAGCGCCATGCTGACGGTCTTTGTCGGCTTCTGGTACTGGTCCCAGATTTATGTGGCGGCCGATGCTCACCGCATGGGCGTGGGCGCTGGCAGCACCATAGGATTGTTTCTCCTCATCTGGATTGCAGTGTCGATGATCCTCTATTTCGTGATCATGAAAGCGCCGAGCGGTTATGTGCTGGGCATAGTCACCGCAGTGCTGGTCACGGTCGCGGCATGGTTGTTTGTGAATTACACCCCGGTTGGCCGGGACGACAATCACGTGCTCTCGATCGGCATCGGCGGTGGCATGGGATTCATCATGTTGTTCAACGTGTGGGGAATTATCTGGCGCAACAATAAGAAGATTATCCGGGGAACCCTGGCCGGCACGCCGCCGGCAAACGCGGCAGCTCTGGCCCGCCAGGCATTTCTGGCGTCGCGAACCAATTTCTTCCTGTCGGTGCCCATGATATTTTTCATGGCCGCCAGCTCGCACTACAGCATCCTCGGCCAGTAGAACGGCGAACAGCCGAGGATCCGTATTTTTGGCCTGCCCAGATTCAAGCCTGGGCACAAAAAAGCCTGCCGCACCTGCGACAGGCTAATCGTGTTCTTAAAAATCAAGGCTTAGAAATTCAGCTTCATCGCTACCTGTAGCTGCCGCGCGGATGTGGTTCCGTCAGGCTGGGTATAGGTGCTGTTGATTATTCCGAACAGGCTGCTTTCGATCAGGTTGCCGTTGTCGTCCGGGTTGCCGGGATTGACGAAATGAGGGTGGTTGAAGATGTTGTAACCCTCGAATCGGGTCTCGAGCTCGAAACGCTCGCTGAGTTTCATGCGCTTCGAGATTGACAAATCGAAGTTCCAGAAACCGGGGCCGTAGAATTCGTTCCGTCCGCTGCCGGCAAAACCGAATTGCGGCGCAACGAAGGCGCAACTGTTGGTGACATAAACCTTCCCCAGACTGGGGTTCGGGGCGCAAGCCGGGCTGGGCGGCGCACCAAAAGGATCACCCACCTGCGCGCCCCACGCTGGAATGCCGGTACGCTGGCTATCGAGCGAGCTTCGCACCTGGAATGGGTGGCCGCTCTGCAGGGTGGTAATGCCCGAAAGTTGTATACCCTCGAACACTTTCCCCAACACTCCGCTATTCATGTATGACTTTCCTTTGCCGAATGGCATCTCCCAAACATAGCTGACGACTCCCACGTGGCGGACATCGTAGTCGGAATTGCCCCGGTTCTCCGCCAGGTTGAGAGAGTTTCGGGGAAAGGTATGGGCTCCAATGGCGCCGCCGAAAGGATCCATGCTGTTGTCAATGGAGTGGGAATAGGTGTAAGCGCCCTGCAGTTGCAAGCCGTGGGTGAAGCGATGAGTAAATTTTGACTGCAACCCATGGTAAATGGAGTTGAATATCGTTTGCTGGTAGGCGGGCTGGAGCAGCGCGTTATTTCGCACCGCATTGAACGGCAGAGCTCCGAATTCCAGTCCCTGGTACAGGTTGTCGCTCGAGACATCGGACGGCACACAACTATTGGGACCGCCGAAGTTGGCGATGGTGAACTGGTTGTTAAAGCTGTTGTTGGGATTGCTGCAGAATTGCACCAACTGCTGCACCAGAGCGGGATCCGGAGGGTTGCCATCGCGGTGGCTCCAGACGTGAGTCCCCATGGAACCTACATAGGTCACGTCCAGCGTGTTGTTGCCAGGCAACTCTCGCTGCACTCCGAAGTTCCAGTTGTTGGCAATCGGGTTGCGAAGACGGGGATCCAAAATCGTGGTGTTGGGCAGCGCCGTCCCGTCTGGAACTGAAGCGTTTGGCGTTTGCGGCGGCGGAACTGCCGGAAAGCCCCCTGTTCCAAAAGGGTCCCCAAGAGCATTGCCGATTGTGTCTACCGGAAAGTTCAAATAGTCCTGCTCGAAAGGCGGTAGCGCTCCGACGCGGGTAAATATGTCGCCGAATATCCGGTCGTGAAATATTCCAAAAGCGGCGCGAACCGAAGTTTTCCCGTTGCTCCAGGGATCCCAGGAGAATCCGACTCGAGGTTCGAT
>DATAPL010000007.1:0-3590 GCA_036265205.1 Terriglobales bacterium
GACAGCATTGCCGCAGTCGTACCAGCTATAATTAATTTCTCGCCCGGCCCGGAGGGATGCGTGAGCGGTTGAAACGGGCGGTCTTGAAAACCGCTGTACCGGAAACGGTACCGGGGGTTCGAATCCCTCTCCCTCCGCCACCCAGTCTGAACTGCAAAGAAATCAGCTGCCTTCCGCTGAAAAGTGTGGGAAATCGCCGCGGCGTACCGCTCTACGATCCTGCGCCTGGCCCCAGATTTCGTGAACCTTGCGCGATGGGGCAGGAATTCTTCCGGCTACTGCAATTTCTCGTACTCTGCCTTGGCTTCTTTCAGGATCGGGATGTCGGGGTCGGCGTCTTTCCAGACAGCGAAGAAATCCTGGTAGGCGGTGCGAGCTTTAGCTGTATTGCCGGACAAGACATAGGCTCTGCCAAGTTGCAGATGCGCCAGCGCGCCCAGAGGCAGGTTGAGTACGATGCTGCGGTGATCGAGAATCTTCTGGAACTCAGTGGCAGCGGCCGCTCCATTGCGAGCCGCCAGGAACGCCAGGCCGCGGATGTAAACCGGATATAACCCGCTGATGGGCACCGGCCCGCCCAGTTCGTAGGGGGCGGGCGCTTCTAGATCAATCAGAGCCTGAGAAGAATTGTTGCTGTTGAGTTCAGTGGCTGCCTTGATTGTCGGCAGCCAGTAAATCTTCAGCATGGTATTGGTAGCTTCGGTTTTTTCTAGCTGCTCGACGATTGCCCTCGCACGGGCCGGGTCGCCAGCTCGTGCCATGGTCATGGCAGCAAGCACTTTTACGTCTCGTCCCGGCGCCCTGGCCAAGGCGCCAGCGATTTGCTGTTTGGCAGCGGCGGCATTGCCGAACTCAGCCTCCCGCAAAGCGGCATTGGCCTGCCACAGAGCTGCAGTTTCCTTGGAGTCGGCCCGGACTGCGGCATCCACCGCACGGCGGGAGAAGTCGCGAGCTCGAGCCAGTCTACCGAAATAGGCTTCGGTATCGGACTGAGTAGAAAGCATGGCATCTTCTTCTCCGGGACGGCCCGACGCCCAGGCTGCCTGCCGATCCATCTCAGCCGTGTCACCATTCAGAAACGCCAATGAGTACCAAGTGATACGAATCACCAAGCCATCAAGTTTGTTGGCTTTGGCTTGCTCCAAAACCGCTCGCGCGTCGTCCAGGCGGTTCAGGTTCATGTAAATGCCGGCCAGATTCCCGTACCCCGTCAAACTGGGCTCAATGCGCTGTGACTGTTCAGTTTCGGTCGCGGCCTTATCGTATTGTCCGAGGCTGCTGTAAACGTAACCGAGATTCGTGTGCGGGACGAGATCCCGAGGATAAGTTTTGGCCCAGAGTTCGTACGCTTCCGTTGCCTTTTCCACTTCGCCGGTGACGTACTGATAGTAGAACGCCGAGATGCGGTACTTTTCGCGGTCACTCACGCGATCGCGCAGGTCATAAGCTCGCTTGGCATACCCGGCCGCCAGACTGGCCTGGCCGAGGTTTGCGTACTCGACGCCCAGTCCGACATACGCCATCGCGAAATTGGGGTCCAGTTCAATGGCGCGCTTCATGAACGGAATGGCTTCCGCGTCGCCCTTGGTGCGCCCTGTGGTAATGCCCATGCTATAAGCTTTCAAAGCCTCCAGCGACGGGGTGGTAGCTTCCACCGGGACATCGAACTTCTGGATCGTGGCGAGGGATTCGCCGAGCTTTCCACGCAGCGTAGAGGCCGCCGTACCCAGCGCCTTCAATACGTCCTGCTTTGCGGAAGCCTGCTCCTGTTCGGTGGCCAGTGTGTCTCCGCTGCTGCATCCGACGGTGTTCAGGCCGATCACGTACTGCCCGCCCAGATTGGAAATCGACCCGAGGACGATCGCCTTGCTGCCCGTCCGAATACAGAGTTCTCGCGCTACATCACGAGTGATCCGTTCCGTTGAAGGACGGCCCATCAGGTGCAGGGTTTCTTCGACTTTGCGGTCGGAAAGAATATTAAGGAATGGCGACTGTCCTAGCTGCACCGCTAACGCCTGCTTCAGTGCATCATCGAAGACGGCGTCACCGGTCTTGTTGTCGAAATCCGCGAGCACCACAGTATCTTTCTCACTGAGCTGCTCGGTTTTCGTCGAGCCGGTTCCTGGCCGTGAGCGCAGGTAGAAGCCAATAGCCGCGAGAGCGACAACGAGTACGAGAGCAGCCGGGACAAGCACTTTCCAGAGTTTGCTTCCAGCAGTCGTCGTGGTCCCCAGCGGTAGAGCGGTTCCCGATGAAGATGCCGCAGTCGCCGCCGGAGTCGAACCCGAAGAAGGAATCGCCGGCGCCGCCGCCTGAGAACTGCTATCCGACACTACCGGCATTGCGCCGGAACTGGCCGCGCCTGTGCGCCCCGTGTCAGTGTCCCGCTTCAGCCTCTGCAAGTCGGCTCGCATATCGGCCGCGTGCTGGTAACGCAGGTTCTTGTCCTTCTCGAGCGCCTTGTTGATGATGTCTTCCAGTTTGGCCGGCAGGCCCGGATTCAACCGTACCGGTGCCGCGGGAACACGATTGAGAATCGCGTCGAAAATTTCCGCGGTACTGTCTCCACGGAAAGGAACCTGGCCGGTTGCCATCTCGTAAAGCACTACTCCGAACGAGAACAGGTCAGTTCGGGCATCCAGTTCTTTCGCGCGTGCCTGCTCCGGCGACATATAAGCCACCGTCCCCACCGCGGATCCCGGACTGGTGAGATTGGGGTCGGCCGTATGAGTCGCGGTATTTTCGTTGACCGCTTTCGCGGCAGTTATTTTTGCCAGTCCGAAGTCCAGGATCTTGGCGTGTCCTCGTTTAGTCACGAAGAGATTGGCGGGCTTGATATCACGGTGAACGATGCCCTCAGAGTGCGCCGCATCAAGCGCATCCGCCGTTTCAATGGCGAGCGAGAGCAGAGTATCCAGATCCATCGGACGATCGCGAATCAGATGCTTCAGGGTGTTGCCATCCAAAAACTCCATGGCGATGAAAGCCTGGCCGTTCTCTTCGCCGATGTCGTAAATCGTGCAGATATTCGGATGGTTGAGTGCAGATGCAGCTTGGGCTTCACGTTGGAAGCGGCTGAGCGCTTGCGGATCGCGAGCCACTTCGTCGGGCAGGAATTTCAAACCAACAAAACGATGCAGGCGAGTGTCTTCGGCCTTGTAGACCACACCCATCCCGCCGCCACCGAGTTTCTCGACAATGCGGTAGTGCGAAATGGTCTGGTCAATCACCGCCGCGAATCTTACGTGGGAGAAACCGGCAAGTCAATGAATGTACAGTGCTGGGCTCCAGATTCTTCGTGCCATCATGCGGTTCGTGGTTTTCAAACCGGGGAAGACGAGGCGAAACCCGGCCACGCTGCTTACAGGACGAGAACCGCTGCGCCATCGATGGCGTCGCCTTTCACCGCAGCCAGAGCCTGGTTCGCCTGATCGAGCGGAAACACGGTTACCTTGGGCCGAAGCTCGATTTCGGCCGCGATCTGGAGAAAGTCCCGGGCATCGGCGCGAGTCATGTTGGTCACGCTGCGAAGTTGACGCTCTCCCCAAAGCAACCGGTCGTAGTCGAATGCCGGAATTCGGTCCAGGTGA
>DATAPL010000008.1:0-1839 GCA_036265205.1 Terriglobales bacterium
TATAGCTTGTCCGGAATCATGACCTCGCCGGAAACGGTTTTCCGCGCGGTACTCTTTGCAAGTTTGTGCATGGGGGCCACGGACGAAGCGGCTATGCGGATATTAAGTCCGATAACGGTAAGCCGTCAACCGAAATAAACCACCGCCGCTTCTCCTGGTCTTTATTTCTGCGGAGGCGGCGTCGGGGTGGGCGCGCTTTTGTCTTTTACCTTGTCGGCGCCCTTCTCCGTGGCTGAGGCAGATTTGTGGACTACCTTCTTCGTCCCCTTCTTGATCTTATGGCCTGTCTTCTTTGCGGCCTTGCCGGTGGAGTGGGCCGCATCTTTCGTGTCCTGCTTGACTCCGCTGTCGTCCTGTTGTTGTGCGAGTGCGCCCAGCGAAAGCGCAAAGGCCATCACCATCGCAAATAGAAACCTCAATTGCATTGATTCACCTCGCTGCAATCGGATTCCCATCGCAATGTATTAGTTGCCTGCGGCGCATTTTCCCTCAGGACCATGAACGGGGACCGTGAGCGCAAATCGTCGTGCCGGCAACTCTGGTCGCTTCGATTGCCGTAAATGCGTTCGGTCGACGCGCATCTGGCCTGCTAGCGCGCTCCTTAGGTATTCATTCAGAGCGCAGCGCGATCATCGGATCCACTTTTGTCGCCCGGCGGGCCGGAAGCCAGGACGCGGCCAGGGCAACGATCATCATCAGCAAGGCGGCGCCGATCAGCGTAACGGGGTCACCCGGTTTGATCTCAAAAAGCTGGCTGGCCAGCAGGCGCATCAGAAGCAGCGAGCCAACCATGCCGCAGACCGCTCCCGCAACCGCGAGAACAGCGGCCTGGCGCAGGACCAGCCCAAGCAGGCTTCCCGATTGCGCGCCCAGGGCAATGCGAATCCCCATTTCCCTGGTGCGCTGGCGCACCGAGTAGGAAATGACGCCGTAGATTCCGATCAGGGTGAGGGTCAATCCGGCGACGGCGAATATGCTGAGCAGCCAGGTGCGAAAGCGCGGCTCGGCCACCGATTCTGAAATGACCTCCTCCATGGTGCGCGTCTTGCTGAGAGGCAGGTCCTTATCCACGGACCAGACCGCTCCTTGCACTCCGGCGATGGCGGCGGCCGGATCCAGCGAGCTTCGAACCAGAATATGGACCCGCTCGGAGGGATTCTGCAGGAGGGGGAAATATGCCTGGAGACGCGGCGGCGCATTCAGGCCGCTGTCGCGTGTATCGGCGACCACGCCCACAATTTGTGACGAAGTTTTGTCATCGTCGCCGAGCCTCAGCTGCTTACCGAGCGGATCCTCGCCGGGAAAAAACCGCCGCGCCATGGCTTCATTGATGAGTACGACGGAGAGTGTGCCAGTTGTATCACGCTCATTGAAAATGCGCCCCCGGCGAATACGAATACCCAGCGTCGAAAAATAATCGGGAGTGACGGAGCGTATTTCAAGGGTGGTTTTTTTTTCACTGCTTCCCAGTACAGCCGGATCGAAACTGCTCACGGTGACACTTCCGGTAAGAAGGGAGCTGTTGGTCAGTATGACTCCGCTGAACTGCGGCCGGGCCTGAAGGGCCTGGAGCAGTCGCTCCAGAAAAAGATGTTGAGAATCTTTTGAATCGTACAGGGCTTTCGGCAGCGTCAGTTGTCCGGTCAGCAAATGGTCAGTCGTCATGCCTGTATCCACCCTCAGAAGCCGCACCATGCTCTGCGCCATCAGGGCCGACCCGGTAAGCAGAACCAGCGCCAGCGCCACTTCAGCCACCACCAGAAAGCTACGCAGGGAAAACAGATGCGTAGGCGCGGAGGATGCCGCGCTGTTATCTCTGACCGAAAGATTCATGTCGCC
>DATAPL010000009.1:0-36805 GCA_036265205.1 Terriglobales bacterium
TTACGTTGCTGTTGAGCCGTTCCATATGTTCCGTTATCTCGATGAACAATGCTTCCGTTACAACAACCGCAAAGATGGAAAACGTAAATTGACCGACAAAGAACGTTTCGATCTGGCCCTTGCTGGCGTCACTGGTAAGCGGCTGACCTACGTTGAAGTCACCGGGAAAACCAGAGAATCACAAACGAGCACGGAGCCTTTTTAAGCACCTTCGCGGTCGCTTGAATCGCGGAAAGCGGAAGCCTTCTTAGGCTTCCGCTTTTTTGCCGCCCTTTCCGCGTCCAGCTTTGCTTTTATCTCGTCGTGCGGGATACTCATTATTTTTCGCATTGTATTGTCGAACTTCTCGAACTCCGTTTGGTTTTTCATTTTCTCGTCCATATTCATTGAAAGCCTCTGCTAAACCGAACATTACATCGCGCTCCATTTCGTAGTAAACGCCCGTGCGATGCGAAATGGTATTCCACCTTCGTAGATCGCGTTTATCCGTTAATGTTTCCGCTTTTGCACGACGCGCATGCCAGCATAGGTAGTCGGCAGCCTGGACAGGCACGCGTGTTTTATCGACCGGTAGGAATCCACCGAGAAGGGGAATCAAGTTTGACGCTCCGATATGCGTCAGCGCTGCTGCCATTGCTTGGTACAACTCATATATATGTTTAGTGATCTGGCTGTTATTCTCGACCATAAAATCGACCTTCTCAGCTTCAGGATTCCTTTTATTAAGGTTGAGAAGAACGACATACACATAAGGCAAGAAGGCTAAGAAATCGGGCTGGAAATCTTTCACCCCACCAGATGCAGACAAGAATTTGTGCGTTTTATAGAGTGACTGGAACATTTCTCCGTCAATGGAAATGGTCACTGGATACATGCTTCCCATGTGGTCGATTACACGGGCTGCTTCATCCATTCGTTCATCTGCATCCAGTTCGGTGACTTTCCATTTTTCTCTCCAAGTTTTCTTGCGCATGTCTGTCATGTGTAGAAAAGGAATCTTAGGTGGCCCGTCTAGAACTCGCTCCTGCCATGCAGGAGTAAAGCAATTAAACCAGTCGCTTTCCGGCATCACCCATCCAGAATAGAGATAGGTGGATAGCGCGTTCCCCCCGCTGGTTTCGTCAGACGCAGCGATAAATACAGCCACGCGGTTCTCCAGTCTTGGTTGCCCACAAAACAACGAGCGCACCAAAGACACAGCAAGCTCTACGCTCGCCATTCAAACCCCCGTTACTCCCTCCGGCCTAGAAATTCGCCGGAATAGCCGGGGCAATCACATACTGGCGCAAATCATTTGATTACGCAAGTATATTATTGCCCCAAAGAGTTACGAGCGGACGGCGGGCGGGAGGCAGGATTCGGTGGGCTGCAGGGGCTTACTTTCCAACCGGTGCTTGCTGTCGAGGATCATGGAAATGACGTTCTCATCGCCCACCGCGGTGTTGATCATCATGTGATAGAGGCAGCGGGTGGGCCAGTCGGCGCCGAAGTAGTGCTTCACAAACTCGATGCGGTCGCGGTCTACAGTATCGACTAATTCTTCGGCCTCCCGCTCGCTGTGCCCGATCAGGCGCAGGCGGCGCAGTTTTTCGGCGCGCGGAGCGTACAGAAAGACGTGAAAGACATCCGGCTGGGCGCGCAGGAAATAGGGTGCGCCCCGTCCGACGATGACGCAATTTCCAGCCTCCGCCGCCCGGTTCATTACCTGGTGGCCAATGGAAACAAAGCGATCGGTATCGAAGGGTTCGCTGCCCTTCAGGGGCATGCTGCGCTCATAGCTGCCGCGCCAGAAGGTTTTAGCCAGGCGGTGAAAGGCGCTGTCCATGCGTTCATCGCAATACATCACGGCGGAGCGGTCTACATTGGCTTGGCGGGCAATCTCTTCCGTGAGGGCCTGATCCCAGAGCTTCCAGCCCAGGCGGTTGGCAATCTCGCGGGCGATCTCCGCGGCGCCGCTTCCGAATTCCCGCTCGACAGTGATGACTCGAAACAAGGTACCTTCTCTTCTTCTGCCTGGTGTGGGGCGGACACTCCTGTCCGCCGCCTCTGACTTTGATTCTACGCGCTCAACTCCAGGTACATAAATCCCAGGAAACCGCCCCCACACATACGGCTTAATGTACCGCCATTTCGCCGCCGGTCGGCGGACGCTTCATCAGGAAAACTAATGGCACCATCACTAAAATAGCTACTCCCAACAGCCAGAAGTTGTCAATGTAGGCCAACATGCCGGCCTGGCGAAAGACGTTGCCTTGCAACAACCCGTAAGCCTTGTGCAGGGCGTCGGCGGGAGAAAACCCGCGAGCTTCCAGGGCGCGCGCCGTTCCCTGGAGCATCGACTGCACCTGCGGATTGGAAGGTGAAAGGTGGCTGGACAGGCGCACCTGGTGGTATTGCGAACGCCGGTCCAGCATGGTGGTCACAATGGAAATGCCTACGCTGCCGCCGACATTTCTGGCCAGGTTCATCAGTCCCGAGGCGGCGTTGTTCTTCTCCTTGGGCAGGAAGGCATAAGCCGCGGTGTTGATGGGGATAAAGAGAAATGCCAGTCCCATGGTCTGGATCATCCTGGCATACACCAGGGTGCGGAAATCGACTCCCAGGGTGAAGTTGGTCATATGAAACAGGGAGAAGGAAAGCACCACCAATCCATACACCATGAGCTTGCGAGCATCGAAGCGGGAGAGCAGAAAGCCCACCAGCGGCATTAACAGCATCAGGCTGAAGCCCCCCGGCAAAAGCGCCAGCCCCGATTGTTCGGCGGTATAACCAAGCAGGCTCTGCATGAAAAGTGGAAGCAGCACGGTGCTGCCCAGCAAGGCAAACCCCAGCATGAACATCAGCATGTTGGAGGCCGCAAACGTCCGGTTCGTAAAGAGGTGGAGGTCGATTACGGGATCTTTGTGCGTCCACTCCCAGTAGATCAGAAACAGCAGGGAGCTGGCCGCGATGACCGCCAGGGTCAAAATGAAGTGCGACTCGAACCAGTCGTCGCGCTGTCCTTTATCCAGAACAACCTGCAACGTACCCAAACCCAAAGCCACCAGGCCGAGTCCGATGTAATCGATTCTGGTTTCGGAAAGTTTCTTGCGCTGCATGAAGGGCGGGTCCTGGATGAGCCGCGAGGTCAATATCAGGGAAAGGATGCCGACCGGAATATTCAGAAAGAAGATCCAGCGCCAGGTAAAGTTGTCAGTGATCCAGCCACCCAGGGTGGGGCCGATGGCAGGCGCCAACACGACGGCGAGGCCATAGACGGCAAAGGCCATGCCGCGTTTGGCGGGAGGGAAGGTATCCGCCAGAATGGCCTGTTCGCTGGGTTGCAATCCGCCGCCGCCTGCGCCCTGCAGCACGCGAAAGAAAATCAGCATGCCCAGATTCGGCGCCAGCCCGCACAGAAACGAGCTGATGGTGAAAATGGCCACGCAGCTCATGTAAAAACGCTTGCGCCCAACGATGGATGAGATCCAGCCGCTAAGCGGCAGGACGATAGCGTTTGACACAAGATAGGAAGTCAGTACCCATGTGCTCTCGTCGGTCCCGGCAGAAAGGCTGCCCGCGATGTGAGGAAGAGCAACGTTCGCGATGCTGGTGTCCAGCACCTCCATGAACGTGGCCAGGGTGACGGCCAGTGCGATCACCCAGGGATTGATCGCTGGACGCGGGAGGGCTGCGCCGTCCGCGGTCAGGGCCGCAGTGCTCATCGCACCCAGACCTTAGGTTCGACAGACATTCCCGGACGAAGAATGTGCTCTTTGGTTTCTCCCGGATCGAATGTGATCTTTACCGGGATGCGCTGCACTACCTTTACATAATTGCCGGTGGCGTTTTCCGGCGGAAGCAGGCTGAAGAGGGCTCCGCTGGCGCCGGCCACGCTCTCCACGTGGCCGTTGTATTTTTTGCCATAGGCATCGACTGAGATGGTAGCCCGCTGTCCGGGCCGCATCAGGCGAAGCTGGTTTTCCTTGAAGTTGGCCGTAACCCAGATGTCGTCGAGGTTGATGATTTTCATCAGTTCCTGGCCGATCTGGACATTCTGGCCAACCTCCACCGTGCGGTTGCTCACAATGCCGTTTACCGGCGCTGAGAGCCGGGTGTACTGCAGGTTCAGCATGGCCTGTTCGAGTTCTGCCTTTTTTTGCAGGGCCTGGGCTTGCGCTGCCTGGGCGCGGGCGCGGATCGAAGTCATCTGCTGGGGAGCGGTTTCGGCGGAGCGCAGGTTGGCTTCTGCCTGGTCGCGCTTGGCCTGGGCCTGCGCAACCTGCTGCTCCGCTGCCGCCACCGACGCGCGAGCAGCAGCGACCCCGGCGGCAGATGATCGGGCAGCGGCTACTGCCTGGTCGTACTGTTGGTGCGAAATTTCCTGCTTGTCGACCAACTGTTTGTAGCGCCCCACATCGTTTTGCGCCTTGATGTCGTTAGCGATGGCCTGTTCCAGTTGCGCGCGCGCGGCTTCCAGTTGCTGCCGCGCCACCGCGACTCCAGCCCGCGCGCCTTCCACGTCAGCTTGCGCGGATGATAACTGGCTTCCGGTATTCACCGAGGTGATTGGAACATTCACCTGCAGGGATTCGGCTGTGGCCAGGGCATCCTGGTATGCGGCTCTGGCGCTCGTGACCGCGACTTCATAGTCTCTGGGATCGATCTCAATCAGGGGAGTGCCGGCGGCCACGTACTGGTTATCGTTGACCAGCAACTTGATGACATGCCCGGACACGCGAGCGCTGATCGCATTCAGATGGCCGTCGATCTGGGCATCATCGGTGGACTCGTAACTACCCAAATAACGCCACAGGAAAAATCCCGCCACCAGCAGCACGATGCCGCCCACAATCAGCGCCAGACGAAAGCGAGGATTTCGGGAGGCCTGCTTCCAGCGGAGATCTCGCTCCGAGGCGGGCAAGGGGGGCTGGGTTCGCGATTCCACTGCGGGCGGAGTTTCTCGGATGCTTGTATCGGTGCTTGATTCCATATTACTTGCCCTTCAAATATTGTCTTACGCCCTCTTCCGCATAGCCCATGGCTCGCACCAGTTCGATCTTGGCGAGGTTATGAGCGTAGAGGCTGGAAATATAGCTTTCGTGAGCCGAAGCCACGCTTTCCTGGGCTTGGACGACCTCCAGGTTGTCGGTCACTCCCGCGGCAAAGCGGTCACGTGCCTGGACAAGAGTCTGCTCTGCCAGGTCCACAGAGCTGAGCGCAACCTTCACTTGCTCGTCGGCGGCCATGACATCCAGCAGAGCCGTACGAACCTCGTATTCTATCTGGCCGCGCAGGTTTTCCAACTGGGCGCGGTTCTGGCGCAACGTAGCCTCGGCCTGCAGAACGTCAGCGTGAACTTTACCACCCTGAAAGATGGGAATGTTCAGCCGCCCTTCCAGGGAAAATGTGCCATGTGAGTTCGCCGGCGTGACGCCCTGATCACCGTAGTCGGCGCTCATATCGATGGTAGGAAAGTACTCTGCGGACGCCCCTTTGCGGTAATGCTCGGCGGCCCGGACCTGCTGGACGGCGGCCAGATAGTCGGAGCGCGAGGTGTACGCACGCTGCAGGCTTTGTTCGATGCCCAGCGTTGCCAACGCGTCGTACGGGGCCCTGGAAGTAAGACTAATTTCCTGTCCCGTAGGCAAACCTATGGCCCGCAGCAGGGCCAGCTTTTGCTTGGCATAGTCATTGCGCGACACGATCAGCTGCTGCTGCCGGTTTTGCAACTCCACCCGGGCGCGAAGCGTGTCGATCGCCGGGCTAAGACCGGCGTTCTGCTGGTCGACCGCCTTGTCGTATAGCGCCTGCGCGCTTTGCAGTTGAGCTTCGGCAGTTTCCACCCGGGCCGCTCCCGAGAGCGCCTGCAGGTAGGCGTTGCCGGTAGCCAGAACGACGAGATCGCGGGCATCTTTGTAACTGTGCTGGGCTGCCTTTTCATCTTCCGCCGCCCCGCGTTCGCGGTTCAACGCCTTCAAGTTCAGGATTGACTGGGTGAGGTACACCCGGGCGTCAAAGAAACCGAAGGGACCGACCACGGTTGGAAATCCGGGGAATCGCAGGCCTTGCGCCGCCAGGTTCTCCTGCACCACGTGCTCGCTGACGCCCCCGGTCACGTTAGGCAGAAGGGCGCTCAGTTCTTTCCATTTTTGTCCGCGAGCCGCAATGGTGTTGTAGCTCTGCAACAGCACTCCGAGATTGTTCTTCAGGCCGAGGTCGATGGCGTCCTGGAAGGTAAGCGGGATGGCTTCCGGCGTGATCTTGCCCTGCGCCACGCTGCCACTAAATGGACTCTGACCGGAGGGCAGGCTGATGGGAGCGGCGCCAGGAGTCGACTCCGAGCCGCCCGGCGAGGAGCCGGAATTCTGGGCCACGGCAAGGCTTGACCACAGCACCAGCAGGCACAATGCAGCGAGCAATCGACACGAAGTTTCCTCCCGCTTGGGCGGGGATGTTCTTTGCGGGTTCAGTTCGTCCATAGCCAGCGGCTGAACTCAGTCAATGGAATAAGCTATCTTGATTCCCGGAGCGGCATTATAGATGCAAACCATTGCTAACAGGGCATACAGGCAACTGGCCTTTGGTAATCCGGGACGGCAAAATTTTGCCTTACGCCGGGCAATGCTGTTGCATCTAAACGGACAATATGTGTACGGAGGATAGTGTGAGAAAGCTCAGTCTGATCCTGGTGCTGGTTTTGCCGTTCGTCGTCCATGGTGTGGTTCATGCACAGGAGTTCGATGTAGCGTTTGGCGCGGGTACCACATTGGCCCCTTCGGCTGCCAGTGCTAATGCCGACCATTCCACGGTCACCTTAAGCGGTGGCACTTACCCGGCCTTCAGCGCGGCCCTGCTGTTGAAGGGACGGCTGGGAGTAAGCGGCGAACTCGCCTGGAGGGCCAGCCGGAACATCTACGGCGGCTTCCAGCCCGAGCGGCCACTTTTTTACGACTTTAACGGAATCTACGCGCCGAAAATCGGGAACCACGCAGCCGCGGAACTCATGGCCGGGATCGGATGGGAAAGTATCCGCTTTTATACGCCGTTTACCACCTGCGGCGCCATCAGTTGCACCGACTTTGTGAGCAGCAATCATTTTATGGGTCACATCGGAGGCGGCATCCGTTACTACTTCCACGGCCATTTCTTCGTTCGGCCCGAGGCTCACCTTTACATGATCAGGAACAACATCGAGTTCAGTTCGCCGTACGTGACGCGAGTCGGCGTATCCCTGGGTTACACGTTCGCTCCCGGCTTTTGAGGCCGGCGGTGGTTCAGTGCATTCGGAAACGGCGTCATCCCGAGCAAGTTTAGAGCCGTAGTCACTCTGCAATTCCGGCAGCGTCCGCGAGGCGTCATGCTGAGCTTGCGAAAGCATCCTGCGCGGACCGGATGTGCACCGCCCCACACCGTGAGGATGAGCGCAAGATCCTTCGGGACTAAAAGTCCCTCAGGATGACTCTAATCTTGCGTAGTTTGCCCGGACTGAACCACAATCGCCGTCGCGCGAGTTTACAGGCTCAGCATGACGACTTCCTGACCTGCCTGCAAACCTTCTGCCAGCGAACAAATTTCGCATACAATGCTCGGCGAAGTTTGCCGCTTCCAACTCGGCGCTTAGCGCCGGCCAGATTTGACCGGGTGTGCGAGGAAGCTGGGATGGGAAAAGAGAAAATACCATGAGCGAGTCGGCCAACCGCCGTCAGTTCCTTCGCGCCAGCGCTTTAGCTACTGCGGCGCTTGTCCTGCCGAAAGCCGCTCATGCCTTCACGAAAAAATCTCTGCTGGTGTTTACCAAGTCATCGGGTTGGGAGCACGATGTGGTGAAGAGGAGCGGCGGGCACCTCAGCGTCGTGGAGCAGGCGGTGACCACTCTCGGCGAGCGGAATGGTTTCGAAGTCGAATGCTCGAAGGACGGGCGAATCTTCGACTCGAAGGAATTTAAGAAGCATGCCGCGGTGCTTTTCTTTACTACCGAAGATCTGACCAAGCCAGGTACCGACGCCAATCCGCCCATGTCCACGAACGGCAAGCAGGCGCTGCTGGACGCGGTGCGCGGCGGCCTGGGTTTTCTGGGAGTTCATGCGGCGACGGACACTTTCCATACCCAGCCCGACCCGAAAGACAAGTCGAACCGGTACGTCGCGCACGGCGAGCAATCTGATCCCTATCTCAGGATGCTAGGCGGTGAATTCATCACCCATGGCAGCAATCCCCGGCTGCAGACCGCGAATCTCATCGTGATCGATCCGAAATTTCCCGGACTCGACGGGGTCGCCTCTCCCGTGGGTTTTACCGAGGAATGGTATTCGCTCAAGGATTTCGCACCCGACCTTCACGTGATCCTTGCTCTCGATACGCAAGGAATGAAAGGCGAGTGCTACCAACGCCCTTCTTATCCCGCAACCTGGGCGCGAATGCATGGCCAAGGCCGCGTGTTCTACACCGCCATGGGCGACCGTCCGGAGAATTGGTCGAATATTTTTTTCCTGAATCTGTTGGCCGGGGGGATTCGCTGGAGTGCGCACGATGTCAACGCTTCCCTGACCAGGAATCTGACGGAGGCCACTCCTGGTTATTCTGTAATTCCTCCCAAAGAGCAGAAAAAGGAATAACAGCAAAAGCAGCCAGCTTAGGAAGCCCGCCGCAAGAAGCGGCGGATGCCGAAGTCGTAGATGGCCGCGCCTGCGACACCGCCCAGCAGCGGCGCCACCACCGGAACCCACCAGATCCGGCTGCCATCGGTGATGCCATTGTTGCGAAAGCCGGCGACTACCGTGAATAGGCGCGGGCCAAAATCGCGCGCCGGGTTGATGGCATATCCGTGCATACCCCCAAAACTCATGCCAATGGCCACTACCACGAGCCCAACCATCAGCGGAGCCATGTTCGCTCCAGGCGGCATATTGAATTCATCGGTGATGGCGAAAATGAACAGCAGCAACAATCCAGTGCCAATTACCTGATCTAAAAACCCCGCCTGCGGGATTGCGGGAAAAGCGGGAAAAGTGGTGAACACGCCCGCCGTCCGTTCCAGTTGCGGATCGACCTGATGAAAAGCGGGCAGATAATTTCGATATACCAGGGCGGCAGCCACGAACGCGCCTGCGATTTGAGCAACGGAATAAGGCAGAACCTTGCGCCAGGGAAATCCTCGAAACACCGCCAGCGCGAGAGTGACCGCAGGATTCAGGTGAGCTCCGGAGATTTTCCCGGCCATATAGATTCCCATCGTGACCGCAAGTCCCCAACCCAGAGTGATGTTGGTGTAGCCGCCGTGGATAATTTCGCCGGGGGTCTGCGATGGGAACAGCACTACCATGGCTACCACTCCCGTTCCCAGTAAGATCAGCACGAAAGTTCCGAGGAACTCGGCGATCAACTCCGCCACCAAAGGGAACTTATTCATATTTGTCATGTTTACCTTAATCAAGCGTTTCAGTACGCGGAGCCAGGGGAACAAAAATGCCGCGAGGTAGTCTAACCGATGTGCAAATTATGTGGGCGCGAGCGTTTCCGCCCGCGCCAGCGGTCAACAGGTCATGACGTTTCTGATCCTGCCCGTTCTCGGGGGTGAGCCAGTCCGTGCCAGATCCTTCAGGACTGAAGTCGTTCAGGATAAGACCAGGGGAGCTAAGCCGAACGGTGCCGCGATTTCCGGCGAGCCCGCGTATGGTCAAGCGCCAGCAGGGTACTGACCCAGAGCGTGGCGGCGAGATAACCAGCAATCACGTCGCTGGCATAATGTACTCCCAGATAAATGCGCGACAGACCAATGGCGGCGACCAGAATCGCGGCTGCCAGCCAGATCAGGACTCGCGCTAGCCGCGAACTGATGCGCCCCACCAGCAATCCCGCGAGCACTCCGTAAAAGCAGAACGAAAAAAGGGCATGCCCGCTGGGGAAGCTGTAAGTCTGCGGCAGGCCCACAAAAAAAGGAGCGGGGCGGGCACGATGGAAGGCGTGTTTCAGGCTAAAATCGAGCATCAGTGCGCCCAGTATGGTAATCACCAACCACATAGCTGCCCGCCGCCAGCGAAAGTAAGCGAATACAGCCACCGCAACGATGACGGCGACGATCAGCGCATCGCCGCCCAGGAACGAAACCGCAATCATGGCCCGGGTGAGGCCAGGAGTGGCATGCTCATGGATCCGCGTACGCACCAATAAATCAAAGTTCGCGGTGCGGTCGTGAGAAACGTTTTCCGCCAACCATCCAAACAGGAAAAGCGAGAGCACGGCCACTCCCAGACTAATGAAGGGGATGGTCTCAAGCAGAGCGACCGGCTGGGGCGCGGTTTCGAGATCGGGAAGTCGGGAACGGTCCGCTCGGGTCATATCTTCGCTGTGTGTCGGCTTTCCTGTGTGACGCGCACTCGGCGATGCGCTCATCAACTCTGCCAAGTCCGGTCGCAACTGGGAACAGCCACTACAGATGTCCAGCAAGATCGTATAGCAATACACGTCCGATCAAAGAATCGCCGTCCGGCGACGGGACAAGTTCTCTTTTCCGGAAGGTGCATTTCCGGCTGCTAGTACCTTCCTACTATTGATCGGCACGCCTTTCGACAGTAGATTCCTCCGCAATCGCGTGTTCCTCTGCATGAGCTTTATCGAGCCAGCCAGAATTTGAACGAACTTAATTTTATGGAGCAGGCATGAGATTGCGTTACTACCTCGCCGTGTTGACATTTCTTTCGGCCATGGCTTCAGGACAACAGGCGTCGCTTTCAGCACTCGGGCGGGCGCCGGGTTCCGCCCCGGCGGACGCTTCGCAACCCACGGCCGCTGCGCCTGCTCCGCAAGCGCCTGACAAAAAGAATCCCGCCGCGCTGCCCAAGCACAAGATCGGGCCGTTCGAAATCACGGTCAACTGGCGTACCCGCGCAGAGGGCTGGAACTGGTTCGAAGGCAATACCGGAAACAGCGATTATCCCTTGTGGAATTCATTGCTGCGTATCGGGATCGGCCAAACCAGAGAACGTCTCGATTGGTTCGCCGAAATGGAACAGCCGTCTATTCTTGGCCTGCCGAATGACGCAGTGGTTCCGGCTCCCCAGGGCCAGCTCGGATTGGGAGGAACCTACTTTGCCGCCAACAATAATCAGACGAACAACGCCAGCGTCTTCCTGAAGCAGGCGTTTGTGGACCTCAAGCATCTGGGGCCCGCACGGCTGAAGCTGGGACGCTTCGAGTATTTCGATGGCACCGAGGTCAAAGCCAAAGACCCGTTTCTTGCGGCAGTGGTGCAGAGCCGGATCTCGAGCCGGTTAATCTCGAACTTCGCTTTTGCGGCGGTACAGCGCACCTTCGATGGCGGCCAGTTCTCGTTGAATGGCGGGCAGAATCATTTCACTTTTTTCAGCGCGCGGCCAACGGCGGGAGTGTTTCAGACCGACGGCATGAATGAGCTGGACGTGGAGGTCTATTACGGTGCGTACACCCGCTCCGTGGATACTCCGCATGGCAGCGGCCAGTTACGGGTGTTCGGCCTGGGCTATGTGGATGACCGCAATACCGTACTGAAGACCGACAATCGTCCGGCGCCGGTGCGCACCGCTGATCTGGGTAAGGTTGAGCTGGCCACCTACGGCGGCAATTATGTGCAGGTGATTAATGCCAAGAACGCGGGTAAGTTTGATTTCCTGGTCTGGGGAGTTTACCAGGGTGGCTCCTGGGGCGCGCTCACCCAACGCGCCAGTGCTTTCGTCGGCGAAATCGGCTGGCAGCCTGCGGTAAAGCATCTCAAACCGTGGCTGAGCGCCGGCTATTCGTATGGAAGCGGCGATAGCAATCCAAACGATTCGACCCACGGCACTTTCTTCCAGGTATTGACCACGCCCCGCCAGTACGCGCGATTTCCCTTCTACAACATGATGAACAATGAGGATTTCTACGGCACCCTGAATCTCAAGCCGGTCTCGAAGCTGGCGCTGCGCACCGAGGCACACGCACTCCGGCTGGCCAGCGCTGCCGATCTCTGGTACCTGGGTGGGGGCGCGTTTCAGCCGAAGACATTTGGCTACACCGGCCGTCCCAGCAATGGCAGCCGCGGGCTGGCTAATGTCTGGGATCTGAGCGCCGACTACCAGGTTACCCAGTCCTTCAGCACAACCTTGTATTACGGTCATGCCTGGGGCAAGAGCGTGATTGCAAAGATCTATCCCAAAGACGCAAACGGGCAGCTCATTTTCCTGGAGACCAACTATCATTTCTGAGGCCGGTCTCCGAGGATGATACTCAGGCTTGGGGCGGTGGCGGGCGGCTAATATAATTCAATTATTGACTGGAAGTGGTCCAGATGTGATCTTGGTCACATTTTTGGCGTAAGTTTAAGCTTCTAAGGAGAATGCTCCATGGCGGTTTCGAGTCCCACGATTCCCCACATTCATACGGCTCCGGCAGCCAACGCCAGCTTCTACGAGAAACTCAACACTCGCTGGCATGAGCGTGCTTTGCAGATTCTAATGGTCATCGTACTCGGGCATTGGGGCGAGCATCTGGCTCAGGCTTATCAGGTTTATGTTATGGGCTGGCCGCGCCCGATGGCCAACGGCATTCTCGGTTTGTGGTACCCCTGGCTGGTCAAATCCGAGGCCCTGCATTATGGCTACGCGATTGTCATGCTTGTCGGCATTTGGGTGCTGCGCAAAGGCTTCACGGGAGTTTCGCGGACTTGGTGGACGGTCGCCCTGGTGATCCAGTTCTGGCATCACATCGAGCATTTCCTGCTGATCTGGCAAGCCACGACGCACCACAATTTCTGGGGCAAGCCGGTGCCTTTCAGCGTTTTGCAGCTGGTGATTCCGCGCGTGGAACTTCACCTGTTCTACAACACGATCGTATTCATCCCCATGGTCATCGCCATGTACTACCACATGTTTCCGTCCGAGGCTGACGAGAAGGAAATGTCCTGCACCTGTGCCTGGGGCAACAAGCCCTCGATGCAGGCTGCCTGATTCGCACACGAGAGGCGCGCGGTTTCGATTCGTAGATCCCGGGGGCGCAGCTGAAATTGCGCAATAAGGCGCAGCTGAACAGAGTTCTGGTTCTAGCCGCGGTTATTTTCTGTCTCATCCTGACTGGATGTTCCAGGCCTCCGGACTCTTCGCGCAATTTCACGATTGAGCACGAAATTTCACCGCAGCCTGCACGCACCGGTCCGGTTGTGGTGACGCTTCGACTGGCTGATCCCGCCGCCAAGGCGATCACTGGAGCGCATATCGCGCTGGAGGCGGATATGTCGCACGCGGGCATGGCTCCGGTTTTTGGCGAAGCGAAAGAGATCGATCCCGGCCGCTACCAGGGTCAGCTTTCGTTAGGAATGGCGGGGGATTGGGTTATCCTGCTGCACGTCACCCTACCCGGCGGGCAAAGGTTGGAGCGTCAGTTTCCGGTGAACGACGTCCGGCCCATCTAGGCACGCTGTTGAATCCATCATCCATCCCGGCCCTGGAAGTTCCAGAGGCGCTGCCCTTTGACCTGTTGCGGGTGCCGGGAGTGGGCCAGTTGCTGCGCTGGCGGTATGCCCGCCCTCTGTTGCAGGCGCCTCTGCTGCTGGTTAGCGTTGTCATGATCCTGCACGGACTGTTCGGGCCGGCACTGGCGCCGAAGAATTTGGCCACCACCCTGAGCTGGCTGCATTTTCGCGGCGTGCTGGTGCTGGTCCTGCTGTGCGCGGGGAATTTCTTCTGCCTGGCTTGTCCATTCATGCTGGTCCGCCAGGCGGCGCGACGCGTTTTTAAACCCCGCTTCGACTGGCCGCGGGCGCTGCGCAACAAATGGCTTTCCGTAGCCCTTTTCGTCCTGATTTTGTTCGCCTATGAGTTATTCGACCTGTGGTCCTCGCCGTGGTGGACGGCGTGCCTGATCCTCGCTTACTTCATCGCAGTGCTCGTGGTAGATGGTTTCTTCAAGCATGCTTCATTCTGCAAGTTCGTTTGTCCCATCGGACAGTTCAACTTTGTGGCTTCGACACTTTCGCCGCTAGAAGTGAAGGTGCGCGATCAGGATGTGTGCACCCGTTGCCATACTCTGGACTGCATTCGTGGACGGCGTGAGTCGGCATCGGATCTGGTGACCATTCGCGGCTGCGAGCTGGCTCTGTTTCAGCCGCGCAAGGTGGGCAACATGGATTGCACATTCTGCATGGACTGCGTGCACGCCTGCCCGCACGACAACATCGGCATCCTGAGCCGTCTGCCGGGGGCCGAGTTGCTGACCGATCCAATACGCTCGGGAATCGGTTATTTTTCCCGCCGCAAGGATCTGGCCGCGCTGGCGATCGTGTTCACGTTTGGTGCGCTGCTGAACGCATTTGGCATGGTGAGCCCGGTTTATGCGGTGGAACGCTGGCTGGGACGAATGCTGCACCTGAGCCACGAGACGCCCGTGCTCGGCATTATTTTTGTTTTTTTCCTCATACTGGAGCCGGTGCTTCTTTTAGGCGTGGCCGCCTGGCTGACCCGCGCCTGGGCGGGCATCCGGCGCGCTTTCCTGCCCCTGGTCGTGCGCTACACCTACGGCCTGGTTCCGCTGGGCTTCGGGATGTGGCTGGCTCACTACGGATTTCACTTTTTGAGCGGGCTTTATACCGTCATCCCGGTGACTCAAAGCGCATTTGCGAGCCTCGGCTGGCCGGTGTTGGGCGAGCCGCGCTGGACTCTCACTGGTTTGCCTTCGCACGTAGTGCTGGTTGTTGAAATGGGATTCCTGGCACTGGGCTTCGCGGGGTCGCTGGCGGTGAGCTACACCCTGGCGGAGGAAGACGCCCCGCGCAAGCCGATGCCTGCGTTCATACCGTGGGCGACGGTGAGCCTGATCCTGTGGTCCGCGTCGATGTGGCTGATGTTCCAGCCCATGGAAATGCGGGCCACAATGATGATGAGCGGCTAGTGGCCTCTGCGACATCGTGACGCGGTCGCGTTGCTGGTTCTTTGGATGCTGGTGTTCTCTCAGATTGAAGATGGCTTCGAAACGACATTTCGAAAGAATATTTCTAACCTGCTTGCTTTCCGCGGTTGGGCTGATTTTGCCGGCGCCAGCCGACGCGCACAACGGACCGCCCTTTCCCATCATCGAGAACCGGAAAGTTGGGCCATGCATTATTTCCCTGTGGACGCATCCCGACGTGGGTACCGGCAGCTTCTTTGTGTTTGTGCAGCCGATACCGGGAGCCGCTGTACCGAAAGATCTGAAGGTCCATATCGGAGTACAGCCCGAGACCGGACGGCTTCCCGAGGTCGTGTACGCCGCCGATCAGGACGATAGTGGAGGCCAGTTAACATACAAGGCCCTGGTGGACTTTGACCGCGACGAATTTTGGCGCGTCCGCCTGGTGATGGAAAGTTCGCAAGGCCGGGGGGAAGAATTTTCCCGGGTGGAAGCGACTCCGGTGGGTTTTGGAAAATGGGACCTCCTGTTTTTTCTGTTACCTTTTCTGGCAATCGGTTTTTTATGGTTTCGCGGCATCTCGCGGCGGCGCAATCGCATGAGGAAGCTGCAAGCGGCGTAAGCAGTAAACGACATGACATATCATTGCCAATCGAGAGATTCTTCCCGGCGCCGGGGCGCTCCTGCAACCCATGCCGGTGGCTTTCGTCGTGCCGCCCTGCTTTCGTTCGTCGCTGGATTAGTTGCATTTTCGCCAGCTTGCAAATCAGGCCCCAAGTTTCCCGACAAGTCCTCCAAAGAATATGGCGATGTGGTTTCGGCCTTCTATGTCGGACTGGCAGCCTTGCAGGTGGGTGACGATGTGCACGCCGAGAGCCGGCTTTCGGAGGTGACGCGACTGGTCCCCGATGAGCCTGCGGGATGGGCGAACTGGGGCATTCTGGCGCTGCGTCAGAGAAACTATGACGCGGCCGCACAGAGACTGGAAAAGGCTCGTGACCTGGCGCCGCAGAACGATCACATCTACGATCTCTTGGGGATTCTGGAGAGCCAGCGCGGCCGTTCTGCCCAGGCCATCGCCGATTTACGCAAGGCGGTTGAGCTGAATCCCCGCAATTTGCGCGCTCTTTATCAACTGGCTGAAGAGACCGAACGCCAGGGCGATGAAAGCAGCGCTGCTGAATTCCAACAGCTGATCCAGAAAATCCTGGCAGCACAACCCGACAACCTCGCCGCGCTACTCGATCTAAGCCGCATCGCGGCGAAACGCGGCGATGTCGCCACGCTGCAAAAGGCGATGGAACAAGTCGCAGCGAAGTCGTCCACCTGGCCGCCCGAGGTACAACATCAGTTAGCCGCCGTGCAGACGGCGGTCGCCGGTTCGGATTTACGCGCCGCGGCCACGCAAACAACTTTTTTGCGAAATGTGCTGATGCGCGTTCCCGAATATCGCCAGAATCTCAAAGCGATCAAAGCCGCGCCGGGAGAAGAAGCCGAGCCCTTCACTCACTTTCTCAGGATGGAGTCTCCAGCCTTCAAACCCGCTCCGGCGGACACCGCGCTTAGCTTCAATTCCATTCCGGTCCCCAACCAGGGTGATGGGGGTTGGAAATGGGTGGGGGCAATTCCACTGGGTAGCGCGGGACCGCCGGCTGTTGCTGTAGCTAGCGGACGCGAAGTGCATTTGTCCACCGGAGCGAAGTTTCCGTTTCCAGGTGGATCGTCCGGCGTGCCCCCGATGCCGGAAGGAATTGTGCCGCTCGATTTCAACTATGACTTCAAAACCGACCTCGCTTTGGCTGGCGTGGGCGGAGTTCGGTTACTGGCGCAGGACAGCCCCAGTTCGTTTCGCGATGTGACGGCTCAAACCAAGCTACCGAAGTCCGTTACCAATGCTCCTTACACTGGCGCGTGGGCGGTGGACATCGAAGCGGATGGTGACCTGGACATCGTGCTCGGCTCGCGCGAAGGCGTTCCCACGGTTTTGCGAAACAATGGCGATGGAACCTTTCTGGCTATTCATCCCTTTGCCGGAGTGTCGGGCCTGCGCGGCTTCGCCTGGGCTGACTTCGATGGCGACGGCAATCCCGATGCCGCGATGATCGACGCCAGCGGTCGGCTTCATGTCTTCATGAACGAGCGCCAGGGTCAGTTTCGCGAGCGCCCATTGCCTGCCAATTTGCCGTTGATCAAGGCAGTGGCGGTGGCGGATGCCAACAACGACGGCATCATCGATCTGCTGGCCGTCCAGGCTGACGGCGCGATCATTCGCATCTCGGATAAGGATGAAGGACAAAGCTGGGAGACCGCTGAAATTGCCAAAGTTCCCGACGGGGCAAATGATCTGGCTGGCGAAGTGAGGCTGCGGGTCGCCGATCTCGACAATAACGGAGCGCTCGATCTGTTGCTGTCTCATACCAGCCAAGACGCGGGCAAGAGCCCGAGCGGCGGGCTGATCTGGCTGGGCGATGCGCAGCAGAAATTTGTCCTGCTCAATCAAACACCAGGGCCGCCGCTGGTCTTTGACGCCGCCGACCTGAGCGGAGACGGCAAGCTTGATCTGCTGGGCCTGTCGGCCGAGGGGCAAGCGGTCGAGGGCGTCAATCAAGGCTCGAAAAATTATCACTGGCAGGTAGTGCGGCCGCACGCCGCGCAAGCGGTCGGCGACCAGCGCATCAATCCTTTCGGAGTGGGCGGGGAAGTGGAAATCCGCTCCGGGTTGCTGGTGCAGAAGCAGCCCATCACGGGGCCGCAGCTTCATTTCGGCCTGGGCGAACAGACGAGCGCCGAAGTCGTGCGAGTGATCTGGCCGAACGGCACGGTGCGGGCCGAGTTTGGAGTGAAAGCCGATCAGGAGGTCGTGACTGAACAGCGCCTGAAAGCTTCGTGCCCATTTCTATTCGCCTTCAACGGCAAGCAGATGGAGTTTGTAAAAGATGCGGTTCCGTGGGGTTCTGCCATCGGCCTGCGCATCAATACTTTGGGTTCGGCCAACATCGCAGCGACCGGAGAATGGTACAAGATCGGACGCGACCAGTTGGTGCCACATGACGGTTTTTATGACGTCCGGGTTACCGCCGAGCTATGGGAAGTTTATTACTACGATTATCTCGCCCTGATGACGGTTGATCACCCGGCTGGAACCGAAATTTATGTCGATGAGCGCTTCGTGATTCCGCCGGCGAAGCTTGGCATCACCACCGTCGCCACGCCGCACAAAATCGCGCGCGCCATCGACGACAACGGTCAGGATGTTACAGAGATCGTCCGCGACCTGGATGGAAAAGCGTTGAACAGCTTTGGACGCGGCCAATTTCAGGGGTTGACTCGCGACCACTATCTTGAAGTTGACCTCGGCGATGACGCTCCAAAAAGCGGCCCACTTTACTTGATCGCGCAAGGCTCCATCCACGATACCGAGTCTTCGGTGAATGTCGCCATCACCCAGGGCAGCCGCTGGCGGGCCCACGGCTTGAGCGTGGAAGTGCCGGATGGGCGCGGCGGGTGGATCACGGCGCAGGATAATCTCGGCTTTCCCGCCGGCCGCAAAAAGACGATTCTGTTCAACCTGACCGGTATCTTTCGGCCGGGCACACCGAGAAAGGTGCGGCTGCGGACCAACCTTGAAATTTATTGGGACGCAATCCATTGGGCGCAGGGCGCTCCGGATGCGCCGTTAAAGGAGACCACTTTGGACCCCAGCGTGGCCGACCTTCATTACCGCGGCTATTCGGTGATGCACATGCCAGTGGGAGCGGGTGCGCCTGAGGTCCCGGATTACAACCAGATCGAAGGAACCAAGCAGCATTGGCGTGATCTGATCGGCTACTACACGCGCTACGGCGATATTCGCGAACTCCTGACCAAGATCGATGACCGTTATGTGATCGTGAATTCGGGAGACGAGATGTCGCTGCGCTTTCCCGAGCAACCACCGCCGCCCGCGGGCTGGGTACGCGACTTTGTCATCAAAGGCGATGGCTGGATCAAGGACGGCGACTACAACTCGACTTTCTCCAAGACCGTTTTGCCGCTGCCCTATCATGCCAAGAACGAATACACCACGCGGCCCGGCAAGCTTGAAGACGAATGGGCCTACCGCAACCATCCCGAAGACTGGCAGAACTATCACACCCGCTACGTGACGCCTGATGTGTTCAGGAACAGTTTGCGAAATGAGCCGTTGCAATGAGTGGAAGCCGAATCGCCAGGATGGTTCTGGGCATCGTCTTCATTGGACTGCTGGCCGCTCCCTTGGTCACGAAGCGGATTTCGGCGCGCCGCGCCGCGGATCGTTCGAAGACCGATGCCCGTACCGCGCTCGCCCGCCATGGATTTTATCTTCAGGAGGTTTCGCAGGCTGCCGGCATCAACTTTGTTCACCAGGCTCCGGCGCTTGATCCCAAACTGGATCCGATCATGCCGGAAGTTGCGTCGATGGGCGCCGGCGTTTCGATTGTCGATTTCGATCGCGACGGCTGGTCTGATATTTACGTGACCAACAGCGCCATCGGCAGCAAGAACGCTCTCTACCGCAATCAGAGGGACGGCAATTTCAAGGACGTGGCCGGCGAGCTGGGAGTCGCCGACGTTAACCAGCCTGGCACGGGAGTTTCAACCGGCGCGGTGTGGGGCGACTATGACAATGACGGATACGAAGACCTGTTTCTCATCAAATGGGGTCGCCCCGAGTTGTTCCATAACGACGGCGGCCACGGATTCACCCGAGTGAGCGAACAGGCCGGGTTGCCGCCGTGGATCAATGCGAATACCGCGATCTGGTTCGACTACGACGGCGACGGACTACTCGATCTGTTTGTCGGCGGCTACTATTCCGAAGACATCGATCTCTGGCATCTCAACACCACTCGCATCATGCCCGACAGTTTTGAGTACGCCAGGAATGGCGGACGTAAATATCTGTTTCACAATCTGGGCAACGGCAGATTCGAAGAGGTAAGCGCAAAAATCGGCATCAACAGCCGGCGCTGGTCATTGGCGGCGGCGGCGGCCGACCTGCGCGGCACCGGGCATCCTGACCTGTTCGTGGCTAATGACTACGGGGTCTCGGAGCTTTACTTCAACGATGGAAAACGGTTTCATGAAGTGGGCGAACAAACCGGCGTCGGTTTTGCCCCAAAGAGCGGAATGAACGCCGCGTTCGGCGACATCTTCAACCAGGGCCGATACTCTGTTTACGTTTCCAATATTTCCGAAGATGGCATCCTGATCCAGGGAAACAATTTGTGGGTGCCGAAAGATGGTACGGAAGGCGACGCCATAAAGTATCAGAATCTGGCGCGTGACTTCGGGGTCGAGCTTGGGGGCTGGAGTTTCGGAGCGCAGTTTGGCGACCTGAATAACGACGGCACTCTCGACTTGTATCTCACAAACGGCTACATCTCGCTGGACCGGAGCAAAAGTTACTGGTATGACTTTTCCAAGGTGGCGGGCGGCAACAGCACGATCATCGGCGACGCCCGCAACTGGCCCGCGTTTGAAGGCCGAAGTTTGTCGGGCTACCAGAGCAAACGCGTGTGGATGAACGATGGAGCGGGAAAATTTGTGGACGTGGCCCAGGCGGTCGGAGTCAACGATACTTATGATGGCCGCGCGGTGGCACTGGCCGACTTGTGGAACCGCGGCGCCCTTGACGTGGTAGTGGCCAACCAGAAGGGGCCTTTGCTGGTCTACAAGAACACGGTCACGCCGGAGAACGAATGGATCGAGTTTGAACTGCAGGGAACGGCCAGCAATCGCAGCGCAATCGGAGCCCGGGTTGAAATGTTCTGGAACGGCCAGCAGCAGGTGCAGGAAGTTTCCGGAGGCAGCGGTTTTGCGGCAGAGAACCAGCGGCGACTGCATTTCGGCCTGGGCAAATATCCGCAAATCGAAAGGGCCGTGATTCGCTGGCCTTCGGGTAAAGTGCAGACGATTGACAAGCCTGCGGCGGACCAGTTGCATACGGTCAAGGAGCCGGCATGAGCCAGCCGGTTAGCGAAACCGCGGCGACCAGACCTCCGGCCGGCGGTTGGAAGCAATGGGTTAGCCTCGACAACCGTTACATTGCGCCCATTTTCATCACCTGCATTCTGCTTGCCGGGCACTTGTCGTTCGGCATCCTCGAAAGCTATCAGAAAACACTGTTGGCGATCGTGGTGAGTATCGCGACAGAGATGGTGCTCGGTCGCATCTTCTTTCACAAATGGTTGCACCCGGCGAGTGCCTATATTACCGGCATCAGCGTGGGTATCCTGGTCCGGTCGCCTGCTTTCTGGCCCTACGCGCTGTGCAGCGCAATCTCCATCATGTCGAAATACGTGTTGCGGGTGAAAGGCCGCCATATCTGGAACCCATCGAACTTCGGAATTTCGGCGATGCTTTTTTTGGTGCCCGAAACGGTTGCCAGTTTGAGCATCCAGTGGGGCAATTATCTATTGCCTATGGTGGTGATCTGGATTTTGGGTTCGGTGATTATCTGGCGGTTGCGACGCTTTCACATCACCGGTATCTACGTGGCATCTTTTATTGCGTTTGCGTTTCTGCGCAGCTGGATTACGGGCAGTCCCTGGCAATCTGAGATTGCTCCCATCACCGGGCCGATGTACCAGCTTTTTATTTTCTTCATGATTACCGACCCGAAGACCACGGTGCGCTCCAAAGCCTGGCAATGCGTGGTGGTATTCCTCATCGCGCTCGTGGAAATGGTAATGCGTCTGCAGCAGATCGTCTACGCGCCTTTCTATGCGCTGTTCATCGTGGGACCGACCGCCATGCTGATCGAGATATGGATCGATTCCCGCCGCGCCAGCCTGGCCAAGGCGGCCGCGCACTAATGGCTGGAAAAGTGAACCTGAGCATTTTTGCGATCGAGGGCAAGACTCGAGACGCAATCCGAAACATGATGCGAAGCCGGATTTTGTGCTGCGCGGCGCTCATCGCACTCATGACATTGGCGGGCTGCAGGCAACAACCGGCAAATGCCCCGGAAACTTTGTCGCCAAAGCCTGCGATTGAATCCGCGCCCCCGCCGCCGGCCGCGCCAGCCGAGGTGCCTGCGCCGGTTCGAGAAGCGACTCCTGCGCGCCCTTCAGGGCCTATCGAGTTCACGGATGTGACCGCCAAAGCCGGCATCCATTTCAAACACAACAGCGGCGCCTTCGGAAAGAAATATCTGCCGGAAACCATGGGCAGCGGCGTCTGCTTTCTCGATTACGACAACGATGGCTGGCAGGACATCCTGCTCATCAATTCCATGGACTGGCCCGGCCACGAGTCTGGCAAATCTTTTCCCGCCCTCTATCACAACAATCAGGACGGCACTTTCACCGATGTGACCCGGCAAGCCGGTCTCGCCCTGGAAATGTATGGGATGGGCTGCGCCGTCGGCGATTTTGATAATGACGGCAGGGTGGATATCTACATTACAGCGCTCGGTTCCAATCATCTGTTTCGCAATCTGGGCAACGGCAAATTCGCGGATGTGACTGCGAAAGCCGGCGTCGCCGATACCGGATTCTCCGTCAGTGCGGTGTGGTTTGACTACGACAACGACGGCAAGCTCGATCTGTTCGTGGCTCACTACATCGAGTGGTCGATCGAGACGGACCAGTACTGCACGCTCGACAACAAGAACAAGTCCTATTGCACACCGCAAACTTACAAAGGCCAAAGCTCGAGCCTGTTTCATAACAAGGGAAACGGAACGTTTGAGAATGTCACCAAGCGCACTGGCCTCTACGATCCCACAAGCAAAGCGCTCGGGATTGCGTTGCTGGACTACGACAACGACGGCTGGATGGATCTGCTTGTCACCAATGACACCGAGCCGAACAAGCTCTATCACAACAATCACAACGGAACTTTTACCGACGTTGGAGTCGCGGCGGGCGTGGCTTACGGCGATGCCGGCACCACCCGGGCCGGCATGGGGACTGACGCCGCCGATTACGACAACAGCGGATGGCAAAGCCTGGTGATCGGAAATTTCACCAACGAAGGCATGGCGCTTTATCACAATGACGGTTCGGGTTTGTTCACAGACGAGGCTCCGGCGAACGGGATCTCCCGGATATCGACCCGCTCGCTCACCTTCGGCGCATTTTTCTTCGACTACGATCTCGACGGTCTGCCCGATCTTCTAGCCATCAATGGGCACGTTTCCGATGACGTCAGCGTGGTGCAGCCAACCATCAAATATGCCCAGCCTCCGCACCTGTTCCACAACCTGGGCAAGAGCAAGTTTGAAGAAGTGACGGCAAAAGTTGGTCCGGCGTTGCAGCGGCCCGTGGTTGGGCGCGGCGGAGCTTATGCCGATTTCGACAACGATGGCGATCTCGATCTGCTGCTCACCGCCAACAACGGTCCAGCGCGATTGCTGCGCAATGACAACGGAAATCAGAACGACATGTTGCGGGTGAAGACGGTCGGCACGCGCTCGAATCGCGATGGCATAGGCGCCAAAGTCACCGTCAAAACCAGCAAAGGGACGCGCCTCTTCAGCATGGTAAAAACCGGCTCCAGCTATCTGTCACAGAGCGAGTTGCCCTTGACCTTTGGCCTGGGCAAGCCGGAGGAGGGCAAGACCGTAAGCATGACAATCGTGTGGCCCAGCGGCCAGAAGGACTCAATCCCAGGCATTAAGCCGAACCAGTTCGTTACCGTACAGGAAGGCAAGGGCATTATCTCAGCCCGGCCGATCGAGTTTAGAAAAACCGCGCAGGAGGGCTCTGGCGGGAAATGACTCCATCTCGTATGTGACAAGCCCGTAAGGTATCCTTGTCCGCACGTCTGCAAAGCTACCATCGCAACAAGTCACCATGAACCTGAGCCGTCCTGCTGATCAGACAAAGTCGGCAATCGTCTTTGCCCTGGATGAAAAATTTGCCCCACTGGGCAAGGGCCTGGTCCTGTCGCTTCGGGCATTGGGACTGCCCCATGAAGCGGTCGATTTGTGTCTGATCGACATCGGATGCAGACAAGAGACCCGGGACTGGATGCTGCAGCAGGGTTGCGTGATCGCGCGCTTCGAGGAGTCGTCAATCGACGTACCGCGTCCGGCGGGCAGCGGGAATTACATGAAGGCGCAGATGTGCCGGCCGTTCATTCCACAGATTTTTCCCGGCTATTCATGCTATCTGTATCTCGATTCGGATTTGTGGGTGCAAAAAATAGATTCGCTTGAAATAGCTTTGTCCGCGGCCCGCAATTCGCCCCAGCGGTTGGTAATAGCGCCGTTCATCGACTATAGCTATTCCTTCAACTATGTCCCGGCGGAGGAAGAAAACTACCTGCGCTTTCTCAGCTATTTTTACGAATGGTATTCCGCAAGTTACGGGACCGCGGTCGCCGAGCGCTGGAAAGGCCGCGCGCTGTTCAGCAGTGGCGTTTTTGCAATGACGGGTCAGTGTCCGCTGTGGGAAGCCTGGGCCGCCGAACTGCGAAAAGTATATGCGCGTGACTACTCCAACAATGCGGTCGCCCTCCACCTGTCGGAACAGACCGCTTTGAACCACTTGATTTATTCCACCGGGGCCTACGTCCCGCTGGAGGCAATCCACAACTACCACTGCCATGTTGGAGTCGTCGAACGCGACAGCGGCAGTGGGGAGGTTGTCATACAACATCCGCCGCGGCGGGCACTCGGGATCGTGCACTTGAGCTACTCGAGCAAGATGATGCAGTCCTACCTCGAGCGAGGACTCCTGTGGGACCGGGGCTCGTATTTATCGGAAAGCGAGACTACCGAGCTATTACGCACAGCTCACTACTGACCCGGATTGCCTGTTTCAATGTTTGCCGGCCCGGGTTAATAATCCCAGGGACTCGAAGTAAACAGGGTTGCTGTCCCGGTCTGATCGCAGGTGCCGCCTGAGACCGTATAGTTTCCATCAATCTCGCCGGTATTCGGGTCGAGCGTCCCCAGAAAATTGACCGTGCCGTTGTCGGTTGCGATTTGCAGGGCCACCGACGTGCCCAGGATGAAGCTGCCGGTTGGAAATGTTCCAGGAGTGAGTGTTCCCGAAGTGAAGCAGGATGTATGCACTGTAACCGTCCCCTGGATCGCGAAGCTACCTGTTGCGCTGGGGCTGCTGGATTGATTCTCGCCGGCTGTGAGCTCGAATGAACCTTCCCCGGAAGACGTGAAGGTGGCGCTCAGTCCGGTAGGGATAGGCGGCACCTTGATGCCGGTGACGCTTCCCTGGTCGCCGTTGGCACAGCCGCCGCTGATGGTGTACGTCCCGGTAAACGCGCTGGCGGATCCGTTGACCGCGCCGTCGCTGAGACTGCCGGAGAAAGTAATGACCTGTCCATTAACCGGGGCAGAGGTCAGAGACAGGTTGCGGTTAGTCAGAGTGCCAGTCAGTTCCAAAGTCGCGAGCCGATCAAAACAATTCGAGCCATCGACGTGCACCGCGCCGCTCATGCCACCCCCGTCCGGGCTGAGACTGCCGGCAATCGCCAGAGCGGGAGCTCCCGCGACGGTTGAGGCGGTGCTGAATTGCCAGTTGCTGGGAGTGTCCAGGGCATGTGGCTTTGGATCCGGGGGTTTTGCACCCGGCATGCCGGCTACATTTCCGGTAATGCTTTGCTGTCCTCCTCCGCATCCACAGAGTAAGACCAGGGCCGAAAGCCACAAAAAGCTTGCCGTGTGCTTCATGGAAGTTTCCCCCTGGGCAGATTCTGGTTTTCTTGGGCCGATGGGTCGCCGCGGTCAGGAGCCGTCATCGCGGATCGATAGCCGCCAATGTCACTTAGAAGCTAGGAAAAATTGGCTGCGGCCTGAGGTGCCATGCCCATACGGAAGGAACGTCCCTGCATGGTCCACCTCGACGGACGGTCGGTGCCCACACTACTCTGCTGGTGATCATGCAAGCGGCGGGCCAAAGTCCAGCTTCGCTAGACTGGATTTCGTTTGGGATCAACGCATTGATTCGCAGCAGGTTGTGCCTGCTGCTCGGATCATAGGCATGTGGCGAACGCAGTCTGGTTAAACAGTTTCCCTAACCCCAAGGTTAAGGTGACTATCCATCTGGCTAAACCTTGAGAAGGTCTGGCGGCAGGCTTTTGCGGGGCCGCTGGGTTAAGTTTCGCAGTTTCGATCGGGGCCGGAATCGGGTGTCAAAAATGAGTTCAGGCCGTGAAGTATTTCAGATGTGGGGTGGGAGACGGGAATTGAACCCGCAACGTCCGGAGCCACAGTCCGGTGCTCTACCGATTGAGCTACTCCCACCGTATCTTGACGATTATAGCAACTGGGTGAGGGGCTGTCAGAAGCGAGGCCCGGAGCGCAGCGCCAATCTCACGCTTCTTCCTGCGCGTCGTCATGCTGAGCTTGCGAAGCATCTTGCGCGCAGCTTTCGATTGCCGCGCAGGCTGCATATCCGCTGTGCGACGTCTGCTCAACTTCACCTGGGCGATCTGTAAGGTGCGGAGTTCCGTGCGAAGAGTTCAGTCCGAGAGTATTACGAGCGTCCCACGCCGACGTATTCGAATCCCATGGCGCGCAGGCGGGTTGAGTCGAGAAGGTTTTTTGTGTCTACGATGACCGGCCGCTTCAGCAGGTGCTTGACGCGATCAAAGTCGAGGCTGCGAAATTCCGGCCACGCAGTGCCGACCACCAGCGCGTCCATGCCTTCGGCGGCGGCATAAGGGGTTTCGCAATAGTGGACAGTGCCGTTCAGTTCGAGGCGCGCCTCGGGGAGTGCGACCGGGTCGTACGCGCGCACCCGGGCGCCCTTGGCGACCAGGCTTTTCGCCAGGTGCAAAGAAGAAGAGCCGGCGACGGAGTTGGTGTTGGGCTTGAATGCCAAGCCCAGGATTCCGACGTCTTTGTTCTGCACAGATTTGACCATGGTCGAAATCTTCTCCACCAGACGGTCAGCCAGGCTGTGATTTACCTCGCGCGCGGCGGTTAGAACTTTGAGCGAGACCCCTTTATTGCGGGCCAGGTCGGCGAGCGATTCCATATCAGACTCGGCAAACAGCCCGCCCATTCCGGCTCCAGGCTGCAGGCAGCGGGGCGCAATTTTCTTGTCCAGGCCAAGCGCCATGGCGAGGCTTACGGCGTCCGCATTCACCCGTTCGCACAGGCTGGAGAGCTCGTTGATAAAAGAAATTTTGGTGGCCACAAAGGCGGTAGCCGATTCCCGCACCAGTTCCGCGGTTTCGTGGTTGGCCACGATCACCGGAACGCCCCGCATCACCAGCGGATGGAGAATCTGCTTGAGCGCCAACACCGCATCATTGGACGAAGTTCCCAGGATGATGCGGTCGGGCCAGTTGAAGTCTTCCACGGCGCAGCCCGGAGTGATGAAAACCGGTTGCGACACGATGGTCGCTTTCAACCCTGCATCCTTCAGCCGTTTTTCGACGCTTGAGGCGGTTCCGACGCCCACCGGCGTCATGATCGAAAGGATGGGAGGCTTGGGCGCCAGGCGCGCAATCCGGATCGCCAGGTCGGCCAGATGCTGCGGCGTGTCCTCAGCCAGGAATATTACCTGCGCCTTGCGGGCAAAAGACTCCATGTCGGTGGAGTAGGCCAGCCGCCCGGAGCGCACGTTACGCTTGATTACCTCGGTGAGGTTCTTCTCGAAGAAGGGCACATTGCCCTGCGCCATTTCGACCATGCGAGAACTATCGGGATGGCAGCAGGTTACTGGAGTTCCAAAGTCCGCCAGGCAGGCCGAAACTACCGTGCCTAAATACCCTGACCCGTAAACTCCTGTCTGCATAGGCCTCCCGGTGGCGATGTCCCAAAAGCCGCGTGGGGCGCGGCATTGACGCAGCAGCCCAACATCTTATGTACGCCCCGGAATCGAGGTTGGCAATAGACGAAAGGGTCATGTACTTCGGGGAAGAAACGGGCGCCGGACGTCAGATTTTGGACGGCTCACTCTACCTATCGCGGGGTAACCAGCTGGCGGCCAAGGCGGACTTCAGCCAGGTCCGACCAGCAATTCTGATCTTCTTCACGCACAAAAGTCAGTTCGCTTACCTGAATTTCACGGCTGCCCTCGAAACCCGCCCAGCGCTCCGAGGCGATCTGGTGGGCCTTTTGCGCCTGCGGTTCGGCGCCCATCTTTACGATGGTCAGGTGAGGCATGTAAGGCCATTCTTCCTGGGCGGCGAGGGCTTTGGTATTCAGCCGGTCGTGCAGCTCACGCATGCGGTAGGCGGCACGCGCCACGCGAATGAAAACCGTGGGAGTGAGCGGACAAAAGGTCTCCACTTCTCCCAGCGTTACCGTAAACGGTTCCACCTGGCTGCAAATCTCTTCCAGGGTTTCGCGGGCGGACAACTCGCCTCCCTGCAGGACGCGTGGCGGAAGTATGGTGAGATGAGCCGCAAGGTGGGGTAGAGCGGGGTGCAACTGGCGCCGGAGGTTTTCGACAAATTCCCCGACCGGATTCCTCAGGTAAGCCACCAGAGCATAACGCGGAGTCGGCATGATCCAGTGCAAATTATACGCCGGGGCAGGCTGAGATGCGGGGTTTGGGGTCCGGTCCGGGAGGAAAAAGGTCGGATATAATCGACGCGGACGTTTTGCAAAAGTCTTAATGTCGGGGCGTAGCGCAGCCTGGTAGCGCACCTGCCTTGGGCGCAGGGGGTCCGCGGTTCAAATCCGCGCGCCCCGACCAATTTGTTTTCCAGTATTTACGCGGTTCTCTCTCCGGTGGCGAATCTTAAGGCGAGTACTCTTTTCTGCAGGGAATTTTTAGCATCACCGGAGAGTAATCGTGGTCAGAATTGACCAGACAGGTTCCCGGCGGAGGTTCAGTATGAGTAAGTGAACCACGAACGCATACGAGAGATCAGCACGGAGATATGCAAACTTCTTGAATCACAGAGCAAACTGTTAGCGAGTTCCACCCTCACTCATTTTGATGGAGAGGAACTCCACCGATACTCCGAACAGAACTCCCGTATCCTCGAACTCTGCAATGAACTGAACAAACTCCCCTAGCTACAAAGTCACTTGGGGCAACCGAGCCGGATGAGCGTTTCATGGATGCCGCACGGTGAGGTCACACTATGGACAGCAACATCCGAAAAGCCCACCATACGATTCCTCCAAGCGAGTACTCAGATTTTGGAGGAAAACCGCATAAACATTGGGGTCTAGCGCCGCCTGGTAGCGCACCTGCCTTGGGCGCAGGTGAGCCGCGGTTCAAATCCGCGCGCCCCGACCAATCCTTACAGAAACGCGAAGTCTGAAGCCGGAGCCGAAATTCTTGGCCGGGCGATTGGACTTGCGGCTGTCACTCTGGAACAATGTTGCCGAAACCCGACCTGGAGGCGCAACTATGATCCCCCTGAAAGTAAATGGAGTGGAACGCTCCTTCGATGGCGATCCTGACTTGCCGCTGCTGTGGTATCTGCGCGACGTGTTGGGACTGACCGGAACCAAGTTTGGCTGCGGTATGGCGCTGTGTGGAGCTTGCACCGTGCACCTCGACGGGAAAGCGATCCGATCGTGCGTCACCGGTGTGGGCAAAGTAGCGGGCAAGGAAGTTACTACGATTGAAGCGATTTCAAAGGGCGGACTACATACGGTGCAGCAGAAGTGGATTGAATTCAACGTTCCTCAGTGTGGCTATTGCCAGTCGGGGCAGATTATGCAGGCCATTTCCTTTTTGAAGGAAAAACCCAAGCCCAGCGATGAGGAAATCGAAGGCGCCATGTCGGGGAACATTTGCCGTTGCGGCACTTACCAGCGGATTCGGGCGGCGATCAAGGCGGCCGCGGGAGAGAACGCATGAGCGACAATATTCTGAACGTCAGCCGGCGAGGCTTTCTGCAAGGAATGATTTCCACGGGAGCCCTGATTCTGAGTGTGCGACTGGTTCCCGACGTCTTATGGGCAGCTGAATTTGACTCCGCGACCCACGCGGACCGCGCCACGCTGCATCCCAGCGCGTTTGTGGGCATTGACAGCGATGGAACCGTTTATCTCGTGGCGCACCGGTCAGAGATGGGAACCAGCAGCCGCACTTCGGTCCCACTCATTCTGGCGGACGAATTGGACGCGGACTGGAAGCGGGTGAAGCTGGAACAGGCGATTGGCGACCCGCGCTATGGAGATCAGGACACCGACGGGTCACATTCAGTGCGCAGTTTTTATCAAGTGATGCGCGAAGCCGGCGCTACCGCTCGTTTGATGCTCACCCAGGCAGCGGCACAGCAGTGGGGAGTTCCGGTGTCGGAGTGCCACTCCGATCTGCATGTCATCGTGCATAGCTCCAGCAACCGAAAGGCCGGCTACGGGGAACTGGCTGCGGCGGCGGCTAAACTCCCGGTCCCCAAGAAGGAAGATCTGCACTTCAAGCCGAGAAGCGCGTGGCGGTACGTCGGCAAAGGCGCTTCCAGCTACGACTTGACCGACATCTGCACCGGCAAGGCTGGCTACGGAATGGACGCCCACCTGGAGGGGATGGTTTACGCCTCAGTCGAACATCCTCCGGTGTTGGGCGGCAAGGTTAAGTCCTACGACGACAAGGCGCCGCTGCAGGTGAAGGGCGTAAAGCAAACCATTCCCATCAAGCCGTTCACGCCGCCATGCCAATTTCAGCCTCTGGGCGGAGTTGCGGTCATTGCCGACAATACCTGGGCTGCCTTCCAGGGACGCAAGAAGCTGCAGGTGGCATGGGACAACGGTGAAAACGCAGGCTATAACTCGGATCCATACAAGAAGTATTTGCAGGAAACCGCCCGCAAGCCGGGCAAGGTGGCGCGAAACATCGGTGATGTGGATGCTGCCTTTGCCAAAGGCGGGAAGATCGTGGAAGCGGACTACTATGTGCCGCATCTGGCTCACGCTCCTATGGAGCCGCCGGTGGCTTTGGCTGATTATCGCGACGGCAAGGTTACGATCTGGACTTCGACGCAGAATCCGCAGGCCGTGCAGGAGACGGTCGCCGGCGAGCTGGGAATCCCCAAGGAAAACGTGATTTGCCACGTGCCCTTGCTGGGAGGTGGCTTTGGGCGAAAATCGAAGCCGGATTATGCGGCGGAAGCGGCGATCCTCTCGAAAGCAGTAGGGCGGCCGGTGAAGGTGGTATGGAGCCGGGAGGACGACATCAAATTCGGCTATTACCACGCGGTGGCGGCAATGTATATGAAGGCGGCGTTGGATGAAAAAGGCAAGCCCACCGCCTGGTTGCAGCGCTCGGTGTTTCCGCCCATCGGTTCTACTTTCGCGTTGAATACGACTTATGGCGACGGGGGCGATTTGGGGCAAGGGTGGACGGATTTACCTTTCGATATTCCCAACCACCGGGCCGAGAACGGGCCGGCCGAAAACCATGTCCGCATCGGCTGGTTTCGCTCGGTGGCCAATATTTACCACGCTTTCGCCGCCCAATCCTTTGCCGATGAACTGGCGCACACGTCGGGTCAGGATTCGGTGCAATATCTGCTGGAGCTGATCGGGCCGGCGCGGATCGTCGACGTCAAGGCTTCGGCCCCTGATTACGATAATTACGGTGAGTCGGAGAAGGTTTATCCCCTGGACACGGCTCGGATGCGGCGCGTCGTGGAACTGGCGGCTGAGAAGTCGGGGTGGGGAAAGCGTAAGCTGGGCAAGGGCGCGGGCATGGGCATTGCCGTGCACCGGAGCTTCCTGACCTACGTGGCCACGGTTGCGGAAGTGGAAGTGGACGAGAAGGGTGGGGTAAAGATCCCAGCTGTCCACACGGCGGTGGATGCCGGGCTGGTAGTCAATCCGGAAGCCACACGGTCTCAGTTCGAAGGGGCGGCGGTATTTGGAACCAGCATCGTGCGCAGCGGCTCCATAACGGCGAAGGATGGGGTGATCGAACAGTCGAATTTCGATAATTATCCCGTAGCCCGCATGAATGAGGCTCCCTACAAAACCAACGTCCATATCGTGGACAGTGATGCGCCGCCGGCCGGAGTTGGGGAGCCCGGCGTGCCGCCGTTTGCGCCAGCCCTGTGTAACGCAATCTTTGCCGCAACCGGAAACCGGATTCGCGAGTTGCCCCTTTCCAAGGCAACGGCCACGTCGTAGAGGCGTAACCCGAGGCGGGACAATTCCGATTCCCAGCCAGTTAGCTCGGCAGAAAGCACCGGGAAGGGCCTGGGAAGTCGGCGGCGTCGGGAAACCGACCAGGGAGCGGGTTTTCTCATCTCACACTGCTTCAATGACAAAATGTTTCGGTGGTTCTGTCTCAGGCCCCACATGAAAGAAGCTGGGAGATGTGGGGCCTTAGTTTCATCTTTAATTTCTGGCTGTTAGACCGGTATCTGCCTGAATATCAAAATGGCTCTATCGTGCCGGATTGGCTGGCACGACGGAGCCATTTACGTTTTCGGGGAAGACAACTACTCTGGGTTTGAGCAGTTCTGGGGGAGGGCTGTTCGACGAACGTCCTAAGACTCAAACCTGGGTCTGGGACGTTTTCGTTTTGGCTGTCTTTTCGGCAGCTTTTGTGGCCAAAACCGTCGGTCGCGGCGTCCCGCCGAGTTTCGAAATAATAGGGCACTGTCCCTCTGGATGTGCAAATCCCAAAGGTTGTACAAGTTTGGCGGCTCTGCCGGCAGATCGGCGATTTTTGCTGGGCATTGCACTAACTTGCAGCATCCATGCGGGTTACGGCATTTCAGCATTTGTAAAAAAATCCACCAGCGATTTTTGTTTTGCGGAAGAAATCAAGGCTGCCGTCGCTTCCACAAGCTTTCCACAGGATGTGGCAGCGGAGTTGTAGTCAATTTGGGAGCGGTAATGGGCTACTCGTCCGACGGCCCCATACCATCGGGCGCGATGGATTCGAAGCGGGTGGAGCGCTTGACGAAAGCCAGCTTGACTTTGCCGGTAGGGCCGTTGCGCTGTTTGGCAATGATGAGCTCTGCGTGGCCTTCAAGTTCGGGTTCATCCGGTTTGTAGACTTCTTCGCGGAAGATGAAGGCAACCACGTCGGCGTCCTGCTCGATCGATCCCGATTCGCGCAAGTCCGCGAGTTGGGGACGGTGATCGCCTCCCCGGCTTTCCGGAGCGCGACTCAACTGGGAGAGAGCAACCACTGGGACCTTGAGTTCTTTGGCTAACGCCTTCAGCCCGCGCGAGATCGCGGACACTTCCTGGGTGCGGTTTTCGTAGCGCCGGCCACCCCCTGACATGAGCTGGAGGTAGTCAACGATGATGAGGTCGAGCCCGCCCTGGGACTGCTGCAGGCGCCGCGCCTTGGCACGCATTTCGCTCAGGCTGATGCCGGGCGTGTCGTCGATGAAAATGGGCGCGTGCGCCAGCTGCTCCATGGCTTGCACCACTTTGTCCATATCGTCGCGCCACAGCGAACCGGTGCGCATTTTGTGCGAGTCCACCCTAGCCTTCGAACACAGCAGGCGAAGCAGCAGGGCCTCGCGGGACATTTCAAGCGAGAACATACCGACGACTTTCTGATCGTCGATGGAGGCGTTCTCGGCGATGTTCATGGCGAAGGCAGTTTTGCCCATGGACGGCCTGGCCGCGATGATGATGAGATCGGAGCGCTGCAGGCCGCTGGTCATCTCATCCAAGTCGGGGTAGTGTGTGGCCAGTCCGGTAATGCGCTGGCCGCGTTGCAGCAGGGCGTCGACCGATCCGAAGGATTCTTTGACGATTTCCTGCACGCCCATGAAGCCGCGGCCAATGCGTTTTTCGGAAAGCTGGAGAATGGCGGCTTCGGCATCGTTGAGGACCTCTTCGGCAGGGTCGCTCTGCTCGGAAGCGCGGGCGATGGCGGAGTTGGAAACATGAATCAGCCCGCGCATCAGCGCCTTGTCGCGGACAATCTTGATGTAGTGCTCGATGCTGGGACGGTCAGGGACGCCGTCCACCAGACCAGAGACGTATCCCACATCGCCGATGGCTTCGAGTTCCTTGCGCCGGTCGAGTTCCTCGACCAGGGTGATCATGTCGATCGGCCGGGCAGATTCGGCCAGATCCATCATGCGGGAGTAGATGCGGCGGTGCGAGTCGAGAGAAAAGTCTTCCGGCTTGAGGTGCTCGGCAGCCTGATTGTAGGAAAAATTGTCCAGCAGGATGGCGCCGAGGATGGAACGTTCGGCTTCCACGTTGGCGGGAAGACTGTGCGCGAGATTGTAGTCAGTAGTAGCCAAGACTCACTGGATGTCAGAAAAATTTAAACGCGGCGATAGTAACCGCAAAGCAGTTGTGGACGCTTCGCAACCTCTTCGGAAAACGCCAGCCAAACTCATTTTTTTCGGTTGCATAGTTGCTCTGGCGGATCGGTCGTAATTGCTGTAACCGCTAGTATGGCGAATGGAAAGCGAATAATCAAGACACAGGTGCTGGCACAATCATCAATCCGCGCCCCACTACCCTTGATGGGATTTTGGATGGTTTGCCGTGATTCGTTCAGACCCCGGCTTGTAAAAAAAGCAAAATAAATGCGGCCCAGGCCAGCCACCTGGGCCGCATTGCTCGTGAGAGCCGCGCCTGTTCGACACCGCACTAGGCGGCGAGGTGTACGCTCGCGAAACCGCGTTCCCGAAGGAATGCACGTTTCTGGCGCACGCTGCAGGCGATCCATCCGCGAAGCGCGATCCCGGATTTTAAATCCGCAGACCTTGTTCCACAGATTTTGACCCGCAGTGACTGCGGAAGCGGGCGGCACAAGTCCAGCTTTTGTAAGAAGGACCCTCTGAGGAGGGCGCAACGCCCGAGTTTTCTCAACGCGCCGAAGCGAATCTTTGAAAACCCTCCCGCCGGTTCACCCTCGAGAACCGCCGGTCACCACCAGCTCTGCCGCAGTCGCCAGCAGGCTCAATGCATCTCACGTTTGCACTTTCAGCACTTTGCGCGAATGCGAAAACGATCGCAACGGAAAACTGATGTTGAGTTGTGCAGAAACTGTGGAGGATGAGACTTGCTTGTGGAAAGATAAGGAAAAAGCGGAGGAAATTCGGGCCGTGTTGGGCGGACACTCTTCTCCGCCGCTTTTGAAGTTGGGTGTGCGGTTGGAGCGCAAGCACAACGGAGTGATTCTGTCGTGCGAGGTCGAGATGAAAATCAAGAATAAATTCAACCGCGGCGGACAAGAGTGTTCGACCTACACAACAAGAAAGAAAGGCACGACCGAAGCCGTGCCTTTTAATCTGTGTTGATCGGCCTTAAATCAGCGGATGCGTGATTCTGTCGTGCCAGCCAAGATGAAAATCAAGAATAACTTCAACGGCGGCGGACAAGAGTGTCCTACACAACAGGTTAGTCGCGGACTCCATCCAAAAACGCCCGTAGCTTTCGCGAACGCGAGGGATGGCGCAGCTTGCGCAACGCTTTGGCTTCAATTTGGCGGATGCGTTCACGAGTTACCGCAAACGACTGACCAACTTCTTCCAGCGTGTGTTCTGAGCCGTCCTCCAGGCCGAAACGCATCTTGATGACCTTTTCTTCGCGCGGCGTCAGCGTGCGCAGCACCTGCGAAGTCTGGTCTTTCAAGTTGACATTGATTACGGCTTCTGCCGGTGAAACCACAGCGCGATCTTCGATGAAGTCGCCCAGGTGGGAATCTTCCTCTTCGCCGATCGGAGTTTCGAGGGAGATCGGTTCCTGCGCGATCTTCAGCACCTTGCGCACTTTGGCCACGGGAATGTCCATGCGCTTGGCAATCTCTTCCGACGTGGGTTCGCGTCCCAGTTCCTGCACCAGCTGGCGCGAGGTGCGTATCAGCTTATTGATGGTTTCGATCATGTGCACCGGAATACGAATGGTGCGGGCCTGATCGGCGATAGCGCGAGTAATGGCCTGCCGGATCCACCATGTGGCATAAGTCGAAAACTTGTACCCACGGCGGTATTCGAACTTGTCCACGGCCTTCATCAAGCCGATGTTGCCTTCCTGGATCAGATCCAGGAATTGCAGGCCGCGGTTGGTGTACTTCTTGGCGATGGAGACTACCAGGCGGAGGTTGGCCTCGATCAGTTCCCGTTTGGCCTGCTCCGCATCCATGTCTCCCTGGATGATTTCGCGCTGGGTCCGCTTGAGTTCCTGAAAGGAAACGCCGGCTTCGCCCTCCAGTTTTTCCAGCTCCGAGCGGATGGAGCGGGCCTGGCGGCGATACTCTTTCTTCTGGTCTTCACTACGGGTGGCTTCCGCTTTGCGTTCCAGGTTCTGGGACTGCCGGTCGAGCGATCGCAAGGTGTCGACCGTCTTATTGACGCGGTCGATCAGGCGCTTACGCTCGGCGTTAGTGAATCCCAGTTTGCGGACGCACAGGGAAACGTGCACGATGGCACGCGCCAGGTTAAGCCGATAGCGGCGATAGTCCTTGGGCCGTTTCTTCTGTGAAACCGTGGCGAACTTTTCCAGCAATGCTCCGGCCTTCTTGTAAGCCTTGGCCAGATCGTCAATCTTGCCGGTAAATTCCTTCAGGCGGTTCTGCAGAATTTCGTCGGTGATCTCCTCCTCGTCGAAGGTGACCACTTCCTTGATGGAGCGGACGCCCTTCTTGAGGTCTTCACCCATTGCCAGCAGTTCGTTGATGACAATCGGTGAACGGGAAAGAGCCTTCAGAACCCGCAGCTGGCCGCGCTCGATGCGCTTGGCAATTTCAACTTCGCCTTCGCGCGTAAGCAGCGGGACAGTCCCCATCTCGCGGAGATACATGCGGACGGGGTCGTTGGTTTTTTCCAGAGCGCCGGGAGTGAGGTCGAGTTCAACGTCCTCTCCGACTTCTCCTTCTTCTTCGAACTTTTTATCGAGCGCAGAGGAGGGAAGTTTCGGTCCCTCCAGCACATCGATGCCCTGCGTGCCAATGGTGGTCAGCAGATCGTCCAGGTCCTCGGGAGAGTGCACGTCGTGCGGGATAAGGTCGTTGACCTGGTCATAGGTCAGATATCCCTTCTCTTTACCTGTGTCGATCAGCTTTTTAATGTCGTCGTACTTGTCGTCAAGAGCCAAGACGGATTA
>DATAPL010000010.1:0-307056 GCA_036265205.1 Terriglobales bacterium
CTGAACGTATTTCCCATCCGTATGCCCTCACTGCTGGAGCGACGAACGGATATTCCCATGCTGGTGCATCACTTCGTGCAGAAGTTTTCCCGCAAGATGAACAAGCAGATCGAGACCATCCCTACCAGCACCATGAACGCCTTGGTGAATTGGGATTGGCCGGGCAACGTTCGCGAGCTGGAAAACCTGATGGAAAGGTCGGTCATTCTCACCGATGGCCGGGTGCTGAATGCTCCCCTTGCCGAGTTGGCCGGAACTCGCGTGGGAATTGAAACCGATGGCACGCTGGAGAGCCTGGAACGCGAGTACATTATTCGAGTGCTGCGCGAAACTCATGGCGTGATTGCCGGGCCTCACGGCGCGGCCCTGCGCCTGGGTATGAAGCGCACGACGCTGCAATCGCGGATCCTGAAAATGGGAATCTCGCGCGAGGAATACGAATAGCTCGGCTGAAGTTCTCCTCCCGATGCGCAGCAGTCCGAACGGTGACGAACGCTCGGCACGCTGCCGCAAGACCGGCAGGCGCCAGCCCCAAAAATGCCAGCAGACTTCGCTGAGAAGCCCAACAAATCCTTGTTTTCCACAGCTTAGCGGAACGGCGGAGGTTTGGACCTCGGGCTGCGATGGGATTCAGCGGGGCGCGTACCCGCGAGAGCCATCCTCAGGCATTAGAGTGACTTGCCCTGATCCGACCGGCGGACAAGTTGGACGCCCGGTCAGGAGGCTGGCAGTGTTGCTGACAGAGCGCAATCAACAATGGATCCGGCAGAACCGAAGTGACTCCGAGCCGTTTCGCGAGCTGGCCCGAGCAGTTGCGCTGTCGCACAAGACGTGCGCGCCGGCGCAAACGAAGCAGGTGGCGAGCCGCGGGCAAGCGGGCGCGAGGCTCGATCCTCTGTATCTTTTCGGGTGCGCTGTGCTCTGGCTCAAGGAAGCGGATGCGGGAGCGGGCTGGGAGCTGGTGCGCGGCGTCAGATCGTCAGAACCGGCGGCGTCGATCGCAGCCGTGCTGCTGAGTGCGACTGCGAATGTCCAGTTGCAGGTGCGAAAGTCGGAACGAGTGCCGAGCGTTCCGGAGGCCCAAACGGCAGAGAGCACGGCAAAGGCAGACGCCAGCAAGGTGGTAGTGACGATGAATACTCCTTACGGTTTGGAAATTATCGAAAATTGCGTCACCTGCAAATTGCGCAAGGACAAGTGGTTTTGCGGCTTGTCTCCCGGCGTGCTGAAATCGTTCAGCGATTCCAGCCACCTGAGCACGTATCCCGGAGGCGCGGTCCTGTTTGTGGAAGGGCAGATGCCGCGAGGCGGGCTGGTGCTTTGTTCCGGCAAGGTGAAACTCTCGACCACCTCGCGCGACGGCAAAGTGCTCATTCTCAAAATGGCGGCGCCCGGCGAAGCTCTGGGCTTGAGCGCAGTTATTTCCGGAACGCCCTACGAACTCACCGCGGAAACAATCGGGCCATGTCAGGTGAACTCAATCGACCGCGATGCTCTGATGAAGTTGCTGGACAAGTACGGAGAATTGGGTCTGCACTCCGCCCAGGCGCTGAGCCGTGAGTTTCAATCGGCGTACCGGGATATTCATGAACTGGTGCTGGCGCGCTCGTCGGCGGGAAAGCTGGCGCGCCTTTTGCTTTCCTGGAGTGGACGCCGCGAACTGGAGACTGGCGCCAGCGAGGTTCGCATCCGCTCCAGCCTGACCCATGAAGAGATCGCGCAGATGATCGGGTCGTCGCGCGAGACCGTGACCCGGCTGTTGAGTGAACTCAAAAAGAAAGAGTTGATTCGTCTGGAAGGTTCGACATTGGTGATCCGCAACCGCCCAGCGTTGGAGGCGCTGGCGGCGTAGCGTTTGGCGGCGTCTGAAAGCGGCCGGCCTCTCCCAGCCCGGCCCCTCCCCCGGGGTCCAATGTGGTCGCGGGCGATTCGTCCGCGACCACACGACCATTCTTATTCTGGAGTGCCTCAGATTGACCTTCCTCAGCTTCTGCGGGTCATGCTGAACCTGCGAGGCATCTAGCGCGGTTCGGATGCACTGAGACTAATTTGCCGATGCGCGCAGGATCCTTCGGGACGAAACGTCCCTCAGGATGGCTCCGGGTGTGCGCAGTTTATTCACCACGCTAGCAGTATTGATCACACTTACAAACCGAACAGCTCGCGCAGACGTTTGGTTTGGGCGCGACTGACTGGAATCTCGGTCTGCTTTTTGTCGTCCATGCGCAGTTGGTAGGAGCTTTTGAACCAGGGTACGACTTCCTTGATGCGATTGATATTCACCAGATAAGAGCGGTGGGCGCGCCAGAAAAGATTGGGGTCAAGACTTTCCAGCAGTTCTTCCAGAGTACGGCAATTGGACTGGCCTTCCATGCCGTTCGGTCCGCCGGTTACCACAGTGATGACGCCTTCTTCGATTGAGGCGAAACCGATGTCTTTTTGATTGACCAGGAACAGCCGCCCGCCGGACTTGATCAGAAGTTTAGAGGCTTGCGGCTTCTGCGATTCCAGCATCCGCACCAGCGTTTCCAGTTTGTCCGATGAGGCGCTACCCGAATCCAGCTTGTCGCGCACTCTCTGCACCGACGCCGCCACCCGTTTCTTGTCGAAAGGCTTCAGCAGATAGTCGACCGCATTCACCTCGAAGGCCTTCACCGCATACTGGTCGAAGGCGGTGGCAAAAACAATCTTAGGGAGGACGACTTTCTTGTCGAGCAGTTTTTTGATCACGCCAAAGCCATCGAGGCCAGGCATTTGCACGTCCAGAAACACCAGGTCGGGATTGTGTTCGCGGATGAGGTTGACGCCTTCGACGCCGTTCTTGCCCTGGGCCACAACCTCCACGTCGCCTACATCTTTCAGCAGGAAGGCAAGTTCGTCGCGGGCCAGCTGTTCATCGTCAACGATTACAGCGGACAGAGACATTCCGACTCCTAACGGGCGCATTAAAAGTATAGCGAGTGGTGGTTTAAAGCGCCAACGGAGAGCGGACTTCGGGCTTCGGACTTATCAGCCTGCGGCAGTACTCGCGCGAGGTCTGACGCCTGGCGTCAAAGGTCAAAGGTCTGAGGTTTGACGTCCGAAGTCTGAGCTCTGACTTCCGACCTCCGAAGTCCGGGTCTGACGCCGGATGCCTGCAGGCGGTAAACTTACGGTTCGATGAATTACATCTATGGGATCAATGCTGTCGCGGAAGCGCTGAAGGCGCGCGGGCGATCGTTCGAATGGGTGGGCGTGCTGAAGGAGCGTCACGACCTGCGTTTACAGCGGGTGGTGGAGGAATGCCGGCGAAACGGCGTCGCCGTGCGCTTCGTGGGGCGGCCCGAACTTGACCGCATGGCGGGCAATAACGCGCACCAGGGCGTGGTCGCGGTGACTTCGGCCAAACAGTATAACGATCTGGACGATGTAGTGGCGGCCAAGCGCGGACAGTATTCGCTGATTGTAGTGCTGGATGGAATCGAGGACCCGCATAATCTCGGGGCCATTCTGCGCACCGCCGATGCCTCGGGAGCAGATGGGGTGGTAATTCCTGAACGCCGCGCCGCCGGCGTGACCGCGACCGTGACCAAGGCCTCAGCCGGCGCCAGCGAGCATCTTCCCATCGCCAAGGTGACCAACATCGCCCGCACCCTGGAAGAATTGAAAGAGAAGAATCTCTGGATCGTTGGGCTGGATGAGCGTGGCAAACAAAGTTACGACGCGCTCGACTACAACATGGATTGCGCCATCGTGCTGGGTTCCGAGGGCAAGGGGGTTCACGACCTGGTGGCGAGAAAGTGCGACTTTCTGGTTTCTATCCCAATGCTGGGCAAAGTGCCGTCGCTGAATGTGTCGGTCGCCGCCGGGGTCATGCTGTACGAAATTGTGCGACAGCGCCGGAAAAAAGCGGCGGATGCAAAATGAAGTCGAAGTGGCTGCATGTCTTCTGTGTTTGCTGCGCTTTGCTGGTTCCGGCCTACGCTATCAATCGCGAGGCCTTCAGCTTCACCAACTACGATCTGGAGGTTCGCATTGAACCGGAGCAACAGCGGCTGGCGGTGCGAGGCAAAATCACTTTGCGGAACGATGCTGCCTCCCCGCAGAAGAACCTCTGCCTGCAGATTTCTTCCACCCTGGACTGGAGGTCGATCCGGCTCGATGGCAAAGCGGTGCAGTTTGTTTCCCAACCTTACACCTCAGACATCGACCACACCGGGGCGCTTTCGGAAGCGCTGGTCACTTTGCCTACAGAGATTCCCGCAAAAGGCGCGGTGGAATTGGAAATTGGATACGAGGGCACTATTCCGGCCGATGCTACGCGGCTGACACGGATCGGTGTACCCGCCGAGGCCGCCCGCCACAGTGACTGGGACGAGATTGGCAAATCGTTCAGCGCGGTGCGCGGGATCGGCTATGTGGTCTGGTATCCGGTGGCGACCGAGTCGGCCAGCTTGTCGGAAGGGAATAGCGTGTTTGAAACAGTGGCGCGGTGGAAAGCGCGAGAATCCGGAGCCCAGATGCGGATCAAGCTCAACCAATCGGGAGAAGGCGCGCCGCCCATACTGCTGTGCAACGGAGAGGCCGGAGGCCTGCGATCGGTTCAACAGACCGGGCCAGCCTATGAAAGCCTGAACCAGTGCGCTTTTCAGCCGCTAGCGGAGACGGTGCCGCTGTTTGTGATCGGGAATTATGATTCCATCGATAGCCCGTCAGTGAACATTTCCTACCTTCCCGATCACAAACCGGCAGCGGAAAACTACGCCACGGCAGCGCAACTGGCGCTCAGTTTTGTTACCGAGTGGTTCGGCGCTCCCAGGGGACGAACCGAAGTTAAAGCCGAGTTGGTGGATTTGAACGACCCCGAAGCTGCGCCTTATGAAAGCGGAAGCATGCTGCTGGCCCCTCTCACCGGTGACTTCAAACTGGCGCAACTTACCGCGGTGCACCAGCTCACGCATTCCGTCTTTTATTCGCCTCGGCCATGGATTTATGAAGGGCTGGCGCATTTTGCCCAGGCTGCCTACCTGGAAAGGGAGAACGGACGCCAGGCGGCCCTGGACTTCATGGGCCTGCATCGTCCCGTAGTGGCGGAAGCGGAAAAAGCGGTAGCCGAAAGGCGCAGCCAAAATGGCGTTTCGGCGGCTAATTCTCAGAGCGCTTCTTCAATATCCGATTCGCTGGTTCAAACCAGCCAAGAGGAGTTTTATCGCAGCAAGGCGATGTATGTCTGGTGGATGCTGCGCGACATGGTTGGCGAACGCCCGCTGAAGAAGGCGCTTTCGGCCTACCGTCCAGAGGCCGACATGGCGCCCACTTACATGTCGGGTTTGATTGCCGCGCAAAGCGGCCGCGACGTGCAATGGTTTTTCGACGATTGGGTTTACCGCGACTGCGGACTTCCGGATTTTACTATCGGGCCGGTATATTCCCGGGAGATGTTGCGGAATAATTATGTAGTTACGATTACGGTGGAGAATCGCGGAGATGCCGGAGCCGAGGTCCCCGTCATACTGAAGATGGAAGAGGGGCAGGTAACCAGGCGGCTGGAGGTGCAGGCCAGGTCGAAAGCGGTAATCCGCATCGAGGCCGCGTCTGTGCCGCAGGAAGTTGTGGCCAACGACGGCAGCGTGCCGGAGAGTGACATCAGCAACAATGTGTACAAGATCGAGCCGCCGGCGAAAAGCAACTAGAAATAGAGATTCCTGATTGAAGATTTTTGATCGAAGATTTCAGTTTTGAGCCATTCGCGGAGGAGGAAGCTTTTGGCCTACATCCAATTTCTCGGGGCGGCAGGAACCGTTACCGGCTCCAAGCATCTCATCAATACCAGTTCGACCTCTGACGGAAAGGCCGGCTTCCAGGCCCTCATCGATTGCGGCATGTTCCAGGGCGCGAAGGAATGGCGGGAGCGCAACTGGCAGCCCATGCCGGTTCCGGCGAACGCCATTGACGCGGTCATTCTGACTCACGCTCATCTTGACCATTGCGGATGGATTCCACGGCTGGTGCGGGAGGGTTTTCGCGGTCCGATCTATGCCACGCCGTCGACGATTGACCTGTGCGGAATCATTCTTCCCGATTCCGGGCACTTGCAGGAAGAAGACGCCAACTTTTACAACCGCCACCAGAAATCGAAACACCATCCCGCGCTGCCGCTGTACACGCTTGCGGAGGCAGAGGCCAGCCTGCAGTATTTCCGTCCGGTGCAATTTGAGGAAAGCCGGCAGCTTTCGCCTGAGGTTGCCTTCCGTTTCGTTCCCGCGGCCCACATCCTGGGCTCTTCCATGGTCGAACTGACGCTCAGTTCGAACGGTCAATCCCGGCGACTGCTGTTTACCGGAGACATTGGCCGGGTGCGGGACAATCAGGTTTCGCCGGGCAAAGTGGTGCGTTCGGGCCCGACCGAGGGCGAGTCGGCCGGCGTTCTGGTCATGGAATCCACTTACGGAAACCGGCAACATCCCACCGACGATCCGCGGCCCAGGCTGGCTGAAATCATCCGCCAGACGGTGCAGCGCGGAGGCAGCGTGGTCGTGCCCGCGTTTGCCGTCGAACGCACGCAAAAGTTTCTTTTTATCCTGAAAGAAATGATGGAATCGGGGCAGCTTCCCCGCATTCCCGTGTTCTGCGATAGCCCGATGGCTATCAAAGCGGTGGAAGTCTTTCTGAAACACCGCGAGGAGTGCAGCGACGAAACCTGCCGACTGATTGCCCAATACGGTTCACCACTGCAGTGGCCGGGCTTTACTTTTGCCCTGACTGCGGAAGAGTCCAAGAAGATCAACGGCAGCAACTACCCTTGCATCATTGTTTCGTCGAGCGGAATGGCGACTGGAGGCCGCATCCTGCATCACCTGATGCAGCGCCTGCCCGATCCAAAAAATACGGTGATCTTTATTGGCTTTCAGGCGCCGGGAACGCGCGGATTTACCATCAAGAGTGGAGCTCCCGAAGTCCGCATTTTCGGGGAGACGGTGCCCATACGCGCCCAGATCGCGATGTTTGAGCAATTCAGCGATCATGCCGACACACCGGAGTTGCTGGAATGGCTGCGTACCTTTTCCAGCCAGCCCGGAGTCACCTACCTGGTGCATGGCGAGCCGGCGGCATCGTCCCAACTGCGTGAGGCGATGATCAAAGCCCTGGGCTGGAACGTGCAGGTGGCGGAGTGGATGCAGAAAGTGGATGTGAAGTAGTGATCGAATTTAACCATCGCCGGATGGCTTTACTCGGACAATGCGTAAATTCGGAAATCCGGCAAGCGATGGAGCGCACATGACGGAAAAGGAGCTGAAGCAGCACCTGGATGCAGCGGAGAAAAGTCCCAAGCAAGTGGCGGCGGCGGTGTCGGGGCTGCCGGAAAAGGTGCTGCGCTACAAACCGGCTCCCGACAAGTGGTGCATTCTCGAAATACTTGGCCACCTCGGCGACGTGGAGATTGTATATGGCTACCGGCTTCGCCAGATGCTGGCCGACAAAAAGCCTGTGATCGCGCCCATGGACCAGAACGACTGGGCGCGCAACCTGGGCTACATGGAAAATTCCCCAGCCGAAATGGTTGCGCTTTACGGGCTGAATCGCCACGCCAACCTGCGCTTGCTGCAACGGCTTAAACCCGGAGATCTGGAAAAGTCTGCCTTCCACCCTGAAACGCAGAAAAATTTCTCTGTGGCCGACCTGGTGGAAAGGCTGGGGACGCACGGTGCCGGTCATCTGCAGCAGATCGAAAGACTGAAACGGGAAGCGAAGTAAGAAACACCGGGGAATTTGCGCACCGGGCGGCGCGCCCGGGGGACTATAATTGGCGTCAATTGGTTTCTGCCGCTCCGCTCACCTAGTCTGAGGAGGTTAGTCCCAATACCTGGCGTGGTGCAGACGGGACCGGTTGAGGTGTGTCCGGTTGAAGTGTGTCCGTACCAATATCGCGTCTACGGAGTGACTCTGGGCAGCGATGTCCCGCTTGCCCTGCCCGCGGAAGGATGCGGAGATCTGGCCCGGATCAGCCTGCGAAGCGCACCTGCCTCTTTTTTTCGCGCTGCCCGGCGCCCGCTGCTCGCCGCCAGGGATTCGAGATCGTGGTACCAGTTCAGGCGATTGCCCGATCATTCCAGCTACGTGCGCTGGGATGGTGTGGGAGAATTTCTAGTGTCGGCTCACGGGCATCAGATCTGTGCTCGGCGGTTTGACGAGGCGAGCAGAGAGTCGTTTGAGGTTTATCTTCTGGGCCAGGCGCTCTCCTTCGCTCTGGTGAAATGCGGACTGGAACCGTTGCACGCCACCAGCGTGGTGGTGGACGGAGAAGCGGTGGCTTTCTTAGGGGAAAGCGGTTTCGGTAAATCCACCCTGGCGGCGTGTTTCCTGGCCGCGGGGTATGCCATTCTGACCGACGATTTGCTGATCCTCAGAAAGGACGGCAAAAAGGATGGCGACTTTTTTTATGCCTACCCGGGACCGCCGAGAATCAAACTTTATCCGCAATTAGTGCGCAGATTTCTGGGGAGCGCTTCGGCCGGCGTCGCCATGAATTCCGCCAGCCAGAAATTGGTGCTTCCGCTGGGCGCGGCCCGGGTGAGTCCCGGTCCCATCCCTCTCAAAGCTATGTACGTTCTGGAGGCGCCCCGTCCATCGCCCCGCCGGCAGGCTATTCGCATTGTGAGTTTGACTTCGCGTGAGAGCTTCCTGGAGCTGGTGAAAAATACTTTTAACTACCGGATCGTCAACCCGGACCGGCTGCAGCGCCAGTTCAAGCAGACCGCACAAGTGGTCGAGACTATGGCTGTGAAACGGGTTTCCTATCCTCGAATTCTGGCGCGGATTGCGGCGGTTCGAGAGGAGATTCTGGCCGACTTGGCGGCAAGCAGCAGGCGGGCGGCATGCGGCGACTAAAACGCTTTGCCCAATTGAACCGCGGCCAGCGCCGCATCCTGGCCTGGGCTCTGCTGGTGGTGAGCGTTGCCCGAGTCTCGCTCTGGCTCCTGCCATTGAACAAATCGCGACGGGTGGTGAGCCTGGCAGCGGCAGGCGCCGCGTCCCAGTCGGTAGAGCAAGTGGTCTGGGCAGTACAGGCGGTGAGCCGCTACCTGCCCGCGGCGACCTGTCTGATCCGGGCGATCGCGGCGCAGGCGCTACTCAACCGTTCCGGCTTTACGTCTCAACTCGAGGTGGGCGTCGCCCGGCACGAGAAAGAGCCGCGCCGTATTCAAGCCCACGCCTGGGTAATTTGCCACGGCCAAGTGGTGTTAGGAGGGGCGGAGGCCGAAGGCTACAATTCCCTCACCAGTTGGAACCCGCAGGAGTAGCGGGGAGCGAGCGGCTCAGAACAAAATAAGAAAACAAAAGAAGAGTGAGTTATGTCCTACAAATTTTCCTCTCGCGTCACCACCGCCCCCGACGTGATGTTCCGCATCATCGGCGATGAAGCGGTGATTCTGAACCTCAAGAGCGAGCTTTATCTCGGGCTTAATCCGGTGGGTACCCGCTTCTGGACTACCCTTCACCAGGCGCCTTCGATCCAGGCGGCGTACGAGTCGCTGCTCAAAGAGTTTGAAGTTGGGCCCGAACAGTTGCGCCAGGATCTGGATGACCTGCTCGACGACCTATTCGAGCAAAACCTGATCCAACTGATGCCCGCGGAAGCGGCCGCCAGCTAGAAGCTTAAAGACTCTTCGGACGAAGATCGCATATGAGCGGGATCGTCGGCATCATACATTTCGATGGAGCGCCGGTGGACCGCCGCCTGCTTGGCCAGATGACCGGCCTGATGGCCTTCCGGGGCCCCGACGCGCAACAGGTCTGGACGGAGCAAAACGTTGGACTCGGCCACACTTTATTGACGACCACCGAGGAATCCCACAGCGAACGCCAGCCCTTCACCCTCGACGGCCAGGTTTGGATCGTCTCCGATGCCCGGATCGATGAGCGAGACCAGCTGATTGCGCACTTCCAGGCGCACGGGCACGCGGCGCTTGACTCGAATGCCACCGATGTCGAGCTGATCCTGCGCGCGTATTTGCAATGGGGCGAGGACTGCGTAGAGCATCTCTTGGGAGACTTCTCCTTTGCGGTGTGGGATGGGCGGGAGCGGGAGCTATTTTGCGCACGCGACCATTTCGGGGTAAAGCCGTTTTTCTACGCTTATGCCCGCCGGGGCGCGGCTCTGATCTTCAGCAATACGCTGGAGTGCGTTCGTGATCATCCCGCAGTGTCTGACCGGCTCAACGATCTGGCCATTGCTGACTTTCTCCTGTTCGATTTGAACCAGGACCTGGCAACCACCAGTTTTGCAGACATCCAGCGCCTGCCTCCGGCGCACGTTGCGGTGTTTTCGGCGCAGGGAATGCAGACGCGACGCTACTGGAGGCTTCCGGTCGAGGAACCGGTATTCTTTCGCAGAGACCAAGATTACGTCGATCGCTTCCTGGAGTTGCTGGAACAAGCTGTGGCCGACCGGCTGCGCACACGAAAGATCGGAGTATTCATGAGCGGCGGCCTGGATTCGCCGAGCCTCGCGGCCACCGCCTGCAGGATTCTGCGCGAGCAGTCCATCGCTTGTGAGGGGGACGAGGATACGGCTGGCAAAGCGGTGTGCGAAGTGCGCGCCTCGACAACCGTGATCGACGGATTTGACGGGAACGAGCGTTACTTTGCCGGGCTGGTGGCTGAGCACCTGCGAATTCCCATCGAGTTCCAGGACCTGACGGGAAAGGTGGTCGATGCGGAGTGGGACGACGCCGGGATCCATACAGCCGAGCCTGTGGCCAACCCGTTGAACCTGGTCTCTGACCGTGCGGCCTACCAGACGATGGCAGGCCAGAGCCGGGTCTGGTTCTATGGCGAGGGGCCGGACAACGCGCTGCGGCCCGACTGGCAGCCTTATCTGGCTTACCTGGCGCGCCAGCGGATGTTCGGCCGCCTGGCGAAAACCGGGTGTGATCTGGTATGGCGTTCGCGGCGAATTCCGTTTCTTCGCGGGCTGCTGCGCCCCTGGCAAGCCCGCTGGAGCGGGCAGTCCGAGCAATCGGCGTTTCCAGCCTGGCTCAATCGGGATTTTGCCACCGGCTTAAAACTGCAAGAGCGCTGGGATGAGATCATGCGATTGTGGTCGCAGCCTTCTCATCATCCATTGCGACCCGAGTCTTACCGATCCTGCCAATCGGATGCGGAAGCGACTGGAGCCGCTGCCGAAATCCGTCATCCCTTTGCGGATGTGCGCCTGGTGCGCTACATGATGTCGGTTCCGGCCATCCCCTGGGCCAGGGAAAAGTACCTGGTGCGCCGGGCCATGCGTGGTGTGCTGCCGGCTGCAATATTGCGCCGGCGCAAATCGCCGTTGAGCGGCGATCCCTACTGGGACGCTGCGCGTCGTCTGGATTGGCGCGCTCTTTGCCCGGCGCCCGGCCCGGAAAAATATATCGATCGGGTTCGAGTGCCCGGCCGGGTTGGTCAGGATATTATGTCCTTCTGGACCGACCTGCGCCCCCGGGCCTTGAATTACTGGTTGCGGAATTTACCGTGCAAGATGCATTGCCTCGAAGCTCAACAGTTCGAGGAGATGGATGAGGCCCAACTCAATCGCGGGCGGAATGGCCGAAGCACGCTGCGAGCTGTGAGTTAGCCGGAGCCGTATCATTCTTTATCGCTATCGAAGTCCAGCCGGAGGTTGAGTATGACGGATGACAAGCCCGCGATGCCCGCAACCAAAAAAGCAAAAAAGCCTTACCATCGGCCGGAATTACAGGTATACGGCGACCTGCGGGACATTACCCAATCCACCATGCTGGGTATGACCCAGGACAGCAGCAAAGGCAAGGCGAACAAGACCACGCCCTGAGGACCTCTTACGTGTACTCGCTGGCCGCCTTCGGGCGCATGATCACCGACAGGATCCGAACCGATGCCTACGCGGAAGCGCTAAGACGGGAAATAAAGACCGGAGATGTAGTCGCCGATATCGGCACCGGGCCGGGCATTCTGGCGCTGCTGGCTTGCCGCTTCGGCGCTCGCCGGGTATACGCTTTCGAGCCGTCAGGCGTGGTCGAGTTGGCCCGGGAAATTGCCGCCGAAAACGGCTTTTCGGACCGCATCAAGTTCATTCCGCGAAAATCCGTCGAAAGCGCGTTGCCGGAGCCGGCCAACCTCATCGTCTCCGACGTGAGAGGGATTCTTCCGTTCTTCGATCAAGGCCTGGCTTCCCTGATCGATGCGCGGAAGAGATTTCTGGCCCCCGGCGGCAGGATGATTCCGCAGCGCGATACGTTGTGGATTGCGGGAGTGCAGGCTCCAGATCTCTACCGCGACAGCCTCGGTCCATGGAATGACCGGCCGTACGATTTCGACATGTCAGCCGGGTGCGCGAGAACCAGCAATACCATAAGCCAATGCCTGCTGAAAAATGCCGACCAGCTTTGCCTTGAAGCGCGCTGCCTTGCCACTCTGGACTACGAAACGCTCCCACAAACCGACCTGGAAGCCAGCGTCTCCTGGACAGCCAAGCGGACCAGCCAGATCCACGGAATGGTTCTATGGTTCGATTCGGTTCTAGCCGAGGGCGTCGGCTTCACCAACTCGCCCGGCGCTCCGCCCCTGATATACCGGCAGGCGTTCTTCCCCTGGTCGAGGCCACTCGAAATTGTGCCCGGCGACAACCTAACGGTTACGGTTTCCGCGAAGCTTGTCGGCCATGAGTATGTCTGGCGATGGAGCGCGGCAGTATGCGATGCGACATCCGACGCCATACAGACAGGTGACACAAAGGCGAATGGAACTAAGGCGCAATTACAACAGTCCAATTTTTTCGCTGCCGATTTTTCGTTGCCTGAGCTGCGAATTTCCGGCTCGAGCTACCAGCCGAAACTGAATCAGAACGGCCAGGTGCAGCGGCGCATCCTGGGCCTGATGGAAGACGGCACGCCGCTCGAAGCTATCGCTCACCAGTTAATGGGGGACTTTCCCGGAAGGTTCCAGGACTGGCGAGATGCCTTCAACCTGGTGGCATCTGCCTCCCGCACCTTCGGAAGCTGACCAGCTTTACTTTTTGCCGGCCAGCCGCGCCATTCCGGCCCCCATAAACCAACCCGCCCATTTGCACGTCAAGCGCAGCGGCCGGAGAACGTAGTACAGCAAGTTAAGCGATGCTGGTAAATTGACGAATTTGTGGTCTGCAAGCGATGGCACAAATAATGTCTCCGCGAACCAGCGCACCTTGTCCGACCGACGTTTCAGCAGGTGGGGATAAAAAAGCTTGATTCTCCACGAATCGGAAGACGAGGGAAAAAGACGGACGCCAGGTGGAAGGGACTGACCGGGAATTTGCGCCGGGATCGGCGTTCCAAACAACATTGAACACGCGGCCAGCGTGGGCCCGGCAAAAGTGTCGAGGTCAAAACTCACGGCCTTTTCTTCAACCCGATCCCAATCGACTGTTGCCGAGAGGCAAAGCTGGTCAATGTCCGCCAGCCACTTGAGGCTGCTCCACCTGTGGTAGGCGGCGTGAAAAGAAAGATAAAGAAATTGCCACTCCGGCGTCAGGCCATAGGCCATAGAGCCGAAGAAGTCCAGAGGCCGGGCCTCGGACCACAAATTCTCCATGGCCTGGGAATTTTTGGATGAGCTGTGCAACAGGGTCCAATGCAGTTCGACGAAGTAGCTGAGCACTTCGGTCTCGCGAAGCAGCGTGCACTCGGCCGAGCGTAGCTGGTGACGGGCAAAGAATCTCTCCGTAAACCGGCTGGAATACCCATTCTCAATAATGATGCGCCGTGCCTGTACAGCTTGCTCAGCGGGCACCAGAATATCGATGTCGGTACAGACCCGCGCCCCCACGTCTCCAAAAAGGGACTGGGCCAGGGCCACGCCTTTTAGCGGAATGGCGCGGATGCCGGCCCGGTCCAGCAAGCTCAGCAGTCGCGCCAATTCCTCTGCCATGAACTGGTTTCGCAACGCGTTGGCCAGATAAGCGCCTTTGAGCTCAGATTGCACCGCCTCGGGCACGCCGGAAAAAGCGCCCAGGCACAGGTTTCGGTACAACAAGGGAAAGACTTGCTGGCTCCGCGCGCTCTCCAGGACCAGCGGCCACTGCAGCGGCGCCGTAAGAAGTTCCTGAATGCGGCCACTTGCCGGGAGCGTGATCTGCCCACGCGCCAGCAGCAGACAGAGTTCGTCTTCAGGAGTCATTGCTTCTCTCCAGCAAGTATGGGGCCAGTGTTTTTCTAATTCAGAGTTCTGAATCTTGCGCGAAGCGCTGTCTCGCGCTGGCGAAGGATCTGGCGTGCAGCGAATCGGCGTTTGCAATTGTACGTGCGTTCGCCGGAGCCGGCACAATCCGGGGTGAAAGCGTATCGCCGGACCCGGTAGGATTTTGGCGCTGCTATCGTCCCGCAATACGCGGATCTTTCGTCGGCAGCTTTTCGCCTTGCGAAGGGCTCCACTTCCTCAGCATGACAGGGCCTACTTCGAGGCCGCTGCCAAATTGACGAACTGGTCAATTCTATGTAGAGTGCCTTGCTTCCTGTTCAACCTCAAACTGAAAGCGAAGGGTCATGTCCAATTTTTCCCGGCGGGAACTGCTTTATGGATTCAGTGGGCTCGCGCTGTTGCCTTTTCTGCGGGCGCAGGAGCCGGAGCTGCTGCTTTACAACGGCAACATTTGGACCGTCGACGACAAGCAGCCGCGCGCCCAGGCAGCGGCCATCAGCGAGGGGCGGTTCGTGGCGGTTGGGTCGAACGAGGAAATTCTGCGGCTGGCGACAGCTCGCACCCGCAAGGTGGACCTGGCGGGGAAGACCGTGTTGCCGGGATTTATTGACGCTCACGCCCATCCCGCCAATTCCGGCCGGGAGCATTTGAGGATGGTGGCGTGCGATCTGCCGTCGATCGCCGCGGTCGTCGCCGCGTTGCAGAAGCGAGCGGAGAAAACGCCTTCCGGCGAATGGGTGCTGGGTTTTCTCTATGATGACAGCAAGACCGAACATCCCATCACTCGCCAGGAACTGGATGGGGCGGCGCCGGATCATCCGCTGATTGTGTATCACCGCGGAGGTCATATCGCCTTCGCCAATTCGCTGGCGCTGAAGACGGCGGGCGTAACCGAGAAGACTCCAGATCCGGAGGGCGGCCTATTTGAGCATGACCCATCCGGAGCTCTCACCGGACGCATCGCCGACAAGGCAGTCGAGGTTGTAAACAAGGTCATTCCAACCAGGAGCGACCCGCTGGAAGGCCGCGAAGGCGTCAAGCTGATCACCAAAATGATGACCAGCAAGGGCGTTACTTCGGTGGGCGATGCCGATGCCGACCCCGACAATCTGCAGGCCTACCAGGACGCGCACGCGGCAGGCGAACTGTCGATGCGGGTTTACAGCATCATGTCGGTCAGGTGCCTGGACCGCATGATGGCTGCCGGGGTTCGCACCGGCCTGGGCGATGAATGGGTTCGGGTGGGTGGGGTGAAGATGTATGCCGACGGATCGATCTCCGAGCGCACGGCGCGGCTTTCCCAACCTTATGTAGGCCGCCCGGACTATTACGGGCTGTTTCTAAGCACCGAAGAGCAGTTGTATGAAAACGCGCGCAAAGCGCACGCCGCCGGCTGGCAACTATCAACCCACGCGAACGGAGACGTCGCCATCGACCGGATCCTGAATGTTTATGAGCGCATTCAACGCGAGATGCCGCGCAGCGATCCCCGCTACCGGATCGAACATTGCACCTTGATCAACGATTCGCTGGTGCGGCGCATGAAGGCGCTCAGCGCGATTCCCGTGCCCTTCTCCGGCTACATTTATTATCACGGAGAGAAAATGCGATTTTATGGAGCGGAGCGCACTGCTCACATGTTTGCCATGCGCAGTTTTCTGGACGCGGGACTGCGTCCCACCGATTCATCGGACTATACCGCAAGCCCGTTCGATCCCATGATGTGGCTGCAATCCCAGGTCACACGTACCGATCCGAAAGGGAATGTGTGGGGGGCGAACCAGCGCATTACCCTGGAAGAGGCAATCCGCTGTGGAACCATCAACGGCGCCTACGCTTCCTTTGAAGAAAATCTGAAAGGATCGATTGAGCCGGGAAAACTGGCTGATCTGGTTGTACTCGGCCGGGATCCGTTTCATGAGAATCCAGGCTCGCTGGCATCCATCCCGGTGGAACGCACCATGGTTGGGGGAAAATGGATGTTTGAGTCCTGATCATTCGATGCGGCGGGTTTTGAAACGTGATTGCGCCGTGTACTAGTGGCGAGCTTCGCGAGGCCGGAAACGAATCTGGACAGGCTCTTCCGTAATCTCTCGCACCTGCTCGCGGCAGGACATACTGCTGGGCGCCATGACCTACTTCCCCCAGCCGACCAAGCAGCGTCCTGCCCGGGTAAAGCTGGCCAGCGGACCGACGGCCGCGCTCCGATTTGACGACGGGCGGCGCACCACTGGCAAACTCCAAATCGTCTCGATAACCGGAGGCCTCTTGCGGCTGGCCAAGCCTATCAGCCCGGGTGCCCTGGTCGAGATCATGTTTCTGACTCAGTCCGGACCCGTGCTGGCTCTGGCTGAACTATTGACTCCCTGCTCTGCCACGCTGCGCTGCCTGCAGCCATTCCGCTTCATCATGATGGATGACGGAGATTTCCGTCATCTTAAAATGGCGCTGGCATCATCGTTGAGCCCGGACACGCTGATTCAGTCAAAGAATCGAAGGCCTTCGGCAGGCTGAGCCAATCACGGATTGCCTCTCGGATCGCGCTCCATGTCATCCTGAGCGAAGTTGCGGCTTCGCGCAGCGAAGCTACGCAGTCGAAGGACCCCTAATGGGCTGTCTGCGCTCAGGATGACACCGGCACGGCTATCTTCACTCCTGTTAAGCTATGGCGTTCGACATTGCCGATTTCAGTGGAGAGAACTTTGAAAGTAGTGGCTGGGGTGGATCTCGGCGGCACAGCCATCAACTACACGTTGGTGAACCGGGATGCGAAGTTCCTCATTGAGGGTTTGTGTGAGCATCCGGCGCTGTCAAAGCAGGGGCCTGATGTCTGCCTCAGGCAGATTGAGGAAGGTCTCAGGATCGCGGTCGAGAAAGCAGGCGTTGCTATTTCCGACGTTGTCGCTGTCGGCTTGGACACCCCCGGCCCGGCGAGCGCGGCGGGCGTGCTCAGCGCCCGTGGTTCTACAAACTTCGTGCATCCCGAGTGGGCCGGGTTCGATATTCGGGAGAGCCTGGAAAAGCGGCTGGGTAAGCCGGTGTCTTACTTGAATGATGGAAATGCCGGCGCTCTCTGGGGACACTTCACCATCTTTGGCGCCAATAGCCGGGAGACGTCGATCTCGGTCGTGATCGGGACTGGCCTGGGCGGCGGCGTGATTATAGATGGCAACGTGGTGAAGGGAAGAATGGGATTCGGCGGCGAGTTGGGTCACGTCTTGATTCCATACCAGCGTATTGCTGGAATCGAAGGGCTGAAGCCGGATTGCAATTGCGGCCGCGCCGGGGACCTGGAATCGCTCTGCTCTCTGACCGCGATCGAGAGATCTCTTCTACCCTTTTTCCTGCCGCGTTATCCCGGCCATCAGCTAGCTGGCGTCGGAAACCCGCATCAGGCGGCAAAATTGGTGCGCGGCCTGGCGGAAAATGGCGATCAGCTCTGTCGCGAAATCTTCCGCGTTCAGGCCCACGCGCTGGGACTCTTCTTCGATGAGATGGTAAATACGTTTGATCCCGACGCATTGATCGTCGGCGGAGGCGCCCTGGAAACCGGCAAGAAGTTCCAGGACTGGTTCCTTGAACAGATTCACGCCGGTATGCCAGGTCAGCGGAAAGAACAGGCGGACATACCAATCTACGTCATGCCCAATGGCGACACCGCCGGAGCGCGCGGGGCGGCGATCGAAGCGCTCAAGCTGGCTGGGCAAAGCGGTCTGGCGTAGTTCTGTTTTCCAACAATGCGCAGGTTGCCGAATCTCGCAAGGATCTCGACCAGGGCTTGCGCAATTTGCTTTCTGATCGTCGCGTTAGGTGCGACGCCGTCTACCGCCCAGTTTGTGCCGCCATTTGCAGAGTGGACGCGACTTTCCGCCGAACCCATTCTGGCTCCGCAGGGCGATGGCTTCGAATCCGCAGGCACGTTCAATCCGGCGGTTGTATTAAAAGACAACAAGTTCGTGATGCTCTACCGGGCGCAGGATAGCAAGGGCGCGTCGTCGCTCGGTTACGCCAGCAGTGACGACGGCATTCACTTCGTTCGCCGGGCGGAGCCGGTCATGCGCGCGGAAGCGCCGTATGAAAAAGGCGGAGGCGTGGAAGACCCTCGGGTAGTGAAAATCGGCCAAACCTACTACTTGACCTATACCGGATACAACAACCTGGATGGGGCAGGACCTGGGGACAAAGACGCTCAGCTTTGCCTGGCGACGTCGGTTGACCTGCTGCACTGGACGCGCCAAGGCATCATCATGCCCGCTTACAAGGGCAACTGGAATGTTGGATGGACAAAGTCAGGCGCAATTGTGCCGACGAAAATCGGCGGAAAATACTGGATGTACTATCTGGCCGACGCGCGCGGACAGTCCAGCCAGATGGGTGTCGCGTCTTCCTCAGACTTGATTCACTGGACGGATGCACTTGACCATCCGATATTGTCGAGCCGTGCGGGATCATTCGATTCCAGGGTTGTAGAACCGGGACCGCCGCCAGTCGTTGTTTCGCAAGGCATTTTTTTGATCTATAACGGCGCTGACGACAAGCTTGTGTACTCCACAGGCTGGGTTTTGTTCGATAAGAAAGATCCAACCAAGGTGCTGGCTCGGTCGCAAGAGCCCATCTTCAAGCCGGGGCCGGCGTGGGAAAAAGTCGGGCAGGTTCCGAATGTAGTTTTTGTGGAAGGCATGGTTCGCGATGCGAAGCGATGGCTCTTTTATTACGGCGGCGCGGACAAGTACGTAGGAGTCGCGGCCGCCCGGCAGCGCTGAACTTAAACGGTCATGAAAAAGAGTCTGCTGACATTGTCATTCTTTCTTGCACTGCTGCCTATGCTGGCATCGCAGTCGGCCGCACAGGATTCCTCATACAACCAGCCGTGGCGCCCGCAATACCACTTCACGCCGCCCAGGAACTTCATGAACGATCCCAACGGAACTGTTTTCTACAAGGGCGAGTACCACTTGTTTTATCAGTTCAACCCTGAAGGCAATGTGTGGGGACACATGAGCTGGGGAGATGCCGTCAGCAGCGACATGGTTCACTGGCAGAATTTGCCGGTCGCCCTGGGAGAACATCCCGGCGAATATATGGTTTATTCGGGGAGCGCGGTAGTCGATTGGAAGAACACCAGCGGGCTTTGTGAAAATGCCGATCCGCAAGATCGCTCATGTTTGGTCGCGATTTATACGGCAGCATATAAGGACCGGCAGAAACAACATATCGCCTTCAGCAACGATCGAGGCCGAAGCTGGACAGACTACCCAGGCAATCCAGTGGCTGATCTGGATGCGCCCGACTTTCGCGATCCCAACGTTTTTTGGTATGAACCGCAGCACAAGTGGGTGATGGTGGCGGTGCTGGCCGATGAAAGAACGCTCGTCATTCTGGATTCCCCTGATCTCAAGCGCTGGACCAGGCGTTCAACCTTCGGCCCGGCGGGGGACACTGCGGGCCAGTGGGAGTGCCCCGACCTGCTCGAACTGCCCATTGAGGGGACGAATGAGAAGAAGTGGGTGCTAATCGTCAATCGAAATCCCGGAGCACCGGCCGGAGGAACGGGTGTCCGATATTTGATTGGAAAATTCGATGGCACAACATTCACCAGCGAGGTGGCAGACGTTCCCGCGCTTTGGGCTGATTGGGGAAAGGATTTCTACGCCACCAACACCTGGAATGACATGCCGGCGAATGACGGCAGGCGGGTATGGATTGGCTGGTTCAGCAACTGGCAGTATGCCAATACCGAGCCAACCGTGCTCTGGCGAGGAGCCCAATCGGTTCCGCGCACGTTAACGCTGCGCCGCTACACCGACGGTCTGCGGCTGGTGCAGAGGCCGATTCGCGAACTGGAGAGCCTGCGGCATGAGCGGCTGCATATAGCGAACGCCAGCGTCGCAGAGGCAAACCGGAAAATCCAGAAAACCGGGACCAAAGGCGAAGTCTACGAGTTCGAAGCGGATCTAAAGACGGAGAGAGCCGGAGAGATCGGCTTCCGCTTGCGCAAAGGCAGGGACGCTGAAACTGTGGTGGGTTTCAATGGCAGCAGGAGCGAGGTCTTCGTCGATCGGACCCATTCCGGCGAAGTCTCGTTCAGCAAGGACTTTCCCGGACGTCACGCTGCCAGCCTCGAGAAAAAACCCCGAATCAAACTCCACGTTTTCGTCGATCGCTCCAGCGTCGAGGTGTTTGCTAACGATGGCGAGCGCGTGCTTTCGGAGAGGATTTATCCGCCACCAGGGAGTGACGGGATTGAAGTCTATACGACGGGCGGCGGAAAGATCGTTTCGTTTACGCTGTGGGAATTGGATTCGGTTTGGAAGTAGGTTTCGGTCTGAGTTCGGCTGGTGCAGGCGGATGCCGGCGCTGCAGCCACTAGGCGTAGATGCCGCGCTGGCGCAGAGTGTAGGCTACGCGGTCGATAGCCAGCATGTATGCGGCAATCCGGTTACTGACACCATGAGTGTTGGCGTACTGCAGTACTTCCGCGAAGGATGTGCGCAGCGTGTGATCGAGGTGGTCGTTAACCATCGACTCTGACCAAAAATAACCCTGGCGGTCCTGTACCCATTCGAAGTAAGAGACGGTGACGCCGCCGGAGTTTGCCAGGATGTCGGGAACGACGAACACCCGTTTCTCAGTCAGAATGTCGTCCGCTTCCGCTGTCGTCGGACCATTTGCTCCCTCACACAGAATCTTCGCCTTCACGCGCTCGGCGTTACGGGTAGTGATCTGATTTTCCACCGCCGCCGGGATGAGGATGTCGCAGTCGGCGAGCAGCAGTTCGGCAGAAGTGGTTTCTTCCACGTCGGGAAAGCCGATGAGAGTTTTGTGGCCCTTGTGATACTCCAACAGACCTTCGATGTCGATGCCGTTTCGGTTGTACACGCCGCCGGTGGTGGTGGAAACGCCGATGATTTTATATCCCTGGCGGTGCATCAGGCGCGCGGCATTCGAGCCTACATTGCCGAATCCCTGAATCACCACTCGCGTGCGGTCCCGATTCATGCCGAGCCGCTTCAGGGCCTCGTCGCAAACGATCATCAGTCCCCGGCCAGTGGCTTCGACGCGCCCATGCGAGCCGCCCAACTCAATCGGCTTCCCGGTTACCACCGCGTTGACGGTATGGCGCACGTGCATGGAATAGGTGTCCATGATCCAGGCCATGATCTGCTCATCGGTGTTGATGTCAGGGCCGGGAACGTCTTTCTCCGGACCGAGGAGCTCCATTAATTCCGCGGTGTAGCGCCGGGTGAGCCGCTCCAGTTCACGCCTGGACATCTTGTCGGGGTCGCAAATCACCGCTCCGGCGGCGCCTCCGAACGGAATATTCACCACTGCGCATTTCCAGGTCATCCAGCTGGCCAGCGCCCGGGTTTCGTCAAGAGTCACGTTCGGCCCGTAACGGATGCCACCTTTAGCAGGCCCGCGGTCGATCGAATGTTGCACTCTGAATCCAGTGAACGTTTCGAGGCGTCCGTCTTCCAACTGTACCGGTATATGCACGATGATTTCGCGACTGGGACTGCGCAGTATCTTCCACAAGCCCTCTTCAAGGTTGAGCTTGGCCGCAGCCAGGTCGGATCGCGCGACTTGCGCTTCCCACGGATTAACTTCTTCCAGATATGCCGTTGTTGTCATTCGTGTCCGGCCTTTGCGCGCTGGTCTATCTTATTTCACTCGTCTATGCAGCGTCATCCTGAGCTTGCGAGGGATCTGCCGAGCAGCTTACCGCACCCGTCCCTGACAGCATACGACGGCCCGGCCCGGCGATGCGATCAATGGGAGGTTGCCACACTTTGGCCGTGCCGTTTTTGGGTTGCGCGTTCGATGTTATCTTTAGGGGGCTGGCGGAGCCGGGGGTGAGAAATGGCCGCCAGTAAAAGCTGCATTCGCCGAAAGTCATTTCATGGATGTTCTCAAAAATCTCTTTGAGCAGCATTTTCACGAGCCGGTGGCGCAGGTGCAGCCGCTTAAAGGCCAGCTCGGAGGCTCAGGGCGCAATATCATTCGCCTGGCCGGAGAGAACGTCAGCGCGATTGGCATCCTTTATGACGTGCGCGAAGAGAACGTCGCCTTCATCGAGTTTTCCCGGCATTTTCGCCGCTACGGTTTGCCGGTGCCGGAGATTTACGCGGAAGACCTGAATCATGGCGCTTACCTCGAAGAAGATTTGGGCGATGTAACCCTGTTCGAGTTTCTCTCCAACCATCGTAGCGGAGACGTCGTCGGTCCCCAGGCGGTAGAGGCTTACAGAAAGGTCGTGGCGGTGTTGCCGCGCTTTCAGATCGAAGCCAGCCGGGACTTGAATTACAAGGTTTGCTATCCGCGCGGAAGTTTCGATCGCCAGTCGATCGCCTGGGACTTGAACTATTTCAAATACTACTTTCTCCGGCTTGCCGGGATCCCATTCCATGAGCAGGCGCTGGAGGACGACTTCAATCGCTTGACCAAGTTTCTGTTAAGCGCACCCCGCGATTACTTTCTCTACCGGGACTTCCAATCGCGCAACATCATGTTGAAGGACGGCAATCCCTTCTTCCTGGATTATCAGGGCGGCCGCAAGGGCGCGCTGCAGTATGACATTGCTTCGCTTCTGTACGACGCCAAGGCCGATCTGCCGCCCGAGCTGCGCCAGCAATTACTCGACGCCTATCTCGACAAACTCGCCGGGTTTATCGATCTCGACCGGAGAGCATTCGTCCAGCATTACTACGCTTACGTTTATGTTCGCATCATGCAGGCGCTGGGAGCGTATGGGTTTCGCGGATTCTACGAGCGCAAGGCGCATTTTCTACAGAGCGTGCCCTACGCGCTGAAAAATCTGCGCTGGCTGCTTCATCATGTCGACTTGCCGGTCGAGGTACCGACGCTGATGGATGCATTCAAAAGCATGCTGGCTTCGGAGAAACTGCAGAGCCTGGCTCCCGATTCAGAAAATATCACGGTGCGCATTTTCAGTTTCTCTTTTCACCGCGGCCTGCCGAAGGATGAGACGGGAAATGGCGGCGGCTTCGTTTTTGATGGACGCAGCCTGCCCAATCCCGGGCGGGAAGAGCGCTTCAAGGCTCTCACCGGCAAGGACGCGCCGGTGATCGAGTATCTCAACCAGCAGGAAACAGTGCACCAGTATTTAGCCAGTGTCATGTCGCTGGTCGACGCCAGCGTGAGCGACTACCAGCGCCGCGGCTTCAAGAATCTGATGGTGTCATTTGGATGCACCGGCGGGCAGCACCGCTCGGTGTATCTCTCCGAGCAGCTGGCGAAACACCTGCGCGGCAGGAACGGAGTGGAGGTGGTAGTGCGGCATCTGAATCTTGAAAAGCTGGGGCTGGAGGCCGCGGCCAAATGAAAGCCATGATTTTGGCGGCCGGCCTGGGCACTCGCCTGCGCCCGCTCACCGACGATCGGCCCAAGGCACTGGTGGAAGTCGGCAACCGTACCATGCTGGAGATTGCGCTCTCCCGCTTGCGCGAATTTGGTATTCGGGAAGTGATCATCAATGTGCATCACTTTGCCGAATTGGTTTTAGAGTATCTCGAGGCCAACCACAATTTCGGCATGCACATTGAAGTCTCCCGGGAAAACCTCCTGCTCGATACGGGGGGAGGGTTGAAGCAGGCCGCGTATTTTTTTTGCGATGGTGGGGGCAATTCGGATGAGCCGTTTATCCTGCACAATGTCGATGTCATCAGCAATATTGACTTGCGGCGAATGACGCATTTTCATGCTGGAAATCAAGCGCTGGCCACTCTTGCGGTGCAGGACCGGGCTACATCCCGATATCTTCTTTTTGACCAGCACATGCAGCTTCGCGGCCGCCGCTCTGGGCGCGAGCCGCTAACTGAAGCGGTTCGAAGCGGGCCCGCACTGAGTGCGCTGGCTTTTTCAGGCATTCACGTGATTTCCCGCCGTTTCCTGGGAATGTTGAGCGAAGAAGGCGTATTCTCCATCATCGATTCCTATCTGCGGCTCGCTGCCCAGGGGGAAAAGATAATGGCGTTTCGGGCCGACGAATATTACTGGCGTGACCTTGGCAAGCCTGATCAGGTGCTGCAAGCCGCCGAAGATTTGAAAGAGAAAGTGCGCCTGTAGTCGAATTCATTGCGTGCCCATTGTCTGACGCAGGCGCGGTAGGAAAGTGGGATATGGGAAAGCGCCGTGATCCCCGCGTACCTGTCAAGCTGCAGGTTCGAATCGCGGGCGTCGATGCGCAGGGGCGTCCTCTGCTGGGCATGGTGACAACCCGCGACATCAGCCGCAGCGGCGCGCTGGTGGAAGGTCTTCAAGGCACGTTCAAGCCGGGAGAGATCGTCTCGGTAAGTTACAAGAATAATAAGGGGCGGTTCCGCGTGGCCTGGATGGGCGAACCGGGCACGGCCCGCGCCAGCCAAATGGGCATACAAAGTCTCGATCCGGCAAGGTGCGTATGGGACGTCGCGCTATTGCCGCCACCGGGTGCCGATTCGTACGTCGTACAACCCAAGGAAAACAGGCAGCACCGGCGCGTGCAGTGCAAACTCGGAGCCGAACTGCGCATGCAGGGCTCGGAAGCGCTGGTGCGAGCGCACGTGACCAACATCAGCCTGGGCGGATGTTTTGTTGAAATGTCCACTCTGCCTCCCGACAAAAGCCGGCTGAAGATCACCATCTGGGTTAACGAAAACAAGCTGGCCATTCAGGGAGTGGTGGTGAGCCGGCGCCCGGGTTTTGGCATCTCCATCAAGTTCACGGAGATGGCCGACGATGTGCGCGAGCACTTGCAACGTTATATCCAGCCCCGGCTGGTGCCGCGCGACAGGTAGTGTCAGCCTCCGACGGCGCGCTATTGCACGGTCACTGCAGCCAGATTGTCATCTGGAACGCGATCAATCAGCAGCAATAGGGGATCAATGCCCGCTTTCTCCGGCACTGTATCGGTGGCGAAGCTGTAAGTGCTTTTCCCGGTGGCCATATGCACTCGTTCGCGGTGCAGCACCTTGCCGTATTTTTTCCCTTTTTCGGGAGCGGCCAGAGCGCCCGCCTCGATCCAGTCATTTACCGGAACTTCAGTCTCGTTTCCTTTTTCGTCAGCTTTGAACTTATGGGTTTCCACCTCGACCGTCACGTCATACTTTCCGTCACCACGCTTGTGCGCCGTGGCCTTGGTGCAGCGGTTGGAAAACAGGGTGATGCCGTAAAAAAGATCTTGTAACAGATACTGCAGCTGCGGAGGGGTTTGTTCGCGCAGCGCGTCCATCAGGGCATACGAGGTGGGGTAGGGCGGCTGTTTGTATCCATACTGGCCCAGTACCTTGCGCAGAGCGCGATTGACGGCCTCTTCTCCGATCATCTCCCGAAGGTAGTACATCACCACGCTTCCTTTGCGGTAGTGGATGTATCCCTGGCTGGCCTCTACCCGCAGCAGGGGACGCTCCTTCAATAATTCGGTGCCGCGCGAGCGCAGGTAGTTGTCCATTTCATATTGCATGAACTTGCGCATGGTGTCGCGCCCGTATTCCTTTTCCATAATCATCAGCGCGGAATACTGCGCCAGAGTTTCAGAGAGAAGGGTCGCACCTTGCATGTTGGCCCCGACCACCTGATGCGCCCACCATTGGTGCGCCATCTCGTGGCCCACAACGTAGAAAACGAAATCAATATCGTCGGGATGCTCGAGGTTGGCGATGAATCCGATGGATTCCGAATACGGCATGGTTCCGGGAAAGGCCTGCGCGAACCGGGCTACCCTGGGAAATTCGATGATCCTGGCTTCCTTATGCGCATAAGGCCCGAAATTCTGGGTGTAGTAGGTGAACGACTTTTTCACTGAGTTCAGCATCTTGGGAACGTTCCAGGGATGTTCCTTCAGGTAGTAGACCTCAAGGCTGACTCCATTCCAATCGCTGCGCGCCACCTCGTACCGCGCCGAAATGAACGAATAGAAATTGAGCGAGTAGTGGTCGAGCTTGTACTGGTAGTAGTGGCGGCCATTCTCACTCCACTCGCGCTGCAGCGAACCTGGAGCAACCGCGATCTGGTCAGCCGAGGTGCTGATTACGGTTTCCACATTCACCCAATCCGAGTTATTGCTGAGGTAGCTGTTCATACAATCGACGGTGCAATTCTGCTCCAGCGCCGGCATCAGATCTTTCTCTTTCAAGCCGAATTTCTTGCGTTTGTTCCGGTCGGTCATTTCGTTGGTGACTTGGTAGCCGATCATGGGCGCGACGGTGCTGTTGAAGAACGTTCCGTTCTGCACGATCTCGCGATTGGTGACCGAGTTCTCGAAGCCGCGATTCCGCGCCTTAACGGTGAAGCGCATCACTCGCGACTCGCCCGGCTGCATGGGTGGATCGAGCGAGTAAGTCTGAAACAGCAGCCGGGTATCGTTCTTGGCGAGTTTTCCTCCGGGGATGTCAATGCTGGTGTCGTAATTGTCCGTAAGGGTGAACTGTATTTCGGAGAGCGCCTGTGAAGTCTTGTTGACGATCGTCTGTTCGCCACGCATCTCCATGGCGCGCTGCTCGGGGTAGATGTCGATGGCATATTTCACGTCTGTGATGCGCGGCTCCGCTTGCTTCTCAAACTTCTTGTAAGTCTTTTCGTAGTCTGCCGCTATCGTGTCCTTGTCGTTTTCACTCCGGACCGTGTTCAGTACCTCGGTGTTGTAGTAAATCCACAGGCCAATCGCGGCGAATGCGACCAATCCCAGCGTCGCGATGGTGCGCAATGGGCCGGTGAAACGCAGGCGGGCGTTGCGCCACCGGCTGCTCCACCGCAGGTCGCGTCCGCGCGGCCACAGCACCAGAGTCGCCATCACCAGCACGATGCAAAAGGCTGCCCAGTACAAGGTGAACCATGCCCATCCTTTAAGGAACGGGGCGTAGCCGAAGAAGTCCGAATAGACCATGTTCGGGGCTTGCCCGAATTGGACCAGATAAGTGGCTACATGAAGTGGGCGCCAGATAAACAGATTGATGATGGCAAATGCGATAAACGCAAAGTAGCCAACATATTTGTTAGGCGAAAGCACATGGAGGAAAAAAGCCAGGACGGCAAAAAAGATAAAAGTACTAAAGTCAATGCCGAACAGGGTCGAGACGAAGAGCCCGATTTGATGCCGGTAATAATGATGGAAGTACTGCACCAGGATCGCGGTCACCATAGCAATCGCGAGGATAATCGCAATGCTGCTGAGCAAGGCCACGAACTTGGCGGCGTACGCGGGCCATTCGGGTGCCGGCAGCGTATCCTGCACCTCGTCGTTGTTGCTGTCGCGTTCCTCCCAGATGAGCACTCCGGCGTGGTAAGTGATGAGGGCGATCAGGAAGATGTAAAGCGTGCCCGCAATCAGTTCCAGCATTTCGTAGGTGACCGGAAAAGATGTATTCCCGTAAGCCTCAGTAGCATTGACGATGAGTGCGGTAAGGCAGTTCAGCAGAGCCGCGGCTGTGACCACGACGAACGGAATGGTTTTGATCAGCCTGCGAAATTCAAGTTTGGCGCTTCCCCAGAACTGTGCCCATTGCGCCCTTGGCCCGAATTCACGCTCTGCCTCAGGAATTACAACGGCTCCGGCGATGGCGGCTTCTTCCGTCTTGCGCTTCTTCTTTAGCTTCGTACTCCTCTCCGCAAAACTGAACCGCCAGTAGGCGAAGGCGAAGACCAGAGCTCCCACTCCCAGCCAGATAAGGCGGTTCCACAGCAGAAGGCCACTGTAACCGAGCGTCAGAGTGTTCTTGTCCGCAACCGTCCAGTACTTGGTTGCGATAGCAAACGTGTTGGTTCCAAATGGATCGATCAGCGCCGCCAGAGTCTGGTTTTGCAGGTCACTGGTCAGGGCCTGAGAGACGCCGTAACCCACCAGCAGCACAAGGCCACCGATAAACGACACCACGGTGCTTCGGGTCAGCACTGCGATGGCAAAGATAATCGCGGCGATGAATAGCGTGTTGGGGATGGCAAAGACGAGGATGGCTTTCAGGTGTGCCATCCACACCACCGCTCCCCAGCGCTCGGGATCGATCCATGGCATGTACTTCCCGGCGAGAATTCCCGCCGAGACTCCGAGCAGCGGGATGACCGCGACCACCGCCGATCCCAGGAATCTGCCTGCAAGGTAGTCGAACTTCTTGATCGGGGTAGCGAACACGATTTGATTCATGTTGCAGGCGAACTCGCGTGACGCCGCGGAGTTCACAAAGGCAGTGGTCATCAGCAGGGTGAGAATCGAGCACACCGCATAGAAATTCTCGATTACCCAGGGCGCATTCTTGTAGGTATTGCCAAGCGTGTTGCCGACGGTCACGTGGTCGGAACTGACTGCCCCGAAAAACAGCAGACCCACCACCAGAAAGAAGATCCACACCATCCATCCACGGAGCCAGAATCGGACCTCAAATCCGAAGAAATGTTTGAACATGCGCGCTCCGTTATTGAATGCCGGTAATGCGGGTGAAGAACACATCTTCCAGATCGGGACTGACGGGCTGGAAGCCGTCGCCTGGATTCTGCTCGGCGTGTATGTGGATGAGCGGCTTGCCCGCAATCAGCTTGTTGGAGATGACTTTGAATCGCTGCTCGTACTCTTTCATCTCAGTCTTGGCGATCGACTTCTGCCAGATTCGTCCTTCCAGTCCTTTGACTGCATCCGCGGGCGAGCCGGCAAACAAAACTTTGCCCTGATGGATGATCGCCATGTTGGTGCAGAGTTCCATCACGTCTTCAACAATGTGGGTGGAAAGAATCACAATGACGTTCTCTCCGATATCGGAAAGCAATCCGTAAAAGCGATTGCGCTCGCCCGGATCGAGCCCTGCGGTCGGTTCATCGACAATCAGCAGCTGCGGATTTCCCAGCAGGGCTTGCGCGATGCCGAAGCGCTGCCGCATTCCACCGGAAAATCCGGTCAGAGCCTTTTTACGGTGCTCCCATAGATTGGTGCGTTGCAGTAAAGTCTCCACCGTGGCCTTCCGCTGCCTGGCATCCACGATTCCTTTGAGCAGCGCCAGGTGGCTCAGCATGTCCTGCGCCGAGGTGCGCGGGTACACCCCAAATTCCTGCGGCAGATATCCAAGGGTCTTGCGTAGCTCCTGCTTTTGTCGCAGGACATCGATATCGCCGAGGCGAATTTGCCCGGTGTCAGGCTCCTGCAGAGTCGCGATGGTGCGCATAAGGGTTGACTTGCCGGCGCCGTTCGGACCCAGAAGCCCGTACATTCCTGACGGGATGGTGAGCGAGACGCTGTCCAGCGCGCGCACCCCGTTGGGGTACGATTTGGATAAATTCTCGATTCGAAGTTCCATTCGCATTGGTCTCCCGGCCTGATCTAGAACATTGCCTTGTGCTTGAATTCTTTGCGCGGCCCCTGATTCCAAACTGGTTCGCGGACATTAAAGGTACATCCGTCTATACGCGTTATCCGGGGCTGCGGTTCCATCCGCTTCTGCGGGAACTTCCGGGAGTGCGCGCGAGGATAGGCAGTGGGCAACCTTCCACCGACGGCTTCCGGGCAGAGTACGCAGCTTTGAAAGCGCCTGTTGCAAGGCCAAGGCCGGCTCCATCCATAACAGGATCACTTCTTCATCCTGGCCTGCAGAAGAGCCGCCGAGCGTTGTTCGTCGATAAGGTGACGCCGTCCGTCTTCGCTGCTGGTGGCGCCTTCCTTGATGAGTTCGATCACGGCGGCCGGAGTGAGCGACGGATCGAGGGCAAAGAGTTTGGCCGCGAGATTGACCACGTTCGGCGAAGCCATGGAAGTGCCGGAAAGCTGCAGCCTGGCTCCGCCCGGCACATAGCTCTCCACGTTGTAGCCGTCGGCGTCGACCACCACCGTATCGCCGTAACTGGTGAAGGAAGTTTCGTCGCCCGCCTGATTCACCGCGCCCACCGCGATGAGGTTGGGGAGATGCAGCGAGGCCGGAACATCTTCGACGAAGCCGGCGTTGCTGTCGCTGTTTCCCGCAGCGGTGACAAACAGAGTATTGGGCGAGTTCCTGATCGCGGCCCCGATGGCATCGCGCCAGATGGCATAGAGTTCGGCGGCGTGCCGTTTACGAGCCGCCGGATCGGCTCCGCCACCGGTTTTGGAAAGCCAGGTTTCGAACTCCTGGGGGTCGTCTCCCCAACTCATATTCACCACGCGCACATGGCGGGTGCGAAAATATTCCGACATCTGCTGAAAAGCCGCACTCAGGTGATGCGCCCACTCGGCGCTAGGAGGAAACGGCAGGTCCGGCAGCTGGTCATTAAAACGGGCTACCACGAGCCGTGCAGCGGGGTTCCCACGCACTGCAATACCGGCGCAGTGCGTTCCATGTATATAGAAGCCGATCACTTTGTCGAGTTCGAAAAGCTGGTGCATCTGGTCCGGCGAGAGCGTGCTGACTTTCCTTTGCAACGCCTCCGCTTCGGCCGAGTTGATCCCATTTTCGAGGTCCAAGAATCCCTTGATCTGGTCGCGGAACTCCGGATACGCCTTCTGCTGCTCAGGTGTAAGCGGGTAAAGCCAGGTCGTCGAAGGCTCCCCAACGTCGTCGAAGGCGAGTCCGTGAGTCCCGCTGGCGGTCGGCTTCGGATCATTGAAGAGTTGATCGGGAAAAAGCGAAACGTCGACACCAGAATCCCAAATCCCAACCAGCACCGGCGTCAGCTTTTGATCGCTGGTAAGCGTCAATTCGCGGGCGGCCCAGATATCCTCTTTCACCACGTTGTGCGCCGCGATGTATTGCTTCAGGATTACGGCGCGCGCTGGACCAAGTGGGATCGCAAACCGCAAATCAACCCGCACAAAGAGAAGGTCCCAGGCTTCGAGGTTGTCGAGAGTGCCAGACTTTTCTACCGCCGGATCAAGTTCGGTCTGGACTTGGCCGAGCGCAACCGATTTCGTGTGGATCCGCGACCTCGCATAAGACGCTTTTATCGAGTCCTGAACCACGTCCCAGGGCAGGGAATTGATCGCGTCACTGTAAAGCTTGCTGAAAGCCCGGTCGAAAGCCGGGCCGCTGGCGCTGTTGCTCTCAATAGCGGCTTGCAAACGCGCGCGGTCGAACAGCCCCGAAGTCAGCTTCGGCGCCGGCTTCTCTTCCAGCGCGCGAAGGGCTTCCACGGTTTGCAATGCGGCCTGGTCTTCGCCGGCAAGTTCCAGTAAGGACAGCTTTGCCGACAACAAGGTCCGCATCGTCGACTTGTCCTGGATATCATAGTTGCGGAAAATCGTATCGAGGTCGGTGCGGACTTTCGCCGCGAAAGCGTTAAAGGTAGCGTCATCGGCCTGGACTAGCTCGGATGCCGAACCCGCCACCGGGTAGCTGAAACGCGGCAGATCAGCCTGGCTGTTGACTTTCTTTTTGGGGACTGACTGAGAGTAGCAAAAAGGTGTGGGGAGGAGCAGGAGGCCCGTAAGTAGAACCCGCGTGATCACGCGCCGCTTCATCATCAGTACCTCGGCCTGGAGATTTGCCACCCGCGCCGGCCTCCGGGTAGGAAGAAGTCTAGGCAGCAGGGTAGAGTCCGTCAAGGTTTTGGGGGCGGCTGGCGGCGGTTCAGTTTGAACTGTCTCTGTCTTCACTTCTGCGAGGCGTCATGCTGAGCTCCTGAAGCATCTTGCGCGGGGCCGATGTGCATCGAACCCGCAGCCGTCGCGATGCGCGCCAGATCCGTGGGGACTAATTGCCTTCAGGATCACTCCGAGTGTGTGCGCTTTGGCCCAAGCTGAGCCGCGACCTGGCGGCGGACAGCGGGTTTGACCGTACCGGGCCAAGCTAATAATATTGGTCCACTTGCAGCGCGAGAGAAGCAGGGAAAAACCAATGAGTGCAGCGATGTGGAAGAAAGAGGATAGTGTGAGCGCGCCCCCGGCACCTACGCTGGCAACCTACACGGAAGAATAAATTCACCAAAGCCGCTACTGCCTTCATGGAACACGTCCACCTTTTGACCGAGGCGCGGGAAGCTTACCAGGAAGCCATGTCATCGAGCGCCGCGCTGCGCAGTAGCCTGGATGCCGGCGACAAAACCCTGCGATCACTCATGATCCAGTTGGAGCAAGTGGTGAACGACCACGTCGGCGAACCTCCCGTCGATAGAAAAAAGCCGGAGCCGACAAAGGTCGAACCGATCAGGACGAACAACGACGGCGCAGCCGCGGTGCGGACAACTTCTTTTCCATAGGGAAAGTCTGGTCTCTTGTCCCGGAAATCCGTTGAATTAATATTGTCATCCCGACTGCGGCGGAGCGAAGCAGGCGCTGCGGAGAGACCTGCTTTTTTAGCCAACTCGGCCTACCTTGTACTCTCACCGGCCATCCACCGATCCCGGACCCATGTCATCGCCGGCCGCGGTTTTATGTGGGCGAGATGTGGTTTAATGTGGACCGATTGGCGCCGGGCAAATCGGCGGTTGCGCTTTGGGATCGAATCCGCAATCTTCAGAAAAAGGGTGCACCGACATGAGGTCATGGCAAATTCTGGGTTTGACCGCTCTGTGTTTTGCGCTTGGCATGACCGTGACCTTCCGCTCTTCCGCCGACAATCAAACCAAAGCCGGCGACGTAAACGATGGCAGAGTAGTTTCCGATGCGCCTGCAGGAAATAACTGGCTGCTCAATGGACGCACCTTCGATGAGCAACACTTCAGCCCGCTCAAAAATATTACCGACCAGAATGTCGGCGGCCTCGGCCTCGCCTGGTTCCTCGACATTGATAGCGGCATGGGCATCGTTTCGGAACCAATCGTCGTCGATGGCGTGGCCTATGTGAGTGCTCCACTGTCAGTGGTGTATGCCGTCGACGCGGCATCGGGAAAGTTGTTGTGGAAGTTTGATCCCAAAATTCGATTGAATCAGGCTATCAACGGCTCCTACTCCGCTCGAACCAATGGCGGCGTCGCAGTGTGGAATGGAAAAGTGTACGTGGGCACGGGAGATTGCCGCCTGTTGGCTGCGGATGCCTCCTCCGGCAAGCAGCTTTGGGAAGCTACCGTCTGCGACCCGACTCAGACTGGAATTACAGGCGCGCCGCACGTTGCCAAAGGCAAGATCCTCATGGGATACAACGGCTCCGACGACGGCGTCCGCGGATCGTTGGCGGCCTACGATGCAGAGACCGGCAAAGAACTGTGGCGGTTCTGGACCGTCCCTGGTGATCCCGCAAAACCCGTCGAGACCAAAGCGCTGGAGATGGCGGCGAAAACCTGGTCGGGCAAGGATTCGTGGAAAGTCGGCGGCGGCGACGCCTGGAACGCCATTACCTACGATCCGGTGACTGACCTGGTCATTTTCGGCACCGCCGGAGCCGGCGTCGACTACGGCGAGGCCTCTGCCATCAAAGTCGGCGGGGAAAAGCTCTTTGCCGGCTGCATTATTGCCGTGAAAGCCGACACCGGAGAATATGTCTGGCACTTTCAGACCAGCGCTCCCGGAATGCAAACCGAAAACAATCACATCATGATCGCCGATCTGCTTATCGACGGCGAGAAGCGCCACGTCGCCATGACCGTCCCCAAGAACGGATTCTTTTATGTTCTCGACGCTAAGACTGGGAAACTGCTCTCCGCGAACCCGCTGGTGAAGCTGGCCTGGGCTAATGCCTACGATCTCGCCACCGGCCGCCCGGTGGAAACGCCGACGTCCGCCGGTGGCGGAAAGCAATGGACAGTCCATAACTGGTGGCCCATGAGCTACAGCTCACTCACCGGGTTGGTATACGTCCCGGCCACTGATCGCAAGCCCCGCTCCCGGGCCGAAGTGCAGTCGGGAGAATGGATGCAAGGCACCGAAGGCAGGCTGGTGGCCTGGGATCCGCTAAGCCGGTCGGCGCGCTGGTCGGTCGAAGAACCGATTGCGACCAACGGCGGTGTGCTCTCGACCGCAGGAAACCTGGTTTTCCAGGGACAAGGTTCCGGTGAGTTTGCCGCATATGCCGCCGACAGCGGGAAGAAAGTGTGGTCGATTCAAACCGGCTCCGCCATCCAGTCGGTTCCAGTAACCTTCACTGCCAAAGGCGAGCAGTACATTCTGTGCCCGGTGGGATGGGGTTCCGGATCAAGATTATTCGCGCCGGCCTGGACGATGGCCACTCCGCAATCGAAGCGCGGCCCGGCACGGCTGCTGGCGTTCAAACTCGGGGCCACACTGCCTTTCCCGGCGCCGCCTGACGTTGTGCCGCCGGTCCCCAGGCCTCCGCAGCAAACCGCCAGCCCGGAGACTATTCAGCAGGGAGCGCTGCTATACGGGAAATTCGTGTGCGATGGCTGTCACTCGCCCGGACTCGATGGCAGCGGCGCCTGGGTACTGAATGGCGCGGTTCCGGATTTGCGCTATGCGCCGCCGGAAGTCCATCGCGATTGGTACGGCATTGTCCTGGCCGGAACCCACTGGGATAAAGGCATGCCGGGTTTTGCCGATCCGCCAAAGTTTGCTTTTCCCAATCTCAAGATGACGGTACCGGACGCCGATGCCATTCATGCCTACGTCATCGACGTGGCATGGAAGGCCTACAACAAGGAACATGAAGGGGCGCAGCCGCAGGCAGGGAAACAACCGTAGCCGCACCTACGATCGTGCTGTTGAAATCTCAGGTCAACCGCGGTAGAGTGCCTGCGGTTCGAGCTTTGGGGGGCCGGCCATGATTCCATCCAAACCAGCTAATGAGCAGCAACGACTGGCGGCACTCCGAGGCTACGAGATTCTCGACACCGAGCCCGAAGCCGCCTTCGACGATCTGACCTTTCTGGCCTCGCACATCTGCCAAACCCCGATTGCCCTGATCAGCCTGATTGACGCCGACCGGCAGTGGTTCAAATCCAAGGTCGGCATTTCCGTGAATGAGACCTCCCGCGACATCGCTTTCTGCGCCTCCTCGATTCTGCAGTCGGACGTTTTTATCGTGCCCGATGCCAGCGCGGACGACCGCTTCTCGGAAAATCCCCTGGTAGTTTCTGAACCGAGAATCCGCTTTTACGCAGGCGCCACTTTAACCACTGAAGGGCATGCGCTGGGTGCCTTGTGCGTGATTGACCGGGTGCCGCGGACGCTGACTGCGGAGCAATTGGACGCGCTGCGCGCGCTCAGCCGGCAAGTGCAAGCGCAATTCGACCTGCGACGCAACCTCAAACGCCTGGGAAGCGCCCTGGCCGCGCGCGACCGCGCCGAGCGCGAGAAAGAGCGAACTCTTCAGGAGCTGAAGGCTGCGCTGGCCAACATCCATACCCTGGAAGGCCTTCTACCAATTTGTCTATCGTGCAAGAAGATTCAGGACCAGAAGGGCACGTGGCAGCCTTTTGAGTATTACGTCAGAACTCATTCCGAAGCCAAAGTCACGCACAAGATTTGTCCCGATTGTTCCAAGGCGATTTCGGCGTGAAGGCCTTGCCTCGATACCAGTCAAGGTTTCCGGAACACCTCGATTCCTGAAAACGGAAACGACGTAGTTAACTGCATTCGAGACCCTCAGTTTCCTCCGGCACTCTTCGATTCACTCTGAGCAAAGGCGCTTCACGTACGGCTTTTACGACCTCCAGCCCTGCGGAAATCACAACTTTAACCGCGACTATCGCATGTATTTTGAGTCACATATACCTGCCTGTGGAAAAGTAAACGACAAAAAACTGCAAACAATGAGTAAGCTATTGGTAGATCAGGTGTTGGCCTCAGGGCCGGACCCGCTTTCCCCAAAGCGAAGGTTCAAGTTAATGAGTACTGCAGTGAGCATTCCGGTATTTCTGCTTGCGGAGAATAGACTTCTCCGTGAGGCTCTCGCTCGAATTCTAAACAAGAAAAATGACATCACCGTGGTGGGGGCGGCAACGTACTCTCCTGCGGTCCCGGATTCCATCGCCGCCGTGTCAGCGAGGGTTTTGTTATTTGATCCGGTCGATCCTTCCGCCAGCCTGAGTCTGGTTCGAAGCATCCGCGAGACCCTGCCCGGTTTGAGAATTGTTTTGCTCGGGATGGAGCCCAATAGCGAGCTATTCCTCGAGGCTGTCCGCGAGGGGGTTGCGGGCTATCTTCTGAAGGACGCGACTGCCGCCGACGTCGCGGCAGCGGTGCGCTCGGTCGCCAACAACTGCGCCATCTGCCCTCCGGAGTTGTGTCAGGCGTTGTTTGACTATGTGTCTCAACAGCGCGGCGGCTTTCCTAACTTCTTCATCAAACAGCAGTTTGGACTTACACGCCGGGAGCAACAGCTGGTAGAAATGATTGGCCGCGGCTTCACCAACAAAGAGATTGCCAGTGATCTGGGTTTATCCGAGCAAACCGTAAAAAATCATATTCATCGCGTGTTGCGCAAAGTAGGAGTCAGGGACCGCTTCTCCGCGGTCGAAGTATGCCGCCTGCAGGGCGTTCGGCCCGTGTAGCTCTCATTTGTCCCGTCACAACCCATCCATCTCTGGCCCCGCTCGGAGGTACTACGGCTCTGGTACTGGGTGTCCGCCGAAAAGGTACTTTCGTCAGAAATTACGCTCTCTTGTGGTACTCGCCGGGTGGTTCCCTGCATTGATTCCCCTCAGACCTAATTGAACCTGTTCTATTTCTGCGCTGCAGCCCAGACTAACTTTGAGGTGCGGGCGTGGAGAAAATCAAGGTTCTGGTGGCAAACCGGCCACGGCTAATGCGGGAGCTAGTCATGGCCACCATCTCAGATCAGCCGGACATTGAGGTTGTGGGCGTTCTGGAGGACGAGACGGCAATTCTCCAGATGGTTGAGCAAGAACATCCCGAATTCCTCATCATTGCTCTGGATCAATCCGACGAACGGCCGCACATCTGCGATGTGCTGCTCGATCGGTTTCCGCATATGTGCATCCTGGCGCTGGCGGCGGAGCGCAACAGCAGCATCTTTTACTGGGTGAGTCTCGACATTCGCTCGAATCGGATCGAAAACTCGGAAGACGGAATTCTCGGCGCGTTGCGGGGCCGCCGGTTGGTGGCCACCCCTCCGCCCGGAACCGAGCAAAGTTCACGGCCTAATTGAACGACTGCTTTTTTTTGTGAGTAGTTCTTCTGGAACAAGGGTTAGCTCACGAATGCCCTGTAAGTGAGAGGGCGGAGCTGTGAGACGGGTCGCGCTGCAGGGGCCAAAGCAGCCTCGGCGGCGCGGCCAGGGTAGCGGAGGGAATGGTGGGCAAAATGAAATTTTCACGTGCAGGATTTCCGATCCCGTGGCTGCTCTTCCTGATGGTCATCATCATGACGACTGGGGCCGAAGCCCGCGCGCAGGAGACGCGTGACGCAAGTGATTGGCAACGCCGCGAATCGCGTGATTCCGCCCAGCCTGTGCGGCCCCCGGAGGCGGCCGACCTGGCCAAGGATAATTTGCAGCGGGTAGCTGCATCCGCGGCGCAAATTCAGGCGGTTCTGGTGAAAGATCCTGGAATTCTGGTTGAGCTCAAGCGCTGGGTGGCCAAGGAAGCAACGGACAGCGGACAGGTTGTGGACGACGCCGACCTGACCGATCAGGCTATCTTTGACCGGCTCGATCGCGACGTTCCTTTCCGCTCGGTCGCCACCCGGTTGTTGCAGAAGTATGGCTATCTGCTTCCCAGCATCAACCCCGATTCCGAGATCGGAAAGCAACAGGAGATCGTTTTAAAGGAGAGGGCCCGCCGCCTGGCGCAACTCGAAGAACGCGAAGATACGGAGACGCCCACCGACCGAAACACCGACCGCGATCAAGAGCGGCCGCAAACCAGGATGGAACGCACCAGTTGCGACCCACAGCGTCAGGACAATTGCGCGACCTCCCGTTCCGGCGGCAGCGGACGGCGTGGAAATTCGGGACAGGATGAACTGCCCATGCGGGAATCCGTTCCACCCATCGTTCCCGAGCCGGCTTCGCCCTCCGACGTAACCCAGAACCTGCGCATGGCCTCTAGTCGCGACGAGTTCAGCAGCCGCGACGATTTAAGCCGCGACTCCAATTTGACCCTGGCTTCAGAGCTTGGGCCACGCTCTCCGGGCAGCTTAAGTGGGGGCATTTCGTCCTCCGGCGCTGACAGCGTCGATAGCCTGATGCGGCGTGCCAGCCCGGAAGACCTTTCTTCGGCGATGGCAAATCGTGGCTATTCGGAGACCGCCAGCCTGGGCAATACCAACCGCACGGTGCGGCTCCCCGGGGACCGCGGGCGACAGGGAACGGAGAAAGACCTTTCGCCGGTAGCCATGATTCGCAAGAACAATCCCTACTCCGACATTCCGTCGCTGTACGACATGTACGTACAGGCGGCTTCCCGGTATGGCGAGCCCAAGCGCTTCGGCATGGAGATTTTCCGCAATGGAACCCGCGAACCGGACGCCATTCCGATGGATTTGCCGGTCGGGCCCGACTACGTCGTCGGTCCCGGCGATGGCCTGGCGATTAATCTGTGGGGCGGCGTCTCGCAGAGGATCGTGCGCGCCGTCGACCGCGAAGGCCGGATCACTCTGCCTGAAGCTGGGCCTCTGCTGGTGAGTGGCCGCACCTTGGGCGAAGTTCAGGAATCGGTGCAGCAGGTGCTCCGCACTCAGTTCCGCGATGTTTCAGCCGATGTCTCGCTATCACGATTACGCACCATTCGGGTGTACGTTGTGGGCGAAGTCGCTGAGCCGGGGGCCTACGATATCAGTTCACTCTCGACTCCCCTCAATGCGCTGTTTGCGGCGGGAGGAATCACCGAGCGCGGTTCTCTGCGCAACCTGAAACACTATCGAGGCAAACAGCTTATCGAAGAAGTCGACGCCTACGATCTTCTGCTCCACGGCGTCGGGTCCGACCTCAAGCGGCTGGAAAATGGCGACTCGCTGCTGGTTCCTCCGTTAGGAGGACAAGTGACGGTAAGCGGAATGGTGCGCCGTCCCGCGATATACGAATTGCGCGGCGAAAACTCGCTGGCGGATGCGTTGGATCTGGCGGGCGGAATCCTGCCCGCCGGCGCCCTGCAGCACATCGAGGTACAGCGTCTGGAGGCGCACGAAAAGCGCACCATGCTGACCCTCAATCTTTCGCCCGACGGCAATCCCGACGCGGTCAACAGCCAGCTCACCAGCTTCAAAATTCAGGACGGCGACCAGATTCACGTCTTCCCCATCGCTCCCTACAACGAGAAGACCATCTACTTGCAGGGACATGTGCTGCGTCCGGGACGCTATTCTTACCACGAGGGCATGAAGTTAACCGATATCATCGGATCATACGGCGACCTCCTGCCTGAGCCCTCCGGCCGCTATGCCGAAATTGTTCGGCTGAATCCGCCGGATTTTCGTCCCAGCGTGGAAAGTTTCGACTTGACCGCGGCGCTGGCGAATCCCGCCAATGCGCCGGCGCTGCAACCGCTCGACACAGTTCGCATCTTCAGCCGTTTTGACTTTGAGCCCGCTCCAACGGTTTGGGTGGGCGGCGAGGTTCGCTCCCCCGGCAAATATCGCACCTCGGGGCAGGTCCGCTTGCGTGATGCGGTCTACCTGGCAGGTGGGGTCTCTACGGACGCGGGCCTGGACTCGGCGCAGTTGTTCCGCTCCGAGCCTGACGGAAGCCTCAAAATTTTTAGTGTCAACCTGGGAGGAGCGCTGGCGGGAAATTCTCAGGACAACATTCTCCTGCAGCCGCGTGATCGCGTGCTGGTCCACCGCAACTCCTCGCAAGTCGATCCGCCCACCGTCTATGTAAAGGGCGAGGTGGCCAAACCCGGCCGCTATCCCCTCACCACCAACATGCACATCGAGGACCTGGTCCTGGTGGCGGGCGGCCTGAAGCGCAGCGCCGACCCGGTGAAGGCGGATCTGACCCGCTACGCTGTGGGCGCGGCCAACGGCACTTCGGATGAAAATGTTGCCATCGAACTTTCGGCGGCGTTAACCGGCAATGGAAACGACAACCTTCAGCTTCGTGATGGAGATGTTCTCACCATCCGCCAGGCCCCTGGTTGGAACGACATTGGCGCGTCGGTTACCGTCCGCGGTGAAGTTGAGCACGCCGGTTCTTACGGCATCCGGCCGGGGGAGCGCCTGAGTTCGCTGCTCGAACGAGCCGGTGGATTCAGTCCACAGGCTTACCCCGCAGGTGCCATCCTAATGCGGCGGGAAGTGCGCGAAGTGGAAATGAAATCCCACGTCGCGCTAGTGCAGCGCATCAAGTCGGAGGAAGTAAACATCAAAGCCCTTCCTGAAACCGATCCCGACCAGAAAAACCTGAAACTCACCGCGATTGCGCAGACCGAAACCGCGCTGAATCAACTGGAGTCGACTGCGCCGATCGGGCGGGTGGTCGTTCACATCCGGCCTGAGATCAATCAATGGCGCAACTCCTCAGCCGATGTGGCGCTGCGCGACGGCGACGTGCTCCTGATACCCAAGAAGGCCAATTACATCATGGTATCTGGACAGGTCTTCAATCAGACTGCAATCAGCTACCGGCCTGGCCGCAGCGCCCGCTGGTATCTGAGCCAGGCGGGAGGATTGACCCAGCTTGCCGACAGAGACGGAGTGTTCGTGATTCGTAGCGATGGCTCGGTGCTCGCCGCGAAAAATAACTCTGGCTGGTGGGCCGGCGATCCGCTGCGCGCCTCTTTAAGGCCCGGCGATTCGATCGTGGTGCCCGAGAAGGCTCCCAAGATCGGAACCCGGAACTGGACCACGGCACTGCAGGCAGCTCAGATTGCGACCTCTGTCGCTTTGACCATTGCCTACATCAAGCCGTAAGAGCAAATAGGGGACGAGTCTGCGGAAATGCATTGCAGTGCTGGCCGTTTGCGCCTGGATTGTGGTCAGTCCGATCGCCGGAGAACTGGCCTTCTGCGACCCTCCTCAGGCTCAACCGCAGGCTGGCAATGAAACTCAAAAACCGTCCCAGCCGGAGAAGGCGAACCCAGGGGGCGCTTCAAACGATGCCGATACCGCTTCGCGTCACTACTGGGCGGGCCTGGCAAAGGATTTTGTTTTGGACCAGAAGAACATCTGGACCAGTCCGGCCCGGCTTCGATTCTCGGACACGGAATGGCTGGTGCCGCTGGCAGGTATCTCGGCAGGATTCTTTGTGACCGATCGCGACGTCAGCGCGCACTTGTCTCACGATCCCAACACGGTTAGCCACTACAGCAACTATTCGAATGCAGGTATCGGCGCGCTGGTCGGCAGTGCGGCTGGTTTGTGGTTGTTAAGCTTTCCCTCTCACAATGAGCACTGGCGGGAGACAGGCCTGCTGGCGGGCGAAGCGGCGATGAACAGCCTGTTGACCGTCGAGGCGCTCAAATACACGCTGAGGCGTGAGCGTCCCCTTCAAGGGGACGGCGCGGGGCACCTTTTTCAGGGAGGCACGTCGCTTCCATCGGAACACGCGGCGGCGGCATGGGCGGTCGCCGGAGTGATCGCGCATGAGTATCCCGGGCCACTTCCCAAGCTGTTCGCCTACGGTCTGGCTTCGGCGGTGAGTTACTCCCGCATTCGCGGCGTTCAGCACTTTCCTTCCGATGTCTTTATTGGCGGGATATTGGGAAATCTGATCGCACAACAAATTTACAGCCGGCATCATGATCCAGAGTTGGGAGGGGATAGCTGGACCTCGGTCAGCGATTGGTTCCGCGAAACCCGCACCTCTCCGGAAAATTGGGGATCGCCGTATGTCCCTCTGGATAGCTGGGTTTATCCCGCGTTTGACCGGCTCGCAGCCTTTGGCCTGATAGACAGCGGATTTGCCGGCATGCGGCCCTGGACCCGCCGCGAGTGCGCCCGCCTGGTGGCCGAAGCGGAAGATCGCGAGGTGGAGGTCGATGCCGACAATAGCGACCGGCAGGGGCTGGTGAGCGAACTGGAAAACGAATTCCGCCCGGAAATGCAAACCGGCGAAGACAGCGAAAACGCCGCCTTTCGCGTCGAGTCCCTGTACTCGCGGGCTGAATATATTTCCGGAACGCCGATTCGCGATGGCTACCACTTTGCGCAGACTCAAATTAATGATTTCGGGCGACCCTACGGTCAGGGCTGGAATACCGCAACCGGGTTCTCCTCTTATGCCACAGAAGGTCGGTGGGTAGCCTATCTCCGCGGTGAATGGCAGAGCGCCGGGGGATTACCGCCATTCTCTTTGGCTGCCCGCGAAACTATTGGGCAGGTAGACCACATCGAGCAGCCGCCTCCCGGCACGTCAGTGCCGGCCGTTAGCCAGTTCCAGCTATTGGATGCCTACGTTGGCCTGATGTTCTCGAACTGGCAGGTCACCTTCGGCCGCCAGAGCCTGTGGTGGGGCCCGGGCGACGGTGGGCCGCTGATGTTGAGCGACAACGCCGCCCCGCTCAACATGTTCCGGATTAACCGGGTCACGCCCTTTAAATTGCCCAGCATTCTGGGTTGGCTGGGGCCCTTACGGCTGGAATTTTTCCTCGGGCAACTTAGCGGGCAGGATTTCATCAATGTCAACGGCATCACAGGGAGCTACCAGCACACTCTTCATCCCCAACCCATGATCCATGGCGAGAGATTCACCTTCAAACCAACTCCGAATTTCGAATTCGGATTTTCCCGGACGGTGATTTTTGCCGGAGAGGACGTGCCCTTTACGCTGCGCGCCTTGAAGAGCAGCCTTTTCAGTCTCAGCCGGTCAGCTACATCCGATCCGGGCGATCGACGATCGGGACTGGATTGGACCTATCGGGTGCCGAAGCTGCGCGACTGGGCTACGTTCTATGGAGATGCTTTTGCCGACGACCAGATTTCCCCGATTGCATATTTCGACCGCTCTGCCATTCGCGCCGGACTCTTTTTCTCGCATATGCCACTGGTTCCGAAACTCGATCTGCGGGTGGAAGGCGTCTACACCGATTTGCCCGCAGGCGGAGCCCTCAGCCACGGCTTCTTTTACTCCAATGACCGCTATCTGAACGGCTACACCAACCAGGGTCAACTCATGGGAAGCTGGATCGGACGAGAGGGACAAGGCGCCCAAGGCTGGGCCAACTACTGGTTCAGTCCGCGTAATCGCCTGCAATTCAACTATCGCCACCAGAAAGTAAGTCAACAATTTATTCCTGGCGGTGGCACCCTCACGGATGCCGGGGTACGCAGTGACTACTGGATACGTCCAAACCTCGGCTTATCAGCGTGGGTGCAATACGAGCGCTGGCTGTTTCCTGTCATTCAACCCAACTCGTCCCGCGACGTAACCGCCGCAGTTGAAATTCAGTTCCAGCCCAGAAAATTGTTTCAACGCTCGGCCGCGGATTCGACGCCAGGCTCGCCGGCTGCAGGCCGGCCGTAAGTCGGAACTCCGTCCGAAAAGTGTGCTGTTATCTAATAACGAAATGGAGTCGTGGGTGCTGATTTTGAAGGTACGGACCCTATACTTCTCAGAAAGTTACCGAGAGGCTTAGAAAGAATGCATTCTTCCGTTGGTGTCAGCAAAGCCAGGGATCCTTTAGCCGTCAAGGTATCGGGAATTGACCTCGCCGTCACTCCGCCGAGCGAGCGGCAGACGGCGGCGGTTCTGTTCCGCCGCGCCATCGTTCTGTGCGAAGTGATCGCTGACCTGGTGACTATTACCTCGGCCGTGGGTTTGGGCTATGTCATCTACGACAAGCTCGAACTGGGCAAGCACATTTACTATCCGGGCAAAGCGGTGATTGCGGTGGCGCTGGTCTTCGCCATCGTGATGGTTTTGATGTTGGACCGGGTGGGAGCCTATCGCCGCGGTAATAGTCTGCTTCGGGTGCGGGAAACGGAGCAGGTGTTGCGCGTTTCCGCCGGCGCTTTTCTGATGGTCCTCGCGGTCAGCTTCTTCACCAATTTCCTGTTCTCGCGATGGCTGCTGGTTCTCTGCCTGATCCTGGTGCCGCTGTTGTTGTTCATTCAGAAGAATCTGGTGTATTCCCTGATCCGCACCCTGCACTCCCGCGGATACGGCAACGAGAAGGTTCTGATCTACGGTTCGGGTTATACCGGGCGGCGAGTATTTTCCGTGCTGCGGCGATCGCCCAAGCTGGGACTTGAGCCGGTGGTCTTCGTGGACGACGACATCAACAAGGCGGGCACGGTTATCTTTGAGACCGGGTACGAGCGCCGCAGTTCCGCGCCCATCTCGCCCGGACCGCTGGACAGAAACTTGATTTCCAGGTTCGGCGTCGATCTGGTGATCATCGCTATCCCCTCCATACGGCAGGAGAAGTTCGCCCGCACCATCGACGAAGCCCTGGCCGCTAACGCCAGAATTTCCTTCGTCCCCAGTCATCTGCTGCCTTCCGATCCCTGGGTGGACTACCGCGATATCGACGGCGTGCTGCTGGCATCGTTTGGAAGATCCAGCCGCGTAGGATACGAAATTATCAAGCGGCTCTGCGACTTTGCCGGCTCGCTGCTGCTCATGGTTCTGGGCATACCTGTGTTCCTGCTGTTGGCGCTGATTATTCGTCTCGATTCGCCGGGCCCGATCCTGTTTCGCCAGGAGCGGGTCGGACACAATGGCCAGCTGTTCAAAATGTTCAAGTTCAGAACCATGCATACCAGCGCCCCGGCTTACGATTATTCGCCGCGCGTTTCCAACGATTCGCGGATTACAGGGGTAGGCAGGTTTCTGCGGCGCAGCAGCCTGGACGAACTGCCGCAGCTGCTGAATGTTCTGCAGGGCAAAATGTCGCTGGTGGGACCGCGTCCCGAAATGCCTTTTATCGCCGAGCAATACACCGAGCGGCAAAAACAGCGGCTCCAGGTAAAGCCCGGTCTCACCGGCCTGTGGCAGCTCAGCGGCGATCGGGCCTTCCTCATTCACGAAAATGTGGAATATGATCTCTACTATATCCAGCACCGTAACTTTTTTATGGATCTGGCGATTCTGTTACATACTTCGATCTTCGCCATGCGCGGCGTCTAAGAGCCTGTCTCTGTGAGAAACGCGAGAAAAACCGGAGAGGTGGATCTGGAGAATACCGGACAGGGCTCGACGCTCCGCGACATCGAGGAGATCCCGGAGGTTGGATTCTCTTACGGCCGCATCGCCCCGGAAGCAGATACGCGATTAAACCAGGGTTTGACTTCATACTGCTGGTTGCTCTGGGAAAAGCGCAAGCTGCTTTACAAAGTGGCGTTCCGCGCCTTGGTGGTGGGCAGTGTCGTCGCCCTGCTTATACCCTCCAAATACGAATCCACCGCTCACATCATGCCACCGGAGCAGGCCGATAGCGGAGCGCTGCTCTCCCTGCTGGCTGGGAGAGGCGGTGGCGGCGGCTCGGAGGGGGCTTCGTCCGGCTTGGCCTCGCTGGCAGGTAGTTTTCTCGGCATGAGCAACAAGGGTGCTCTGTTTGTCGAACTGGTGCGTAGCCGGACCGTTGAAGATCACCTGATCGACCGGTTTGACCTGCAGAAGGTTTATTGGGACCGCTACAGGCAGGATGCCCGCAAGACGCTCGAACAGCGAACCGCAGTCGAGGAAGACAGAAAGAGCGGAGTGATCTCCATTACGGTGACCGATGGTCGCCCGCAGCGCGCCCGTGATATGGCGCAGGCCTACGTGGAGGAACTGGATCGACTGGTCTCGCAGGTAAGCACCTCGTCCGCCAGGAGAGAGCGGATATTCATCGAGCAACGATTGGTCTCGGTCAAAAAAGATCTGGAAGACGCCGAGCAGCAATTCAGCGCCTTCGCCAGCCAGAAGGGTACGCCGGACATCAAGGAACAAGCCAAGGCCATGGTTGAGTCGGCCGCGCTCTTGCAAGGGCAAGTCATCGCCGTGCAATCGGAATTGCAGGGCTTGGAACAGATCTACACCAGCAACAACGTGCGCGTCCGCTCGCTGCGGGCCCGCTTGAGCGAACTTCAAAGTCAGCTGCAAAAGCTGGGAGGGGTTGATTCATCGCTGGCGTCGGATGCGACCGCGCCCGATGCCATGTACCCGTCCATCCGGCAATTGCCTTTGTTAGGAGTGCAGTGGGCGGATCTGTATCGCAGGATGAAAATCCAGGAAACCGTCTATGAGCTGCTAAACCAGCAATACGAATTGACCAGGATTCAGGAAGCAAAAGAAATCCCAACCATTCGCGTGATCGACCCCGCAAACCTGCCGGAAAAAAAGTCGTGGCCGCCCCGTTTGCTGATCATCCTCACCATCACCACGCTGTCTTTCCTGGTTGCGGCGGCTTGCATCATGGGATCGGCATACTGGCAGAAGGGGGACCCACACGACCCTGGAAAGTTGCTGGTGGGTCAAATGTGGCAGGCGACTTCGCGCAGCACCCTTCGCCTGATGGAACGGCTCCACCTCAACGGACTGCGCTCGCGTCTTTCCCGCAAGCGGGAAACGGGACCGCCTGAATCCTAGCTCCCACCCCGGAATCGGGCCTGTGCAGGATACGACTACAATCGCACTCGACGCCGCCCCCCAAAAGCGGGCTCCAGCGCACATTTCCCGGGACCTGCTGGTCATGGGCGCCGGGACCCTGCTGGGAGTGCTTTTCGGCATCCTTCAGGTCTTTCTGATTCCCCGGCTGGTGGATGTAAGGAATTACGGCTACTGGCGCCTGTTCTACCTTTATGCCAGCTACGCCGGACTGCTTCACATCGGAATGGCCGATGGCGCGCTGTTGTCCTGGGTTGGAAAGCCACTTGATTTCATTGGCCGCGACCTGCCCACTGCACTGCGCTTTTTGATCCTGCAATTATTGCTGTTCGCCTGTCTGGGAAGCCTGATACCACTCTGGCTTTTGCATCGGGCTCCGGAGGCGCGGTTTGTAGGAGTGGCCGCTCTGGGGTTCGCGGTAGTCTTTAATCTGGCGGCTTTGTTCCAGTATGCACTGCAGGCCGGACGCCATTTCGTCCCAGTAGCGATTGCTGTAGCCGCGCCCCTGGGTTTGTTCGTCGCGCTCAGCTTTGTGTGGAGCCGTTATCGCCAGCCTGATTTCCGGTTGCTTATCGGGTTCTACTTTCTGAGTTGGATCGTGATCCTGGCCTTCCTGTGGGGCAGCGTAAGACCTTATTTGTCGGGAACGGTTTCCGGCACCTGGGAGTGCGGAACCAGATACCTGGCAATCGGCTGGCCGGTCGTGCTCGCGAATGCCGCCTTAGGCGTTGTTCAGTCCGCTGATCGTCTGGTTCTGAGTTCTGCCGTTTCAATTTATGATTTTGCTCAATACAGTCTCGCCGCCAGCACCATGATGGTGCCGGTCACCCTGATTGCAGCCGTAGCGCAGGTTTTTTTCCCGCATTTCGCCGCCGCCGACAAACACCGCCATCGCGAGAAGTACGGGCAGACGTCGCGGCTGATTGCCCTGAGTTGGAGCGTCTTGTTACCCTACTATTTTTTTCTGGATTTTTTCGTACATCGATTTCTCCCGCGCTATGTATCTACCCTCCCGTTGGCGCGCACCCTGCTTTTGGGGGTGCTGTTTCTGGCTGCCATCCAGATTCTTCAAAGCAATGTTTTCAACCTGTACGGAAAGCAGAGACATTTTCTGGCCTACTCCATCGGCGCGGTGGCCGTGAGCATCGCGCTCACCGCAACCGCCATTCTGGTTTTCCATTCGCTGTGGCTGGTGGCCGCGATGCAGGTGTTGGCTCTGGGAATTTGGTGGTTGTTCAATGCCTGCGCGCTTACCTCATTGAGCGGTGAGTCGTGGCCCCAGTTGGCACGGGTGATCGGGGCCTTTGCCTGGTCCGCCATCAGCTTGAAACTGGCGTTTTCCTGGAGTTCCAATTGTGCGGTGCAAACCTTGTACTACTGGCTGTTGACCGCCGGGCCGCTGCTTTTGTTTTTTGGCCCGGAAATCCGCCTCATGGGAAAGCTCTTTAAGCAGGCAACCGAAGGTCTGCCATCCTCGTGGCTGATCACCAGGACGCCGGCCGGAGATTGAACCGGGACCATCCGCAATGAACACAACAGCGCAGTCGATAAAGCGCGCAGTCATCGCCGGCGAGGCGGTACTGCTGGCGTGGCTGCTGGCGACCGAGGATCTCACCGCCATTGCCTGGCTGGCACTGGGACTATTCGGCGTCGTGGTCATGGCGGCGATAAGCTCGATCAGTTGGCCGCTTGGAGCCTTGGTGGTTCTCACATTGGCCAGCGCGATGCCCCGGCTTGCGGCGACGGTGGGAGGTCTTCACCTGCGTCCCGAGCACGTGGCCATTGGGCTGGTGGTATTGGCGCTGTCGTGGCAGGCGTTAAAACGGGGCGGTCTTCCTCGCTTGAGCCTGCGCGCCTTCGACTATTGCCTGCTGGTTTACGTTGGGTTGAATTTCTTGACCTCGGCGGTGACCTCGCCGCAACCTCACCTCACCTTGCGCTGGGCTGCTCTGAACGCACTTGTCGTGAGCCCCTACTTTCTGGTCTCGTGGATGGTCACGGACGAGAACAAACTGCGCCGCGCGTTTCACGTCCTGCTCTGGGTGGGCGCGGCGGAATCTGCTTTCGGCATTCTGTGTTTCCTTTCCAATCGCCTGTTTCAGACCTCTGTCGGAGTGGAAGCGACGCAATACGGTTCGATGCCCGGCACCTTCGGAACGCAATATGAAGCCAACCTGTTTGGCAGCTATACCGCCTGCTGCGCGATCATGTTCCTTGCCGCCTTCATGTTCGGGGAAAAATCTTCCCGCCCCGTTTATACCTTCGGCCTGGTCATGACCATGTTGGCAAGCCTGATCAGCCTGGCTCGTTCCGTGCTTCTGGCGCTTCCCGTAGCAGCTCTGTTTGTGATCGTGATGGCGCTCAAAAGACGCCAACTCCAGCTGCGGCGATTGGTACCTTTGGCGATCGGATTTGCGGTTGTCGTGCTGACCGTCAGTCCCTTCGTTCTGGGCTTCGTTCGCGAGCGCTTCAGCACCATCGATCCGAGCGAACTTGGCTCGGATGCCACCACCCTGACTCGAATCGTCCAGATGGCAGTGGCGGCTGAAGATGTTCAGGCGCACCCTATCCTTGGAACCGGAACCGCCAGCTTCCAGTTATTCTTCGATTGGGATGACTACATACCCGCAATGAAGGGCGAGAGCGAAGCCGGCGGCTGGGTGGGCAATACTCCCCTGCGCATTCTTCATGACACCGGGGTAGTCGGCTTAGCCATATTTCTGTTGTTCCTGGGCTTCCTTGCCCGGGGAGTTCAGAAGGCGATTCGGATTGCCAGCCCGCAAACCCAGACGGTTCTGATTGCGTTAGCCGCCGGATTGCTCTTGTACGCAATTACCTTTCAAGCCACCGAGGCGACAATTCTGGCCTTTACCTGGGTGCATCTTGGATTGATTGCGGCGGCCGTCCGCCTGGTCAAACGTCCTCATTCGATATCCGAAGCATCCCCAAGCCAATGACCTCCGTCAGCCAGCGCGCTTACGACTTGGCTGTTGCCTATCGCATTTATCCCAAGGTCTCGAAGCCCGCGCTCTCTCTGCCTTTCGGCGACGACAAGTACCAGCTCTCCGACGCCTGCCTGAAATCGTTCAAGGAATCACTGGGCTCGTTGCGGGTGAAGCTGTGGGCGCTGCTAGATGGCTGTCCCCCGGAATACGAAGCCTTGTTTAAAAGATATTTTCAGCCGGGTGATCTGGTAATCGTCAAATTAAACGGGGTAGGCAACTTTGCCACCTTCAGCAGGCAGATCGATATTCTGCTGCAGCAGCAGGATGCCAATATCGTCTACTTTGGCGAAGACGACTATCTTTATCTGCCGGACCAGTTTCCGGCTATGACGGAATTTCTGCTCGCCCACCCGGATGTGCACTTTGTTTCCCCCTACGATCATCCCGACTGCTACACCCTCGATCTGCACCGCGGACCGAAATTCCTCCGCACCTATGCTTCTCATCATTGGAGGACTGCCGCATCCAGCTGTCTCACCTTTCTCTGTCGCCAGCAAACTTTAGCCCGCGCCGAACCCATTTTTCGTAGCTATGCAAAGGGCAATTTCGACTGCTCGCTGTGGCTGAGCCTGACCAAGCATCGCGTTTTTAATCCCGCAGCCATGGCCCGTTACGCAATGCAGGACCCCTTCTATTTCAGGATCCTGGCCAAAGCCTGGCTGTACTGCTGGAAGCAGATCCTGTTTGGTGAGAAGTTGAAATTGTGGGTGCCGGTTCCCGGCATCGCCACACATCTGGACAACCATGCGCTTTCGCCGAATGTCGATTGGCGCGGCCGCATGCGGCAGGAGGTCGAGACCCGGGTTTGAGCCGGCTGACAAAATTCGTGCGCTCCTCCCAGCTGTTGTGGACCGGAAAAGCGCCCCGGAAATTCTCCCGCTGGCTCACTCTGTGCCGTTTGTCTGCCTTCCTGTCGGGAAAAGTTTTGAACTTTGATGTGCAATACCTGCATGCGGACTCGCTTAGACTTCTCTACGATGAGATTTTTGCCCGCGAAGAGTATCTGTTCGAGAGTTCCACGGCAAAGCCGGTGATTTTCGATTGCGGCGCGAATATCGGAATGGCCACCCTGTTTTTCAAATGGCTTTATCCGGAGAGCACGGTGCTGTCGTTCGAGGCTGATCCCACCACCTTCCGCGTGCTGCAACGAAATATTCAGGAAAATCACCTGCCGGGAGTATCCGCCCATAATGTAGCCCTGTGGAACGATGACGGCAGCATTCCTTTTTTCGTGAGAGAAGATGAACCAGGTTCGCTCTTGATGAGTACGATGGCGGGCCGCACCGCCGGCCGGGAGATCCGGGTCGACGCCAGGCGGCTCTCTTCCTTCATAGACGGCCGGGTAGATTTGTTAAAGCTCGACGTAGAGGGAGCCGAGGGCAAGGTAATTTGTGATTTGCTGGAGTCGGGCAAAATCGACGCCGTGCAGAAGATGATTATTGAGTATCATCACCATATTCCTCACGAAACTCCCCATTTGGGGAGTTTTCTTGCAATGCTGGAACAGAATGGATGGAATTACCAGCTCAGCAGCTGGTTTTATCCTCCCAGCTCGCGTGATCTGTTTCAGGATGTCCAGATCTATGCCTATCGCTAGATGAACTTTCTCACGGAAATAAAATGCCGGGTCTGCGGGAATACGGCGGGGAATCGCGCCCACGAAGTTCGCGAGATGATGCTCGGTCTTCGGGACTCCTTTAATTATATCGAGTGCGCCCAGTGTGGCTGTCTTTTCCTCCAGGACATTCCTGAGAATCTGTCTGCTTACTATCCCCCTGACTATCTTTGCTGGCGTGAGTGGCGGCGTTCCCGGGTGAAAGAAGTGCTTCGAAGAATCCATCACCGGATTTATCTCGGGAAAAGCCCCTTCAGAAACCTGGTTCCTGCGTCCGCGCAGCGACTCGACCTGCAGTCCGTGGCCAAAATACGTCCGCCAAAAAGTGCTCGCATCCTGGATGTTGGGTGTGGCGCCGGGGTTCTGGTAAAAGACTTGAGAACCGCGGGATTCAGGGAAGCGATCGGAATTGACCCATACTCGGGAAACGGCAACTCCGCAGTTCGCAAGCAGGCCTTTGATGAGGTTGAGGGCAAATGGGATGTCATAATGTTCCATCACTCTTTCGAGCATATGTCCGCGCCCGAGGAAGTGTTTGCCAAGATCGCGTCCTTGCTCGCGGAGCAGGGTACCTGCCTGATTCGCATCCCTATAAAAAGCGAAGCGTGGAAGCTGTATGGCGCGAACTGGTCCCAGCTGGACGCTCCCCGGCATTGTTTTATTCACACTTTTCGCAGCGTCGAAATACTGGCTTCACACGCGGGCCTCGGCATCTCGTCCTATTACTGCGATTCGAACGAATACCAGTTCTGGTTGAGTGAGCTTTACCAAAGAGGCATCTCGGCGGTGGAAGCGGTAAAAAACGGTCCGCAACACTACTTCTCGAATGAAGCGCTCCAGGGATTTCGCCGGCGCGCCCAGCAGCTCAACGCCGCCCGCCTTGGCGATTCAGCCGTCTTTTATCTTTCCCCGGTGTCGAAGCAGTAAGGCCGGATACGCTTCCCGGGCGGATACACTGGCGTCATAAAGAGGTTTCAACTTGCAAACGTTGATTGTCGTACTGAACTGGAACAGCCGCGAGATGACCAGGGAATGCCTCCACAGCCTGCTGGCGATGGAAGGCGATTCCTTCAAAATTCTGGTCATCGATAACGGCTCTCGCGACGGGTCGGTGGAATATCTGCGCGAAGCTTTTCCGCAGATCGAGGTGAAAGCGAACGGGCGAAACCTGGGATTTGCCGCGGGCTGCAATGTCGGCATGAAGCAGGCGCTAGGGGAAAACTTCGATTATGTCCTGCTGGTAAATAACGACACCATCGTAGATCCCGGCATGTTGTGCGAACTTCTCAAGCAGGCGGATGAGAACAAAAAAGCGGGAATTGTTTCTCCCAAGATTTATTACTTCAATCCTCCGGACGCGATCTGGTGGGTAGGAGGAACTTACAGCGGCTGGACCGGTTTGGCCAAACACATCGACTTGAAAGCCAGGGATACGGGAAAGTATGACTCTCCGCGTAACCTGGACTGGGCTACCGGCTGCGTCATGCTGCTGCGTGTGGACGCGCTGCGGACCGCGGGATTGTTCGACGAACAAATATTTGGCAACGGAGAAGACGTCGACCTGTCTCTCCGCATGCGTAAGCTGGGCTACCTGGTGCGGTACGCTCCCGCCGCCAAAGTGTGGCACAAGGAAGGCATTGACTACCAAAAGAACGTTGGCGAGTACGCGCGTACTTTTACCCTGGTGCGCAACCTGCTTTGGCTTATGCACAAGCATGCGAAAAGCTATCAGTGGATTACGTTTTGGCCGGTCTTTGGCGGCTATTACCTGCCCAAGCTGATGGTCCTGTTTGCCCGCCGCGGAGATTTTCGTTCCTGCTGGGCGGTGTTCCAGGGAATCGGCGCTTTCTGGAAAATGCTGTTGAATCCGGGGACTTCCGTGCTGCCGGCGGCTTTGAAAGCCACGACCATGCCGATTGCAGCCGGCGAAAGCCGCCTCAAAGAAGAATCGGTTGCCGCCGCCCGGCGATGACGGGCCCGCGCCCGCAGGGTGAAAAATTTGCTTAGAAACTTACTAGTGCGGCTGATCGGCCGGATCAAGGGACAGGAATACTCCCTTGATCCCGCCATCTCGATCTGGACGCTGGCGTCCACATCAATCCGGCGGCTGCTCTGGCTGATGCGGGGAAATCTGAAGAGTCTGTTGCTCAGAGGACGCCTGGGCACCATCTTCCTGGCGCCCGGCGTGGTCTGGCGCAACGCCAGAATGATTCGACTGGGCCGCGGCGTCACCATGGACCGCGGAGCGATCGTCGACGGCTTGTCGCGGAATGGCATCGAGATTGGCGATAACGTCATGATCGGCCCCTACTGCGTGATTCGTGCCAGCAGCCTGACCAACCTGGGCGAGGGTGTGCGCATTGGAAAAAATTCGGCGATGGACGCCTACTCCTACATCGGCGCCGGCGGGGGAGTGACGATTGGCGACTCGGTGATCATGGGCCAGCACGTCAGTTTTCACGCCGAAAACCATCGCTATGACAGAGTGGATATTCCCATCAAAGAACAGGGGATTACCCGCAAGGGAATCGTCATCGAAGACGACTGCTGGGTGGGTTCGAACGCGGTTTTTCTCGATGGCGCTTACGTCGGGCGCGGCTGCGTGATCGCCGCCGCAGCCGTGGTCACCGGGAACATTCCGCCCTATTCGGTGGTCGCAGGTGTTCCGGGGCGCGTCATCAAGAGCCGCAAACAGGAAACCTTGGAGTTTGCAACTCCGCAACGCATGGCAGCCGAGCCTTGATGCTGCTTCGCGTTCGCTGCCGTTCATGGCAATCCCCCGTAAAAATTGTCAATCTTGGAAAGGAACCATGGCATGGGTTCGGCCCTGCGCGTTGGCATTGACATCCACAGCATCGGCAGCAAAAAAGGCGGTAATGAAACTTATTACCGCGAGCTGGTGCGGGGATTATCCAACGTTCCCAGCAACCACGAGTTCATTCTGTATTACACCAATCCCGTAACTTCGCAGCCAGGCAATCTGAATGGCCGGTTCAGCTTCGAGCCGGTCCATCCTTCCCCCCGCAGCTTGCGGATTCCGTTCGGGTTTCCCTGGCGCATGCGCAAAGACAGATTAGACGTCTTTCATGCGCAATACATCGTTCCCCCGTTTTCCAGTTGCAAGACGGTAGTGTCAATCTTCGATCTGGCCCACGAACGCTATCCTGAATTCTTTCATCCCTGGGAAGGTCGCGCCCTTCGAACGCTGGTGCGCTGGTCAGCCAGGCGCGCCGACCGGGTTGTGACCGTCTCCCATTTTTCGGCGCGCGATCTGATCGAAATTTACGGGGTAAAGCCGGAGAACATTGCGGTAATTTACCTGGCGGCTTCCGCAGAGTTTCGTCCCCTGGACCGCGAAACTGCCGTCGAATATGTTCGCAACCGCTTCGGGCTGGCCACTCCCTTCATCCTGTACGCCGGGCGCCTGCAGGCCAGAAAAAATCTGGTGCGGCTGGTGGAAGCCTTGGCCCAGTTGCATCAGAAAGGCTTCGAGGAGGACCTGGTGCTGGTGGGGAAGCAGGACTGGCAGGCTGAAGGGATCCTGAAGTGCGTACGCAAGCACAAGCTCGAGTCCAGGGTGAAGTTCCTGGGCTACGTGCCAGACCAGGATTTGCCTTATCTCCACAACGCCGCCCAATTATTCGTTTACCCCTCGATTTTTGAGGGTTTTGGCCTGCCGGTGGTGGAAAGCATGGCCTGCGGCACGCCCATCATTACCTCCCACGGTTCGTCCCTCGAGGAAGTAGCAGGGGATGCGGCCTTATTGGTGGATCCGCTGAGCGTGGCTTCCATCAGCGACGCCATGGCGAAGGTGCTGCAGGACTCAAACCTGCGCCACAGTCTCAGCCAGCGGGGCCTGGCTCGAAGCGCACAATTCAATTACCGCACTGCCGCCGAGAAAACCTTAGCTCTCTATGAGAGCGTCTAAGACGAGAGGACTTCGTTTTAAGTAGTGCTGCTGCGTCCGAACACGGCTAATTGTTAGTACTCTAGTTTACCCTGACTGTACACCGGTGGTCACATCATCTCTCCGTGCTAACATCAATAGTCGCTTTTTTTGAGGTTTTATCCCTGCGAGGCAGTCTGGTATGCGAATAGCGATGATCGGCCTGAAGGCACTTCCTCCGCGGTATGGAGGCTTTGAAACTGCGGCGGATGAAATTTCCCGCCGTCTGGTCGCTTTAGGCCACGAAGTGATTGTGTACAACCGGGCCGGATTGAGTGCTCATGAAGGGGACGATTACGAAGGGGTCAAACTGGTCACGCTGCCCACCATTAATCGCAAGAATTTGAGCTCAATCACCCATTCATTGCTCAGCACCCTGCACGTATTGTTTCACCGCGTGGATGTTGTCCAGTATTTCATCACTGGAAATACTCTGTTCGCGCCGCTGGCTAAACTCGCGGGCATGAAAACCGTCTGCTCGGTGGATGGAACTGACTGGCAGCGTCGAAAATGGGGCCCCATCGCGCGCGCTTACCTGCGCTTTTCGGAGCGTCTGGCAGTATGGTTTTGTGACGCTTTGATCGGCGACTCTCCCGAAGTAGTGCGTTACTACCGTCAGGCTTATAACGCCGAGCCGGTGCTTTCTTTCTACGGCATCCGGGAGACGCAAACCTCCGGCAAGCAGTGGCTGGAACGTTTCCACCTGCAGGAACGGGAATATGTACTGTTCGTCGGCAGGCTGGTGCCGGAAAATAATATTCACGACCTGATCGCAGCGTTCGAGAAAACCGATACTGACAAGAAACTCGTCATCGTCGGCGACGATCCCTGGGGAAAGCGTTACGTGCGCTCGTTGCAATCGACCACCGACAAGCGAATCATTTTCACCGGCGGTCTGTACGGCGAAGGCTACGAGCAACTCCAGCAAAATGCCTACATGTTCGTTCTTCCTGATGAGGTAGGCGGCACTCACCCGTCACTGGTGGAGGCAATGGGATTCGGCAATTGTGTCCTGGTCAACGACACCCAGTCGAATCTTGAGGCCATCGGCGACGCCGGCTTCTTTTATCGCGGCGCCGAAGGCCATCGCGACCTCGCCTGCCAGCTGAAGAAACTTCTGGATGATCCGGCACTGGTCGCAAAATACCGCGACAAAGCCAGGCAACACGCCATGGCCAACTACCGCTGGAGCGACGTGGTTCGCGAACACGAGAAACTCTACCGCCGGTTGCTTGGATTCGCCCCCGAGGTTGTGTCTATACCAGCCGCGCGCTCGGCATCCAGCACCGCCGATTGACCGGTTCCTGGGATCTGGTTATTCCTGCTTAAAAGGCCTATCACCAAACGAGGAAAGTGCAGATGAAAATACTCATCGCCGGGGGCGCGGGTTATCTGGGGACGACGCTCATTCCCAAAATACTGGAGCGCGGATATTCGGTTGACGTGGTCGACCTGTTCTGGTTTGGCAACAATCTTCCGCCCGAGGCCGGCATTCTCAACAAGGACATTTTCGACATGACTGTGTCCGACCTTGCCGGATATCAGCAAGTCATCTTTTTGGCGGGCCTGTCCAACGATCCGATGGCCGAGTACTCTCCCAGTAAAAATTTCATCTTCAACGCTGCGGCTCCTGCTTTTCTGGCCTACACCGCGAAAAAAGCCGGAGTAAAACGATACATTTACGCCAGCTCATGTTCGGTCTACGGTTACACCGAAAACGAACTTTACGATGAAACCCGGCCTGTCTCCTCGAACTACCCCTACGGCATTTCCAAGCTGCAAGGCGAGCAGGGTGTGATGAACCTTGCGGACGGAACTTTTTCGGTGATCTCGCTGCGCAAGGGCACGGCTTCGGGCTACAGTCCGCGTATGCGCCTGGACCTGATCATCAACACCATGTTCAAGTGCGCGGTTCGCGACGGCGAAATCACGGTGAACAATCCTTCCATCTGGCGCCCGATTATCAGCGTCGAGGACGCGGCTTCAGCCTACATTCGAGCCATCGAAGCCAACGAGAGACTTTCCGGCATTTTCAATGTGGCTTCGGGAAACTACACCGTCGGAGAAGTCGCAGACCGGGTGAAGACGCAGATCGAGGAGCAACTCGGGCACCGCATCAGGCTCAACATCAAGCACATCAAGGATGTCCGCAACTACAAGGTCTCGGTGGAAAAGGCGGGCAACGTCCTGAGTTTCCACCCGCGCCACGATGTCGGCACCATCGTCCAGAACCTGATCGAGAACATGGACAAGTTCTCCGATTGGGACAATCCGCTTTACTACAACATCTTCACCTTCCAGAAACTCGAGGAGAAGAATTCCGTCTCCAGCGCGCGGGTCATGGCTACGGCAGGCAAGTGAAGCAGCGGCGCGCGGCAACAGCCCTATTCACCGCCTTTGCGGACGATGAATCCTTGTCCGGCCTGCATTCAAAAAGCCGGTGTCCTAAAGCGAATCGGGGGTCATAACTACGCATGGAGTTCAAAATCGAGTCCCGGCTCCTGGGCGAAATTGTAGTGATCGTGCCGGACATTTATCAGGACAGCCGCGGCTTCTTCATGGAAAGCTTTCGCGCCGATCATTTCCAATCTCTCGGCTTGCCGCACCAGTTCCTGCAAGACAACCATTCGCGCTCGGTCAAGGGAGTCATTCGCGGGCTGCATTTTCAGTGGGATCCGCCGATGGGCAAACTGATGCGGGTTTCCTCCGGAAGCGCGTTCCTGGTTGCCGTCGATATTCGCAAGGGCTCGCCCACCCTGGGCAAATGGGCGGGCTTAGAGGCTTCCGCCGAGAACCGCCGCCAGGTATGGGCTCCCGCCGGTTTTGCCCGCGGGTTCTGCGCTCTTTCCGACGCCTGCGAGATTCAGTACAAGTGCACTGGAATTTATAACAACAAGGGCGAGTCCGGCATCGCCTGGAATGATCCGGCGATCGGCGTCAACTGGCCGGTCACCGATCCCATCATTTCCGACAAGGACCGCAAGGCTCAGACCCTGGCCGCGTGGCTGGCATCGCCTCCATCCGATAATTTTGTTTACTCAACTCAAACCAGATAGGGAGCCTGCTGCAACCATGCCTGCTGCAACCTTTCCCGCCGCGACCATCAATGTAGAGCGCGGTGTGGCGGGGGCCGGCCTGGCGCTTTGGGCTATCTTCCTGCCCGCGACGGCGGGTGTCGCTTGAAGATTGCGGTCGTCGGAGCGAATGGACAACTAGGCAGCGACCTGGTCGCGGAGTTTACCGCGAATCGGGATGACGTGTGTCCGCTCACCCACGCCGAGGTCGACATCGCCAGTCTGGAATCGGTCAAAGCTTGTCTGCAGGCGAACCGGCCGCAGGTGCTGATCAACACCGCCGCCATGCATCACGTGGAGGATTGCGAGGCGCAGCCGGCCCAGGCCTATGCGGTGAACGCCATCGGGGCGAGAAATCTGGCCTTGGCGGCCGAGGAGATCGGCGCCCTGCTCATTCACCTCAGCACCGATTATGTGTTCGACGGCCAAAAGAAAGAGCCCTACGTCGAGTCAGATGTTCCGCTTCCCTTAAATGTTTACGGCAATTCGAAGCTGGCGGGCGAGCACTTTGTCCGCAGCCTCTGCTCCAGGCATTTGGTGGTGAGGACTTCGGCGCTCTACGGCCGCCATCCTTGCCGGGCCAAGCGCGGCGAGAACTTCGTGAACCTGATGCTCAAGCTGGCCCGCGAACGTGGCCGGGTGAGAGTGGTTGACGATGAATTCGTCAGCCCTACTTCGACCCTTGAACTGGCGCGCCAGATCGTAGCTCTCAGCCGTTGCGATGCCTTCGGCCTGTATCACGCAACCGGCGAAGGCAGTTGCTCCTGGTACGGCTTTGCCGGGGAAGTCTTCAAGATTACGCAGACCCGGGTAAATCTGGAAATCGCCGGAGCCAATGAATTTCCGGCCAAAGTTCCCCGGCCTAAATATTCTGTGCTCGAAAATGCCGGGCTGAAGCGGATTGGTTTGAACCGCCTCAGTCCGTGGCCAGCCGCGCTGCGGGAATATCTCCGGCATCCCGGCTGAGCCGCAGAACCCGGGTGCGATTATGTTTCCCGGGTTCATGGCGCTGAACTGAGTTACCGGTCGCGTTTGTTTTTGATTCAGACTGCAGGGCTGACGCTGTGGATGGCCTTAGGGCTGGTTGAGGTTTACACCGCCGTCAGCGGGGAGGAGCAATATGAAACCCGCAGCCCGGATTCTCCTATCCAGCTTGCTGGGGCTGGTGCTCGCCGTGTACGGCCAGGCGCAGTGTTCAGGCGATAGCGCCGGCTGCGTTCCGCGTGTGCCACGCCTGGTCAAGTACTCCGGCACGCTGAAAGATGCTGCCGGCAACCCGCTGACCGGCGTGGTTGGAATTACTTTTTCCGTCTATGCCGACTCCACCGGTGGAGTTCCCTTGTGGCAGGAAGTGCAGAATGTGCAACTCGACCAGCAGGGTCGTTACGCCGTGTTGTTGGGAACCAGCACCAGCGGCGGCATTCCCGTGGAATTATTCTCTTCCGGCGAGTCCCGCTATCTGGGCGTGCAGCCGTCCCTGTCTGGCGAGACTGAACGGCCAAGAGTCCTGATGGTAAGTGTTCCATATGCCTTGAAAGCAGGCGATGCGGAAACTTTGGGCGGTCTGCCTCCGTCTGCTTTCCTCCGGGCGGCGCCCTCTATCGCCGGGCAGAACACGGCAGATTCCAATAACCCCAAATCCCAGGCCGTGGTGGCGATCGGGGGGAGTCCAGGCGCTCCCGCACCAAGAGACGCGGGGGTCACTGCCCCCGGAGGCACGCCCGATACAGTCCCGAAGTTCGCCACCGGTTCATCGATCGTCGATTCGCAGATCACCGACTCCAACGGTGTGGTAAGCGTGCAGAATCTGGCCAACATATTGTTTGCCGACCGCTTTGCGAATGGCGTGCCCGACGCCATTGCCGCCTGCCCGGCGAATGGCTGCATCATCTACGCCGGATCTTCCACTGTGAACCTCAATCTGGGAACTATCGATCCGGGAAGCAAGACGATCACCATCTATCTGGGGCCGTACGCCTACAACATCAAACAGATCACCTTGCGCAGGAGCCTGAGGATCATCGGCATGGGCGCCTCCAGTGGACCAACCGGAGCAGGCTCCTGCACTGTGTCGGCGCCATGCAGCGGAACTTCCCTGCAATCCGTCAACGGCAATAACCCGGTGGTCGTGTTGCCGCAAGCCAACAACTCCCCGGCGACGAACGTCGTCTTGTCTGGATTTCGCCTGCTGGGATCGGCCGGCAATACCAGCGAGGACGGGATTTTTCTGGATACCAGCTCGCTGGCAAACTCGGGATTGTGGTTCTCCACTTTTTCCGGTCTTGAAATCGAAGGCTTCGCCGGAGTGGGCGTCCATTTGAAGGGGCCAAACAACAACTTCGGCGCCATCAGCCAGTGGCTCCATTTTTCCGATGTCATCGTCTTCCGCACTGCGGGAGGCGGCAATGGTTTGAGAATGGAAGGCGCCAATTTTGAAATGGATTTCTCTAACTGCCAATTCGACGGGCAGGCCATCGGAGATGGAACTAACATGTACATTGGAGGTCTGCCGGGCGGCGTGGACGGCTACCCCCTCAACATCAGGTTTACCGGCCTGGTTACGCAAGCCGCCGCTGTGGGCGTCCAGATTGACGGTGCCTCGGGCGTTTCCTTCTACAGTTCCCATCACGAGAAGCTCTGGGGCGTTTTTTCGATCACCAATAACACCGGCATCGGAACCAAGGGCGTGACCATTGCCGACGCGAATTTCTTCGGCGTGGGAGTCAATAACGGAGCCGGCTATCTCCTGAACGTCAGCACCACCCTGGCATTTGGAATCAACTTTCTGCACAACCAGGTGCTGGGCAGTCCCGATGCGGTGGTCCTGGCAACCAACGCCGCTCAAATCGTGTATCGCGATAATTATTACTTCGATCACCGCGTCTTCAATGTCCCACCCACGTCCGGCATCACCACCCAACTTTCGCCTGCCGCCACCCTCGACATTGGCGGCGCCCACACCGTTGGATTAAGTCCTTCGACAACGCCGATCACCACCATTCAGAGTTCGCTCGGGCCGGGCGAGATGGTCACATTCTTTACCGTCTCTGGAAGCGTGACCTTTAACTCAGGCGGCAATATCAACCTGGGAGGGGCGCCCAGCGTCACCGTAAGTGGGTCGATTACGTTCGTGAGAAACGATCTCAGCGGACCCACGCAGGCGTGGACGCCCGTGGCGCAGTGGAGTTCCGGCATCACCAACCCTGCCGAGTTTACGGTGTCAGCGTCGCCCACTACGGCCACGATCCATGCCGGAGAAAGCTCCGACTTCAACTTGTCGGTCACCCCCAGCGATGGCTTTTCCGGAGCGGTACAGCTGACCTGCACCGGGGCTCCGCCGAAATCTACATGCTCGATATCGCCCAATCCTCTGATGGTCAGCGGGACAAGTGCGGTGAGCGCCACCATCATGCTCGAAACCACCGCGGCTCATGAACTTCACTCCAATCGCGGGGAAGTTGCGCTTCGAACCTCTCTGCCGGGTTTTGGCTCGCTGGCGGCGGGACTGATCCTGGGGGTTATGCCATTCTCGGAAAAGACGCGAAGCAAGCGCGGAAAACAGTGGGGCCTGCTGGGTTGCCTGCTCCTGTTGCTGGGGTTGTGCGCAGGCTGCGGATCAACCATGTCTGCCCCTCCGCCCATGGTCTCCGGGACGCCGCAGGGAATTTATCTGCTGAGAATAACCGGCACCTCTGGCGGCGCGAACCAGTCCGCCACGATAACCCTCACCGTTCAATAGTCCGGCTTCCGCGAAATCATTTCCCGCCGGCGTGACTGTGTCCTGCCGCTATCGGTCAAGGTCCAAAGTTGACATTGCAAGAGAGATTCGAAGCTCTGGCCAAGGGCAAGTTTCTTGGCGTCCCCGTAGAGGGTTTTGAAGCGGGCGGCAGGGAACAATTGCGTTACCTGAGGCGGGCCGGGCTGAGTCCGCGCTGCAAGCTGGTCGATCTGGGTTGCGGAGTGTTGCGTGCCGGTTACTGGATCATCCGCTTTCTCGATGCCGGTTGCTATTGCGGGATCGAGCCGCACCGGGAGCGGTTACAGATTGGAATCAATCTCATCCTCGACCCGGGTACGGTTGAACTTAAGCGGCCGAGATTTGACGGCAACCCGAACTTCGATACTTCCGTGTTTGCGGAGCGGTTCGACTTCTTTCTGGCCTATTCGATATGGACGCACGCATCGAAGCCGCAGATACAGAGCATGCTCGATAATTTCGTCCGCGACTCCAGCGATCGGGGAATTTTTCTGACTACATATTTACCGGCAGGGTGGTGGAGCAGAGACTACTGCGGCGAGCAGTGGTACGGCACCAGTCACGAGTCCGAAGTGCCTGGCTGCATCCGGCACACCTTCAAGTGGATACGAGCCGAATGCGAGCGTCGCAAGCTGCTGGTATCGAAGTTGAGCCGTGATGAGACTCACGGCCAGTCCTGGCTTCGCATCGCAAAACTGTAAGTCGTTGCAAAAGTCTTACCTGGCGGCAAACCTGGTTCCTGCCTTTTCCTCCTGGAAAAAATGCCGCCTCGCGCAGATATTCCCTTCTGCGCCGATCCCGACTCAGGCGTAGCTACGCCAGCAGTGTCTCCCGCGAACCTGTTGATCATCGGGGTCCGCGGTATAAGCCGACTCAACGGCAGCGGTGACGAAAATTCGGCATTTCGCGGGCGGTTGTCATGCCGAGGGTCAGGACACAATCCGAAAAGCGAAATCAGCAAAACCTGTTTTCAGTGGTTTACGCGAATGTGGCGTTAAGGACGGCGCCTTGGAGGCGCATGCCGATTTGGAACTGATCTTGCCGGAAGTTTGTTGCGAGATGCGATCGCGCAGTACGTCCATTCGCGATATTGCCTGCGCCGGCGCCGGGGGGTAGGGTGTGACGCAGTCGAGTTTGCTTCAACAAGTTCAAACCGTGGCGAATTGTCATTGGGATAACTGCTAATCGGGCCGGGCAACAACTGCAAACTTATCGCTGCAAATTGGGAGCATTGAGCATCGTGTTGCATGCCGCCGCTGGCCGCAGGATCCTCGACCTTTTCCAGGGTCCGCCGCCCGCGACTGCACAACCGCAAGGAGTTTTCCATGAAGGTTCTAAGACTGTGTTTCAGTATTTTTGTGCTGGCGCTGGCCGCTAGTTCGATAGCTCAGGCGCAGGCAACCCGGACGTGGGTTTCGGGTGTCGGCGATGACGTCAATCCTTGCAGCCGCACCGCGCCGTGCAAGACTTTTGCCGGCGCCATTTCAAAACCGGCCGCGGGTGGCGAGATCGACGCTCTGGATCCGGCGGGATTCGGCGCGGTAACGATCGTGAAGGCGATCACCCTCGACGGCGGTGGCGGGCTGGTCTCTTCCATCCTGGTTAGCGGAACCAACGGAGTCACGGTACAGGCCGGGCCCAACGACGTGGTGACGCTGCGGAACCTTTCCATCACAGGAGTCGGGTTGGGAATCAATGGCGTAAGGTTTAACAGCGGCAGAGCGTTGCACATCGAGCACTGCTCGATCTCCAGCTTTACCAATCACGGAATCGATGTCGAACTAAGCGGCGGCGGGCAGGTATTCGTTCAGGATACCGTGAGTCAGGACAACGCCGGCAGCGGATTGAACGCCCTTTCAACCGGGACCCCGGTGCAAGTGACCGTCGATAACTCCCGCTTTGACAATAACAGCGTCGGAGTTTCAGCTCTCGACTTCAGTTGGTTCGCCATAAGAAACAGCCAGGCGGCGGGCAACAGCCAGGTGGGTTTTCTGGCGCAGGCTAACGGCGGCACCGCGGTGATGAGCATTGCCAACTCCACCGCCGGAAACAATGCCATCGGAGTGCAGGCTGGCGGCGGCAGCGCGGCCTCGAGCGTCCGCCTGGCGGGAGTCGCGGTCTTCCTGAATCTGACCGGGCTTCGGACCGCCACCAACGGCAGCATTGCCTCGTTCGGGAATAACTACAACAGCGGCAGCGGAACTCCAAGCGCAAGCATCGCGCAGCAATAGGGCAATACGGGAAACCGTCCGCCTCCCGCATTTGTGAAAAAACGATTCGGCGGGGTGGTATGACGGGAGGTTGAAGTTCCGATGCAGCTTTCGTTCGAATGCGTACCTGAAGGCCTGTGGTCCTACAAGAGGCCGGCCTTGTTCGTGGGTCATCCCGGCCATGAGTTGAGGATTCTCGGCTGGCTGGCCGAGAACCGGCCTCGAGTGTACGTGCTCACCGATGGCTCAGGTCTCAACGGCCCTTCCCGGCTGCCTGCGACCTCGCGCCTGCTCGAAGGCTTCAGAGCCAAAGCTGGCGAAGTATTCGGGCCCTTTTCCGATGTCGAGATTTATCACGCCATTCTGGACAGGGAAGTCGGCGTATTCCAATCGATGGTGGACCGGCTGGCGCGGTCGCTGGCGGAGCACAATATAGATTTCGTGGTGGCCGACGCTGCGGAAGGATTCAATCCTACGCACGACATTTGCCGGCAACTGGCCAATGGCGCAATCTCCAAAGCGCGGATGTTGACCGGCAGCTCGATCGCGAACTACGAATTCTGTCTTACCGAGTGGGATACAGGTCACCCGCCGTTGCACGATCACCAATGCTGGCATTTACGCCTGGAAGACCGGTTGCTCCGTCTCAAACTCGACGCCGCCAGGGGATATGCCGGATTGCAGCTTGAAGTTGAACAGGCGATCGCATTGAAAGGGGGAGGAATATTTCAGGACCGAGTGCCTCAGAAAAGTGACCCAATCATTTCTCGTGCTTAAACCGGAACATCAACCCTATTACGAAAAATTGGGGGAGGAGCGGGTAGCGGCGGGCAAGTACCTCTCCGCCATACGATACAAGTCGCACATGCTTCCGATCCTGCGGGCTATCGAAGACCATGCCCACGGGCATCAATCGACCGCGCGTGACAGGATTGCAGAGATCAAGACGATGAAGGCGGAATCCTAGGAGTGCGCTCACTTCTTCAGCGCCTTCTTCAGGCAAAAGCCTACCAGGGGCCAGTTCAGATACTTGCCCAGACGCTTATTTTCCCAGGCGATGCGTGCATCGTAGCCCCACTCCGCCACATAATCCGCCAGCGCCGTCATTTCTTCCGCATGCTGATCGGACGCGTTCGCGTACTCGCCGAGAACCTCGCCATAGAGCTCGATCCACTCATCCGCGGCGCCGGACAGATCAGCTTCGCGGCGAACCCGCTCTGAAATAACTCCGGCCTCAGCCGCGTCATACTTGCGAATCTCGGCGGCAATCAATTCGGCATCCAAGGGTCGGGTGAGGGTTCCTCCGCCGAAGTTAAGCTGCCGCAGCCCGGCAAAAGTTTCCCGGCTCACCATGCAGCCGAGGCCGCCAAAGTCGCAGACCACTACCGCGCAACCCACAGCCATCGCTTCCAGCGCGCATCTTGCCTTGGCGAAGACCAGGTCGTATCTGGGGAGCACCTGCTCGGGCCGGAGAGTTTCGGTTCCAGATGCTCTCCCGATCACTTCCAGAGAAATGCCCAGGCTGTCGCAGGCCTTGGCGATTGCCGGAAGCTGCGTCCGCCTGGATGCGTAGTTGCTGAAGATGGCGGCGCGCAAGGGACGCGGGGGTAATGACGGGCGGGGAGTAAAGCGGGAGAGGTCGACCGCATTGAGAATCACCCGGACGCTCTCCGGGCGCACTCGTGGAGTTCCCTCGAAACGACGCTTGCAGCGATGGTCCACGGCGACATACCTCAGGACTCTCGGGAAAATCAACGGAGCGTCGTGCCACGACACCGCGTCATGACAAACAAAAACTGCCGGCGTTTTCGGGAAGCGCAGAAGCCCGGCAAGGGTTTGGGGATGGTGATGGCCGTGGATCACGTCCGGGGTCGGGGCGATGTCCCGAAGATTATCGTAGACCGCGACGCCATGGGCACGAATTTCTGCCGCCATCGAACCCAGGACAGGAGAGTACACGAGCGGCGTATGGCCGCGCTGCTTCAGGCCGAAAGACAAATCTCTCACCACAACTTCTGTGCCGCTGCGACCAGCCAGCACGCGGTTGGTGAGGAGAATGTTCAAGAAACGCGGTCCGGGCGCGCGATTTATGCTACAGCCAGGACGCTGGTCCAGGCAAAGCAGACTGCAGGCTCCCGTAGTTCCAGTTCCAAAGCTGGAAATTAAAGTGCCAATAGGGCTGCCCGATTTTTAGTGTGCCTGCTCTACGGCGGCTTCCAAGTCGTTGGCGGCCTGGTTAATGCCTGCGGCAACGTTTTCGATTGCTCGGGAAACCTGCGGAACCTGCCCTTCCGCTTGTTTCCATTTTTTCTCGTCCATGTATTCGCGAACTGCGGCGATGGGCTTGGCGTCATAGCCGGTGTAAGCACCCGGAGCGTAAACCTGATTTTTGAACCAGGGACGCTCGGGCAGCCCATTTTCGTTCAGGAACAGGCGAGGAACCTTCAGCAGGTCGGCGTTAACCAACTCCAGGGATTGCGCGGAGAGAGCAGGCGAGCCCTTGGCTTGCCAGCCGGACAGTATTTTCGAATAGCGATCCGAGCTTTGCTTGAGCCGTTCGATTGCGTTCTTCATGGGAGCAAAATTCATGAAAGGAGGAACAGTCTCAAGCGGAGGAGGGACGGAATGTTTGCGCGGATCTGCGGTGGCCGCGAAGACGCCCTCCTGCAATTGCAGGTTGCGCTCAGTGAATTCTTCCTGCTTGTCTTTGAGCAGCTTTTCCAGTTCGGCTTCGTATTTGGCAATGGCCTCCGCCTGCGGAGAATAGTCGAAAGGGATCAAGTCAGCGTCGGCCAGGCGCATCATGGCGGTGCCTGCGGTCTGGGCCAGGGCGCGCCCGTACACGAAATCGGTATCGGCAAAATGGGTGTACCAGTAAAAGTCGTCGTAGATGGAATGGTACTGATCGCCGTCATCTTCGCCGCCGAACTCTACGCTCAAGGTTGAGATTCCGGCGAGATCCTGAAACGCGGTAAAGTCGGAACCATCCCCTAAAGCCTTGACCAGGAGATCGCTGCGCTTACGCAGGTCCTTGCGCTCGTCGGCATCTTTGGCCTTCGAGATGCTTACCAGATGCGAGCGCTGGAAGACCGACAGATGGGTCTCAGGGTCCTGTATGTCGCGGGCTACGCCGCTGATGAAGGTCTGCAAGTCCTGGGTGCCGCCGGGAAAGAAATATCCGCGCTCGTTGCTGTCGGAGTTGAGATAAGCCACGGCGTGCTTTTTCAGTTCCTCCAGGTGGGTTTCCACCCATTCGACCGAACCCAGCAGTCCGGGCTCTTCTCCGTCCCAGGCGCAATAGATGATGGTTCGCTTGGGGGTCCATCCCTGGCGATGCAGTTCGCCCAGCATGCGGGCTTCTTCAAGCATGGGTGCCTGGCCGGAAATAGGATCGTCAGCGCCGTTCACCCAGGCGTCGTGATGATTGCCGCGAATTACCCACTGCCCGTCGTCGGAGCCGCGCAGCGTTCCAATCACGTCGTAGATCGGCTTGATATCCCAGTTGGAAACGACTTTCAGATGCACCTTGGCCGGCCCCGGGCCCACGTGATAGGTGATGGCCAAAGCGCCGCGCCACTTGGGCGGAGCCACTGGACCCTGCAGAGCCGAAAGAAGCGGCAGGGCGTCGGCGTAAGAGATTGGGAGCACGGGAATCTTTGCGATGGTTGCGGCTTCCTGAATCGAGAGACGCTTGGCATCGGCGGTCGCGCCCACGCCGGGCGTCAGTGGATCGCCGGGATACTCGGTGTCCATAACGCTGCCGCGTTGCACTCCCTCGCGCGGTCGCCACCCTCCGGTGGGGTAATCGTCGCCGTGAAAGAAGCCGTCGCCCTTGGGATCGGAATAGATAATGCATCCGACGGCGCCGTGTTCGCCGGCGACTTTCGGTTTAATGCCGCGCCAGCCTCCGCCGTAGCGCGCGATCACGATTGCGTCCTTCACGGAAATTCCCAGACGATCGAGCTGCTCGTAATCTTCCCGATTGCCGTAGTTCACGTATACGAGTGGCGCGGTTACCTCGCCATCGGCCGAATAGGCGTTATAGGTGGGAAGCTGTTCCGCCGTCTGGCCGGACGTAGGATCGGGAGCCAGCGCAGGCTCCTGCAGCTTGGCCCTGAATCTGGTGGGTTCTAACAATTCGACGAGCCGTTCTTTGGGAGTAGGGAACAGGACGTTGAAGGTCTCAATCTTCGCCTCGAATCCCCATTCTTTGAATTTCGCCAGAATCCACTCGGCGTTGTCCTTGTCGTACGGCGATCCGACGTGGTGCGGACGGGCGCTCAGGCGGCGCATGTTTTCGCGGATATTGCCGGGAACGATACCGTCCTGAAACTTCTTTTCCCAGGCGGCCTGCGCAGCCGAAGTCTGCGAACTGTAGCCTAGGTCATGAGGAGCCGTGTCTTTGGCTGGTTGTTCCGGTTGGGACTGGGCGGAAAGCGTCTGACCTATGACAAGCAGGAAAACACAGAATAGGCGCAGGGGCATGAATTGAATCTCCTGGGAGATAACGCCAATCGAGGCACGAGAAGCGATCCGACATGTTCCCCGGGCAGGCTGGCCAGTGTACCAGCTTTGTCAGATAACCGGCCAATCGCCAGATCTGGGGGTTGAGGTGCAGTTTGACTTTCTCCACTCTCTGCGAAGCGTCATGCTGAACTTGCGAAGCATCTTGCGCGGGGCGGATGTGCAACGAGTCCGGTACCGTGGCGATCCGCGGGACCCTTCGGGACTAAAAGTCCCTCAGGATGACTCTGGGTTTGCGAGCTTTCGACGATGTAACAGCTGTGCGAACCGCTTGCCTAGTTGGGATCGGGTGGGGGCGGCGAGTCTTCCGGACCCTGATCGGAGGGCGACATGGCGCCAGGGCCATCGCTGTTCTGGTCCGCAGAGTCTTGCTCCGCAGGCGGGCTGCCTGGACGCCGCTTCAAGACTGGCCGATCAGACGAGTCCTGCGAATCTGAGCCGCCACCGGGCGTTCCCTGCAGCGTTGAAGACGGCATGACGGTTAGCGGATTTTGCAAACGAAAACTCACCATCGATTCAGCCGGAAGCTGAACTTCCGGGGGTTTGCCCGAGGCCTGAACGCCGGCGCCCGTGCCTGCGCCGATCATGGCGCCGATAGCGGCACCCCTTCCGCCGCCAAGGATTCCGCCGATAAGAGCGCCCACGCCCGCCCCTCCGCCGATGGTGGCGGCCGTCCGGGTGGTTCGCGACGCGCCCTGCTTAGAATATTGGCTGCTATTCAACTCGTAGCTCTGACCGTTGTAGGCGAGCCGGGTCACCTCGATCACCAATCCGGGCCGACCGGAAAAGCGCCCGGCGCTCTGCACTTCGACGACTCGGCCCTGCACTTCAGCGTCAGCCGGAACTACAACCCTGTCGCCCAGTGTGATCGGGGAGGCCAGGCTGGCCAGAAAGGTGTCTCCTTTATCGTTAAGCTCTGAACTCAAACTTTCTGTAAGCCGCACCGTAAGAACGGTGCCATCGGGAATCTCAACCTGCTCGGGAGGCGCGGGCGAATTCATTGCCGCGCGGGTTGGAGCGGGCCATGTGGGAGCGGCATTGTCGGAGCGGGAGTCGGCAGATGGCGTATCGGATGAAACCGGCGCTGCGGCCACTGGCGTCGAAACGGGCGCTGCTGGCGTCGACACGACGCTGGTGTTTTGCGGCGGATTCGGACGGTATGAACCGTAGTCTGGCGAAGCTGCGGGGACGGATCTGATTCTGAGCGTTCTCGAAGCAGCGGACGGTTTTGCCGTCAGAGCTATGGTCGGAGCCGGCTTATGCAAGGTCGCGGACGGATTCGGATTGGTGGGTGCGGGGCTGCCCGTAGCGACGTCGTCGGTGCGGAGATTGTCCACAACGACCCTGACGCCTTCAATCTGAGAGGCGTCCTGAACCGTGGCTGTGCGCTGGTCGCCATTGCCGACGTAGCCGGAAAGCGTAACGATGCCATTGGTTGCCAACACCTGAATCCGCGCCATCTGCAGCCGTTGATCGCCGCGAATGCGATTCTGCACCATGGCCGCGAGTTGCGCATTCTCCGGCCTTCGTGAACAGCCCGTCGCCCCTAAAGCGACCAGGAAAAGCGCGCCGATCCATCCCAAGCTGCTGGTGCGCGGCATAGCTGTTTCCTCCCCAGAAAAATTAGATGCGGTCCGGTTGCCCATTGCAACCTGCCCAATTTCCGGTCTCGCGAAGGCGCCACGCAACGATGCGATCCTGAAAGTAAGGGCCTCAAGGTATAGGGGTCCGCTCATTCAAAAGGGCTTATCGCGCGGCGGCCGACTGGGCTCGGGGCAGGGAAGAAGGCGTTACGACCCGCTCGATGGCCGAGAACAGATCGTCGGCTTTGACCGGCTTCGAGACATAATCATCCATTCCGGCATCCAGACAGCGTTGGCGGTCACCGACCATGGCGTGAGCGGTCATGGCGATGATAGGTATGTGCTTCGATCCCGACTTTTCCCGTTCGCGAATCGTCGCCGTGGCCTCGAGGCCATCCATCTCCGGCATTTGCACGTCCATGAGGATGAGATCAAAAACCTGCTCGCTCCACGCGGCTACAGCTTTCTTTCCGGAATCGACGAGGAATACGGAGTGCCCCTTTTTTTCCAGGAATCGCGTCGCGACCCGTTGGTTTACCAGGTTATCTTCCGCCAAGAGAATCCTGAACTGCCGCTGCGGCTCGGAGTTCGAAGCCGGAACGTCGGGCGGTGTGAGGGGAACGGACTCCCGCCACGCCCCCAACGCACGCCTTATCGCTTGCGTGGCTAATTTCTGCAGCTTGAATTGCACCTTGAAATGGAAGGTGCTTCCATGATCGAGTTCACTCTCTACCCAGATACTGCCTCCCATCAGCTCCACCAGTCGCGCGCAGATGGACAAGCCAAGGCCAGTGCCGCCGTGTTTGCGGGTTGTCGAACTGTCCGACTGGGTGAAAGGTTCGAAGATCAACGACTGTTTGTCGAGCGCGATACCGCTGCCGGTGTCGGACACGCGAAAATGAAAGACGGCGTGGTCTTCAGTCCTATCCTCCACCTCGACCCGCACCGCAACCTCCCCTTTGGAAGTGAACTTGATGGCATTTCCGGCAAGGTTAAGCACAATCTGCTTGAGCCGGGTGGGATCTCCCACGAGCGCATCGGGCGCGTCAGAAGAAATGTTACAACTCAGCTCAAGATTCTTTTGCTGGGCTCGCAAGCTTAGCGATCGGATCGTGTCCTCCAGAGTGTCGCGCAAATTGAAGGCGATACTTTCGAAGTCCAGCTTCCCCGCCTCGATCTTTGAAAAATCCAGAATGTCGTTGATGATGGACAACAGCGACCCGGCGGAGTTTTTCACCGTAGTCAGGTACTCGCTCTGCTCCCTGGTCAGCGGAGTGTCGAGTGCCAGTTCGGTCATGCCGATAATCCCGTTCATGGGAGTGCGGATTTCATGGCTCATGTTGGCGAGAAATTGGCTTTTGGCACGGTTGGCGGCTTCGGCAGCTTCTTTAGCAGCGCTCAATTCCATCACCATGTGGCGCAACGAGTCGGCGTGCCGGTGCTCGGCTTGCAGGGCCCTGATCTGTTCCGATATGTCGGTGTAGATTCCCAGGGCTCCGCGGCGGACGCCGTTCACTGTGAGAGGCACAGCGTGCAAATCGACGTCGATAAGTTTGCCATCTTTGCGGCGCCGCTGCACCCTGTCGTGAAACGGTTTTCCCGCAAGAACATGCGCCGAGACCAGGTCGGTTTCCGCGTCGCTGGCGAAACTGTCATCGATATGGCCGCCCGTGGGATCCTGAAGGAACAGCTTCTGGAAAGCCAGATTGGCCAGTTCGACTTTTCCTCGCTTGTCAAGAACGACGATGCCGAGCGGGCTATTTTCGATCAGCGAGTCCAGGTAAATGGTCCGCTCCTGAAGTTCCCCCGCCAAACGCAGTCGTTCGCTGACCACGGCTCCAACCACCAGGCCCAGGGCCGACGTCACCAGCATGAAAAGGCCTACCTTGGCGAGAAGGCCGGGCTCCTGGGGGAAAAGATGAAGGGCCAGAACGACTCCAAAATTCAGCGCCAGCAGTCCGACGACCACTCGCCGGATTCCCTGTCGCATGGCGATCCACACAATTGGAATGAAGCTGAGGTAGAAAAGTTCGAGGCGTGCCCATCTCGGGCCGAACATGACATAGAGCACCAGCAGCGTGGTGAAGGCCTGGCCGACGGCTTCCGCCACTGCGGCGACGCGGACCGGTTTGCCAACCGGCCGCTGCGGCAACCCGAAGGTCTCATCGGTAGCAAGCAAACGTGCGCGAACGCGGGGAAGTATATGGATAAGCAGGAAAGGTGCGAAGCCCACCAGACCGATGCCATCACCGGAGAACCATCCCAGGGCCGAGGCACCAGTCTCGGACCAGAGAATACTTCCATTCGCAACCAGGGCTGCGACGCCGATGCATGTAGCTGCCACAGCGGCAGTCACCACCACCGCCAGATAGCGGAGCACGTCGCGTTGCTGGCGTAGATTGAGATCGATACGCAACGGGCCGCGGAGCAACCACGCCGCGGTGGCGTAGGAGGCCCCAGAACCAATAGCGCTCACGATTCCGGAGAACGATTTAAGCGGTTGATGGTAGAACAGACTGCCCGCCAGCACATCGCAGAAGCAGGTTAGAAGTGCATACCAGGGGCTGATGCCGAGCAGCAATGCCAGGACCAGGCCGGTGGCGGGATACCAGGCGACGAATCCCAGGCGGCTGACAAAGATGATTTCAGGACGGCTCAGCAGCAGGTAGCCAGCCACAAAGCCGAGAGAGATTAGCACATGCCCAAGAACGGGGCGCTTAGGCGGTGGGGTAGCCCAGCCTGGCCGGTTTGCTCTCACCATGTTCTCCCGGGAAGCCGCCACAAGACAAGCATTGGCCATTCAGAAACACCGCTCACCCAGGTAATCGGCAAGTTTGGCACACAGCTTGAGGGGTAAGTGCAAGTGTAGAGCGGGCGCCCTCGCCCGCTGGTTTTTTCAGCGTAGGTTTGCGAACGGCGTTAAGGGTGGTTCACACCCGGCAAAAACCAGCGGGCGAGGGCGCCCGCTCTACCCAGGATTTCCACACCAAGGTTATTGGGATTTCTCCAGCTTCTGCGCTGCTGAATCGACCAACGTCGATTCAGCCTGCAATGCGTTTGCCGCGCGCACGATCTGCTCATCCGCTTCCTTCCATTTCTTCTGCTCGATGGCTTCGCGAACGCCCGGAATCGTCTTGACCCCGTAGCCGGTATAAGCTCCCGGAGCGTAGATCAGATGCTCGAACCAGGGCCTTCCTGGCAGCCCAGAGGTTGATGTGAGCTTGCGCTCGCTCTGCAGGAGTTCGGAGTTAAGCGCCTGCAGGGTGTCTGGGCTCACCGCTAATTCGCCGTTCTTGGTGGCGTTTTCCACCGCCTTCCGGTAGCGCTCCGCGCTGTGGACGAGCGCGTCCGAGGCATTCTGCAGAGGCGAAAAATTCAAATATGGCGGGACTTCTTCAACCGGAGGCGGAACCGACGTCTTCCGGGGATCGGCCGTCGCGGTGAATACTCCCTCGGCGATTTCCTTATTGCGCTCGGTAGCCTCGTCCTGCTTGGTTTTCAGCAGCTTTTGCAATTCATCCAGGTAGCGATGGACGGTGTCGGCGAGGCCGTTGAAGTCGTAGGGCAGTAAATCCGCATCCGCCAGTCTCATAACACTGGTGCCTGCGGTCTGGGAAAGCGCTCGCCCGTAGCTGAAGTCGGTATCGGAAAAATGGGTGTACCAATAGAAGTCGTCATAGATGGAGTGGTAGATCCCACCGCCATCTTCCTCTCCGTACCCCAGATCCAGCGTAGCGATACCGAGATGATCGAGAAAGACGGTCCAATCCGACCCTGAGCCCAGGGCGTTAATTCGCAGATCGCCGCGCTCCCGCACTTCTTTCCGGTCTTCCGCGGTCGCAGCGTCCGCGATGGCCTTCAGTTGATCGCGCTTCCAGACTGTAATTTTCTTCTCCGGATCCTGCACATCTTTGGCCACGCCATTGATAAATTTCTCCAGCGTGTGCGATCCGCCCATGGACAGGTAGCCGCGGCCGTTGCCGTCACTGTTGATGTAGGCGACGGCATGCTGGCGAAGTTCGTCGGCATGAGCTTCTCCCCACTCGGTGGATCCGAGCAGACCTTCTTCCTCGCCATCCCACACGCAATAGATGATGGTGCGCTTTGGCTTCCAGCCTTGTTTCAGCAGAGTGGCGAAGCCGCGCGCCTCTTCCATCAGGGCGACTGCGCCGGAGACCGGATCCTCGGCGCCGTTCACCCATGCGTCGTGATGATTGCCACGGACAACCCACTCGTCGGGATCGGTTGATCCGGGAATCTTGACGATCACGTCATAAATAGGCTTGATGTCCCAGTTAGCCTGCACTTTGAGGTGTACCTTTGCCGGCCCCGGCCCCAGGTGATAGGTCTGGGCAAGAGAGCCACGCCAGCCTTCCGGAACCACGTCGCCCTTTAAGGCTGCCAGCAAGGGTTGCGCGTCGGCGTAGGAAATTGGCAGTACGGGAATCCTGGTGATGGTCTTTACGTCTTTCAACTCGAGGCGCTTGGCATCCTTGGTAGCACCCACTCCAGGTGTGAGCGGATCGCCCGGGTAGATGGGCATATCCATCACGCTGCCGCGCTGCACGCCGTCGCGCGGCCGCCATGCGCCGCCAGGAAACACGTCGCCCTGAACGTAGCCATCCTCCGCTGGATCGGAATAGATCAGGCAGCCTACCGCGCCATGCTCGGCGGCAACTTTCGGCTTGATCCCGCGCCACGAATTTCCGTAGCGCGCGATGACGATCGCGCCCTTCACTGAAACTCCGAGCCGCTCCAGCTTTTCGTAGTCGTCAGGAGTTCCGTAGTTGACGTATACCAGCGGCGCGGTCACATCGCCGTCGGCGGAATACGCGTTGTAGGTGGGAAGCTGCTCGGCTTGCTGATTCGAAGTAGGATCGATGGCCAGCGCCGGCTCCTGCAGCTTGGCGGTGAATTTAACCGGCCCAACCAGTTCCACGACGCGCACCTTGGGCGTTGGGAACAGAACATCGAAGCTCTCGATGCTTGCGTCCAGTCCCCACTCTTTGAACTTCGCGAGCATCCATTCCGCGTTGTCCTTGTCATAGGGCGAGCCTACATGGTGCGGACGGGCGGACAGCCTCTGCATGTAATCGCGCTGGTTTTGTGGTTCAGGAAGGGCGCGGAATTTTACCTCCCAATCGCGTTCGCTGCGCGAGGAGGCCGCGGAATATCCGTTCAGCGGTTGTTCAGTGTCGGGAGCTGACGCCAGGAGCAGAAGACAAGAAAGAACCAGCAAGAACAGCCGTGCGGCACCGCGCATGCATTTCCTCCATGGGGAAGGCAAAAATGGAAAAGCCAAAATGGGGAAGCTAGTTGTGATCAATGATTTCCGCAAACCGAGCATTATAGTGCGTGCGACCATTCCGCGGCGAAATGCTGCACTGACCTGGTCTCAACGGTCATTCTGAGCGGAGGCCGCCGAAGTTGAAGGACCCCTCGCAGCGTGCTGGCACCAGTTACGACAATCCCGGGCGTCGACGAACCGCGCCTGCAATAGCCGCGCCGGTTACGATCCAGCACGAGCGGGACGCTCGCGCCTACATGACCACTAAGTAAGATGTACTTGCTCTTGATCGCTTCCAGCCCATAGTATCGTGGGCATCGACTGGTTAAGTCGTAAACCCTTGCCATTCCAAGCGCTGCGACATCGGTTTTTGTGGCGGCAGAGAGCCCCGATCGATCCCGGCGAGATACGCCGCATCGAGCGCTGGCTGGCCACAGCCCGCGTTTTTCTGGCGATCTCTGCGCTGGTAGCCGTCCGCCTCGATCCAGCGGAGATCCGCTACTCTTTTTGGGCCTACGGGCTGCTGGCGTTTTATATAGCCCAGGGCGTGATGGTCATCTTGCTGCTGCGTCGGCGCGAGACCTCGACGGTATGGTTTCGGCGGCTAGTGCATGCCGCGGATATTATCTGGCCGGCAGTAATCTCCATCTTTGCGGCCGGCTTAGCCAACCCTTTTTTCCTCTTTTTCGTTTTTGTTCTAGCCGCCGCCGCGTACCGCTGGGGTTTGTGGGAGACCGTGGCCACGGCGATATCCGCCGTCTGCCTGTTGTGGCTTGAGAGCGTGGCCTTTCAGTGGGGCTTTTTTGACTGGGTGGATGGTTACCTCACGCGTTTTCATCTGCCCATGTTGCAGGTGCAGCCTGCATATTTCGAGCCCAAGCGTCTTTTCATGCTCTCGATTTACCTCATCGTCATGGGACTTCTTTTGGGATATTTAGCCGAGCAGCAGAAGCAACTGCGTTCGGAAAAGGCGGTGATTGCGCGCATATTGGGCAAGGTGCGGGTCGAAGCCGGCCTCGGCGGCACCCTGCAGGAGATTGTCGGAGAGTTGCTGGTGATGTACGGCGCCGGCCGGGCCTTGATCGCGTCACAGGAGGCCGGCGCTCAACGCGTGTACGTCGGCGAGATGCTGTTGCGCAACGGCGAGCCCTCCTACTTCCGCTGGCTTGAGCCGCAGTCGACTGATCGCGACATGTACTTGTACAAGAGCCCGGCTGAAACTTCCTACGCCTGGCGCAATGGCCATCAAAACGGTCCGACCAACATGTTTGGCCTCGATCATGAGGGGCTCAAGATTCCGGACGTCCCCTCCCAATTTCTCGACCGGCTGGCCAGCCAGCATCCGTTCGACCGCCTGATGACCGTGTCCTTTATCTTTGGCCAGGAATGGCGCGGTCGAATCTTCTTTCTGAACCCGGCACTCACGGGCGAGATGACAGAAGAACTGCGCTTCCTGCAGGAACTGGTGCGCCAGATCGGTCCGGCAGTATACAACGTATACCTGCTGCGACGTCTGCGGCTGCGGGCCGGCGCTCTGGAGCGCGCCCGTTTTGCCCGCGAACTGCACGACGGTGCGGTGCAGTCGCTGATCGCGGTGGAGATGCAGGTCGATGTATTGCGCCGCCAGTCCACGACCAGGGCGGAGTCGGTTCCGGAGGAACTCGGACGGATCCAGGGACTTCTGCGCGAGGAAGTCCTCAAGCTCCGGGAGTTGATGCAACAGATGAAATCGCTCGATGTAGATTCCAAGCGATTGATTGGATTTCTGGTGGACACGGTCGAGAGATTTCAGCGCGAAACCGGAATCGCCGCCCGTTTCTCCTCCGATCTGGAAGAGCCTGACATGCCCCAGCCGGTCTGTCGCGAGCTGAGCCGCATTGTCCAGGAGGGACTGGTCAACGTCCGCAAGCACAGCCAGGCGCATACCGTGATGGTGCGGTTGGGGGCGAAGAATGGCAGTTGGACGCTGGTAATCGAAGACAATGGCCGCGGCTTTCCTTTCTCTGGCCGTTTTTCCCAGGCGGAACTGGACGCACTCGGACGAGGCCCGCTGGTTATTAAAGAACGGGTTCGTGTCATAGCAGGCGAACTCGCGATAGAATCAAGTCCGGGTCAGGGCTCGCGTCTCGAGATCAGCGTCCCGCAAAAGCCGGAAGCGGCCTATGGATAATCGAAGATCTCAACCAATACGAATTCTCCTCGCAGATGACCATCCCATTTTTCGCGACGGCCTGCGCCGTCTGCTGGAAGCTGAACCCGATCTCAAAGTCATCGGGGAAGCTTGTGACGGCTCGGAAGCGGTCAAGATGGCGCGCCAGTTGAAGCCCGACGTGTTGCTCCTGGATCTGGCGATGCCTCGCATGCCCGGGCTTGAAGCGCTGCGGGAGATGAGCTCGGGCCCGGTCTCCAACTCGGTTCGGGTCATTCTGCTGACCGCCGCCGCCGAGAAAAAGCAGATCGTCGAGGCTTTGCAACTGGGCGCTCGCGGGGTTGTGCTCAAAGATTCCGCTACCCAACTCCTGCTCAAGAGTATCCATACCGTGATGGCGGGTGAGTACTGGGTGGGACGAGAGAGCGTCTCTAACCTGGTGCAATATCTGAGGAATCTGGTGCAGTCCTCCGGAGAAGAAGCCAAGCAAAAGAAGTTCGGTCTAACTCCGCGGGAGTTGGAGATTGTTTCCGCAGTGGTTGCCGGCTATTCCAATAAGGAAATCGCCGAATACTTCAAGATCAGCGAAGATACGGTTAAACACCATCTGAGCAATATCTTCGACAAGCTGGGTGTCTCCACCCGTTTGGAACTGGCCCTTTTCGCGGTGAACCAAGCCTTGCCTATCAAAACGATCGCCTAAGGGACTAGCACTTTGGTGCTATCGCTTTCCACATTTGGGCTATTGGCAGTTTGCTGGGGCACATTTACCCTAGTACAAGACTTGCACTCTGAGTGTGTCGTCTGTTAGTGGTTGGGGTTGATCCCTCCTCAGACGATGGCATCCAGAAGTCGATCCGCAGTTTAAGGGGGCGCTATGACAAAGTGGCTTGAGAATATCTGGAAAGATGATCGTGGGCAGGACGTTGCCGAATATGCCGTGATGCTGGCGGTTATTCTGGTGATCGTCGTGGGCACGATCCGGCTTATCGGCTCCAACGCCAACAACGTATTTTCCTCGGTCGGCAGCGCGATTCAGTAAGCGCGATTTCAACTCTGAGTTGGTCCCCAGCCTCCAACCCGGTTTTACATTTGGAATCCCCGCTTCACTCCTGCGACTGATTGCGGTAGCTTAGTCAGGCTTTCCGCCAGGCGTTCGTGTTTTCAAACCGCCTGACCTCACTCTCCATCACATTCATCCCTCCATCACCTTGAGCGTAGGGCTAAGGATAAGGGTTGGTTCGGTCACTCTTTGCACATCGTCGGCAGTCAAGCCGGGCGCGACCTCTTCCAGTACCAATCCTGTGGGAGTCACCTGAATCACAGCCATTTCGGTGACGATCGTATTTACAACCTTTACCCCAGTCAGGGGAAGAGTGCACTTTCCCAGGATCTTAGGCTGAGACTCTTTGGTGGTGTGCTCCATGGCTACAATCACACGGCGTGCGCCGGCCACCAGGTCCATGGCGCCGCCCATGCCCTTCACCATTTTTCCGGGAATCATCCAGTTTGCCAGATCGCCTTCTTCATCCACTTCCATGGCGCCCAGCACGCTGAGATCAATGTGGCCGCCGCGAATCATAGCGAAGGAATCGGCGCTGGAAAAATAAGCCGTGCCTTTTATTTCGCTGACGGTTTCCTTACCCGCGTTAATCAGATCGCAATCTTCTTCGCCCGCGACCGGATACGGGCCGATGCCAAGCATTCCATTCTCCGATTGCAGAATTACGTCCATGCCTGCAGGCACATGGTTGGCCACCAGCGTGGGCATGCCGATGCCGAGATTCACATAGAAGCCATCGCGCAGTTCGCGGGCAATACGCTTCACGATACGTTCGCGTTTGTCGACATCTTTCATGGAGTCAGTCCTTGGTCGGTGGTCGTCGGCCATTCGTCTTTGGCGTAATCTCGAGCACTGGCCACCGACTACCGACTATCGAGCACGACCCTTGCTGTGCGCAGGGTCCTTCTCTCAATGCGCCTCTCAAACAACTCGCCTTTAAAGATCCGGTTCACGTAGACGCTCGGGGTGTGTACCAGATCCGGCTCGAGATCGCCAACCTCGACCAGATTCTCAACCTCGGCGATGGTTACCTTGGCCGCGGTCGCCATCATGGGATTAAAATTGCGCGCAGTTTTGCGATATACCAGGTTGCCCCACTTGTCGCCCTTCCAGGCTTTCACGAAAGCGAAATCCGCTTTGAGCGCGCGTTCCATTACATAGGGACGCCCGTCGAACTCGCGCGTTTCCTTATTTTCCGCGACGATGGTACCGACTCCGGTGGGAGTGAAGAATGCCGGAATGCCGGCGCCTCCGGCGCGAATGCGTTCGGAAAATGTGCCTTGCGGAACCAGATCCAGTTCCACCTTGCCCTGCAGAACCATTTGCTCGAGCAGCCTGTTTTCGCCGACATAAGTTCCGATGTGTTTGCGAATCTGGCCCGCTGCCAGAAGCAATCCATTGCCTAAACCATCCACTCCGACATTGTTGCTGATGGTGGTGAGATTCTTGACGCCCTTGCGAACCAGCGCCCGGACCAGGTTCTCGGGAATTCCGCACAGCCCGAATCCGCCGATCATAATGGTGGCGCCATCGAAGATATCCTGTATAGCTTCGTCGGCATTGGCTACGACTTTATTCATAGACAGGAAATCTTAAACGAAATCCCACCGCGGAACACGCAGACTCCGCGAAATTCACGCTTTGATTTTCTCCACGTCTCCCCGCGGCGGTGATGAGCTCTTGCGCAGGCGATGCGCGTGCTCAAACTCGACCGCCAATTCGCGGGTATCCAGGTTCTCCCGGATATGCGCCAACCGCTGTTCGAGCTTGAGGAGAGCGTGCCGGATGTGCTGCTTGTTGGTAAGGGCGACGTCGCGCCACATGGAGTAAGGACTGCCCGCGATGCGCGTCATCTCGCGCAGCGCTCGGCCTCCGGTTTCCAGCAGCGGGGCATCCTCGCCGTACTCGTCCACCAGAGTGGCGGCCAGCGCAGTGGAAATAAATTGCGGCAGATGGCTGATCCATGCGCAGAGCTGATCGTGCGCGTCCGCGTCCATGCTGGCGATCCCCGCACCCGTTTTTTCGACCCACTCCAGAAATTCTCCGCTTACGCCTTCAAACACCTTCTGCCCGGTAGTCGGCGTCACAAACCACACCGCACCTTGAAAAAGATCGGGGTCGGAAGCTTCCACACCTGATTGCTCTTTGCCGGCCATGGGGTGCCCAGGAAGAAACCGGCGTTTGACGTCCTTGCCGAAGGTTGCCTTTGCACGGGCCACGACTTCGGCTTTGGTACTGCCAACATCGGTCAGCAGAGTTTTGGGCGAAAGAGCCGGTCCCACCCGTCCGATGGCTTCGACGATTGCGCCCACAGGCGACGCCAGAAGCACAACCTGGCTGCCACGAACAGCCGCAACGGGATCGGCGTGAGCAACATCAATCGCGCCCTTTGCCCGCGCCACTTTCAGTACTGCCGCGCGATCGCAGCCGACAATTCGTCCGCTGAAGCCGCGCTTCTTCAACGCCAGCCCGAAGGAGCCGCCGATGAGACCAGTTCCGATGATGGTAATTTGGCGAATCGCCATTTGCTTCACCACTGAGACGCGTAGCCATGGAGACACCGAAATGGGTAAAAATCCTGGCTATTGCGATGTGGGATGCTCGACCGACCCGCAGCCAAGAAGCATCTCGCCCGCTCTGGCGCGGTGAATTTGTATTTCTCCGTGCCTCGGTGTCTCTGGTGAAAACCCTAAGCCACTCTGCGTCCCACGGCAGGCGCGATCATGCGCAACTCATCCATCAATTTAGCGAACTGATCGGGGAACAGAGACTGCGCGCCATCTGAAAAGGCCTTGTCAGGGTCGTGATGGACTTCGATCAAGAGCGCGTCCGCACCCGCCGCCAGCGAGGCGCGGGCCATAGGCGGCACCTTGTCGCGCAGTCCCGTGCCGTGCGACGGATCGGAAGTCATGGGCAGGTGCGACAATTTCTTGATGATGGGAATGGCAGAGACGTCCAGCGTATTGCGGGTGTAAGTTTCGAACGTGCGGATGCCGCGCTCGCACAGAATCACGTCGTAGTTTCCCCCCGCCATGATGTATTCGGCGGAGAGCAACAGCTCTTCCAGCGTAGCCGCGATGCCGCGCTTGAGTAAGACCGGCTTTTTGACTTTGCCCAGATCGCGCAGCAGATTGAAGTTCTGCATGTTCCGCGCGCCCACCTGGAAGATATCAACGTAAGGCAACATGAGTTCGATCTGGGCGATTTCCATCACTTCGCTGATCACCAGCAGGCCGAAATGTTCGCCAGCCTCGTGCAAGAGCTTGAGCCCTTCCAGGCCCATTCCCTGAAACGAATACGGCGAGCTGCGCGGTTTAAACGCGCCGCCGCGCAATACGCGCGCGCCCGCTTTTGCCACTTGTTCCGCTACCGTGAAAAGCTGTTGCCGCGACTCCACCGAGCAGGGCCCCGCCATCACTACCACCTGGTCACCGCCAATCTGCAGCCCGTTGGCAAATTCGACGATGGTCCCTTGCGGGCGAAAACTGCGGCCCGCCAGTTTATAAGGCGCGCTGATGCGGTGAACGTGCTCGACTCCGGACAGCACTTCGAGGTTGCGCGTGTCAAAGTCGACCCGCGCGCCCACTGCGGCCAGCACCGTCTGCCGCTCGCCGGTCGTGCGGTGCACGGAAAAGCCCATCCGGATCAGGTGTTCCACCACCTGCTGGATCTGCTCATCGGTCGCTGTGTCCTGCATGGCAACAATCATAAAAAGCTGTCAGTCCTCAGCTGTCAGCTATCAACTAATCTCGAAAGACGAGCGATAGCTGACGGCTGAAAGCTGCTTCTAGTCATTTACGTCATTATCCAATTCCGTGTCGCCTCCACCCTTGGCCTCGGCCCCCGCCCGCGGAGCGATTTCCTCCTGCTGAATCTGGCGCATTACGTCCATGATGCGCTCATAGATTCGCAGCAGGTCGCGGTCTGGCAATGGACCGGCGTTCACGCCGCGCACATTGCTGAAGACATTGCGCTCCCGATCAGGCTCGTAGATCGGCATGCCCGCGTTGCGTTTCAGTTTCCCGATCTCATGGGCCGCGTGCGCGCGCTGGCTCAACAAGTCGACCAGAGTGCGATCAAGTTCGTCAATCTTCTTGCGCCAGTCGGAAATGTCCATAGCTCTCAGCCGTCGTCCTTCAGCCGCCAGCTAAATCGCGGTATGGTGATTCTCATATACGGCAATAGGAAACGGCACCCCTGCCCAACCTGTCACTGCTGTGTTGTGGCTGAAAGCTGAGGGCTGACGGCTGAAAGCTGTTTCACAAATTGTGCCACACTCTCCGCTTCTTTGCCTGGATTGTGCTCGATGGTGTGCACAATCGCGCTGCCCACCACTGCCGCGTCGGCGAATTTACCCACTGCGCTAAACTGCTCTGCCGTGGAAATGCCGAAGCCAACCGCGACCGGCAGCTTAGTATACTTGCGCAGACGCCGCACCAGCGCCGGCGCGTCTTCAGGCAATTGCTGGCGGGCGCCGGTTACGCCTGTACGCGAAACAGCGTAGATAAACCCGCTCGAGGCCTGCGCAATCTGTTTCAAGCGCTGGTCGGTGCTGGTCGGTGCTGCCAGGAACACCGTCGCCAGATTTCTCTTGCGCATCTCTGACAAATAATCCTGGGACTCTTCCACCGGGAGGTCGGTTATCAGTGCCCCGTCGACACCCGCATCCGCAGCCGCCGCGCTGAACTCTGCCAGGCCCAGGCGCATAACCGGATTCAGGTAGGTAAAAACGATAAGCCCCGCTGGGGATTCCTTCCGGATCTCTTTCGCCAGATCAAGTACCTGCAGCAGGGAAGTGCCGTGGCGCAGGGCGCGTTCGCTGGCGCGCTGGATCACCGGCCCATCCGCCACCGGATCGCTGAACGGCACGCCCAGTTCGATGACCTCCGCCCCAGCCTCAATGGCTGCAAGCGCGATGTCTCGCGAGGTCGCAAGATCAGGATCGCCGCAGGTTAAGTAGGCGACGAGAGCCGGTCGACTTTTAAATCGTAAAGGCATCTTGAAGCGAAACAGAGAAGGGGCTGAGAATTATAGTTCCAAGTCAGTCCAGCTTCAGGTTTTCCCGCAGAATTCCGACATCTTTGTCGCCGCGACCGGAAATGTTGACGATCACTACATCCGTCTTCTTCATCTTCGGAGCGCGCTTGATCACCTCGGCCACCGCGTGAGCCGATTCCAGCGCGGGAATGATGCCTTCCGTTCGCGCCAGCAAAGTACAGGCCTGCAGTGCTTCCGCATCCGATGCGGAGACATACTCCGCCCGCCCCGTATCCTTCAGCCAGGCGTGCTCCGGGCCAATGGAGGGATAGTCGAGGCCAGCGGAAATGGAGTGGGTAAGCGCAATCTGCCCGGCCTCATCCTGCAGAACATAGGAGTACGTTCCCTGCAAGACTCCGGGTGATCCTCCACTGAAGCGAGCGGCGTGGTCACCCAAATGCCGGCTACGGCCGCCAGCCTCGACGCCGATGAGTTGTACTTTCTTGTCCGTAATAAAAGCGTGAAAAATGCCGATGGAGTTCGACCCCCCGCCGACGCATGCAATGATGGCCTTGGGCAACTTGCCTTCGACGCGAAGAATTTGCTTTCTCGCCTCGCGCCCGATGACGGTATGAAAATCACGCACCATGGTGGGATAGGGATGCGCTCCCAGTACGCTGCCGAGCAGGTAGTGCGTGGTGCGCACATTGGTTACCCAGTCGCGCATGGCCTCGTTGATTGCATCTTTCAACGTGCGGGAGCCGGAATCCACGCCGCGCACCTCCGCCCCCAGCAAGCGCATGCGAAAGACGTTCAGCTCCTGCCGCCGCATGTCTTCGGTTCCCATGTAGACGACGCATTCAAAGCCCAGAAGCGCGCACACAGTAGCGGTGGCTACGCCATGCTGCCCGGCGCCGGTTTCGGCGATGACACGATGCTTGCCCATGCGTTCGACCAGCAGGGCTTGTCCCAGGCAGTTGTTGATCTTGTGCGCGCCGGTATGCAGCAGGTCCTCGCGCTTGAGGTAAATTTTCGCTCCACCCAGTTTCCTGGTGAGGCGCTGGGCGAAAAATAAAGCAGTCGGGCGCCCGGCATAGGTGCGCAGCAGTTCGTCCAGGCGCCGCTGAAAACTGCGGTCGCGCTTGGCCGCTTCGTAGTGGCGCTCCAGCTCTTCCAGCGCAGCCATCAGCGTCTCCGGAACGTAGCGTCCGCCGTAGACGCCGAACCGGCCGCCAGTGGCCTTCGCCAAAGGCTTTACTTTTTTCGCCATGATCGCGGTTGCCATTTTCTATGCACACTTCCCGGTCTCGCGCACGGTGCGAACGAAAGCGCGCACTTTCTCCGGATCTTTTTTCCCCGCCGCGGCCTCAACGCCGGAAGCAACATCAACGCCCCATGGCCGCAGTACCCGAATCGCATCCGCGACATTCGTTGGATTGAGTCCCCCGGCAGCGATCACGTTTATGTCTTTTCCAATCTGCTGAAAACGGGGGGCAGCCTTTTCCCAATCGAACACTCTTCCGGTCCCGCCAGGCTGGTCGCTAGTGCCAGAGTCCAGCAAGACTCTGTCGAATGTGCGCTCGGGCTTTTTCTGTACGAATAAAGACATGTTCGCCGCTTCGAGGCTTTCGCCGAAGAAGGATGCCGCCGGCAAAGCTGGATACCACTTCCTTGGAGCGGCAGATGCTGCCGCCCCAACGTCGCTCCCTCGGTTGGGCTGAGTGTCCAGCGACCATCGAATATGAATCTGCAAACTCGATAACCCCACATCCTCCGCAATCTGCAGCGGTGGCTGGGAGTTCTGCAGAACTGAATTCTGCAAAACGGGGTTCTGCAAAACCGGGTTCTGTAAGACGAAGACGCCTACAGTTTCGATGCCCAAGGGCAACTGCTTCACGATTCGACGGGCAGTTTCGGGATCAATCTTGCGGCTGCTTTTTTCATAGAAGATAAATCCCAGCGCGTCCGCGCCGGCGTCAACGGCTGTCAACGCGTCCGCGAGATTCGTGATGCCGCAAATCTTGACCCAGGTCATCGCCCATTTTCCGGTTCTTGCTTGACGTCTTCGAATACGTTTTCTAGTTTCGCGCGCTCAACCGGGAGCGCTCACGATCAGCTTCCGCCAATAATGACCGTAAGGCGTCGCCCGGCGACTGAGCCTTCATGAGAGACTCGCCAATCAGAAATGCACCGTAACCGGCTTCGTGCAGACGCGCGATATCGGAGCCATTGTTGATGCCGCTTTCCGCCACGCTGACCACATCTTTTGGAATTATTTCAGCCAGCCGGAAAGATGTTTGCGGATCAACCTTGAAGGTCTGCAAGTTCCGGTTGTTCACTCCAATGAGGTTGCAACCCGCATTCAGGGCGCGTTGCAATTCTTCTTCGTCGTGTGCCTCGCAAAGGACGTCCAAGCCCAGAGCAGCGCTCTTCCTGCCCAATTCCGCCAGTTCGGCCTGCGACAGCACCGCGACGATCAGCAAAATCGCGTCGCCGCCATAAGCTCGCGATTCCAGCAGTTGAAATTCATCGACAATGAAGTCCTTACGCAGGCAAGGCAGCTTCGTAGCTGCCGAGGCGCGGCTCAAATTTCGCAGCGACCCTTGAAAAAATTCTTCATCCGTCAGCACCGAGAGTGCTGCGGCACCCGCAGTCTCCAATTCCTGCGCCAGATGCTGCGGCTCAAAGTTGGGTCGAATGAGTCCGCGGGAGGGAGACGCCTTCTTGAGTTCGGCGATTACCGCCGGCCCGGTGCGGCTTCTGGCCGCCAAAGCACGCCGGAACCCGCGGGGCGAATGCTCTTGGGCCTGCCGCTCGAGCTGCCGCAGATCGGCCGAGCGCTTCGCATCAGCGACTCGGCGGCGCGTGGCCGCAACGATCTGGTCCAGGCTGGCAATCATATGGAATTCCAAGATTATACGGGAAGCATAGAGCGGGCGCCGTGCCAGCTCCGATCTCAGTTCGACTTCAGCCTCGCAGCGCCCCAGCTCTGAAAACCACGGCCAGCAGCCTCATTCCGTCGAAAACTTGAAGACGGTCTGGGAATGGAAGGTCGCGCCGGGCCTGAGAATCGTGGAGGGAAAATCAGGATGATTCGGAGAATCTGGGAAGTGCTGAGTTTCCAGACAAAAGCCATTGCGCCGTTTGTACACATGACCCTGCTTGCCGGTGATGGTTCCGTCCAGGAAATTTCCAGAATAAAACTGGACCCCGGGTTCCGTCGTATAAACCTCCAGCACTCGTCCACTGGTGGGCTCGTGAACCCGAGCCGCCAATGTCAGGCTGTCGTCTTTTCGGTTGATCACGAAGTTGTGATCGTAACCATGGCCGATTACCAGTTGCTCGTAATCCTCGTCAATGCGGGCGCCGATCGCGGTAGGCTTGGTGAAATCCATTGGCGTCCCCTGGACGGCGCGAAGTTCACCGGTAGGAATCAGGGTCTTGTCCACGGGAGTGAAGCGGTCGGCATTAAGCATGAGATGGTGTTGTAGAATGTCGCCGCTTCCTTCACCAGCGAGATTGAAATAGCTATGCTGGGAAAGATTTAACGGCGTGGCCTTGTCGGTCGTGGCTTCGTAGTCCAGCATCAGCTGGTTTTCGTCGGTCAAAGTGTAACGGACCTTCACTTTCAGGTTTCCCGGATACCCTTCTTCGCCATCTTTACTGAGGAGGCTGAATTCAACCCCGACTCCTTTGGCGCTCTCGAACTGCTTGCCCTCCCACAGTTCCTTGTTGAAGCCAACCTTCCCGCCGTGCAACGAATTCTGGCCATCATTCTTGGCCAGCGTATATTTCACTCCATCAAGCGTGAACGCTCCGTTGGCGATGCGATTGGCATAGCGTCCTACAATCGCCCCGAAATACGCAGGGTTTGCCAAGTAGCCTTCGACAGTGTCATAACCCAGCACTACATCCTGTATTTTGCCGCCCTTGTCGGGCACGCGGATCGATACAATGATTCCGCCATAGGTCATGGCGCGCACTTCCATGCCCTTGGAATTGGTTAAGGTATACAGATCGACCGGCCTCCCATCTCCGGTTTTTCCAAACGACTCCTTGCGAACCTGACGTTTCATGGCTGTGCCTGGGCGCCCGAGCGCGCCGGAAACAAAGATTACCAGCAGCAGGAAAGGAAAAATGATCGTTTTGTGGTTCATTGTATTTCCTGAAAGGTGCAGACTCGCACAGAATACGTTTTCTTGCGGCCTAAAGATTAGCACGCCGTCGCCGCCTCAACATAATTTCAATGCCCACGCCGTCGCGGGCTGCCCTGATCGCCCCTGAAAATCGACGAATCTGGAACCCCTTACTTTGGTTTTGGAAGCAACATTTTTTCTGTCCTTCCAACTCTCATGAATCGCTCTGAACCTCTTACAATAAGGTTATGTTTGTTCGAGTTCGCTCCTTAGGGCTGCTTTTTCTGCTGTTAGGCGGCGGTTGGCTTTGGGCCGACACTGCCGCGTTTGACCTCGCCGGGCCCAAAATAGAAGTACGAGTAACCCGCGCAGGCAAGACTCTGCCCATATCACGGGTTCCCAATTTGCAGGCGGGAGACCGCCTCTGGATTCATCCCGACCTGCCGGAGAGTGAAGGGGTGCGGTTCCTGATGATCTCCGTGTTCCTCCGCGGATCGACGAACCCACCGCCCGATAACTGGTTTACCAGGGTAGAAACCTGGAGCAAACACGTGCGCGAAGAAGGAGTCGTGATTACGGTTCCGCAAGGAGCGCAGCAGGCCCTGCTGTTTCTGGCTCCGCAAACCGGCGGCGACTTCGGCACCCTGCGCGCCGCCGTGCGGGGTAAGCCGGGAGCCTTCGTCCGCGCCTCGCAGGATCTGAATCAGGCCAGCCTGGACCGCTCTCGCCTCGACAAGTATTTAAACGCCGTCAAGGAGATGTCCGGCAGCGATGCTAGCGCCCTGCATGATCGCTCCGTGCTTCTGGCCCGCAGTCTCAATATAAAACTGGATAACGATTGCTTCCAGAAGCCGCGGCAGCAGCAGGAATCCTGCCTGACGCAAAATACCGATCAATTAGTCCTCGACGATGGGCACAGCCAGTCCATGGTGGCGGCGCTCACTTCGGGGAGCGGATCGGATCTCGTCGGCCAACTCAGCACTACCCGCCTGGCCGGAGGCGGAGCCTATAGCCCGTACGTGGGCGCGGTTGTGGATTTGGCCAAGATGATGGAAAGCTTCCACACTCCGGAATATCGCTACATCCCGGCGCTCGCACTGCCGCATCTCGACGAGCTGAACCTGAAACTCAACAATCCACCCTCCTTTCGCAAGCCCATGTCAGTGATGGTTCTCAGTTTGCCGGCGGTGGAGGCAGCGCAACTTCCTCCTCTGCGCGCCGTGGACGCAAATCAAATGCTCTGTCTGGAGAAGCCCTCGCTTCTGCTTGGCGCCGAAGGCGCCCCAGTGGTTTTCTCCACTGATTATGCTCACAATTTGACGCTGCATGTTCCTGACAAGTCAGGCCATGCGATTGATTTGCCGGCTGCTCCTGACGCCGCTCGCGGAGGCTTTGTCATCGACACCCACACGGTCGCCGCCGACAAGCTGGAGCATGAAACCATCGGATCGATCCACGGGGATTGGGGATTTACGGCATTCGAGGGACCGGCATTTCACCTTCAAAATGCTCATCCCTCAACCTGGACCGTCGCGCCCGAGGACGAAACCGCGCTGATCGTAGGCCGCGAAAACACCATTCATTTCAAGTCGGACGCGGCTGCCTGCGTCGAAACTGTCACGGTGAAGAACCAGGGCAATCCGATCAAGGCAAGCTGGAGTTCGCCGTCGTCGAAAGATTTGGAACTAAAGGTGTCTTTGAAAGACCAAAGCCCGGGAAAAATTGCGCTGCTGGTGAAGCAATACGGCAGCTACAAGGCCGACCAGGTTGGATTGAATAGTTACGCCGAAGCTGCGCACCTGGACAAGTTCGCGATCAATGCCGGCGACTCTCAAGCGACTCTGATCGGCACCCGGCTCGATCAGGTGGCGGCCGTAGAGTTAAACGGAGTCCGTTTCGTGCCGGCTGGCCTCTCTCGCGTAGATACCAAGGATGAGCTGCGGCTGTCCACCGACGCTAAAGACATTTCGACTTTACAATCCGGCAACACAGTCACCGCTCGCACCGATCTCAAAGATGGTCGCGTACTAAAGCTCGAAGCCACTATCGATCCGCCTCGTCCGAAGGTGACGCTGCTCAACAAGGCAGTACAACCTGGGCCAACACCATCGGTATTTCAGATGGCCAGTCCAGACGTGTTGCCTCAAAACGGAAAACTTTTGTTCTTCCTCAAAAGCGAAATTCCCGATACTTTTTCACGTTCCCAGAACATTGAGGTGGCCACTGCGGACGGGTCGTATGACGTCACTCTCAGTCTGGACGACGGTAGCCTGGTCGCGCAGGATGTCCACACCGTAATGGCGACACTCGACCCCCTTAAGAGTTTCGGACGTTCCGCCTTTGGCCCTCTGCGCTTTCGCGCAGTGGATAAAGAAAAAAAGTCCGACGGCGATTGGCAGCCGCTGGCTTCGCTGGTCCGCTTTCCGGATCTCAAAGAAGTCCAGTGTCCCGAAAGTCCGGACAAACAGTGCGTTCTCAGCGGAACCAATCTTTTCCTGATCAGTTCGGTTGCTTCCGATCCCGAGTTCAAACACTCGGTTCCGGTGCCTGAAGGCTTTGCAGACTCCACGTTAAGCGTACCCCGCCCCGAGAACTCCACGCTCTATATCAAACTACGGGATGACCCGTCGTTAGTCAGTCCTGCGGCTGTGCCAATATTGCACGAGACGCCCCAAGCCCAGGTGTCTCCCTACTAAAAGCCGCAGTCCGAAAGCCCAGCCGGGAGCCGGGTCCAGACCGCTACCCACAAACCGCCTTGCTTCGGGCTATCGAAAAAATAATTTTCCGCCCGCGGCGTCACCCAGCATCTTATTTTGGTAGACTCGGGTTGTTTCAACTTCGCTACGTTCTGTTGGCAGACATGAAAATAAGATTTCTACGGACACTCATATTGGTTGTGGCTGCCCTGGCGGCCGTGTCCATTTTTGTCTGCGCCGACGGTTTCCGCGAATTTGAGGCCGGATACGTACAAGGCGAGATGCTGAAAGTGTCCGCGGAGAGCTTGATCTCCCGGCCCCAACGGCAAGCCACGTATGCCTTTCCGGTTGCCAGTTCCACGCATCTCCGTCGCTCTCGCGGTTCTGAGCTGACGAAGTCTCCGGCTCTCGTCTGCGTTTCCACCTGCGTTCTCCTCTGCTGAGACTCGAACTCTAACTAAGTGTCGAATCTGCAGAGCTTTGCCCTGCAGATCCCTGGTTGTTTATCCCGGCTCATTTTCACCAAGGAGGATCCTCATGCAGATAGTTGCCAACATCGGCACTCAATTGAAATGGAAGCAGGTTTTTCAGGAGGCGGTATTCGAGTTAGATCCCACACGCCTCCTGCCGAAACTGGAAGCGGCACAGAAGGCCATCGAGCATCGTTATTGCGAGGTGGTCTCCAGCCGTAACACCAATCCTCGCGAACTGATGGAACTCGAAGACGCCATGCGTACGATTCGATACCTGGCAAAACACGAGCTGCAGTCCTGACGCGTTGGCCGGGAGTCACTCCCGCTCCCGGCCGCGCTTTTTCGGCCCATGCTTAAAAAATTATCTGTCTCGAAAGGACTTCAATGTTTGATGTCATCCGCAGGCTTTATACAGACGACCGCGGTCAGGATATCGCCGAGTACGCCGTGATGCTGGCCGTGATCCTGGTGCTGGTTGTGGGCACGATCCGCCTGGTGGGAACCAACGCCAACAATGCATTTTCTTCGGTCGCCAGCTCAGTCCAGTAGCTTGGCAGTTGGTCGGAAGCCGGTACAACGTGGTGCCATCGAAGGGACTCGAACCCCCACACCCTTGCGGGTACATGGACCTGAACCATGCGCGTCTGCCAATTCCGCCACGATGGCAAAAAGTGACTGGGATGCGGCAATCTTGTCGGAGCCGCCTACCAGGAAAGGACTACGAGTAATATTCTACAGGGGGAGTACAGGCTGTCAAACTGCCCAACCGCATGGAAGACTCCAGTAAGTTGCCCGTTGATGTGATCGCCAACCTCCGCACCCTGGCGCATGACCTCAGCAACTCTCTCGAAACCATTCTGCAGGCTTCCTATCTTCTGGCAGAGGCCGAGCCGGAAGGAAATCGCAAGAAATGGGCCCGCATGATCGATGCCGCCGCACGCGATGCGGCTCGCATCAACCGCGAAATCCGGCAAATTCTGAAGTCACAGTCGCCAACCGCCGGAGGTCAGTCTTCACCCAAGCCCGAAATCAAAGACTGACAGAAGACTGACAACCGGCAACTGGGTTTCTATCCCTCAAGCTTGGCGCTCATGGTAATGTTCGCCTTGAGCAATTTTGAAACTGGACATCCGCTTTTAGCATTTTCCGCCGCTTTCTGAAAAACCGCGTTATCCGCCCCCGGTACCCTTCCCACGACATCAAGATGGACCGTAGTGATGGTCCACCCGGAGTCCAGTTTCTCCAGGGTCAGCGTGGCCGTGGTTTCGATGCTGGATGCAGTCAGATTCGCGGCGCCCAGTTGCCCGGATAGCGCCATGGAAAAACAGCCCGCATGTGCGGCTGCGATCAACTCTTCCGGATTTGTCCCCGGAGTGTTCTCGAAACGCGTCGCAAACGAATACGGAGTATTGTTCAAGACACCGCTGCTCGCGGAAACCACACCCTTGCCGTCCTTCAGCCCGCCCTTCCACACTGCACTTGCCTTGCGTTGCATGCCACTCTCCTGCTTTTGAATTGGATTGCGTGTCGCTATTGTAGACGCAGTGGAGCCAGCGTGTCAGGAAGCCGGCAATGGAGGCGCGAGCATCCTGCTCGTGCGCAAGCGCTACAGTTCAAGGTATGGGAAAGGTCTGCGTTGCCGGCGTGATTTACTTCGCAACCGGCAAATCGCTGTTCCAGGAATTCGCGACCATCAGCCAGGCTCCAAGGCGACGCCACACATGCAGGAATTTGCCTCGGTCGGCAATCGTGGTGCCGTTAGCCTGCTGAATGGCCACGGTGTAGCGCCCAATTTCAACCGCCATATCGCCGGCATGGTCAACCCGAATCGTCTCCATGCGGAGGTTCTGGTATCCCGCTTCGCCTAATCTACGCAATATCAGCTCAATCGGTTTCGGGCCCTGCACCATTTCCTGCTGAGGGGACATCAGGAATCCATCGGATGCGAACAAAACTGCTGCCTGATCGTAATTTGCGGTGTTGAATGAAGTGGCGAAATCCTGTGTCAGTCCGCGGATCGTGGACTGAACGTCCAGCCATGAACTGGCTGCAGGGGAACTATCAAAAGCGGGCCGGTTCATCGCATACCTCCGGGGAATAGCAGACCGCGCATAGCTACCAGGATGCGCTGCCACTTGTCGCGATTCTAACCCAAAGCCGTGTGGAAAAGTGCTACTGTTTCCGGGGACGAATGGTTTTTAATTCCGCCTCTCGATGAGGTTCGCATATGTACTTCGAACAATTCTATCTCGGCTGTCTGGCGCATGCTTCCTACATGTTGGGCTCGGAAGGCGAAGCCGTGGTGGTAGATCCGCAGCGCGATGTAGATCTCTATGTGAAAGCCGCCGCCGAGCATGGGCTGACCATCCGCCACATTTTTGAGACTCACCTGCACGCGGACTTCGTATCTGGACACAAAGAACTGGCTGCTCGCACGGGCGCGAAAATCTATTTTGGCTCCCAGGCCGGAGCCACATTCGCGCATGTCGCCGTCCAGGATGGTTTCGAATTGCCTTTCGGCAAAGCGCGAATCAGGGTTCTCGAAACTCCCGGACACACGCCCGAGAGCATTTGCGTGGTGGTTACTGACGATGAGAAGCCGCAGAAGCCGTGGGCTGTGCTTACCGGCGATACGCTTTTTCTGGGGGACGTCGGCCGGCCCGACCTTTCTAAAACTTGTACTCCTCAGCAGTTGGCCGGCATGCTTTACGACAGCCTGCACGATAAATTATTGAAGCTGCCCGACTCGGTGCTCGTCTATCCCGCGCATGGCGCCGGTTCGCTTTGCGGTCGCAACATGCGCGCCGAGCGGTCGTCAACCATCGGTACGGAGCGCCTTACCAACTACGCCCTTCAAATCCAGACTCGTGATGAATTCGTCAAACAGTTGACCACCAATCTGCCCACGCGTCCCGACTATTTCCTGCAGGATGCCGAGATCAATCGCGGAGGCGCTCCTCCCCTTTCAGATCTGCCGGAACTCAAAGCGATTTCGCCTGCCGAACTTAAGGCCCTGCTGGAAGAAGGCGTGATCGCTCTGGACGTTCGCCCACCCGAGCAGTTTGCCGCCGGCCACGTTCCTGGTTCCATCAACATTGCACTATCAGGGCAATTCGCTACCTGGGCGGGAACCATCCTCGGCTTGACGTCACAGCCGGTGTTGATCGCCGATTCCTCGGAGCAACTTGCGGAAGCGCGCCTTCGCCTGGCCCGGGTGGGCATCGAAGCGGAGCGCGGATATCTGGACGGCAGCATCGCCGGATGGAGGCAGGCCGGGCTTGACCTGGCAAAGCTGCCTGAGATTGACGTGCAGGATCTGCACCGCCAACTCGCGCTTGGCAAACTGAACGTGCTGGACGTCCGTCGCGAACCCGAATGGATGGCCGGACACATTGAGGGAGCAGCCTGGTGGCCGCTGGACCGTTTCCGGATTTCCCCTCCGGAGATCGATCTCAATCTTCCGCTGGCGGTCCATTGCCAAAGCGGCTATCGCAGCGTGGTTGCTTGCAGCCTTCTGCAGCGGGCTGGATTTAAAAACGTGATCAATGTCTCCGGCGGACTTGCCGCATGGCAACAGGCGGAATTGCCTGTCGCTACGGGTGCCACCATAGAAGCGTGACCGCTTCTCCAACCTTAGAACCCGCAGAACCGCCCTCTCGCGCTTGTATTGCGAGCTTTGCGGTTAAGAACTCGAATCGCACCGCGCGAGATGCCCGCCTGCACCCCTGGCAAGTGTTGAAGGCGAGGTTATTCGACCGTACCTAGTAGAATGCTTGCTACAGATCAATGATCACTCTCGACGACGTCAAATCCGCCCTCGCGCGCGTTCGCCAGTCCATCTATCTTTCGCCTTGCACTTTGTCCGCTACCTTTTCGCAATTAACCGGCAACTCCATCTATCTCAAGCTCGACAACCTGCAGAGAACCGGGGCATTCAAAGAGCGAGGCGCGCTTAACAAACTGCTGACTCTTACGGCACAAGAGCGCGCGCAGGGTGTAATCGCGGCTTCGGCAGGAAATCATGCTCAGGGGCTGGCTTATCACGCCGGTAAGCAGGGAATCAAAGCCCAGATTTGCATGCCTCTTACGACTCCGTTGACCAAGGTTTCTGCCACCAAAGCCTACGGCGCCGAGGTCATTCTTCACGGAGCCAATTACGATGATGCCTGCGAGGACGCCATCCGGCGGGGCGAGCAGCAGCATTTAACCTTCATCCATCCTTTTGACGATGACGCCGTCATCGCCGGCCAGGGAACTCTTGGACTTGAAATACTGCAGCAGCATCCCGAGATCGAAGCTGTGGTCGTGCCCATTGGCGGGGGCGGCTTGATCGGCGGCATCGCTTGCGCCGTCAAGGAAACTAATCCTGGAATTAAAGTGGTCGGAGTACAAACCAGCCGGCTTCCCTCCATGAAAGCTGCAGTCGCCGAAGGCAAGCTCGTAACTCTTCCACCGGCAGCGACCATCGCCGACGGCATTGCCGTCCGGCGCGCCGGCGAACGTACATTACCCCTGGTGCAAAAATACGTGGACGAAATTGTCACCGTGGACGAGGAAGAAATTGCCAATGCCATCCTTCTTCTCCTGGAACGCGAAAAAACCATGGCTGAAGGCGCCGGGGCCGCTGCCCTGGCCGCCGTCGTGAACCGCAAAATTCAGCTGTCGGGAAAGAAAGTCGCCGTGCTGGTCTGCGGCGGAAATATCGATGTAACTTTGCTTTCCCGAATTATCGAGCGTGGTTTAGTCAAAGATGGCCGCCTGGTGCGGTTGCGAGTTCATTTGCCCGACTATCCCGGTGCTCTGCATCGTCTTACCGGAATTCTGGCGGATCACCGCGCCAATATCGTTGAGACTTCGTACGACCGCACTTACTACGGCGTCAATCTGGGGGAGACCGCAATTGACATCACCATGGAAACCCGGGGTCCGGATCAAATTGCCGAATTGCTCTCCGCGCTGGGCGCCGCCGGATATTCGCAGGAGCGGATTCTCTAAAATTTGGAAGCCAAACCCCACCCTTTTCTTGATCTCCGCCCCCTCGGTAGGTTTGCGTACAAATCCGCTGTTAATCCAAAAGATAAATAAGTACAATAGGGAACTTTCATAGGAGTTCTCCACATGACCAGAGCACGAAGCGCATCTGGGGCAATCAGCATGGGCCAGAACCAGGCGCCAGTTATGTTCGGCATGTTCAACGCGTTTGCCATTACCGTTTCGATTCTGGTCTTCATCATCGGGCCGCTTTCCCGTACCGCTCATGCTGCCGACGCCAACCCTCCCGATCACCTGCAGTGCGAGAGCATGCAACAGCCTCTCGGAATCGATATCACCCATCCGCGCCTTTCCTGGCAGCTTCAGGATCCGCGGCGCAGCGCCCGCCAAACCGCCTACGAAATCCGAGTTGCCGGATCGCCCGAAGCTCTCGCTCAGGACCACGCCGACGTTTGGGACAGCGGGAAAGTTGATTCGGAACAATCGGTGAATGTTCTCTACGGCGGACCCGCAGTTGAATCCCGGCGGCGCTACTACTGGCAGGTGCGGGTGTGGGACGCCCAGGGCCAGGCTTCGCTCTACAGCCAGGCCAGCTGGTGGGAGATGGGCCTGCTCTCTGCCCAGGACTGGAAAGCCAAGTGGATTACCCGCGACATGCCGCTGGAGCGAGGAGACTACGAGTCGGCCCCGAAGTGGATTTGGGCGGCCAGCGAAAACGCTTTGACTGGCGCCACCCCGGGCAAGCACGATTTTCGTTTTCACTTCAATCTTGCGCGAAAACCTAAAGTCGCCACACTTTTCATCACCGCCAAGGACAACGTTGCGGCCTGGGTCAATGGCAAGCAAGTGCTGGTCGAGTCGCCGATGGGAAAATTCGGCAGGGCGCGCGATCCCTGGGGCTATTTCCGGGTTGTGCCTGTGGGCAAGCTCCTCAATGCGGGCGCCAATTCGCTGGCCGCAGAAGCGATCGTGGAAAAGGAACGTGATCGCCGCCCCCAGGCTGGTTTCATCGCCATGCTCCGAGTCGAGATGCCGGATGGCAAAGTAGAACGCTATATTTCCGGACCTGAGTGGAAAACGGGGCCAGAGCAAGCCGACGATGCCTGGGTAGCGTCCGCCTTTGACGATTCGGCATGGCCTGCGGCAGTTGTGGTTGCTGAAATCGGCCAAGCGCCGCTGGGTACTCCGTGGCCCGCTCAGCCCGTCAATCTTTTACGGCGAAACTTCAGCCTGTCCAAAACTGTCCGTAGTGCACGAATTTATTCCACTGCTTTGGGAACGTACCAGTTGTACCTGAACGGCCAGCGTGTAGGTAACGACATCCTCGCGCCAGGTTGGACCGACTATCGCAAGCGGGTTGTTTATCAGGTCTACGATGTCACCTCGCAAGTGCGGCAAGGCTCAAACGCAATTGGCGCGATTCTGGGTGGCGGATGGTACGCAGACGGTTTGGGCTGGTTGCAGACGCGCTACAACTTCGGGCCGCCGCCAGTCAGACTGCTGGTGCAACTGGAAGTCGAATACACGGACAGCAGCCACGATTCCGTGCTCAGCGACGAATCGTGGAAATCGGCTCAGTCCCCCATCCTCGAATCAGAAATCTATAACGGGGAGAATTATGACGCCCGTCTGGAACAAAAAGGGTGGGACCAGGCTTCATTCTCCGACGCCCGCTGGGGCGCAGTGGCCATCGCGCCTGAGCCTCAGGCTCCATTAGTTGCCCAGGATTATCAGCCCATCCGGGCGAACGAAACCCTCAAGCCCAGGACCGTGACCAATCCAAAGCCCGGAGTTTTCATCTTCGATCTTGGCCAGAACATGGTTGGATGGGCCAGGCTGCATGTTTCAGGCAAGGCAGGAAGCAAAGTTCAACTCCGTTTCGGAGAAGTTCTCAAGCCCGACGGAGAACTCTACACCGAAAACCTGCGCACTGCCGAAGCCACAGACAGCTACATCCTGCGCGGGAAAGGGGCTGAGTCCTACGAGCCTCACTTCACCTTCCATGGATTTCGTTACGTAGAACTCACCGGGTATCCGGGAACTCCCACGGCCGATGCCATCGAGGGCATCGTTTTCTATACCGCCGCGCCCTTCACTATAGAATTCAAGACCGCGAACCCGGTTGTGAACCAGTTGTGGAGCAATATTCTCTGGGGCCAGCGGGGTAACTTTCTGAGCGTCCCCACTGATTGTCCACAGCGCGACGAACGCCTGGGCTGGATGGGCGATGCCGAAGTTTTCTGGCGGACCGCATCGTTCAACGCCAACCTGGCTGCCTTCACGCACAAGTTCACCACCGACATTCGTGATGCGCAAAGCCCCACCGGCGCCTTCACCGACGTTTCGCCTCGAGTTGGTCCTACGGGCGATAGTGTGGCCGGATGGGCCGATGCCGGCGTAATCATCCCTTGGTCTGCCTTCCTGCAATTTCAGGATGCCCGCATTCTGCAGGAGAATTGGGATGCCATGGAAAAATGGATGGAGCATGTCGCGGGCTCGAATCCCAATTACCTGTGGCTGAAGGAGCGGGGCAACGACTACGGAGATTGGCTCGCTATCGGCAGCCAGACTTCAAAAGACCTGATCGCCACCGCCTACTGGGCATACGACGCGTCGTTAATGATGCGCATGGCGCAGGTGCTGGACCGGCCGGCTGATGAGCAGAAGTATCGGGAACTCTTTGAGAAGATACGGAGTGCGTTCAACCAGGAATACGTGAAGCCCGATGGCACGGTCGGAACCGGCAGCCAGACCAGCTACGTGCTGGCTCTGCACATGAATCTGCTGTCACCGCCGCAACGTGCCGTCGCCGCGGAGAAGCTGGTGGAAGACATCAAGTCCCACGACTGGCATTTGACCACCGGATTTCTGGGCACTCCTTACTTAATGATTGAGTTGAGCAATAGCGGCCACAGCGATGTCGCCTACCGCTTGTTGTTGCAGACTACCTATCCTTCCTGGGGATACATGATTGAGCACGGCGCTACCACCATGTGGGAACGCTGGAACGGCGACCAGATGATGGGCGATCCCTCCATGAACTCTTACAATCACTATGCTTACGGGGCCGTCGCTGAATGGCTGTACCGCTACTCCGCCGGCATCGATGAGGCGCCAGAGGACCCAGGCTTTCATCGCATCGTTCTGCATCCGCAATTCGATGCTGCGTTGGGAGAAGCCAAGGCCATCTACGATTCTGCCTACGGACCCATTACTTCGGGCTGGAAAGTTACGGGAGATACCATTACATGGGACGTTGTGATTCCACCCAATACCACCGGCCTTCTCTATTTTCCAGGCGATGTGACCACCAAAATCCAGGAAGGCGGCAAGGAGATTCGCCAGGGCTCGGGCTTGTCGTTCGTGCTGCGCGATAGTCACAACGCGATCTACGAAGCGGGAGCGGGATCCTACAGCTTTACCATCCAGCGCTAGTTTGCTCTTTTGTGATTGCGTGAGCTTGATCGATGCCGCGAACGCCTAGGAGTCGAGAAATGGCAAAAGACAGCGCCTGGCGCGATGCTGGGCAACATTTGCGCGGCGGAGCTCGCTCACGAAGCATGGCGGACGTCGTCTCTTACGCGTACGTGGTCACCACCACCGCATTGCGCGCCTTCCGCTCGGCCGTGATCCGCTCCAGATACCCGCTTTCCCGGAACGCTCGCATGGGATCTTCCGGCAGACCATGGACGCGCCGCCATTCCCGCAGGACGGGTCTAACGTCAAACCAGAATGCGCCTCGCAGACATTCCTCCGCCTCGACCAGCGAGCAGCTCTGCTGCAATGACGCCAGGCGCGCGTGATCCACGATAGCTGCCTTGGCATAAAGTTCCTGCGCGGTGCAGACCGTCTGAATCATGGCTTCCATCTTGCCTTTGAGGTTGTGGCTCTGGTCCACCATGTAGGCCACATCGGCGAATCCACCGGTTTCCCACGCGTAATGATGAATCTCGTGGAAGATGCGGAAAATCTGGTAGGGATCGATTGAGCCCAGGGTGAGATCGTCGTCGGCGTATCGGCGATCGTTAAAGTGAAATCCGCCGATCATCTTGTGATGCAGCAGCCAGGCCACGATCTGTTCGATGTTCTGGGCCTGGTAGTGGTGGCCGGTATCCACCAGCACGTAGGCTTGCGGCCCTGCATTGCGCGCCAGCAGGAACGCCATTCCCCAGTCGGCGACATCAGTATGGTAAAACGCGGGCTCGAACGGTTTGTACTCGATTAGCAACCGCTGCTTGGGATTCAGATGGCTATGAACTGTCTTGAGCGCGTCTTCGAACCATCCAATCCGGTTGCGAATACTCTGGGTTCCCGGATAGTTTGATCCATCGGCGAACCATGGCGAAACGTCGCGGCATTCCAGGGCGTCGGCGATGGCCACGCACTCCAGAATATGATCGAGCGCTCGCTTGCGAATCGCTGCATCAGGATTGCCCAGCGATCCATACTTGTATTCCTGATCCTGAAAAACATTAGGGTTAATGGATCCCGGCTGCACTCCGTATTTCTCCGCCAATCGCTTTGCCTGGGCAACATCTTTCAAGCCGTTGGGAAGATCCCATTGCACATGCAAAGCGACGGTAGGACAAGAGCCGGTCAAGGCGTGCACCTGGCCCGCGTCGCTGAACTTTTCTTCGATGGAAACCGCGGCCGCCATCTGAATGAATTTCCCAAAGCGTGTCCCAGTGTTGGCAAATCCCCAGGAGGGCAGCTCAATATTAAAGTTGTCCAGGGCCCGGTGAATAAGTACGTCCATTTTTTCCGTCATGCGAGTGCCTCTCCAATTCCCAACCGAGTGCCGTCGATTTTCTGAGCGCCAATGGCGCTTGTCATTCCGGCAGGCTGTGCCGCCAAAATGCGCGCCCACTCCGCAACCGCCCTGGCGTCAACTCCAATGCGATCAGTGCAATCCCCTTTCAATGCGGCCAGTTGAATCGCAAAATTTCCGACTGTCGTGCTTTCAGTCGAACCTGTCATCACCTCCAGGCCTGTGGCACTGGCGGTAAGTCTATTCAAGACCGCATTCCGGCTGCCGCCGCCTACAATATAGAGCCGCTTCAGAACCTTCCCCGTGATGCCGCTTGCATTCTGCAAAACTTCGGCATAGCGGTCCGCCAGGCTGTGAAAAATCAGGTTCGCCATCTGCGCGGCCATTCCTTCTCCCGCGGGGATGGAATTTTTGCCGGCGCGATTCAGTTGCGCATTGATGCGAGAAGGCATGTCTCCCGGCAAAAGGAGATCGGGATCGTCCACGTCGAGCAACTGCTCCGGGGCATCCAGACCCGTGCTTGCGTCAATCAGTTGCTCCACCGTCCAGGCCTGGCCTTGCCGATGCCATTGCTCCATACACTGTCGCAAAAGCCACATGCCATTCACGTTCTTCAGGAAATAAATCTTCCCTCCGACTCCCCCTTCGTTGCTGAAATTAGCGCTTTGCGCAGCATCTGAGGTGCACGGTGAGTCCAGCACGCAGCCCACCAAAGACCAGGTTCCGGAGCTGATGAAGGCCCAGTCCTCTCCTTGCGCGGGAATACCGGCAATCGCTGAGGCCGTGTCGTGACACGCTGGGGCGATCAATTTTGTGTTCCGCAATGCTGGCAGGGAAGCGAGCGGACCTTGCAGCCGGCCTATCTCCGTGCCCGGACTTACCAGTGTTGGCGCGGCCCTCAAATCCAGGCCGGCGGCTGCAAAAATCTCGTTGCACCAAGTATGGTCCTGCACTCCCAGCAACTGCGTGTGGGTTGCGTTGGTGTATTCGGAGACGCGCCTGCCGCCCAGCCGGTGCATCAAGTACTCTGGCACATTCACCCATGAAAGACTCTGTTCCGACTCGTGATCCGCCCGCAACTGGTAAAGCGTGTTGAGGGAAAGAATCTGAACTCCGGTAAGTTGGTAAAGCCGCTGGGGAGAAATTCGGGAGTGAACGTCTTTCAGGGTCGCCAGTGTGCGCTCGTCTCGATAGCAATAAGGATCGCCGACCGGCTCTCCGTTTGGCCCCAGACGCACATAGTCGACGGCCCAGCCATCCACGCCAATCGCCGCAATTCCTTCAGGGGCGAGTTGGGCGCAGGCACGGAGTCCATCTTCCACGCCCGCAACGATCGCGCCCACATCCCAGCGTAGGCCGTTTCCTTCATTCTTGGCGGAGTTGGCGAAACGGTGTATCAGCCGGATTTCTGGCCGACCGTCGAACCATCGCAGCAGCGAAACCCGGCAGCTCTCTGCGCCCAAATCTACAGCCACCAGCACAGGTCTTTGCTGACCGGAATCCCCGTTACGCTCCGCGGCGTTCTTTCCAGCAGAGCCGGCGCTCCGATCATGCGGACCACCCGTCATCGCAGAAAGGCCTCGGTCAGTCCACCGTCTACCGGAATAATGTGGCCGGTGGTGCAGGGCGATTTCGGCCCCGCCAGAAACAGGATTGCAGCGGCGCAATCCTTCGGATCAATCGCGCGATGAGTCAACGTGCGTTTGGCATAAAAATCGGCGAGCAAGGTGCGCAATTGCTCGTCGCTGGCGCTGTCTTCGTAAGGAATCTGATATTTCTTGAGAGACGCCATGACCCGGTCACGAGGAAACATAGTCGATCCCTTGATGACCGTCGCGGGGCTGATTCCGTTCACGCGGATTTTTGGCGCCAGGGAAATTGCCAGTTCGCGTACCAGGTGACTGAGTGCCGCCTTGCTCACGTCATAAGCTTCGCTGCCCCGCTTCGGCACCACGGCATTGGCCGAACTGGTGAGCACGATGGACGCGTCCAGATTCTGATCTCGAAGTATGCGGCCGGCTTCATCCGCCAAAAGATAATTCGCGGTGACGTTCACATCCAGTGTGACTCCCCACTGCTCGTCGGTGATCTGGCCGCCCGCGGAAGAGGGAAAAAGCGCAGCAGTATTGATCACCACGTCCAGGCCGCCGTATATAGCCACCAGGCTGCGCAAACTTTCCCGGATGATCTCGCGGCGCCGGATGTCCACCGAGATTGCCAGACTGCCTTCTTTTCCAGCAAGCGCCTTGGCTTCCTCCGCAACCTTGTTGGCGGCTTCATTGTCGCGGTCTGCGATCACCACGTGCGCCCCGCGTTCGGCGGCCAGTAAAGCTGCCTCACGACCGATTCCGCTTCCGCCACCCACAATCAACACTACTTGCCGACTTAATTCCTTTTCCGCAGGTTGCCGGCGGATTTTGGCCTCCTCCAGTTTCCAGTACTCGATCCGAAATGCTTCCGAGGGTGGCAGCGCCACATAATTCGAGTGCACCGTGAACGCGCTGGTCGGCGCAGCCGCTCCAGCTTGCGGCAACTCGGCGGGCGCCGTCCCCGTCTCCATGGAGGTTGCTCCCTCCATCACATGGATCGCATTCACGTAAAACTCGCCGGTGAGCCGGGCTTCAGTCTTGCTCTTGCCAAAGCTGAACATGCCGATACCCGGGATCAGCACCACGGTAGGATTGGCGTCGCGCATGGCAGGCGAATCTGGCCCGGCAAACGCCCTGTAATATTCGGCATATTCCTCGCGGTAATTTTTCAGCGCAAAGTCAATTTGCTCGCGCAGGCCGGTCACGCTTCCGCCCGGCTGCCAGGGAACAAACAGGGGTCGAACCTTGGTGCGAATGAAGTGATCAGGGCAACTGGTGCCCAGATGGGCCAGCGATTCCGCCTCGCGGGAATTCACAAAGCGCAACACTTCCGGAAGATCGCTGAAATTGCCGATCAACCGCCGCACACTCGAAACCCGGCCCCGCAGAAAGGGAAAAATATCCAGGGCGAGATCGCGGCGATTCGCCAACGTCTGATGTTGCGGGCCGCCGAACAGGGCTTCGCCCTTCTTTTCCACGTGCTCCGCCACAAATTGTCCAAGCTGGTCGATAATCGTGATGGTATTTTCGTAACACTCCTGCTGGGTGTCTCCCCAGGTAAACAGGCCGTGACCGCCCAGGACTACTCCGTCACAGTTCGGGTTTTCCTGCACCGCCTTGCGAAGCATCATCGCCAACTCGAAGCCAGGACGCTGCCATGGCGCCCAAACCAGATGATGTCCAAACTGGCGATTAAACTCTTCCATCTTTTCGCGCCCGTTGGCGGAAGCGGCCAGCGCAATTCCCCAGTCGGGATGCAAATGATCGATGTGGCGGAAAGGCAGGAAACCGTGCAGCGGAGTGTCGATCGATGCGGAGACGGTATTTTTTCCAAATGCGCAGAGCGGATACATGTCCACCATTTCGTCTTCCAACTCCGCGCCGCGGTAGATCTTCTCCAGCCCCTGCAGCTTTTCGAGGTAAAGAGCTGCTAGCCCCGCCAGCTTGATGCTTCCCAGGTCGCCGCCGCTGCCCTTGATCCACAGGACTTCTTCTCGCTTTCCGCTCAGCGGGTCGGTCAGCGGGATTTTTGAACTGGTGTTTCCCCCGCCGAAATTGGTGATGCGAAGATCCGAACCCAGCAGGTTCGAGCGATAGCGCAACAACTCTGTTTCGTCGAGACTGCGGGCCACCTGCTCGTCCCAGCGGTCTTCCAGATAGCGCAGGCCTGTTTTGACATGCATGGAAAATACTCTCAGCGGAAAAGTGTTGGGGCGGAACGCGGAGGCCCGGCCATTGGCGATGCCGAGGCGGCGCTCGAAAAGCCGCAGTTATCATACTCCATCAGTGCAATAGGGCAACAATTTCTATAAGAGAATTCAAAGTGTGGGGCGGACACTCTTGCCTGACGCCTTTGACCCGGATTTTGACTTTGATTTTGAAGCATCGAAACTCCTCTGGCCTCTACCGAAAGGCAAAAACCAAAGTCAAAAGCGGCGGACAAGAGTGTCCGCCCTATACTCGATGTCAAGCACTCTTGCCGCGTTCTCCCGACCACGAACCGGTCACCAGCTTGTGGTCCACGTAGTTATAAGGCGCCACCCGATGGCCGCTCAGCAGCGACAGTCCCAAATGAATCAGCCTGGGGCCGTAACTTTGCGCCTCGTGCGAAACTGAGCCGATCAACGGGCTATCCACGCTGGAAATCTCCTCCAGCGCTTCGGGGATGCAATCCTGCCCAACGATGGCGACATACTTCTCGCGCCTCAACTCGCGCACCGCCTGTACCGCCCCCAGGGCGCTGGTGTCGGTAGCGGCTGCGATCAGGATCCCGCGGTCTTTGGGATGGCGCCGCAGAAAATCGGTCACCAGCTGACAGCTCTTGTCGCGCAAACCGCGGGCGTCCATGCGCACCAGAAATTCCGCCGGAATTCCCGGCAGTCGCGAACGAATCGCCTCGAAAGCCCCAGTCACCCGGCTGCGCACCAGCGGGCCGGCCTCGTCGATATCCAGCCCCAGAGCCCAGCGCACCTTTCCGCCCCAGCTTCGCTTGGCGTACTGGGCAAGGCATTCACCCGCTTCAAACCCCACTCGATAGTTGTTTACGCCAAAGAAAGTCGCATGGGGATGAGGTATATCCACGGCGATCAGGGGGATACCCGCAGCATCGATTTTGTCGGCCAGCACCGGAGCCACATGCTGGTCGATCTGGAATTCAATCACCAGGTCGACCCGGTTGCGCACGAACTCATCGGCGTTGCGCAAAGCGGTGGGGCCGTCATAGCGATTGTCCAGCACAATCAGGTCGACGCCGGCCGCGGATGAGGCAGCCTTCAGGCTGTCAGTGACAGCTTCGGAAAACGGCATATCCGCGGACTGGCTGCCAAATCCAAATCGCGCCTTCTTTGGCCGCGCCACCAGGCGGTACAAGCCATCCTGCGATTGCGCCAGATACCCGCGGTGCACAAAAGTTTTCAGGATGCGATAGACCGTTGTTTTGGAAATGTTGGTGCGCTGGTAGATGGCTTCCAGCGCCAGCGGACCTTTTTCATTTTGCAGAAGCTCCAGTATGTCGAGAGCTTTCGAGAGTACCGGAATCAGATAAAGCCGCTTGGGAGCTGAGCGTGTCAATTCGCTTATGCCTCTCGGGGAATCTCGAGCAAATGCCGGCCCGCCATTGCCTAAAGACTATAACGTGGAGCGTGTGTTTTCGCCTATAGACTCCCGGCCCGGCGAAGTGAGCTGCGCGCTGCAGAGCGGAAAGCGCGGACAACTGTTGTCCGCACAGGTTCCTGCAATCCAATAGGGAAATAAGTTCACTTGTTTCTTGACAACGCTGATTGGCCGTCGCTACAGTGCGCCAGGTTCCACTCCCCGGAAATCGCGCCGAAAGCGTGCGGTTTTTTGCTGTCCTTCGGGGGGATTGGTTGTCAAGACCACGGGCGCTCCATTTCCGGGAAATACGATTCTGGCGAGCAGCTTCCCCCGACCTGCATGGCCCGGCGCATCATTGTGCGGTCGGAGTCGGGCACATTACCGGGAAGGTGAAAAAGCTCGGTGCCTTGATTGGTATCGAATGCATCCGCGTATGCTGAAGAGGTTTCCCCTTAATGCAAGCCGGGAAATTGAGATCCAGAGGAGAGAGATGAATCCAAATCCGGCAATCGGCGTGCTTTATCACTGGCTGGGCGGTCTGGCATCCGGCAGCTTCTACGTTCCTTACCGGGGCGTGAAACGTTGGGCGTGGGAAACCTTCTGGCTTACCGGCGGCTTTTTCAGCTGGATCATCGCTCCCTGGTTTTTCGGCCTGCTGATGACCAAAGACCTGCTGGCGGTTCTGCACGAGACTCCCGGCACCGTACTTTTCTGGACCTTTTTCTTCGGGCTGTTGTGGGGGATTGGCGGCCTCACCTTTGGCTTGACCATGCGATATCTGGGGCTGTCGCTGGGAATGGCCGTCGTGCTTGGTCTCTGCGCCGCTTTTGGAACTCTGATTCCTCCCATCTTTCGCGGCGAATTCATGACCCAGGTGGTGGGAACGCCTTCCGGCAGAGTCATTCTTTTAGGGATTTTCGTTTGCCTGCTCGGGATCGCTGCTGCTGGAGTAGCCGGCATTTTCAAAGAGCGCAACATGTCGCCCGAACAGCAGAAAGTGACCATCAAAGAATTTGACTTGAAGAAAGGAGTGGGCGTTGCCACCCTCTCCGGCGTGATGAGCGCTTGCTTCGCTTACGGCTTGGCGGCCGGAGATCCCATCAAAACACTTACCATCAAGCACGGCACTCCCGATCTCTGGCAGGGGTTGCCGGTGCTGGTCGTTGTCCTGATCGGCGGATTCACCACAAATTTTATCTGGTGCCTGATACTCAACATCCGGAATAAGACCGGCTACCAGTATTTCACCTCGGTTTCACGTGAGCCCGACGGGACTGGCCAGCGTGCGGACGAAACTACCATCGAAAATGCGCTGGACGCCCCCAGCCGTGAAGTCGTGGAGCATATTGCGCCTGCCAGAACCGACCTTCGGCAGCGAACTTCCACGGCAGTCGCCGATCCCCCGTTCCGCGCGGGTTCGAAGAAAGAAGAAGGGGTGCGCGTCCCAATGCTGGCGAATTACTTGCTCTGCGCTCTGGCCGGCACCACCTGGTATTTCCAGTTCTTCTTCTACACCATGGGCGAGACCCAGATGGGCCGCTATAAGTTTTCCAGTTGGACGTTGCACATGGCCAGTATCATCATCTTCAGCAGCCTGTGGGGAATCGGACTGAAAGAATGGAAGGGTGCGGGAGTTCAGGCCGGCCGTATGCTCGCGCTGGCACTGTCCCTGCTGGTAGGTTCCACCGTCATTGTAGGCTACGGAAATTATCTTGGCCTGGCGCACTAGCCCTCCGGATTGCGCTCGCACCGGTTTCTGATTTCACATCACGAGAAAGGCGGATATGGACAGAAGAACTTTGCTGCAATCACTGCCGGCGATTGCGTTCCTCCCGGCAGTCGTTCGAGCGGCCGACCTGGCAGGCCCGGCGGCGCCCGAAGGGTCGGCAACCCAGGTCTACGAGCTTCGTATCTACCACGCCAACGAAGGCAAACTGGACGATTTGCTCAAGCGCTTTCGCGAACACACCACGCGTCTGTTCGAGAAGCACGGCATGAAGAACGTGGCCTACTGGACTCCGCTGGATGATCCGCTGAAGGGCAGGACACTCATCTATATTCTCGCGCATCCAAGCCGGGAGGCGGCCACGAGCAACTGGAAAGCGTTTGTTGACGATCCCGAGTGGCAGAAAGTGCGCGACGCATCCGAAGTGAACGGGAAGCTGGTCGACAAAGTCGATTCCACCTTCATGGTGCTGACCGATTTCTCTCCGGCGGTGTGAGCAATTCTTTTCTTGCGTCGAGCCTCGTAGGGGAGTCAAAATCCAATAGGTAAATATGTTCATTTTGCTTGACAGTGATGGCCGCCGGTGGCCGTACCACGGTTCCTTTGCACTTTGAGCCTTGGGGCACGCTGTTTGTAGTTTTCCGCAAGCCCGCCAAGTCTGAGGTGGCCATCGAAGTAACCAATGCCTGGGTCAATCGGCTGATCGGAGATCAGCAACCAGACGCAACCACGAAATATACCGACGTGAAGCCTTACAAAGCCAACGCTCCTTTGCTTCCATCCGGCTTGCTCGGCCCGGTCCAGGTATATTCCGTTGCAGCGCAGCCGTAAGACGAGGGCGCCGGGAGATCGCAAGTCGAGTCCGAGCGGGCCAGGGGTTGCAAAGCCCCGAACCGTCAATTACGCTTATTTCTCATCGGTCGTCACATGCAAGCCGGGATGGCGGAACTGGCAGACGCAGCGGACTCAAAATCCGCCGGGCTTCGGCCCTTGGGGGTTCAACTCCCCCTCCCGGCACCAAGCCCAAAAGCCGCGCTGGACACGGCTCCCGAAGCATTCTGACCTCCAGCGAATAATCAAAATCAAACAAGTCGAAATGCCGCTTGTGACCGCCCTGTGACCGGAAAGGGACGCGCTCAAGAGTAACAGGCCAGCAGAGCATAAACCTCTTGCTTCAGGATCGGCAATTCGAGCATGCAAAAATCATGCACGCTTTAGCTCGTGAACTTTGCAGCTAGCACTCGGGATAAGATCGATCGTTATCGGTACTGCTGCGCTTCGAGGCTGAAAACCGCGCTCTTTGGCCACTGCGCGTCGCCAATCGAGATTTTCGTTTGACCTGGGTCGGCAATGCCCATGCTTTTCAGCGGCACGCGCACTTCGAACGAGTGATCTCCGGCCTGAATCAGAGGATTGGGATCTGAATCCGCCCATACCTGGAAGAGCATTTTATTGTCGCGCTCGAGCATGAGCCCATAGGCCACGTAATGGTGATGGCTGTTCGCGCGGCCATTCTTGTCGAATGTCGCTTGGTCTCCGATGTCCGCCTCAGCGTGCACCACGAACTCGCCAATGCCGGAGACGTTGACTTTCATCACCGGCCACCCCATGGGCGGTTTCTCCGCCGGGGTACCAGGGCCAGGCATAGGCAATGACGATTCAATCCGGATATACAAAAACGACTCATCGTAAGTTGCCCGGACCTGAAAGCCCTGAGTAGCCGCATTCGCCTTGTCGAGGCCCGGTGTGATTTTCTGCCACGGCTCTCCCGCGCGCTCGAATGCTCCAGCCGGGGGCGGAACAACGGCATAAACCGACTCTGCGGGGTACGCCTTATCGCTAAAAGCAAAGTCCCTGATCTTCCAGTTCTTGTCTTCCCTGACGAAACGCATGCTCAGGAATCCGTCTTCAGCGTATTGTCCAATCAATGCGGCCTCAGCTCCCTGCACAAAAACCTTGGACGCCGTGTAATGCACGTCCGGTTGCGGCCGCAGCTGAGAAGCGATCTTCTCCGCTTGCGATATCGATTTGCTGGACCACAATGCGACGAATGCCTTTGCGTCGCCGCTTTGCACAGCATTGCCCATCTGCCCGTAGACGGCGAGTACCTGGTCCTGAGGACTCTGCGCCTGACACCCGATCATGAGGATCAATAAACAAAGAACGCTTCGCATGTTGCTGAATCATACCAAAGCTGGAAATCTTAAAGTGGGGCGTAGCAGATGGGTCAGTGGATCGAGAACGATAGTCACCTTGTGAGAATTTGAGTGGCGTAGCTGCCAGATGACGGGTGACTATCGCCACTCTGACCAGCGCGGTTTCCACCCTGCCGAAAGGCCTTTCGGCTCTTGACCGGCTGGACGATTTCCGATACCTGCCGGAAGTCCTGTACGTGCTTTTCTTTATCTGGCTGATCTGCTCAGGCCTAGGAAAGTTCAGCGTCGATTACTGGCTAGCCGGCAGCTTACTCGGGTGATCGATCCGCAGCTACAGAAAACCGATTGCGCAAGTGCAGTGGAAGGCCTTCAGGGCTTTGCGGGCAGCGGCTGCCAGAGCTCAATCTTGTTCCCATCCGAGTCATAGATCCAGGCAAAGCGACCGTAGGATTCGTCCATTCGTTTGGCGTCAATCTTTACTCCCTCCTGTTTTAAACGGTCGAGCAAAGCGTCCATATCGTCCACGATGTAGTTGATCATGAACGGTGCGGGGCTGGGATCGAAATACTTGCTGGAGGCAGGAAAAACAGTCCAAACAGTAACGTGTTCCTTTTGCGGATCGTCGTGCTCCCGCCACGGAAGCATCACGCCCTGGCCCTTGTCCGCCAGTCCAAGATGTTTCGCGTACCACTCGCGCATCTGATCATGATTAGCGGATTTGAAGAACACACCGCCGATTCCAAGGATGCGACCGCGCTGCTCCACTTTGACAGGGGGCTTCGACTTTTCAGGTTGCGGAGATTTCATTTCCTGTCCTCCCATTGAGCCGGCCGAGATAAGCAACAGCGAACCGAGCGCAATCGTGCTCCAGGCCATTCGTTGCATGACGCGGGATTATACATGTTTCGATTCCGATGGAGAAAACGGATAATTAGCTCTTTGTTGTCGCCCTTATGCTGCTGAATCCGACTCCCTCCTCCGATCGAGTGCCGGTAGAAGAACCTTTTTCTTTGGTGGTCATTTTGTTCTCCTGGTTGAAATCGAATTCTGTACTGCAGCCCGGAAGCCTCAAGCGAACATCCGTAGCCATTTAAATCTGCATTCCATTCGGCCGAGCGCTAACCGTAGGTGAGGTCGGTGCTCTGTCCGACTTCGATGATATAGCCGTCGGGATCGCGGATGTAGCAGCGTATCTCGCCGTATTTGGGGATCGGCGGCGTGATGAATTCGGCTCCTCGACTTTTCCATAATTCGTAGCAGGCTTGAATATCCGCAACGCGGAAATTCATAAAGCTGTTGATGTGATTCGGGTCGGGGACGCTGAGCGTTACCGTCGGCTTATCCGGGGTCGGCCCGCCCCCGACGTTGAGAATCATCCAGATATTCGCAAGCTGCAGGTAAGGCGGCGCGTTGCCGTCCCCCATGGTCAGAATGCGGGCGCCGAAGACCTTTTCGTAGTAGCGAGCCGATCGCTCGACGTCGGCGACGGTGAGGAAATGCGCGATGCTGATCCCTTCCTTCGGGGGCATCTCATAGCTCTTCTGTTCGACTTGGACCGCGTTCATTGATGGCTCCTTTCGGCACGGTGGTCATTGCAAATACGGTGTCCCGAGTCCCGTCCCCCTCATGATCAATCGATTGACGCCAGCTAATTCAGCAACGACTCCCAGTTGGCGGGCACTTTCCCCGCCGGTCCAGGCGCAGGCTGATTCTGCGGATGGGCATGCGGCGGAAGCAACTCCACACCCTGGATCATCTCCTGCTTCTTGTAGTCGTAGAACCAGTCCTCACCCGGCTCGAAGCTGGCAATGATGGGATGCCCGGTCGCTGCCGCATGCTTTGATGCATGCTGATTCGGAGAACTGTCGCAGCATCCGATGTGCCCACACTCCGCACACCGGCGGAGATGAAACCACCAACCCTTCGGTGATGCCAGGCATTCCACACACCCATCACCGCTCGGCTTCGAAGCGGGATTGATCCCGCGCAGACCCTTTTTCATTTAGATTTTCCTTTCCTCTCCGCTGCCCGCAAAATAATGTCAAGCCACCAGCAGGATCTTCCCGCTGCCACCCTCGCCCGGACCCGGAATCGGGTCTGGGTATTCCTCGAACTTGAGCACTTCAGGCCCGCCATATGGCGGACAACAACTGCTTTCATATTTCATCTCGTTTGCATGTTGCGCAAACAGTCACTAAGAAAGTTTAGATGAGCGAAGCCGGAATTGGTCGCCGACGCCATCGACTCCCAAAACTTCGAGGCTGGAAGCGATCCTAACAGGCGTGGCGAAATGATTTAAGGAGAACGGCACACCGGCGGGAACGAAGGAGAAAGTCTCAAACTGCGCCGAGCTTTTGGCCTTGGGCTTCAACTTCCCTTCAAAAACTGGTTTTGCTCAGCCTGCATTCTGCGCCAAACTCCGGTGCTGTTGTATTCTGAGGATCGCAATTCCAAGCGAGTGAATCCAGGCGAAAGGATTTGACGAGTCTTACCCGATGGCGGAGCCTCAGTTGGATCTCAAAAAAACGTATGATGCGGTGGTGATCGGATCGGGCGCTGCCGGCGGGATGGCGGCTCATGTCCTGACCAGCCGCGGCTTGCAGGTGCTGATGCTCGAGGCGGGAAAGAAACTCCCAATCGAGGAAGAATTGCGCTCCATGCAATGGCCCTATGACAACGCCTACAGGGGCGCGCTTCCGCCGGACCGCCATTCGCTGACCCTCAATGAATACACCATCCGCAATCCTCCTTATGGTCCGGGGTTTGAAAAATCCAAACATCTGCACAGCTATGTGGGCAGCACCGACTATGTGAAGAACATCGTAGTTGACGAGCGCGAAAATCCTTTCACAGGCACCAACTACGCCTGGGTTCGCGCGCGCTGCCTGGGCGGAAAGACGAATATCTGGGGACGCCTGGCTCTGCGGCTCTCGGATTACGATTTCAAAGCCAAAAACCGCGATGGCTACGGAGAAAATTGGCCGATCAGCTACAGCGATCTGGCGCCGTACTACGACAAGGTAGATTTGTACCTGGGCATCACCGGGGTGAAGGAGAATCTCCCGTATCTTCCCGATAGCATATTCCAGCGTCCTACCAAACTGAACTGCGCCGAGGTCACACTCAAGGAAAGTCTGGGGAAGATGGGCCGGGTGTTGACCCAATACCGTGCCGGCGTAACCAGTGACGGCCTGAAGCACAACCAGTATCGCAGCCGTTGTTTCGGACGCGGCGCCTGTGAACGTAAAGGCGGCTGCGACATTCATGCCGCATTCGACTCGCCGACCGGATTGATTTATCCGGCAATGGATACTGGCAAATTGACCCTGCGCACCAATGCGGTAGTCCGCGAAATCACGGTTGATCAGCAGACCGGCAAGGCCAGCGGGGTTCAGTTCGTCGATTCCGAGACCATGAAGGACTACGCGGTTCGCGCCAAAGTGGTTATCGTTGCGGCCTCGACGCTGGAATCAGCCCGGCTTCTGCTGCTTTCGAAATCACGGCTCTATCCCAACGGACTGGCGAATTCCAGCGGCCACGTGGGACACAATTTCTGTGAGCACATCATGGGGCCGGGAGTTGTAGGTCAGGCAAAAGATCTTGTCGGCAAGCCGCCCACGCTCGACGACGGCAGGCCCGGGGGCTTTTATCTGACCAGGTTCCGGAATCTGACTGAAAAGCACCCCAAGTTCATTCGAGGTTATGGGTTTGAAGGCGGAAGCGGCTCCAGGATGTTTCCGGAGGGCACGGACAAGCCGGGGTTTGGCGCGGCATTCAAAGAAGAGGTGCGCAAGAATCAGGGTGCTTACATAAGCATGGGCGCCTTCGGTGAAGTGCTGGCGCGCTACGAAAACTACGTTGACCTCGATCCGGCGGTGAAGGACAAGTGGGGTGTTCCCGCGCTGCGCTTTCACTACAAATTTGGCGACAACGAGCACCGCATGGCTGAGGACATGAGGGAAACGGCGCAAGAGATGTTTGAAGCCGCCGGTTTCAATATCGTGCACGTAAGCACCCACGTCCTCACCGAAGGCTGGTCCATCCACGAGATGGGCACTGCTCGCATGGGCAGCGACCCCAAGACCTCGGTGCTGAATCAATTTGAGCAGTCGCATGACGTGAAGAACCTGTTCGTGGTGGATGGCAGCGCTTTCGTCAATGCCAGCTGCCAGAATCCCACCTGGACGATCATGGCCCTGTGCTGGCGCTCTTGCGACTATCTCGCAGACGAACTCGGAAAAGGGAATCTCTAGGGAGAGCGAATGTCGACCAAGGACCCAGTCAATCTCAAGCAGGATCGCCGGCAATGGCTTAAGACCTCAGCCACGGTTATCGGGGCTTCGTTGTTGCCCTTGCCGGCCATATCAAGTGAAGTGGCGGCGCAGACGGCGCCCGCCCAGGACAAGTCCCGCGAAGCGAAAACCGCTTCGCCATTCTTCACGCCAACGCAGCACAAGATGGTAGAAGAGTTATCGGAGACGATTATTCCCGCCGACAGCCACTCCGGCGGCGCGAAAGCCGCCAAGGTTGCCGACTACATCGAGCAAGTGCTGCGCGAGACGGTGGATGACGATCAAAAATCAACCTGGCGCGAAGGGCTTCGCCTGGTCGATCTGATGAGCCAGCACTACAGCGGGAAGTCGTTCGTCGATTGCAGCTCGGAGGAAAGAATTGCAGTGCTCACCGTGCTTTCGGGTAACGAGCACTTAACCGACCTTCCCGAGGTCCGTTTTTTTCGCGACCTGAAGCGCCTGACCGTTCGCGGATATTACACTTCCAAGATCGGTATTCATGACGAACTGGAATACAAGGGAAACCGAATGCTGGCCCAGTATGTCGGCTGCGACGATCCAACGCCAAAGTCGTCTTAATCACTTAAGCATAATTCGTAAACGTAATTGAGGAGACGAGGTTCACATGAAATCGGCCATCCTGTGTTCGTCTCTGTGCCTGGCTCTGGCGGCGGGCGCGCTGGCCTTCGCTGCTGAACCGCATGCCTCCAAATCGAATGCGGAAAACGATGGCTGGATTCCACTATTCAACGGGAAAGATCTCAGCGGCTGGTATAGCTATCTGGAGTCCAGCGGGAAGAATAAGGATGCGAAAGGCGTCTTCAAAGTCGAAGACGGCATGATTCATATCCTTGACGTGCCCATGTCCGAAGGAAAATCCGACAATGGCTATCTGGCCACGACTCAGGATTATTCCAATGTGCGTATTCACGCCGAGTACAAGTGGGGCGTGAAGCGATCGTCGGAGGGGAAAAGAAACAGCGGGTTGCTTTATCTGGCGGTGGGCGCGGACGCGATCTATCCGACGTCGCTGGAATGCCAGATTGAAGAGACGGATGTTGGAGATCTCTGGATTGTCAACGGAGCCTCGGTGACTGCCTTTTTCATAGGGCCGTCGATGCCGATGTACGACGACGATATGTCGACTCGCACTACGGTTCGCAGCCTGCCCGGCCATTCCAGCCGGGTGTTGAAGTCCGGAGACTTTGAGAATCGCGATGGCTGGAATACCGTGGAAGTGATTCTCCAGGGAGATCGATCCACGCACCTGGTAAATGGCCGGATTGTGAACAGCGCCCGTGACATTCAGCAGCCAGACCCGAACGATCCCTCGCGTATGATTCCGTTGGCCAGCGGACGGATTCTGCTGGAAGCGGAGGGCTCAGAAATCTGGTTTCGTAATATCAGAATCAAACCGCTGGGATCGTCAGTGAAGCCCTGAACATGCCTAGTGGCGGAAGGAGTGCGGAGAGCGCATGGCGGACAAAGGCCGGGTAAAAGTCGGAATCATCGGATCGCAATTTCAGGCGGATATTCACGCGGCATCGCTGCAGATCATGCCGGATGAGGCGGAGGTGGTCGCGGTAGCTTCGCCCACGGCGGGCAACGCGGCGGCCTTCGCCAAAAGATTCGCCATTCCCCGCGTGTTCACCGACTACCGCGAGATGCTGAAAGAAAAAGACATTGAGATGGTAACCATCGCCGCTCCGAACAGCCTGCACGCGCAAATGACCAAGGACATTGCGGCTGCCGGTAAACACATCGTGTGCGAAAAGCCACTGGCCATGACCATTGCGGAAGGCGAGGAGATGATTGCCGCCGCGAAGCGCCATGGCGTCCTATTGATGTATGGCGAGGAACTTGTGTTCACGCCGAAATATTTGAAGGCGAAAGAAATGGCCGACGCCGGCGCCTTTGGAAAGATTTATCTGGTGAAGCAAAGCGAGAAGCATTTCGGCCCGCACAGCGAGTGGTTCTGGGATGTGAATCGCTCCGGCGGAGGTGCCTTCATGGACCTGGGATGTCATGGCATCGCTTTCTGCTACTGGTTCCTCAATCGTTCCGCGGTGAAATCGGTCTACTGTCAGATGGGAACGCACGTTCACGGAGGCAAGACCCAGGCCGAAGACGATTCGCTGTGCATCCTTGAGTTCGAAAACGGCGCTACGGCATTGATCGAAGACAGTTGGGCGCGTCGCGGGGGCATGGACGATCGCATCGAGGTCTACGGCGACGCCGGGGTCACCTATGCCAACCTACATATGGGCAACGCCCTGCCTACCTACAGCGAAAACGGTTACGGCTACGCCGTCGAGAAGGCTCCTACCACGAAAGGCTGGACGTACCCTGTCTTCGAGGAACTCTGGAACTACGGCACGCCGCAGGAATTGACCCACTTCGCCCGCTGCGCTCGCGGAAAAGAAACTCCGAAAATCACCGGAGAAGATGGCTTGGTGGTGATGCAAATTCTCTATGCGGGATACGCTTCCGCAGGCCAAGCACGAAAAATTGCCTTGCCGTTCCAGGCGCCTGCGGTGAAGAAGCCCATCGACCTGTGGCTCAATGGACCAGCCCGGAAGTGAGTGAGACCCGAACCAGCAATAAGTAGTGGGAACGCGAATCTACCGATTGGTGCCCGCTGACATGCCCATAGCAGACAGAATTCGCCTCAGCCTCATGATGTTCCTCAATTATGTGATCTGGGGATCATGGTACGTTACGCTCGGTGCGTATCTCACCATCAACCTGAAGTTTAGCGGGACGCAGGCGGGCGCGGTGTTCGGCACCACCGCACTGGCCTGCATGATCTCTCCGTTTTTTGTCGGCCTCATAGCAGACCGCTTCTTTGCGTCCGAGCGGGTACTCGCCGGCTTACATCTGCTGGGCGCGGCGCTTCTCTTTTTTGTTACCAAGGCCACCAGCTTTGGCCCTGTCTACGCTTTAATGTTTGCCTACTGCCTGTGTTACTTCCCCACCATCGCACTCACCAACTCGGTTACCCTGCAGCATCTGAAAGATCCGGGCCGGGATTTTCCCTTGATCCGCGTGTTTGGGACGCTGGGATGGATTGCAATAGGCGTAACCGTCGGAAGGCTCGGGGTGGAGACATCCACTGTCCCGTTCCTGCTGGCCGCAGGCGCATCCGTGGTTATGAGCATCTTCAGCCTTACTCTTCCGCACACTCCTCCTCCCAGCAAGGGGCAAAAGGTCACGTTGCGGCGAATCCTCGGGCTCGACGCGCTGGTGATGCTCAGGCGCTCGTCGTTCGCGGTTTTTGCCGTCGCCTCGATTCTGGCCTGTATTCCGCTTACTTTTTATTTCTCGTTTACGAATGCTTACCTGAATGAGTTACACGTCCAAAATGCCGCGGGAAAGATGGCACTGGGCCAGGCTTCCGAGGTTGTGATGATGCTGCTGATGCCGTTCATCCTGCGGCGCGTCACGGTCAGAAGCATACTGGTGATGGGCTTGCTGGCCTGGTCTGTGCGTTACATGCTGCTCGCCTATGGCAATCCGTATGGCGGCATCTGGATGTTTTATGTGGCAATTCTGCTCCATGGAATCTGCTATGACTTCTTTTTCATGACTGGGCAGCTCTACACCGACCAGGAGGCTCCGCCCAATCTGCGAAGCGCCGCGCAGGGTTTGATTACGTTTTTGACTTACGGAGTCGGAATGCTGATCGGCTCGCTGATCGCGGGACGAACCGTCGACTATTTCACTCACGCAGCTGGAGGCGTCGTAACCCGCAACTGGCAAGCTTTCTGGGTGAGTTCGGCGCTGAGCGCTTTTATCATCCTGCTGCTGGTGGCGATTTTCTTCCGCAGCAAAAGCAAAATCGTGAGCCTGAACGCATCGTAAAGTCCTCAATCCTGATTCAAGGACTCCCTAGGCCGATCGACTGCGCCACCAGCGATCGATTTCTTCCAGCGTACGGCCTTTGGTTTCCGGAACCAGGCGCCACACAAAAAGGAAGGCCGCGATGGAAATCGTGGCATACAGCAAGAATGTTCCAGGCGCAGTAAGGGCGTTGACCAATGACAGAAAAGTTAGAGTGACGAGCAGAGTTCCGCACCACAGAAAGATCGTCGCCACCGACATGGCCCGTCCTCGAATTCGAGTAGGGCAAATTTCAGCCATCATTACCCAGGTGCCAGTTCCCACCCCCACCGCGAAACACGCGACATAAGTCAGGACAAAAATCAGCACCACGATCCCCGATGCGTGGAGATGAATGGCGGCGGCCACTGCGATCAGCGACAGAGCCATTCCCGCGAATGCCGACATCAGCAGCGGCTTTCGGCCGGCGCGGTCGATGAGAGACATTCCCGGAATCGTGGCGACGAAGTTGATCGCCCCAATAATCACGTTGGCCCAAAGCGCGGTAGTCGCAGTCTGATGCGGCACGTGTTCCAGAAACACCAGCGAACCGTAATAGATGATGGTGTTGATTCCGGTGAACTGGCTGAACAGCGCAATCAGGATGGCGACAATCAGAGGTTTTCTGAAAGCCGGGTCAAACAGATTCCCGCTTTCTTCCGCGATAGCGTCGCGAACGGCCTTGATCTCTGTGGCGGCGGCTTCCGAGCCAACCATTTGCGCGAGGAATTGTTCGGCCTCGCGCTCTCTGCCTTTCTGCAAAAGCCAGCGCGGGCTTTCGGAAATAAAAAGCAGAGCAATCAGAAAACAGAGCGAGGGGACAGCCGCGGATGCGAACATCCATCGCCAGTTGGCCGGTCCAGCGCCGGTGAGCAGATAGTTAACGCTGTAGGACAACAGGATGCCGATCACGATTGCCAACTGATTGAGGCTGACCATCAGGCCGCGAGTCCTGGCCGGAGAAATCTCCGCAATATAAAGAGGTGACAAGGTGGAGGCGATTCCGATAGCCAGGCCGCCAACAACGCGGGCGACCACGAACTCGATCAGGTTTCGGGGAAGGGCCGAGCCGAGCGACGAAACCGTGAATAGCGCGGCCGCGGCAATCAGAACCCGCTTTCTGCCGAAACGGTCGCTGGTGAAGGCCGCGAGACTGGCGCCGACGACGCAGCCTAGAAGCAGGCTGCTGGCGGCGATTTCGGTTTGCGAATCGCTCATGCTGAACTGGCTCTTGAGAAAAACGATTGCGCCATTGATAACCGCGGTGTCGAAGCCGAATAGGAGGCCGCCGATCGCGGCGACGGCTGCGGGAAGGTACAGGTATCGGGCAGCGCCATGTTGAGCGACAGGCATAGATTTGTGGCTGATTCAGCTTTTACCTCTTAGCTTTTAGCGGTTATATACCGGCTTCCTCGCGCTCCTTTTCGCGTGTCCGGCAAGAGTTGCGATCTAAGGTCAGACTTTGAGCAGTCCCTGCTGCAGGAAAACCAGGCCAGCCGCCCCGGCCACTCCACCGTAGCCGACCAGGCTCTGGAATACGATAGGAATCTCGCGCCGCAATAAAATGCGGGTGCGGTGCGCGATTTGCTCGTGAATGGGCGCAAGTAGTTCCGGCCCGGCCTCGGCAATATTGCCTCCCAGGATCAGGACTTCCGGGTCGAAGATGTGCAGAACGCTGACCAGGGTGCCAGCCAGATATTCGAGGGCGCGATCGAGCACGCAGCGGGCGCTTTCGTCGCCCTGTGCAGCAGCGCGAAAAATAGCTTCGGTGCTCGGCGGCTCTCCGGCGCGTCCAATCGACAACTTCGTCGGCGCGGCGCGATGCAGATGGGCCAGGTAATCAGACTCGATGGCCCGGGAGGAGAAGCGGGTCTCTACGCAGCCGCGGTTCCCGCAGATGCACAGGCCGCCGTGAAGGTCGATGGTCATGTGGCCGAGGTGTCCTGCAGCTCCGGAAGCACCGCGGAGAACCACCCCATCCACCAGCGCCGCTCCACCCACGCCGGTGCCAAGCGTCAGTAGAACGGCGTTGCGCTTTCCCCGGGCTGCGCCCCAGAGTACTTCGGCAATCAGCGCAGTGCGAGCATCGTTGTCGGCGTACAACGGCAGCTTTCCCGGAGCGACTACGTCTGCCAGGAGCTGCCCTTCGAGGAAGTTCAGATCGCCAGGAAGGCTGTTCACTCTGGACGTCGCAGTATCAATAACGCCCTTGCAGCCAATGCCCACCCCGCGAACCGGCTGCTTTGATTGCTCCAAAACGAGGTGAACAAAATCATGCAGGGCAGCTGAGGACCGTGGCGAAGGTTGATGAAAACTCTTGAGCAGCTCGCCGTCCGCGCTTACGAACGCGGCTTTGACGGCGGTGGCGCCGATATCCACGCCAACCACGACGGCTTGATCGGGAGAGACGTTTGTCCGGTCCGAGGTCACAATCGTTGTGGATTATACGCACTCTATGCCATCCTAAGTGAGCCGTCGTTGCGTCTGGTCGTGGTAAGGATCGAGACTCCGCAAATCAAATTGAAGGGATCTTCGTGGATAAGCCAGGGGCCACAAGCGATACAAAGGGCGCGAGCTTAACGTTTTTCGAACACGCACTGAGCGCCTTGCATGCACTGAAGGACACACAGAAGGATGTAATTCAGAAAGCAGCCGAGCTTTGCGCCGACCGAATTGCGCGCGGCGGTCTGGTATTTCTTTTCGGCAACGGCCATTCCCGGATGATGTGCGAGGAGATGACTCCCCGCCAGGGCTGTTTCGCAGGTTTCGTGGCGCTGGTGGAGTTGGCCCTTTCGAACCACGCCGCCATCGTGGGGGCCAACGGACTGCGCGCGCCCCTGTTTCTGGAGAATTACGAAGGCTATGCCGAGCAAATTCTAAAGAGTTTTCATTTTGGAGCGGACGACGCGTTCATAGTCATCTCTACCAGCGGAATTCGGCCTGTCGTCGTAGAGGCGGCCATGGGGGCGCAACGACGCGGACTGCCAGTGATTGCCATCGTCTCCAGGGCACACTGCGAACAGGCCAAAGCGGCTCACTCTTCCGGCAAAAAGCTGATCGATTGCGCCGACCTGATCATCGATAACAAGTGTCCGCCGGGTGATTGCGTGGTCGAGCTGGAGGGGCTTGAATGGAGAACCGGGCCGGTTTCCACCATCACTGGAGCCATGATCATCAACATGATTCGCTGTGCCACGGCGGAAGCCCTACTGGCGCGTGGGGTCAAACCGGTGGTGCTGCCCAGTCACCAATTTGTCGGTAATACCAGCGCCGCAGCCCAGTTGGAAGCGTTCTACGAAGCCTACCGCAAGAGCCTTAAGCACTTGTACGAATAATGTTCGAACAAAAATGTTCGAATGAAAATGCGCGATTGAACCTGTGGACGAAGTTCTCCTAATCACCGGGTCGTCTGGAATTGCGGCGGCTGTGGCGCGCATGTGGGCCACGGAGGATCAGGTATTCGTCTTTGGGGTGAACGAGCCTGAATGCCGCTCTCTCGCCGATGAGCTCGATGGCGGGTACGCAGTCGTGGATGTGCGCGACGAATCGGCCATCCAGCGTGGCGTTGCGGAGTGCCTGGACCGGTTCGGCCGCATCGATGCGCTCATGAACGTTGCCGGCATCAGCGCCCGTTCGAAGGGCGACGGCCCGTTGCACCAGTGCACCAGCGAAGCCTGGGACGCGGTGATGGATCTGAATGCCAAGGGCACATTTCTGATGTGCCGTGAGATTCTCGGATTGTGGATGAAGAACCGGCAAGCGGGAGCGATTCTCAATACCGGCAGCGTGCTGGCCCGCCATCCTCAACGGGAGCACTTTGCGACGGCGGGCTATGCCGCCAGCAAAGGCGCGATTGAATCAATGAGCCTGGCTGCAGCTGCCTACTACGCGCCCGACGGTATTCGCATTAATGTGATCGCGCCAGGACTGGTGCACACTCCGATGACAACCCGCGCGCAGGGAAATCCCGTCATCACAAAATACATGGCGCACAAGCAGCCCCTGCGCAAGGGAATGCTGACGGCGGAAGACATCGCCAAGGCCGCGTGTTTCCTTCTAAAGAAAGATTCCAGCCCCATAACCGGTCAGATTGTGACCGTAGACGCGGGGTGGACGGTGAGCGAATGAGTCCCAAAACAATCAAGGCCACAACTGTGCGCGCCGCTGGCGTTGCGCGCCCAAAACGGAAGCCCTTGGGAACGACCGTGGTCGGCAGTTATCCATTTCCCGGATGGCTGGAGTTTGCCTCGTCACATCTCGAGCAATTCGGCGAGCCCGATGTCGAAGAGATGAGGAATGACGCCGTCGTGGTTGCGGTGCACGACCAGGCGGCAGCCGGCTTGGACGTGATAACCGATGGCGAGCAGACCCGGTATGACTTCAATTTGTCATTCTATGGAAGCCTGGAAGGCATTCGCGGCACTTCGGTTTCTCCGCGCCGCTTTGGGCCGCCGGCACACGATCAGCGGGGAAAATATGAGGTAACGGGAAAGATAAGCTCGACCCATGGCTTGGGAGCCGTAGCAGAATTCAGACGCTTGCAGAAGATCGCCCCGCCGGGGCCGGTGCTGAAGGCGAGCGTTCCCGGGCCCTACACATTGAGCGGCCGCATCAATCCCGGCGGAAGTTACAAGAGCCGTTGGGACATCACCGACGCGCTGGTCCCAATCGTCCGAAAAGAGCTTGAAGATTTAGTCGAGGCCGGTTGCGAGGAGATCACGCTCGACGAGCCCTCGATGAGTTGTTACGGTCATCGAGAGGACCCGCGCCGCTTTGCCGGAATATTTACCGAGACCGTCAAGCCGGTGATGGGCCGCTGCCGCCTTTCCACCCATCTTTGCTTCGGCAACTACAAGGGAAGGGCCGTAGGTTTGCGACGGTACGCACCGCTTTTCCCTGCGTTCTTCGAGTTGCCGGTGCAGGAGATACATCTGGAAATGGCCAGCCGCGAATTTGCGGAGATCGAGATCATCCGCGAAATTGCGGGGCAGGGGATCGACGTCGCGGTCGGCATCATCGATGTGAAGAGCTATTACATAGAAACGCCCGCCGATGTTGCCGAGCGGGTGCGGCTGTGCCTGAAGCATGCGCCCGCGGAACAGCTCTCGTTCGCGCCCGACTGCGGGTTGAGCCAGACGGCGCGCTGGGCGGCGCGGCAGAAATTAGCCAACATGGTGAGCGGGGTTGACATCGTCCGCAGGGAACTAGGATTGTCGTGATTCGTCCGGTCCAGTCTCATGAGGCGCTGCTGGCGGACATTCGGGCGTCAGACCGGCGAGATGGCAAATTCCGCTTGTGGTGGTTGGGACAGAGTGGCTTTCTGCTGCAATGGCAGGGGATGCACGTGCTGCTCGATCCGTATCTTTCGGATTCGCTTACGAGAAAGTACAGCCAGACCGACAAACCCCATGTCCGGATGACGGAATTGGTGGTTGATCCCGCCCAGCTTTCGTTTGTCGATGTTGTCACGTCCTCCCACAATCACACCGATCACCTGGATGGGGAAACTCTCGGCACCATCTTGAAACGGAATCCGCCGCCGAAGCTGGTGATAGCGGAATCGAATCGCAATTTTGTTGCGGAGCGATTGGGCATCGATTCCTCGATTCCCGTCGGGCTGGATGACGGCGCCACAATTGAAGTCGCTGGTATACGATTTTTTGGGGTTGCATCTGCTCACGAGACCGTAGAGCGCGATCAACAGGGCCGCGCCAGGTTCCTCGGCTATGTGGTGCGCTTTGGTGATTGGGTTGTCTATCACAGCGGCGACACCATCCGCTACCCGGGGATGGCGGAGAAGTTGCGAGCCTTTGGTGTGCAGATTGCGCTGCTTCCCATCAACGGCCGTGCCCCGGAAAGACGTGTGCCGGGAAATCTTTCCGGACCTGAGGCGGCGCAATTGGCGAACGACATGGGCGCCAGGATGGTCATCCCCTGTCACTTTGAGATGTTCGAGTTCAACACCGCATCCCCCGACGAATTTGTAGCGGAATGCGGGCGCCTGGGGCAGCCATGCCGCGTACTGCGATGCGGCGAAAAGTGGGACAGCGGCGCTGCGGGGGAATAGTAATAATGTGGACGCGAGCGTCCCGCTCGTGCGCTTCAAGCTCCAACTTCGAGAGTTGTGCGCCTGAGCGTCAACAATCCTCAGAACCAAGATCCTGCAAGTAGCCGTCGGTTACCGCGGCCAGCGGCGCGGCGCGCCGCGCCGTTGCAGGCCCTCATCCCGGCGAAAGTTCGGCTTAAATCAAGAATTCGATCCTCATTAGAAAGGAAATAGGGAGAATTGGTGTCTTTTTCGGGCAAAGAGTGTCGATTTTCCGCCCTGGCGTTCGACTTATTGATGAAAGGTGGCCTGGGTTCGTCGCGCCGTGCCGGAATGGGAGTGACGGCTGATTTTGGCTTCCGTCTAACTCATTGTGCGTCTGATACAGGCTGGTCCGATGTCCACAAGTTGTCAGTGTTTTGTGAAGAACGCACGCCCAGCGTGAATTACCTAGAATCCTCGCGGGTGGGTACTGAATCAAACGTTAATAATGTAGGACTTAGGGTGTGCAAACTTTTTACACGTGGACTTGCTGTAGCGCTTTTTGACCATTGCCGGTGGGTGTCATCTACATAGTTTGATGCGGTTTCCGATCAGAGGGGTAGTCATGGCGAAGAGAATGTTGTTGATGCTGGGCGTGGTGGTGGTACTGCTCACGGCCCTAGGTTTCGTGAAATTCAAGCAGGTCCAGTCGGCGGTGCAGGCTTCTGCATTTCAGCCGCCGCCTGAGTCGGTCACAAGCGTAGTGGTGAACCGGGAGCAGTGGCCGTCCACCACCGGCGTAATCGGGACCTTGGAAGCCGTTCATGGGGTCATGGTTAGCGCCGATTTACCGGGAACGGTGGACAAGATCAATTTCGATTCAGGCAAGGCAGTGCGCGAGGGAGAAGTTTTGGTCGAACTCGATACCCGCCAGGAGCGCGCTCAACTGGCCGCGCTCGAGGCGCAGCGTGATCTTGCCAAGGTGAATTACGGGCGCATGCAGCAACTGGTGAAAGATGGCGTCATCTCTCGCATGGAATACGATCAGGCCACGGCGCAGCAGAAACAGACGGAAGCGAACGTGGGGGAGATCCGCGCCACTATTGAGCGCAAGACGATCCGGGCGCCGTTCTCGGGAATTCTTGGTCTCCGCAAGATCAACCTCGGACAGTATTTGTCCGCCGGCAGCGCCATCGTGCAGTTGCAGTCGCTGAGTCCCATTTACGTGGACTTTGGTCTGCCGCAACAGGCGCTGACCCGGGTGCGGGTAGGCCGCACTTTGCGCGTCACCTCGGACGACCTGGTGGGCAAGGTGTTTACCGGGCGGGTGACGGCTCTTGACTCAGTCGTTGATCAAACCACGCGGAACGTGCAGATGCAGGCGACGCTTTTGAATCCTGAGGGAAAGCTGCGGCCGGGAATGTTCGTACAGGTGGAAGTGACCCTGGGCGAGAGCCGTCCGGTGATCGAATTGCCGGCGTCGGCTATCAGTTTTGCGCCGTACGGCGACTCGGTGTTTGTGATCACCGATCTCAAGGATCAGAAGGGCCAGAGCTACCGCGGAGTGCGGCAGCAATTCGTCAAGGTCGATGGCTCGCGCGGCGACCAGGTGGCGGTTGTTTCTGGTCTCAACCCCGGGGATGAAGTCGTAACTTCGGGGGTATTCAAACTGCGCAACGGAGCCGCCGTTCAGGTCAATAACAAAGTCCAGCCGGGAAATAATCCCGCTCCCAAGCCCGAGGACAGTTAAATGAAGTTCACCGATCTATTCATCAAACGACCGGTCCTGGCGATGGTCGTCAGCCTGGTCATTCTGATCGCCGGGCTGCAGTCCATTCGCTCGCTGAGTGTGCGTCAATACCCCCGCAGTGATATCGCGGTGGTGCAGGTTTCGACGACCTATGTAGGCGCTAACGCCGATCTGGTCCGCGGGTTTATTACCACTCCTCTCGAGCGTGTAATCGCCAGCGCCGACGGCATCGATTACATGGAGTCGTCGAGCGCGCAGGGCTTGAGCACCATCACGGTACACCTGAAGCTCAACTACGACACCAATGCCGCGCTGACCCAGATCCAGGCGAAGGTGGCGCAGGTGCGCAATGACCTGCCGCCCGAGGCCGAAGCCCCGGTCATCGACCTACAAACCGCGGATAATCAGTTTGCGGCGATGTACATCGGCTTTTCTTCCGCCGATCTGGACCAGAACCAGATCACTGATTACCTGACCCGCGTGGTTCAGCCCAAACTGAGCGCCATCAGCGGGGTGCAGCGTGCCGACATTCTGGGCGATCGCACCTTTGCCATGCGAATCTGGCTGAAGCCCGACAAGATGGCAGCGCTCGGCATTTCTCCCGCGGCGGTGCACGATGCCCTGGCGAAGAACAACTATCTTTCAGCCCTCGGAAGCACCAAGGGTTCGATGGTGTCGGTCAACCTGGTGGCCAATACCGATCTGCGCACCGCGGAAGAATTTCGCCAGCTGGTGGTAAAGAACGAAAACGGCGTGGTAGTTCGGCTGGGCGAGATCGCCGATGTGGTGCTCGGCGCCGAAAATTATGACTCGGAAGTGCGCTTCAACGGCGAGACAGCAACCTTCATGGGAATCTGGGTGCTTCCCACGTCCAACTCGCTGGAAGTCATCAAGAATGTTCGGGCGGCAATTCCCGGCATTCAGGCGCAGCTGCCTACCGGCATGAAGGTTGGGATTCCGTACGACTCCACGGAATACATTCAGGATGCAATCAACGAGGTGCTCAGTACTCTTACTGAGACCCTGCTGATCGTCATTGTTGTGATTTTCCTCTTTCTCGGGTCGATGCGATCGGTACTTATTCCGGTCGTGGCCATTCCGATTTCGCTCATCGGCGCTGTCTTCCTGATGCTGGTAGCCGGGTTCACCATCAACCTGCTTACCTTGCTGGCCATCGTGCTTTCGGTCGGATTGGTGGTAGATGACGCAATTGTCATGGTGGAGAACGTGGAGCGGCATCTGCATTTGGGCAAGACTCCCTACCGGGCCGCAATCGACGCTGCCCGCGAGCTGGTGGGCCCGATCATCTCGATGACCATCACGCTGGCCGCGGTGTACGCGCCGATCGGCATTCAGGGAGGCTTGACCGGAGCGCTGTTCCGGGAGTTTGCCTTCACCCTTGCCGGAGCCGTAATCGTTTCCGGAATTGTGGCCTTGACGCTTTCGCCGATGATGGGATCGAAGTTGTTGCGCGCGGGAGACACCGAGAAGGGATTTGCCGGCTGGATCAACCGCCGCTTCGAGAGTGTGCGCCGCGCCTATGAACGCACCCTCACGGGAACGCTTCACTACCGGCCGGTGGTTCTGACCTTGTGGGCGATCATCGCGCTGCTGATGATTCCGTTCTATATGTTTTCACAGCGAGAACTGGCGCCTGCCGAGGATCAGGGCGTGGTTTTCGGAGTGATCCAGGCATCTCCGAACTCGACCATCGATCAGACCAGGTTGTTCGCTAACCAGGTTTACGACGTGTACCACTCGTTCCCGGAGAGCCAAAGTATTTTCCAGATCACATCTCCGAACGGCGGCTTTGGCGGCATGGTGACCAAGCCGTGGAGCGAACGGAAAAAGACCACGCAGCAGCTGCTGCTGGAGTCCACCGGGCCGCTTTCGAAAATCGCAGGAATTCGGGTGATCCCGCTGACTCCGCCTCCGCTGCCCGGCGGCGGAGATTTCCCGATTGACTTTGTGATTGCCACGCCGGGCGAGCCGCAGCAGCTTCTGGGTTTCGCCAAGCAGCTTGTGGGCAAGGCATTTGCCAGCGGCATTTTTATCTATGCCGATTCCGACTTGAAATATGACCAGCCGCAGACCGAAGTGGTTTTCGATCGCGACAAGCTGCGCTCGCAGGGAGTTGACCTGAGCCAGGCGGGGCAGGATCTGTCGACGCTGCTGGGAGGCAATTACGTTAACCGTTTCAGCATTCAGGGACGGAGTTACAAAGTTATTCCCCAGGTGAAGCGAGCGGAGCGTTTGACGGCCGATCAACTCTCGCAGATTTACGTGACCGGGTCGCAAGACAAGCTTGTACCCTTGTCGACTTTCGCCACCTTGAAGACCACGACCGAGCCGCGAGAGCTGAAGAAATTTCAGCAGCTCAATGCGGTTCGCATTCAGGGCGTGGTTCCACCCGGAGTGCCGCTGGACAAGGCTCTGCGCGTGCTGGAGGACGAGGCGAAAGCGATTCTGCCGCAGGGCTTTACGGTTGACTATGCGGGAGAATCGCGCCAGCTGCGCACTGAGGGCAGCAAATTCCTGGGAACGTTTCTGCTGTCCGGCATTCTGATTTACCTGGTGCTGGCGGCGCAGTTCGAAAGCTTTCGGGATCCGTTCATCATTCTGGCCGGATCGGTGCCGCTGGCCATTTCGGGAGCGTTGCTGTTCTCGTTCCTCGGGCTGACGACGCTCAACATCTACAGCCAGGTAGGATTGATCACGCTGGTAGGACTGGTGTCGAAGAACGGCATTCTGATCGTGGAGTTCGCCAACCACCTTCAGGAACAGGGAAGAGAGAAGCTGGCCGCGGTGATTGAAGCCGCGGAAACGCGCTTGCGACCAATCCTGATGACGACCGCCGCAACTGTAATCGGTCACTTCCCGCTGGTGCTTGCCAAGGGCCCTGGAGCCGGGGCGCGAAACAGCATTGGCATCATGCTGGTGAGCGGCATGATCATCGGAACGTTGTTTACGCTCTTCATCGTACCTTCAATTTATATGCTGGTGGCTCGGACACACGTGCGGGCTTCGGAAGGCGACATAGAGTCCGAAAACATGCTTCCCGAGCCGGCAGAAGCTGCGTTCTGAAGCCTGTGCCAGTGTTTGCTGCCTTGCCGGGAGCGGCGTGGAAACGTCCACGCTGCTTCCGGCAAGGCCAATTCCTGCCTTCAGGTTCTAAGTTCTCTTTGTCGGATTGTTTTGATGCGGGTTCCTCAAAGGCCCCGCACTAGCGTAGGTGCTCGCACCCACATTTGCCCTCTGGTTCGCTTTTTGTTCGCCATGATAGAATCGTCCGCCTATGGACAGTGAGGGCCTGACGGCATGAACTGTGGCGGGCTTTTGCGTCGCGAGCTTAGCGACCGGGCTCAACAGTATGCCCGGGAGCGAGGTTTGCCCTATTCGCTCAGCTATGGGCAGCCGCCGACGGTGTGCTTCGACTGCAATGAAGGCGCTCGCCATGGAAATTTCATGCCGGCTGTTTACACTGCCATACTTCGGAAAGCGAACTGGCGACGCCGTCTGCAAAAGGTCCATTCCCAAGGCCGCAAGTCTCTGCCTCGCAACGAGCGTGGAGTCTGGCGCGAACTCGATGCCTGCACCAGCTCCGATGCACTCTTGATGAATGTATTTTGCTATCCGGGTGTATTCAAAGACGGACGTGTGGCTTCGCTGCTCGGCCTGAATAGCGCGGAGAATCCAGACTTTGGATTTCGGGCTCGAGTTCCGCTGGCCAATGGAAGACTGGACCGAACCGAAGTCGATATGCGGCTTGGCGATCTTCTAGTGGAGGCAAAGTTAACCGAGAGCGATTTTCAGCGAGTCCCCAAAAAGCGATTGTCCGAGTATAAAGATTTCGATGTGGTGTTTGATTGCGAGGCGTTGCCGCAGACGGAGCGCGAGTATCTCTCTTACCAACTCATCCGCAGTGTCCTGGCTGCGTTTGCCGGTAACTGCTCCTTCTGCGTGATCGCGGATGCGAGGAAGCCGGAGCTGGTTGAGGCATGGTACGAGGTGATGAAGTGTGTAAAACCGGTGGAACTGCGACCGCGTTGCAAGGTGCTGTCGTGGCAGGAACTGGCCAAGGTCCTGCCAGCCAGGCAACGCCTGTTCCTGCACGAAAAATATGGAATAGGGTGACGGACCCGCGGCAAAGGCTGCAGGCATGGTGCTCGGCGCGCCCTGCGATTGCCATAATGCACCGAAGTAACAAACTGGCCGGATTGTCCCTGCATCCAAGATTGCGATGCGGGCGGGCGAGCGGCATAGCACTGCTGTAACCTGCGCCAACTGGCCCAGCCGCATCAAAATGAGGAAGCATGGATTGCACGAAAAATTGCGCCAGGTTAGTGCGGGTGTGTGTCGCAATGGCCGCACTTGCGCTCCAACCAGGCGTTCACGGCCAGGAAAGCCGCGCCCGAGGCCGAACTTTCGGCAAGCCAGCCAGGATCGTACATGAAAGTTCTTCGCAAACCTCATCTTCCCTGCTGAACTCAAACGATGGCATGTCGGTAATCGGCGCCGCCCTGGAGTCGCGCATTCGCGGACGCTCCCGGCTTGATTGCTCCCATCTGGTGCACTTGGTTTACACCCGAGCGGGCTTCCCGTATTCCTACGAAAGCTCATCCGAACTTTATCGAGGAGTCGACGAATTTCGCCTGGTGACCCGGCCTCAGCCCGGCGACCTGGTGGTGTGGCCAGGGCATGTAGGAATTGTGGTGAATCCCGCACAGAACACTTTTTTCAGCGCACTGCGCACCGGGATCGGCGTGGATTTTTATTCTTCGTCCTACTGGAAAGAGCGAGGCGCGCCTCGGTTTTATCGCTATGCCAAAAGCGCGGCCGAAAAGGGTGGGGCAGAGAAAAGTGCCGCGTTAAAGACCTGGAATAATACCTCCGAGGCGCCCAACCTGGCACGGACGGCTCTTGAAATCCCCGAGAACGGCCAGGGTGCGCCCGCGCTTGGCGCAGAACCTGCGAATGTCAAACGTCCGCTCCTGCTGATTATTAATTCCGCGAAGCCCCGGCCGGAGGAAGTCGCAGAGGCCCTGGTGCAGGCGCTTAACATCGAGCCGGAGGGGCTGCCGGATGCGGATGTGTTCAAGCTGGCCATGCCTCTCGTTGTATTCAGCCGGGTCGAAGTCCGGGGAGTAAAAATCCATGGCGACCTGGGCAAGGCCCAGGTCCGGATCACGTCGCCGGCGTCGGTTGAAGGCGGGCAAACGAATTTGAAAAAACGGCAGGAATTCCAGAACTGGCCGCTGCGACGGCGAGATCAAAATACCTGGGAGGTGTCGCTTCCGCAGGACACCATCTATGTGTCGCAGGACAGCGCGGTCCGCATCCTGACCCACCGGCTGGAGCTTTCAGCAGAGGCCGAGAATTCGCCGGCGAACCTTCGCCAGAAGTCAGAACTGGCGCAAATGCTGAACACAATTCTTGCGCGATAGAGGAATGCGAGCGGCCGGTCTCTGGCTTGCACCGCTTACCTGGCAGTCCAGCCGCCATCGATGAGAATTGTCTCGCCAGTGATGAGCGACGCCGCCGGGGAGGCCAGGAATACGACTGCGCCCGCCACGTCCATCGGTTCGCCAATGCGGTGCAGGGCAGCGATGCGTTCTACTACATCCGCGCGGGAGGCGGGGTTGGCGAGATAACTCTCCGTGCCTGGGGTGTGGATAAACGTTGGGGCCACCGCATTGACTGTGATGTTGTGCTTTCCCCATTCCACCGCCAGGCATTTGGTCAAATGAGCGATCGCGGCCTTGGTCATGCAGTACACCGACTCGGAAGGCAGCGCGACGAACCCGGCCTGGGAACTTAAGTTGATGATGCGCCCGCCCCTCTGCGGGATCATCACACGCCCAGCGGCCTGGCTGGCGAAGAACGTGCCCTTGAGATTGATTGCAACCGTCAGGTCAAAATCTTCCTCGCGCACGTTCTCGGCAAGGTTGTCGGGGGCGATGCCCGCGTTATTGACCAGGATATCCAGCCGCCCGAGACCTCTCACTGCGGCGGCAACGGCATCAAAGATCTGATCTATGCGTTGCATGTCCATCTGCAGGGGAATTGTCCGCCGGCCCATGGCAGCGATTTCGACGGCAACGTCTCCAGGCGCGTTGAGATCACGGAAACCGAGCGCGACGTCTGCGCCGGCATGGGCCAGGGCTAAAGAAATTGCGCGACCCAGGCCACGGGCAGCACCGGTTACGAGCGCCACTTTGCCATCAAGATTAAATTCCGGAAAGCTCGGCAACCATGCCTCCTGCTTGGATCGATCGCTTAGAGTCGTTGGCTTAAAGCTGTTCATGATACGCCGCGGCGATTGCGGCCCGCTACAACTCCTACAAGGTAGTATTGATATCTGCCGGGCCGTCGCCTGGCGAAGGTCCTATCTAGAATAGTGTGATCATGCGTACTCGATTTGCGGTATTTGCGGCTGTCGTCGTCTCCCTGCTGTTGCTGGGCTGGCGTTTTTGGCCGGCCAAGCACGCCGCCGCGGTCTCGCCTTCGGTTGCGCAGCCGGTTAAGGATAGCGCTCCCGCCGCGTCGGATCTGGCGCCGACCGCTATCTATGCGCACAATTTGATGCTGCGAAAGGGGCCTGATTTTCGCATTTACGTTCGCTGGTTGCGCGGCCAAATGGTTCGCACCCGTACCGACGTCAATCCCTCGTTCGACGAACCCGAATCTTTCGTTCTCAATATCAAAACCGGCGTGATTCGCGCCAACATGGGCGACCTTAATAATTTTCTCAATGCGAGCGCGATACCTGGCTCTCCGCTGAAGAACATCAGCCTTACCGGCGACGGGGATCAGGTGAAGCTCCACGGAAATCTGCAAAAAGTTGTGCCCTTGCCTCTCGAATTGAGCGGAAGCATCGCACCTGCCCCCAATGGCCGGATTCAGCTGCATGTCACGAAACTCAGCCTCTTGAAAATCCCCCTGAAGGGCATTCTCGGCGGCTTTCACGTGACCTTATCGGACCTTTTCCATCCGCAGAGCAACTCCGGCATTCAGGTGTCCGGGGACGATATCTTTTTTGATACGCAAAAACTCGTTCCGCCACCCCATATTCGCGGGCAGTTGACCAGCGTGCGCATTGTCAACCCTGATCTGGAAGAGATTTATGGGGATGCGCAGGAGGCCGTCACGAAGGTTGAGCAATGGCGCAATTTTTTGCGGCTGAGCGACGGAACGCTCGATTTCGGAAAGCTCACCATGCACCATGTCGATCTAATTATGGTTGATCTCTCCGACGATGCCTGGTTCGATCTCGATCTGAATCACTATCAGGATCAGCTGGTGAATGGCTATACCCGCATGACTCCGCAAGCCGGGCTGCAGATATTCATGCCTGATCTCGATGAACTGAGACAGCGCAAGGCGGGCGACAATATCAGCATGGAGTGGATGAAGAACCGCAACCTCCCTCCGCCTGCCAATCTTACTTCGAAGTAGTTCCTATCGGGGAAGTTGCACGGAAACGGCGTCGGGTAACCGAATCCAGGCGAGCGAGTCGAACCAGAACTCTCCCTTGGCCAATCAAACAGATGCCGCAAATCCACAAGTGGCCTGAGGCATGGGAGATGAAAGCAGGCTCATCCCATGCCCGTTCCACTCGTCGAATGACCGGTTACATGCCTTTCGTAAAGACCAATGCCTCTTTCTGGTGTCCGAAGTCGATCTCCCTCAGAGTTCGCATATTGGCGTTGTCGGCAACCGGGTCGGTCACAAGATCGTCCTGGGTTACCGCGTTGTCGCCGGTTTTCAGCGTTCCGGGAACGGTAGCGACGGTCTTTCCGTGCTGCAGGAAATTCACTTGTACGTTAGGACCGGCGCCTTGCCACTCTACCTTGTAAGTGCCAGGTTGCAGCGAAGTGGTGCCGATTTGTACTGGATCGGAAATATCGACCGAGTGTTCGTTCTTGTCACGGGCAAGCGCCCCGAGCGGAAACAGCAATGCCAGGGTGGAGAGAAGGGCGAGATATTTAAGTGACTTCATTTGGGAATTCCTCCTTACGAAATTAACGAAGTGTCTGATTTGGTTAGATGAGATGGTTGATCCATGGAGAGCGTCTTCATTAGGACAGATGCGGGGCGCCAATCGCGGGGTTGCAGAGCGGACTTGCGGCCCCATTGCCAAAATTGTGTGAAGCCCGGCTTTTAACAGCCAGATTTTTGGCAGGGCTTTGCCTAACCTCGCGTGAGGCCCCGTGCAGGCGATTCGTGCCGCCACTTGTTTTTGATGAATTATTCCGTGCTCGCGGTGCGAAAAAAAGATTCACCGGGGCTTGGCGCGGCTAGCACCCGGCAGGACTAGCTTCCGCTCACCTGGCGCGCCCACTGCATTGCCTGCCAATAGATTTCGGCGACGTCGCTTTCGCGGAGGTCCAGCGATTTTGCCAGCTTCGCGCTTTGCTGCCAGTCGCCGCATTCCTGCGACAACATCAGCTGATAAAGCGGACGCAGGCGGCTACCGCCGCCCAGCAGAACTGACTTGGTTTCCTGGTCGATGGGCACGCTGTCCAGCACTTCGGCCATGGGGACTTCCAGGATCGAGTCCATGAGGGAAAGCAATCCCAGAAGAAAAAGGTCTGAATCGCCATGCTGAAGTTTAGGCGAGAGCAATTCGCAAAACCGGGCTCGAACCATGGCTGAAAGCACGAGTTCACTCGACTTATTCTGGCCGGCGGCAAGAGTGACTACCAGACGCACCCAGCGCCTCACCTCGCGCTCTCCAAGCAATGAGAGCGCATGCCGGACCGAATGGATTTCGCTGGCGAAACCGAAGACCGCCGAATTCAGGTAGCGCAGCAGACGATAACAGAGCGACGCCTCGCCCTTGATCGCATTCTCGATTTCACGCGGATCCAGTTCCGGCTTGGAGACCACTTGCAGCATGCGCACGTAGTTCAACCGATTGCCCGTGATGTCATGCGCGCGCATGGTTTCCGGCCGGCGGAAAAAGTAACCCTGGAAATAAACGAAGCCCGCCTTCTGTGCGGCCACAAATTCTTCGCGCGTTTCGACCTTCTCCGCCAGCATGCGGCAGCGCCAGGGTCCGTAACGCTTGATCATGGCAACACATTGTTCGGGAGTGGTCGCGCGCATATCTACTTTTACGATGTCGGCAATATCGGTGAGGGGTTCCCGCGGGTCATCTACGGCAAAGTCGTCGAGCGCAATCATGTAGCCGGCTTCCTTAAGGCGCTGGCAGGCGGCCATCACCAGGTCATCGGGTTCCACCGACTCCAGAATCTCCACCACCGTCTGGCTGGAGGGTAGCAGGGTCACATAATCCTTCAGCAGCATGTCGCGGGTGCAGTTAATGAAGGCGCGCCGGCCGTCGCAGAGGACGTCCAGACCCATGAGCATCGAGGTGTCCAGGGTGCTGCGGGAAGCGGCTTCGGGATCGGCGGGGCAGAAGTAACTCTCCACGCCGTCTCGAAACAGTAGTTCATAACCAAACACTTTTTCGTCTTTGGTGAGAATAGGCTGGCGCGCAACAAAGCGCGCGTTAGGCGGAGGAACAACCTTGGCTACACCTGGAGTGGTCACCCATGCTCTATCGGCAAGGTGAGGCTAAAACTTCACCGGTTCCGGCAGGACACGGCCTGTGGTTTGCGGCAGAATTTGCTTTTGACCTGATGCCGGCTAGCGTGGCCGGGTAATTGCGCCCTCGGAGGCCGAAGCCACCAGCGATGCATACTTCGCGAACACTCCTCCGGGATATTTGGGCTGCGCCGGCTTCCACTGCGCCAGCCGCTGGCGCAGGGCGGCGTCACTGACTTCAACTTCGAGCACTCGCTGGTTCACGTCAATGTGGATGGTGTCGCCTTCATGGACGGCGGCGATAGGGCCGCCCAGAGCGGCTTCCGGCGAAACGTGTCCCATCATGAGGCCGCGGGTGGCTCCGCTGAAGCGGCCGTCGGTCAGCAGGGCGACTGACCCGCCCAGTCCTTCGCCCACAATCGCCGCGGTTACACTCAGCATCTCCCGCATTCCAGGTCCGCCTTTAGGGCCTTCATTGCGGATTACCACCACGTCCCCGGCCTTGATGCGTTTGCCGGTAACCGCAGTCATAGCATCTTCCTCGGATTCGAAGACGCGCGCCGGTCCGCGATGGCTCAAACGTTCGTGGCCACTGATTTTGGCTACACACCCTTCGGGCGCGAGATTGCCGTGAAGAATGACCAGCCCGCCGGTTTTTTTCAAGGGCTTGTCCAGCGGGGCGATCACTTCCTGACCCGGGGCTTCGACTGCGCTCTGGCCTTCGGCGCCCAAAGTCAACCCAGTGACCGTAAGCGTGCTCTCGTGGATATGCCCCGCCTGCAACAGCCGGCTCAGAAGCAGACGAACGCCGCCGGCGCGATGCATATCCGCGGCCACGAAACGGCCTGAGGGTTTCAGATCGGCCAGCAGGGGAGTGCGCTCGCTGACTTTCTGAAAATCGTCAATGTGCAGCGGGACGCCGGCTTCGCGGGCAATGGCCAGCAAATGCAACACCGCATTGGTCGAGCCGCCAGTGGCGGCGACGGCGGCAATGGCATTGTCGAAGGCCGGCCGAGTCAGAATTTCCTTGGGAGTAACGCCCTTACGAAGAAGATTCATCACTACTTCACCGCAATCGAACGCGACCTGGTCTTTCTTTGGGTCCATGGCAGGCACACTGTTGAAGCCCATGGGAGAAAGTCCGATCATCTCCATTACGGTGGACATGGTGTTGGCGGTGTACTGGCCGCCGCAGGCGCCGGCAGCGGGGCAGGCAACGTTTTCCAGTTCGTGCAGATCGGCATCGGACATTTTTCCGGCGGCGTTGGCGCCGACCGCTTCGAAAACATCCTGAATGGTTACATCTTTGCCGCGGTAGTTGCCAGCCGCAATGGTGCCGCCGTAGAGCACCAGGCCGGGAAGATTCAGGCGTGCCAGCGCCATGGCGCCGGCGGGAATAGTTTTGTCGCAACCTACGACGCAGACGACGGCGTCGAACATTTGTCCGCGGCAGACCAGTTCGATCGAATCGGCGATCAATTCGCGACTCACCAGCGATGCCCGCATGCCCTCCGTGCCCATGGTTTCGCCGTCGCTGATGGCGATGGTGTTGAACTCCATGGGCGTGCCGCCGGCGGCGCGAATGCCCTCTTTCACCTTGGCAGCCAGGCGCCGCAGGTGAAAGTTGCAGGGCATAGTTTCAATCCAGGTGTTGGCGACTCCGATGATGGGTTTGGCCAGATCGCTGTCAGTAAAGCCGACCGCCTTGAACATGGCACGGGAGGGAGCGCGATCCCGTCCGTCGGTGATGCCGTGGCTGCGATGTTTTAGATCCATGGGAGAAAGATTATGACAGAGAAGGGCTCAAGAGTGGAACCGGACCGGAGCCAGTGATTGTGCGTGGAATCATCTCTCGTTTTTGTTCTCGCTCCGGGCTGTCAGCGGCGGCGGTTGGCAATCTGGTTTGAGCCTGTATATTCTTTTCCAGCCATGACACGCGAGGCTACCGCTGACTCGAGGCAGGACATTCTGCGCACCGCCGCCCGCCTTTTTCAGCAGCGCGGTTACGACGCTACCTCCATGAACGACGTGGCCACCGCCCTGAAACTCAGCAAGGGAGGTCTTTACCATCATTTCCAGAGCAAAGACGAAATTCTCTTCAATCTGATGAATCACGCCATGGACATTACCCAGGAGCGGGTGATCGACGCAGTGCGAGAGGTTGCCGACCCGGAACAGCGCCTGCGGGTACTGATCCGCAGGCACATTGAAGTGGTGATGAGCGTACGCGATCGGGAAATCACGGTCATGCTTCACGAAAACCATCCTCTGCCTCCAGCCATGCGACGGCGGATCAATGGGAGAAAGAAAGATTATGTCCATTTTGTGGAAAATCTGATCGCCGAAGTGCGTGCGGCACGCGGGTCGACGGGGAGTGTCAGCCCGCGAGCGTCGGCTTTCGCTTTGCTCGGCATGATCAATTGGATTTACCAGTGGTACCGCCCTGAAGGAGCCCTGCAGGAAGAGAGCTTGGCGCAGCAATATACGGAAATCTTCTTTGCCGGGGCATTTCAGTGACGGGCGCAGTCATGCTGAACAATTGAGTTTGAGTGTCGTTGGTCGATGGGTGCTCAGGATGTCAGGGGAAGGATATGGAGAGAGAGCAAAAGGAAAAAGAAGGAGCATTCTTTGAGATCGCTGAGCTGGAGAAACAGCGCGCACAGCTGGGTAAAGCGTATTTCGAATTTCTGCGCGTTTCGGCTATGAGCGCGGGCGTTTACACTTTGCCGGCAGGAGGAACAGATCGGCAAAAGCCTCATCGGGAAGACGAGATGTACTATGTGGTACGCGGGCGGGCCCGGATGCGGGCGGGTTCCGCGGAGCAATCAGTAAGTCCGGGAAGCGTGATTTTTGTGGCGGCGGAAGTGGAACACTGCTTCTATGACATTGAGGAGGAACTGGTGGTCCTGGTTTTTTTCGCGCCGGCGGAAAGTCTCTAACTTCATAGCCCTATGCGGTGGCGGTTTCTTTGCCGGGAATCCAGTAAATCTCTTCTTTCAATACTTCCCTAGTGAAGCCGATTCGTTGAAGCATTCCTTTGCCGTGCTCGATCATCTGTGGATGGCCGCACAGATATCCGACCGCGTTGGTGCCATTCAGGCCCCACATGTCGGTGTACTTGCGAATCAAATCGTCAACCCGGCCAATCTCGCCGTTCCATTTGGGATCGTCCCAGGGGCGGCTGACCGTAGGGACGTACTGTAGCCAGGGCACCTCCTGTGCGAACTTGCGCAGTTCCTCGAGATAGCCGAATTCCCAGGAACGGCTGGCGCCATTGAGCAGAAACAATTTCTGCTCGCCGCCAAACTTGCCTTCCTTCCAGTCTTTGTACAGGGTACGAACGTAGCTGACGAACGGGGCAACGCCGGTGACCGTCGAAACCAGGAGATGGTTGGTACGGCCGCTCTTTGTGTCCAGGGTGAAACGTCCTTTGGGGACTTTGCGCATGAACATTTCGTCCCCGACCTGCAGCCTGTAAATTTCCGGGGTCAGTTCGCCGTGCGGAACCAGTTCGAAGAAAAATTCAATTTCGCTCTCGTACGGGGACGACACGATGGAGTAAGGGCGCTCTGAGCGTTTCTCCGGACCCGCAATGCCCAGCGTGGCGTACTGGCCGGGCGCGAACTTGAACTCGCCGCTGGGCTGAATACGAATCATCCACAGGTCAGAAGAAAAGTCAGCGCGTTTGATGATTTTGACCCGGTAAAACTTGTCGTCAGCAGTGCCCATGCGCGCCGCCTCAGCTCGGCGATGCTATAAGGTGCATCAGGCGGCGGGGCGATGGCAAGCCGGAATTGGGTTGGCATGGGTTACTGATTCAGGACCGGAGAATCCCCGATGTACTGGCGCACGCGTATCCCGTATATGGGTCAGGCCCGTTGCGGTTCGCTTGCCCCGCCTGCCAGGGTGGCGGCGCTCAGGTCGGATCGCTGGCGGAGTCGCTGCAGAGAACTATCGATAGTCTCAGCGGCGGCATCATTGCCCTGATCGCCAGCTTCGGATGTTACCCGGGCGGCTTTTTCCAGGAGGGTGCCGGCAATTTCCAGTAATGCGAGAAGCGAGTCCGCGTGCAGCTTCCACAAAGAGGCCGAGTTTTCAGCCCGTTTAAGCTCTTCCAGTTCCGTGCTGATGCGCGCGACTACAGCCACGACGCGCAACAATATCCGGGCAACGTTTCCCCGCGGACTTTTTTCTTCCAGATAGTCGGCGCTGCAGGCTTCCGCTTCACCCGGAGTGAGCGTGAGATTGAAGAACCGCATGGGCACGACCTGGCGGAATTTCGGGTCCGCAACCCGGACGAATACCCGAATCGATTCCTCGACCTGGCGGAGCTTGGTCTCTTCCGTGGAAATCTGCTGAGGCGTCACCGCCGAGCGCATGGCTTGCACATCTAACCCCGCCCGCCGTGGACGCGACGCGGGGACAGTCTTGGCTGGAGGACGGCTGACCTTGGTGAAGTTGGGGGCGGGAACGGATGCGAAATATGACATTCGCCGAATCGGCGGCCGCCGCTCCAGAGCCTGCTTGAGTTTGGAGACACGGCGAAATTTGTCCAACGCCGTGCTGTAATCAATTTTCAGCAACTCGGCTTCTTCCAGAGCCTCGACGTGCTCGACAGTGACGTCCACGCCGTCGATGTTGCCAAGAATACTGCCTCCCTGTTCCTGCAAGGCTGCGGCAAATTCCCTTATTTCCCCGGCGGCGGCGTGGAACAGCTCGTCGAAACGCTTGCCGAACACCGCGTTGTAGGGAGCGATCGTCGCGAGCACTCCGGGGTGATAAAAAGACGAGTCCAGGGCCTGCTTGAGATCGCGAACCCGGGTGATGATTTCCGAATCGAGCAGCGCATTCAAGGCGTCGTAACGCTGAGCTTCCTGCTGCAGGGGATCGAAACGCCGCAATATCTGTACGTGCTCCTCGGGCAGGGAAGGCACGTCGGTGTCGGCCAGAATTTCGATCAGGGCAATTTCAAAAGGCGAAAGCGGAAGCGAGCCGTCCAGCCCATAGCCGCGGCGCTCCCACTGCCCGGGAACGCGGGGATGACGGTAAAGAAAAGTAGCTACCAGATCCGTCTTATCGCGATTCACATCGCTGGGGTCTTTTTTCCGGGTGTAGTACCGCAGCATGGCCTCAGCGATTTCGGGATCAATTTCAGCGGTAAAAGCCCGGCGCAGCATGGCCGGAGTGATGGCTTGATCGAGCAGGCGCAGCCAGCGGCGCATCTTGTCCAGGGTGGAGCGAACCTCGCCTTCGCCCTGCTGCAGAGAAATCGCCTCTAAGCCGGCTGGAACGGGAACTTCACCGCCAATGTGATCCTGCAGGAGCTTCTCATAGAAGCCCTGCACGGTGGCCAGAATCGCCAGCTCCCACTTCGGATCTTCTACCACGTTCGTGCTCCCGAGAAACTGACCCCTTCTGGGGCTGTGAATACAGGTTTGACTTAGTAAAGCTTAACCCAGGCTTTCCGCACAATCGTTTTCCCAAGGGGATGGCACTAAAGTCACAATAGAGGCGCCCAAGGGGGGCTGTCCCCGCATGGTCAGTGCCGCAGGTAGGGGTCCTTCGACTCCGCATGGTCGCTCGCGGGCGAGCGACTATGCTGCGCTCAGGATGACACTATTACTTTTTTAGATCTTTCAGGATTTCGCGCGCGGCATTCGCGCCTGAACCCCCGGTCAAGCCTGCGCCGGGATGTGTGCCCGAGCCGCACAGATACAGATTCTGAATCGGAGTGCGATAGCGTGCCCAGTCCAATAAGGGACGCATGGTGAAGAACTGGTCGAGCGCCAGTTCACCATGGAAGATGTGCCCTCCGGTGAGCCCGTAAGTTTCTTCCAGATCAAGCGGAGTGATGATTTGGTGGGTGAGAATCAGCTCCGGCAGGTTGGGAGCATATTGCGCCAGAGTTTTGACCACAGTGTCACCCAGTGGAACGCGCTGTTTTTCCCAGTCGCTGCCTTTCAACTTGTACGGAGCATACTGCATGTAGATCGACATTACGTGCTTGCCTTCGGGCGCGAGTGAGGGATCGGTGAGCGACGGAATTGAGACTTCCAGATAGGGTTGCTTGGAGAAACCGCCGTACTTGGACTCGTCGAAGGCGCGCTCGAGATAATCAATCTCCGGGCCAATGTGAATACGTCCGCCCAGAGCGCGATCATGATTTTCGCCTTCGAGCGCAGTGAATTTCGGCAACCCGGAGAGCGCAAGATTTACCTTGGCGACCGTGCCCGGCATGCGATAGTGCTGCAGTTTCATCACGAAATCAGGCGACAGTTGCGCGGGATCGACCAGCTTCAGCAGCGTGCGTTTAGGGTCCGCGTTGGAAATAACCGCTTTGGCATTGATCTCTTCGCCGGTGGAGAGCACTACGCCGGTGGCGACGCCATCTTTTACGCGAACTTCGATGACTTCTGCGCCGCTTCGGATTTCAGCGCCGGCTTGTTGCGCAGCCGCGCCCATGGCTTGAGTGACCGCGCCCATCCCCCCGGCAGCGAACCAGGACGTGCCCGCGGGATGCTCATCGGCGGCGGCGCGCATGAAAAGCACCAGGCTGCTGCCGGCTGACCACGGGCCCAGAAAGGTTCCAAAAATGCCTCGAGCTGCGATGGTGGCGCGCAGCAATTCGGTTTCGAAGTACTCCGCGACCAGGTCGGCCACCGCCATCGGTCCCCAGCGCAGCAACCGGTACATATCTCTGCGGCCCAGTTTGCGGACGGCGCGGCCAGTGTTGAGCATGCCCCACAAATCGCCAGAGCTGGGATTGTCGATATTTGGTGGAGCTAAAGCCAAGGCCTTGCCGATTACCCGGCCCATTTTGGCCAGCGATGCCTGGAACTGGGGATACTTGGCGGCATCCTTCTGAGAAAACTTTTCGATTTCCTGGGCGCATTTTTCGGGGTCGCGGTAGAGAACCAGAGCGCGGCCGTCGGGGGCGAGGGCAGCCACCTCTGCATCCGGCATGATCATCTTCAGCCCGTGCTTCGCCAGTTGCATGTCGCGGACGACGTCCGGACGCAGCGGTCCCGCCGAGTGGGCGAGCGTGGAACAGCGGAAGCCGGGGTGAAACTCTTCCGTGATGGCGGCGCCGCCAACTTGCGCCCTGCGCTCGAGCACCAGGGGCTTGAATCCGGCTTTGGCCAGATAGAAGGCCGTGACCAGCCCATTGTGGCCACCGCCGATGATCACGACGTCGCGGTTGGCAGACATGTTAGGCCGCTCCCTTGAAATCTTTCAGAATTTCGAGGGCTGCCAGCCTGCCGGGCCCGCCCATGATGCCGCCGCCGGGATGCGTGGCCGATCCGCACATGTAGAGGTTCTTGATCGGAGTGCGAAACTGCGCCCAACCCGGCACCGGTCGCAGGAAGAAGAGTTGCTCAAGAGAAAGCTCGCCTTGAAAAATGTTGCCCTCGCTCAAGCCGAACTCGCGCTCCAGATCGAGCGGCGTAACTACTTGCCGGTGCAGGATGATGTCCTTTATGTTGGGCGCGTATTCGGCGATGGTGTTGATCACGTTGTCGCCGAAAGCTTCTTTCTGATCGTCCCAGTTGAGCCCCGGTCGAAGTTTGTAAGGCGCGTACTGCACGAAGCAGGACATGATGTGCTTGCCCGGCGGCGCGACTGAGGGATCGGTCAGCGTGGGGATCACCATGTCGATGTACGGACGGCGCGAGAAATTGCCGTACTTGGCGTCATCGTAAGCGCGCTCCATGTATTCGACGCTGGGAGAGATCGAGATTGCGCCGCGTAAATGAGCGCCCGGGCCGGGTATGGCCTTGAAATTCGGCAGGGCACTGAGCGCCAAATTCACTTTGCCGGAGGACCCGCGATACTTGTAGCGGTTCACATCTTCCAGAAACTCAGAAGGCAGGGAGCCGGCCTCAAGAAATTTGGTGAACGTGAGTCTGGGATCGACGCTCGACGAGATGATATCCGCATGAATCTCGTCACCGTCAGCAAGAACTACGCCTTTGGCTCTGCCGTTCTTCACGATGATCTGGGCGATGGGAGCCTTGGTGCGGATTTCAGCGCCAGCTTCGCGGGCCGCATCGGCGATCGCATTCGAAATTGCGCCGGTGCCGCCGCGGGCAAACCCCCAGGAACGGAAGGCGCCGTCGATTTCGCCCATGTAATGGTGCAGCAGAACGTAAGCCGTTCCCGGCGAACGCACACCCAGGAAAGTTCCGATAATGCCGGAAGCGGACATTGTGGCTTTGAGCACGTCGGTCTCAAACCACTGATCAAGGAAGTCGATGGCGCTCATGGTCATCAACTGCACCTGGTTGTATTTATCCTCGCTGGTCATCCCCTGGAAGCGGCGTCCGATGAAGAGCAATTTCATCAGCTCTTTGGGATTCAGCGTGGCTGGATCGGGCGGCACCATGCTCAGGATCGGTTTCACGAAGCGGCACATGGCCTGCATGGCTTTGCCGAATTCGTCGTAAGCTTCGGCGTCAACTTTCGAATGCCGCGCAATTTCGCGATGCGTCTTGCCGTGGTCGTTGACTCGCCAGAGATAATCACCGTTAGGCATGGGAGTGAAAGTACCGTCGAGCGGCAGAATTTCAAGGCCATGACGGGGAAGATCAAGGTCGCGAATGATTTCCGGACGCAGCAGCGAGACTACGTAAGAGCACACTGAAAACTTGAACCCGGGGAAAACTTCTTCGGTGACGGCGGCGCCTCCCAGCACGTGCCGGCGCTCCAGCACCAGAACCTTTTTTCCAGCGCGGGCCAAATAGGCGGCAGTGGTCAGACCGTTGTGACCTCCACCGATAATGATTGCATCGTACTTTGAGTTTGACGGCATGCCAGCTTTCAATTCTCGGCCCGGATGTGGGCCGCATCTGCCTTGCAAAAGTTTGCCAGAATTCTAACAGTTACATCTCGAATGACGGGAAGAGAACTCGACGACTCGGACTAGAGCCCGCTGGGAAGGACGGTCCAGGTAAGAATGACGTTCCACGGCGATGATGTCATGGCTAGTACGACCTAAGCGAAACGTAATTCTACCGGGAAGTTTGGATATTGTCTCCAAAGAACGGAGGTCAATGACATACAAATGTGGGCGGACACTCCTGCCTACCGATTTTGAAGTTGCTTGTGGTTCGACTCAGTGACAGACAAACTTCACAGTAAAAATCGGCGGACAAGAGTGTCCGCCCCACTCGTCGTGACCTGGAGTCAGGCCCAAACGCATTGCCCCACATCACAGCGCTGCTTATAATCCATTCTGCATCGAGGAAACCACATTGCCAGTTGGAACCGCATTTCACGAAAGAACTTTTCCCCTCTGCCAGAGCCTGAATTACCGTGAATGGTCGGGATATTACGCCGTTAGCGTGTACGAAGTGCATCACGAGCACGAGTACAACGCCATCCGCAACGCGTCTGCCCTGATCGACATTACGCCGCTTTACAAGTATCTGATCACCGGCAAGGACGCGACCAAGCTGGTCAATCGCATCATTACTCGCGACGTCACCAAGGTGCGTGTGGGCCAGGTTATCTATTGCTGCTGGTGCGACGAGCAGGGCAAGGTCATCGACGACGGCACCATCACGCGCCTGGAAGAAAATAAATATCGCTGGACCGCCGCCGATCCCAGCCTGCGCTGGTTCCGGCAGAACGGCTTGAACATGGACGTTCAGGTCGAGGATATCTCCGAGCAACTGGCCGCGCTCGCCCTGCAAGGCCCAACTTCGGGCAAGCTCCTCAAGGCGGTTGCCGAAGCCGATATCGTCAATCTGAAATATTTCCGCATGACTCGGGGCAAGATTGGCAACGTCTTCGTCGATATCTCCCGGACCGGCTACACCGGCGATTTGGGATACGAGATCTGGGTGCCGTGGAACGATGCGGTCAAAGTCTGGGACGTAATTATGGAAAAGGGGAAGCAGTTCGACATTCACGCCGCCGGCATGCTGGCGCTGGACGTCGCCCGGGTCGAGGCCGGGCTCCTGCTCATCGAAGTCGATTACACCAGCAGCAAAAAGGCGCTGATTCCGTCGCAGAAGTATTCACCCTACGAGTTAGGCTTCAGCAAGATGGTCCATCTGGAAAAAGAGAATTTCATCGGCAAGGCTGCCTTGGTCGAGCAGCAAAAACGCGGCGTGCCCCGGCAACTGGTTGGACTCGAAATCGATTGGCCGGAAATTGAGCAACGCTACGAGAAATTCGGACTCTCGCCGGCGGCTCCGAGCCAGGCTTCGCGCGTGGCAGTTCCGGTTTATCTCGATGACAAGCAGGTGGGCAAGGCGACGACCACTACGTGGTCGCCGGTGCTGAAGAAAATGATCGCGCTGGCCAGCGTGGAAACGCCGCACTCGCATATCGGCACCAACCTGCAGATGGAGATCACCATCGAAGCTATCCGGGAAAGGGTGACTGCGAAAATCGTAAAGATGCCATTCTTTAATCCGGAGCGGAAGACGGCAGTGCCGGTGTAGAGGAGCAGACTTCGGGCCTCAGACCTCGGACTTCACATCGCACCTACAAAGGACGAGACGGCCTAGTTCTGACGGCTGACGTCCGACGCCCGATGTCTGACTTCTGCCTTTCGCACTCCGACCTTGACAATCCCACGAAATCCATCTCTCATGCATTTCGAAGGTTAAATTGTTTTAGCGATACTCCTGATCCCGTCCAATGATTAAAAAAATTATCTCAGCCGTCATTTTTTGTGCCGTATTGGCGATGCATTCACTGGGAGCGCAGAATGCTGCTTCCCGTTCCGGAGTGCCGGTTCGCACCGGCATTTACGATCCCGGCCTTGACGCAAAGGTAGAGAAACTTTTGCGCCAGATGACGCTGGAAGAAAAAGTCGGCCAGCTGGTCCAATATTCGCCTGGCAAGGCTACCGGACCCGGCGCTGGACGCAGCGATTACAAGACCTTGATCGCAGGCGGCCAGGTCGGGGCATTGTTCAATGTAACCACCGCAAAAGAGACCAACGCCTTCCAGCACATCGCCGTGGAGAAATCGCGATTGCATATCCCAATCGTGTTCGGGCTGGATGTGATTCACGGCTTCCGCACCGGATTTCCGATTCCGCTGGGGCTGGCTTCAACCTGGGATCCGGCGCTGGTGGAAGACGCTGCGCGTGTCGCCGCCCGCGAAGCCGCGGCGACCGGAATTCGCTGGGCATTCTCGCCCATGGTCGATATTGCCCGTGACGCCCGCTGGGGGCGGATGATGGAAGGCGCAGGCGAGGATCCGTTTCTGGGATCGGCGATGGCGGCGGCGTACGTTCGCGGGTACCAGGGCTCGCAACTTGACGCGCCCGACAGCATCGCCGCCTGCGTGAAACATTTCGTCGGCTACGGCGCCGCCGAAGGCGGACGCGACTACAACACCACTGAAATCTCGGAGCACACTCTGCGGCAGTTTTACCTGCCGCCATTTCATGCCGCCGTGGATGCCGGTGCGGCAAGCATCATGAGCGCCTTCAACTCGCTTGATGGGGTGCCGGCTTCCGCCAACCCGTTTACGCTTCAGCAGATTCTGCGCAAAGAGTGGGGATTTCGCGGCGTGGTGGATAGCGATTGGACTTCAGTGGCTGAACTGATCCCGCACGGCATCGCGAATGACGGAGCCACGGCAGCGCGGAAGGCGTTCCTGGCGGGCGTCGACATGGACATGGTGAGCAGTCTCTATCACGACCACCTCGCCGAGCTGGTGCGTTCCGGTCAGGTTCCGCAGGCAAGGTTGGACGAGGCCGTGCGAGACGTTCTACGCCTCAAGTTCGCGCTGGGATTGTTCGAACATCCTTATGTCGACGAAGCCCATGAAGCCGAGGCCATGTTGCGACCGAAGAGCGTCGCACTGGCGCGAAAGGCCGCCGAGCGATCATTTGTGCTTTTGAAAAACGACCCCGGGTCAAATAACGCTCCCATCCTTCCGCTCTCGGAGGCGGTGCATGACGTGGCGCTTATCGGGCCGCTCGGCGATGATCCGGGCAACATGCTGGGAGCATGGAACGGGCAGAGCCGGGCGGTGGATGCGATCTCGTTACGCGCCGCGCTTGTCCAACGGCTCGGAGAGCAACACTTGTTTCAGGCGAAAGGGGTCGGCATCACCGGCGGGTCGGACGAGGATCTGAATGCTGCGGTCGCTGGGGCTGCTAAAGCGGATGTAGTCATTCTCGCGCTCGGCGAAGATGCGCCGCTGATGACCGGCGAAGCGGCTTCGCGAACCAACCTGGGGTTGCCAGGACGCCAGCAAGAGCTGCTGGAGAAAGTTGTCGCCACCGGCAAGCCGGTGGTTCTGATTCTGTTCAGCGGGCGTCCCCTCACTTTGCCCTGGGCCTTTGAGCACGTACCGGCGGTGCTGGCGGCGTGGTTCCCGGGCATCCAGGCTGGAGCGGCGCTGGTGAGCACGCTTTATGGAGAATCCAATCCCAGTGGCAGGCTGGTCGTCAGCTGGCCGCGCAGCGTTGGGCAGGAACCGCTCTACTACGACGCGCTCAACACGGGGCGCCCCGCGGATGGCGTGGATTTGACCAGGCCCCCAACCAATTCCGTTGAAAAATATGTGTCGCGTTACATCGACCAACAGAACAGCCCGCAGTTTCCTTTCGGCTACGGCCTTTCTTACAGCAGCTTCCGCTATGGCGCGACCGAGGTCAGCGTGAACAAATTGCAAGCTTCCACTCTGGACCAGGAACTTGGTGGCGGTTCGGCGCAAGCGAAGCCTGTTTTATCCGCCAGTGCCGATGTGAGCAACACCGGTTCACGGCCTGCGGAAGAAGTGGTTCAACTCTACGTTCGCCTGCAGGGCACGAGCGTGGCGCAACCGGTGCGCGCGTTGAAGGGATTTCAACGCGTCTCGCTGGCGCCGGGCGAAACCAGGAAAGTGACGTTTGCGTTAGGGCCTGAAGCGGTCGCGTTGTGGAATGATCACAACCGATTTGCCGCCGAGCCGGCAAAGGCGACGGTCTGGATCAGCCCGGATTCAGCTCATGGTTCGGCGGCAGAGGTGGAAATTGTGCCGTAGAGCCTCGAACGCGAGATGTCGAATTGGTTAGCCGATCTTTTTGTGAAATACCTTGAGCTCTTTGGGAATGATGAAGACTGCATCATTCTTCACCAATTCCAGCTCGCGGAATCTTTCCTGCGAAAGTTCGATGTGGACCGGAGCGCCCCATTCGGTAAGGGCTTCGACCTTGACCAGCGGGCCTGCCGAATTAATGTGCTTTATAGTGGCGCGGAAGTTGCTCCCGCCATTGGGCTGACGCTGAATTTCCAGCAGGTGAGGGCGTACGTACACCAGTTCTCCGGTCGCGTTGTCGTGAATCGCCGGGGTCTCCTCGTCAATCCGGCCGTGGAACAGGTTCACGTTGCCTAAAAAGTTGTACACGAATGGCGTGATGGGATGATGATAAACCTCGTCCGGACTACCCACCTGTTCAATGCGGCCTTCATTCATCACGGCAATCCGGTCGGCGACTTCCAATGCTTCATCCTGATCGTGAGTCACGAATACGCTGGTGATATGGACCTCGTCGTGCAACTGCCGCAGCCAGCGGCGCAACTCCAGCCGGACTTTCGCGTCCAGCGATCCAAAGGGTTCATCCAGCAGGAGGACGCTGGGCTCGACCGCCAGCGCACGCGCCAGCGCAACCCGCTGCCGTTGTCCTCCGGAAAGCTGGGAAGGATACCTGCTGGACAGATTTTTCAGCTGAATCAGTTTGAGCAGCTCTTCAACCTTGGCGCGAATCTCCTGCCGCGAAGGGCGCACGGCGCGCGGCCGGACTCTAAGTCCGAAAGCGATGTTCTCAAACACCGTCATGTGGCGGAATAATGCGTAGTGCTGAAAGACAAATCCCACCCGGCGGTCGCGTGCCGTCCGCTGCGTGGTGTCCTCGCCGTCAAAAAGCACGGTGCCGGAATCGGCGAATTCCAGGCCGGCGATAATGCGCAGCAGGGTAGTTTTCCCGGAACCTGACGGGCCCAGCAAGGCCACCAGTTCGCCAGTCGGGATTTTCAGATTCACCTGATCAAGCGCGGCAAACTGGCCGAACTTTTTGGTGATGTTTCGAGCTTCGATGCTCATGCGATTTCCCCGTTCCAGCGCGCGGATTCCGCCAGCTGGCGCCGCGCTCTCCACTCCACTACGGTCTTCGCCACCAGCGTGGCCAGAGCCAGCAAGGCCAGCAGCGAGGCCACGGCAAAGGCGGCCGCAAATTGGTATTCGTTGTAAAGAATTTCTACATGCAGAGGCATGGTGTTGGTCCGCCCGCGAATGTGGCCCGACACAACGGAAACCGCGCCAAACTCTCCCATAGCGCGGGCGTTGCACAGAATCACGCCGTAAAGCAATCCCCATTTGATGTTGGGCAGACTCACACGAAAAAAAGTCTGCCGGCCGCTGGCGCCCAGAGCCAGCGCCGCTTCTTCTTCTTCCTGGCCCTGGGCCTGCAATAAAGGGATCAGCTCTCGGGCCACAAACGGAAAGGTGACGAAGATGGTTGCCAGAACGATGCCAGGAACGGCAAAGATGATCTGCAAATCATGACGAGCCAGCCACGGCCCCAGCAGTCCCTGCAAGCCGAACAACAGAACGTAAATCAGTCCGGCCACTACAGGAGAGACCGAAAATGGCAGATCGATGAGCGTGATAAGCAGGCTCTTGCCGACAAACTCAAACTTGCCGATGGCCCAGGCGGCGGCCACTCCGAATACCAGATTGAGAGGCACGGCAATGATGGCGGCAAGCAGGGTTAAGCGGATCGCTGCCAGAGCATCGGGAGTTCGCAGGCTCGTCCAATACACTGAAACACCTTTGGCAAAGGCCTGACTGAAAACGATCGCCAGCGGCAAAAAAATGAACAGCGTGAGAAACAACACCGCCGAGCCGATCAGGCACCATCGCACAACGGCGGATTCGCCGGTCGCTCCCGTAGCTGTGCGCCGGGTTACAGGAAGCTTTCCCGCGGCTAAGGTTGTGGATGCCATCTCAGGCCTCGATCTCCTTCTCAACCAATTCAGGTGCTCTGTCTTCTTCTTTGCGGCTGCTGCTCCACTTCTGCAAGAAATTGATGGGGAGGAGCAGCACTAACGAGAACACCAGCATCACCACGGCGATCGCAGTTGCCCCGGCGTAATCGAACTGGTCCAGCTTGGTCATGATCAGCAAAGGCGTGATTTCCGTCCGCATTGGCATGTTGCCAGAGATGAAAACCACCGAGCCATACTCTCCGATAGCGCGCGCGAATGCCATGGCAAAGCCCGCCAGCGCTGCGGGAAGAATCGTGGGCAGCACCACCTGGGAAAAAGTTTGCCAGCGGCTGGCGCCCAGGCTGGCCGCGGCTTCCTCAAGTTCTTTGTCCATATCTTCCAGAACCGGCTGTACGCTTCGTACGACGAAAGGCAAGCCGATAAACGTCAACGCGATGGCAACGCCCAGGGGCGAGTAAGCCGACCTGATTCCAATGGAAGCGAGGGGTTTGCCCAGCCAGCCATTGGGCGCATAGATGGTGGTCAATGCAATGCCCGCCACCGCCGTCGGCAGGGCAAAGGGAAGGTCCACGAGCGAGTCGAAAAGTCTCTTGCCGGGAAAGCTGTAACGGACCAGTACCCAGGCCACCAAAACGCCAAAGACCAGATTGATCAGCGCGCCGATCAGCGAGGCTCCAAAAGTGAGGCGATACGAAGCCAGCGCCCGCGGAGAAGCCGCGATATGCCAGAATTGCGCCCAGGTGAGCGACGATGCCTTCAGAAAAGTTGCCGCCAGAGGAATCAGAACGATCAGGCTGAGATACAGCACGGTGAATCCCAGCGCCAGCCCGAAGCCCGGCAGGTTGCTGCGTTTTTTGAAAACAAAAGCCATCGGAGTTACGGTTACTGATTCGGCAAATAAATCTGGTCAAACACTCCGCCGTCGGCGAAGTGTGTCTTCTGCGCTTTCTGCCAGCCCCCAAAAGTGTCCTCAATGGTGACCAGCCGCAGCTTGGGAAAAATCGCGGCGTATTTTTTTGCCACAGATTCGAGCCGGGGCCGGTAGTAATTCTTGGCCGCGATCTCCTGCCCTTCAGGCGTGTAAAGGTAATCAAGATATGCCTGGGCGACGTTGCGAGTGCCTTTCTTGTCGACCACTTTGTCGACCAGCGCCACTGGCGGCTCAGCCAGAATGCTTTGTGAAGGAACAACAATCTCGACCTTTTCGGGCCCCAACTCCTTGATGGAAAGGAAAGCCTCGTTTTCCCAAGCGATCAATACATCGCCAATTTCGCGCTGCACAAATGTGGTGGTCGATCCTCTCGCGCCCGAATCGAGCACCGGGACATTCTTGTACAGGCGGCTGACAAAATCTCGCGCTTTGTCATCGTTGCCGCCAGGCTGTTTGAGGGCGTAGGCCCAGGCGGCCAGATAATTCCAGCGCGCTCCGCCAGAGGTCTTGGGATTGGGGGTGATCACGGAAATTCCCGGCTTCACCAGATCGTCCCAGTCCCTGATGTGTTTCGGATTGCCTTTGCGGACCAGAAAAATAATCGTCGAGGTGTAAGGGGTGCTGTTCTGCGGCAAGCGTTTCTGCCAATCGGCCGGAAGTAATCCAGCGTTCTGTGCGATTGCGTCGATATCGTAAGCCAGGGCCAAGGTCACGACATCGGCCTGCAAGCCGTCAATGACCGCGCGCGCCTGCTTGCTCGACCCCCCATGCGATTGCTCAATTTGCACGACCTGTCCAGTCTTCGCTTTCCAGTATCTGGCAAAGGCCTGGTTAAAATCCTGGTAAAGCTCCCGCGTCGAATCGTACGAAGCGTTCAGCAGTGAAATCTGACCGGACTGAGCCATCCCCTGCAGCGATAAACCGAGCAACAGACCGGAAATTAGAATTGCGTTCCGCACGGTATCCCCTGTATTTGGTGTCAAAAAGCAAACGGCCAACGATCTGATCATCGTCGGCCGCTAGAGAACTTGAATGTTTTGCTCCGGCTACATTCGATCCTCATGCCCACGATGATGACGACACGCGCAGCGACATCCTGAGCCCGTACAACACGTGGACGTAATTTGGCCGGTCAGCATGTAGAAAATTATAAGCAAAGGGAAGCGGATAAGTCTAGTACTATTATAGACATTGTTGTTTTCGTTGAAGATGTGCCCCCGAGCGCATCCGCGACGCCATCCGGCTGGGCGGAAACCGTCTGCTGCTAATTGTCGACCGCCGCGGCCAGTGCTCGCTCGCGCTTCGCATCGTCGGACCTTCCCAGGCGATCGTAGGCCTGCGCCAGCAGCGAATGAGCCGCTGCAAAGTCCGGCAACCGGCTGGACGCGATCTCCAGATGGACAATAGCAGTTTTGTAGTCGCCGCTATGCAGCAGGCCGGAGCCCATCTGGTAGTGCGCCCAGGCGGAATCTGGCTGCAGCTCGATTGCACTGCGCAATCGCTCGATGGCCTGCGGATACTGCCCTTGCTGGGCCAGGGAAGCTCCCATTACATACTGCGCGAGATACATCTTCAAGGCGGCTGCCGCCATGAGGGGTTGCAGCGTGGCGACGGCCTTTTCCGGCATTCCATCGTTCAGCAGGCGTTGCGCCAGCAGAACTTTATTTGCAGTTGCCATGCCGTCTTTCGGATCGATTCCGCTGACCGCCGTGCTGGTTGGCGAACCCGATTTTTGCAGGCCAACATAGCCCAAGGATGCCAGCTTTTGCATTTCGCTGGAAGTAAGTTGAGACTCGCCTGCGGCGGCGCCCGACCCGCTGAACCGCCGGTCAAATGCGTCCAGCTGTGCCGCAATTGTTTCCAGCGTGGCTCTGGAGCTCTGCGCCAGGTTGCGCTTCGCTCCCGGATCGGCCGAAAGGTCGTATAACTCCGGCTGCGGCGCCCTGATATACAAATATTTCCCCGCGCGCCATGATTCCAACGCACTCCAACCAAACGCCTGTTGTGGAAATGCGCTGGCGGAATAAACCGGCTGGTCAGTACCCGGAGCCGCCTTCGCAATTCGCAGCAGGGATTGCCCCTGCATCTGCGAGGGGACGGCCACGCCTGCGACCTCCAGAATCGTGGGAGCGATATCCACCAGGCTGGCTCTGGCCCGCACCCGCTTTCCCGCGCTTTGATTTTGCGGCAGTTTTACGATCAGAGGAACGCGCGCGGTCTCATCGTAAAGAAAGACGCCATGCGTGTCTTCGCCGTGAGCGCCCAGGCTTTGTCCATGATCGGCAGCGATCACGATGAGCGCATCCTCATACAACTTGCCGACGCGGAGCGCAGCGATGAGCTTTCCTATAGCGGCGTCGGCATCTGCGATTGCGGCGTTGTAGGAAGTGTTCGCCGCGGCCTCGGGGTCGTTCAGGTGCATCCACAAGAAAAAGGGCGCCTGAGAGTTGCGTGCGATCCACAGGTTGGCGCGAGCCGCGACCTCGCCGCCGCGCCGTGCCACGGAAGAAAAGCTGTTCTTTCCTCGCTCCGGAGGATGAAATCCGGCGTCGTAAACGGAGAAGCCGCGGTCGAACCCGAGAGCAAATCCATTCTTTGGATCGAGCGCGATGGATCCGACAAATGCCGCCGTGCGATAGCCCCGAGCCCGCAACAGGTCGGGCATGAAGGGGAAAGAAGGCGCCAGCCGGTTCCCAAATTCGCTGGCTCGATTCGTTCGAGGATAGGTTCCCGAAAGTATTGTGGCGTGGGAGACCACAGTCAGCGGCGCCTGCGAATATGCCTGCTCAAAAACCATGCCCTGACTCGCTACCGCATCCATTTTCGGCGTAATTTTCGCCTTCGCGCCCAGAAAGCCCATGCGATCAGCGCGAGTCGATCCGAGAGTGATGAGAACGATGTTCGGTCTGGCCGCGGCTTTGCCCGGAAGCGGGCAGAGGATAACAACCATTGCGAATAGGAATGTTGACAGATTCCGCCGGTGCATGCCGCCAGTCTACCGCAGAGATTCGGGAGTTGAACGCAACCCGGGCGAGTTACCCGCGACCACACTTGCGTGCGACCGGCATCGCTTGACATCGACTGCGAGGGGGATGAGAATCACCGTCTACCTTGCACTTCCAACGAATCCAGAAACTTTGTTTTTCCCTGGTGCTCTGCGCTGCCGCTGCTGTTTCGCTCTCCTGCCAGTCCGGGAAATGGCGCGGCGATCACAAACTCATCATCCTTGGCATTGATGGCATGGACCCGCAGCTTCTGAAGAAGTTCATGGCCGAGGGCAAGATGCCAAACTTCTCCATGCTGGCGCAAAAGGGTTCGTTTCGTTTACTTACTACCAGTATTCCGCCACAGAGCCCAGTGGCGTGGTCGAACCTGATTACCGGCATGAACGCCGGCGGTCATGGGATTTTCGATTTTATTCATCGCGATCCCCATACCTTGCAGCCTTATTTCTCGGCCTCGCGGGTGCAGCCGCCAAAGCATGCAATTCATCTGGGAAGCTGGGCAATTCCTCTGGGTGGCGGCAGCGCCGAACAGCTTCGGCAGGGAAAAGCCTTCTGGCAAATTCTGGACGAGCACGGCGTTCCAAACTCTATTTTTCGCATGCCGTCAAATTTTCCTCCGGTTCAAGCCAGGGGCCGCACCTTGTCCGGTATGGGCACACCGGATTTGCGGGGCAGCTACGGCACATTTTCCTACTACACCGACGATCCTATGGTGGCGGCTGGAGCGGTGGAAGGCGGCCAGATTATTCCCGTCGAAGTGGACAACTCGCAGGTAACGGCCCAGTTGATTGGCCCGGACAACACTTTTCGCAAGGGCTCTCCGCCAACGCTCGAGCCTTTTACTGTCGCCATCGATCCCCTGGCCGCGGTCGCCAAATTCACCGTGCAGGACGAAAAATTTGTGCTGCGCGAGGGCGAGTGGAGCGACTGGATCCACATCCAGTTCCAACTTATTCCACTTATCGGCAACGTGAAAGGAATCTGCCGTTTCTATCTGAAGCAGACGCATCCCCGTTTTGAGTTGTACGTCTCGCCCATCAACATCGATCCCGCCGACCCCGCGCTGCCGATTTCCACTCCCAGGAGTTACTCGCGCGAGCTTGCCGAAGAAATTGGCGAGTTCTATACCCAGGGCATTTCCGAAGATACCAAGGCGCGCTCCGCTGGAGTTTTGGATGATAAGGAATATCTGGAGCAGTCCCGCACCGTTTTGGCGGAACACCGCCAGATATTCGAGAAAGAGTTTCCCAAATTTCACAGCGGTGTGTTCTTTTTTTATTTCTCCAGCCTGGACCTCAATTCGCACATGTTGTGGCGGCTGATCGATCCGCAGCATCCGGAATATGACGCGTCCCTGGCGGCCGAATACGGATCGGCGTTGCCGGAGTTCTATCAGCAGATTGATCAGGTGCTCGGCGAAGTCCTACAGCGGGTGGACGATCGCACCACCGTCCTGGTGCTCTCCGATCACGGGTTTGCTCCGTACAACCGTTCCTTCAACCTAAATACGTGGCTGCTGGAGAATGGCTACATCGCGCTGAAAAGTGAGGCCCCCAGCGATCCGAATCAGGCCTTTGCTAACGTGGACTGGAGCCGCACGCGCGCTTATGGCCTGGGCTTGAACGGCCTTTACCTGAATCTCCGAGGCCGCGAACGCGACGGAATCGTTGAACCGGGCGGGCAAGCCGACGGATTGCTGGCAGAGATCAAAAAGAAATTGCTCGGTGTGCGCGATCCGCAAAACAATCTCGCCGCAATTACGCGCGTGGACCGGGCCAGCGAAGTTTACCAGGGCCCCTACGCCGCGCAGGGCCCCGACCTGCTGGTGGGCTACAATCGCGGCTACCGAGCCGGATGGCAAACTATTCTGGGTAATTTTCCCGCCGAAGTTTTCGAAGATAACAGCAACCCCTGGAGCGGCGACCATTGCATGGATTACACCCTGGTCCCGGGTGTGCTGTTGAGCAACCGGGCGATTGCAGCACCTAATCCGGCGCTCACCGACATCGCACCCACAATCTTTGCCGAATTTGGAATACCCAAGCCCGGCGGTATGATGGGACGCTCGGTTTTTTAATCGAGGAGCCGCGCGGGGAATGGAGGCCGGGATGTCGTCTCAAAAGATCAAAATCGAAGGTGACTTGCTGGAAAGAGCCCGGCAATGCGCAGAGGCTTCCGGCTGTGCGTCGCTCGATGAGTTCGTGCTGCACACCATCGAGAAAGAAGTGAATCGCCTGTCGCCGGCGGGGGGCGGAACCGAGTCCAAAGAGAAGGTGACCAAGCGATTGCAGGGTCTCGGCTACATCGAGTGAAGTGCCGCCTAGTAATTCGCATGGAGCAGCGGATTCAGCGGAACGTCTGGAGCACAACCGGAAAATGCGGGTCGCCCCACCGCGCTCGCCGCGCTTCGCTCCGGTCGGGATAACAGAGGCTTGAATACCTCAAGAGCAGCAGGTACTACCGCGATTGTTGAATGACCGCTTCCTCCATATCTGGGCTTGCCTTCTTCGGCCTCTCGACGCTCAGTCCTCTGCTGCTCGTGCTTGCCATCTCGATCGTGATCGGACTGTTGATGGTGATCGTCTTTCGCTATACCTCCGATCAGAAAGCCATCGGCCGGGCCAAGGACCGCTTAAAGGCCCATCTGCTGGCGGTGCGCCTGTTCCAGGACCAACTGCCGGTGGTAGTGCGCGCGTACGGCAGAATTCTTCGCGGCACAGGGAGGTATCTCCGGCTGGCTTTCACGCCTTTTTTGATCGCGATACTGCCCATCACTTTCCTGATCGTGCAACTGGATCGATATCTGGGATGGGTTCCGCTTCGTCCGGCGCAGACCTTTCTGATTGAGGCGCGAGTGGCGGATCCGGGCACGTTGAACGATGTTGAATTGCAACTGCCTGCGGAGTTGACCAGCACGGCTCCAGCGGTTCATGTCCCCGGCGAAAAGGAAATCGTGTGGCGTGTGGAGGCCCGGCGTGTAGGAAAATACGACATTCACCTTGCCGCCTCAGGCCAGGCGGTTTCGAAACAGGTGGTGGTGGCGCCCGGACTCGCCCGTGTTTCTCCAGTTCGCATGCGCGACAATTTCTGGGAACGGGTGTTGCTGTCCGGGGAGCCGGCCATCGCGGATAATGGCCCCATTCAATCGGTTTCGATCACCTATCCACCCCGCGTCATCGGTTTCGCCTGGATGGAATGGAACTGGATTGTCCTGTTTTTTGTGGTGTCATTAATCGCTGGCTTCTTTTTCAAAACCGTCCTGGGAATTCAAGTATGAAGTTGGGTCTATTCACTCGCCGGTGGCTCGGGATTGTTTTCACCATCGCGCTGATCCTTGGCGTGGTCTTGTTATTTCCGCTGCGCAGCGAAGCCTATGCTGGCCCGGGCGCCGGATTTGCCGTCCTGTCCTCTTTCTGGACCATCTTCGTTGCATTTCTTTACTCGCTCTACGCGTTGCTTACCTGGCCAATCCGCCAGTTGTTTCGATTGTTTCGCCGCCGCAAGGCTTACGGCAAGGCCCAGATCAAGCGGGTTGTGATCGTCGGCTTCGACGGCATGGACCCCGAATTGGCCAACCGGTTCATGGCGGAAGGCAGGTTGCCGAACCTCGCCGGGCTTCGCGACCAGGGAACGTTTCGCCCTTTACGGACGACCTTTCCCGCAATTTCTCCGGTCGCGTGGTCAACGTTTCAAACCGGAGTCAATCCGGGCAAACATAATATTTATGATTTTCTGGCGCGCGATCTGAGGAACTATCTTCCGTTTCTTTCCTCGGCACAGATCAGTGAGCCCAAGCGGCGCCTGCGCCTTGGCAAGTACTCGCTGCCGCTCGGCAAACCGGAGATTAAAGGCCTGCGCCGCGGGACGCCTTTCTGGCACTGGCTTGGCAAAGCCGGAGTATTCTGTTCAGTCATCCGGGTTCCGGTAACTTTTCCTCCGGAAAAATTTCCCGGCGTACTGCTCTCCGGCATGTGCGTTCCGGACCTGAAAGGAAGCCAGGGCACGTTCTGCTTCTGCACCACCCGCACCAGCACGGACAAATTTCGCGAGGGCGGCGTCCGCATACCAATCGAGCGCAACGGAGCCGGGTTTCAATCCCACATTCCCGGCCCGGAGAATCCGCTGGGTACTGGCGCCGATTTGCGAGCGGAGTTCAAAATCCGTCCTGACGCGCGCCGCGGTGGGGCCCGCATTGAAGTGGATTCCGAAAGCTTCAATCTGAAAGTCGGGGAATATTCCGAGTGGATTCCAGTGAAGTTCAAGGCCGGCATGGGATTCACGGCTCACGGCATCTGCCGTTTTTACCTGAAAGAAATTTCTCCCGAGGTCGAGGTGTACGTTACTCCGGTCAACATCGATCCCGGACGTCCCGACCTGCCGATTTCGCACCCGGTCACCTACTCTATTTATCTGGCCAAGCTCTTCGGCCCCTACGCCACGCTGGGACTGGCGGAGGACACCTGGGCGCTTAACGAAGAGGTCCTCGACGACCAGGCATTTCTCGCGCAGTGTTACGGTAATCATGAAGACCGCGAGCGCATGTTTTTCGACGCGCTGGAGAAAACTCCGCAGGGTCTGTGTGCCTGCGTCTTCGACACCACCGACCGGGTGCAGCACATGTTCTGGCGCTATCTCGACAAGGATCATCCCGCGGTCAGAGATTTGACCGAGGATCAGAAGCCGCGCGTGATTCAGGATCTATACGACCGCATGGACAAGCTGATCGGCAAAGTGATGCAGCAGATCGACGGTGAGACGTTGCTCCTGGTGATCTCCGATCACGGATTCAAGTCATTCGCCCGCTGCATGAATCTGAATGCGTGGCTGCACCAGAACGGCTATTTGGCCTTGAAAGAAGGTAAAAGCGAAAGTGGAGACTGGTTCGAAGATGTGGACTGGTCGTGCACTCGCGCTTACACAATGGGCCTGAACGGACTTTACCTGAATCTGAAAGGCCGAGAGCGCGAGGGGATCGTCGAGGCGGGAGCCGAAGCAGAAACTCTGAAAGAGGAACTGCGCAGCAAACTGGATGGGCTGGTCGATCCGGCCTCAGGAAAGGCAGGAATTACCGGCATGTTCGATTGCGATGCCGTTTACGCCGGGCCATACGTAGACAACGCGCCTGACCTGATTGTCGGTTACGGCGAAGGCTTCCGGGCTTCCTGGGACTCGGTGATGGGAAAAGTCACGGCCAACATTTTTGAGGACAACCTCAAAGCCTGGAGCGGCGATCACTGCGTGGATCCGCGGCTTGTGCCGGGAGTACTTTTTTCCAACCGCAAGATCGCGATTGAGAAACCGGCGATTGTGGATGTAGCTCCGACGATCCTGAAACTCTTTGGTCTGGAACTGCCCTCGTATTTCGACGGAAAACCGTGGGCGGTCGCCCCCGCCGCCGGAAAGTAGAACTGGCGCATCCCTGAAAATGCCAGGTCGCCCCATCTTTTGCGATTTGTGCAAACGGTGGGCTGCCGACAAGTTGCGCCGCTGAGACGCTTTCAATTCGAACTCTGGACACATTTTCAATTCCCTCAACTTTTTCAGAGCGATGCGGCCGCGGTTTCTCCTACTTCTCGCAAAGTGCGCGAGAAATGGTGCACCCGGATTGAGAAATGCGGCGCTCTGTGTGGACCAAGTCCGGGTGTAAAATGAGCGCGGCTGGTCGGCCGACACTCCCGTGAACAAAAGAACCTTCATCAAACTCTCATCCGTGATGCTTGCCAGTCCTTTTCTTTCTCCGTTATTTGCATGGGCAGCGGGCAAATTTACCAACTGGGCCGGCAATTTTGAATACAGCACCGATCAGTTGTATTCGGCCGGCTCGCTCGAGCAGGTGCAGGAGTTCGTGAAGAAGCAAAGCCGCCTGAAGGTGCTTGGCACCCGACACTGCTTCAACAAAATCGCCGACAGTAAGCATCAGCTGCTCTCGCTGAAGGCCATGGACAAAGTGGTCGGGCTCGACCCGCAGGCGCGCACCGTCACCGTCGAAGCCGGCATGAGCTACGGTCAGTTGTGTCCCTATCTTGATCGCCAGAGTTTTGCGCTGCACAATCTGGCCTCACTGCCGCATATTTCCATTGCGGGAGCTTGCAGCACTGCGACTCATGGCTCGGGCGACAAGAATAAAAATCTGTCCTCTGCGGCCTCGGCGCTGGAATTCATTACCGCGGCCGGCGAGGTAGTAAAGCTGTCCAGAGCTCACGATGGCGAAAACTTTCGCGGAGCCGTGGTCGGGCTGGGCGCGCTGGGCGTAATCACAAAAGTCACGCTGGATATTCAGCCCACTTACCAGATGCGGCAATACGTTTACCAGGATCTTCCCATGGCCGAACTACGCGACCATTTTGACGCCATCGAATCCAGCGCCTATAGCGTGAGCCTTTTCACCGACTGGCAAAAGCAGCGCTTCAACGAAGTCTGGCTCAAAACCCGCGAAGAATCCGGACGGCGATTCGACGCTCCGGCGGAATTTTATGGTGCCAAGCCGGCCACCAGGAATGTGCACCCCATCATCGAGCTCAACCCCGAGAATTGCACCGAGCAGATGGGTGTGCCCGGTCCCTGGTACGAGCGCTTGCCGCATTTCCGCATGGGCTTCACCCCCAGCGCCGGCAAGGAACTACAATCGGAATACTTTGTGCCTCGCCAGCATGCAATGGACGCGATCCTGGCGGTTGAAAAATTGCGCGATCAGATCACGCCGCACCTGATGATTTCGGAAATCCGCACCATCGCCGCCGACGATCTCTGGATGAGTCCCTGTTACCAGCAGCCCTGCGTCACCATTCACTTCACCTGGAAGCAGGACTGGCCGGCGGTCAGCCAATTGTTGCCAGTGATCGAAAGGGAACTGGCGCCCTTCCATGCGCGTCCACATTGGGGAAAGCTGTTTACGATGTCTCCGGCGCAGCTGCGTTCCAGTTATGAAAAGCTGCCCGAATTTGTTCAATTGAGCAGGAAGTACGATCCGCAAGGCAAGTTTCACAACGATTTTCTGGACACGAATATCTTCGGCGCGGCGTGAGGCGCTTGGAATCGATGGCGAAGGACGGACGTATTAGCGCCAACCTCTCCGCTCGCAGGAACGAGCCTGCAGGGCCAGAGCCACCTACCAAGATCCGAATCGTCGAGGATGCCGAAGCTACCGGCGAAACCGCCGCTGCCTATGATTTCTGGCGAGCCGGCTCCGGAAGGCAGCAGGTTCCGGGCATCATCAAGTGCTTCGGAGCGCGGCCCGATTTCCTGCGCCAGGTAGTCGAATTTTCCAACACAGTTCATTTTTCCGCGGGGCATCTCGAGCGTCGGCACAAGGAGATGATCGCCAGTTACGTCTCCTACCTCAACCGCTGTCCGTATTGACTGGACAGCCACGCTTACTTCCTGCGGGTTCAGGGAGCAACCGATCAATGCGTAGCCGCTCTGGTGGAGGGCAAGTTGGAAGAAGCCGGCCTCACTGCGGCGGAGCGCGCCCTCATGGACTACGTAAAGCTCATTACCGATGCGGCGTACCGCTCCACCGCCGAGGATGTCGAGAAACTGCGAGCCGCCGGCTGGAAAGAGGAACAGATTTCGGAGGCGGTGTACATCACCGCATTGTTTGCTTTCTTCAATCGGGTGGCTGACGCCTTCGGCGTGCCTTCGCAGAACTATCTCTCAACCGGGAAATTGACTCCGTAGCGGCCGCTACGTCTGGAATCGCCGCAGCACCGGCGAGCGCTTGCCCTGTATAGTATCTCCGCTATGTGGAGACTTGCGCTGCTGTCGCTCTGCCTGATCCCTTCCGCGCTTGCCGTCGAAAAAATGTCGGCGCCGCAACTCATTGAGCTGGCGAAATCGAAACCTTCCGAACTGCGAGAGGCGATCGCCGCATCCTTCGATGGAAAAGAGTTGAAAGACGGAACTGCCGGGGCTGGACAGGGGCCGGATTTCTTTTTCGCTGTCGAGGCCCCCGTTCAGCCGGCGCTGCTGATTGATCGCTCTCCAAGTTCGCCGATGCGGCAGCTTTCGGGTTCGGATCTTTGGTACGCTGCGGCGCGAATCGAGCCGGTGGGCAGGCTGCATTCGTTCTACTACCTGGTTAATGGAACGAAGTTTGGCGGGCGACTCGACCTGCCGGCGTTCAGTCCGCTTTCATATCTTCAACCCGGCGTTCCATCCGGAACGCTGTCCGAGAAAATCATTCACACCAGCAAAATTTATGACGGGATGAAGAGCGAATACTGGATTTACGTGCCGGCGCAATATGACCCCAAGGTGGCGGCTGCGTTAATGGTTTTTCAGGATGGCGGCGGGTACATTCACCGCGATGGCAACAACCCGGCGCTGAACGTCATCGACAACCTGATTGCGCAGAAGAAAATTCCGGTGATGATCTGTGTCTTCATCAATCCTGGCGACATCAGCGGCTCGCCGGGCACAGCCACCTACAACTTTGTGAAGGCCTATTCCGACAAGTGGCATCGCACCCTGAAAGACTCCATGCGCAGCACACTTTATGACACGGTCAGCGACCGCTATGCTCGTTTTCTGCGAGACGAGATACTGGCCGAAGTGGAAGCCAGGTACAACCTCCGCAAAGACGCGTACAGCCATGCCATCACCGGGCTTTCGTCCGGCGGCGTCTGTTCATTGAATGCCGCCTGGCAGTTGCCGGATCTGTTCAGTCGCGTCATCTCCTGGATTGGCAGCTTTACCAGCATCCAGTGGAAAGAAGATCCCATTGTTCCAGACGGGGGCCAGGACTACCCGGAAAAGATCTTGCGCGAAGCCAAACGCAACCTGCGCGTCTGGCTGCAGGACGGCTCGGAAGACCAGGAGAACGAACGCTACGGAAGCTGGCCACTAGCCAATCTTCGCATGGCCAATGCTTTGAAGCTGAAGGAATATGACTTCCACTTCAGTTTTGGCAAGGGCACGCACAATTCAGGCCAGGGCGCGGCCGAATTTCCGGAGGAAATGATCTGGTTGTGGAGGGATTACGATACAGGAAAAACTGTACAAACTTACGAGATGGAGCCGTCCGAGAAATCGAAACCGCCGTTTCGGGTGTCGGTTACAAATCGCGATTAGCCAGTTGCCGAGGGCTTTCCATCACCCTTTTGCATTACTTGTTCTGGATTCTATCCGCAGCGGTTTCACGAAAACATACTTTTACAATGTAAATCTCTGTAGCTTGGAAATAAGCTCGCGTCCTCTCTACAGCGCCCTCACCGCTAAATTGCTGACAAAAAAACAAAAGTTTGCGAATGTGCGCACTTGCGCAAGTGGACGGCAAATTGCATCTCTCTCTGGCAAATAATTTTTCATCAGGCCGCGAGTATTTTCTCAGCAGCGACTTCGGCCTACAGTTTTTACTGTAATGAGCAACTCGGCCCCGTCTTCGGATGTTCACCCAGCCCAGCATCACCCCTACGCTGCGTCCCGCGTCCTGGCGGCACCTTCCATAAGCATTTCGCTCAGGAGAGAAGTCAATGAAGTATCCCACTTTGCGGTTCAAACTATTTTTGCAAGTAGCCCTTATCGGCCTCATCGGAGTGGCCCTCTTACCCTCGGCGCGAGCTGACAATCTGTATGCCCGGATTCACGGAACGGTTACCGACAGCAGCGGTGCGGTGCTGCCGGGAGTTACCGTGGCTGCCATGAACACTGGAACCGGCCTGGCTCGCACCGTCGTCTCCGATGCCAAAGGAAACTACGAATTCATCCAGCTTCCGATTGGAACGTACCGTGTCAGCGCCAGCAAGAGTGGCTTCAAGAGACAGGAGAGCCACGGCATTACGCTGGTGCTCGATCAGAACTATGCCTTTCCCATTCAGATGGAAATCGGCACGGCGACTGAAACGATCGAGGTGGAAGCCAATCCAGTACAGGTAGAAACCACCAGCAACCAGCTGGGCGAGGTGATTTCAGGAAAGCAGATTGTCGACATGCCGCTGCTGGGGCGCAACTGGATCCAGCTTCAACAACTGCAGAGCGGAGTGGTTGGCACCTCCGACCGGTTCGGCGACACCTTCGCAACCAATGGCAGCCAGGCGCAGCAGAACAGCTATCTGATCGATGGCATCGATGACAACGACATATCGCTCAACGACCGGCTGTTGATTCCCAGCCCGGACGCCATCGCCGAATTCAACATGGTGACCAACACCATCAATGCCGAATACGGAAGAAATTCCGGAGCGATTCTGAATGCCGCCATTAAATCCGGAACCAATTCGTTTCATGGCGACCTGTTTGAGTTTTATCGCGACACTTTCCTCAATACAAAAAACTACTTTGCGCTTACGCCCGCTCCCTTCCACCAGAATCTGTTTGGCGGAACCATTGGCGGGCCCATCTGGAAAAACCATACTTTCTTCTTTTTCTCCTACCAGGGGAACCGGGCCAGCGAGCCTGACACCTCCGGCCTGGCGGAAAACGGTGGCAATCCCACCGTGTTTACGGCGGCCCAGCGCAGCGGGAATTTTTCCGGCGGCGGCGCGGCTTGTCCGTTTGGCTCCAACGTCTCTCCGATTGCCTTGCAAAACAGCAACGGCATCACCCAGCCCGCTGGAACCGCATATTGCACCCTCTGGCCGAACGGTGTAATCCCGACCGCCGACTTCAATCCAGTTTCCCAAAGCCTGTTGAAGTTTGTTCCATTGCCCAACTTCGGGAACAACACCTACGTATTTAATCCGATCGAAACGCTTACCCAGGACCAGTACATCTTTCGCATCGACCACACCTTCAATGTGAACAACACGATTTGGGGCTCAGCCGCGCTTGAGCGCTTTCCCGACAGTTTCACGCTGCCGTTTCTGGGGGCGAATCTCCCCGGATTTGGCGAAACCGACGACAGCCATACCAAGCAGATCACGGTGGCTTTCAACCACAGTTTCTCTCCGACTACTCTGAATGAGGCCCGGGTCGGTTTCTCGCGGCAGAATTTCGCCGCGGTGTTCCCGACCGACCCAAGCCAGCCTTCAGCCTTCGGCTTCACCGGAATCACTCCGCAAAGCTCTTCCGGAGCCAGCGCGCCTCTGGTCGGTGTGACGGGCTTTTTTACCCTCGGCTTCAGCGGCAACGGCCCGCAACCGCGGATTGAGAATACCTACCAGTTCACTGACAACTTTTCGAAAATCATCGGAAAGCACAGCCTGAAGATGGGATTCGAAATGCGGCGCTACAGCGTGTTCAACCCGTTCTCGGCAAATAACAATGGCGATTTCACCTTCGGGGCCACCGGTCCGTTCAGCACGGGAAATTCGGGGGCCGACTTCCTGCTGGGCTTCCCTGACAGCTACACCCAGGGCAGCGGCGATACCATCGACGCCAAGACCCAGGAGTATTACAGCTATATCCAGGACCAATGGAAGGTGCGGGACAACTTCACCTTAAACTACGGGCTGGGCTGGCAGATTGACACGCCCCTCAGCGACAACTTCAACAATGGACTGGCGATCGATTGTTTCACCCCCGGCGTGCAGTCCACGATCTATCCCACAGCGCCGATGGGCCTGGTGTTTCCGGGTGAAGCGGGATGCACCTCCACCGGCGGCGTGCAGACAAGTTACAAGCACCTCGGTCCGCGAGTGGGATTCGCTTACAGTCCGGACTGGGGACGGTTGTCGGGCGGCCCGGGAAAACTTTCCATACGCGCCGGCTACGGAATTTACTTCAACCGCGGCGAAGAAGAGCTGGCGCTGCAGAACGTGATCTCGCCCCCGTTTTCTACCGCAGTCAACACCGTCAACCCTTCCTTCGCGAATCCGTTTGTGCCGGTGAACGGCGGGGCGGCGACGCCTAATCCCTTTCCGGCTTCGCCTCCGCCTCGCGGCAGCAATGTGGACTTCAGCCAGTACGGGGTTGACGGATCGTTGTTCTTCAATGTGATCAATCCCAAATTCGTGCCCGGATATTCGGAGAACTACAATTTTACCGTCCAACGCGAACTGCCGGCGCACGCCGTGCTGAGCGTTGGATATGTCGGGGCCGAAGGACGTCACGAGCAGATCACAATCGAACAAAACCCCATCACCATGGCGGGGGCGGCGCTGTGCGCGGCGGATCCGAACTGCGTTGCCAACGCCGTGCTGCAGCACCCGCTTTTCCCCACTCACTCGATTTATCCGGGCAACGAATTCGGATCAATCGGCCAGGAAGCCAGTTTCGGAAATTCGAATTACAACTCTCTTCAAGTCAGCGTCAATAAAGCGCCGACCCATGGCTTGAGCTTTTTAGCTTCTTATACTTATGCCCACTCTCTGGACCTCTCCTCATCGTTCGAGAATGCCGATGTGAGCGGCACCAGCCTGGGCACCAATCCCTTCAACCCCAAGCTGGACTACGCGGATTCGTTGTTCGATGTGCGCCACCGCCTGGTAACCAGCTTCACCTACGAGATCCCGAACTTCCGGCGCATTCGTGGACTGGGCTTCCTGCCCGACCGCTTCAGCAATGGCTGGAGGATCTCGGGAATCGACACCCTGCAATCCGGCCTTCCGGTCGTGATCAAGGACAGCGGCTTCACTTCGCTTACCTGTGACGCGTTGTCCTTCTACGGCTGCTGGGACCTGCCGAACGAAGTGGCGCCGGTCAAGGCGCTTGATCCGCGAAGCGCCCCCAACAATGATTACTTCAATCCCAGCGACTTCGCTCAAGCAACTCTGGGCACGATCGGTAACGCGGGCCGCAACCCGTTCCACGGACCGGGGCTCAACAATATGGACATCGTGTTCGCGAAAGACACAAAGTTCACCGAATCTACCCGGCTGGAGCTGCGATTCGAAGCCTACAACGTCTTCAATCACGCCCAGTTCTTCAACCCGATTGGGGACATCAATGCAAGCAACTTCGGACAGGTGGTGCAGGCGCACAATCCCCGCCTGATCCAGCTGGGTGCGAAGTTCTACTTCTAGAAGTTGTCGGCAGGGGGACCCCGCCCCGTCTTTCGCTCTTTGGGAAGATGGGACGGGGCTTTTTGTCATCTTGAGTGTTCGCGGCGTCGAAAGATCTGCTGCTTGCTCTGGTGCAGGAGCGACGCCGTTCGGTTTGGCGCCCGCTGAAAGCATGTCCCTCGACTTCGCTCGGGATGACAAGGGCGTGCAGCAGACGACAACACCGTGAAGCTATCGGCCATCCGCTTGTAGCCGTTCCGGTTTGCCGCAACACTTTTCGTCGAATTCGCGTCTAACCGCTGTAGCAGACGTGTGTTCGGCATTTCCGGGTAGTACCTGTCGTCCACGGGAAGGTATAATCAAGGGTCGAATCATTGCGGAGGAAGTCATTATGAATCAGCGCGTAAGCGCTCTTTGGGCGCGATTGACGGCGAACCGTCCCGCCTACACTCTTTCGATCCTGCTGACTTTGACGGTCGGCATCCTGATTGGGACGGTGATCTCTTACGGGGTGAAGGGGCAGGACAAGAAAACGTCCTCCTCGTCCGATGCGGCCATGTTGACGGTGCCCTCGCCGCAGATGCTCTCCAACCAGTTTTCCCAGATTTCGAAGCAGCTCGAGCCCAGCGTGGTGAATATCAACACCGAATCGACCATCAAAACGCAACGCCGCCGTCGCGGCGGTCAGGGCCAGGGCGACGATGACAGCAACCCGTTCGATGATTTTTTTGACCGGTTTTTCGGCGGTCAGGGCGGCCAGGGCGGGCAAGGTGGTCCGGGCGGAGGGTCGATTCGCGAACGCTCGCTGGGCTCAGGCGTAATTGTCGATCCCAAAGGCTACATCGTCACCAATCGCCATGTGGTGGAGAAGGCGGACCGTATTCGAGTCAAGCTGCAGGACGATCCGCCGGGAATGTTGCACGACGCCAAAGTGATTGGCTCCGATCAGGAAACCGATCTGGCGGTAATCAAGATTGAGAGTGACAAGCCGCTACCTACGGCGAAGCTGGGAAATTCTGACGGCATGCAGGTGGGAGACTGGGTGCTGGCGGTGGGCAGTCCATTTGGGCTACAGGAGACCGTGACTGCGGGAATCGTCTCTGCCAAGGGCCGCAACATCGTGCCTAACCGGCAATTTCAATCTTTCATACAGACTGACGCTGCCATCAATCCGGGCAATTCCGGGGGGCCGCTGGTTAACATGGCGGGCGAAATCATCGGCATCAACACCGCGATTCTTACCGACACCAACGCCTACGCGGGGGTGGGATTCGCGCTGCCTTCAAATACCGTGGCGCAGGTTTATAACCAGCTGGTCGGCCCTGAACACCGTGTAGCGCGCGGTTCGATCGGAATCATGTTCAACGCGCTGGAGAATCCCGCCATCGCCCGGGTGTATGGAACCGGCTCCGGCGTGACCATTTCCAACGTGACTCCGGGCAGCCCGGCAGAACAGGCCGGCTTGAAAGTCGGCGACACGATCGTCGCGATTGACGGTAAGCCGGTCAAGAATGGCGACGAACTGGTGGCTGACATCGCCAGCCGCAAACCAGGCTCGAAAGTCGCAGTCGGTTTCATCCGCAACAGCAAGAAGCAGGAAGTGACCACCACGGTGGCTGACCGGGCCAAGCTGTTTGCCGCTCGCCTGGGTGACGAAGAGGACACCGGCGTCGAGACCGGGCCGAAGGAAAGCAAACTCGGCCTGAGCGTGCAAACCCTGACCCAGGAGATGGCTGACCGTCTGGATGTCGCGGCGGGCAAGGGCGTGATTGTGCGGGATGTAAAGTCAGGCTCCTTTGCCGAAGACGTGGGTTTGAGCCGCGGGGACATTATCCTCGAGATTAATAAACAGGCGGTCAACAGCGAAGACGAGTTCAACAGCGTTGCCGCTACCTTGAAGAGCGGACAGGACGTAGTCTTCCTGGTCCGGCAGCGGGGCGCGGGCCGCGATGGCGGCACCATCTTCCTCGCCGGCACACTTCCGTAACCTGACCCTGGCCTAAAAGAGGCTGGCGCTCGGTGGACGGATGGTTTACCCTGCCTGCTCGGTCGGAAAGCTACCCCTGTGTGCCTGGGCATGAACTTCAAAGGGGCCCGGTTTACAGGGGTCAGGATTTCTGGACTTGATTTAGAGGGGTAAAACTTGAGGCTTGGCGGATCGTCCATTCCGGTCAAGTTGCTGAGCGCCGGGAGCGCATTGCTCCTGGTATGTGGGATAGCTTCCGCGCAGACCGCGCCCACCGCTCCCACTCCTGCCTCCCGGCCTGAGTCCAGCCTGCGAACCGTTTCCACTTCGACTTCCCGAAAGGCCTTCCACAAGAGCAGCAAGAGCAAGAGAGGTCGCAAGAGCGCCAAGCGTGGCCAGCAAAAGATCGATCCGGAACGCTCCCGCGAAATTCAGGAGGCGCTGATTCGGGAACACTACCTGGACGGCAGTCCTTCCGGCGTTTGGGATGCCAAGTCGCAGAGCGCGATGGAGCGCTTCCAGTCTGACAATGGCTGGCAAAGCAAGGTGGTTCCCGATTCCCGGGCATTGATCAAGTTGGGATTGGGACCTGACAAAGAGCACCTGTTGAATCCGGAAAGCGCTATGACCTCGCAGCCCGAACCCCTCCACGCATCGCCCATGTTGAATCAGCGCCCGGCAGTAATGGTCCCGCCGCAGAAGTAGAGAGTCAGTCGTTCGTCCTTGGTCGTTGACTATCCGCCCCGCCTTTTCTCCGAAAATCTTTCCCAGAGGGCATCTGAACTCCATATCTCCGCCGTCTGGTCGAGCGCTCGGCTAACGACGACCGACCAACGACTGCCGACAACTATTTGCCTTTTGTCACCGGATTGGGAAAGTAGGGTAGCGGCTTGTCGCTGATTACAGCCCGGGGATTGTCGTCCACCAGGGCTTTGGCGACATCGGGCCCACAGAGTTTGGCCACTTTTTCGCGGGCGGCGGAGAGCGCGGGGGGACGGTGCTTGGTGTCATGCGCATCGGTAGCGAGCACATGTACGGCGTCTCGTTCCAGGAGCCATTCGGCGACGCGAGCGACTTTTTGTCCCCAGCTTCCGGTCACGGCAGAGGCCGTCATCTGAATGGCACAGCCCTGGTCGACCCATTGCAATATCCGCTCCTTGGACTCCTGCAAAATAGGGTTGCGCTCAGGATGGGTAATCACCGGAGTGATGCCGAGGTCAGCCATGCGAGTGAAGCACTCGCTGATCTGCGAGGGAACGCTGTAGTTGCTCAACTCCACCAGCAGGTAGTGGCTGTCTTCGATGGTGAAGCGCTCTGGTGAAACGAGAACTTCCTGCAGATTGTCGTAGGAAAGGTGGAAATCGCAGCCCAGGGTCAGGCGCGGCGTCTTGCCTACCAGCACGCGGAGATATTCCAGGTGGCTGGAGAGATGCTGACGGTTGTAGTGAAAGCGTTCGTTGGCATGCGGAGTGGCGACGATATGCTCGATGCCGTCCTCAGCGGCTGCGCGACACATCTCCAGAGACATGTCCCAGGATTTGGAACCGTCGTCCACATTAGGCAAGACATGGCAATGAATGTCGATCACATCGACTTTCGAGGGGGAAGACTGTGCGCTGATTTAATCAGATTTTCCAAGAAACACCAAGCCGGGTAAGCGCATTCTTTTGTAGCGTTCTCGAAACTTTCGTCATCATAGTAATCTGACATGTTGGTTACCCGATACGCGCCTCAGCCAGGAGCGCTTCGACTATTTTACTTTGGGATTCAACATCAGGTTAGTGACCCGGATTGGTCTCCCCCAGTCTGAGAATCCTGGCCGGGCTCGATCACTTCTCGCGACCTGCGCGAGAAATGGGTACCCAATTTTAATATCCATAGAGTTGGAAATTCTATCTGGAGGAAACCGGTGAACAACGGCGCGGAGGTTTCAGCAGGAACATTGACTTTGGGCGGCGAGTTGACCGTCCGACGTCTGGGTTATGGAGCAATGCGTCTGACCGGAGCGGGGATCTGGGGACCGCCGAAGGATCGCGCCGCGGCGCTGGCGGTGCTGCGCCGGGCGGTTGAGCTGGGCGTGAATTTCATCGATACCGCCGATTCTTACGGTCCCGAGGTCAGCGAAGAGCTAATCGCCGAAGCGCTGTCCCCCTATCCCAAAGATCTGGTAATCGCAACCAAGGGCGGGTGGATTCGTCCCGGGCCGGGCCTGTGGGCTCACGAAGCCACGCCTGGTCATTTGCGCAAGGCGGTCGAGGGCAGCTTAAGGCGGCTTCGCCGCGAGCGCCTTGATGTGTACCAGCTCCATATTCCCGATCCGATCGTGGCTTTGGAAGCGTCGCTGGGCGCTCTGGCCGCGATGCAGTCCGAGGGCAAGATTCGCCTGATTGGATTGTCGAACGTTACCCGCGAGCACATTGAGCGGGCGCGCAAGGTAGTGTCAATTGTTTCGGTGCAGAACCGTTACAGCTTCGCCGATCGCGAGTGGGACTACGTAGTCGACTATTGCCAGCAGAACGGAATCGCCTTCATTCCCTGGTTCCCGCTGGGGGCGGGCAAAGCGGCGCAGGAGGCGGTGCAGCGGATCGCGGACGCGCATCGCGCCCAGCCCATGCAGGTGGCACTGGCATGGCTGCTGCAGCGCTCTCCGCTGATGCTGCCGATTCCCGGAACCTCTTCCATCGAGCACCTGGAGGAGAATATGCGGGCGGGGTCATTGCGCCTGACGCCGGAAGAGTTCAGGGAACTGGCAGGCGTTCCGGAGCTGGCTTTCTCGCGTTAGTTGTAGCGGCGAGCGTCCCACTCGTGCAAAGGTGCCACGGACCTGACGGCATTTGTGATGCTTCCGCACGAGCTCGGATGCTCGCGTCTACATTTTTTCGGTCTGGAATTATTTGTATCTTTCGGCGATGAAGTCTGCCATTGACTGGTAGGCCGTGGTAAGCGTGGGCTCGTCGGGCAGGAACACGATGCGGAAATGGCGGGTGCCGGGCTTTTGCCCGAAGCCGGAGCCGTGCACGACCAGCACATGCTTCTGACGGCAGAGTTCTTTGACGAAAACATCGTCGCCTTCCTTGATGTCGAGACGAGGGAAGGCGTAAAACGCGCCGCGCGGGGAAACACAACTCACGCGAGGAGTGGTATTGCACCATTGCACCGTGAGATCGCGGCGGGCGCAAAGCTTGTTACAGGTCTCGATGAGGTGGTCCTGCAGTCCCTCGAGGGCGACTTTGATGGCGTACTGTTCGGGGTGATTGGCGCACAGGCGGGCGCGCAGCAGGCGATGAATGCCTTCCACGTATGGCTTTACCGCATCGCCATTCCCGCTGACGATGCCCCATCCGATGCGCCAGCCGGGCGCCAGATAGTTTTTTGAGAGCCCTCCGAAAGTGACGACCGGCAAGTCGGGCGCGATGGCGGCGATGGATAGGTGAGCCGCTTTTTCTCCGTCGCCCTTTCCAGCGTCGTCCAGTATGAGCTTGTCATAAATCTCATCGGCGAAGATCACCAGATTATTACGCCGCGCCAGTTCGGCCAGCCGCTCCAGCATGCGGCGGGAGCAGAGCGCGCCGGTGGGATTGTTGGGATTGATCAGCACAATGGCGCGGGTGCGCGAATTTATTTTGCGCTGCAGATCGATCAGGTCAGGCTGCCAGGCGTCGTCTTCATTGAGATCGTAGGTCACAACCGGAATGCCCAGCTTGCACAGCACCGCGGAATAGAGCGGGTAGTCGGGGCTGGGCGTGAGAATGCTCTCGCCGGGATTGACCAGCGCGGAGATGCAGACGTCCACGGCTTCGCTGGCGCCAGAAGTGACGAATACGTCCTGCACCGTGGAGATTCCTTTACGCGCAGCTTCGGCGCGAATGGCTTCCAGCGCCTCAGGTATTCCTGGCGACGGCGCATAGCCGTTACGGTTCTCGCGCATGGCTTTGTGGACGGCTTCGATCAGGTGGGGCGGCGTCTGGAAGTCGAAGAGGTTGGGATCGCCGACGTTGAGCGACAGAACCTTGTGACCCTGTTTCGTGACTTCGTCGGCTACCGATGCCAGGTCGCGGATGGCGTAGCGGACGTTGTCAAGGCGCTGCGCGGCGGCGATTTCGCGGATTTGGGTAGGGGGCATGAAGCTCCATCTAAGTAATGTGGCGCCGTATCTTGCCGCTTGTCCCGGGGGGGGCCGCCCTCGGCGCTGCGGGCGAGACGCCCGCAGGAGAGCCGCCGGGACGGCGGCGCTACGTTGCATCAGTCCACGCGATCGATCTGCGCCTTCTGCAGCCGGTCTGAGTAGTCCACGTAAATCGCCTTCCACTCGGTATAAAAATCAATCGCGCCCATACCGCCTTCGCGATGGCCGTTGCCGGTGGCTTTGACTCCGCCAAAGGGCAGGTGGACTTCGGCGCCGATGGTCGGCGCGTTGATGTAAGTGATGCCGGCTTGCAGGTCGCGCATGGCGACGAAGGCGCGGTTCACGTCCCTGGTATAGAGAGCAGAGGACAGCCCGTACTCGATGCCGTTGGCGATGGCGACAGCGTCTTCCAGGTCTTCGCAGGGAATGATGGAAACCACCGGGCCGAAGATTTCTTCCTGGGCGATGCGCATCTTGGGATCGACATCGACAAACACGGTCGGCTCCATGAAGTAGCCGTATTGATATTCGCCTTTATCCAGGCGATTGCCGCCGCACTTCATGCGCGCGCCTTCGGATTTGCCGATTTCCACGTAGCTGAGGTCGGTCTTGAGCTGGGCTTCGTTAACGGCCGGGCCCATCTCGGTGCTCTCGTCCAGCCCGTTGCCGACGCGCAGCCGCTTGGCGCGCTCTACGTAGCGCTCCACGAATTGGGCGTAGATGCCTTTCTGCACGATGATGCGGCTGGTGGCGGTGCAGCGCTGGCCGGTGGTACCGAATCCGCCCCACAGCCCGCCTTCGATGGCCAGATCGAGGTTGGCGTCATCGAGCACGATCATGGGATTCTTGCCGCCCAACTCCAGCGAGCAGTGTTTGAAGCTTTTGGCGGCGGTGGTGCCTACGGTGCGCCCCACTTCGGTGGAACCGGTCAGCGAGATGGCTTTCACATCGGGATGTTCGGTTAAAGGAGCGCCAACCTGGGAGCCGAATCCGATGACGATATTGATCACACCCTTGGGAACGCCGGCATCGGACAAAGTTCGCACCAGGTTGAAGGTGGAGAGCGGCGTGTCCTGGGCGGGTTTGATCACGCAGGTGTTGCCGCAGACGATGGCGGGAAGAATCTTCCATGACGGGATGGCCATGGGAAAGTTCCACGGCGTGATCATGCCGCAAACGCCAATCGGAGAGCGTACCGCCATAGCGAACTTGTTAGGCAGCTCGGAGGGCGTAGTCGGTCCGAACAGGCGGCGGCCTTCGCCCGCGAAGTAGTAGGCGGTGTCGATGGCTTCCTGGGTGTCGCCGCGAGTCTCTTTGAGAATCTTGCCCATCTCGCGGGTCATGTCGCGGGAATATTCTTCTTTGCGCTCCAGCAGCATTTCGGCGGCGCGGAAGACGATTTCGGCCCGGCGAGGCGCAGGCACCAGACGCCACTTGGCGAAGGCGTTGCGGGCGGCTTCAACCGCCGCGTCCACGTCGGCTTTAGCGGATTTCTGGAAAATGCCGACGACATCGCGGGTGTCGGCGGGGTTGCGGTCTTCGAAGGTCTCTCCGGTCGAGGATTCAACCCACTCGCCGTCGATGAAATTCTTGTAAACCTTGGTGGTAGTGCTGCTGCCGAGCATGGCTGGGCTGGCGAGAGTATCGGTTGCCATAAGTGCCTCCTGAAGAATTGCTGGAACTATCTATGCTACAGGCGAGCGTGATGGGCGGCAACTGCGGGGGCTGGCGGGTAGGGGATCAGCTTTGAACTTCCTCCGCCTTCTGCGCGGCGTCATGCTGGGCCTGCGAAGCATGTGGCGCGGAGCGAACGTGCACCCCCCTGCTCGCGTGGCGATGCGCGCAAGATCCTTCGGGACTAAACGTCCCTCAGGATGACTCCGTGTTTGTGGGTGTTCTCATGCCGAGCCACACGAGCGGGATACTCGCGCCACATTTGGCACCACCGGACATGGCCGCCCGGGGGTGCGACCCAAGGTAATCACCCCTGCCCCGGCAGTAATGCTTGTGATACTCTCGGAAATACCTCATATTTTCAAGGTTTGACTGGTTTTTGGTGCCCTTTGTGTCTTCGAGTAGCAAACCGGGAATCCACGTAGCGTGGAAGACGGTCACCTATCGCAGCGTGGCCCTGGGAGTGTTGTTCATTGCGGCCGTGCTGTTTGTAGGGATGAATTTCGCCTTTCCACAGTTCACTCAAAAGGGAGTTAAGTCGGTCAGCAGTCTGGGCAGCCGGCTGCTAGAAATGGTGGCCGGGGCGGGTACGACCGCCAAGACTGGCGCGGGGAACTCGCAGCAGGCGCACATCACCGCTCTGGACGGTACAGTGCGGGTGAAAAAGGCCAGCAGCAACAGCTGGCTGACTGCCGACTACAACGTGCCCCTGGAAAAAGGCGATGTGGTCCAGACCGGATCTGAAGGCATGGCCAAGATTGTCTTCAACGATGGCACCAATTACACGGTAAAGCAGGATTCTCTGATCGTAATTGAAGAAAACTCGGCCAACGACCAGCAGCAGACCAACGTTTCGGTAGCGGTAAGCACCGGAACGGTGGATCTGTCGACTGCCACCTACGTTCAGGGATCGAGGTCGCAGGTAATCGTGGCGGGGGCCACTGCCTCCCTGGCGCCCGACAGCGCGGCCATGGTGCGCAACGATCCCAAGTCAGATCAGCACGAGATTCTGGTCAAAAAAGGGTCGGGAGAAATCGCGCGCAATGGTGAAGTCGTCCACCTGGCGGATTGGGAGAAAGTTGCCTTTCAGTCGCAGTCGCCGCGCATGGCGAAGTTGAAAGAGATCGGGCCGCCGACTCCGATTTCACCGGCCAACATGATGCCGATTTTTTCCTCGGGAGACACCAAGCCGGTGGAATTTTCCTGGACTGCGATGGCCAATGCAGCGGGTTACCGGCTGCGCATTTCGCGGAACCCGTATTTCTCGTCAACTATTGTCGATCGCAAGGTAAATACGGCTGACGTGATCGTTTCGGGATTGGGAGAGGGCGCCTATTACTGGCTGGTCCAGTCCTACGATGCGACCGAGAAGGAGTCGGTGGAAAGCCAGAAGAACCGCTTCACTATCATTCCAAAGGGCAAGAACACGGCGGCCATTGACCTGGAGTTGGATCCGTTTATGCAGCATGGCCACGTGATCGAGCTGACCGGGAAAACCGAGGCGGGCGCGCGGGTAATGGTAAACGGCCGGGAAGTACCGGTGGTGGGCGTAGATGGCAGCTTTCACTACTTCATGCCTCCGCTTCCGCAGGGGGAGAGCGTGATCACAATTACCGCCCAGAACGCCAAGGGCGGGGTCAATACGGTACAGAAAAAGATCGTCATTCAATAGCGCCGGGAACGGCCGGGGAGCAATCCCCGAGGTACTGGGACTTTGGTTTGACGGCGAAACGGGGATCGTCCCATACAATTAAGGCACGGCCCCCCAACCGCACAGAACAAACCGGGCATGCCCGGCAATGACAGCGGTCCGAGAGAGCTAAATCGCGTATGTCATCCAACGGATTTCCTTCTTCAACCCGCAACCTGAGGTCGCTGTTCAGCATTTTCTCCAGCGATCTTGCCATTGACCTGGGGACGGCCAACACGCTGGTGTACGCGCGCGGCAAGGGCATCGTGGTGAACGAACCCTCCATCGTCGCCATCAACAAGAATACGGGCGAAGTCGAGGCCGTGGGCAAGGAAGCCAAAGAGATGCTGGGCCGCACGCCTGGCAACATCGTGGCCATCAAGCCCATGAAAGATGGCGTGATCGCCGACTTCAAAGTCACCGAGAAGATGCTCAACTACTTCATCCAGAAGGCGCATAACCGCAAGATGCTGGTGCATCCCCGGATTGTGATCGGCGTGCCTTCGGAAATTACGCAAGTAGAAAAACGCGCGGTCATGGACTCCGCTTATCGCGCCAAGGCCAGCGAAGTGTACCTCGTGGAACAGGCCATGGTAGCGGCCATCGGCGCCGGGCTTCCCATTACCGAACCCAGCGGCAATATGGTGGTGGATATCGGCGGCGGCACTACTGACATTGCAGTGATTTCTCTCAGCGGCATCGTTTATTCCCGTTCCGTGCGCATGGCCGGCAACCAGATGGACGAAGCGGTAATGAACTACCTGAAGCGCAAATACAACCTGCTGGTGGGCGAACGCACGGCCGAGCAGATCAAGATGGAAATCGGCTCCGCGTACCCGCTGGAAAAGCCGCTGACCATGGAAATCAAGGGCCGCAACCTGATCGAAGGCGTGCCCAAAACCATCACCGTGGACGACAGCGAAATCCGCGAAGCTTTGAGTGAGTGTGTCTCGACCATCATGAACGCGGTGCGGGTGGCCCTGGAGCGCACACCGCCCGAGCTTTCCGCCGACATCAGCGATCGCGGCATTGTGCTGACCGGCGGTGGAGCGCTGCTCAAGAATCTCGACAAGCGCATTCGCGAGGAAACCGGGTTGCCGGTTTCAATCGCCGACGATCCGCTATGCAGCGTGGTGCTGGGCACCGGCAAGATGCTCAGCGATTTCAAGCTGCTGCGGAAAATTTCAATCGAATAGCTGTGAATCAGTTTCTCGTTTCCGGTTTCCAGTTTCCCGTGTGTTCAATGGAGGACGGGCGTCCTCGCCCGTCTCGCGTCAGTTGCCGCAGCCATCCATCGCTCCGCCGGTGTCGAAACTAGAACTGGAAAGCAGAAACCCGAAACCGTCGTTCCATGGAAAATCTCATCAGCCGCTACCGTAATGTCACCATCCTGGCGGTAATCCTGTTCGCCCAGGTGCTGGGATTGGCGGTCCAGGTCAAGCGGTCGGGAGGAGAAGAATCCACCCGCCTGATCCGGCTGTGGACGGTCAGCGCGGTCGCTCCCCTGGAGAAAGTCATCATCTGGTGCGAGAGCGGCGTGGGCAATCTCTGGCATGACTATGTTTACCTGCGGGGGGTGCGGCAGGAGAATCGCGACCTGAAGTTTGAGATCGAGCGGCTTCGCCTGGAGCAGGTGCGCCTGTCCGACGACGCCCGCCAGGCTCGCCGCCTGCAGGCCCTGCTGGGCTTCAAGGAACAGTACATCGCCAGGACCGTGGCCGCGCAGGTGATCGGCACCAGCGGCAGCGAACAGTCGCGGTCGGTCTATATCGATAAGGGCGCTCATAACGGAGTGGAGAAAGACATGGCGGTGATTACCGCCGATGGCGTGGTGGGAAAGGTTTTGCGGGCGTTCGGTTCTACCGCGCAGGTGCTCCTGATCAACGATTACAGCAGCGGCGTGGGCGCCATTGTGGACAAATCGCGCTCCCAGGGCGTGGTCCGGGGCACTCCGGCCGGCGAAGTGATTCTGGCCAATGTGATGACCGGGGAACTGGTGGAACCAGGAGAGTTGGTCGTGACCAGCGGTGGCGACCAGATCTTCCCCAAGGGACTTCCCGTGGGCACGGTGATGAAGGTTTCGCCAGGGGCGGACCTGTTTCTCAATATCCGGGTAAAACCCACAGTGAACCTGAACCAGCTCGAGGAAGTTCTAGTCATCACCAAGAAGGAAGAACGTGCCCCGGCGGTGGCGGAGACGAATAGTGTGCGCGCGGTCGATATTTTGACCCAGCGCCTGCCCTCGGTTCCGGATAAGCCTGCGGTCGAGGCCAAGCAGGCGCCGACGTCAGCCGCCGCGCCCAAGGCGCCGTCATCTGCCTCCGATTCCAAGCCAGCGGTGAAAAGCGGAGATCCAGCTGCGGGAGCGGCAAAACCGACAGGCTCGCCCAAGCCGGCTTTGAGGTCGCAACAGGCGGAAAAAACGGGGACGGGTGTGGCATCCGAACCGGCAGCGTCGGAGGACAAACCCCACTAGCGTGCCCATTACTTACACATCACAAGAGCAAGTGGAGGTTTACCGGTTCAGCCCTCCGGTGGCGATCGGCGTTCCTCTTGCGGCTCTGTTCCTGCAGGCTTTTATACCTTCGCGGCTGCATTTCTTCTCTCTCTTCGATCTGCCCTTGCTGGTGGTGATCTTTTTTGCGGTGGCGCGGCGCAGCCCGGTGGCCGGGTTGTTGACCGGAGCCCTGATCGGCTTGCTGCAGGATTCACTGACTCACAATCCCATCGGAATTTATGGCATCGCGAAGACCGTGGTGGGGTTTGGCGCTTCCTCGCTAGGGGCGAAGCTGGACGTGGACAACGTTGGCGCGCGTTTTCTGGTGACCCTGTTCTTCTACATCGTGCATCAGATCGTGTATTTCACGGTGGCGCGCGGCCTGGTGAAACTGACGGTGCAGTGGAGTTGGGGACACGAGTTAGGAGCGGCCCTGATCAATGCGGCGACCGCAGCGATTCTGTTCACCCTGCTGGACCGGTTCAAGCAGAGAGCGTGAGGACCGTCGTTGGTCATTGGTCGTTGGCCGTTGGCAAAATCCCTCAGCCGCTCATCCATCCAACCGGTGATGTCCCTCCGTCACCGTGGATGACAACAAAAGCGGTTCTTCTGCGGTCTACAATTGAACGTAACGTGCTTGGCCACGACCAATGGCCAACGACTGACGACTGATCCCATGTTTGGCCGCGACGAAAAAGTTTCGAGTTTCCGACTGACTGCGGTGCAATACATTATCCTCGTCGTTTTTCTGGTCCTGGCCTACGGTTTGTGGCGCCTGCAGGTGGTTTCGAGCGAGTTCTACGCAGCACTGGCGGAGAAGAACAAGACCCGCGAAGTCCCCATCCTGGCGCCGCGGGGCAAGATATTGGACCGTGACGGGCGGGTCATCGTGGACAACTATCCCTCGTTTACGGCGCTGCTGTTGCGCGATTCCACGCGCGATCTTTCCGGAGACGCCGATCTCATCGCGCAGGGGCTGCACCTCGACCCAAAGGAAGTTCGCGAACGCCTGCGCAAATTCGCCGGCACTCCGCAATACCAGCCCATTTATCTCAAGGAAGACATTACCCCGGACGAGCTGGCGTTCATCGAGTCTCACCGCAACGAACTGCCCGAGCTGGATACCATCACCGCCCACCGCCGCCTGTATCCCCGCAACGGCTTCATGGCTCACCTGGTGGGTTATGTCGGTGAAGTGAGCGAGCAGATGCTGAACCAGGCGCGCTGGGAGCTCTATAACCCGGGCGACGTGGTGGGCAAATCCGGGGTAGAGCTGGAATACAACTCGATTTTGATGGGGAAAAATGGTTCACGGCAGGTGCTGGTAAACAGCCGGGGCAAGGAAGTGGGACAGCTCGATGAAAAGCCGGCGGTGCCGGGCAAGCAGTTGAAGCTGACCATCGACATCGACTTGCAGATTGCTGCGGAACAGGCTCTGGAAGGCAGAAACGGAGCCATCGTCGCCATGGATCCCAGGACTGGCGAGATTCTGGCCATGGTGAGCCGTCCGACTTACGATCCCAACGATTTTGCGGTGCGCATCTCGCATGACGAGTGGATGAAACTGGTCAACGACGAAAACCATCCCCTGCTGAACAAAGCGATTCAGGCGCAACTGGCCCCGGGTTCGGTGTTCAAGATCATCATGGCGACCGCGGGATTGCAGGAAGGCATCGCCCAGGACATGAAGGTGAATTGCACCGGGGGCGCGTCTTTTTATGGACGATATTTCAAATGTTGGGTAGTGGCGGAGCACCGCACCCACGGCATCACCGATATCTCTAAAGCGATTTACCAGTCCTGCGATGTTTTCTTCTACACGCTGGCGGAGCGGCTGGGCATCGAGCGCATCGCGAAATATGCTATGGCCTTTGGCTTGGGACAGAAGACCGGCATCGATTTGCCGCAAGAAGTTAGCGGGGTGATGCCGTCGGAGGAATGGAAGGTCCGCAACTTCAAACAGAAGTGGTATGCAGGCGAGACCATCTCCGTGGGCATCGGGCAGGGAGCAGTCGCGGCTACGCCGATTCAACTGGCACGGGCGATTGGAGCTATCGCCAGCGGTGGCTTGCTGGTGCGGCCGCATGTGACCAATCCGCGGGACTTGCCGCCTGGGGTGGTGCCGGCGTCGGATGTGCCGGACGAGGTGAAGATTCCGATTGATCCGCACAACTGGGAGACCATCACCGACGCCATGGCGGGGGTGGTGAATCCGGGTGGGACGGCCGCGCTCTCGCATCTGCAAGGCATCGACTTTGCGGGAAAAACCGGCAGTGCGCAGACCATCAGCAACGCCTTGAAGGCCAAGATGGGAGCCGCCGGCAAGGCAAACTTCAAGGATAACGGGTGGTTTGCAGGAGTCGAGCCGCGGCGCAACCCTGAAATTGTGGTGTGCACCCTGTTGGAAGAGGGCGAACATGGTTACCTGGCGGCCCGCGCAGCGGCCCAGGTGATCAAAGCCTACGTGGAAAAACAGCGCCGCCTGCCCAGCAAGCTGGCCAGCGGCGGCAGTCAGGTGGATGTGGGAGCGGTATGGCACGGCACCGATGAGGACTCCATTCACGGGGCACACTTCGTGCTGGATTTACGCAAGACGCCGCTGCCGCTGGCCACTGCCGCGCCAGGTTTGCAGTAGTGGAGCGAGTTCGGGTACGAGAGCTTCGTTCGTGATTTAGCAAGGGTTCGCGGGCGGTGAAGTTGAGTGGGTAAGGGTCCTTAGACTACGCTCAGGATGACGGAGGGAGAGAATTCAGGAAGACAGAGGAGAAATTCGGGAAGGCCGGGAGAGAATCAAAATAGTAAACATCCCCAAACTTCGACGACTTAGAGCCGACGAAGGGAGCCTAAGGCACGACCAACGACCGAGGACCGAGCTAAAAACCCATGTCCCGCTACGTTTCATTCCGTGATTTTGACTGGATCCTGCTCATCTTTGTCCTGCTGATCTGCGGGCTGGGGGTGATGGAGATTCACAGCGCGACCCTGCATACCAAGTTTGCCGGGGCTCACATCCGGCAGGTTTACTGGGTGGCTGGCGGGGTGGTGGGCATGTTCCTGGTGAGCCTGGTGAATTACCAGCTGCTTCTCGATCGGGTGCACTGGTTTTACATCGCGGCGATAGTCTCCTTGATGTCCGTTATGATCTTTGGACAGAAGTACTTAGGAGCCAGGCGCTGGGTGAAGATGCCGGGTGGGGGACACTTTCAGCCGTCCGAGTGGGTGAAGCTGATTCTGATTCTGGCGGTGGCCAAATACTTTGCCGATCTGCATCAGAAGGAGCTGTCATGGCCAGACTTCGTCAAAGCCGGGGCGATTGTGCTGGTACCCATGCTGATGGTATTGCGGCAGCCGGACCTGGGAACCAGCCTTACTTATCTACCGATTGCGGTTATGGGGCTGTTTCTTGGCGGGGTGCGTTTCAAACAGGCCGCGATTGTGACCTTGGGGGCGGCTCTACTGCTGCCGCTGGCCTGGCATGCTTTGAAGCCTTATCAGCGCGATCGTCTGACCAGCTTTATGCACCCTGAGGCGGACAGCCAGGGTTCTGGCTACCAGGTAAACCAGTCGCTGATTGCGGTGGGGTCGGGAGGAGTGTGGGGTAACTCCGAGGGTTCGCAGACGCATCTGTCGTTTCTGCCGGTCCCGCAAACGGATTTTATCTTCGCGGCGTTCGCCGAGGAGCACGGATTTGTAGGAGCGCTGGCGGTATTGCTGCTATACTTTATAGTGCTGATGAGATTGACCCAGAACGCGCAAACGGCGCCCGACCGCGCTGGTACGTTCGTGGTGATGGGTGTGGTTGCGGTGCTTAGCTTTCACATTCTGGTCAATGTCGGCATGGTGGTCGGCTTTATGCCGGTCACCGGAATACCCCTGCCGTTGATGAGTTATGGCGGGTCTTCTGTCCTGTTTATATTTCTGGCGTTGGGCATTGTGATGAATGTCCGGATGCGCCGGTTCGTGAACTGAAAGCGGACAGAAGAAGGCAGGGTAGTAGCCGCGCTTGCCATCCGCGGCGGAATAACAAGATTAATTACGATCGCCCTCGCGTAAAGAGGGCACACGCCGGCTAGAAATGCAGTTCAAGGCCGGGCAGGATTAAGCAAAGGCGCAGCCAGGCCGGTAACGGCCCCCTCAGAGTTGAGAGAGCGGTCACAAACCTGGCAAGCGCAGATGCGATAAGTGCAAAAGATTCCTAAGCTTACGCAACGGATTCGACCACGGGGAGAACCCCGGGGCCGGGGCTGTCCCTTGTCCGGAACAGCCATCAGAGCGCTTGATCCTCCCAGTCTTTTCCTGCCTTCGATCCGGTGACTCCCGCGGCCTCTTAACGGCCGGGGACCGGAGTTCGCATGACGAAAGAATTGTTTGTGTCTTCCACGCCTCACGAAACCAAAGTGGGGCTGGTCGAAGACGATCTGCTCGCGGAAATCTACCTCGAGCGCGAAAATGAATACACCCTGGCAGGTTCCATCTACAAAGGGCGCGTAACCCGCGTGCTCCCGGGAATGCAATCGGCCTTTGTCGACATTGGCCTGGAGCGCGACGCGTTCCTGTACGTCTCCGATTTTATGGAGTTGGAAGACGCGGAGGATCTGGAAGAGGTTCCCATCAATCGGGCTGCCCCGGAGCGTTACCAACAGCAGGCCCATCCCTCACAGACCCATCAGGCTCCAAGCCCGGGAGAGGCTCCGGCCCAGGAGGCGGTTGTGCAGCCGGCGGACGAGGCACAGGCCCAGGAATATGGCGAGAGCGGACGAAGCGAGCATCGTGAGTCCTCCGCCCAGGGCGAGCCCGAGAATCGTGAGGGGACGCGGGGGCGGCGCCGGCGCCGCGGCCGCCGCGGCGAACGCTTTCCCGAATCGAAGTTTGCCCGTCCAGGGGTGGAGGCGCCGCGTGAAGCTCCGCGAGCCGAGCGGACCGAACGAACTGAGCGGCCGGAGCGTTACGAGCGCCCGGAGCGGCAGCGTCAAGAGCGTTCAGAACGGCCGGATCGGTCCGAATATGGACCGCCGCCGGGTTATCAGCCGATCATCCTTCCGGGAGAGTCGATCTCCAAATATCAGCGGCTGGCTCAGACCAAGCCTGCATCCAGCAGCGGAACCTCTCACATCCCGGCCCCGGAGCGGGCTGCACCCGCCATCTCGGAGATTTTTGCCGGGGACGAACCTCTGTTTGCGGAGGCGGTTCAGGATCAGGCGCCGGGATCCCACGAGCAAGCTGCGGCACGATCTCACGAAGCGCAAACCGAAACGGAGCCGTCAGATTCGTCCCGCGAGCAGAAGCGCTTGCACCAGATGAATGTGGCCGAGGTTTTTGGGGGAGACGAAACCGAAGAAGAGGAAGAGACCGATCGCCGGGATGTCGACGGCAACCGGGTGGCGGTTGGGGAACATTCCGAACCGGCGGCAGCCGCGGTGGCCGGCACGGTTGAGGAAGAAGAGATCGAAGAAGAGGAAGCGGACCTGGCTCACTACGTGGAAGAGCTGGAAGAGGACGCAGCTTTCGAAGAGCTTGAAGAGGAAACTCACGCTGCTGGGGAGACCGCCGGAGAGCATGAGCACGTGGCGCAGGACATTGCCGCCTCGGCCGAGATTGCGCCGGTTGACGCTGTACCGTTTTCCGCCGACGCGATTTCTTCCGAAGAAATCGATGTCGCAGCAGCCGAGGAAATCGACGAAGAAGCGGAAGACGAAGCTGAACTCGACGAAGCACAGGCCGAGGCAGAAGCTGCTTTGGCTGCCGAAGCCGGTGGCGTCGGGATGACCGAGGCTCGAGCGGAAGTCCGGGCTCCGGCGGGAACCGCCGGATATACCCAGCGGGCTCCGCGTCCGGGATACGATCGGCGGCCGCAGCGCGGCGGGCGACGCGGAGGCGGTGGGCGCCGCTTCCGGCGCAACGAGCAGCAAAGCATGCCGTTGATCACCGACCTGCTGAAGGAAGGCCAGGAAATCCTGGTCCAGATCGCCAAAGAGCCCATCGGCAAGAAGGGCGCACGTATCACCAGCCACATCGCGCTGCCCGGGCGCTTCCTGGTTTATATGCCGACGGTCAATCACACCGGAGTGTCACGCAAGATTGCGTCCGAAGAAGAGCGGCAGCGGCTGAAGCGCATTATTCAGAGCGAGCGCGAAAACGGGCATGGCGGATTTATCGTTCGCACCGCGGCGATGAACGCGGCGGAAGAAGATCTGCGCGCCGACATCCGTTTCCTTAAGGGGCTGTGGGCTGAGATCAAGTCTCGCGCCGACGCCGGCAAAGGGCCAACCCTGATTTATCACGATCTCAACGTTGTGGAGCGGGTGCTGCGCGATCAGGTGACTTCGGACTTTTCCGCCATCTGGGTGGACAGCGACGAGGAGTACGAGCGCATCCTGCGCTTCGCGAACCGATTCCAGCCCGCGCTGGTCAAGCGGGTCAAGCTGTACACCAAGGAAACCCCGCTCTACGAGCAGTTCGGCCTGAGCGAGGAAATCAACAAGGCGCTCAAGTCGAAAGTCTGGCTGAAGAGCGGCGGCTACATCGTGATCAATCAGACCGAGGCGCTGGTCGCGATTGACGTGAACACCGGCAAATACGTGGGCAAGACCACGCGTCTCGAAGACACGATCGTCAAGACCAACGTGGACGCGATCAAGGAAATCGTGCGCCAGATACGGTTGCGCGACCTGGGCGGCATCATCGTCATCGATTTCATCGATATGGACGAGCGCCGCAACCGTCAGAAAGTCATGCAGGCGCTGGAAGAGGCTCTGCGCGGCGACCGGGCGCCGTCCAAGGTTCTTCAGTTTAACGACTTCGGACTAGTGGCCATCACCCGCAAACGAGTGAAGCAGTCGCTGGAGCGCACCATTGGTTCTCCGTGCCCATACTGCCAGTCGACCGGTTTCGTGAAGTCGGTGACCACGGTGTGCAACGAGATCTATCTCGAAATGCGCAAGATCGCAAAACACCTCGAGCATGCCGACGTGATGCTGCGGGTGAATCCCGAAGTTGCCAAGACGCTCAAGGCCAACAACGGCAAAGCGCTGATTGAGATGGAAGAGATGACCAAAAAGACCGTGATCGTGAAAAGCGATCCCGCGCTGCATCAGGAGCAGTTTGATATCAATTGAAGGGCTGCTGGCGTTCTAGCACCTGTGCCCGGCCGGGTCTCTGACTCGGTCAGGCACTACTTCGCGGCTTCCGGATAGGCAACTTCAAAGCGCAATTTCCAATCCAACTACTGCGGTCTAGATTCACACAGGAGGGCTGCTTGAAACTACAACGCCTCAAAGGATTTGCAGTAACAGCAGTTGTGACCATGGCTCTGGGCACGGCGACCTTGGTCACCGTACCCCAGTCATATGCGGACGATCACGCCAAGTGCCAGCGCCAGATCGAGAAGGCAGAATCAAGGCTGGACCAGGCGATTCGCAAACACGGCGAGCGCAGCCACCAGGCCGATCAGCGGCGTCGCGACTTGAACGCGGAGCGTGAACGTTGCTGGAACCAATATCACGGGTGGTGGAATGGGCACGATCATCAATGGCACACGGATCGTGATTGGGACGATCATCACTAGACGATCATCAGCGAGAAACAATACTGGGCCCTCAGCCCCCGACTTCGGCCGGGGGCTTCGTTTTGCGCGCAACTCACATTAGTTTTGCGAGCTATGAGGCCGCCGGTACTCGGCGTCGCAAACAGTCTTCCAGGATTTGCCGGCGTCGCGAGAGATTTCAATGACCTGGTGCACACGGCCGCCAGACAGTGGCGTGAGCGTGGTGCGATCAAGGTGCGAAGTGCCGTCGGCATGAGGAATTTCACCCTGGAAGCGGACGCTGCCGTCTATCCGTTCTTCAACCAACTGCTTTTCCTTGATTGGCCCGGCATCGGTAACCCACACCTGTTTCCACTGCTGTTTCGCCTTCTGATAATAAAAAAGGCTCTTGCCTTCGCCACTGCCATCTGCTTCCCGCCAGTTTTCGACGATGGCGCATCCGCCCACGATTTTCTCGACAATGTCGGCGCCGTTCAGCGTGCCGTCACGATTGCCGAAAACATCCCAGGTGCCGACCCAGAAATCGAGCTTATGGTAAGCCGGATCGGTTTCACAGGGATGAGAGGCAACCGACGTTTGACTGGTTGATTGTGGGTGCAGGAAAGCCGGTATAGCGAGGAAAAATAGTAAAACCGCAGAGCCGGACCGGAGTTGCATGCCGCCTCCTGTGCAAGAGTCACAGACTGGCGAGGCGGCAAAAGGTCACCGCTAAGGCTAGCTCTTGCGGCCGGCGATCATGAGTCCGGCACCCACGACCAGCATCACGGCACTGATTGCAGGCGCAACCTTCTGGCTCTCGTGAGTTTGGACACCGATGTTGACGTCGCCGGCTTTGATGCCGTGATTTTCGGAATGCGGAATGGCAATAAAAAACGAGAGCACCCCAAGAATCATCACTGCCAGCCCAACTACGAAAAGAGCTTTCATGAGAATACCTCCAGACTGGATTTACTCCGTGGACCCGAGCGTCCATTGAGCGGTTTGAGATGCGGAAGGATGGGTAGGGGATGCTTGGCCGAGCCTTCATAATGCATTGCAGCTGCGGGATTTGGCGCAGGACGGGCTTGTAGGGGCCCCGGCGAACAGCAGATTCCTCGCTTCGCTCGGAATGACAATTAGAGAAATATAAAGATCAAAGACAACGAACGTGAGAGTGAGCGAATAGGGACTCGCAAAGCTTTTATCCGGCGAAATCCTTGGCGAATTCCACCAGGCTGCGCAGGGCGATTCCGGACGGACCTTTTGCGATCCAGGGTTTCTGCTCTTCGGTCCAGGCGGTGCCGGCGATATCGAGGTGCAGCCAGGGAACATCCTCGGCGAATTCTTTCAGGAACATGGCGGCAGTGATGGCGCCGCCCCAGCGTCCGCCGGAATTCATGATGTCGGCAATACTGGAGCGAATGATTTCCTTGTATTCGTCATCGAGCGGCATGCGCCACATTTTCTCGCCCGCCTTGGACAACGCTTTGCCGAAGCGCTCGTACATCTGTTCGTCGTTGCCGAAAATGCCAGCGTTGATAGAACCCAATGCAACCACCACTGCGCCGGTGAGCGTGGCAGCGTCGATCAGGTGAGTGCAGCCCAACTGGCGCGCATAGTAGAGGCCGTCGGCCAGCACCAGGCGGCCTTCAGCATCGGTGTTTATGATCTCGATCGATTTGCCTGACATGGCGATCTGCACGTCGCCCGGCTTCTGCGCCTTGCCGGAGGGCATATTTTCCGTGGCGCAAACGATGGCTATGATTTTCGCTTTGGGCTTGAGCAGCGCGATGGCGCGCATGGCTCCGATCATGGTGGCCCCGCCGGCCATGTCGTATTTCATTTTTTCCATGCCGTCCGCGGGCTTGATGGAAATGCCGCCGGTGTCGAAAGTGATGCCTTTGCCGACCAGTCCCAGCACTGGTTTCTCCGGCGCGCCTGCAGGTTCGTAGCGCAGGACGATGAGCGCGGGCGGTTCATCCGAGCCCTGGGCTACGCTCCAGAAAGCTCCCATCTTGAGTTCCTTGATCTTGTCCGCGCCGTAGACTTCGCATTTCAGCCCAACTTCCGCGGCCATCTTTTTCGCGCGCTCGGCGAGGATGGTTGGAGTCATCCGATTGGAGGGCTCGTTGACCAGATCGCGGGTGAAGTTCTGCGACTCGCCGATGATGCGGGCTTGGTCCATAGCCTGCTGCAGCTTGGCCTGATCGCCGCGCGCCACCACGGCGAGCGCGTCGATCTTCTGGTCTTTGCGGTCGCTCTTGTAGTAGTCGGGATCGAAATTGCCTACGAATGCGCCTTCCACAATGGCTTTCACCGCGTCTTCCGTCTTCAATCCGGCTTCAGGCGCGAGGATGGCGAAGCTGCGCAGGCCCTTCGCTTTAAGGGTGCGAACCGCAGCGCCAGCGAGACGGCGCAAATCGAAAGCGGAAAATCCTTTGGCTTTGCCGCCGCCCAGCAGCAATAGCCGCTTGGCCTTCAGCTTTGCGGGATGGTGGAGCAGCGTGGTCTCAAAAGGCTTACCGGTCACTTCGCCACCGGAGATGACGTCAGCGGCAGCGTCTTTGACCGTGGCGTCAGAGGTTTCGATCGAGAGCTGAGGCTTGCCTTTGTCGTTAGTGTTTTTTTCTGCTTTGTCGAGAACGATGGCGACCAGGCATTCGGTTTCTACTTCTGCGGGGGCGGAGAAGGAAAGATTGGTTTTCATGATTGGATGCTTCCAGTATCGTCGGCGGGAAGGGAATTAGGCAAGAGGGTTACAATATCCGGTCAGACGCGGTTCAGAATCGCCGCTTGGGGAGTCTGGAGGGTAAATGGGTCCGCTTCGAATTGTATTGATCGTGGTTGCCGTTGCGCTTTCCGGGCTGGTCGCCGCTACCAGTCAGGACAATCCGAGTCCTCCGAAGGAAACCACCTTCAATCGCGATGTGGCTCCCATTCTGAACAAGAATTGCGTAGTTTGCCACCGCCCCAACGACATCGCCCCGATGTCGCTGATGACCTACCAGGAAACCCGAATGTGGGCCCGTCCGATTCGTGACGCTGTAGTGCAGCGCAAAATGCCGCCCTGGCATGCGGACCCCAAGGTGGGCGATTTCAGCAACGATCCGAGACTGAGCGACCAAGAGATCGCGACCATCGACGCCTGGGTCAGGACCGGCGCCAGAGAGGGCGATCCTAAGGATCTGCCTCCAGTTCCGGTGTTTCCCGACGGTTGGCACATCAAGCCCGACGTGGTGCTGACGATTCCCGAATTCACGGTGAAGGGCGGCAGTATGGACGATTACGAATACATCTACGTCCCCACGAATTTCACCGAAGACAAATGGGTGCAGGCCGCCGAAGTGATGCCGGGAGACCGGCGCGTGGTGCATCACGCGACTGTATCGGTGATCGCGGCCGATCAGGTAGCGGAAAAAGAGGAAGAGAACACGAAGTCCGATGCCGGAGTCGATAAGTATCATTACCGCACCGGCAGAGTGTTACACCTCAGGCGGGACGCGCCCGTGCTTGACGATGGCTGCTCCTCGCCCGAGGGCGGCGGCTTTCCGGGAAAATCGTCCGGATACCTGAATATCGTTCCCGGAATTTACCTGCCCGGACATTTGGCGGAGACCCGGCCGCCGGGTTATGCGCTGCGAGTTCCGGCCGGATCGTATCTGCAATTTCAGGTTCACTACAGCAACCACACCGGCGAAGACGTGAAGGATCGCACCAGTATTGGGTTGGTATTCGCCAAGGAACCGGTGAAGCACGAGATTGCGCAATACGAAATCTGGAACAATCTTTTCCTGATTCCGCCGAATGATGACAATCATCGTGTGACCTCGTGCTACACCTTGCCCAAGGATGTGATCGCTGTGGCCTATACCGCACATATGCACTTTCGCGGCAAGAGCATGACCACGGAAGCCATCTATCCCGACGGGCGGCACGAAGTGATCCTGAACGTGCCGCACTATGACTTCCGCTGGCAGGAAATCTACTTCCTGAAACATCAGATCACGTTGCCGAAAGGCACGAAGCTGGTGACCACGGCGTACTTCGACAACTCGTTAAACAATCCGCAGAATCCCGATCCCTCGAAAGCCATTCGCTGGGGCGAGCCCAGCGATGAAGAGATGATGGGCTTCTGGCTGCAATTTGCCGATCCCAAGCTGGTGGATGAGAAAGGCGCCGTCGCGCAGAAGTGAGTGACCATGCAAGTGACACGCCGCAATTTTCTGGTGAGTGCTGCCGCAGCCGCGGCGGCCGCTCCAATCCTTCTGGGCGCGACTGACAAGTCCGGCACCAAGGCGCCGATCCTCGGAGATGGAGAACATAGGTTCGAGGCCATTCACAATTGGGGCGAGTTGCCGCGCACCATCAAGTACGGCAACACGCACGGCGTTTGCGAGGATTCACAAGGCAACATTTACGTTCATCACACCGTGAATGCCACCAGCGAAAGTTTGGACACGATGGTGGTCTTCGACAGCAAAGGCAAGTTCATCCGGTCCTGGGGACGGCAGTTCAAGGGCGGGGCCCACGGCCTGAGCATCCGAAAAGAGGGCAGCGAAGAGTTTCTCTATCTTTGCGATTATCAGCACGGCATCGTGACCAAGCGGACTCTAAAAGGCGAAGAAGTTTTCACGCTGGGATATCCGGCGGAATCGGCAGCCTACAAACCGAAGGATCAAAACACCACTGTGGCCTACCGGCCGACCAATGTGGCCATCGCACCGAACGGCGATATTTATGTGGGCGATGGATATGGATCGAGCTTCATCAATCAATACAACCAGAATGCAGAGTACATCCGAACTTTTGGCGGCCTGGGGAAAGGCGATGACCAGGTTGATTGTCCTCATGGCCTTTGGATCGACACGCGCGGCGAAACGCCGGAGCTGGTTGTGACCGACCGCGGCAACAGCCGGTTGCAGCGATTTACGCTTGAGGGCAAGCATATTGACTCAGTTCTCGGCACCTCGAAGATGCCTTGCTATCTGCACGAACGCAATGGCGAGGTCGTGATTGCAGACCTGCTAAGCAAGGTGACGATCCTCGACCGAAAAAACAACGTTGTCGCAAGCCTGGGAGACGGCGAATACACGAATAAAGACTGGAGCACCGTACGGAACCAGGCTCCGGGGACATTTGTGCCGGGCAGGTTCGTTTGTCCGCACGGCGCCTGTTTCGATCACGAAGGCAACATTTTTGTGGTGGAGTGGGTCGAGGCGGGCAGGGTCACGAAGCTGAAGAAGGTGGCGTAAAAGCGGAGTGTAAGTCTTTTCATGTGGTCCTGGGGAGTCCGCCTCTTCGCCCATGACTCGTCCATCAGAGAATTCGCTGAACCGATTACAAGTTCATCCAAATCTCTATCCCAAATCTGCTCATCAGTGATAAAACGTCTAAGCATGTTTGACGGCCTTCCTGGCGAGTCCGCATGATCGTAGTCGTCATGGGAGTGACGGGCGCGGGAAAGACCACTGTCGGCCAGTTGCTGGCCCAGGAGCTCGGCTGGGAGTTTGCGGATGCCGACAGTTTTCACTCACCGTCGAACGTAGAAAAAATCAGGCAGGGAATTCCGCTTGACGATGCCGACCGTGCTCCCTGGCTAGCCGCTTTACGACGGGCCATCGAAAACTGGATCGCGGAGCGCAAGAACGAAGTATTGGCGTGTTCGGCGTTGAAGAAGAGTTATCGCGACGAGCTATCTGGTGCGGGTGAAGTACAGTTTATCTACTTAAAGGGAAGCTACGACCTGATCTATCAACGCCTGCTCGCCCGGCATGGACATTTTGCCTCAGAGAAAATCCTGGCCAGTCAATTCGCCGATCTGGAAGAGCCGAAAGATGCCCTTATCGTGGACATCGATGCACCACCGGAGAAGATCGTCGCGGCGATCAGGCGTGGTCTCGGCCTCGATCATGACCGGGCGGTTTGATCCTTACACGAACGGCGAATTTCCTGGTGTCGTGTTAAACAACCTCGCAAGGGCGCTCTCATGCAACCGCTGACCACCACTGACATCGGCGCGAAGACTCTCTCCAAGCTTACGCGGCGCCTGCTCCCATTTTTGTTTCTGCTTTACATCGTGAACTACCTGGATCGGATCAACGTGGGGTTCGCCGCGCTGCAGATGCGCGGGCAACTGGGGTTCAGCGACCAGGTCTATGGTCTGGGCGCGGGCATCTTTTTCGCTGGGTATTTCTTCTTTCAGGTGCCCAGCAACATCGCCCTGGCTCGGGTAGGCGCAAGAAGGTGGATTGCGGTGATCATGGTGCTTTGGGGGACAGTGTCGGTTTCCATGATCTTTGTGGGCACGCCGCGGAGTTTTTACTTCCTGCGCTTTCTGCTCGGCGCTGCGGAAGCCGGCTTTTTTCCCGGCATGATCCTCTATCTGAGGAGATGGTTCCCCTCTGCGGCACGGGCCCGCGCAGTGGCCTTGTTCATGATGGCGAGCCCTCTGGCTGGAGTGCTGGGCGGACCGATTTCAGGCGCGCTCCTGGGCGTTCATGGGGCGCATCTGTCCGGCTGGCAGTGGCTGTTCGTGATCGAAGGATTGCCCGCCATCCTGCTGGGTGGAGTCGTGCTGGCTTTTCTAACCGACAGTCCCGAGATCGCGCCCTGGTTGAACCCAGACGAGCGTGACTGGTTGACCGGCGAACTGGCGCGCGAGCAAAGCAACCATCCCGACGCTTCCCGGCGGCAGGTGTTCGCCGCCTTTACCCAAAGCAAAGTCTGGCTGCTGGTGCTGGTATATCTCGGCGATACCACCTGCACTTACGGAGTGGGCCTGTGGCTTCCCAGCCTGATTCGCAATGTTTCCGGTCTCAGCAATTTCCTGATTGGCCTGCTTTCCGCGATTCCCTATATTGCAGCCGCCATCATGATGGCGCTGGTGGGGATTCATTCCGACCGTACCCGAGAAAGACGCTGGCACCTGGCGGGTTCGGCCTTTGTGGGAAGCTTTGGTCTGGCCTGCGCCGCCTTTTCGAGCTCGACCACCGCAACCCTGGCGTTTCTCAGCGTGACCCTGCTGGCGTCCTACTCTCTGCTGGGGCCGTTTTGGGCCACCTCGACCGAGCTGCTGAGCGACACCTCAGCCATAGCCGGGATCGCCCTTATCAATTCGTTTGGCAACCTCGGCGGCTTTCTGGGACCTTACACGATCGGGCTGGTTCGCAGCTGGACGGGGGGATTCCGCGGCGGACTCTTGGCGGTCGCTACTTTGTTGGCAATCAGTGGCGTGACAGCGCTGCTGGTGTTTTCCAAAGGCCTGCACAAGGTGCGTTCGGCGGCGGCCCCTGAGGTATAAGCCCCGGGGACGGGCACGCAGGCGGGACACCGGCGCCACGATGCCGACGCTACAATTTTGACGCGATTGTTTACAATAGGTTTCGACCTCCGCCGCCGGAGGAACGCCCCCTAAGTCTTGGGACGAAAACAATTTGGAACAGCCAAACCACAATCCAAGCTCCTCCGGCCGGGTGTACTGGCGGGTGGAAGGCAGCCTTGCGGACCTGACAACCGTCCGTCCCATCGCCTTTTTCACCTGGAACGCGCAGACCTTTCTGGAACGCTGGGTGCGCCGCGGCCTGGTCCTGGTGATGGCGGTGCTGCGTCCCTTTCTGTATGCCGTTCACCGCAGTTTTGCCACCCGGGTTGTGCACACGGTGCTGCGCGGCATCAGCCGAGACCGGCTGGATTTGCTGGGTGAGGAGTATTTTAAGTATAAGCTGCAGCCCTACCTGAAAGTTGATGGTATTGAAAGACTTAAAGAGCGGCAGACAGCTGGCGATGAGATCGTGCTGGTGAGCCAGGGTCTGGAACACGTGATGCGCCCCCTGGCGCAACACCTGGGAGTAAGGTGGGTGATTGCCAACCGCCTGGAGTTTCGCGACGGCATCGCAACCGGGCGTTTGTTGGAACCCGTGGTGCGGCCGCGAGGTTTGTTTGCGGGCATCAGCGGCGCGGGGGCGGATGGCAGACGAGGTGCCGACCGATTGGTGCGCGATCTCGGCTTGCCCAGCGTGAAGGTTCTAGAGTCTGCGGTGATTCCTGCCTCACGCCATCTGCCGGTGGCAGAGCGTCCTATCGTTTATTTCGATGGAGTCCGCCACGCCCAGCCGCTTTCGGTGCGTAGGGCGCTCTCCGGCAAACAAGTCATGCTTATCGGCGTCACCGGCTTTATCGGGAAAGTCTGGCTGGCTAACACGCTGATGGATCTGCCCGAGATCGGGCGGATTTACCTGCTCATCCGGCGGCAGAAGTCGAATCCGGCAGCACGTCGTTTTGAGAAGCTGGTAGAGGAATCTCCGGTCTTCGATCCTCTCTACGCCCGCTATGGCGCCGGACTGTCTAAGTTTCTGCGGGAGCGGGTTGAGGTGATCGAAGGCGACGTTTGTCAGCCGGACCTGGGCCTGGCGCCCGAAGTCAGCGAGCGTTTGCGCAAGAATCTCGATCTCGTCATCAACAGCTCGGGGTTGACAGATTTCAATCCCGATCTGCGGGATGCGCTGTCCACCAACGTGGACGCCGCCGTGAACGTCACTGATTTTGTCCGCAAGTCGGATCATGCCGGGCTGCTGCATCTTTCCACCTGTTACGTGGCCGGAGCGCGCGATGGCCGGGTAGGAGAGACGTTGCGAGCCAACTACACCCCGGCGGGGGTTGCCGGTTTCGATGCCGAGGGCGAGTGGCGTGCCCTGCATGATTTGGTCAGGCAGGCCGAGCAGCTCGCCGAGAGCGCGGAAGTTACCCAGCAGCTTCGGCAGCAGGCTTTGAGCAAAGAGCATGCCGCCAAGGACCTGGGCGGCGCCGCGCTGGAGAATCAAATTCGAAAAAATCGCTTCCGCTGGCTGCGCGAATATCTGACCGAGGCGGGAATGAAGCGCGCCGCGGAGCTGGGCTGGCCTAATACTTACACCTTGACCAAGAGCCTGGCCGAGTCGCTGATGGCAAAGCACGGCGTCGGCCTGCCCATCGCGGTGGTGCGTCCAGCTATCGTGGAGACTTCGGTGGCAGAACCGTTTGTGGGCTGGAATGAGGGCATTAATACTTCCGCTTCGCTGTCTTATCTGTTGGGGACTTCTTTCCGCCAGCTTCCCACCAACGAAAAAAAACGGCTGGATATTATCCCGGTGGACTCGGTTTGCCGCGGCATGACTCTGATCGGCGCTGCCATCGTGGAAAGACGCCACGAGCCCCTGTACCAGCTGGCCACCTCCGTCACCAATCCTTGCGACATGCGGCGGTCCATCGAACTGACGTCCCTGGCACACCGCAAACACTATCGCGCCCAGGAGGGGTTGGAGTATTGGCTGCGATTGCGGCTGGACGCGATTCCGGTTTCGAAGGAGCGCTACAACCGCATGTCGGCGCCGGCGCAGAAGGCGATCGTGAAGTCGATTCAGCGCATCATGTCACCCCTGCCACTGAAAAAGACTCCGCTGGTGCGGGCGGAACGCAATCTGGAAAAAGTTGAGAAGCTCATCAGCTTATTCGAGCCCTTCATTCTGCACAACGAGCATGACTTCGCCGCCGATAACGTGGAAAGGCTCGGACACGCCCTGCCGGAGGACGAGAAATCCGCATTCGGATATGACACGCGATCGATTGACTGGTGGGATTACTGGATCAATATTCACATCCCCGCGCTGCGCAAGTGGACGTATCCTCTGATTGAAGGCCGGCCTCTGGAAGCGCGCCCTGCCCGCAGCCTGCAGTTTGAGGCTGCCCCGGAAAACGGAGACGTGGTCAAGACCGGCACCAACGGAGCAACGTGGCGATATTCCTGACCGGTTCCACCGGCTACATCGGCGCGCATGTCACCGCCAACCTGCTGGAGCAGCACGGCGCTTCGCTCAATCTGCTGGTGCGGGCCCGCGATCCCCAGGAAGCCGCCGGGCGCTTGTGGCAGGCCCTGCAGCTGCATCTGGACTTTCCGCGATTTTACGAACATCTCCAGACCCGCATGCGGATCTTCTGTGGTGATCTCACCACCTCGCGCTTCGGCCTCGGCGAAGATGACTATGACCGGCTGATCCACACCACCGATTCGGTGATCCATTGCGCCGCCTCGCTGAATCGCAAATCTGAGAAAAGCTGCCTGAATGTGAACTTGCGGGGCACCCTCGAAGTGCTGCTATTGGCACAAAAGTCCAACTACTATCACGGGCTGCGCCGCTTCAGCCAGGTGAGCACGGTGGCGGTGGCAGGGAAGCGCCAGGACGAAGTCGTCACCGAGGACCTCTCGATCGACTGGAACCGCTCGGATTACGATCCTTACGCGCGCACTAAAAAATTTACCGAGCACATGATCCGGCAACTTCTGCCCGAGGTTCCGATCACCATCTTCCGGCCCAGCATTGTTCTGGGCGACAGCCGTTATCCCGAGACCACGCAGTTCGACATGGTGAAGGCGTTTGTCTTCCTGGCCGGCCTGCCGGTGCTGCCATTTCCTTCCAAGGACAAGATTGACATCGTGAATGTCGATTTTGTGGCGGATGCGATTGCGACCCTGCATCAGAAGGAAAACCCGCTGTACGACACCTATCATCTATCGTCAGGCGTGGAATCGCAGACGTTTCGCCAGTTGACGGCGGCGCTGGCTGCGGCGCAGAACAAGCGCCGTCCGGTTTTTCTTCCTTTCCTGCAACGGCCTTTCAGCGCGACGGTGAATTTTCTCGCCAACCGCCAGGGCTCGCTGGGCTATGGCGCCTCGTTGATGAAAGTCTTCATGCCCTACCTGGTTTGGAACACTGTCTTTGACAACACTCGCGTCACCCAGGAACTCGGGCGCAAGCCGGTTCCGTTCTCGCAGTACAGCTATCCGCTGCTCAAGTTCAGTCGCGAGACGAACTTCACCTATCCCTACCGGGATTGGCCGTCCACCAAAGCCGGAGGGGCGTCGGCATGATGGATCTGGTGCTGGAAGCCTGGGTCAGCAGCAGCATCGAGGCGGCCAAGCTGGGCTGGATGATGGGCAAAGGCAAAGCGTGGCAGCCGGGCGAAAAACTGAAACTGTTATTTGCCGGCTATAACGGCACCCGCAATATGGGTTCGGATGTGCGGGTGTCGGAGATGTTGCGGCAGATCCGGCACATTCTGGGTGCCGATAAAACCGACTTCAGCGTGATGACCCAGAATTTCAATTTCACGGAGGGCTATTTCCAGGGCACGCAGCAGGTGCACCTGCCGGATATTTTTCCGCCGTTCCTTTCCGACGAAGTGCCCAGGCATCATGGCGTGGTGGCGTGCGAAGGCTCGATGTTCAAAAGTAAGTTTGCCAACGCGCTGACCACGATGATGATCGGATCGCTGGGCATCGCCGCGGCACAGAACAAATTGTCGGTCGGCTACGGTGCGGAAGCCGGCCACATGGACCCGCTGATCGCCAAGATGTGCGCCCGCTATTGCCAGAACTCGTTCGTGATTACGCGCAATGAAGAATCACGCACCGTGTTGCGTGAGTTGGGCGTGCCCACCGAGTTGGGGACCGACACGGCGTGGACCTTTGAACCGGCTCCGCCTGAGTACGGCCGGGACGTGCTGCAAAAATTGGGTTGGGATGGCAGCACCCCAGTGCTGGTAGTGTGCCCGATCAATCCGTTCGAATGGCCGGTGAAGGCGTCCGTCGCCAAGTTCGCGGCGCGCAGTCTGACGGGCGCGTACAAAGACAGCCACTACCGCTCGGTGTATTTCCACAATTCAGGCCCGACGGCGGACCGTGCGCTCGAGCACTATCTCACTGCGATCGCCAACGCGATCGCTGCCTTTCGCCAGCAGCGCAAAGTTTTTCTGGTGCTCGCCGCCACCGAGCGGCTCGATGCTCGCCCGGCAGGACGCATTTCCGAAAAACTCGGAGGCGTGCCGGTGCTCAGCTCCGAAGACTACAAGATGCAAGAGCTGGTCAGCATTCTGCGGGCTTGCCACATGATGGTTTCGTCGCGCTACCACGGCATCGTGACTTCGATGCCCGGACTGGTACCTTCGGCCGGAATCACCATGGACGAGCGCATTCGTAATCTTATGGGCGAGCGCGGACATCCAGACCTGCTGATGAATGTTGACGATCCCGACCTTGAACCGAAGTTGATGGCGGTGCTGGAGAAGCTGGCCACGCAGGGCGAGGCGATCTCGGTGGGCATCGGGCAGACGGTGGTCAAGAATCTGAAGGTGATGGCCCGGATGGGCGTTTACTTCGAGGAAGAAGTGCAGCGGCGTTATCCCGAATTTCCCACGCGCACAGGGGAGTGGGGATGGGAAGACTACCTGCCTCCAATGAGTGCAGGGTTGAAGCGGTTGTCGGAAGCCTTCGCTTGATGGGATTCAGCGTCGTGGAACCGCGGAGCATCGCTGGCAAGGTGAAGCACCTGCCATACTCGGTTCGATAATAGCCATGAATTTTCTGGAAAAAATCTTCGGGCGGCTCGAAGCGGCTGAAAACGCTGGGGTTCTCTGGGAACTGCACGAAGAACAGGGAGCCAACTTTGGCGTGGGCGGCCCCGCTCTGTTGAAGCGGGTGGCACAGGCCCGGGCTTTTCTCCTGTCCAGGGGTCTGAAGAAAGGTGACCGCTGCGCCCTGCTGGCCCACAACGACATCGACTGGGTCGCGCTGGATCTGGCTATCATGGCGGAAGGCCTGATCGTGGTTCCGCTCTATGCGCGGCAAGCGCCCGCCGAATTGGTCGCCATGATGAAGGATTGCTCTCCGGCGCTGATCTGTTGCGGCGACGAGGCGCTTCGCGACGGCATCTTGCAGGACTGGCCGGGCGCACCCCGGCAAACTCTGTTCAAGGAGGTTTTCGCGCAGGCGGATTCTGGAGCGATGGAAGCGCCACAACTGGCCGATTCTGATCCGGTCACCATTATCTACACATCCGGCACTTCGGGTGAGGCCAAGGGTGTTGTCCTGACCGCAGGCAACGTTAGTCACATGCTGGAATGCACCTCCGGCCGCCTTGACCTCTTAATGGAGAAAAAGCCCGGGCAAGACCGCGTATTTCACTATCTCCCTTTTTGTTTTGCGGGTTCTTGGATCATGCTGCTGACCTGCCTTCTACGCGGCAGCCTGCTCACTCTAAACACCGATCTGGGCAAGATCGCGAACGAAATGCGCACCGTCGGACCGGACTATTTTCTTAACGTGCCGGCGTTGCTCGAGCGCATGCGGAAAGCGGTCGATGAACAGTTGTGGAAGACTGGCGGCCTCGTGCGCACGATTTACACCCGCGCCAAGGCGGCATGGATTCGCAAGCAGGAAGGCAAGTCCCGCTTCTCTGACACGCTTTATCTTTCGCTGGCCAATGCCGCGGTCTTTCCCACCATCCGCAGAAAAATGATCGGGGAGAACTTGAAGGCGCTGATTTGCGGCTCTGCGCCGCTGAATGTCGAAACCCAGCTCTATTTCAACATGCTTGGCATTCCGGTGCTGCAGGTTTATGGCCTTACCGAAACCACTGCAATCTGCACCATGGACGACCCGCGTCATGTGCAGCCCGGACGCGTGGGGCCGGCGATCAGCGGCATCGAGATGAAGCTGGGGGAGAATGAGGAGATCGTGGTGCGAGGACCGAATATTTTCCCCGGCTACTGGAACCGCCCGCAGGAGACGGCCAAAGCGCTGCGCGACGGCTGGTTTCATACCGGCGATCAGGGCGAAGTTGACGCCGCGGGGAACTGGCGCATTATCGGCCGCATCAAGAACCTGATTATTTTGGGATCGGGCCACAACATCGCACCCGAGCCGATCGAAGATGAGCTGCTGCAACATTTGCCCGGAGCGCAGCAGATTGTGTTAATCGGAAACGGCCGGGGATATCTGTCCATGATCGTCACCGGAAACATCACGCGCGATCAGGCGCAGACGGCGGTCGATGCGCTGAATGCTCAATTGCCGCACTATAAACAGGTGCGGGCGTTTCATGTCCACGCCGAGCCGTTCTCTATCGAAAATGGATTGCTCACGGCGAACGGCAAGCTGAAGCGGGACTTGATCGCGGCGCGCCTGCAGAATGAAATCGAAGAAATGTATGGCGTCAAGCAGGCATCCTGAAAGTTCCGCGAGGCCTTTTCGGATGCAGCGAGTGAACCGATGAACCAATTTCAGGGCCAATCCCTTTCCTGGGAGCTGAAGAACGGCGTCATTGAGCTGGCGCTCCATCGTGAGCCTTGCAACGAAATTGGTTTGTCCACGCTTGCTGAACTGGAGAAGTTTGCCTCCGCGCTAGCGGGATTGGAAAGCCAGGCTCACGCCCTGATTCTGCATAGCACGTTGCAGTCAGGATTCTGCGCCGGCGCCGACCTGCGCGAGCTTTATCACGGCGCGCAGGGAATGGACAAGGCCTCGGCAGCACGCGGAGTGCGCGAATTTCTGGAGCGCATTCACAAAGTAATGAATGCCGTCGACGCTTCGCCCCTGACCACAATAGCCGCGGTGAACGGCGTAACCTTCGGCGGCGGCCTTGAACTGGCCCTGGTCTGCGACCTGATCATTGCCGACAAAATGGCGCGCTTCTGCTTTCCTGAATTGCGGTTGGGCTTGATTCCGGGATTCGGGGGCATTCCCCGGCTCAAGCGTGACCTGGGCAACGCAGTGGTACGCGATCTTCTCCTTACCGGCCGCAGCTTCAATGCCACCAAAGCGCAGCAAGCCGGACTGGTCAGCCAGGTGGTGGCGGAAGGCGAATCGCTTAAGGCCGCACGCGGCACGGCCGCCCAACTGGGAAAATTCGACCGCCGCACCGCTAGTGCAGCCAAGAAATTCATCAAGCCGATCCCTTATGAGGAGCTGCAGCAGGAAATCGACATCTTCTGCGATCTGTTCACCCAGCCCGCGGTTGAGGCTGGATTAAAGAAATTCGTGGAGAGCAAGGACGCACAACCCTACTTGCCGTAAAAGTTTTCGCATAAAATGAGTTTTACTCATGCCAGATACACAACGAACGCTTGAAGAAATACTTAACCTGGCGGCGGCGCAGTTCAAAGTCCCCCGTGAAAAGCTCGCTCCCGACGATGATTTTTTCAAGACCCTCGGGATTGACAGCCTGCAGGCGTTGGACCTTCTGACCCGACTCGAGCATCACTTCCATGTGGAGTTGCCCGACTACGAGTTACAGGGAGTTTCCGACTTTAGAACCCTCGCCAGCCGGATACAGGCGAGATTGTAATCTGATTCCGGCTCGGAACCATCTGCGCCCCATGGGCGTGGACCAGTTGAAGTGAAATCAAATAAAATCAGTTAATCGTTTCTAGTTCTTGGTTCCCAGGATTGGGTGGTGAATTGGTCAATAGCGTTGCCTCCGTGTCTTTCTCGCTCTGTGGTGAAATAAGTCTTTCATGTTGAACCTCGACCAATACAACAGCCTGGGCGCTGCGCTGCGGGAAGCGCTCGAGCGTTGGCCAAATGAAACCTGTCTCATCGAGTCTGACCGCGACAAGGAAAAGACGCGTCTTACCTACTCCGACTTCAAAGAGATGGCGCTGCCATTGGCGCGGGCGTTCGAGGATGCGGAGTTCGGCCCCGGCGACCGCGCAGCGATCATCATGACCAACCAGTCAAAATGGCTGATCTCCGCCTACGCCATCTTTCATGGCGGAGGCGTGCTGGTTCCGCTCGATTACAAACTCAGCGCGGCTGAACATCTGCAACTGCTGGCGCACAGCAAAGCGAAATTTCTGGTCGTCGAATATTACCTGTGGAGCGCGATCACGCAGGCAGCGGAGTTCAAAGATCGCAAAGTTCAAACTGTTTTGGTCACTGAAGCGCCGCTGGGAGCGGATCTTGCCGGAGCCAGCCGCTGGGAAGATTTTCGCCGCAAGGGTGATCCGGTGTTTGTTCCGAGACAGCGCCAGGATGTAGCCTGCATCGTCTATTCATCTGGAACCGGCGGGCGCCCCAAAGGATGCGTGCTCACGCACGAAAACTACCTGGAGCAATGCAAGGCGCTGATCGCTTTGTTTCCGTTTTGGCCGGGAGTGCGGTACCTCAGCATTCTGCCCACAAACCATGCCATAGATTTTATGGTGGGATTTGTCGGACCGTTCGTTTGCGGCGCTTGCGTGGTGCACTTGCGCACTCTGCGCCCGGAGTATGTGCGCGACGCCTTCGTCCGCTACAAGATAACGTACGTCAGCCTGGTTCCCATGGTGCTGAAAAACCTGGAGCGCGGGCTCAAGGCCAAGCTGGAAGCGCTATCCAGCTCGAAGCGTTTCGTGCTGGAGCGGTCGATTGCGGTAAACCGGTTTTTTACCGGCTGGCGCCCTGACGTGCGTTTGAGCCGGGTTTTGCTGCGGCAGGTGCACCAGGCTTTTGGCGGAGAATTGCGCGCGATGTTCACCGGGGGCGCCTTCATGGAGCCGTCAACTCTGCAATTTTTCTATGACCTGGGCGTTCCCGTGGCCAACGGTTATGGACTGACGGAAGCGGGTACAGTGCTTACGCTCAACGATCTGAAACCGTTCCGCGCCGATACCGTCGGCAAGCCGCTGCCCGGAGTTGATTTGCGGGTGCTGAATCCCGACTCCGAAGGCATTGGGGAAGTCGCGGCTCGTGGCAAAACCGTAATGTCGCATTACCTCGACGATCCTGAACTGACCGCCGAAACCATCGTGGACGGATGGCTGCTTACCGGCGACCTGGGCCGTTTCGATGCCAGCGGGCATTTGCAGCTGTTCGGCCGCAAGAAGAACATGATCGTCACTGAAGGCGGGAAGAATATTTATCCAGAGGACATCGAGGCGGCCTTTGATGGGCTGGTAGTGAAGGAGTACTGCGTCTTCGCAGCCAACTATATCTGGCCGGCCAAGAGTCTTGGCCACGAGATGCTGTTGCTGGTGTTGCGGCTGGAGCAAAATCAGGAATTCGACGAAGCGCTGAAGCAGGAAATCGTGGCGCGCAACCGCCGCTTGCCCGATTTCAAGCGAGTTGGGGGATGCGTGATCTGGGAGAAAGATTTTCCCCGCACCGCCGCCATGAAAATCAAGCGCGTGGCGCTTGCCGAAGAGATGCGCAAAACCCTAAGCCGGGCCGCGATTGTCGAACTATAAGTCGAACCGTAAAACGAAAAACATGAGCCACCAAGCGTGAGCCATTCCAGCGACTTTCTCGCGGTGGTCAATCCAGCCGCAGGCGGAGGGCGTTGCCGCAAGCTGGTGGGGCCTGCGCTCGACCGTCTGCGCTCCGGCGGAATCAGTCTGGATGTTGTCGAAACCGGCGGTCCGGGACAGGCCACGGTACTGGTGCGTGACGCATGCGCGCAAGGCTACCGGAAATTTATCGCCGTCGGGGGAGACGGCACATCATACGAAATTGTCAACGGACTTTTCCCCGCAAGCGAGCCTGCACGCGAGCCTGCAAACGAGGATCAGCGGCCGACTCTGGCCTTTCTTCCCCTGGGAACCGGCAATTCTTTTTTGCGCGACTTCAGCGAGCGTGGTGTCGATTTTGCGATCGAGGCCTTGCTGGCACGGCGCTCCCGTCCTTGTGACGTGTTGCGCCTAACCCACGAGGCCGGAGTTCTGCACTACATCAATTTGCTCAGCATGGGATTCTCCGCCGACGTGGCCACCTTGCGAGCACGCCGTTTTAGCGGGTGGGGGGAATTGGGCTACCAGTCGTCGATCTTCATCAGTTTGACCCGCTTTCGGCGGCGCCCATTTCCTTTGCGAGTCGACGGCGGGCCGGAGTTGGACCGTCGGCCTTGTCTCTTCCTTACCTTCAGCAATAGCAAATTCACCGGTGGCACCATGATGATTGCCCCGCAGGCTGAAGTCGATGATGGATTCATCGAGTACGTCCGCTGGGGTCCGATCGGGCGCCTGGGGCTCATCCGCAATTTGCCCACACTCTACGACGGTACTCACATCGAGCATCCCCTGGCAGAGCGGAGGCAAGCGCAGCGCATTGATTTTGAGTTGGACTCTCCGGTGGATGTAATGGTCGATGGCGAGGTGCTTACCCTGCGATGCCAGCGCCTTGACGTGTTGCCGTCAGCACTGAACGTCGTGGTATAAAAAGATTCGATGTCGAAATTGAGCGAAAAGCGCGAGAAACAAACGCCGGCGGGCTCATCGCCGGCGCGAAAGGCTATGGTAGCTCTGCTGATCGCAGCCGCGTTTGCCGCAGTAATTTACCTGGGCCTGCGCAAACGCGGCAGCCGCTTCGACGCGTTTGCTAAATGTCTGGCGGCCAAGCAGGTGAAAATGTACGGTGCGTACTGGTGCCCACACTGCGCTGAGCAGAAAGAAATGTTTGAGTCATCCTTTCAATTCGTTCCCTACGTGGAGTGCGGTGTACCCGGCTCGCGTGACGAAGCGCCAGCCTGCAAAGCAGCCGGCATCGCCCATTTTCCCACCTGGCAGTTTGCCGACGGCCAACGTCTGGAAGGTACGCTCCCCATGCAAACCCTAAGCACCAGGACCGGGTGCGATCTGCCATGATGTTGCCGGCTATGACGCAATTTGCTCGCAGCATTTTGCTTGTGATCGCGGTGCTGGCATTGGGCGGCGTGGCGGTCTCCTCGGTCTCGCTCTACCATCACTACGGCACTTCAAAAACTACTTACTGCGACTTCGGGGAAAGCTTCAACTGCGACATTGTGAATCGCAGCACCTACTCTACGATTCTCGGAATTCCGGTAGCGCTGATCGGCGTGGCTGGTTACCTGACCTTGATTGCGCTGGCTACCTTCTACCGCAACCGGACCGAAACCCCGGCGCGCCTGGCGCTGGCTTCCTTGGCGGGTCTGGGTTTCGCGCTCTACCTCACCTACATCGAGAAATTCGTTCTGGCGACGTGGTGCATTTTGTGCCTGTCGTCGCTTGCCCTGATCTTTTGCATTTCGGTCCTTTCTTCAATGTTGTGGCGCCACCAGGTGCGGCGAAGCTAGCGCGATATATTCTCATGGAAGAAAACGCACCAATAACAGGGGCGAAGGAAGCGGCCGGCGCTCCTGCGGGGGAGTTGCGCCTGCATGAGTTCCCCAGCCGCATTTTCCGCAACACGCGGATGCTGCGCGTCTGGCTGCCTGCCGGATACAGCCAGCTGGAGAACCAAGGCCGGCACTATCCCGTCTTTTACCTCAACGATGGACAGAATCTTTTCGATCCTGCCACTGCCTACATCGGAGTTGACTGGCAAGTGGACGAAGCGGCCGCCCGCCTGATTGGCGAGGGCAAAGTTCCGCCGTTGATCGTGGTTGGCATCGATAACGCGCAGAAAGATCGTTTCAAGGAGTACCTGCCCTACAGGTCCCTGCACCCGCCAATCCTGCGCCCTCAGGGCAAGCGTTATCCCGATTTTCTTTTGAACGAAGTCATGCCATTTCTGTATCAGCGATACCGCATCGCCCGAGGTCCGGAGAATACGGGCTTGGGCGGGTCGTCACTGGGCGCGGTTATATCTCTGTTCACGGTGATGGATCGCCCCGGAATCTTCGGCCGCCTGTTGCTGGAAAGCCCGTCTTTGTTTATTTCCAACCGTCAGCTATTAAGGTGCGCTCGCGCTTTCCGGCAATGGCCGGACAAGGTTTTTATGGCAATTGGAAGCAGGGAAGCGGGAAGCGAGAGCCGTGACCGCCAGACGGTCCAGGATGTCCGCGATCTGGAGCACGTGCTGCGCCACGCCGGATTGGGCAACGATCGATTGCTGGTGAAAGTTGCGGAAGGGGCCACTCACAGCGAGCAGGAATGGGCCAGGCGTTTTCCTCAAGCGCTGGAGTTTTTGTTTGGTTCATTGCGAACTTCAGGGTGACAATTGAGCGGTGAAGCGTTGAGACACTTGCCAGCAGGTCCACAACAAGACCGTCATCGCCACCACGGACAATTGCAGGTGGGTAATTCGCGCCAGGGGACCCAGGAGAAACAAGGGGTAACAGGCGTAAAGGAGCAGCGGAATCCGAGCCGCCGAATCCGGATGTGCCAGAGTCCAATCACTCAAAAACAGGAAAGCGGGCGCGAGAATTACCAGGTCATATACCGTCAGATGGGGCGACACGAGGACCGTGGCCAACAGTAGGGCAGAGTAGCGAAGGTCCAGGGATGCTTTGCTCCGCCAGCATTGCACCGTCAACACCAGCGCCCCGACGCCCGCGATTCCATACAGTGCCAGGGCGACATGCGGCCATGGCAGCAAGAGAGACCAGAAAGATCGCAGCGAGTGGGTCTGGTAGAGCCGGGGCTCGAGCAGGAATAAAACGTGGTTGGCATGTAACAGTGCATGCGCGTACACGCGCATGACTTCCGTGCCAAAGTGCATCCAGGCCACGACCAGCTGAACCGAAGCACCGGCAAGGGCGCCTGCCATCAGCTTCCATTCGCCCGCAAGAATAAAGACGAGCGCTGAGGCCACGCCGAGCTGTGGCTTGAAGATCAACGATCCGATGGCGACTCCTGCCAGCAGATTCCAGTTACGGTGCAGGGCCAGGTACGCCAGCGTGAAACACAGGAGAGCGAGACCGGAGGTCTGTCCCCAGGCCAGCAGGTGAAAAAATCCGGGAAAGGCAATAGCCAGGATAAGAACTGTCCACGGATAGGGTTGAAGCCGGGGACACTTTTTCCATATCGCATAACAGCAAAAAGCAAAGATCAAAATATTTACGAGAAGCCAGATGGCTAATGCCCATCCATAGGGCAGCCGAGCGAAGGGCGCGAAAAACAAGGACATCTGCGGACCGTAAAGCGAAACGTACAAGCTGTTGGGAGCCTGCACTACCAGCTTCTGAGCCAGATCCGATTCCGCCCGAATGTTGTACAGAAGATCGCCGCGGCCCTGCAACCCGAGCGTTCCCAGAGTGTAGAAATACAGAAAGTCCGTGCCCTTCACCAGGCCGTTGCGGTCGAGCAGGCCGGGCGCAGATAGGTCGACGGCATAGACGGTCCAGAGGGACACCGCCAGCAGCAGTCCGTGGATGCGAATGCGCTTGTAGTTAACCCAGGATCGCGGTTTCATTCGGTCCATTTCCACGGTTCGAGCCGGGGCGAAGATTCGTCAGCATCCAGAATCCACGCATGGCGATCGTGGAAATACTCGAGCAATTCCACATTGTCCGTGACGCCCATGTCGCGGGCCCAAACAACTTTGGCGCCGTCGATGTCGGCAGCGTTGTATACCCACTCCATGTCGAGATCGTGATCCGGTTTGTAGCTCACGACCACCAGGTGCTTTCCCGGTGAATTCTCTAATTCGTGCAGGATGGCGGCGCGGGCGAGATTGCCGCGGGGCCAATCCGGTTCGACATGCACTCCTGCGGCCGCTGCGCTCACTCGAAGTACGATCATGGCGCAACAGATTAACGGAATGGCCCGTGCGACGGCGGCTCCATACTGTCGCCCGCGCCAGCGCCACAGACGGAGGTGGCGCATGCACTGCATCAGGACGATATAGAGCAATCCAGTAGCCGCCGCGAGATAGTGGGGCGAAGCCCAGGTTTCGACCAGGACCCCAAGCAGAAAAAGCGCCCCTGCGAGCAAAGGGAAGCGCATGCGCCGGTCGCGAAATGTCCAGGGCAAGAACAAAAGAGGAATGGTGAGGACCGGGCCAAGATAAAAATTCCACGATGTCCAGATTTTTTCGTCAAGTCTGTGTATGAAACCTGTGAGTGTCCGAGTCTGTTGAAAGACGCGGAACTCGCGCTCGTAGAACTCCCGCATGATGGGGTGATGATAAACCGGCTCAGGCCGCGGGGCCTGCCACAGAAAATACGGCGCCTGGGAATACATCGCGCGATTGACCTCGTAGGTCATGCGCAGCGCGCTTCCGGTGACGCGATAGTAGTAGTAGCCGGTGGCCGCCGCCGCGATGCCGAGGACAATAACCATCGGAGCTACAACCCGCCCCAAAAGCACTGAAAGTTTGGGACGACGCCGCCCCGCGACCCATATCATGAGAGCGACTGCCACTCCCAGAGCGAGAAGCAACCCTTCGTAAGGCCGGCTATCAGCCAGAATGACAAGTCCTAAAGCGAGCCAGATCGATTTTCGGATTGTCGGCTGGCGCTGCAAGCGAGGCAAGGCGCCCAGCACCAGCGCGCCTCCTAGAGCGACTACCGAAGCGCTCCAGTATCCGTTCATCCAGTAGCTGAGAATCCCCAGGCGCAACACTGCCAGCATCCCGCCGAACAGCGCCCAAGCCGGTGGGAGCCAGCCCTGGAGCATCCAGGTCAGTGCCGAGCACATGAGGGCGGTGATCAGACACTGCCCGATCCAGGGATTGCCTAAACGCTCGCCAAGTGCCAAAACCAGGCCTTGCGCCGGCGGATACATCGACATGTAGGTAGGCTGCTGAACAATGTGGAAACTTTCGAAATGCACTCCCATGGGATGGGGCGGGTTGGTCAGCCTGCCGTGGGCGAAAGTATCTGCCGCCAGCAGATAGCTGAACTCGTCGTGCCAGGCCGGTTCAGGGATGCCGAGGACGGGAATGAGAGCAGCGCGAGTAGCCAGAACCAGCAGGCCAACGGTGATGACGCTGAGCGTCTTCCTCCGCGCCAATTGTGAAAAGCGTCGTTGCAGGGATCGAAAGGATGAAGACGTCGAGGGTGGTTTCGCCGAGCGCAGGAGAATCAGGCCCAGCGCAGCCAGCACCAGCAGCAATTCGATGATGTCGAGTAATGACGGCGCGAGGCGGGCGTAAAATCCGTCCATGTTCAGGGTTCGGACCTCGGCGGTCGGACCTCGGACTTCGGACCTGAGACTCGGGGCTAAGACTTCACACCGCGGACTTCAGACCTCAGGAGACTGGCGGCTGAGGTCCGAGGTCCGACGCCCGATTTTCTACTTTCCCACTGGCACCTTGTCTGCGGTCAACTTGTCGAGGATGCCGAAGGCGACGTCGATGGTTTCCTGATCGACCGTGCGGTTCTTGGATATGGCGTCAGCTAAAGGCACGGAAACGATCTTGTTCCCGCGCAGGGCGGCCATACAGCCGAACTCGCCGCGGTGAACCATGTCGATCGCTCCCAGGCCATAACGCGTGGCCAGCATGCGGTCGAAGGCGCTGGGCGAGCCGCCCCGCTGCACATGTCCCAGGACGACGGTCCGGGTTTCGAAGTTGGTGCGGCGCTCGATTTCGCGAGCCAGGATGTTGGCAATGCCACCCAGGCGGGCATGCCCGAATTCATCTTTGCCCATATCTACTACGATGGGAGCGCCATGCTGGGGATCGACGTCGGTGGAGAACTTCGCTCCTTCGGCGACCACTACGATGCTGAAATAGCGGCCACGCGCATGGCGCAAGCGGATGGTCTCTGCAACCTTATCGACATCGAAAGGCATTTCAGGAATGAGGATTACGTCGGCGCCGCCGGCGATGCCGCTGTACATCGCGATCCAGCCGGCATCGCGCCCCATGACTTCCACCACCATCACGCGATTGTGAGCTTCAGCCGTGGTGTGCACACGGTCGATGGCTTCCGTGGCGATATTGACTGCGGTATCGAAGCCAAACGTAAAATCGGTGCCGGCCAGGTCGTTGTCGATGGTTTTGGGCACGCCGACTACGTCGACTCCCTTTTCGTGCAGCTTCTGCGCCACCGAAAGTGTGTCGTCGCCGCCAATTGCGATCAGGGCTTTGATATTGTGCTGCTTCAGGGTGGCGATACACTTGTCCATTCCGTCGGGTTTCTTGGAAGGATTGGTGCGGGAGGTGCGCAAAATGGTGCCGCCGCGGGGCAGAATCCCGCCAACGCTGGCCAAATCGAGCGGCATGGTCTTGTTTTCAATCACCCCGCGCCAGCCTTCCAGAAAACCGACAAATTCATCCTCGTAATGAAAGCAGCCCTTTCGCACCACGGCGCGGATGACTGCATTTAAACCAGGGCAATCGCCTCCCCCGGTAAGTAAGCCAACTTTCATCGCCTGCTCCTCAAACGTTAGACTTGTGGCTCCGTAGCTCATGACTCGGCCGAGTCAGAAAACACTTCTGCTGTAATAACTTGCTCCGGAATCCTTAGATTACCATTAAATGGTGCAATTTTCTTAGCTGCACAGCGGCCGGAACGGGCTCTGTTTCAGCCTTCTTTGGGCCGTTTGCTCAAACTAAGCCCGACCGGGCGGCGGGTAGCGTTCAGGAAATCCATCACCGAGGCGGTGTGAGCCTCTCTTGCCGATTGCGCCAGGCTGAGGGATTGGCCACAATATCGACTGAATGCCTAAACCTTTACGCGTGCTGATATGGCTTGTCGTGGCCGCGCTGGGAGCACTCTCCCTGGCCACGGTCGCGCTTCATCGCGGCGAGCAGATCAACGCCATGTGGCTGGTGGTGGCAGCAATTTGCACTTACGCCATCGGATTCCGCTTCTACAGCAAGTTTATAGCGACCAAGGTTCTCGTTCTGGATGGCCAGCGGGCGACGCCGGCCGAGCGTCTGGAAAACGGCCGCGATTTTGTGCCAACCAACAAGTGGGTCGTCTTCGGCCACCATTTCGCTGCCATCGCCGGCCCCGGTCCCCTGGTTGGACCGGTGCTGGCGGCCCAGTTCGGCTACCTTCCCGGAACGCTTTGGATCCTCGCCGGCGCGGTCTTTGGCGGATGTGTACAGGATTTCGTGATCCTGCTTTTTTCCGTGCGCCGCGACGGAAAATCGCTGACTGAAATGGCCCGCGAAGAAGTCGGCCGCCTGGGCGGACTGGTGGCCTACATGGCGGTCATCAGCATTATCGTGATCCTGCTTGGAGTTTGCGCGCTGGTAGTGGTGAATGCCCTGAAGGCCAGCCCCTGGGGCACTTTTACGATTGCCATGACCATCCCCATCGCGCTTTTGATGGGTGTGTATCTGCGGACTTTACGGCCTGGCAAGGTGCTGGAAACCTCGGCGCTCGGTTTTGTTCTGGTGATGCTCGCAATCTGGGGAGGACAGTGGGTTTCACAGACTCCGTCGCTGGCCGCCTGGTTTACGCTTTCCGCTTCTGCTCTGGCGATCCTGATTATTATTTATGGATTCGCGGCCTCCGCCCTGCCAGTCTGGCTGCTGCTGGCGCCGCGGGATTACCTGAGCACATTCGTCAAGCTGGGAACCATCGCCCTGCTGGCGCTGGGGATCGTGGCCTTGCGGCCTGGGTTGCACATGCCGCCGCTCACCCGCTTCATTGACGGCACAGGCCCGGTTTTCGCCGGCAATGTTTTTCCGTTCGCATTCATTACCATTGCCTGCGGCGCGATCAGTGGCTTTCACTCCCTGATTTCTAGCGGCACAACTCCAAAACTAATTCGCCGGGAAACCGAAGCCCGCATGGTGGGATACGGCGCCATGATGGCCGAGTCCATGGTCGCCATCATGGCCATGATCGCCGCTTGCGTACTGCAACCGGGAATCTATTTCGCGATCAATAGCCCGGCAGGAATTGTCGGCCAGGCGCCGGAGGCTGCCGCCGCGACCATCAGCGGCTGGGGATTTCCCATCACGGCTGCGGAAATGCACTCGCTGGCTCAATCGGTCGGCGAGCAGACGCTTTATAACCGCACCGGCGGTGCTCCTGCCTTCGCCGTGGGCATGGCCCACATTTTCTCCAATAGTTTGGGCGGCCAGGCGCTGATGGCGATCTGGTATCACTTTGCCATCATGTTCGAGGCGCTGTTTATCCTCACCGTTCTTGACGCCGGAACCCGCGTGGGCCGCTTCATGGTGCAGGACGCCCTGGCTCATGTTTGGAAACCGCTGGGCCGCACCAGTTGGTATCCTTCCGTGCTATCGACCAGCGCGCTGATTGTGGGGGCTTGGGGATATTTTTTGTGGCAGGGAGTAAAAGACCCGCTGGGCGGTATCAACTCACTGTGGCCGCTGTTTGGAATTTCCAATCAACTGCTGGCCGCGGTCGCCCTGTGTGTGGCGACCACGATCATCATCAAGATGAGTAAGGCACGCTACGCCGCAGTAACGTTGCTGCCCCTGATCTGGCTGGTGGCGATAACTTTCACCGCGTCGTGGCACAAGATCTTCGATCCCAACCCACGCATCGGCTTCTTGTCGCATGCCTCTCTGCTGGCAGCCAGCCCGGGTGCCAATGCTCGTCTGATCTTTAATGACCGCCTGGATGCGGTTGTCACCGCAACCTTGATCGTGATGATTGGTTTAATCGTGCTGGAGTCGATGGTCGAGTGGGCGCGAGTTCTTTCCGGCCGCAAACAGGCGAAGGTGAAGGAGTCGCCGTTTGTGCCCACACGCTTCGCCACCGAGGAGCAAGGATGAACGGAGCGGGGATGGACGGAGCAGGGATAAACGAAGTAGAGATGAACCGCTTGCATGGGAAGTCGATGCGAGGCATCTCTTTGACGGCTTTCGAGCACACACTGACGCTGCTGATGGCGGCGTTGCGCGAGATATTTGACGAGGCCGCGTACGCTCGATTTTTGAATCGCAAGCAAATGACTGCGTCCCGCGAAACCTATGCCGCGTTTTGCCGGGAATGCGACGGGGCTAAGGCGCGGCGGCCTCGATGTTGCTGACCGGACTTGGCAAACAGATTGTGCTGACCGATTTTGTTACCCGGTTGCTGCCCCGAGTTAACCTAAGTTCGTTACTCGGAAGGCCGGTTGTCAGTTATCTGTTCCCGGTTCTCGGAAGGCTTTGCGATCGCTGAGGTAAACTCCTCTCATGCGCGTCCTGGGTGTTGATTGCGGCACCGAATATACCGGCTTCGGCGTGGTCGAGCTCTGTCAAGACGACAACCTGGTTTGTTTAACCTGTGGGGCCATCAAGCTTTCGCCCCGCGAACCGCTTCCGCAACGACTGGCGATAATTTTCAACCGGCTGGGCGCGATCATTCAGGAACACCGGCCTGACAACGTCGCCATCGAGGATGTCTTCTACGCTCTCAACGTGAAATCCGCGCTGAAATTGGGGCAGGTACGCGGGGTGGCAATGCTCGCGGCATCGTCGGCGGGGTTGCAGGTCACTGAATATTCGCCGCTTTCGATCAAGTCCGCAGTTGTGGGTTACGGACGGGCGGAGAAGCCACAGGTGCAGCACATGGTCACCCGCCTGCTCAAACTGGCGGAAGTTCCAGAACCGCCGGACGCGGCTGACGCTTTGGCCATCGCAATCTGCCACCTGCACACCTCCGCCACCCTGGTGCGCCAGCGCGCCGCCGGAATCTGAGGCCCGCATCAAGGGCGTTTTTTTGGCATAATCTGTCTGCATGGCTCCTGAAAAGTCACCAGCCAGCGGGGGCGTGAGCATCCGGCTCGTGCTTTTTGTCCTGCTGGTAGCCTTGGCTTCGTCGCTTTCAGCCGTGGCGGAAGACGCGGCAGTGGTGACTTTTACCCTCGATTTCCCCGGCTCCGAGCCATCCCACTACGTGATTTCCGTCTCCTCCGATGGGCACTCTGCCTACGACTCGGACGGCAAACTCAGCCCCGATTCGGCGGCTGACCCGTTTCATCTGGAATTTACCCTATCGCCCGCAACCAGGGCGGCCATCTTTGATCTGGCCAAGCGGGCGCACTATTTTCAGGGGCAGGTCGACTCGAACAAGCGAAAATTGGCCTCAACCGGGGTCAAAACGCTGACCTACAAGGACTCGCAGCAGACCGGAAGCGCCACCTACAATTATTCTCCCCTGGCCCCGGTTCAGCAGATCACGCAGCTGTTTCAGAGCTTGTCCACCACCCTCGAGTTTGGCCGGCGGCTTGAGTATTTCCACCACTATCAGAAGCTGGCGCTGGATGATGAGCTGAAAAGCATGGAAACGATGGCCAAGGAAAACAATCTGACCGAACTGCAGGCGGTGGTGCCTATTCTGCAGCGGATTATGACTGACACCTCGGTTATCAACCCCGTCCGCGCCCGGGCGCAACGGATGATCGAACGGGCTACCTCCGTAAAGCCATAATTCCGGTTCCCTGAGGCAGGGCTCCTGGAAGGTCTGCCAACCGTCTATTCTCCCTGCATATCTCGTTTTGTTGACAACCAAGCGGTGCGAAAGGTGTTCTAATGTAGCAGGGGCAGTCTCGGGAGGTGTCACATGTCTACACGCAGAGCCGGCACCATTTTCGCACTGGTGGTTTTGGCTTGCGGGCTGTCGGCTCTATCGTTTGCCGACTCGCAAGCCCGCATTGTTCGCCTCAGCCAGGTAGATGGCGATGTTCAGGTAGACCGTAACACCGGACAGGGTTACGAAAAAGCGTTTGTGAATTTGCCCATTACCCAGGGCGCGAAACTACGCACCGGACCAGGCGCGCGAGCCGAAGTCGAGTTCGAGAATGGAAGCACTCTCCGCATTACTCCAGGCGCGGTGGTCGAATTCCCCGGACTTGCGCTGCATGACTCGGGCGGCCGGGCCTCCAGTCTGAACCTTCAGGAAGGCACCGCGTACCTGAATTTCAAGGGCGACAGGGCGGAAGAATTCAGCGTTGGTTTCGGGCGGGAAAAGCTGGCTTTGACCAGGCCGGCTCACCTCCGGCTGGAAGTGAAAGACAGCAATGCTACCCTCGCCGTCTTTAAGGGCGACGTGGAAGTGGAAGGCGCGTCAGGCCCGGTTGAGGTCGAGAAAAAGCATAGTGCGACCTTCGATCTGGCGGGGACGGAGCACTTCACCCTGGCGAACAATCTGGAACCGGATCCGTATGACGATTGGGACAAGCAGCAGGATAAGTATCACGAGCAGTACAGCGCATCGGCTTCGAGCTACGCGCCCTATACCTACGGCCTTAGCGATCTGAATTATTACGGCAGTTTTTACAATGTGCCGGGCTACGGCATGATGTGGCAGCCCTATCTGGTCGGCGCCGGTTGGGATCCCTTCATGAATGGTGCCTGGATGTGGTACCCGGGCGCAGGATACGCATGGGTATCTGCCTATCCGTGGGGCTGGACACCGTACCGCTACGGTTCCTGGACCTATGTTTCCACCTACGGTGGTTGGTTCTGGCAGCCAGGCCGCACCTGGTCGGGATGGAACACCGCTCCTCAAATTGCAAATGCACCCACTACTTTTATTGCACCCAGGCCGCCACTCACGCCGGGGCAGACCCTGGTGGTGAATCGCGGCACGACCATTGTTCCGGCAGGGGCGCTGCAGAATCGAATGCAACTCCGCAGTGATTCCGCGGGCCTGGGAATTCCGCGAGGCAGTGTTCGCAACCTGGGCAAGATCTCCCGGCAAGTCGAGAGCGCGCCCGGCGCAAACGGAGCTCTCCGTACTCCAACGGCGGCATCGGCAGCCCGCCTGCCGGCGGCAGTCCCCCGAAGTTCAGCCTCGCGCGGCGCTCCCGCGTCGCGAGCTGCGCCTGCAGCCGCCGGAGCTGGCCCTCACATGAGTGCCCCGTCGTCGCACTCATCTGCTCCCAGTGCTCACGGCGCTGCGCATAAATAGCGCCAGAGAATGGCCATGGCGGAGTACCAAGCGGCGGGAAGCGGAAGTTTCCAAATCCCGCAAAGCTTGGTAAGCTCGCGACTAAATTACCCACTATTTTTCAGGAGGTCGGGAATGTTTACTGCAAAGACTTGGGTGCGACTTGGTCTGGTGGTGGCAGCGTTTGTAATTTTCGGTCCGCGCAGCTCGGCGCAGACCATCTCATGTTCTTCCGACGACGGCCATCGGCATTACTGTCCGGCGGATACTCGGGGTGGGGTGCAATTGGCAAGGCAACGCAGCCAGTCGGCCTGCCAGCAAGGTTACAGTTGGGGATTTGATCGCGGAGGCGTCTGGGTCGACCGCGGCTGCCGGGCCGAATTTACGGTAAACGCCTATCAGTATCGAGGACCGGGGCCAGGACCAGGGGGTCTCGCGCCAGGGTTCGAGTCAGGCTTTGCCGGCCAGGGCTCGGTGATTTCCTGCTCATCCGATGACGGCCGGCGACATTACTGTGGTGGCAACGTTCGCGGCCGGGTTCGGCTGGAACGGCAGCGCAGTGAGTCGCCCTGCCGCGAAGGCTACAGCTGGGGTTCGGATCGCGGCGGCGTCTGGGTCGATCACGGTTGCCGGGCTGACTTCGTGGTTGAAGGCGGACGCGGCGGCGACTGGGATCGCGACCGGGATCATGATCGCGGCTGGGATAACAACCGAGGAGGAGGCGCCGATCAGGTGATTTCCTGCTCGTCCGACGACATGCACCGCCACTACTGTCCGGCGGACGTGCGCGGTGGAGTGCGTGTGCTGAGGCAGCGCAGCGACTCGGCCTGCCGCCAAGGCTACAGCTGGGGCTACGATCGTCGCGGTATTTGGGTCGACCACGGCTGCCGTGCGGATTTTCAAGTAGTGCGGTAGTTTTCCGGTAAGAAGAAACCAATAGGGCGATCTTCGGGTCGCCCCTTTCATTTTGGATTAAGAATCCCTTAATTTTCGGGCGATGCGGAAATCTACCGTTTTGCTGATTTCTTTGTCGTCTTTTCCATAATTCACATTTGAGGAATGACTGCCAATTACCAGCGTCACTTGAGAGGCGGTGAGGCGGCACGTAGGCTGAAAACATCCCAGCACTGGAGGTTTCATGTCTACACCGGGCAGAGCGCCCATTCCCGCAGCTCATCCACCCATTCCACCAGCACCGGCCCTGCTGCTGGCCATGCTGCAGGTTTCCAACCATGTAAGCGACCTGATTTTCTCTCCCGGAAGCCATCCCCATGTCGAGGTCAGCGGCCAATTGGTTCCGGTGAAGATACCGGGTCTGCCGGTTTTGCATCCCGACGACACGCAAAGGATCGCGCAGGAATTGATTGGCGATAATAAACAGGCGATCTCCATGCTGCAACAGCATGGATCGTGTGACATCTCCTACAGCCTGCCGGGTACCGCGCGTTTCCGGGTGAATGTTTTCGTGCAGCGGGGCAGCCATGCCATTGTCATGCGGGTGATTCCAAAAACTATTCCCAGTTTCGATGAGCTGAAACTGCCGCAGGAACTTGCCCGGGTTGCGGATTTAAAAAACGGAATCGTGCTGGTGACGGGGCCAACCGGATCCGGAAAGTCCTCGACCCTGGCGGCAATTCTCGACCGGATCAATGAAACCAAGGCATATCACATCCTCACTATTGAAGATCCGGTGGAATTCATGCACCGCCACAAGCGTTCCATCGTCCACCAGCGCGAGCTGCACAGCGACACCCCCAGCTTCGCCCTGGCGCTGCGCGCTGCCCTGCGGCAGGCTCCGAAGGTAATTCTGGTGGGCGAAATGCGGGACAAGGAAACCATTGAAATCGCGCTGGAGGCGGCGGAGACTGGGCACCTGGTACTTTCCACCTTGCATACCACGGATGCCTCGAAAACAGTGGAACGAATTATTGGAGTCTTTCCGCTGAACGAGCAGCACACGATTCGCAACCGCTTCGCCAAGAGTTTTCGCTATATCGTTTCGCAGCGCCTGATGCCACGAAAGGGGGGGACTGGGCGGGTGGCGGCGATCGAAATCCTAAAATCTACGGTTCGCACCCGTGAATATCTGGACAAGGGCGAAGTGGAAGGGAAGAGTCTGCTGGATGCGATGCGAGACGGAGATACCGAAGGCATGCAGCACTTCGATGGCGAGATCGAAAAGCTGATTCGGGGGGAGATGATCGACTACGACACGGCGATGGCGTATTCCACAAATCCCGGCAATCTGCGGCTCCTGCTGAGCGACCTGGGAATGGATATGCCGCCAGCGGCAGAGGAAAAGGCTGCGCCCAGAGCCAGTACGAAGAAGAAGGAAGAGACCGAACTGGAGATCGAATAAGCCAGTTCAACTCAGGGAACGGCGCATGCGGTCCGCCCAGGCCCTGTGCCTTTCTAGCGCACGATAATTCCGGCATAACCCACCACCCGGTCACGGTCGCCGGAGACGTCTCCTGACGTCGCATACCGGACCAACTCCGTTCCGGTCGCGCCCAGTCGTCTGGCGGCCGTAAGCATTGCTACTGTGGGGCCGAAGCCGCACATGCTGATGTCTTCGTCCATCACCACGTCGAACAGTCCGCGGGCGTCCATGACCAGGATGCGTTCAATTGCTTTGAAATCCTTATGGCGGGTTACGGCGTCGTTCTCGTAATGGTTCATGTCGCTGGAGGCGATCAACAGCACGCCTTCATCCAGCGATTGCACCGCCTGCGCGATGGCTTCGCCCAGGGCTTCGAGAACTTCATACTGTCCCGTGCCCAGCGCGATCGGAACAAAGGTGCACCCGGGGTTGCTGATTTGCAGGAAAGGCAACTGGACTTCAGCGGCGTGTTCGGCGCGATGCGCTTCCGCATCTTCGGTCAGCAGGGGAAAGCAGCGCTTTAGAATGTCCGCGAGGGCAGAGTCGATTCGGATTTGCCCCAGAGGCGTTTCCCATTCGCCCTGGCTCATGATGGCGAGTGGACGTCCCATGCCGGTGTGGTTCGGGCACATCAGGATGCAACGGCGAGGCACGTCGAGCTTGGCGTAGACAGCGCCCGCAACATGCCCGGAATAGACGTACCCGGCGTGCGGCACCACGCAGCCCAGGGCCTGGACGGTTTGCTGTACCTCTGGAAAATAGGACTCGACATCGGCCCGCAGGTCGTCGGGATCGCGCGGGTAGAAGCGTCCGGCAACCGCAGAGTGCCGAATCGTCGCGACCATGACGCCCCCCTCCTATCGTTTATCAACTCTGGGTTTTGCCGGCGGCCAGCAGGGCGCGAAATAGCGCCGCACTCTTTTCCAGGCTGAGCGCTTCGGCGCGCACTGTTGGTTTCACCCCTGCCTTTTCCAGAGCTGCGCGCAACACCCCTGGCTGGTATTGCGACTTGAGATTGTTCCACAGGGTCTTGCGTTTCTGGCCGAAGGATAATTTCAGAAAGCTGATGAATTCGGCTTCCGGCACGCGCAAGCCGTCGATCTTCGGAGCCATTCTCAGGCGAATCACGCTGGAATCGACTTTAGGTGGCGGCGAAAAAGCGCTGGGCGGGAGAGTGAAAAGCTTTTCTACCCGCGCGTAAAGCTGGGCGGTGGCCGAAAGCAGGCCATATTCGCTGCGGCCAGGCGCGGCGGCCAGCCGGTCGGCCACCTCGCGCTGCACCATGAGTACGATCATTTCGAAATATTGGCGAAATTCGAACAGCCGCAAAAGAATGTCGGAAGTAATGAAGTAAGGAAGATTGCCGACAACTCGAACCGCCTCCGGCTGATGATTCATGCCGGGACGCGTGCTTCCGGGCTTTGGCCCGAAGAGGGTGTGAAAATCGATGGCCAGGACGTCGCCCTCGATGATTTCCACGTTCGGCTCCTGAGAAAAATTCATGCGCAGTTGCGCCGCCAGCACGCGGTCGATTTCAATGGCAATCAGCCGGCGCGCCTTCTTTGCCAGCAGGGAAGTAAGAGCGCCTCGCCCCGGTCCGATTTCCAGAACCGTGCTCTGGGAAATATCGCCCAGCGCTTCCACGATGCGCGCGCCGGCAGATGTATCGGTCAGAAAATGCTGGCCAAGTTTTGGCCGGCTGCGAGGTTTCTCTGAGGCGGCAATCTTGGTCACCTTATCCCTCTTTCCAGATTGGACCATCTAAGCGATGGCCGGTCTGCCCTACTTCCCGGCGCGATTGGGCAGGGGAGTATGCTGTAAGCAGTAGGTCCCATGATAGCGTGTGCGGGTAGTCTCCGGGCCGGCACTTTAAAGGAGTCGCTTTCATGCATGTAGCCTTTGCTGCTTCGGAAGCTGTGCCCTTCTCCAAGACCGGCGGTCTGGCGGATGTCGTAGGCGCACTGCCGAGGGCTCTGGTGGCCGCCGGACATCAGGTAAGTGTCTACCTTCCGCTCTACCGTCAAACAAAGCTGAAGAATACGCAGACTGTGGTCAACAGCGTAACCATCCCATTCGACGACCGCTATCGCTTCTGTTCGATTGTTGGAGGCGGCAAGCACTCGGGAGTGCAATTTTATTTTGTCGATTACCCTCCATTCTTTGATCGAGACGCGCTTTACGGCACCTCCGCTGGAGATTACCCAGACAATGCCGAGCGCTTTGCGCTTTTTTCCCGGGCCGTGCTGGAGGCCTCGAAGATTCTAGGGCCGCCGCAAGTTTTCCACTGCCACGACTGGCAGACCGCCCTCATTCCCGTACTTTTGCGCACACAATACGCCGAAGATCCAGCCTTCCGCGACGTCGCTACTGTCTTCACCATCCACAATATGGGTTATCAGGGACTTTTCCCGCCGGACACTTTACCTTTGCTTACGCTGCCCTGGGACCTGTTCACCATCTCCAAGATGGAATTCTTCGGCAATGTGAACTTTCTGAAAGGCGCGCTGGTATTTTCCGACTTCGTAACCACCGTGAGCAAAAAATACAGCCAGGAAATCCAGACGACCGAATTTGGTTTTGGCCTGGAAGGCGTGCTGCGAGCCCGGTCCTCGACCGTCACCGGCATCCTGAACGGGGTGGACTACGACGAATGGAATCCTGCGACCGATAAGTTCATCCTGGCGCCGTTTTCGCCCCAGGATTTGTCCGGCAAAGCCAAGTGCAGACAGGACCTGCTGGACAGCTTTGGTATCACCAAGGCCGATGCACGCCTGCCGGTGATCGGTATCGTCTCCCGGTTCGCGGCCCAGAAAGGTTTTGACCTGATTGCGCAGATCATGGAGCGGCTGGCGCGCGAGGAAATGATCATCGTCGCCCTGGGCAGCGGCGACAAGGCCTACGAAGAAATGTTTCTCCGCCTGAGCAAGCAATTTCCCCAGAAAATCGCGGTCAAGATTGCTTACGACAATACGCTCGCCCACAAGATAGAAGCCGGCAGCGATATGTTCCTTATGCTCTCAAAATATGAGCCTTGCGGCCTGAACCAGATCTATAGCTTGAAATATGGAACCGTCCCAGTCGTGCGGGCGACTGGCGGCCTCGATGACACCATTGAACACTGGGATGCGCGCACCGGCAAAGGCACCGGCTTCAAGTTCTCGGACTACAACGGCGAGGCCCTGCTGCTGACCATCAAAGAGGCGCTGCGCGCCTTTCGCGATCAGACTTCCTGGCAGCAACTGATGCGCAACGGTATGAGCAGAGATTTCTCTTGGGGCGCGTCGGCGAAGGAATACATACGCGTCTATGAACGCGCGCGCCAGTTGCGGACGGGGAACACAAGTCCGGCAAACCGCCCGGAAGCCATTGACCTCGAACCCATCAGCCGCTAGCAAAATGTCTAGCGGCCCGTCTGGGTCATCGGCAGCGTAGAGCCTTCTCGAATAAGATCTACCTCGATAATCTCCCCCGGCTTCAGCTTCACCTCTCGACCCTTCTGCAGTAGAAGAAATGTAGTGCTCGCAGCCAGGCCGTACCAGCGTGCGCTACCCGCGGTGGTGGCCAGAGCTTCTTCCGAAAGATCGTCGGCCAGTTTGGCAGCCAGCGCCGCGCCGCCCAGCTGGATGGCCAATCTTTTCTTGCTCACTGTAGGATGCACCCTGCCTTCGCTGTCGGTTTTGGCGGAATTGGTCTCGGTGGCAGAAAGCTCGAACCGCGCTGGTTGAACGCTGCCGTCTGGAAGCTTGATGCGGTCGAAGATCATTCGCAGCGCGCCGCTCCGAAGGGGACGCCGCGCGGCAGTGGTTTCCAGATGGCCTTCAACCAGCGTTCCTTTTGGCAGTACCGGCTTGCCATCGACCTCAACCGGATCTTCCAGCTTTGCCATGAACGAAGAGCCGGTGGGAGACTTTGAGCTGATCGGTGAGAGCAAGGAAAAACGCGCCTTCCCAGCCTCCGGCGAAGCTCGCCCGACCACAGGCGCGGGATTGCCGGCACTCGCCGGCTCCTGAGCGTTAGGCACTTGAGCGGCATGATCTTGTGCGGCCGAGCCCGCAGCAAGCGCGATGCAGCCTGCAAACATGAAGCAGCGCAGAAAACTCATTTAGGTCCTCACCTGGTAAATACGATCAAGAACTATAAACGATTCTTGCCTCGGCGGTTCTTGGCGATGCCATTGCTCCGTTCAGAATCGCAACTTGGGGGTTTGGTTGACCGGGCGGATAGGGGATTGAACGGCTGCACGGTTCCACCCCCGCCTTGGTAAAATCGAGGCGAGATCCGCGCCGCTCCCCATGAGCACCTTCCCCAGAACGATCTTCCATGTCGATATGGACGCTTTTTTCGTTTCGGTGGAAGAGTTATTTAACCCGGAGTTGAAGGGAAAACCGGTTGTGGTGGGCGGACAACGTGATGAGCGGGGCGTGGTTTCAGCGGCATCTTATGAGGCGCGCAAGTTTGGCGTACATTCCGCCATGCCCTTGCGCACCGCCGCCAAGCTGTGTCCGCAAGCCATTTTCGTCAACGGACACCCCGACCGCTATCGCGAATGTTCGGAAAAGGTGCACCGGGTTTTGACCTCGTTCTCGCCCCAGGTAGAAATGGCCTCCATCGACGAAGCCTATCTCGACATGACCGGCACCGAGCGGCTGCATGGTCCTCCGCTGCGTGCCGCTCACCTCCTCCATCAAAAGATGAAGTCGCAGACGCAGCTCAACTGCTCAATCGGGATTGGAATGTCGCGGCTGATCGCGAAAGTTTCTTCCGCCCAGGCCAAGCCCAATGGCGTGCTCTGGATCGTTCCCGGCCAGGAGGCAAGATTTCTGGCTCCGCTCGACGTGCGTGAAATCCCCGGCGTGGGCAAGGTGACTGAACAAAATCTGCACGGCCTCGGCATCCGCAAAGTCGGAGACCTGGCCCGGTTTGACGAGGCATTCCTCGAAGAACGCTTCGGAAAATGGGGATTGGCTCTGGCCGGCAAGGCCCGCGGCGAGGACGCCGGCGGGTGGTTCGATAGCGAAGTCGGTTCTGACTCCGATCCCAAATCCATCAGCCACGAGCACACTTATAACCAAGACACCGCCCAACCTGACCAACTGGAATCCACTCTGATGCGCCTGTCAGAGATGGTGGGGCGGCGCTTGCGCGAAGCTGGACTGTACGCCCGCACCATCCAGCTCAAGTTGCGCTATAAAGACTTCACTACAATTACCCGCGCTCACACTTTGTCTGCCCCTACGCAGCTCGACAATGAAATTTTCGAGCAGATCAGGCTGCTCTTTCGCAAGAACTGGCGCGGGGGCGCTGAGATACGCTTGCTTGGAGTGCAGGCATCTTCCTTTGAGGACCCGGCAGGGCAGGGAGATCTGCTGGAAGACGGGCGGCGGCAACGCTGGCAACAAGCCCTGTCTGCGGCCGATCGCCTGCGCGACAAATTTGGAGAGTCCAGCGTTTCCCTGGCCAGCGGGTTGCGAGGCGGCTTCCGCGAACGCACCCAGGAGAATCCGACAGGCTTGCCGGGAAAGAATCGCTCGCGAGGCTAGGCTGGATGCATCTTCGCGTGTCATCCTGAGCGGAGTGTCTGGTTAGCTGTGCGAAGGAGACGCGCAGTCGAAGGACCCCTATAAGCTGAACCGGCCGGCATTTCGCGCGTTCTTATCGAACCGTGTTCTTACCTGTCTTTTCTGCCCGCGATAATCTGTTCGAGATAATTCCTCAGCTCGAAATCGAGCTATTGCAATCCGTAGCGGTCCTTCGACTGAGCCTTTCCATTCGCCGGCGAATGGAAAGGCTGCGCTCAGGATGACACCCGAGAAAGCTGGGGATGGGCTGCCAAAGCTGCAGAAGCGCTTCCAAAATACGAAGGCCGGAAATACGAAGGCCGGAACTCCGGAAGTTACTCCGGTCCCGGCCTGCGCTTGGTGCAACTTGTTATGCCAGCAATGCGATGAAAAAACTAGTTGCTCGGGCTGGCGTTCGCGGTGCTGGTGGGCGATCCCGGATTCGCTCCACTTCCGTAGCGCGTCAGTCGCGGGAAGAAGGGCGTCACCTCAAACGGCATCTTGTCGCGTGCCGAAGTGATCGCAACCGGAGCGGTCTTGATCAGCTCCACATGGTCGTCCCAGGGGTTCAACTTTACGCGTCCGCCCAGAGGCAATGCCGGAATCTGATCCAGCTTGTTGGGATCCAGAGCCGGCGCCGATGTCATCAACGCCGCCATGCGTTCGATTCCGCCCTTGCCATCGGTGAAGCTGTTGCCCAGGTGTGGGGTCAGCAATGCGGTAAGCCCGGGACCTCGTTCGGTCAATTGCCGTAGAAACAGGCCCGCTGTGTCTAACTTCTGGGCGTAGGGCGAGGCCTTCAGCATTTCTACCGCCTTCTTATCGGCTGCCGCCTCTTCTTCAGGAATATGCCTGAACCCCAGGTTCTGATAGGTGGACTCGTCAGAGAACAACATACGGTCGTTGAAGGCATAGCGGCTGCCCAGGTTGTGTCCCAGTACGATGTGCGCCAGTTCGTGCGAAAGAACCATGGCGAGGCAAGCTTCGTCCGGAAGCACGTCGATCAGGCCGCGGCTCACGATGATAGTGTTGCCGACGCTGAACGTCTCCAGGGGTGAAGTCAGCATCACCCGCGTGCGCACCGGCCGCGGAAGCTCGATATTGTTGGTGACCTCAAGATTGTTGACCACGGTCATCAGAATCTTGTCCACTTCGCCCTGCGGAGCCAGCAGCCCCGCGTTCTGCAGGCGCTCAACCACGTTATCTTCCGCCTGCTGCTGCCATTCGCGCTGCGCCTGCAGCGGAGAAGCGTCCTGCGCCGTGGGGCTTTCGTCTTTTACCGAGGAATCGACCACTACCTGGGTAAGCTCGTCTTCCTTGCCGTTCTTCTTCAGGTCGTAGCCCCAGATTCTGGTTTGTGCCTTGAACGCCATCTTGTCTTTTGAGCCGGAGCTGAAATCACCCTCTTCGCTGTAGATGTAAGCCGGTACCCAGTAGCCCGGAATCAGGTTCAGGCGCCAGCTATCCATGTGGAAGAACTGCGCGTTTCGGGGCCGCGGCGCATAGGTGCCATTCAGCCGGACCACGTTGAAATCCTGGTCTTCAACCCAGATGCGGCCCAGGAAGCGGCCTTTGCCGGCATCTTTCTTGGGGGTGACGTCGAAAACGATGCAGCGCACGTCGCCCAGAAATTCGCGGTGAACATATTTGAAGTCGTAATGAGCGCGGTCGAAATCATCGCGGTCAGCAAAGATCATCCAGGAAAAACCGATGGGCTTGTATTCGAATTTGAAGAGCTTCGTGAACCCGCCCATCATGCGGCCCTGGAAACTCTGCTCGCCGGAAAGATAGTCCTGCCGGTCCACGGAATCGCTCAAATCCAAACGGCCGAAGAAGTAGTGGTCTTCCCGAGGGGTTGGTCCCATCGCCGGATCCAGCTTCAGGTTTTGCAGGTAAGTTTCAACCAGGGGTGTCCGGTTCTTCAACATCGCAATCAAGGTATGTTCGCGCTCCAGCGCCCGATCCACCACCTGGTCCATGGTGGTCGGAGTCGGGCCAGCTCCAGGCGGCAAGGGCCGGGGCGTTTCAGGGGCCGGCGGCGGCGTGGACTGTAGTGCCGGCGCCGTTGTCTGCGGTGCGGAAGTTTCCTGCGCCGCCGCCGTCAACGTGACTAACAGGAGAGTGGCGATTGTCCATTTCCAAGTGCGCATGACTCAAATCCTCTCTGTATCGCTCCGTAACGGTGTGGCTCAGTAGGCCAACTGGAAGACCACATGCACCGTCGCCGTAGAATCTATGGGCTGATTGTAATGTTGGGCCGGTTTGAAACGCATTTTGTTGGCGGCGGCGATCGCTGCTTCGTCGAGGCCATGACCCATGCCCCGTACCACGCGAATCACGTGCAACTGACCGTTCGCGCCAAACATTACTTCCAATAGTACTTCACCCTCGAGGCGAAGGTTGCGGGCTTCCTCTGTGTAAACTGGGTTCGGCTTCGATAAAATTTCCACAGGAGTGGTTGCGGGTAAAGCATCCACCTGTTGTTGTTTCACCCCGTGCGTCGTCTGCTGCTCGGCGAAACCGGCATTCTGCACGGTGGCGCCTCGGCCGTTGCTGCGGCCATCCCCCTGTCCAGCTTGAGCAATTCCGTTGCCGAAACCGGCGCTGGCAATGGTTCCTTTAATTCCCTTGGCACCGCCAGAACCATTTCCCGTTCCGGGACCCTGTGGCAAATCGAACGCGCCCGAATTGGCCGCAACCAGATGAGCATTAGGCTTGCCCTGCCCGGGGATGCCATTCGGATCGCCGAAGCCGCCAGTCTGAACTTTCTGGATGGGAGCGTTGACCGTAGGGGTTGCCGAGCTGCCGAACTCACCGGTATGAACCACCAGCGATGGCCGGTCTCCTCCAGCCAGCTTGTTCAACACCGGCGGAGTGAAATTGTTCGCTTCAATCTTGGGCGCAACTTCTTCTGTATGCTGCGGACGGGGCACGCGAATTTCGCGCGGTACGGTCAGCTTGGGTGTATCGAATACAGGAGCCGGAGGCAAGAGCTTGGCCTTCACCACTCGCGGTTGCTCTTTTATTTTCAAAGGCTCGGGCTGCAGACTGGGCATTGGGATCAATTCGGTCACATGATATTGCCGCGAGATGTTGAGACTATCTGGCCAGATCCAGCCAATGTTGATCACGATTACGATCAGCAACACCAACAGACCATAGCTGCCAGCGAGCGCGCGCCGATCAAGCTTACGTTCCGGCAATATCTGTAGCTGAAAACCGACAGGCGTAGGCATTCATGAACTCCAAATGAAACCCGAGCCTGGGGAGAATGCACCGGGTGGAGGTTTTACGTTACGAGGAAAACGGGGTGGGGTAAACGTGCCCTGCGGGGTTGTCCTTCAGTAACCGAGGTAATGCCATATTGGGAATTGCCCCAAAAACAGGTATTTCGTGCCTAATTCTCAGAGATTCGCCGAACGCTGCCGGGCAAAACCATAAAAAACAGGGATTCCGGCCAAAATTACCAGGCAACCGAAGGCTGAATTGGGATAGTTGTCCCGGAAGGTGAAGTACAAAAGCACGGCAGAAGCCAGCACGAATAAGGCCGGAACCACGGGATATCCCCAGACCCGGTAGGGTCGGGGCGTCTGCGGCTCGCGCCTGCGGAACACAAACACGGTGCTGGCCGCGGTCATATAAAAGAGCCACTCGGCGAAAATCGCCAGCGAGAAAAACTGCCGGAAATTTCCCCCCAGCAGCAGCAGGATAATGGACAGTATCGCCTGCGCCACAATGGCCGCCGAAGGAGTGTGGAAGCGGGGATGCACTTCCGCCAGGGCAGAGAAAAAATAGCGGTCGCGAGCTACCGCGAATGGCACCCGCGCGCCGCTCATTACCGTGCCATTCATTGCCACGAGCATCGAAAGCGCCATGCCCGCCGACACGATGCCTGCTCCCAGACTTCCCAGCACCACGGCCATGGCGTCCGAGGCTGGCCGGGGCGAGAGGCCGATGACATTGGCCGGCAGCACATACTGCACCGCGGCGTTCACCAGCATGTACAGGATTCCCACCAGCGCCACGCCGAAGATGAGGGCTCGCGGAATGTTTCGCTCAGGATTGCGAATCTCTCCCGAAACCATGTTGAGGTCGTTCCAGCCGTCATAGGCCCATAACGCCGCTACCAAAGCGGCCATGAAACCAGCCATTCCACCCTTGGCGCCGGTAAAGGTGCCGGCAAAATTCTGCCAGTTGCCTGCGCTGTACCCAAAGCCGATCACCACGATGCCGAGAATGATAAGCACTTTCAGCAGAGTAAACACCAGCTGGAAGTCGCCCGCCCGCTTGATCCCGATGTAGTTAAGGACAGAAATCAATATCGCGGCCGCGATCGCCACCAGCTGTCCATAGCTTACGGAAAAAGGCCGGAACATGAAGGCCTGGGAGAAAAAACTCAGCGTCGGAAAGTTTTCCAACACGCGCACGAAGCCGGTGGCGAGGGTGGCGATCGATGCCGGCTTGGCGATCAGGAACCAGGTCCAGGCATACAGAAAACCGGGTAGCGGCCCGTATCCGTCGCGGATGTAGACATACTCGCCGCCGGCTTGAGGCTTCATGGCGCCAAGCTCGGCGTAGGTCAGCGCGCCGAAGAATGAAAGCAATCCGCCCACCAGCCAGGCCAGGTAAACCAGTTTGGCGGAGCCGGCGGCTTGCATCATCTCAGCCGGCACCAGGAAGATTCCGCTGCCGATGATAGTGCCGACGACTACGGCGGCGGCATGACTGAAGCGGAGATCGCGGGCTAGCTCAGGGCGGGTACTTGCCATGATGGGCTTGCAGTATACGTTATGTGTGTGGAGCGGACACTCTTGTCCGCCGCCGTTGATTCCGACTTGGATTTCGACTTTGTTTTTGCTTCTTTGTTATCCCGACTCCAATGCCAAACCAAAAACCAATATCGACGTCAAAGGCGGCGGACAAGGGTGGCCGCCCCAAACGCTAGGGGTCGTTCAGGGGACCGAAAAATGAATCGGTTTGTAACCGGCTTTCCGCTGGACAGGTCCGGGCGGCCAAAATTGTCGCAAATGTTGTTGGTCATCGGGGTTCTCGTTGGGTTGGCGTCAGGTTGGATGCTGAAAGAATGGCGGCCCTATGCGGTGGATAATTACCAACGTTACGTCCCTGCGACCATTGAGCCCTGCACCTTTTAACCATTCGGTCCGAAAATAGGCATTATGAAATCGGATTTGTTGTCGCTCGCCCTGCGGCTGGATTGCTTGTCTTGTGTGCTCACGGTCTTTTCCACGATTCTGGTCGGCAGAAGATATTGGGAAGGTTGGGTTCTCGCGGCGGCAAACAGCCTTGTCATCTGCATCATCGGTCTACGGACGGCGCAGCTTGGCTTCATTCCGGCGAATCTATTTTGTATTGTCCTCTATGCCGTCAACCTCCGGACATGGCGCAAGGCTGAGGTTTCTCCGGTTCGTGATTGCGGTTGAGTCGGGTTTCGCCTGTCTGGCGGTGCACGAGCTTCTAACCCGCGAAAATAAGCAATCTCCAAACGGACCAAGCCAAAACGCAAGATAAACATTCGGCAGCCAGGCCGCCGCGAGCGTGGCGGGCCGAGTCGAAGAAGAGATTGGCACGGAAGTAAGGTCAACCGGAGGAAGGCAAAAAGATTTGCCCGGCAGTGGGTTGGGCCGGAGGCAAAAGCGCTAGCTCTGTGATTGAAGCCGGCTGGCGCCATACCCGACGGTGAAAGTCACGACCGCGCCAATGGCCACGTACCAGGTCCAGGGAACTCGCGTGCCCAGCCAGATGTAGAGTTCGGCGGCGAATCCGCACAACATCCCGACCATCGCCCCGGTCTGATTAGCTCGACGGGTCAGCACGCCGAGAAGGAATACGCCCAGCAAAGCCCCATACGCCACAGAAGCGATCTGCAGTCCCACTTCAACGACCCGTCCGACTCGATGCAGCGAGAGTACTGCCAGCCCAAACAGCAGCAGGGCCCAGAGCAGGGTTGCAATTCGCGAGAGCCGAATCTTGCGGCGTTCATCAATCTGAGGGTGCCGTTGCAAATAAAAATCGATAATCGAACTGGAAGAAAGAGAATTCAAAGCGGCGCTCAGGTTCGACATGGCCGCCGCCAGAATCGCTGCGATCAGCAATCCCGAAATTCCATGCGGCATCTGGCTGACGATGAACGTCGGATAAATCCTGTCCGCCTTGCCGAAATTTGACGTGGGCACATGATAAAACGCGAACAGCATCACCCCGACCAGCAGAAACAAGGCAAACTGAAACAAAATTGCAATTCCGCTGGACACCAATGCGGCAACCGACTGCCGCTGGGTCCGCGCCGCCAGCAGGCGTTGCACAATCAGCTGATCTGTCCCATGGCTGGCCAAGGTGAAGAACGTCCCGCCAATCAATCCCGCCCAGAATGTATAGGGCTTCCAGAAGTCAGGAGTGAAGTCGAAAACCTGCAGCTTGCCGGTACTCGCCGCCATGCTATGAATCATTGGCCAACCGCCAGGCACGAGATGCAAAATCGTGAACAAGCCCACCAGCGTTCCGCCAACGTAAATTACGGTTTGTACTACGTCGGTCCAGATCACTGCCGCCAATCCGCCCTCGAAGGTGTAGATCAGGGTAAGTGCGGTGATGATCGCAATGGAGGCAATCTCGCCCGTCCCCAGTGCGATGGCTACGACGATGGAAACGGCATAGATCCTGACTCCCTCGGCAGCTCCTCTGGTGATCAGAAAGAGTCCAGCCGTCAGCGACCGCAGCCTCTTGCCAAAGCGGCGCTCGATGAGTTCGTACGCGGTATATAGATCGCCGCGGAAATACTGAGGCAGCAGAATGAAACTGATAATGACGCGCCCCACGACATAGCCCATCACCACTTGCAGAAAGGCCAGGTTGGTGTCATACGCCAGGCCGGGAATGCTGATGATAGTAAGAGTGCTGGTTTCGGCGGCGACGATGGACAGCGAAATCGCCCACCAGGGAATGTCGCGGTCGGCAAGAAAGTAATCACGCAGCGAGCGCTGCTTCTTGCGGAAGCGCAGCCCGAAGAGTGTGATCCCCGTCAGGTAGAGTGCGATGATCGCGAGGTCGAGTTTGTCCAAACCCATAGGCAGACCCGGCAGCGCCGGCCGGAACGGCGTCGTCACAAAACCAAATCTCATCTCAGAGTAGCGGGCTTTCTGCTTAACGATCTCGCGATCTGCTCCGGGGTACCCACCTCGTCAAGCCGATCGATGATTGTCCTCGCGCCGGGATGTAACAGACCCTTATGGTAGAACTACGCTCGTGGCTATCTTCCTGGGCATCGATGGTGGCGGCAGTAAGACTTCTTGCCTGATCGGCGACGAGACTTCGGTCCTGGGCGCGGGCACGGCCGGCGCGAGCAACCCGGTTCGCGTCGGCGAGATGCAGGCGCGCGAGTCCCTTACTGCGTGCATCAATCAGGCCTGCACCATTGCCAGCCTGGCTCCGTCGCAGATACAGAAAACCTGTGTCGGCCTGGCCGGGGCCGCCGGTCCACAGGTGGCTGAACGAATACGCCAAATCCTCTCGGAACTTGTTCCCGGCGAAATTGAAGTTGTGGGCGATATGGTGATCGCTCTCCAGGCCGCATTCGGTGATGGGCCGGGCGCGATTGTCATCGCCGGCACCGGCTCGATTGCCTACGGACGCAACCCTCAGGGTGAGACGGCGCGCGCCGGCGGTTGGGGATTCGCCATCTCTGACGAAGGATCCGGGCACTGGATCGGGAGATCAGTGGTTGCCGCGGCTCTTCGCGCCTGGGATGAGGGCGAAGGCGAGACCGACAAAACCCTCGACAGCCTGATGAAAGCCTGGCGCCTGGAAACTCGCGAACAGTTGGTGCTGGCCGCCAATGCTACCCCTCCGCCGGATTTTGCGGCCTTGTTTCCGACCGTGCTATTGCTGGCCGACTCCGGTGATCGCGTTGCACTCGAGGTTCTGACCCGGGCTGGCACTGAACTGGCGAAGCTGGCCGGGATGGTCGCGCAGCGCTTGTTTCCACCCGCTGACGAGGTGCCGGTAGCTATGTCAGGCGGCGTGTTCGGCAGCTCTCCGCTGGTTCGCCAAACTTTTTACAACAGCCTGCGGGTCGAACGTCCTGACGTATTCATCAATCCCAGTGTGATCGAGCCGGTGCGGGGCGCGCTGGAGCTGGCGCGCCAAGGCGCCGCGAAACCCTAGGCATCGAAACCGCTATTGCACCGTTAATCCCACCTGCACACTTCGTGTGACCGTGCCCACCGTGCCGTTGACGGTAACCGCGTAAATGCCCGGAGGGGTTCCGGGATGGCCGGCGCCTGGGTCGCCTCCACTGCCTCCACATGCAGCGAACAGGCCCAGCAAAACACTAACGATCACGAGCAGCGCCCGCTTTCTGCTCCGGCCCTGGCTGCGGCGAGGCTTTTTCAGCCCGCGCCTGGTCAGAATGACGGCTGCCAGCGAGAGTCCCCAGCCGTACCACAGTGAATACGGATTGCGGTCGCGCGCCGTGGCAGGAGTCGATGTGGCAGTAACGATGTTCAGCAGAACGTTGGTGTCGCCGCTGCCTGAAGACACCTGGCTCGGAGTAAATGAGCAGGTGCTCAAGGGCGGAAGGCTGGAGCTGGCGCAGGACAAAATCACATTGCCGGGGAAGACACTGCCGTTTCCCAGCGGAACTACATCCAGGTTATAGCTTGCGGTCTGCCCTGCGGCGATGGTCTGCGCCGCCGAATTGTTGTTAATTGCGAAATTGAAGCCGACGATAAGATCCACAGCCACGGAGTGGGTGAGGTGGCCTGGGTCGGTTCCCGTCGCCACAACATTGAAGCTGAAGGTATTCTGCACGTCGCTGCTTGCGGTGAGGGTAAAGGCAGCGCCTCCAAGAGTAGGAGTCAGCGTGGGGCTTGAAGGCGTGCAGGTGAGCGGAAGATTTCCGCCGCAGCTCAGGTTCACCGCACTGGCGTAGCCTCCGCTGGCGGTGAGCGTGCCATTGAAAACCGCGGATTCGTTTGGACCTACGGTTAGCGACGGGTTGCTTATTGCCAACGTGAAATCAGGGTTGCTGGTGGTGCCGGCCTGCACCGTCAGCGACACGGTCTGGCTCCGAGCAGGTCCGCCGGCGGTGGTTGCATTGATTGCAATGGAGAACGTTCCGGTAGGTGTGCTCGCTCCAGTGCTGATGGTTAGGGTAACGGAGACCGGGCCACCGGAGGTCGGGTTCAGCGAGCCTGAAGGTTGGAAAGCGCAGGTGGCTCCGGCCGGCAGCCCGCTGCAGGCCAGCGCCACATCGCCATTGAATGATCCGCTCGCCGTCACCTGAAGGGCGACTGGTCCGGAAACACTGGACTGGTTCATGGTCAGGTTGCCGGGCGCCGGGGCGGTCAGATTGAAGTCCACCACGTGCAGGGTCAAAGCGAAATCGCGGGTGACGCTGTTTGGGTCAGTCCCGGCAGCGTGGACATTGAAGAAGTAGTCTCCCACCGGGCCGCCCGCACTCACGTTAAAAGTTGCGCCCGCATCGCTCGGCGTCAAACTGGATGGCGTCACCGTACAGGTTGGCGGTGGCGCCGTGGCCCGGCGCGCGCAACTGAGATGGACTGAACTGTTGTATCCGCTCTGAGCAAGCAGCGTGACGGTGAAGGATGCGTTCTGTCCCACAAATGTGGTCAGCGCGCTATCCGGAATGGCGAACTGAAAATCCGGAGCCTCGGCCAAAGTGAACTCCCAGATTCCGCGGCCGTAGGTGGACGCGCGCAGTTTCTTGGTGCCGCCGGAGTTGAACATGCGCAAGGCGGTGACCGCGGTGTTCGGCAAAAATCCGGCTTGGCCGCTATTCGGCGCCGGCCCGACTTCGACCCAATTCGGGCTCGCCACGCTGCTGCTGAAAACGCCCACATCGGTTCCGACGTAAACCGTGCCTGCGGTTGTATCCACCAGCACTGCGTTGGCCGGGGCATCCGGCAGGCTGCCGCTAAAGTCCGTCCAGGACACTCCCGCGTCCGTCGTCCTCCACACATGGGAGACGTGAAAGCCCATGATGGTCATGTAGGCCGTCTTGCCCGTCGGATCCGAGCTATCAACGGCAACCGATGAGATCGGAAATGCGCCAGGATTCGTCGATCCCGTGCGGTCGAACCAGGTCGGCGGCCCGCCGCTTACGTTGAACGCCACCCAGATATGTCCTCCGGTAGGAGCGGCCGGACCCAGGCCATCGGTTCCGGCGTACATCACGTTGGAAAGTCCCTGCGTGCTCTTGATGCCGCCGGCCGCCAGCGCCCGCACCAGATTCACCTCGCCTCCCGTGCAGGTTGCGGCTGTTCCGGTTTCGAAGTTGTCAGTGAGCGGAAGGAATCCGGTGCCGTCGGTAGCTCCCCGCCATACCCTGCAAGTGCCCACGATCAGCTCCCCGGAATTTTGCGGATCCAGGATGAAGGGCGTGAAGAACGCTCCGGAGTCTCCGCCCACGGTGGTGTTCGAGACTACCAGGCCAGCGTCGAAGTCCTGCACCCTGCAGTCGACGCCGAGCTCGCAGCGCTGAATGCTTACATCGGTGTTAGCCGTGAACCACTCGGTGGGGTTATCCGGGTTGATCTGGTTGAAGCCGCCATCGCCGGCATTTACGTTCAACCAGCCCGGATCGCTCTGTGACGTGCTGCTTGCCGGCGAGCCGTTGTCCCCGGCGCCGCCCAGAAGCGTGTTCGAGTCGGTCGGGTGCTGGGAAAAAGAAATGAACTGGGTCAGCGAACCCAATGTTTCATTCAGGCTGTCAAACTGGTTGCTGGTGTCGCAGTCACCACTAGTCAGTCCGCTATAACCGTTCAGAGCCCGGTAGAGGCCGCCATCGGTCGCGAAATACATTACGACCTGGGCGTTGTTCGTCTGCAGAAAACTTATGGCGTGCTGGTTTGGATGTACGTGCGCAATTGATCCAAAATCGGGCGGACAGCCCAGCACGTGGGTGAGATTCATGAAGGTGCCTGGCGGCGCGCTGCCGCAGCTGGGAGAACTATCGGTGATTCTGCACTTGTACAGGTTCACCGCGCCCGCGTATAGGTCTGTCGTCTGACCGTCGGGAACCGCCGCCAGTTCCAGGTTGTAGATGCCCTGCTCTGTGCCGCAACCACCCAACAGATCGCCGCAGTTGGTGATGCCTGTATCGTTGAGCTGCGTCCACGTCGTGCCGCCATTTTTCGTCTGCCAGACAAGCTGGTCAGTGCTGTTTCCGTCCACGTACCAGAAATACATTTCGTTGCGTCCCGGTACTACGGCAAATTCGCCGCGATAAAGCGGGCAGCTGGGCGTATTGGGAGTCGACGGACAGGCAACTGGACTCAGCCCGCCAGGCTGGCTGTTCAGGCGGTTCCAGTTGGCTCCGTCGGTCGAGGAATAAATTCCGTGCCACTGGATGGCGGCAAAGAATTCTCCGGCGCTTGCGTTGTACACCACCGAAGAGGCTGAACTGGGATCGATGACCAGCCCGGCGTCTTTCACCAGCGCGTAGTTCCACGACTGCCCGCCGTCGGCGGAGTAGTAGAGTCCGCGGTTGGCGATCACCGGATTCTCCAGCCCCTCGATCACCCCTTCGGACGCTCCCGTGGCAGCGGCCACCGCCAGGTTAGGATTCAGCGTGCTGAAGGCGATCTTGCTGAAGCCCAGGCCGGCGAAGGAGCGCGTGCCCGAGGCATCCTGCGAAATCAGTGTCCAGGTATTGCCCGCATTGCCCGAGCGCAAAATGCCCAGGCCGTAGTAAGAGTCGCCCGAGCTGTTGGTCTCTCCAGTACCGACCAGGATGACGCTTGTTTTGGAATCAGGATTGGTCAGTTGCGGCTGGATGGCGATCGACCCAACCGCGAGTGTCGCTTGATTGTCGGTTACTGGAATCCAGTAGACGCTCGCAGGGTTAACGCTGGACGGGCCTGCATTGGTGGATTTCCAGACTCCGCCAAAGGCTCCTCCGACATAGACGGTATTAGCGCTGCCGTCAGCCGGATCAATGGCGACGGCGGTGGCGCGCCCCGCCACCCATCCGTAATCCTGCACCCCAAATCCACTGGCGTCAGAGGCGAGAGGCAGAGGCCCCAGCGGCTTCCATGTGGTGGTAGAGACGACGCGCGGTAAAGCCGTGGCGCTTATGCCGAGGCTGGTTGCCGCATGCAGCGCCCGCAACTGCATCATTTGCCGCCGGGCACGGTAGCGCAGGGCTGCCGCCGGTTGTCCCGGGACAACCCGCCCGTGGCGAAACCACTGCTCGGCTTTTCGCTGCTGCTCGGAGGCAGGGACGGTGAGCGGTCCGTATTCGGAACGGATTTTCGTGCTCTGGCCAAAGGCCAGCACGGCACAAAGTATGAAGGGCAAAAGTAGAAGTAGGTAAGAACGCGCGCAAAAATTCATAGTGGCTCGGACAAGTTGAAAATCGCCGAACTCACGACTACCACGCGTTGCCGCTCGTCCGCAGTGACGGACGGGCGGAAGACCTATTTATCTTTCTGAATCGGGAATCGGAAGCTAAGTATGGATAGGCGATAGTGCAGTACACAGAAGTTGACTTGACGGGAAAGCGACCGTCGGACCTCGGACCTCAGACCTCGGGGCTAGACCGCGATCTCGCCACGCGGCGGCTTCAGCCGCTGAGGTACCTGTTTCGTAGTTTCAGCGGGTGCATCCGTCGGACCCGCCGGAGGTCTGAAGTCCGCCGTCCGCCGCCCGCTATTCGTAGCGCAGCGCCTCAATTGGATCCATGCGGGCTGCCTTGCGGGCTGGATAGAAGCCGAAAAAGACTCCTACCGCCATGGAAAACAGCACGGCCGCCACAATCGCTGTAGGAGAGACCAGAACGGGCCACCCCAGAGTTTGCGTGATCAGGTACGAGGCTCCCATGCCCGACAGAATCCCGACCGCACCACCAACAATGCTCAGCACGACTGCTTCAATCAGAAATTGCTGTTGCACGTCTCCTTCGGTGGCGCCGATAGCCATGCGAATGCCAATCTCGCGGGTGCGTTCGGTGACCGAGACCAGCATAATATTCATGATCCCGATTCCACCGACGATCAGCGAGATGCTGGCAATCGAACCCAGCAGGATCGTAAACAGGCGGGCATTCTGGTCCGCCAGGTCGGCGATATCGGCCAGGTTGCGCACGAAGAAGTCGTCGTCCTGCCCGGGGCGGATGCGATGCCGGTCGCGCAATAGAGCGGTGATCTGCTCCTGTGCGGTGTGGCTCGCGTCTTTCGAAACCGCAGAGACCATGATCCAGCGCAGCCAGTCCTGCCCCGTAATCTTCTTTTGCAGAGTGGTAATCGGAACCAGAATGATGTCGTCCTGGTCCTGACCCATGGCGGCGGATGTGCCTTTAGCCGTCAGTAACCCCACCACCTTGAACGGGAGATTATTGATTCGGACGGTTTCGCCGACAGGATCGGTCGCTCCAAAAAGATTTTTGCGGACAGTCTCGCCGATGACGGCTACATTGGCAGCCATACTGACATCGTCCTGCGAGAATGACGATCCTTCCGCCATGGGCCAGCTGCGGATATCGAAATATTGCGGCTCGGTGCCGTTGATGGTTGTAGCCCAGTTATCATTGCCGAAAACCACTTGCGCCGCTGCCTGGCTGCCGGGCGCGGCTGCTTTCACCGACGGGCATTCGCGCAGAATGGCCACCATGTCGTCGTAAATCAGGGTCTTGGTGGCGCCCCATCCCATGCGCATTCCGCCGCGGTTGACCGTGCCCGACTGCACGAACAGCATGTTGGATCCCATCGCAGCAATCTGTTGTTGCGCCTGCTGCTGCGCCCCCTGGCCCACACTGACCATGGCGATGACTGCGCCTACGCCGATAATGATGCCCAGCATGGTGAGGATAGAGCGAAGCTTGTTGCGAGCCAGCGCTCGCATGGCAATACGAACGATCGCGACTAAATCCATAGAACGCCTTCTTAAGCAACCCTCGGCCTGAACAACTCCAGAGGCGAGTTCGGCCCAATTTGTCCGAGCTTCACCAGCCGCGTAATGATCGAGGCCACGCTGCGATTATGTGTCCGGGCAATCTGGTAAAAATCGAATCCCCGGCGCAACTCATCACAAACCTGAGCATCTTCCGCCCGCGACCAGGATCGGCTGCCCTCCGCCGGCAAGGTCCCGCGGGAACGTTCCTGCTCTTGCAGAATTTCCAATGCGCCCGCTGCCCGATGAAACGCCCTGATCACGGAAGCGTACTGACACAAGACATCGGCGGTCAGGGCTGCTCCAGTCTCGGGGCTTATTCCGTCGGCCAGAGCTCTCACAATTCGCACTACTTCCTGAATCTCCATGGCAGACCTCCGACGCACATCGTAGGAGACCAGCTCCTGCGGAGGCTGTGACGAATGAACCATACAAATGTTCATTTGCCCGCACTTCACCTGCCTACCATGGGAATCGTCCGTCATCATCAGTCCTCCAGCGCCGGCATATTTTTCAGCACTTCGGCGGCTACTGGCCGATTCTTCACCTCTTCGTCGCGCCGGATCGAGCCGTCGCGGAAATGGATCCCCCGTTTGGCGAATTCCGCGATGTCGGGCTCGTGGGTCACCATAACCACCGTCAGCCCGCCGTCATTCAGCTTTTGAAAGACCTCCAGGATCTCGACTGAAGTGCGGCTGTCAAGATTTCCGGTGGGCTCATCAGCCAGCAGAATCGACGGGTGATTGACCAGCGCGCGTGCGATCGCGACCCGCTGTTGCTGTCCGCCCGAAAGCTGGGAAGGGAAGTGCTCCATGCGATCTCCCAGGCCGACCAGCTGCAGAGCCTCGCGTGCGCGCATTCTGCCTTCATCCTTGCTGACCTGCGCGTACAAGGTCGGCAGTTCAACATTTTCCAGCGCTGTGGTACGAGAGAGCAGGTTGAATCCCTGGAAGACGAAACCAATCTTGCGATTTCGTATGGTGGCCAATTCCTTTTTGCTCAGTTCGGAGACGGCAATTCCTTCGAGCAGGTAGCGGCCGGTCGTGGGTTTGTCCAGGCAGCCCAGGATGTTCATGAAGGTGGACTTGCCGCTGCCGCTGGCGCCCATGATGGCCACGAACTCTCCCCGTTCGATGCGGACATTGATTCCGCGCAGCGCATGGACCTTGGTTTCGCCGAGATCGTAGTACTTATGGACGTCTTCGATCCGAATGAGATCCTGGTTTCCAGTTTGGGGGGTGGGGCCCAGCGCGGATTGTGAAATCGTCGCCATTTGAAGTTCTTGCTGCGCCGAACCCTCGCTTGCTATCGGCCGCGCGTACCGCCAATGCCCGGAGCGCGTACTGCGCCGGAAGCCCCAGTCATCGCGCCTGTAACCAATTGATCGCCTGCATCGAGCTGGCCTTTCAGCACCTGCGCGACTTCGGTGACAGTGTGGTCGGTGATTCCGGTCCGAATCCTCACCGGCTCGAGGGTTTTGTCGGGACGCAGCTTCCACACCACGGCTACGTCCACGCGGGGAGTATGAGTTGCCGGTGCAGCCCCGGCACCGCCCCCGCCCTCGGTGCCTTCGGGGTGAGCGCGCCGCTGCTTGCTGGCCGCGCCGGTGTCGCCGCTTGCCGAAGAGCCCGCGGCCGGTGTGGCTGCTTGCTGCCCCGAGGTTAATCCGTATTGCTGGTAGAGCGCGCGAATCTGTTCAGCAGTCATATCGGGCTTGTAGCGCAACGCCCCATTGGGGACGCGCAGCACATTGGTCACGTCGGCTACCGGAAGCGTAATGTAGGCCGTCATGCCGGGGAATAGTTTCAGGTCGGGATTGTCGAAATCGATGATGGTGCTGTACGTAACCACGTTCTGTACCGTGGTGGCGTTCAATCGCACCTGCGATACCCGGCCGCTGAAGGTGTCCTTAGGAAATGCGTCCACCTTGAAGGTGACCATCTGCCCGGTGTGGATCATTCCGACGTCCGACTCATCGGTACTGGCATACACCTGCATCTTGGTCAGGTCCTGCGCAATGGTGAACAAAGTGGGCGCCTGCAGCGAGGCCGCAACCGTCTGGCCTACATCCACACTGCGAGCAATCACGGTGCCGTCGATGGGAGCGTGAATGGTGGTGTAGTCGAGATTGGTCTGCGCGACGGTAACCGCGGCCTGTTTCTGTTGCACCTGGGCGATGGCCTGGGTGATAGTGGCTTTGGCGGCCGAAACCTCTGCCTCCGCGGTATCCGCGTTGGCCTTTGCCAGATCAAGCTGCTGCTGGCTCATTACACCTTCTTTTGCCAGGCCGGAGGTGCGTTCGTAGTCGGCTCGGGTCTGCAACGCCGTGGCTTGCGACTTTTCCAGATTGGCCTGGGACGCCACCAGGTTCGCCTTGGCATTGGCCAGGTCCGCCTTGGCCTGCAACAAGGTGCCCTGGAACAGCGAAGGATCAATTTGCGCTACAACTTGCCCTTTTTTCACCCGCGAGTTGAAATCCGCATTCAGGCTCGAAATCGTGCCCGAAACCTGCGATCCCACCTGCACGGTGGTCACGGCATTAATGGTTCCGGTTGCTTCCACTACTTCGCGAATCTCGCCGCGATCCACCTTGGTAGTGAAATACTGCGGTTTTTCCTTGCCTTTGAACTGGAAGGCGGCAAAGACAACGATGGCTATGACTACCAGACTCGCAATCAGCCAATGGCGCTTGAGCAGGTTCACGGCGTGATCCTCGCGTTGATCGCGTTCAGTGTCACATTACGCATAAATTTACAAACCCCGAACCAAAGGCGAGGTTGCGAATAGAATCACGTGCTCTGTGATGGAACGCGCCCCAAGCCGTAAGTCCTACTAAGATGGATGGTACATCTTGCGGCATCGGTGCTGCTTTCGCCGAACCTTTACAAAAGTTTACTAACATGAGGTTCAGCTTAAGATGGAAGGATCAAATCCAGGCTCGCACTGGTATTTTGTGGCCTGGCTTGAAGAGGCAACCCTTCGATGGATTGGCAGGCATTCGGGCTGACGATACGGCTGGCCGCGCTGGTAGCGGCTGTGCTGCTAATTGTGGGGCTTCCGATCGCCTACTGGATTACCTATTCCAGCTGGCGGTGGAAGTTCATCGCAGAAGCCGTTTTTGCTCTTCCGATCGTGCTGCCTCCAACCGTCCTGGGGTTTTATGTGCTCGTAGCGCTGGGGCCGCGCAGCCCGCTGGGACGGGGATGGGAAGCGCTGACCGGGCACACCCTGGCCTTTACCTTCGAAGGCCTGCTGATCGGTTCGATCCTGTACAGCTTTCCTTTCGCCGTGCAGCCGTTCGCGGCGTCGTTCGCGGCTGTCGATGCGCGGCTGATCGCCGCGTCTCAGACGCTGGGAGTTTCGCGGCTTAAGACTTTCTTTCGAGTGATTTTGCCTTTGTCGTTTCCGGGCCTGGTGACCGGAGTGGCTTTGAGCTTCGCTCATACCATGGGCGAATTTGGGGTGGTGCTGATGGTCGGAGGCAACATCCCCGGAGTGACCCGGACGGTCTCGATCGATATTTACGACAAGGTGCAGAGCTTCAACTACTCCGGCGCGAATGCCACCGCATTAGTGCTGCTGATGATTTCTTTCCTGGTGCTTTCGCTGGTGTACGCTCTGAATCGCCGCGCCTGGATGTGGAGATAACCTGGATGCAGGCGCGAGCGTCACGGTAGCGCGGGAACGCCGCGAAAGTTGGGGATTGATCGGCCGGGAAGCGCCTGAGCATAGTTGCTGTGGACGTCCCCGAATGCCGGGACTTGGGACGCAGGAGCGGGACGCTTGCGCCCACACTGGTTTATGGAGATGGAGTCGACGTTGGCCAATTCCGCTGCGCAGACGTCCGCCCGAACGGACATTCATGACGTGTGCGTGCAAGTTCGCAAACGGCTGGCCAGAGATTTCGAGCTCGACCTCAACATTAATTTTCCGCCTGGCTTCACCATTCTGTTCGGCGCTTCGGGGGCGGGAAAGACCACGCTGCTGGATTGCATTGCCGGCCTGGCTCGTCCCGATGAAGGGCGAATCGCGATTGCGGATAAGGCGCTCTTCGACAGTGCGCTCGGCATCAACGTTCCTCCGCAGCGTCGCAGAGTCGGATATGTGTTTCAGGATTTGGCGCTGTTTCCCCATATGAGCGTCGCAGCCAATATCGAATACGGAATTTCCGCGCTCGGAGCCGAGGAACGGCAGAGGCGCCGCGCAGCGATTCTGGAATCGTTCGGCATTTCGCATCTGGGTTCGCGCCGTCCCGGACAGGTCTCGGGCGGCGAGCGGCAAAGAGTGGCTCTGGCGCGTGCGCTGGTGACTGACCCCGCAATCCTTCTTCTGGATGAGCCTCTGGCGGCCCTGGATGCCGCTACAAAGTCCCGGATTGTCGACGACCTGCGGGCGTGGAATCAGGCGCACCGAATTCCGGTGGTTTACGTCACCCATGCCCGCGAGGAGGTTTTTGCGCTGGGCGAGCGGGTGGTAGTTCTCGAGAATGGCCGGGCCATCGCGCAGGGAACGCCGCATGAGGTGATGACCGCGCCCCGCCAGGAGACCATCGCGCAGCTGGCCGGCTTCGAAAACATTTTCGATGCAACCGTAATCGCATCCCATGAAGATCGAGGCACCATGACCTGCCGTCTTGCGAGCAGCAGCGTTGAACTGGAAACTCCGCTGGTGCGCGCGGAGGTGGGTTCGTCACTGCGGGTGGGAATCCGCGCTGGCGATATCTTGCTGGCCTCGCTTCCGCCCCAGGGGTTGAGCGCCCGCAATATCCTTCCGGGAAAAGTTATGTCGTTGGCGCAGCGCGACGTGACGGTCATCGCCAGAATCGATTGCGGAGCAGAGATGGAAGTACATCTCACATTGGCTGGGCGCGATTCGCTGCAACTGGAATCCGGACGCCAGGTCTGGCTGGTGGTGAAAACCCATTCCTGCCATCTGATGGGGATCTAGTCACACCCGGGCTCCCCTTGCAAGCCACGAGGCGATGCCGGGCTACAGAAACAGAAAAGCCTCATCGACTTGCGATGAGGCTCTTTCGGGAAGTCAGAAAGCTTACACGCTGAATGAAGATCCGCAGCCGCAGGTGCTCTTCACGTTCGGATTCTCGAACTTGAAGCCTGCGCCCTCCAGGGTCTCGACATAGTCGACCACGCAGCCGTTCAGGTACATGACCGAGGTGGCATCCACATAGACTTTCAGCCCGTCCATGTCGAAAACCTTATCCATCATGCCAGCGCCATTTTCAAACTGCATGGAGTAGGAGAAGCCTGAACATCCGCCACCGACCACGCCCACGCGCAGGCCGGCAGGAACAGGATTCTGTTGGGCCATAATCTCCTTGACCTTGGTGACTGCGTTGGAGGTCAGGCTGATAGGCGCCTTTTTTGTGGTCTCTGCGGGCTTCACTTCCGGGGTCGTAGTCGTCGCCATTGGTATCTCCTTGAAAGGACTAGCCTGGTTGACTAGCCCTTATTATAACAAAGCTGCCTGCCAGGACAGATGGCAAAATCCGTCATTAATTCGACGGCCGCCTAACCCTTTTGATGACCCAAACCGGCCCCCCGACGCAAGTCAAAAAAACTGCCGAGTCTTGCCAACGGGTCTATAATTCCGCGTTGGGGCCCTTCCTTGAGACTTGGGTTGTGGGGCCACAACCGACATCGCAACGCGGCCTCCGGGAACGGTTCGAGATAAGTACCGAGGTGGTCTATGACTCCAGGATTGCTATGGCTTTTGATCGTGTGGGGTGTACTGACCGGCGTTCTAATCGTTCTTCTCATCTACCGCAGTACGTTGACCATGCAGGAGGACGATCAGCTTTTCCTCGATGAATCTGCCTCGTCGATGGCAAAGGATCAGATGGAACTGATGGCCAAGGTAAACAAGATTACTCCGCTAGTCAAAATACTGGGCGCTGCTTCCGGAGTTATGATCCTGGTCATTGCCGGTTGGGCCGTCTACCTGGGATTGAATCAGGTACAGCCTTAAAGCTGCGGGAAAAAGCGTCAGAGATCGGTGCCGGGAACTGGCTTTGAACCTGCACGCCTTTTCGGCATTGCATCCTAAGTGTCGCACGAATTTTCGAATCCCACTGAATCGCAGTGTTTACAGGGACATGCCCGTTCGCTGCCGCGTCGAACTACGCGGAGCCCTTCCGCCGCAGACGGGCATTCGAAGTCGGCACCATCAACTGAACGCCTGCAACAAGCACAAGCGGGAAGGAGGCGCCGGCCCGGCGACGACCAACAGAGAATTGCCCAGCTAAGAGGATGCTTCAATCTCTGGATGGAGTCGACGCTTTGGGGGCGACTCTCTCATTTGCAAACTCGTTGACCCAGTCGTTGGCGTAGAACCCCTGATTTCAAAAGTTGACTTCCGGGCTGCCCATTAATCAGGACTTGTGCGCACTCCAGGAAAGTTGGCGGTAAGTCTCCGAGAGATATAATTCCCGCGTGCGACAACCTATGCGGCATGTAATGGCGCTTCGAATTTCCAAGGCGGTTCTCGTTTTTGCAATCGCACTTTTCTATACGATTCTGGTCCTGAACAACATCACAGATTACGGCTCCAACTACGAGTATGTCCGCCACGTCCTGATGATGGACTCAACCTTTCCCGGGAACCACGGCATGTGGCGCGCCGTCAATTCGCCGCTAGTACATACGGTCTTCTACATCGGCATCATCGCCTGGGAATCGGTCACTATGCTTCTATGCTGGTGGGCTGGGGTTCGGTTGCTGAAATCGCATGCTGGAGACGGGGCGCAATTCGCCGCTGCGCTGAACGTCGCTGTCATTGCGCTGACGACGAGCCTGCTGATGTGGTTGGTGGCATTTCTCGATGTCGGGGGCGAATGGTTTCTGATGTGGCAGTCGCGAATATGGAATGGGCAGGAAGAGGCATTCCGAATGTTTACTATTGTCGGTGTGGTGTTCCTGATTGTGGTGCAACCCGAGCCAGTTCCCGAATAGTTGGCTACTGGGAAACTAAGAGGCAACCGGTCCATTGGCGATAAATCGTGATTACACTCATGGTGGGAGCGGCTGCCGTATCCGGCGGCCGATGAGTGCAAACGCCTGTTAGCGACAGTTGATGGTCAACTGTCGCGATAATCAACTGGCGCTTCCTGACTTAGGAAATGATCAACGATCTGATGGTCTTTTCGCCCGGTATTCCGTTCGGCACAAAGCGAGTTTCACTTGCATTTCCCTGATGCTGGCTGCACTTCGAAAACCATGAACACAGGCATTGGATCCCTCGTCGTTTCATCAGCGCTTGGGGTCGCGGATACAGTTCCGACAAGGGTGACAGACTGTCCGACATAGGGTTCCAAGTCAACCGTCTTACTGTAGGCGATGTTCTGGTTTCTTTTTTGATCCACGAGTCGGTATTCCTTACGTTTGCCCACGGTCGTACTGGTCAGGCAACCGGTAATGGTGTTTTTATGTTTTGCGGTTTGGACCGTACTCTTTTGAGCTGCGCTGTTGTCGGTCTGGCTGAAGGCGAAGGCTTGCGTAACGACTAGAATCGCTAGCACAAGCAGATTTCCTCTCATGACTCACCTCGGTTGGTTATTTAAACGTCAAAAGGATTCGAGTAGGAAAAAGAGCATATTCCGGCACCAGCGATTTGGAAAGTCGAATTTGCTGCCAGTGGCGTTTTTTAACGTGGCTTTAACAATCGCCCGGAGCGCCTCAGAAAATTTCGTTCGTTACATCTCGCTGCAGTTCGCCCGCAGGCATGATCGGACACGCGGCGGGATCGGCAGGGCAGGTTTTTTCAGTCGGGGAGCCGGATCAGTTCAGTTGAGTCCAGATTGCACAGGGAGAAGGACAAGGCGAGCGACGGGAAAGAGGGGGATCGACGGACGACCGACGGTGTGACCGGCTTTTGCTAGAATGGTTTGGAACTGTGGTGCCGGGAACAGGATTTGAACCTGCACGCCTTTTGGGCATTGGATCCTAAGTCCAACGCGTCTGCCAATTCCGCCATCCCGGCCTGCGCGTATTTTAACTGATGTGCAGGTCTCATTGGATGCGCATCGAATATTTGAAATGACCACGCGAGGCTCGAATCTGCTGGCGATTCTGCTTCTACTCCTGACGGGAGCGGTGTCGCTGACGGGACAAGATATGTCGTCCATGGCCGCGGCGCCTGAACGTTCCTCGGGTTGCCACCAGCATGGCGGCGCACCCGATCCCCGGCCCGTAAGCTATCGCTGCTGCCAGAGCGGGCACGATTCCGCCATCCTGCAAGCTCCCATCACTTCACAAACTGATTCTGCGAGCATGGCTCAAGCCCCTGAGCCGAGCCGGATCGGGCAGCTGGTTCCAATTGACTCCAGACTTTTTAGTTTGGCGTTCTCCTCGACTGATCCGCCCGGCAGTAGTCCCCTGCGCGTTTAAAACGCTTTCAAGCCCTGGAAAATATCGCTGTGGATGAAAGAGCAAACCGCAGCGGCTGAAGCCGCGGCGTGTTTTGCGGCTTACGGCACGACTGAAGTCGTCCCCCTCGGCGTGTTTCGCGGGGTTCGTCCTGTTCATGCTTGCTCAGAACGGCGTTCCCTGATCATTTCGCGACGGCGTAAGACTCGGGTTGGGTGGAGCGGCGCTTTGGCGCTGCTTTGACCGGGCAGATATGCATGGGGCTTTGGCCGGTGAGAACCTGCCGGTGCATCGGAAGGAGTTTTTGGTGAAGTTTTTTTTGCTGCGGGTCGCGGTCGTGCTTGTGGGCTCATCGTTGTTGTTTTCAAGCATGCACGCCCTGGCGCAGGATGGCGATACCGGGTCATCGATGCCGGGAATGGATGCCACGGAAACCGCCATGCCGCACATGCAATCGCACTCGTTGATCGAATCTCTGTTGCAGCACACCACTTCGGGGACCGATGCGGAGCCCAACTCCACTCCCGCCACCATGCTGATGACCACCAAAGGAGGCTGGATGCTCATGTTCCACGGAGAGGGGTTCCTGAGCGAGCTTCAGCAGAGTGGGCCGCGCGGGGCGGACAAATTGTTCTCCACCAATTGGTGGATGCCGATGGCGCAGCGAAAATTTGGCAAGGGCACGCTGACCATCCGAACTATGTTGAGCTTCGAACCGGCCACAGTTTCGAACCGTCGCTACCCAGAGCTTTTTCAGCAGGGCGAAACCGCCTTCGGACGTCCTATTGTTGATGGGCAGCACCCTCACGATTTTTTCATGGAGCTGGCCGCATTGTATGACTACAAGCTGGCCGAGCATACGCTGCTGTCTTTGTACGCTGCCCCGATGGGTGATCCCGCGATGGGGCCGATCGCTTATCCGCACCGGGCCTCGGCGTCGGAAGATCCTGTCGCGCCGCTGGGGCACCATCTGCAGGACTCGACCCACATTGCGGCGGATGTAATCACGGTCGGAATCACACATCACAATTTTCGCCTTGAAGCTTCCGGGTTTTACGGACGCGAGCCCGATGAATCGCGATGGAACATCAATTCCGGAAAGATAGACTCCTGGTCCACGCGGGTGACCGCCAATCCCGGCCAAAACTGGAGCGTGCAATATTCAATTGCGCAGTTGCGCAGCCCGGAGTCGCTTGCCCCGGATGAAGATGTGCGCCGCATGACCGCCTCAGTGCAATACAACCGCCCGCTGCGCGAGGGCAATTGGGCTTCGATGCTGGTGTGGGGGCGCAACCAGGACGTTGCGGGTGGAAACGTGGGAAACAGCTTTTTGCTGGAATCCACGTTGAGATTTCTGCAGCGTAACTATGTCTGGACACGAATCGAAAATGTGGATCGCACCAACGAACTTCTTCTTGGCGAAACACCCGAGCCCGCGGGATTCAGTGAGCGCTATTTCACCCGGGTGCAGGCTTATACGGCGGGGTATGAGCGCGAAGTGGGCAACATTCCCCATTTGTCCACCGCGCTGGGCGCGCAAGTGACCTGGTACGGCGTCCCCGCCAGTTTGAAGACGGCCTATGGGTCGCATCCCGTGGGCGCGCTTGTGTTCCTGCGGGTGCGCCCGCGCTAGCAGCGGGCGCTGTGGTGTCATCAAGACTGAGCCACTACGGCGATTCGAGCTGGAGCAATCGCCCCTTTGTCTCCTCGCCGTAATCCCGTTACACTGGCACTCCTATGTCGAATCCAATTCAGCCCAACATCAAGCTGACCAACGTCGGCGAGTATCGCGAGAACTACGCCAACAGCGTGCAGGTGCGGGTGAACGTCTGGGATTTCTTTCTGGTCTTCGGCACCCTGCATCAGCAAAGTGAAACCCAGGTGGAGGTCAATAATTTTCAGGGGATCTATTTGAGCCCGCAGCAGGCGAAGGCTTTGTCGGCCGTCCTGCAGCAGAATGTGGCGGGTTACGAGAGTACGTTTGGTGAGATCAAGCTGGATCCGCGAATGATGGCTCCCGGTCCGGTGCACTGAACGGGGAGTATCCTTTACCGCATTGAGAATTTCTCGCCACTCCTCTCCCGGCACGCAGCGCGGCCTCCACTCCGCGCTTGTCTCTTCCCTGGCATTTGCGGCGCTGGCGTTTGCGGCGCTGCTGGCCCTGCATGCGCCCCTGCTGCGCCTGCCCTATTTCTGGGACGAAGCCGGCTACTACGTGCCGGCGGCGCGCGATCTGCTCTTAAGCGGAAGACTGATTCCGCACTCCACTCCATCGAATGCCCATCCTCCGCTGGTGATGGCCTACCTGGCGCTGTGGTGGAAAATGGCCGGCTTCTCGCCCGCGGTGACGCGGGTTGCGATGATCCTGGCCGCGTCTTTCACTTTACTCGGCCTGTTTCGCCTGGCCGAAGCAGTCGCCAATAGAGAAGTCGCGATCGCGGCCACGGTTTGTACCGGGTTGTATCCCGTCTTCTTCGCGCAAAGCTCGCTCGCGCATCTCGATATCGCAGCCGCCGGATTGACCTTCTGGGGTCTGTATGCCTATGCGAGCAGCAGCGTCCGCGGAACGGTACTGTGGTTTTCGCTTGCGGCGCTGGCCAAGGAGACTGCGATTCTTGCTCCTCTCGCCCTTTTGGCATGGGAGCTTCTGTCGCCATGGATCAACACCAGGGACGGAAATGAATTGTTCCCGCCAGCCCGGAAACCGCTTTGGCTTCTGCTGACAACGCTGCCCCTATCCGGGTGGTACGCCTATCATTATTTCCGTACCGGCTTTGTCTTCGGGAATCCGGAATTTTTCCGCTACAACGTGGGATCTACCCTTCACCCGCTGCGCATTGTGCTGGCTCTGCTGATTCGCTTATGGCAAACCTTCGGATATTTTCATCTTCTGCTGCTGACCCTGGCGACGCTGTTCGCCATGTGGTTGCCGCCGATGCCGGACCAAAGCGGAGAACGTCCGCGAATCGCTCTTCATCTGCAGTTCGCCATGCTCTCGGTGATCGCGGCCTACCTGTTCGCCATGGCGGTGATTGGAGGCGCGGAGCTGGCTCGCTACATGCTGCCCGTGGTTCCTCTGGTGATCCTGATCGGGGTTTCTACGCTGTGGCGCAGAGTGCGCTGGTGGAAGGCCGTGGTTGTCGTTGTCGCGCTGTCGTTTGTAGCCGGATGGTTCATCAATCCGCCTTATGGATTTGCACCGGAGGACAATCTGGCTTATTGGGACTACATCCGCCTGCATCAGCATGCGGAGGAATTTCTGGAAACTCGCTATCCCATGGCTCGCGTGCTGACTGCCTGGCCCGCCAGTGACGAATTGAGCCACCCGTATCTGGGTTACGTCACTCGCCCCATGCGGGTGGTGCGCATTGAGAATTTTGCAATCGACCAAGTCCTGGCGGCAGCCGAGATCAGATCAACCTTTGAGGTCGCGCTCGTATTCTCCACCAAGTATGAGCCCGCGCATCCACTGCTCGAAGACTGGAGTTTGTGGCAGGAGTGGAAGACGCGTTTCTTCGGCTACCACCGCGATCTTCCCCCGGCGGCTGCCGCCCAAATCCTGGGAGGAAGCCTGGTCTACACCGAAAACCGCAACGGGCAATGGGTCGGAGTGATTGAACTGGAACAGGTCCTCGATGCTCGAGCTGACCGCGAGTGCGGGCAGTTTGCCTCGGCAGAAGCGGGAAGGATGAGGCAGTCTACTGCTGTGGGGAGGGCTGGCTCGGCGGCGGAGATTGAGTTCCGCCGGAAAACCCCGATCCATTTCCCGACATTCCGTTCCCCGTCATGCCCGGCCCCGAGGTCCCGAATGAAGATGAATTTTGACCCGGCGAAGACGAATTCTGCTGCTGCAGCGGAGCTGCCACCTGCAACGGCGGCTGTGCCGGAGTCGTGATCAAACCGCCGCGGTCCATGGTGGGGTCATACACAAACTGCCACTGGTTGTAATGATTCTTGTGATTGAATTCCCGAATGCTCTGCGCCTTGCTGGTGCTGGCCACCCCTACGATCGGTCCGCCACCGAAAACCGTGCTGGATAGCTTATCGCCACCGGCGCTGTCGCCCTGGCTTTTGGACGATTGGTTCGAAGATTGATCTGAAGACTGGCCCGCCGATTGATCGCCTGATGCTGGGTTCGCCTGGGTGGCATCCTGTCCGGTGGCGTCGCCTGCGGCAGCGGTGGTCGAAGATGTTCCCGCCCGCGCCGAACCTGCATTTTGATTTCCTCCAAGCAGCATGCTGGCCGCGGCTCCCGGCCCGCCGCCGGTGGTTGCGCCGCCCAGCGGCGACGCTCCCGGCACCACGCTACCCCCGATAGCCGCTGCTCCGGCGATGCCGGCTGCGCCCATCATCTGCACTTCGCCGACGTGCAGCAGTTTGAAATCCTTGCCGGTAATGGGATCCTTGTAGCGTTTTCGCAGGAATCGAATGTTGTTGGTATTTTCCAGATCCTCGAGGCGCGAGGGATAACGCCCCGTTTTCTTGACGTAAGTGCGAATGGCTCGGGAGTACTGCACTCCCCGGTGAATCATCTCTTCTTCGCGGTCGCGCCGCACCCGGAAGGCGATGCTGGGAGCGACCGCCGCCGCCGCAATCGCCAGCAAGGTTACGAACAGCATCAGCATGAGCAGAATGTATCCGCGCTCGGAACCACGGTCCTTGGTCCTTGGCTGTTGGTCGTTGGCCATGGGCATCAGGCCGCTTATCACTTGCTGTTCGTCGTTAATCGTTAATCTTCGATCTTCAATCATTAAAATCGTCGGTCATTAAAAAATATTCTGGATCGAGCCTCTGAGTCGGTGAGGTGGCGGGCGGCACGTTTTTGCCGACGACCAAGGACCAAGGACCAAGAACAATGACCACTCGTCAACCCTGAGTCAAAGGAATGCTCTGCCGGTTGTTATTCAGCACATCTTCGACTTCCACCGACACCGGAGTGATATGCAGAATCTTGTAACGGCGGTCGACAATATCGCCTTCTCCGGCAATGAAGACATCCTCGCCCTGCGACAGAAAAATCTTCTTGGGCTCGCCCGGCTTGTTGGCGAATCCAAAAAACTTGAGATTGATGGGCGGCGGCGGAGGCGGCCCCTGCGGAACCACAACCGGGGGTGGAACATGTACCTTGGCCACCACCTTCGGAATTTCCACCTGCGCCTGGAAGATGTTTCGTCCTGCGCCTTCGTACTTGGTATCTTCGCTGGCCTTCAGCCAGTCATAACGGAGCGTGGGGTCGAGCGTGCGCACCGTGCTGATGGCGGTTTTCTTTCCGCCCACCGTGCGGCGGGTCGTTGCCGGGCGCTCAGTCACCGGCGTTACCACTGCCGGCGCGGGAGATTTCGCGGAAGCGGGAGAATCGGGCAGAAAGCGCACCACCGTAAAAATCACGGCCAGCAGGGTCAATGCCACTGCCGCAATCGTCTTGTTCCGGTTCTCAGTTCCCAACTGCATTACGAACTCGCCTTTTGATAAGTCTCCAGCTTCAGTTGCAGCTTGACCATGCCGCCCTGCTCGCCCGCCAGCTCGACGCTGTCGATGATGAAAAACAGCGGATCGCGTTCCAGCGCGTTCATGAAACGCACCAGTTGCAGGTAGTCGCCGGAAAAATCAGCCTGGATCTCCAGCGGGCGCAGGCCCACAACGTCGGAGTCCTTCGACTTGTAGCGAATCTGACCGATCTTGACCCGGTTCTGTCCCGCAACCTTGCCCAGCTCTTCGGAAATCGCCGAATCCTGCGCGGGCAGCCGGGTTTTGTAGAAATCGTCGATCTGCTGCCGCGCCGTGGCTACCTTTTTGTCGATGTCGCGCAGCGGTTCGGCTTCGCGGGTCTTCTGCTGCAGTTCCCGCCACAGCTGGTTGAGCTGTTCGCGCCGCGACTGTTCCGAGCCTACCAAGGGGGAAAACAGCACCGCCGCCGCAACCACGTCCACAGCCAGCAAGGCGGCGATCGCGATCTTCACTTTCTTGCGGACGTCGCGCATGTCCGGCATCAGGGGGTGCTCCTTTTGGCCGCGCCGGCAAGCTCGGGCACGTACACCGCGCTGATATTGAATTGCACGTTGTCCCCTGGCGTCAGCCCGGTCTGGCTCTGCTCCTGTTCGATCTGGGTCTGCTGGAAGCGCTGCGATCCTTCCATCTTTCGCACCAGTTCGAGCGCCCGCTCGCGCGACTCGCCCGCTACGACCATCTTGATTTCCAGTTCGTTGCCGGGAGCCATCTCCGGCTGAATCGACACCAGGTGCAGCCGGGCCGGCATTACCCGTTCCAGATCTTCAAACACCTTGGTCCAGGAAAAAGCTTTGCGTAGGAACAGATCGTTGAGAAACTGCGAGCGGTCGCGAGTCGTCCGGTTTTCCGGGAGGTTGAGAATCGCTTCGGCCCGGGCTCTTTCCGCGTCGCGGGCCGCAATCTGCTGCTCACGCTGTGCGATCAGGCTGCGATCTTTTCGCGCCCCCATCCATCCTGCCACCACGATGTAGAGAAGAATCACGGTAAACAAGATGAGCGCTGCCAGGGCTCCGCCCCAGCGCAGCCACAAAGATCCGGAATCTTCGTAGGGATGAGTTGCGAGATTGATGTCGACGCGCATGTCAGGAAAGCAGGGCTCCTACCACTCCAGCCATTCTCCACTTCGGAATTGTCCCCACGCCTCCGCCCAGTTGCGACGCCGACACCAGGTCAGTGACCTGGGCGCCGGTCTGGGCTCGCAACGCCGGCGCGGCGCTGCCCGATTCCGGCAGGCCGGCGACAAAAATGTGTCCGATGTTCAGGTGGTAGGTATCCTGAAAAAATACCACCGAAGGATAGATTTCTTCCGCCAGTTGTTCGCCGGTGACGGTTACTCCGCGAGCATTTTCGAGAGTGCGGAATAACAGCAGCTGCTGGCCATCCAGGATAGCAATGCTGGTAGTGCGCGCGTCCACCTTGATCACCAGCGAAGGTTGCGGCGCGTTGGCCGCGCCCAGTGCCGCCAGCATGGAGGGCAATACCACTCCGGGCTGGTAGCCGGCCTGGCGAAAGGCGGCTTCGTAATCTTCGATTACGTTGAGCAGGGCCACTGCAGCTACCACCCGCAAGGCTCCGTTGGAAGGCTGCACATGATACGAAACCTTGGCCTTTTCCACGTCAAAGGGCATGGATTTCTTCAGCCGGAAGCGGACCACGCTCTCCGCCTCATCGTGCTTGGTGGGCAGAGTTTCGAAGTCCAGCAACACCACCCGGACGGCTGCGTCGGGCAGCACCGCAATGACGTCGCGTGAACGGCCTCCCAGGCTGGCCAGAGTATCGCGCAGGGTTTCATACACCCCGTCCGGCTGGCGCAGGTTCGCTTCCATCAGGTCGGGCACGACGCTGCCGGGCGAGAGTTCGTTCGAGGCGCAGGCTTCCAGCTTATGGCCGCCGTTGTCCGATACGCGGCCGGCCAGCACCCGGTCGGCGGAGATCTCGCAAGCCAGCTTGGGTCGCGATCCAGGCTTTGGAAAAGGGTTCATCGCTTACGCTCATTTTAACAAGTAAAGCGCGGTCAGGCTTGCAATTACAATAGCCGGAAGGGCACTGTCCGCGTTGCCCAAAAGGTGCGACGGCGATTCGCGCGGTCGGTTCCGGCTACGGGACTCGTTCTACCTGCGAAGCCCGTTCAAACTTGATTGCTTGGTCCACAATCCTACCCGCGCATTTTTGCCGAGCTGCGAAAAGAAACATCCCGCAAGCGCGTAAAGCAGAGGTTCGATGGGGTGCCGGAAGCGGGTAAACGCCTGCGAAGCATAGTAAAGCAGGGGATAGCTCGCCAGCACGGCAACGAATGGCATCGAGCGGAATGGACTTCTGAGAAATAACAGTACCAGCGCCGCTAAGGCCGCCAGTTCGATGAGCAGGTTGATAGGCCGGAAACCGCTGGGTTGGGTCCAGAAATCAACCGCTCGGTGCATTGAATCCCGAACGAACTGGCCGGGATGCTGCGCGATGTATTGCAGGGCCAGCGACCCGTATCGGGAAACAAACGCGGTTTCGCCCAGCCTTTGATACTCCATACTCGGCCCCAGCGGATGCATCTCAAAACCCAGGTTTCCAAAATAGACTTCCGCCAGGCCATTACTGCGCACTGGAAGCAGCCGGTGGAAGACAACAAAGTCTCGCACCAGCCAGGGCATCAGAACCAGAAACGCGGCGCCAGCCACGATCGCCGGCGGCATCCAGCGCCGCTTGCCGATCCCCAGATAGGCCAGCAGAAAGGGCAGCGGAATGAGTAGAGCAGGGCTGACCAGCCCGGCAACGCCCCAAACCGCGCCGCAAGCGGCCGAATCGAAGGTCTTCGAATGCAAGATCCTGGGATGGAAGACTCTGGAATGGAGGATCCTTGAATCGATCCTCGAATGCCCGATTGGCGAATCCACCGCTTCGCCACCCTCCAACTCCAGGGTCCGCAGGAAGGCGTATGCAAGAAGCAGCGCGGAAAGGCTGGTATCCCAAAGAAGAAACGGCATGAGCATGACGTAGGGCGACAAGGCCCACAGCCAGCCCGCGATCAGGGCGGCGCGTTGGTTGATGGTGCGCATGGCGATCCGGTACACCACCCATGCGGTCAGTGCAGAACAAAGGGCGTTGAAGATCATCATGGCGAGCGCCGAAGCCGGAGTTGCCACTCCAAAAATCAGAAACGACAGCGCCACCAGCGCGGGATAGCCCGGTCCGAGCCAGGCGGTAGGTCCGACAGCATCGTGAAACGGGCTCGAGAAGGAATGATTTAAAACGATCCAGCGGGCAATGCCGCCGGCTTCATTGATTCCCCAGGAAAGAGCGTTGGGTTTGACGTGGACGAGATAAAGGATGACCAGTACACGCAGCACGAGTCCGACACCGACGAGGGATATGGCGCGAATGAAAGCTGTCGTCAGTCGTCGGTCGTCGCTCGTCCGCACAACGCAGCATACACTCCAGAGGGGTTTTCCCGGCAACCGAAGGCTGACGACTGAGGACGGACCGACGACCGCGTTTACCGCATGTTCTCGATGAACGTAACTTTATTGATTTCCTTCAGCGTGGTCATGCCCAGCCTGACTTTGTCGAGAGCTGACTCACGCAGGAAGCGCATGCCCTCTTCGCGGGCGGCGCGGCGGATTTCAGAGGTTGGCTTCTTGGCCAGAATCATCTCGCGGATGCGGTCGCTGAGGTCGAGCAGTTCGTGGATGGCGGTGCGGCCATGGAATCCGGTGCCGGCACATTCGATGCAACCCTGGCCTTCGTAGAACGCCACCTTCGACCATTGTTCGGGATCGAGTCCGCTGGCCTCCAAAACTTCAGCCGGATAATGCACCACCGTACGGCACGACTCGCAGATCAATCTGACCAGACGCTGCGCCAGGATGCAGTTCAGCGCGGAGACAAAGTTGTAGGGCTCGACGCCCATGTTCAGGAAGCGGCCAATCACGTCCACCACGTTGTTGGCGTGCACGGTGGTGAATACCAGGTGGCCGGTCAGCGCGGACTGAATCGCGATCTGCGCCGTCTCGGTGTCCCGGATTTCGCCCACCATGATCTTGTCGGGGTCGTGGCGCAGAATGGAGCGCAATCCCCGGGCGAAAGTCAGCCCCTTTTTTTCGTTGACCGGAATCTGCGTAATGCCGCGAATCTGATATTCGACGGGATCTTCAATGGTGATAATCTTGTCTTCTTCGGTCTTGATCTCGCTCACGGCGGCGTAAAGGGTGGTGGTCTTGCCGCTCCCGGTCGGGCCGGTCACGAGTACCATGCCGTAGGGCTCGGCGATATACCGGCGGAATTTTCTCAGGTCATCGGCGTCGAAGCCGACCACATCGAGCACCAGCTTGTGAAACTTTTCGCTCATCGACTCTTTGTCGAGTACGCGCAACACCGCGTCCTCGCCGTGGATGGAAGGCATGATCGACACACGGAAATCGATGGGGCGTTCAGGGCTTCCGTATTTCACCCGGAAGCGGCCGTCCTGCGGTACGCGGCGCTCGGAAATATCCAGTTCGCTCATCACCTTGATGCGCGAAATGATGGTGGAATGGTGCTCTTTGCCGATCGGCGGCATTGCCTGGGTCAGCACGCCGTCGATGCGGAACTTGATGCACACCGAATCGTCGCGGGTCTCGATGTGAATATCGCTGGCCCGCCGCTGCAGCGCGGTAAAGATGGTGGTATCGACCAGGCGGATAATCGGGCTGATGTCGCCTTGCGCGGTGAGCCGGTCGATGGAGATGCTGTCTTCGCCGCCGGCTTCGTCCTCTGAAACCACCGCCAGGGTGAAACCCTCGCTGGCTTCTTCCAGCACCCGCTTTGACTGTTCCGTCTTCTTGAGAATCTCGCTGATCTGCGCCAGCGTGGAAACCTTGGTCAGGATGCGCTTGCCCAGCAGCAGGCTGATCTCATCGATCATCATCAGCTGGCTGGGATCGGCGATGGCAATGGCCAGGCGTCCGTCCTCGGTTTCATCCAGCGGGATGAAGTTGTAACGAAACATCAGGTCAACCGGGATCTTCTTGAACAGATCGTGGTGCAGCTGGAAGTTGTGCAAATCGACAAATTCGCAGCGGTAGCGCCGGGCTACATCTTGGGCCTTTTCCAGGTCGGCGACATGGGGTGGGGGAGCCAGCCGAGCTCCTCCATTGCCGCCGTGCGCAACCACTGGTTTGTTGTCTGCCATGCTCGCCATTCTCACTCTTCCTGCCAGCGCCGGGCGCCGACCTCCGTCAGTGAATGTTCGCACCTAACGAGAAGATCGGCATATACAGAGAAATCAATACTCCGCCCACGAACACCGCCATAACAATCAGAATTACCGGCTCGATCAGCGCCATCGTAGCGCCCAGCGCCGTCTGCACATCTTCTTCGTAAAACTCCGCCACGGAATTGAGCATGGCGGGTAAAGCTCCGGTGGATTCGCCGACTTCGATCATCTCCACCGAAAGCTCGGGAAACATTTTTTGCTGCTCCAGGCTGCCGGAGAGTGTCTGTCCCTCGCGCACCCGGGCCGCGGTCTCGCCGATGCCGTTCAGGATGCGCCGGCTGCTCATGGACGCTCCGGCGGTCTCGAGCGACGGCACCAGCGGCAAGCCCCCGGCCAGCAGAGTCGAAAGCATGCGGGAAAAATTTGCCACCTGATACTTGAGCCATATATCGCCGAGCAAAGGCATCTTCAGGATCAAAGCATCCATCTGCTCGGCGCCGCGATCGGTAGCCTTCCACCGCCAAACCCCGATCAGTATTAGGACCAGCCCTCCAGTTATCAGGGGGAGATACTTCTGCGCGTGCGTTCCTACTGCCAGCATAATGACCGTGATGGTGGGCAGTTTGGCATTAAGATTCTCAAAGAGTTTGGCGAACTCGGGTACCACGTAGGTCACCAAAAACACCAGCATCACAAGCACCATGGTGACCAGCAGAGCCGGGTAAACCAGAGACACCGCCAACTTCTTCTTGAAGGTCAGCGCCAGACGTTGAAATGCGATGTAGCGGCCCAGCACTTCTTCCATGTTGCCGCTCTTCTCTCCCGCCATCAGGGTGGTGGTATAGATTCTGGGAAACACACCCTGGGCTGCGAACGAATCCGACAACAATTCGCCGCTTTTAACCCGCTCGCGAACATTCTGCAACAGCGCTTTCAGATTGCCGTCCCGCTGCCGCTTGATCAACAAATCCAGGGAGTTCAGAATCGGCAGCCCGGCCTTGATCAGAGTCAGAAACTGCTGGTTGAAGATGACGAACTGGCTCTGCTTAACCTTGCGTCCTCCGAGTTGTAACTTGCCGCCGGAAAAAATTCCCCGTGGCTTTACCCAGTAGACCAGGTAACCCTGTTGCACAAAGCGTTCGCGAACTTCAGACTCCGAGTAACCATGTTCCACCTGTTGCGCCATGTGGCCGCGATCGTCCGCGACTTTTACCAGAAATTGGGCCATGTCCAGATTTGGTTACCCTGCCCCAAATTACCCCTTGTCCCTCCCAAGTCTAGCATTCGGCAGTGTTGACCCGCCGTGAATATGACCTAATGAGTAGTCCATAGACATACCCGTAGTAACGATCCCGGGGCGACTTGGAAAAACGGTGTAACCGTAAGAAAACACTAACTGTATTGGGACCGATTCATTGGCCGAAATCGCCTTCGATAATCTCGACCCCGGGGGGAGGGGTGAATTTGAAGCGGGCATCTGCGATTGCGCCATTTTCCTTTTGATCGCTGAAGCGGTACTCGGTTACGGACTCGTCCGCCTCCTCAAATTGGATGCGGGAGATGTGGTAGTCCGGAGTTATTTCAAGAATAACTTCGCGCACCCGGTCAGCCATGGCCTTCGGCACGCCCCGCAGGACGATGTTTCCAGGAGTCGCGGGAGCCACGTCCGGCGCCACGGAGACTCCGTCTAACTCCTTTTCCAGCCTGGTCTTACCCAGGAGAAACCCCAAGGGTGAGCGCAAATCGTCCAGCTTCTTCACCGAGGTGCGGCGTACCTGGTGATCTCCGGGCAAATAAAACCAGGCATCCTTACCGTCGCTTAAAAAGAGTTTCTCCCGGGGAGAACGGTATTCCCAGCGCATTTTGCCCGGTTTTTTCAGCCAAAGCGATCCGGATTCAGTCCGTTCGACTCCAACGCCGCGATAGCTCTCGGTGAATTCGGCTTGCAGGGATTGCAGGTGGTTGTAGTGGCTGTCCACGGCTTGCGCGATGGTGTGAACGTCAGGACGCGACTGGGCCGCGGCCGACGATAACAGCGCCAGCACAACGACAAGAATCCGTAGAGTCATGAAATTCATTTTGCGTTATTAGCATCGTACATCGCGGACCTCTAGATTGTGATGCAACCCAGTGTGGCGCGGGCGCCCCCCGCCCGCGCTTAGGAGCACTGCGCTCGCTCCGCTCCGCTCCGGTCGGGATCACAGAGTTGACTCTGGCTGGAAGCTAATCCGCGGGTAGAAACTTCGGCGCGTCTGGCGGAACATATCCCTGCGGCATGCCTCGCTGAATGAAGGGAAGATCGTCGGGCTCGCGCACTTCCACGCGGCCATCAGACATCAGTTTGTAGGGATGTCCCAGCGGATCAACCGGCGTGCCACGTAACAGCCCTGCCGCCTGCAGGTCGGAAAAACTTGACGGGAAATGGCCGGTCTGCTGTTGATAGCGTCCGGTCAGCAGTTCCAGGCTGGTCACATCGTCATCTACTTGCAGAGCCCGCAGGTGGGCCGCCGCGTTGGCGCGAACCGTGTTGTCCTTGGTGGTCTGGTAGGTGGTGCTCCACATCATTTTGGCCATCTGCGAGTCGCCGGCGTGCTCCGCCATCTTGCCCGCCAGCACGGCCAGAAACGGGTGAGCGTTGGGCACGCGCGCCCCGCGAGCAAAGACTTCCGCTGCGCCCGCGTAGTCCTGCAACTCCATGTAGCGGATGAACCCTTCGTTGTAATAGAGGCGCCAGTCGTTGGGATTGTTGCGGATGCCGAATTCTTCCAGCTCGATGGCCCGATCCGGCATGCCGCCGCCCGCAGGCGACTTCGGCGCCAGGAAGTTCGCGCCATATTCGTAAGCCACCAGCAGGTGCGGGTCGAGGGTGGTAGTGATCTCTAACAGCGGCGCCAGCAGATCGTAACGGCGGGCGCCCTCATGATGTTTGCTGCCGAAGTACTGCACTGCCCGGGTCCAGTAGATATCGGCCAGCAGACCGTCATAGCCCAGACTCAATCGCTTCAACAGTTTGGGCGAGGAAATGTAGAGCACCTCATCCAGCGTGGCGCCGGTCCTCATCTGATCCAGGCGGCGGAGCAAGAGCACCGATGCCGCGACGCACCCCAGCAGCAGAATGCTGAATATCAGGGATACCTTACGCGATGCACTCATTTCAAGTTCCGGCGCTCGAACACCAGCACCGCTCCGCACAGAGCCATGGCGGCGTACACCAGAGCATAGGCGCTGTTGTACAGAATGAGTTGTCCCGGGACCGGATTGGCATGCGCCACCGAACTGATGACGTTCAGGGCGGAAAAATTCGGCACCAGATAGGCCGCGCCCGTCGCCAGCCAGCGGGTCACGCCCTGGCTCATGGCGGCGAATCCGCGCAGATCCTCGGCAAAGCTGCCAATCACAAACAAGGAAAACGCGAACACCGCCGAAAGCAGCGGCGACGAGAATGAGGAAAAGAACAGAGTCAGGGCGGTGATGATCAGAAACTGCAGCACAATAAAATACAGCGCCACCAGCACCCAGCCATCCTGTTTCTGGAAGTGATGCGAAACGTAGAGCAGAGAAACGAAGACTCCAATGGCCATGAAGAAGGTGTTGACCGCGAGCGTTCCAGCCAGACCAAAAAATTTTCCGACAATGAATTCCCACCGCCGCACCGGCCGCGAGAGCACGGTATAAAGCGTTCGTTTTTCGATTTCCTTCGAAACCAGCCCTATGCCGATGAAGATGGCGATCACCAGTCCGAAGAGTGAGACGGCTGTGAGTCCGAGGTTAATGACCACCAGGCGTTCGATGTCGATGGAGATCTGGCCCACCAGGATCGCAGCTCCTGACATCAGCAGAGCAAAGACGATCAGGTTATAAAGCACCCGGTCGCGCACCGCTTCGCGAAATGTATTGGAGGCGATGTGTGCGATTCGCGCGCTCACGCTCGTGCTCCTGAGGTCGCAGCCGCCGGCTGCAGTATCTGCAGGTAATAGTCTTCGAGAGAAGTCCGCACCGGGGTCACCGAAATGAGCCGCAACCGTTCCCGCCTTAGAGCTTCGATCGCCGCGTCCTGATCGGATTCAGAAATGATGGCTCGAACTGTCTCTCCGGTAACGTGGCAGTCGGCTCCCAACGCCCGCAATGATGATGGGACTGCGGGCCCCTGCCAGACCAGTTCAACCTTGCCATGAACGCTGGAGGTTAGGTCCGCCACTGCGCCCACTCCCTGCAACTCACCCTTATTGATGATGGCGACGCGGTCGCATAGCGCCTCCGCATCGGAGAGGATGTGGGTGGAGAAAAATACCGTCTTGCCCTCGTGCTTGAGGCGCTCCATGAGATCGCGAACCTCGCGCCGCCCCATGGGATCGAGGCCCGACATTGGCTCGTCAAAGAAGACCACCTTGGGATCGTGCAATATAGCCTGCGCAATTCCTACGCGCTGCAGCATGCCTTTAGAGAACTTGCGCAACTGCACTCCTCCGGCATCGGGAAGCCCCACGCGCTGCAGGACTTCATTCACCTTGCGCGAGCGCTGTTTGGGATCGACTCCGGAGAGCTGCCCGAAATACACCAGCAATTCGCGGGCGGTAAGGTAGTCGTAAAAGTAAGGCTGCTCGGGAAGGAAGCCGATCTGCGCTTTCATGCGCGGGTCGTCAATCTCCATGCCCAGAATGCGGGCCGAACCCGACGTCGGGAAAATGAGTCCCATGAGCAGCTTAAGGGTGGTTGTTTTGCCGGCGCCGTTAGGTCCGAGAAAGCCGAAAATCTCCCCTTCCTGCACCGTCAGATTCAGCGGGCGAAGGGCCTGCCGGGGCTTCTTTCGCCAGAAGCCGACGCTGTAGGTTTTTTCCAGAGCGAGAATTTCGATTGCAGCCATGGCAGGATCGAAGTCGTCTCGTGACGCTTTATCTTGAGTTTACAGAGAAAATTATATTGGAATCTTCGAGAGCCGTGGAATATCCGGCGGGATGCGAGGCATTACCAAAGTAAAAGGGCCAGGACTCGCGTCCCGGCCCCCAATGGCACAGTATCCTCCCCCAGGTACCGGCCAAACTTTTATTTATTGCGCCACGGCATAGGCCTGGCAGGTCGGCACATCGGGGGCTGGTAAGCCTCCGCCGACGCCAGGGTTGCTGCGCAGAACTCCATCGGTGATGATGCAGAAGTTGCGGACGCCGGTCTGGTTGAACGATACCGGCGCTGAACTCGAGACGAAAGAATCATTTACGCCGCCGCTGGCAGAAAAACCCGTCGCCTTGAATTGGTAGCCGCTCTTGGTGCCGCTCGAAAGTACGCTGTCGATGATGCATGCGGTGGTGGAGCTTGGGGTACAGGCGCCAACCGGGCCACCCAGATTGATCAGCGCAGCCGCATAACCCAACGTCGGATAAGCGGAGTTGTATGCGACTTCAGCCGTGGCGATACTGCGCACCGAGGCGGCCGCCGAAGACTCATTGGAGGCGATCTTGGCCCGCAACAGGTTAGGAATCGCAATGGCGGCGATAATCAGGATGATCGCAACCACAATCAACAGCTCGATCAGGGAGAATCCCGCTCCCGATCTCTGCCCTCGACTTTGCAACTGGTAGCGCATTTCACGGGTATAAGTGGCATTTTTGTGACCAATCGCAGGGGCGCTAGCGATTACCGTCCAATCGTCGCAGAAACAATGACTTAGAGGAATTCCGATTTTAGGCAGCGACAGCAATTCTCGATGTTGACACTATTTGTCGCAAACAGCGACAGGATTTGGCGCATCAGCTTGGCGAGAGCCCAGGCGAAGGAGTGATTTGGACCGCGGTTACAGCACCGGATAGGTTGCGCCGGTGCATACTGTGGCGCCGCCGGTGACCGGGGTGGCTCCGGCAGAGCCTACGTTGAAATGAATGACGCCATCTTCGGATGAGCAGAAGTTACGCACCCCGGTCTGGTTAAAGGACGATGGCGCCGCGCCGACACCGTAAGTGAGGATCAGCGTCCCACCGGTGCCTGCAACCCCTGCCTCGCCATAGTAATAGCCGCTCTTGGCTGTCCCTGGAGTAATGGCGTTCGAAAGCACGCTGTCAATCAGGCAGGCAAAGTCCGAGGTTGGACCACCCGCTCCGCAGGTTGCCCCCATGGCTCCCGGCCCCAGCTGACCCAAATTGGTGGAATAGCCCACGGTCGGGTAAGCGGTTGAATATGTGACCTCGGCGGTATTGATGGTGCGAATGCTGCTTACCGCCGACGATTCGTTCGCCGCAATCCTTGCCCGCAGCAGGTTGGGAATGGCAATGGCAGCGATGATCAGGATGATGGCAACTACAATCAGCAGTTCGATTAGCGAAAATCCGTGTTCTCGCCGCATTTGAATATTCCCCCAGACCGGTTGAACGATGGCTCATCCCAAGGCTGGTTTACGGATGTGAGCCGCGGGATACGCGGGCCACGCCAGCTGTAATCCTCAGCGATGGCTGTCCGCTGAGTATTCTAGTCCATCCGGACAGGTTTAGGTCCAGATATGCGCCGCCCCGGGCGGGCTTCCGGCAATACCCAGACCGCGGGTTCAGGGCGGAGAAAGGGGCTCCAAAAGCAAAAAGCATCGGATGACTCCATCCGATGCTCCTGGCTTGCGCCCTCCGCCAGCGCTCCCCAAAATGCTGGAAGCTTGGGCTTACTGCAATACCGGATAGGTGCCACCAGTGCAGACGGTAGCGCCGCCGCTGACTGGTTGGCCTGACTGTCTCTCAGGGTGAGAGGAAACTTGCTTTTGAGATAGAAGATTGTGTGAAAAAAACAAAGAGCATCGGATGTTGCCATCCGATGCTCCTGGCTTGTACCCTCCCCCAGGTACTTCGCCAAACTACTGTTTAAGGCTTAACTTACTGCAGTACCGGATAGGTGCCACCAGTACAGACCGTCGCGCCGCCAACAACCGGGGTTGCACCGGCAGAGCCGACGTTGTAGTGGATGACTCCATCTTCGGATGAGCAGAAGTTACGCACACCGGTCTGGTTGAAAGCAGACGGTGCAGCGCCGACGCCGTAGGTCAGGATCAACGTGCCACCCGCGCCCACCACACCGGTTTCGCCGAAGTAGAAACCGCTCTTGGCAGTGCCGGCAGTGATGGCGTTCGACAACACGCTGTCAATCAAGCAAGCAAAGTCCGAAGTCGGTCCGCCCGCGGGGCAAGTCACGCCCGCAGCGCCCGGCCCAAGCTGGCCCAGGTTGGTGGAATAACCCACAGTCGGGAAAGCCGACTGATAGGAAACTTCCGCGGTGTTGATGGTACGGATCGCGCTGACGGCAGACGATTCGTTAGCTGCGATACGTGCACGCAGCAGGTTAGGAATGGCGATCGCAGCGATGATCAAAATGATCGCGACTACGATCAGCAACTCGATCAGTGAAAAGCCCTTCTGTTTCCGCATCTCGTTTTCCCTCTTCTCCGATTTGAAATTTTTGGTCATTACCGACCCACTGGCCAACTTATTCGCACTTTGCTGGCCAGAGCCGTGGTTACCAAAGAATCCGGGCGCCACCTCGCAGGTGGTTCATTTTTATGGCATATCATGCCTTTCGTCATCCGACTTAGGCGCCCAGGATGGCGGTTATTCCCACAGTTTTGTGTCAGATTTTGTCGCCGATTGACAAATTGTGTCAGATTGCGACCGCCAGGACAACTCTTGCCTGTGGGATTTCGGGATACGGGGGCCGAGTTGGGCAGGGAACCGGGAAGGGTCCGCGATGAAGCATACGGAGGCCTGCCCGATCAGATTTCGGGAGCGCTAATTGCTGAGTGTAGGGGCGCTTCGCTCAGGGTGACAGTGTGCGGAAGCCGAAGTTCGGCGCCCGAGGTCTGAAGGAGGTGTGACGACTGACGTAGAATGGTCGCGCATGTCCGAATGCCCCGCCATCCAGATCGACTCCGATATCTCCTGCGCCTGGTCGATTCCCGCGCCCTTCTACACTGATCCTGGCGCGTTCGTGCAGGAGAGGAAAAAAATCTTTGCCCGGACCTGGCAGGTGGTTGGGCATCGCGACCAGCTGGCGAAGCCGGGAGATTTTTTTACCTCCGACCTTCTAGGCGAACCACTTTTGCTGGTGCGCGGCGCGCTTGGTGAACTGCGCGGCTTCTACAACGTTTGCCGGCATCGCGCCGGCCCTCCGGCATTGGGATGCGGCTCTCGCAAACTGTTTCGCTGCGGCTATCACGGCTGGACCTACGGCCTCGACGGCTCGCTCATCAGCGCGCCTGAATTTGAAGGCCAGCCCGGCTTCGATTCCAATCAGTTCGCCCTGGCTCCGATACGAGCCGAAGAGTGGTTCAATCTCATCTTCGTCAATCTCGACTCCGGTGCCGCGCCCCTGGCCGAGGCTCTGGGGCACCTTCCCGCGCAAGCCGAACGATTCGACTTTGCCGGGATGAAGTTGTTTGAACGCCGCACGTACGAGATGCATTGCAACTGGAAAACTTACGTCGACAATTACCTCGAGGGCTACCACCTGCCCAGCGTGCATCCCGGACTGAACCGCGAGCTGGATTACAACGCCTACACCGTCGAACCCTACGAACGCCACGTGCGCCAGTTCAGCCCCATTCGCGGAGCTCAACCCGGCGACGCCACGCCGCGCCGTTACCAGCAAGCCCGGGAAAATCTGACCACCGATTATTTCTGGATCTTCCCCAACTGGATGCTCAACTGTTATCCCGACAATGTTTCGCTGAATATTGTGTTGCCCGTCGATGCCGACCGCTCATTGGCGATCTTTGAATGGTATTTGCCAGAGAAAGAGCTGGACAGCGCCGCAGCCAAAGCTTCAGTTGAATTCAGTGACCAAATTCAGGTTGAGGACGTGAGAATCTGTGAGACTGTCCAGAAAAATCTGCGCTCGCGAAGCTACCAGCGCGGGCGCTACAGCATCAAGCAGGAAAAAGGTGTTCACGCGTTTCATCGCATGTATGCCAAGGCGATGAACGCGTAGAGCTCGTCCTACAAAAGCAAGGGGGTCGTTTTATGAGCAGCCTGACTTTGTTGCAATCATTGCATGAGAACTTATCCAGCCGGGCACAGGTCAAAAGCGTGTTCGGAGAGCCCATCACCGCGGGCGATAAGACCATCATCCCGGTGGCCAAGATCGCTTACGGTTTCGGAGGCGGCACTGGAAGCGGCGGCCTGGAGATCAAAACCGCTCGCGGCGAAGGCGGCGGCGGTGGCGGCGGCGTAGGAGTCCTGCCGGTCGGCGTGTTCGAAGTTGGTCCCGAGGGAACTCACTTCGTCGCCATCGGAGACAAGAAGAAGATGTTGGGCACGTTGCTGCTGGGAGCGGCTTTAGGGCTGCTGTTCGCGCGGCGACGCCGGGCCCGTTGAGCTTCACCCAACAGCTTTACTAGACGATCTTCACCAGCATGCAGGTGATGTCATCGTGCTGGGGAGTTGCTCCCACGAAGGCATCGACGTCAGCGAGCATGCGGCGCAACAGCTCATCGGGCTGCGAGCCTGCGCCGGCACGGAGTACTTCCAAAAGGCGGGGCTCGCCGTATTCGTCGCCCCGTTCGTTCATGGCTTCGATCAAGCCATCGGTGAAGATGACCAGCCAGTCGCCCGCCTGCAAGACCGAGCTGCCGGATTCGTAAACCGCCTGCGCACGAATTCCCAGAGGCAATCCGCCAGCCACCAGATATTCGATGGTTCCCGAACTGCGCCGCACAATGGGATTATTGTGGCCCGCATTGATGTAAGTGAGGCTTCGCGTGGCGGGATCGAATTCCGCCAGAAAAGCTGTGGTAAAGCGCAGCCCGCCCTGGCTGTTAGTGCAGGCATACTGGTTCATTCCAGCGACAATCTCGGCCAGAGAACTCGAGGTGGTGGAAAGAGTCCGCAGGCTGGCCTGAAACGTCGCCATCAGCAAAGCCGCCGGAATGCTCTTGCCGGCCACGTCTGCCACCGCCAGCAGGAACCGGGATTCACCACCGGCCGAAGCTGGCCGGGCAAAGACGTCATAGTAGTCTCCGGCTACGGTGTTGGCCGGCCGGGTGGCGAAAGCGATTGCCATTCCTGGAACCTGCGGCGGAGCGGCCGGCAGCAACCAGCGCTGAATGTCGCGCGCGATCTCCAGGTCGCGCTTCATGACCACGCGATCGGCAACTTCCAGCATCAGCAAAACGAACAAGACGGCGCCGCCATAAAAGCGGGAATCGAATTCGACCACCTCAACCTCGCCGGACTTGCCGTGGTAACTGAATCCTCCGCCCGGGAGGACCAACAGTACGACCCCAAGCAGCAGCAAGACACGCCGCGCCGGAGTCAGCTTTTCCAGGATGGCCCAAGACAATTCCTGCGCAGTGTGGAAGAAGTGGTGGCGCCGGCTTTCCTCGGGCGCCCGCGGCTGGAAGTCACGCGAGTAAAGCCGGTAGCTGGATCGGGCATCGGCATGGAACTGCTTCCATAGCTGACCGATCTCCACGCCCTCAGTGACGCGCTGCCAGAAGTTGTCCAGTTGCACGAAGAACTTGGGACGGTGGGCGCTGTGCTGACCCGCGGATTGTGGCGTGGGGGAAGCCATTTGCGACTAAGGCAGCGATTATAGTCGGGGCGAGCCTGGAAAACTTTTTGACCGCGCCGTGCTGACGAGATCCGCCGAGACTGTCCCCTAGTGCCGCGGCAGGGGCGAGCGAGTTTGAGCTGGCAGGTTGTCCTTCGACTCCTCAGCGCATTCGCAAGCGAATGCGCTTTCTTCGCTCGGGATGACAGAGCTCTCTGTCAAAACAGATTAAGCTGCATTCCCGGTTGCGGCGTCGCGGGCGGCGGGTGGTGGTTGTCTTTCCTGGCGATGCCATACTTCTGGCGCAGCCGCGCGATCAGCTCCGAAATCCTTTTTCCGTAACTCTTGGGCAGGAACGCGCGATCTTTGTAGCGCTCGTGATAGCTGGCTGCGAGCTGGGGGAATTCCTTTTCCAGGAACGGCAGGAAGACCGCTGCCGAGCACGGTTTCAAAAATAACGGGTTGGCAAATATGTGCTTGCCTCCGGCTTCGGCGGTGGCGCGAACCAGCTTCTCCAGATCGCGCGGCAAGTCGGTTATTCCCGGGATCACCGGCGAGCAACTTACACCGGCGGAGATTCCCGCCTGGTTGAGTTTGCGGATAGCTTCCAGACGCAGATCGGGGCGTGGCGCTCGAGGCTCGAGAATGCGCGCCAGCTCTACGTTCAACGTTGTGATGGTGATACTCACGAACAAGCGATTGTTTCGGCCGACATCCTTGAGTAGTTCGAGATCGCGAAGAATCAGGTTGCCCTTGGTGATAAGGCCAAGCTCCAACCCTTCATGCCGCGACAGTTCTTCCAGAATGGCGCGAGTCACCTCAAAGCGGCGTTCCGCGGGCTGATAGGGATCGGTGGCGGTGCCGATCGCAATCTCCTCGCCCGGCTTCACGCGCCTTAACTCCTGTCGGAGAAGATTGGCGGCGTGCTGCTTGACGTAGATCTTCTGCTCGAAGTCCACGCCCTCGCGCATTTCCATGAATTCGTGAGTGTAGCGGGCGTAACAATATTTGCAGGCAAACTCGCAGCCGCGGTAGGGATTGATGGTCCAGGTAAAAGGCATGCGGACGCCGGTGCAGCGGTTCAACAGCGAACGCACGGGCAGGGTGAAGTATTCGACTTCATGTCCCTGGCGCAAGGATTCACCTTCAGCAGCCAGGCGGGCGATGCCAACCAGCTTGGGCGAGGACGGAGGCAGCAGGGGAAGAGTAGCCATGACAATTTCGCTTTTTCTTCGCCATAATAACCCTCGATTTGCCCGAAGTCAACCGTAGCCGGTGTGGGGAGACTCTTGTCCGCCGCTTTTGATTTTGATCTTTGGGGCACCAGAACTGGGGCCGTGGCAAAACGACGAAATTCAAATGCCAGGCCAAAGTCAAGGGCGGCGGACAAGAGTGTCCGCCCCACACTTGGATGAGGCCTTACTGGCCGGGAGGCGGCGGAATCGCGATGTCAATATTCGTGACCGGCCCGAGTGACGACAACGGCTTGTCGAACTCGGACGCATGGCCCACTACCAGCACTGCGAGTTGATTCTTGTGCAGATATTTCGCGGCCACACGGGCCACGTCGGCTGTCGTCACCTTATCGACTCCGCTTCGGAATCGTTCCAGATAATCCTGCGGATAGCCGTAAAACTCGTAGGCCATGCGTTCGCGCAGAATCTTGTCGGGTGAATCGAGATTGAAGACGAAACCATTGAGGATGGAATCCTTGGCGCGCTTGATCTCGGCATCCGAAATCGGGTGCGCGGTCACCTCGTCGATCTGCTCATCGAGAGCCTGGATGGATTCGATCGTGGTAGCGCTCTTGGTGCCCATTTCCAGGCGCAGGGTTCCTGGATGATCGAAGGCGCTTCCGATGCCGCCGCCGACGCCATAGGCCAGGCCTTTCTCGGTACGGATGCTGCGGAACAGCCGTGAGGAGAAACCTCCGCCGAAGGCTTCATTGAAAACCCGAACCGCGTAATAGTCGGGATTGTCACGCCGGATCCCAAGTCCTACCATGCTGATCGAACTCTGGTTGACGTCGTCTTTCTCCACGAGATAATAACCGGGCTTGGCCGGCTGGAAGTCGATCTTCTGTTCCTTCGGCAGCGGCCCCTTGGCCCACTGGCCGTAGGCCTGGCGAAGTTTGGCCTCCATTGCGGCGGCGTCGAAGTCGCCCACGATACCCAGAATAATGTTGTTGGGGTGAACGTAGGCATGATGCCACTCGATGAGATCCTGGCGGGTCACCGCGGCCACGGTCTTATATTCTGCGACTCGCGCATAGGGATTCTGTGCACCATAAGCCAGCTTGGCGGACTCCCGGCTGGCAATCTCGTCAACGTTGTCATTGCGCCGCGAAATGGCGTCGAAATATTCCTTTTGTGCCAGATCAAGCTTGTCATCGCGGAATTCGGGCTCCCGCAGCAGGCTGTCGAAGATTTTGAACACATCCTCAAAGTCGGCCTTCAGGCAGGACAAGGAGATGGTGGTGGAATCGGCATTGCTGTTGGTTTCAACTTTGGCTGCGCGGATTTCCAGATAGTCATCCAACTGGTCGCCGGTCTGAGTCTTGGTGCCACCGGTGCGCCAGACTTCTCCGTAGATATCCACCAGGCCGATTTTGCTGACCGGCTCGTCTCGCGAACCGCCGCGAATTCGGGCCACGCCGTCGATGAGGGGCAATTCATGATCTTCCTGCAGGAAGATCACCATGCCGTTCGGCAGCACGATGCGTTTCGGCTCCTGCGGATGAAAGGGCGGCAGCGGCGGAATATTAATCTGTTGCCAGTCGGTGGACTGGGCGGCAGCGGTTGGGGCCTGGGCGCCACAGAACGCAGCTAAAGCGAGGATGAGCAGAAGGGTTGACTGCCATTTTCTTCTCATTTGCATGCTCACTGTCCACCTCCGGTTTGGCCGGCGGCTGGTGGAGGCGCCACGGTTTCGATAATTCCTACAGTGCGGTTGGTGGGAACGAATGTTTGATTGGCCACGCGCCGGATATCGGCTTTGCTGACTTTGTCCAGGTTTTCTACCTGGTGGAAAAGCTCTCGCCAGTCGTCATAGCGTGACTGGTAGAGGGCGAGTTCGGAGGCCAGACCTTCATTGCTGTCGAGCCCGCGCAGCAGGTTGGCCTTGGCGCGGGTCCGGATCATTTTGAGTTCGTCGTCGCTGATGTCCTCTTTTTTGAGGCGCTCGATTTCCTCGTGGATGGCCGTCGCCATTTCATCCGGCTTGTGGCCGGGCAGCGGAAATGCGTAGAAGGCAAACAGGTGCGGATACTTGTTGCCGGGCAGCCCGGTAAAGCCTGCGGAGAACGCGGCAATCTTCTTGTCCCGCACCAGCGCACGGTAGAGGCGCGAGGTACGCCCGTTCGACATCAAGTCGGCGATGGCATCGTAGACCGCATCGTCCGGACTGCGGTAGTCGGGACGGTGATAGCCCTCAAGGTAAAGCGGCTGCGACCGGTCATACATCACGACCCGGCGTTCAGCGTTCTGCGGAGGCTCGGTGGTAGTGCGCTCGTCCGGCCTTTCACGCGAGGGCAGCCGCCCAAAATATTTCTCGATGACGGGCATGGCTTCGGTGGCTTTGACGTCGCCGACCACGGCCACCACCATATTCGAGGGGATGTAGTACTCGTCGAAAAAATGCTGCGCGTCGGTGGCGGAAAACGAATTCAGGTCCGCCATCCAGCCAATCGTCGGGCGGTGATAGGGGTGCGCCTGGTAGGCCGCGGTGACAAACTGCTCCAGCAGGCGTCCTATGGGATTACTGTCCGTCCTCATGCGGCGCTCTTCGATGACCACGTTGCGTTCTTTGTAAAACTCGCGCATCACCGGATGCATGAAGCGAGCCGATTCGAGATAAGCCCACAGCTCCAACCGGTTTTCGGGTAACGAATAGTGGTAAGCGGTTTCGTCGAGATCAGTGGAGGCATTCAGCCCCTCGGCGCCATTGTTCTCCAGAATTTGGGGGAACTCGTTGGGCTTAACGTATTTCTGGGCGTCGGCGATGTCGTCCTGCCACACTTTCTGCAGGTCCTTGAGCTTTTGCTCGTCGCGGCCCACTCGCTTGTCCCGCTCTTCGATGTAGGCGGCGTATGCTTGTTCGACTTTTGCCAGCGCAACTTTCTCGGCCGCGTAGTCAGTCGTGCCAATCGTATCTGTGCCCTTGAAGGCCATGTGCTCGAACATGTGGGCCAGTCCGGTTTTGCCCATGGGGTCCTGCACCGAGCCGGCGTCCACGTGGGTGTAGAAGGAAAAGACCGGGGCTTCCGGGCGCTCACAAATGATGACTGTTAAGCCGTTATCCAGCTTCTTGAGCGTGATGCGTTTCTCGAACGAGGCCAGGTCCTGGGCCGCAGCCAGCGTGCCCAAAGCAAGAATGATCGCCAGAGCCCTAAATGCGCGGTATTTCATCGGACCTCCACTTGGTTGGACACAACATGACGGGAAGAACTTGAAGTTACGTGGCGGGAAGGGAAGTTGTCAAACCGGGCAGGAACGCAGCAGTGGGCCATTTCACGATACGCGCACCAAGAACCATGAACCACGAAGGGCACGAAGTATCACAAAGGCTTTGAATCTTCTTGCCTTCGTGTCCTTTGTGGCTAAACGGGTTTCGGAGCCGGCCACTACCTCAGCTCTCTCTACCTGTTCTTGCATCCAAAGTTCGTCAGTTCGAGGACCGTTCAATTATGCGGAAAGCATCGCTATACTCTATGCCGGCCAGGAAAACTGGCGCAGCATTCCGTGTGCAGACAACGAAGCGAGGCAGCGTGAGCAAAGATCCGGTGGTCGAAATTCAGGGCAGGCAACTGAAGCTGTCGAATCTGGACAAAGTTCTGTATCCCGCGACCGGTTTCACCAAGGGACAGGTCATTGACTACTACGCCCGCATCGCGCCGGTCCTGGTGCCGCATCTCGCGGGAAGGCCGCTGACGCTCAAGCGCTATCCGAACGGCGTGGACAGCCAATACTTTTTTGAAAAAAATGCCACCCAGCACCGGCCGGACTGGATCAAAACTGCTCCCATCTGGAGCGAAGGCAACCGCCGCAACGTGAACTACATTCTGGCCAACGACCTGCCCACGGTAGTGTGGATGGCCAACCTGGCAGCCATCGAACTGCACCCGTCACTCTCCCTGGCGAAAGACATCACTTGTCCAACCATGATGGTGTTTGATCTTGACCCTGGCCCCCCTGCGAACATCGTGCAATGCGCCCAGGTCGGCATGTGGCTGCGGGAAATTTTCGAACACTTCCGCTTGCAGAGCTTTCCCAAGACATCCGGCTCGAAAGGTTTGCAGATTTACGTTCCGCTGAATACTCCTGTTTCCTACGAAACCACAAAACCATTCGCTCATGCGCTGGCTCGCCTGCTCGAAGACCAGCATCGTGATCTGGTGGTGTCCGATATGAAGAAGGAATTGCGCAAAGGAAAGGTTCTGGTGGACTGGAGCCAGAACGACCAGCACAAGACCACCATTGCGGTCTATTCACTGCGAGCGCGCGAGCATCCCACGGTTTCAACTCCGGTAAAGTGGGAAGAGGTCGAGCAGTTGCTAAAGAAGAAAGACCCCACCTGGCTGGTATTTGAGGCCGAGCAGGTCATCAAACGCGTCGAAAAGATGGGGGACCTGTTCGAGCCCGCGCTCAAGCTAAAACAAAAATTGCCACAGCTGGCCGGCCTGGAAGGCGATGCCGCGGCGGCGAAGAGTACAGGACTTGAAATATCGGCGCAGGCGCAGCGTCCCGGCAAAATTCGCAAGACCCCGGCCAAAGCCTCGTCCAAACGGCCTGCGTCCCGCGGGCGCAGGAAGCTATAATCGCAGCGGATTCAAGCGACCATGGCGAAACTCTATGTGGGCACATCGGGATGGGCCTATCCCAGCTGGAAGCCGGATTTTTATCCTGCCAAGCTGGCGCAGGCGAAGTTTCTGCAGCATTATGCCACCCAGCTCAACACTGTCGAGGTCAACTTCACCTTCAGGCAACTGGTGAAGGAAACCACGACCGCCAAGTGGATCGCCGAGACGCCGCCGGAGTTTCGCTTCGGCATCAAGGCGCATCAGGTCATCACTCACATCAAACGGCTCAAGGGTACGGCCGATTTCGTGCCTCGCTTTCTGAGTACCATCGAGCCGCTGGCCCAGGCAGGAAAGCTTGGCCCGGTTTTGTTCCAGCTGCCGCCGAATCTGAAAGCTGACGTCACTCTGCTGCAGGAGTTTCTTCCCGCCCTGCCCCGCGCGCTTCATGCCGCTTTCGAGTTCCGCCATCCTTCATGGTTCACCGATGAAATTTTCGGTCTTTTGAAAAGCAACAATCGGGCGCTGTGCGTGGCGGAAACCGAGGAGCGCACAACACCCGACGTTGTGACCGCGGATTTCTGTTATTACCGGTACCGCAAACCCTCCTACACTCCCGACGAACGCCGCGCCATGGTGGACCGAATCCGCCAGCATCTGGAAGAGGGCCGGGATGTCTTCGCCTATTTCAAGCATGAGGAAACACCGGAAGGCGCGCTGTATGCCGTGGAGGTTTTGAAGGGAAAATATTAGAAGCCTTTTTCCGCATATACCCCATCACTTTCCCTAAGGTCCGATAATGTGCATACTCCAGATGTGCCCTCCGCAACCAACTCTAGTGTGGTTTCCGGATTTCTCGACTATCTGAAAATCGAGAAGGGCCTGGCGCCGCTCACAGTTGCGGCTTACACCACCGACGTTGGACAATTTGCTGCCTATCTCGAAAAGCATAAACGCACCTTGCTGAGCGCCAGGCGCGAGCACGTGCGCGGCTTCATCCAGCAGCTTTTTGGCAATTCCGTCGACGGACGATCGGTGGGGCGGAAGTTGTCAGCGCTGCGTCATCTATATCGATATCTTCTGCTCGATAAAATGATCGAGCACGATCCCACGCTGAATATCGATTCCCCCAAACAATGGAAGGTTCTACCCAAGGCCCTGGCTCGCGACGAGGTGGAATCGATGTTGCGAAGCCCAGGACCAATCGCGACTGGCAAGAGGGGCGAAGCGATCGTGGCCCGCAATCGTGCCCTGCTGGAGGTCTTTTATGCGGCGGCCCTGCGGGTTTCCGAGATTGCCGGAGTCAAATTGGAAGACCTGAAACTCGATCTGGGCTATGTGCTGGTGCGTGGCAAAGGCGACAAGGAACGGATCGTGCCTTTGGGAAAGGGCGCCCAGGATGCGCTGACTCATTACATCAAAAGCGCTCGTCCGATCCTGGCGAAGGGAAAAACCTCGCCGCTTTTATTTTTGGGGCGGGATGTGGGGAAGCTGACCAGGCAACGAATCTGGCAGATGGTAGGCGCGGCATCGGCGGGCGCAGGCCGCCACGCCAGTCCGCACATGTTGCGCCACAGTTGCGCGACGCACATGGTGGAAAACGGCGCTGACTTACGCACCGTGCAGACCATTCTGGGCCACGCCGATATATCAACCACGCAGGTCTATACCCACCTGGCGCTGGACCGGCTAAAGAACGTGTATCAGAAGCATCATCCCAGAGCGAGGGCCGCAAAGGCGGCAGGGAAATGATATTTCACCACGGAGACACGGGGTCACGGAGAAACCCTTCATTAGTCTTCTCCGTGACTCCGTGCCTCCATTAGGCATAGCCTATGAAAGCCACCACCGTCGAAAAAGCTATCAGCCAATTTCTGCAATCACTGCGCCAGCGTAATGCCTCGTCCCACACGGTAAAGGCATACTCGGGCGACTTGCGCGAATTTGCTGCTTACGCTGGGTCGCGTGGTTGGAAGCAAATCGACCATGTGACCATTCGCGGGTTTCTCTCCCACCTTTATGAAAAGGGCTTAGGCAAAACCTCGGTGGCGCGCTCGCTGGCTGCAGTACGGTCCCTCTATCGCTGGCTGGCCCAGGAAGGAGTGGTCGACCAGAATCCAGCCGCGCTGGTCTCCACGCCCAAGCTTCCCAAAAAACTTCCGCGAGTCCCGACCATTGAAGAGATGAACGGCATGCTCGACGGAAACATGCCGGAGGTGGCCGCGTTCCCCGAGCGCGATCGCCTGATGCTCGAATTGCTCTATGGCTGCGGCATCCGGAATTCCGAGTTGATTGGAATCGATCTTGACGATATCCGCGCCAGCAGCGAAGCCATCCTGATACGCGGCAAAGGAAAGAAAGAACGATATGTGCCCTTTGGCAGTTCGGTGACGGCGGCGCTGGCGGCCTATTTTCCGGCGCGGCGGCAAAAGCTGGAGGGGCGCAAGAAGAATAGTTCAGCGTTGCTGCTCAACTGGCGCGGCAGCCGCCTTACCACCCGCAGCGTGGGGCGAATCATCAAGAAGATCGCGGTGGCGAAGGGCCTTTCACCGGACGTGCATCCCCACACCCTGCGCCACGCCTTCGGGACACATATGCTGGAGGAGGGCGCCGACCTGCGCGCCATTCAGGAGATGCTGGGCCACGAGCGTCTTTCCACCACCCAACGCTATACCCAACTTTCCATCAAGCATGTGCTTCAGGTTTACGATCAGACTCATCCCCGGGCCAAGTAACGAGATTCTCCCGCTGCGCGGAAGGCCACTGACCTCTGTAATTTGGAGCCGATGCCGCTTTGCCCCACCATAGCTAGGCTGGAAGATTTCCGCCCAGCGCGTAGTTTGACAAAAAGCGGTCTGGCCGGCGGGTTGCGAATCGAGCAATTTGTGCGAACAATTAATAAACAACTCTTGCTGCTTCTGTTCCTGGTGGGAATCGCTGCCCTGATTCATTTCCTGGTAGCTTCCCAGGCAATGGCTCTGGTGTTTTATTTCCTGCCTACGCTTTACTCGGCTTACTACTTTGGACGCCGCCATGCCACGCTGACTGCTTGTGCGAGTGTCGGCCTGGTGGTGCTGCTTACCTATCTCAACCCTGCGATGTTCACCCGTCGCGCTGAAAACCTGCCGATCGACGGCCGCTGGTTCGACATCGCCGTATGGGGAGGTGTGCTGGTGGTGGCTGCTTACGCCATGGGCACGCTGCATGAGCGCAATCAGAAAGCGGTGAAAGAACTCAAAGACGGTTACGACGGAATGCTGGTCATCCTGCAGCAGTTTCTGAGCAACCAGAAAAACAGCGAGGCCGACGCTTACCGCCTTTCGTCGCACGCCATCAAGATTGCCGCTGCGCTTGGGCTCGATCCTGAAAGCACCGAGGACCTTCGCACCGCCGCCTTGCTGACCAATGTGAACGAGATTGGCATCAGCAATGAGATCCTCTACAAGGCGGCTAACCTTTCGCAGGATGAACTGGAAAAGAGCCTGCGCAAGGCGGAGAACAATGGCGCCACCCGAGCCCAATTGATGGGCGGCTCGCTGCGGCGCGCCATCCCGATTCTGGTGATGGCGCAACAATTAACCAAAGATGGCGCCAATCCGGCGGATTCCATCATCGAAGTGCAGATTCTGAATCTGTCGGAAAAGCTCGAAGCCGAGTTTGACGCCGCGGGCGCAGGTAAAATGCCGACCGCGCAGACCATTGAAAAAATCGTGAAAGACGCTGACGGCAAATACGACTCGATGATTGTCGACGCTTTCCTGAAGGCCTTCGGCCAGAAGTCGCTGGCAGCGGCGAAGTAGAACAGCGGCCTACGGGTGTGCCGTCAATGAGTCCTTGCCGTCCCGCAGCTCCTCCCACATTCCCACTACCCGGGATTTCAACTCTGCCGTCAGTCTTTCGTATGTAGCTTCCGAGGCTTCCGATTCGGGCGGAGGGTAAATCGGATCACCGAACTGGATCTTGAGCGGCACGAATTTCTGAAAGGGTTTGCCACGGGGCCATGCCTCGTGGAATCCCTCAATCGCCACTGGAATGATCGGAACCTGCAGGTGCACGGAAAGAATTGCCGCGCCCTTTTTGAAGGTTCGCGGAGTGCCGTCAATGCTGCGTTCGCCCTCGGGATAAAGAATCAGGATGCGTCCATGCCGCAAACCGAAGGCCCCGGCGCGCATGGCGGGAACCAGGTTCACGTCGGGATCAACTACGATCACCCGCAGCCAGCGCGCCAGGCGGCGCATAAAGCCTGACCCGAAGATCTCGCTGGTGCCTACCGAAAACAGTTTGTTAAACACCGGCCAGGGTAAAAACGCCGCCATGACGATTGGATCAATGTAGCTCTGGTGGTTGGAAGAAATAATGTACGGACCTTTCGCGGGAAGCTTCTCCAGTCCGTTTACCCGCACGCGAAAGCGGTCAGAAGCGAAAATTTGCACCAGCTGGAACAGAAAATACAGCAGGCCTTCGAAAAACCCGCTGGGCTGAGCTAATGCCAGCACCTCCGGGTCGGTGGACTCCTCTTGCAGAATCGAGGACCAGCCGGCGGGCTGCTCGCGTGAGCTGGAAATTGTTTTCCCGCTTGCCGCGCTCTCAAGAATTGCGTCCACCAGTTCGCGCACGGTATAAATTTCGGCCAGGCTTGACTCTTCCACGTCGCCGCCCAGTTCTTTCTCCAGCGCCACCAGCAATTCAATGCGCTGCATGGAGTCAAGGCCGAGGTCAAGCTCCAGATTGTCGGCGGGGCGAATCACCTCCGACGCGGACGTCGAGGCCTCCCGCATAATCTTCAGCGCCTGCTGCACCTCGGGCCGCTCCAGCCACTGGGTGTCTTCAGCACTCAACGGCGGCTGCGAGCTGATTTCTGCCCCCGCGATTCGACCTTTTTTTTGATTCGCCCGCACCCGTTTTTCCAGTTCGAAGCGCTTGAGTTTGCGTGTGGTGGTGCGGGGCAGCGGTTCCTGCCAGATTTCATAGCTGCCAATTCGTTTAGTGGACGGAATCTTTGCCGAAATGCCTTCGATGTCGAACCGAATTACTTCTTTGGCGTTGACGATCTTGCGTTCTTTCAGGACGTCGAAATCCGGCACTACCACACCATACAGCCGCTCCGACGAGGGATTTCCCGGCTCGCTCTCCAGTGCCATCACTCCTACTTCCTTGATGTATGGAGATTTCAGGTAGTACGACTCAATTTCCTCGGGATAAACATTCTTGCCATTGCTGAGGATAATTACGTCCTTTTCGCGGCCGGTAATGAACAGGTTGCCGCCGGAATCGAAATATCCCAGATCGCCGGTGAGGAGCCAGCCGTCTTTTAAAACTGCCGCGCTCGCGTCCGGGCGGTTCCAGTAGCCCTTCATTACGATCGCGCCCCGGATGGCAATTTCGCCCACTGCGGGGCCGCCGTCTTCGGGAGGCTTAGGATCGAGAATTTTTCCTTCAACCCCCGGCAAAGGTGGTCCAACCGAGCCGATCACATTGTGGTCGGGAAGCGCGGCAAAAGCTGCACCGGTGGTCTCGGTCAGTCCGTATGCCTGCAGGACGTCGATGCCGAGGGCGTAGAAGTCGTGTCCAATCTGGGGATCGAAGCGCGAGCCGCCGGTGATCAGATAACGCATCCGGTCGCCGAAGGTGCTGTGGAGCTTGCCGAAAAAAATCCGTCCCGCGTTGAAGCCGACCGTCCTCAAACCACGGTTCAATGTCATCAGAGCCTTCAGGGCCCATCCAGCCAGTTGGCCACGCTTGGCCACTTCTTTAAATATGCGCTCGTGGATGAGGTAGAAGAATTGCGGAACCACCGCAAAGATGGTGATCTGGCGTTCGTTAAGCGCGCGCAACAGTTCAGTGGTGTTCAGCGTTTCCAGATAGACCACGCGCGCGCCCTTGACCAGCGGCAGGAGCAGATTCGCCATCTGCGAGAGCACGTGGAAGAGCGGCAGCACGCCGAGCACCGCATCTTCCGGTCCTACCCTTGCCCAGCGAAATACAGATTCAACTTCGCCCATGAGATTGGCGTGGGTGAGCATCACGCCCTTGGGGTCGGAGGTTGTGCCGGAGGTATAGAGAAGTGAAGCGACGTGGTCCGAGGCAACCAGCGCCGGCTTGAAACCGCTTGACCCCGCGGCAAAGATGCGGTCGAGATCGGCGACTGGATCGGCGTGAGTGGCAGCTCCCTTGAGCTCCGCCGGATTGGTAAGCACGATCCTGATCGGCAGCGACGCAATCGCCTGGACAGCGGTGGCAAAGTGTTTGACGTCACAAAACAGCAGCGAACTGCCGCTGTCCTTCAGCAAAGTCGCGATCTGGTCAGCGTGCAAAGCAGTGTCAAGCGGAACCGCGGTGCATCCAGCTGCGACTGCGCCCAAAAATGACATTACCCAGCGGGGATGGTTGTCGGCCAAGATTGCCACGCGCGCGTTTGCCGGCAAGTCGCTTTTGGCCAGCCACGTGCCTACCGACTCTGCCATGCGCCGTACTTCCGCGTAGGTGTAACTTTCAACCTGTTCGCGGCGCTGAATTTCCAGGGCGACGTTTTGTGGCCAGTGTTCGACACACTCGACAAAGCGATCGTAGAAAGTGGGCATTGGTTCGCGGAAATATTACATGAGAACGCAAGCGGTTGCCGACGGCCGGATTTTTGTAGCGCCGGCATCCTGCCGGCTGTCCCGAGGGCGTCCAGCCCTCGGAGTGACCTCGCCGTCTGCTCCAAAAGCGCCTGTTCGCTGCCCGGCAGTGGCGAGTCAAGCTATTCACTATCCTGCAGCGACTTACACGCTCCCGCCGCATCTAATATGCTAGGCTCATAAAGAGGGGCAGTGTGCCTCCAACGGGAATTCTGAATTGATTAACACTTTACTAGGCAAGGTTTTCGGCACCAAAAACGACCGCGAACTGAAGCGTCTGATGCCTCAGGTCGAGGCTATCAACGCCCTTGAGCAGCAGATGAAGCGGCTCTCGGACGACCAGCTGCGCGCCAAGACCGAGGAATTCCGGCGCCGCATCCACACCCGGCTGGCTGACCTTGCTGACGAACCGAACGCCGACTCCGACCGCCTTAAACAGCTTGAAGACGAGCGCAACCAGCGGATCAAGGAAGCGCTGGACGAGATTCTGGTCGAGGCTTTCGCCGTGGCCCGCGAAGCTGGCCGTCGCGTCCTCCAGATGCGCCATTTCGACGTGCAACTCATCGGCGGCATGGTGCTGCACCAGGGCAAGATTGCGGAAATGAAAACCGGCGAAGGAAAGACGCTGGTCGCAACTCTGCCGGTTTATCTGAATGCCCTCAGCGGGCGCGGCGTGCACGTGGTTACGGTCAATGACTATCTGGCCAAGCGCGACTCGGAGTGGATGGGCAAACTTTATCGCTTCCTCGGTTTGACCGTCGGCGTCATCGTGCACGATTTGGACGACGAAGAACGCCGCGAAGCTTACGCCTCCGACGTCACCTACGGCACCAACAACGAATTCGGCTTCGACTACCTGCGCGACAACATGAAGTTTGACGTTCATGACTGCGTGCAGCGCGGCCACAATTTTGCCATCGTGGACGAAGTCGATTCCATCCTGATCGATGAGGCCCGCACTCCGCTCATCATTTCCGGCGCTAGCGAAGAATCCACTGACAAGTACGCCCGCGTGAACAAGATCATTCCTAAGCTGGAACGAGGCGAGGAAATTGATACCGCGCCCGGCGAGCCGAAAGAACTTACCGGCGATTTCGTGGTGGATGAAAAGCACAAGAGCATCACCGTGACTGACGTCGGCTGGGAAAAGGTGGAGCAGCTTCTGGGCATCGGCAACATCGCCGACCCCGAAAACTGGGACCTGAAGCACCACGTTGATACCGCGGTCAAGGCACACGCTCTCTATCGCCGCGACGTCGAGTACGTTGTAAAAGATGGCGAAGTGATCATCGTTGATGAATTCACCGGCCGCCTGATGCCCGGCCGCCGCTGGTCCGATGGGCTGCACCAGGCGGTTGAAGCCAAGGAAAACGTCAAGATCGAGCGCGAGAACCAGACTCTCGCCACCATCACCTTCCAGAACTATTTCCGCATGTACAAAAAGCTGGCGGGCATGACCGGCACGGCGGAGACTGAAGCCGACGAATTCGAGAAAATCTATCGCCTCGAAGTAATGGTGATCCCGACTAACCGGACCATGCTGCGCCTGGAAAATCCGGACGTGGTCTATCGCACGGAAAAAGAAAAGTATTACGCGGCGTCGGACGAAATTCAGACATTGCATGCTACCGGCCGTCCGGTGCTGGTGGGCACGACGTCCATTGAAAAATCGGAGCGGCTCTCTGAATTATTAAAAAAGAAAAACATCAAACATGTCGTGCTCAACGCCAAGTATCACGAGCGCGAAGCCGAAATCGTAGCTCAGGCTGGCCGCAAGGGGATGGTGACGATCGCCACCAACATGGCCGGCCGCGGAACCGATATCCTGCTCGGCGGCAATCCTGAGTTCATGGCCAAGCAGGAATGCGTGAAGAAGGGTCTAGCGCAGCCACTGCGCGCCGCGCAGGGCAAGATTCAGGTTAACGTCGACGAGACCAAGAGCACGGTCTGGTACTACGCCGGCAATGAATACGTCGTTCCGACCGATCAGTGGAATGAAATCTTCAACCGCTACAAGGCTCAAACCGACAAGGAACACGACGAAGTGACGGAGGTTGGAGGACTGCACATCTTCGGCACGGAGCGCCACGAGGCCCGCCGCATCGATAACCAGCTTCGCGGCCGCGCCGGCCGCCAGGGCGATCCCGGCTCCTCGCGCTTCTACTTGTCGCTCGAAGACGACCTGATGCGCATTTTCGCCAAGGAGTGGGTGTCGAAACTGCTGCAACGCCTGGGCATGGAAGAGGGCATCCCGATCGAATCGCGGCTGATCACCAGCCGCATCGCCACCGCGCAGGAAGCCGTCGAGGCGCAGAATTTCGAAGCCCGCAAGCATCTGCTGGAATACGACGATGTCATGAACAAGCAGCGCGAGGCGGTCTACGGCCTGCGCCGCCAATTGCTTGAGGGTGTGGAGCAGAAGGAACTGATCCTCGAGGACTACGTCTCCGGCATCCTCAGCGACGTGATGGACCAGTTCTGCGGAGCCAAGGTTCACCCCGACAACTGGGATATCAAAGGCGTAAAAGATGCGATCTTCACCCGCTTTGGGGTAGACATTCTGGCGGAGGGCATCAAGCCCGAATCATTAAGCCGCCAGGAGCTCGGCGATGCCATCTTTGCCAAGCTGAAGGAACGTTATGACGCCAAGGAAAAACTGATCGGCCCCGACGCCATGCGCTACCACGAGCGCATGATTATGCTGAGCGTGCTCGATTCGCAATGGAAAGACCACCTTCGCGACATGGACCACCTGAAGGAGGGCATCGGGTTGCGCGGCTACGGCCAGCACGATCCTCTGGTCGAATACAAGCGCGAGTCCTTCGACATGTTCGAAGCCATGATGCAGCGCTTCCAGGAAGAGACTGCGCGGTATCTCTACCTGATGCAGATTCTGGAACGGCCGGCGGAGAGCGCGCCTGCACTCGCTCCCGGGACCGGCAGCGATGGCAACGGCAGCCGCCCGCCGCGAAACGTAGCAACGTCAGTGGACGAACTCGAAGAATCCTTCCAGCGCAAAAAGCGCCGCGAGCTGGACCAGGCGCGCATGGCGGGCTCCGGCGATTCCCAGCCGGTGCAGCAGGTAGTGCGCGGCAGCGCCAAGGTCGGCCGTAATGATCCCTGTCCCTGCGGTTCCTTGAAAAAATACAAGAAGTGCTGCGGCGCCCAAGTGTCATCCTGAGGGGCTTGCCCTACCCATTGTCATCCTAAGCGGAGTGGCTACTTCGCTGCGCGAAGCAGCTGCGCTCAGGGTGACAGGTTTTTAACCGTTGATCTTTTGCTGTTCGAACGCCTTCTGCAAATACCTGCGGGCTTCGTCGAGGGCGCCTTGAGTGTTGTCGTTGGTTTGCAGGGCCTGACGGTATTCGTTGGTAGCGCGCTCGCGCTGTCCGGTGACGTCAAAGATTTTGCCCAGCTGGATGTGGCTCCAGACTTCGGTCCAGCGTGGTTCGCCATCGCCGTTGAGGCACTCGCGGTACGCATTTGCAGCCGCCTGGTAATTGCGCTGCAGGAAGAACACCTCAGCGATGCGGTAGTGTGCGAGCGAACTGTTTTTGTTCACGTCCAGCGCTTTGTTGAATTCGAGCAACGCTCCCGCCAGGTCGCCTTGCTGGGTCAACGCCTGGCCGCGCTGGATGGAAGCCCGCAGTCTGATCTCGCTCGAATTCTTCAACACCCGGTCGTCGGGATCAACCACGATGCGGCGCGGTTTGCCGTAGGTTTCTATGCTGAACGGTGAATTTGTTCCCACCACCTCGATGCGCTTGGCTTCAGTTTTTCCGTCAGTGTCGATCTTGAGCTGCACCGGCATACGGAAAAGATCGAGGTCCTGGGAAATCTGGCCCACCACCCTGAAACCTTTATTGTTGCCGAGGCGGTAAATCGTATATTTGGTTTTAAATTCGGGCGCGCCGGTGGAATCGAGCCATTGAGAGAAGAACCAGGTGAGCTGTTGGCCGTAGTTCTGTTCGGCGAGAGCGCGGAAGTCGTCGAGAGACGCCGATTTTCCGGCAAACTTTGAGGCGAAGCTGCGCATCGTCTGGTCATATTTCTGATCGCCCATCACCCAGCGCAACATGTGCAGGATCATCGCGCCCTTGTCCGTAACCAGCGACTGGAATTCGGGGGAGAACAAGTCAAGCTTTCCCGCGCTGGAGAGCGGGACGGTATCGTAGGCGAGCGCCCCCACGGACATATCCTTCACAGCCTCTTCCAGACCGGCCTCGCCCGCTGCCTGCTCCACATAGCGCGCTTCGGAATAGCGGGCAAAGCCATCGCTCAACCACCAGTCATCCCGCGAAGCGGGGCTAACCGAAACACCCCACCACTGGTGAGCAATGGTGTTGGCGAGCAGGCGATAGTTGACCTTGTCGGTCACGGCGCGGCTGGAAATCGCGGCGATTTCAGGCGCCCAGGCCGCGGGCACAGTGTCGTCCGGAATCTCGACCACTCTCAACGTTGTGGAAGGCGCCGGACCGTACAGGGTCACGTAATAAGTAAACTCTTTGACCGCCGTATTGGCGTAAGTCGCGCCCAGGTTCTGATGAGCTGGTTTGAAAAAGACGTGGAGATCCATCCCAGCTTCGTCGCTCTTAAACTCGTGAAAAGTGCCGGCCACGATGGTGCCCGGAAAACTGGGCTTATCCCAGGTAAAGGTGTAGGTCTTGGTTGGAAGAGCGCTGGTTGCGGGACGCTTTCCCGCCGGCGCCGTAGATGCGCTCTCTTTCCCGCTTCCGATGACCATCATGTGCGCCGGCACGGTAACGCTTATGGTCGCCGTGAAGCGGTTGATCCCATACGCATTCACCGGAAACCAGCGCCCGGCATAAAGCAGGTAGCTGGTGTCGTCGCCGATGTAGGCCAATTTAAGCCCCTGCACCGGACTGTCATCGGCGGTATCGAGCACGCCTTCGTATTCGAAAGTCAGCGTGGTGGAACTGTCTTTAGCGACTGGGGTGGCCAGCTGAACACGCACCGTCGAGTCCTGCGTGACCCGTTCGGCGCTCAGCGGCTTGCCGGCAGCGTCGAGCACCTTGGTGATTCGCATGGCGTTGTGCAGTTCGAAGGTGGCGATGCTGGTATCTTCCAGGGCAGTGAACCTGACCTTCGCGCGGGCGACGATTTTGTGAAGATGGGGGGTAAGCTCGGCTTCAATCTGGTAGTCGTCCACCTGCAGGCGCATCTTCTCAGCCGCCCAGGTTGGTAACGAGATCAAAACAAATGAACAAGCAAGTAAGACCAACGGGACCCGACGTAGCCGCCGAGGTTGAGAATGCATTAAAGGAACTCTCCTGGAACAAGTACGCTAATCCCTAAGATGAAGATTGTGACGCAAAAGATGCTGGTAGGACAAGGTTTAGGCTCTTTTTGAGCCTTTGTCCGCGCTCAACACCGCCAGAACCTCTTCGGCGGCTCGTTCCACCGGGTGGAGGGCTTCTCCTCTAATCCCACCAAGTCTGGCCTTCACTCCAGCCAGACCGTCGAGCATACGACTGCGCGCAGGTCCGTCGTGAATGATTTCATTCACCTTTGCGACCACCTTTTCCGTGGTGAAGTCATGCTGTACCAGCTCGGGGACGATTTCTTTTTCCGCAATCAAATTCACCATGGCGAAGTAAGGCACTTTGACCCGCGAACGCCCCAGCCGATAGGTAAGCGGCGAGACCCGATACACCATCACGAACGGTGTCCCCATCATTGCTGCTTCGACCGTAGCGGTGCCGCTGGCGATGGTTCCGGCGCGAGAGTGGGCGAGCGCGGGCAGAGTTTCAGGAACCAGGTGCACGGGAAAGCTTCCTCCGATCAGCTCCTGCAGAAAGTCGCGATCCAGCGTGGGAGCAACTGGAAGCAGAAATTCGTAACCTGAACCAAGTTTGGCGGCAGACTGCAGAATCACAGGAATGTTCATGCGCACTTCTTTTACCCGGCTGCCGGGCATGAGCGTGATCCAGTGCTTCTCAGGGTCGAGTTTGAATTGGGCAGCGTAGGCCGCGCGATCGATCTCGGGGCGGGGAAGATCGGCCAGCGGGTGACCGACGAAGGTCGCATCCACGCCGCGATTCCGGTAAAACTCTTCTTCGAAGGGGAAGATCACCAGCGCCTTGTCGACATACTTCTTTAGCAGGCGCACGCGGCCCTGGCGCCACGCCCAGAACTGCGGACAAACGTAGTACACGACCGGAATGCCGCGCTTGTGCATCTGGCGAGCCACGCGCCAATTGAAAGCCGGCGAGTCGATGACGATGGCAAGCTCCGGTTTTCGTCGATCGGCCTCGGCGATCAGCCTGTGAAACAGGCCCCAGATTTTGGGGAGGTGATTGAGAATCTCCGCGATGCCGACCACGGCAAGGTCTTTGGCATCGACTACGGTGTCGCAACCGGCGGCCCGCATGCGATCTCCGCCCACGCCAAAAAATTCCAGCGGCTGCTTCATTGTGGCGCGGGCGCCCTCGTCCGCGAGACGCCGCAAAGCTTCCATGAGCAGAGCGCCATACATTTCGCCGGAAGCTTCCCCCGCGGAGATGAGGATTCGCACGGAAGACATTGTAACCAACCGTGTAGGGACACCTATCTCCACGCGGTTCAGGTTTAGTCGTCGGCGCCGGCTGTGACTGGAGAGTTGCTTCCGACCGCGATCTCCTGGTCTTTGTATTGCAGTTGGTAAAGCTTGTAGTAAATACCGTGCTGGGCCAGCAGTTGCTGGTGGGTGCCCATCTCGCGCACCTGGCCCTTGTGCATCACAATAATCTTGTCGGCGCGCTGGATGGTTGAAAGCCGGTGCGCGATGACCACCGAGGTTCTGCCTTCGACCATGCGGTTGAGAGCTTCGCGCACCCGAACCTCAGTTTCGGTGTCCACGCTCGAAGTAGCCTCATCAAGAATCAGGATCTTCGGGTCGTGGGCCAGAGCCCGGGCAAATGAGATCAATTGCTTCTGCCCGGTGGAAAGCGTCGAGCCACGCTCGCGAACCTCTTCTTTGAATCCGTGGGGAAGAGTGCGGATGAAGTCGGCAAGGTTAACATCCTCGGCGGCTTTTTCCACGTCCGCGTCAGTGATCCAACCGGTACCCAGGCGAATATTGCCTTCCACCGTGCCGGTAAACAGGAATGGATCCTGCAAGACCACGCCGAAACGGCGGCGGAGCTCGGCCAGGTCCATTTCCTTCACGTCTACGCCATCAATTCTGACCGCGCCTTTTTGCACGTCATAGAAACGCATTAGCAGCGAAATGATGGTGGTCTTGCCGGCTCCGGTGTGGCCGACGATGGCCACAGTCTCGCCAGGTTCAATGGTGAAGGAAACATCACGCAGGATCCAGTCGGGCTCGGCTGGCGTGGATTGTGTGTTCGCGGGCGAGCCGCCCGCGTTCTTGGCCGCTTCGACGGCGAGGGTATTCCGATAAGCAAACCATACGTGATCAAACTCGATTCGCCCCGGCCCAGTCGGCGTCCTGGTCACGGCCGGAGAAATAATCTCAGCCGGCGTGTCCAGCAGCTTGAAAACTCGTTCGCTGGCCGCCATCGCCGATTGCAGAATGTTGTACTTTTCGCTGAAGTCCTGAATAGGCCGGAAAAAGCGCTGGGCGTACTGGATGAACGCGGTAAGCACGCCAATGCTAACCGCGGTGCGAACCACGTGGAAGGAAAGAGGGTGCTGGCGCGAAACCTCCAACGAGACGCTGCTAACCGTCAGGCTGCGAATAATGTCGTTTCCGCCGAACCAGATCACGCAGGCGATGGCGATCGACGACAGGATTTCCACCACCGGGTAGTAAACCGCGTGCGCCAATATCGCATCCTTGAAGGCTTCCATGTGGACGGCGTTCACGTCGGAAAACTTGTTGAAGGCCCGCTTCTCGCGGTTGAAAAGCTGCAACACCACCATGCCGCTGACGTGCTCCTGCATGTAGGCATTGATGCGGGCGATGGCGGTGCGAATGCGCCGGTAAGAGTCGCGCACCTTGTCGCGAAAAATCTTGGTGGCAATGGCGATGAGCGGCAGGACCGCCAGGGTGATGAGCGCCAGCTTCCAGTTCATGCACAGCATGACCGCGGTGATGCCGGCGAGCACGAACACATCTTCGAAGATCGAAACCACGCCGGAGGTGAACATGTCATTCAGCGCATCCACATCCGAGGTAACCCGCGTCACCAGGCGCCCGACAGGGTTTTTGTCGTAAAAGCCGATGTGCATGTGCTGCAGGTGGCGGAAAATCTGCTTGCGCAGGTCGAACATCACCATCTGGCCCGCCCACTGCATGAAATAGGTCTGCAGGTAGTCGAGCAGGAAACTGAGCACGATCAGCCCGACGTACATAGCCGCGATTTGAGCAATCCCGACATACGGGTTGGTGCTGAGGAACGAATCGAAGGGCGTGCGCCGGGGTACGGGCACCAGAAAGCGGTCGATTTCGATAGCGACGAGGTACGGCCCGAGAACATCGGCTCCGGCCTTGATCAGAATGGATGCGAGAGAGATGCCCACCGGCCACTTGTAGGGCCGTAAATACTGCAGAAGCCGCTTCATCAGGCGGCTGTCATAGGCTTTACCCAGTACTTCCTCTTCTTGAGCCATCGCGTCTCAACTAAAGCTTACCCTAAATAGATGGAGAAAAAAGTCGCCAGGATGGAAAAGGTTAAAGAGGAATCGGCCATGTAGGCCCAAATGTCCTCATCTGGGCGGGCGAGCGAAGCTCGCCAAGGGGATTGGTGTGGGCTATACAGAAAAAGCTGCAAGCTTCGCTCCGCCGGGCAGATGAGGAAATCTGCCCCTACGCGGTCTTCTTCAGCACCAGCGCCGAGTTCTTCGATCCAAACCCTACGCAGTTGCAGATCGCATGCTCGATCTGAGCTTTGCGGCCGACGTCGGGAACATAGTCCAGATCGCATTCCGGATCAGGCCGGTCCAGGTTGATGGTGGGAGGAATCTTGCCGTGCTCCATGGCGATCAGGGTTGCCGCCAGGCTGGCCGAGCCGCACGCGCCCTGGGCGTGTCCGATCTGTGATTTCAACCCCGACATGGGAATTTTGCGGGCATGCGCGCCCAGTGCCAGTTTCAGCGCCCGGGTTTCCACCCGATCGTTCATTTCGGTCGAGGTGCCGTGCAGATTCACGTATTGGATGTCTTCCGCCTGAAGTCCGGCCTCGTCCATGGCCAGCGTGATGGCCCGGGCGGGTTCTTCCGGCGATTCGCTCATACGCACGCGGTGAAAGGCTTCGCAGGTCGAGCCGTAACCTGCGATCTCGGCGTAAATTCGGGCGCCGCGGGCGTGCGCGTGCTCGTAGTCCTCAAGAATAAACATCCACGAACCCTCGGCCATGACGAAGCCGTCGCGGTCGGCGGAAAACGGTCGCGAAGCGCTTTCCGGCGCATGATTCCAGGACTGCGTGAGCGCCCGCAACATCGAATAACCCTTGATGATCCCCGGCGTGATCGCCGAATCCACGCCTCCCACCAAAAACAGAGGCTGCACCCCGGCCTGAATGTGCTGGTAGGCGTAACCGATCGCGTCAGTAGAAGAGGTGCAGCCCGCAGTCACTACATGGCTATAGCCGCGAAATCCAAAACGCATGCTGATTTCGCTGGGAATCGTGCCCATAGTCCCGGAAGGAATGCAGAACAGGCTGACCTGCTTCACGTGACCGCTGTGCCAGAGGCGATACTGCTCTTCAGAAAATTCCTGCGCGCCGCCGCCGGTCCCCAGAATCACGCCAATCTCGCGCTTTTCCTCCATCGACATCGCAGCCGGATCAAGGCCGGCGTCATTGATCGCTTCGGTCGAGGCGGCGACCGCCAGCGGCACAACCCGCGAAACGTGTTTGCGCTCCCGCGCATCCACCCAGGCGAGCTCGTCAAACTCTGGAATCTCGCCCGCGATATGAACCGGCAGTGAGGACGGATCGAAACGCGAGATGCGCTTCACCCCCGATTTTCCAGCCAGTAGCGCAAGGCAAAAGGCTTTCTTGCCCATGCCATTAGGGCTGACCACGCCCAGTCCGGTAATGACGACTCGTGGAAGCATGTATGTTTTTAAATAAACCTGTCCTCAGTGAGGTCTCGTACTGTAACTCATCTCGCCGTTCTATATAGCCTGCTTCAGATGCTTTCGCGACTGTCCACGTTACGCGAAGTGGGATAATTAGTCATCATGCCACTTGGCCTCTACATCTCGGTGCCGTTCTGCCGGACCAAGTGCAGCTACTGCAACTTTGCCTCGGACGTCTTTTCCCGCGCCGTCTTCGAGCGTTACGTGGAACGGGTGACTGCCGATATCAACCGCGCCGCAGAGACGGCTGCGCAGATGGGCGGCCGCCTCGAAAGCTCCGTCGACTCCATTTTCGTCGGCGGCGGCACTCCTACCATACTCGATATAAACCAACTGGAGAGGCTATTTGTCACGATTTCGCAAAACTTTGTGCTGCAGGCGGGCGCTGAGATCACCGTCGAATGCGCCCCCGGCACGCTGTCTACGGCCATGATCGGCGCCCTGCAACGCTGCGGGGTGAACCGCGTCAGCCTGGGCGTGCAGTCGTTCGTCGATGCCGAAGCCGCCTCCGTCGGGCGGCAGCACAAGCGGACTACGGTGATCGATGATATCGCCCGTCTGGGTGCCGCCGGAATTGAAAACATCAATGTTGATCTGATTGCGGGGCTTCCCCACCAGACGGCCGAAAGCTGGGAATTTTCCCTCGACGAAACGGTGGCGTCGGGCGTTCCCCACGTCAGTGTTTACATGTTGGAGGTGGATAATGATTCCCGCCTGGGCCGTGAGTTGATGGCGGGCGGCGCCCGATATCACGCGCACTTCGTTCCCGATGAAGACCTGACGGCGAATTTGTACGAGAGAGCGTGCGAGCGGCTAACCGCGGCAAAAGTTCGCCAATACGAGATATCCAACTTTGCGCGCGAAGGGCAGGAGTCGCGGCACAACCTCAAATACTGGACCCGCCGGCCGTATTTAGGCTTTGGAGTGGATGCGCACTCCATGCTGCATTGCTGTGAAAATGCAACCGAGGCGGTCAGGTTCTCATCGCCAGACTCGCTGGAAGAATATGTTGCGGGGGTTGGGCCGAAAAAAACGCCGGTTTCGTCAGCCGCCGCGCTCGAGGAAACTTTCTTTCTTGGGCTTCGTTTAGCCAGGGGCGTAGACATGGAAAAGGTAGCCGCGGAGTTCGGCGAACCGGCTGTGCAATCCCTGGAAGGTGCTATCTCCGAATGCATGGATCTAGGACTGCTGGCGCGCCAGGACAATTGGATTCGTCTCACCAGTCGCGGCCGGCTGCTGTCAAACGAAGCGTTCCAACGGTTTATTCAGGTCCAAATCCCATGTGGAGCGGACACTCCTGTCCATCGCCTTTGATTATGTGTGCGCGAGCGTCCTCGCTCGTGCTGGAGCGGAACGGACCAGAGCGGGTGCCACGCAGGAATAAAAGGCTGAGGACGGACGCTCGCGACCACATCGTTGTGAAAGTGGCGCAGGGGGCACATTCTCTTCCGGCAGTAACTTTGTGCACTGAAATTGCTGTGTTCTAATCAAATGTTCCGCGAATGACTCTCATGAAACGGGAGATTGTACCTTGGATTTCCAACTCAACGAAGAACAGCTTCAACTGAAAAAGAGCGTGCGCGAATTTGCCGAGCGCGAAATTGCGCCGAATGTGATGAAGTGGGACGAAGCCGGCGACTTTCCACTGGCCACGGTCAAGGAACTAGGCAAGCTCGGCCTGCTCGGCATCATCTTTCCCCCCGAGTACAGCGGCGCCGGCATGGGCTATGTCGAATATGTCACTGCGATCGAAGAACTTTCGCGCGTGGATGGCTCGGTCGGTATTATCGTGGCAGCGCACACTTCCCTCTGTTCCAATCACATTTTTCTGGCCGGCAACGAAGCCCAGAAGAAGAAATACGTCACCCCGTTGGCATCGGGCGAGTTTATCGGCGCCTGGGGCCTGACCGAGCCCTCTTCGGGATCGGACGCTGGCAGCGCCCGCATGACCGCTGTCCGCAAGGGAAATAATTGGATATTGAACGGCACCAAGACGTTTTGCACGAACGGCCACTACGCCGATGTTCTGGTAGTGATCGCCGTCACCGACCGCGCCGCTCATACTCACGGACTGTCGGCGTTCATCGTGGAAAAGGGGACGAAAGGATTTCGACCGGGCAAGAAAGAAAACAAGCTGGGCCTGCGTGCCAGCGACACCGCCGAGCTGATCTTCGAAGATTGCGTCATACCTGCCGAGAACTTGTGCGGCAAGGAAGGCGACGGGTTCATCGACGCCATGCAGGTGCTGGACGGAGGCCGCATTTCGATCGCGGCCTTGTCGCTGGGCATGGCGGAAGGCGCCTACGAAGCGGCTCTGAAGTATTCCAAGCTGCGCAAGCAGTTCGGCAAAGCGATCAGCGATTTCCAGGCTATCCAGTGGAAACTGGCTGACATGGCCACCGAAATTGAAGCCGCGAAGTTGCTCACCCTCCGTGCCGCCGCCATGAAAGATGCCGGGATGAAAACCACCCTGGAATCCTCCATGGCCAAGCTCTACGCCAGCGAAGTGGCGGTGCGCTGCGCCAACGAAGGGGTGCAGATCCACGGCGGATACGGCTTCATTAAAGATTATCCGGCGGAGAAGTTCTATCGCGACGTGAAGCTGTGCACCATCGGCGAGGGCACCAGCGAAATTCAACGGCTGGTGATTGCGCGGCAGTTGCTGAAGGACTAACCGCAAATAATGACTGACAAGAAAAGTCGCTCATCTCGAATACCGCAGTTGGAACTCGTCCTGCCCGCAACCTCCGCCAATCTTGGTCCGGCATTCGATGCTGCCGCTCTCGCCTTCGGACTCTTCCTGAAAATTCGTGCCCGGACGGCCGATCAATTTTCTGTGTCCGCACAGGGAGTTGACGCGGAGATCTGCGGAAGACTCGAGAATCATCTCATCCTCACGACTTATCGTGAAGTTTTACAGGATGAAGGCAAGCCGGTTCAGGCGCTCGCTCTCAGCCTTGATAATCAAATTCCCATTGGGAAGGGTTGTGGCTCGTCGGCGGCTGCGCGGCTGGCAGGAATCGCGCTGGCGGTGCACTTCGGCAAATTGCGCTGGGGCAAATCACACTGGAACGATAATCGGATTGTCGGGGAAGCGTCGCGCCGCGAACATCATCCGGATAACGCCGCCGCCTGTTGGATGGGCGGCTTGGCGGTGGCGAAAATGTCCGCCAGGGACGAAGCACAGATCGCGAGTGTGACCCCGAAAGGGAAGTGGCCGCTGCTGCTGGCCGTCCCGCAGGAGGTGCTCTCCACGGAAGAGGCTCGGCGGGTTCTTCCCACTGAGTATCCCCGCGCAGACGCGGTCACCAATGTGCAGAACTCCATGCTGCTGCTGGCGGCCTTTGTGCAGGGCCGGCCCGAACTGTTAGCGGCCGCGCTTGAGGATCGCATGCACCAGCCCTACCGGGCTGCGCTGTGTCCCCTGCTGCCCGCATTGCAGAAGCTTCGACAGACGGTGCCAGGAATTCTAGGCGTAGTCCTCAGCGGAGCCGGGCCTTCAGTCCTGATGTTTTTGGATCGAAAAGCTGGCCGAGATCGCGTTGCGGGTCAGGTACGAGCGCACCTGAAGGCCGTGGGCCTCAAAGCGGAATTAATCGCAACCGCAATTACGAAACAGGGAGCGGCTCAGGGAAAAGCCTGGGGGCGGCGACGCTCCTAGCCGCGCCGGCGATGCTCGCTGCCGGCCACACGATTGCCGGCCACCAACTGAAACAGATGCTGTTCGAAACTGAGGTCCGGCTGGCGCGCGAAGCGGGCCGGATATGACACCAGGGCGCTTAGGAAACTCTTGATTTCCTGCTCCGCGTCGCGCTCCCGGGTGGCGCGACCCGGTTCCGAGTTGCTCGGGCGACGTTTACTGTTCTTCATGTTCCTCCCAGAACCTCCCCGCTCAAACATGTCCGGCCACAAAATGGCTCGAAGACACTCCTTCATTTGTAATCAGGGGAGACAAATAAATACGCGCACGGCGGGAGGGTGTAAATGGCACTCCCGTGCCACTAGGGGAAAGCATCCGTTTTGGGCCGGAAAACTAGCTTCGGGGGGCCCTGTCACCCCCCGAGAGGGCCTATTAGTGCCGGCTCGCAGGTGGGATAATGCCGTTCATGCGTAGATATTCAACCATTTGCCCATAATGATCGAAGCCATGCCAGGCAATGGCGCCGGCCATCGACAGGCGGGTCGTCGTTCCTTCGCCAAACGGGTCTTTGATGTTGCTAACCAGGTTTTCTTCGTTGATGGTAGCGGCCGCTTTATGGACGTAAGCGAACGAGTCTTTCAAAAATTTCATGATCGCAGCCTTACTGGTGATCGCATCGGGACCACTCTCGCCGCCGGTGTCGACCGGGGGCTTTTCTTCGAGAATAGAGGCGCCGATCAGGTAGTTGACCGCGGCCACGTGCTTCACTTGTTGGGCGAAAGTCCGCACCCCTTTGAACTCGCCACTGCTGGGAGCGAAATTGTATTTGGCTTCGGGCATGGCGTCCGCCGCTGGAACAAATTCGTTCTCCAGGCTGGTGATGGCGCCGGTAAGAACCTGGTTTACGGTGTGGGGTTCGGCAGGCTTGGCCGTCTGGGCCATGGCCATGCCGCTGAATAACAGCAACGATGCACACAGAGTTTGAATACTCTTCACCCTCATTGACACTCTCCTTGATGCTGCGATTGAGATGCTGCAATTGATCAGTGTAGGCGCGAGCGTCCTCGCTCGTGCCGGGGCAATGCGTGTCCCGAGCTTTTTAGTTCCTGCATTTGAGCTGTGTCTTGGCCCGTTCCGCCCCCGCACGCACGCGGGACGCTCGCGCCCACACATTGATGTCGAGAGCATTAATCCCGAACCACCGATGGCGTTAACTCTAACTGCTGCGATGAAATGGGGTGGCGGCGAACCGTGAAAAGGCCGCCTACCAGAGCGATCGCCGAACACAACAGCGCCGTTGGAACCCCCACCCGCGTGGCCAGGGCTCCCCAGGCGGTGCTGCCCAGAGCCATGCCTCCCTGCAGCACCAGCAGATACATCGACAGTGCCCGGGCACGCAGAAACGAAGGCGACATGGTCTGTGCCGCAACGTTGAGGCAGGCGAGAATTCCTATCCATGCCGTGCCGCAGACAAACAATACCAGACATAGCCAGGAAAAGGTTTGCACTCGCCCGGCGGCGAACGTCATCGCGGCGAACAGCAGAATACCGAAAACTACCACGCCGTCTACTGAGAGGCGGCTGCGCATGCGAGGCAGAACCGCCGCCCCCGCCAGAGCGCCAAGGCCGAAAAATCCCAGCAGCAGGCCATAGCCAGTCGCCCCGTGGGGTCGCGCCAGGATGGGCAGCAGAGCGGGCAGGGAACTCGCGCCCACACTGAACGCGCCGGTCCGGATCAGGATCGACCGCACCAGCGGAGCGCCCTTTACATAGCGGAGTCCGGCCAGAAGCGCATCACGGACCCGGCCAGTAGCAACGTGCTCGACGTGGGGCCGCTTCCAGCGGTAAAGGAAAAAGATTACGCCGAAAAATGAAGCCGCGTTCAGCAGGAAGGCGACTCCGGAACCGGCGGCGGCGATTACCAGTCCGCCCAGAGCGGGACCAAAAGCCCGTGCCACGTTAAAGCCGACAGAATTTAGCGCCACGGCCGGTGCGTGATTTTCCGGGCACACAACTTCGGGCGTGATAGCCTGCCACGCCGGGTCGTTCATGACCGCACCCAGGCCAAGAATGAAGGTGAACAGCAGGAGAATCCACGGCGTGACATGCTGCTCAAGGGTAAGAATGCCAAGCACGGCCGCAGCCACGACCATCCAGCTCTGGGTGATGAGCAGGAATCGCCTGCGGTCGACCAGATCGGCGAGTGCGCCCGCCGGCAGGATCACCAGAAATACCGGAAGCGTGGTGGCGGCGGTTACAAGACTCACCATCAAAGGCGACATGGTCAGCTGCGTCATCAGCCAGCCGGCGCCGACGTTCTGCATCCAGGTTCCGGTATACGAAATTACAGCAGCGATCCACAGCGAACGGAACAAAGGTTCGCGCAGTGGAGCCCAAGCGGAAACCGCCAGCTTTGGCGGCAGGCTTGGTGGCATCGATGCTTTGACCGCTTCCGGCATAATTCAGGGTGCGGAAATCTCCTGTGCCGCGGATCCGCTGCCGAAAGGCCATTCCCCGTTTCGCCATGCGCGCACCAGGTAGATAGCAATACCTGTCATCAGTATGACCGCCGCGTAGCGAACCTGTTTCAACGAGTTGGTGCGCGAGACCAGCACAAAGATAAATCCGATAGACGCCAGCAAAGCCGGCAGTGGAAACAGCCACATGCGGAACGGACGCGGCAAATCCGGCCGCCGTATGCGCAACACGATCACACCAACTGCTTGCACCAGAAACTGCAGTGTGATGCGGATCACCACCAGCGCAGCGATCACATCCGCCAGGGTGAAGAAGCAAAACAGCACCGCCACGCCGCCCAACGCCAGCAGCGAAACGTAGGGGAAACGCAGTTGCGGATGCACCCGGGCGAAGGCTCGAAAATAGTTTCCATCAAGCGCCGCCGCGTAGGGTACGCGGGAGTAGCCGAGCAGGAGGGAAAACACCGACGCAAATGCAGTCCACATCACCAAGCCAGTCACCAGGTTTGCGGCCCAGGCGCCGTAAATCCTTTGCATGAAAACGGAAACCACATACAAACCGCGATTGGATTGTCCGGTTCGGGTAATTTCCTGCCAGGGCACCACCCCCAGAATGCTGATGTTCATCAACACGTATAGACAACCCACCAGGAGAATGGATAGCAATAACGCCCGCGGGATGGTTTTCGCGGGATCCTCCACCTCGTCGCCCAGAAAGCAGACGTTGTAATAGCCCCAGTAGTCGTAGGTCGCGATGAGCATGGCTGAGCCCAGCCCCAGAAAGAAATTATGCGACAAAGTGAAAGCGCCGGGAGGAAAGCTAAAAGCGCGGGACGCGTCGAAGTGGCTGAAGCCGGCAATGATGATCCAGCCCATGGTGATCAACACCCCGGCCAGCAACAGCTTCGACATCCAGCCAATGCTGGTGATCTTGCGGTAGAGCAGCCCCACTGCCAGCATGACGATGCCGATAGCGACAAAGGTGGCTCCCGACATCAGCCAGTGCAATTGCAAAGCGCCCAGCAACGGGAGATGCAATTCCCAGGCTCCGCTGGCATATTGGAGCTCCAGCCCCGGCCAGAAATATGACGCGTAACCCGCCAGCCCGATTGCGCCCGACGCCACCGAGAGCGGGGCACTGAACGAAAGCTGCCAGATAAAAAGGAAGGAAATCAGCCGGCCGAACTTGCGCGAGCCATAAATTTCGCGCAGATAGTTATACGATCCGCCCGACCCTGGCATGGCCGCGCCCAGCTCCGCCCATACCAGGCCGTCACACATGGCAAAGATTGCGCCCAGAATCCACCCCAGCATGGCTTGCGGACCTCCCATTGCGCTCACGATGAGTGGAATGGTGATGAAGGGACCGACACCGATCATGTCGATCATGTTCAGCGCGGTGGCGCTACTGAGGCCGACTCCGCGGATGAGAGAGGTCGAGGGCTGGTCGTTGGTCGTCGGTCGTCGGTCTTTGGCCTGCGCCATAAGCAGCATCTTCAAATCGCGTGGTTCGTTTACGACGGAGGTGACGTGCGACTTGGCCTCCGACGACAAGAGGCCAATACCAAGGACCAACAGCCAACGACCGTTTCAGTGGCCCGCGTTCAGCAAATTCACATACAGTCGAATCGCTCCCGGCACCCCAGCTGGTAGCTGGCGGAAAAAGGCGTAACCGGTGTAAATATATGTGCCCTTGCCATATTGCGCGCGCAGCAGTCCACCCTTCAGCGGCGGCTCGCCTGGATCATGAGACGAAAGCAGCGGCTTGAAGTTACTGTCCCAGTGGTCCATAAAATACAGGCCCCGCTCCTGCACCCAGCCGTCAAAATCGCGCTGCGTTATCTGGTTGGGATTGCGAAATACGCTATCGCCGGCGTCCAGAATTTCCACCGGAGCCTCTTCAACCGAAACTCTTCCTCTGCTTATTGCCGCCGGGTACGGAGTGAAGTGACCGCTGTTAAAGTCCCCGGCGCCGGCGTTGTATTGCACGATGAGCGTGCCGCCCGCCGAGACGTAATCCAGCAGTTTCTTATTGTTGGCTGCAACCTCTTTCTGGGTATCGTAGGCGCGAATGCCGAGGACGATCGTGCCGTAGCGCGAGAGGTCTTCACTGGCAAGCTTTTCCGCTGGAAGCACAGTTACATCGATTCCGATCTGTTGTAAGACGGTGGGAATTTCATCCCCCGCACCCGGAATGTAAGCGACTTTGAGATTCTGGGGAACCTTCACATCCACGATGCTGACTCGCTGCAGCGCTGGCTGATAGTAGTAGGCACTGGCCAGATCTTCACGTGTGACCAGGGTGTAGCCTTCGCTGTAGGCTTTTCCTGCGGCAGTCAGCACGGCACGAATCTGGGCGCGCCCTGGTTGCAGGCTGCCGGGGATAATTTTGAACTCGATGTCTTTCCTTTCTCCTCGCTGGTGTAGCTCGACGGGGATTTCCTTCGGCTCAATTTGCCACCCTGACGGGGCTTCCAGACGAAGGCTGCCTTTCGGCGCTCCGCTGAGGTTCGCGCTGACGCCTACTTTGACGCTTCGCTCGTGACCGTTCGCGATGGGGATCACCTGCTCTCCCGGTTCCAGTTCGACGGAGAATGCCGGCACGATTGCCAAGGGACGTTTTTGTTCTGCACCTTTTTCATCCGCAAAGCCAACCAGCACTGGCGTCGAAATTTCCGGCAACGCCTCCAGATTCTTCGGAGGGACGCCTCCGGTTCGATTCGCAAGATCAGGAATGTCGTAGTGGACGCTCACACGAAAAGCTGGAGGTGGAAACGGCAATGTCTGGTATTTCGGGTTGTCTACGGCATAGACGGCATCACGCTCCGGGTCGTTACGGTGCAGGGCCGGTCGGGTGGCTGGCGTGTCCGGCGGCAACTCGATTTGATATTCGGTCTGGTAGTCCTTGTCCGGCTGCAATGGAGGAATGCGTTCGCTCGCCTCGCTGTGGTTCAGCTGCCCTTCGAGAAACAATGAGCGTAGCTGGACCGGATGTGTCGAACCGTTATGAAGCTGTAGCTTGACGGTGAACTTCTGTCCTGGCGAAATCGCGGCCAGCGGGTCCTGTCCCGGCGCTGGGGCTGTGGTCGAACCTGGCGGCGAAACCAGTGAAGCCCGGAGAGAAAGATTCAGGGCGAGATCGAGCGCGGCGCGAGCCTGCGATTCTTTTTCGTGCAAACGGGCCAGCACATCCTGCTTCCTCGCGTCATGATTGTTAGAGAGCTGGCTTTCAAGACGGTTGAGTGAGTTAATCACGGACAGCAGTGGAGTCGCCGCTTTGCCGGGATCGCCCTCGGCATCCTTTGCCGCCTCTGCCAGGTTGTTCCGCACCTGTACCAATTCTTTGGCTCCGGCTGCATCGAAGGCGGAACTCAGACTCTGCCAACTGGTATCGATACCATCAAAGAGATCTTTTTCGTGGCCTTCTTTATCTGTAGTCGACGGCAATACCGAATCAACCAGCTTGTAGAATGTGTAACGATCTCCCGGCTCGACTGACCACCCGCCGGCGCCTTGGGAAAGCTGGTGGCGCAGGCCTTCCATGGCGAACTGGATGTAGGACATTCCCAACAGCGGATTCACCTGCCCGGTATTCAGCCTGACCGTGTAATTCTCGGGTGGGCAACTGCTCGCTCCAAACCCGCAGACATTTCCGATGTACAGCTTCCTGGCCTGCCAGGGGAGCAATCCTTCTTTGATCTGCTCCGGAAACCGGTTTGGATCGGCCGCGGCGCGGAAAGCCTCTTTGGTCAAAATGGCGGACGCCTGGTGATGCCCGTGTCCGTCACGTTCGGTCCCCGAAAAACGGGCAATCAACACATCCGGATGAAAGCTTCGAATCACTCGCACCATGTCGCTGAGCGGAATATCGTGCCCACCCCACTTCTGGAAGGTCTCCTCCGGATTCTTCGAATAACCAAAATCCGCAACCCGGCTGAAGCGCTGCTCCACTCCGTAATAGCGATCTGACGCGGTTAGTTCCAGGGTGCGCAGCACGCCCAGAACGTCGAAAAGATTGCTGCCGACTTTGTTCTGTCCGCCTTCACCGCGGGTAAGAGTCATCAAAACTGTCGTGACGCCGTGGCCGCGAGATTCGAGCGTCAGCATACCGCCGTCTTCGTCGTCAGGGTGCGCCGTAGTCTGCATCAGGCGGGCGGTGGTCTGCAGCCGAACCAGCATCTGCTTGAGGCCGTTGACACCGGTATCCGGGGGAAGAGGGTCGACCGGGCTGGCCTGACTTGCCGGAGCCTGGGCCAAAGCCGGAGTCGCCAGCACGACCGTGGTCCACCTGTCCGCTTCCACGGCGCCCGCAGCCAGCAGCACGGCGGCGATGAGGATCCAGAATTTCCGCAGATTAGGAAATTTCGCGATCAACCGGCTAGACCTGGGGAAGTTGTGCTGGTGGAGGATTTCACGATCGACACGTTTCATAGGTATGGGATGGCAGGGCTCGCGGCTGGGAGACAAGATTTTTCCTGACGATCCTTACGTTATATGGACTGTGCGGGAAACGAAGAGTTAGCCGCTGCGCTCAATCCTACCCGAATCACGGGGCCTGCGGCGCGCCTCCCGCCAGGACGGCCTGCTGGCAGTTGTGTGCTGACGTGAGCAGTTCGTCAAATTGCCGGTCGCTGTGCAGAGTTCTTAACAAGGGATCGGAAAGCAGGTTGGAATAGGCGCAGTAATTCTGTTCGATCGCGGTCTTGAGCATGTGGAAGGCTGCATCCTTCTTGCCGACGTAGGCGAAAAGCGCCCCTTGATAGTAGGAATTCTCGGGATCAGGATCTGAAGGTCCGCCAGTCTCCGCTTCGTGCGCCAGGCGGTCAAGTTCAGACGCAGGCTGGATCCCGAGCACTGCCTGCACCAGATCGCGGCGGTAATGCGTACTGGCCGCCATGTGGGTTGCGGCCTCGCGTGCTTCCGTCACTCGGCCTTCTCGCATCAGCAGGGAGGGCATAACGTAGCTGGCCCATTCGCTGCCGGCGTCCAGCTGAATGTACTCGCGGGCTCGCTCAAACTTGCCCAACTCCATAAATACCCAGGCGCAGGAACGGAATTGATAGTTTCCCGGAGCCAAAGTAAGCGCAGTATCACACTGCCGCGAAGCCTCCTCCAGCATGCCGGCGTAGCGCTGAACATAACCCAGGGTGAAGTGAACCTGAGCGTTTTCGGGCCGGCGTTTGGCCAGCGCCAACGCCTCCTGGTAGGCCTTGCCCAATTCTCCCCGGTCCACCCGGTTCACGATGAGCTGCGAGGCTGCTGCAATCAGGTTTGGATCGAGAACCAGGGCGCGCTCCAGCGCGGCGTTCGAGTGCTGGAACATCTGCTCGCCGCCATTCGCGTAGGTCGAGTCATAGTAATAACGCTGGCCGATCTCAGCCCACGCCGGAGCGTAATTCGGATCCAGTTCCACTACGTGTTCCAGGTTCTTGATGCCGTCCCGGTTAGGACCGGAGTCGTGCGACAGGGCCACGCTACGCAAATAGAGCTCGTAGGCTTCCTGGTTGCTTGGCCGGGTGCTGGTTTCCAGAAATCCTCCGGCCGCGCCCAACAGAGGAAGCAAACCGGTGCGAACCTGCTTCGCCATTTGCTGTTGCAGCGCAATCAGATCCTGTGTGGAACCAGTAAGATTGGTCTGCCACACCAGCCGGTCCGTACCGGTCTCGATCGCCTCCAGGGTCACCAGCAGGTGGTTCCCCTCTTTGAGAAAATGCCCGGTCAGGACGTTGGCCACGTGCAGTTCCTGGCCGACTTTCTGCGGATCCATGTCCGCGCCTACATATTTTCTGGTCACCGCCGAGGGTCGCACATCGAGGGTGCGTGAGTAGGTGAGCACATTAGCAACTTCGTCGGAGAGCGCAAAGCGAAGATAGTCGACGCTGAAGTCGCCGTTCAGATTTTGCAGGGGCAACACCGCAACCGTATTCTTGCCGGCGGTGGCCGCCATCCCGGCGCGATGTTTAACCCACCACGTCCCCACCGCCGCCAGCACCGTGATCAGCAAAGCCGTAACCGCCAGCAGCAGATAACTCTGAGACTTGCTGGCCGCCTGGAAGGTCTTTGAGACAACGTGTAATCGAGAGGCCTCACGACCACCCGTCCGGGTCAAACCTGATTCTGTTTCTTTCTTCAGACGCTGCAGGTCGGCCTTCATCTCCGCCGCGTTCGGGTAACGCTTGCTGCGGTCTTTCTCCATCGCCTTGCCGATGATTCCTTCCAGTTCTTTGGGCAGGGCGGGATTCAGAGTGACTGGCGACGGGGGCTTGGTGTGCAGTACGGCATCCAGGGTGGTAATTACGTTGTTGCCACTGAAAGGCTTTTTCCCGGTGGCCATTTCGTAGAGCACCACGCCGAAGGAAAAAAGATCGGTCCGCGGATCGAGCTCCTCACTGCGCGCCTGCTCCGGCGACATATAGACGGCGGTTCCGGGAATGACGCCCACCGCGGTCAGCGAATCTTCAACCGGAGTTTCTTCACTGGTGGCGAGGCGCTCGTCCCGCAGCAGCTTGGCCAGGCCAAAGTCGAGCACCTTGGTCTGCCCGCTCGAAGTAAGGAAGATGTTGGCCGGCTTGATATCGCGATGAATGATTCCCTTGGCATGGGAAGCGGACAGGGCATCGGCAACCTGCACAGCAACATCGAGCAAGTCGTCGATTTCCATCGGCTTGCCCCGAATGTGCTGCTTCAGGCTTTCCCCCTCCAGCTTTTCCATGACGATGAAAGGGTGGCCGTTATGATCTTCAACTTCGTGGATGGTGCAGATAGAAGGATGATTGAGTAATGACGCGGCTCGGGCCTCGCGCTCGAAGCGTTCCATGGCCTTGCTGTCGCCGGTGAGGTTGTCGGGGAGAAACTTGATAGCGACGTGGCGGCCAAGCCGGGTGTCTTCAGCTTCGTAGACCACCCCCATGCCACCCCCTCCCAGCTTTCCCAAAATACGGTAGTGGGAGATCGTCTGGCCGATCATGGTCGCGCTGCTCGAACTTTGGCCAGACATTTCGCGGTTCATGGCGAAGCTTAGCCCCTGTAGGCGGTAATGTTAGGCCGCGAGGGGTATCTGGTCAACTGCTTGCAGCGGCCTGGCATTCCCGCCTCCCCGTCCGGCATGGGATTTTGGCCGGTCCACCGAGGATGGGTGCCCCACCCTTGGGCTCTTTTGCAAGGGTGGGATTCCACGTCCCCGTCCAGCGTGGGATCTTAGCGGCCCACAAAGACGGTTCCTTACTCGACGCGGCTCCCGTTTTCGAGATCAAATAACGCTATAATTCTCCCCACTCATGGCACTCTCCTCAGGAACGAAGTTAGGCCCTTACGAGATTCAGTCCTTGGTCGGCGCCGGCGGGATGGGCGAAGTTTATCGCGCCCGCGATGCCCGGCTGGATCGCACCGTGGCAATCAAAGTCCTTCCTCCTTCTTTTTCGGCGGATCGCGATCGCATGCAACGTTTCGCGCTGGAAGCCCGCGCGGCGGCAGGCCTGAATCACCCCAACATTCTTTCGATCTTCGACATCGGGGACGAACATGGCTCGCCCTACGTAGTCTCGGAGCTGCTCGAAGGCGAAACCCTGCGTGAGCGGCTGCGGAGTGGAGCCCTTTCCATCCGCAAGACAATCGACAATGGGTTGCAGGTCGCGCGAGGTCTTGCGGCGGCGCATGAGAAGGGCATTGTCCATCGCGACCTGAAGCCGGAAAACCTGTTCATCACCAGCGACGGCCGGGTAAAGATTCTGGACTTCGGTCTGGCCAAGCTCACCCGTCCGGAAGCCGAGAGTGGAGCCGATGCGCCCACCGTGCACGCAGTGACCGAGCCGGGTCTGATCATGGGAACGGCCGGTTACATGTCCCCCGAGCAGGTGCGCGGGCAGGTGGCCGACCCGCGCTCCGACATTTTTGCCTTTGGCGCAATTCTGTTCGAGATGATTTCAGGCAAACGCGCCTTTCACGGAGAGACTTCCGCTGACACCATGAGCGCGATTCTCAAAGAGGACGTGCCTGAGCTTTCCGAAACCGCGCGCAATGTTCCCGCCGGCCTCGAACGAATTGTCCGGCACTGTCTCGAAAAAAATCCTTCGCAGCGCTTTCATTCCGCAGGCGACCTGGCGTTCGATCTGGAAGCTCTGACCGAAATCTCCGCCGGCAGCAGCAAATCGGGCGCGCAAGCGGCGGTCGCGCACGTCCGGGGCGAGGAGTCGCGCCGGAAGCTGCTGAGCATTGCCGGCGCTGTCGTCGTGGCGGCGGCTCTGATCGGTTTGGGCTGGTGGCTGGGACATGGCCGGGGCGGCGCATCTTCGCCCGAGTATCAGCAGATCACGTTCCGCACCGGGTCGATTGGTAACGCCCGATTCACTCCTGACGGCAGCATCGTTTACGACGCCTCCTGGGAAGGCGGCCCTCATCAACTGTTTCTGGCTCGAACCGATGACAATGGCTCGCGCGAGTTGGGAATGAAAGACTCAGCTCTGCTGTCGATCTCCAGGAGTGGAGAACTCGCCATCCTGATCAACTCCGTTTACCACGGCGGCTATGCCCGGGTGGGAACGCTAGCCCGGGTGCCGCTCAGTGGGGGAACTCCGCGTGAAGTGCTGGAGAATGTCCAGGACGCGGACTGGGCAGCGGACGGCGAAAACATGGCCGTAGTGCGCTTTGTCCCGGAGAACAGCCACTGGCGCCTGGAGTATCCCGTGGGCAAGGTATTGTTTGACAGCATTAACTGGATCAGCCATCCGAAAATTTCGCCCGATGGCAAGCGGGTGGCGTTTTCGGACCATGAGAATCCCAGCGGCGACGATGAAGGTTCGGTGGCGGTGATCGAGCCGGACGGGCACGAGAAGAAGCTTTCGACCGGCTGGTCGTCGGTGGAAGGAGTCCTTTGGTCTCCGGCGGGCGACGAGATCTGGTTCACCGCGTCCGACAGCGGCAATGCGGCGAACCTGCGCGGCGTGACACTCGCCGGCAAGGTGCGAACCATTATCAACGTGCCGGGAGGTATGTGGCTGCAGGACGCGCGCGGCCCGCTGACCCTGATGATTACTCACCAGGCCCGTCTCGGAATTCGCGCCCTGCCACCGGGCGGAAAAGAAGAACTCGAGTTGGGATGGTTCGGCTGGTCGCTGCCCCGCGACATCAGCCGCGACGGCAAGAAAGTTCTGTTCGAGGAAGAGGCGGAGGGCGGCGGCCCGAACTATACCGTGTTTCTGCGCGACACCGATGGGTCGCCTCCAGTTCGTATCGGCGATGGCACCGGTGAGGCCATTTCACCGGACAGTAAATGGGTAATCACCAAGCCGGCCAAAGGAGGTGCGCTCAGCCTGGTGCCCACCGGCGCTGGCGAAGCCCGGCAGTTGACCCACGACAAAATAAGCTATGGATCTGTTCGCTACCTGCCGGATGGCAAACAGGTGCTGGCCTCCGGCATCGAAGCCGGACACGGGGCGCGCGATTACCTGATCGATCTGAGCAACGGCAATGCCAAGCCGGTTACCCCCGAAGGCACCGCCGGCACCCAGTTGTCACCGGACGGACGCAGCGTCGCGGCGATCGGGCCCGACGGCAAGTGGGGTATCTGGCCGCTCGACGGCAGCAGTCTGCGCCCCATCCCCGGACTTGATTCCAACTATTACGTCTCGGGCTGGACTCCGGATGGAACGTCTTTGTACGCGCTCTCCAACCAGCGTCGCGAAGGCGCCGCCAAGGTCTACCGAGTAGACCCCACGACCGGAAAAATGGACTACTGGAAAACCTTCGGGGAAAACCTTCCTGCCGGAGTGGCTAGTGTTGGCGGCCCGCATTTCTCCGCCGACGGCAGTGCCTATGCGTATGTCTACTCCCAGGTGCTGTCCCAGGCCTACGTGGTGAAGGGATTGAAGTAGAAAGCCAAACCCACTTGTGAACCCCGTTTTCCTTCGCGAACCTTCGTGTCCTTCGTGGTTCATGCCTTTCTCAGAAGCGTCCACCACCAAGGACACCAAGGTCCACAAGGGAGAACGAGGGAGGCTGGTAGTTCTTACGCGTAGAATCCTGCCGACGATCCTACCCATTCCATATTGCGGTTATGGTCCACACCCATCATCAACCCTCGCCCCATGCGAATGATGGTCATCACCGGCTGCAACTCATCCAGCCAGATATACATGATGCGCACTTCCGCCTTGTTGGCGCCATACGGAGTTTCCACCACAGGCTCGAAATTCATGCGCTCCTGCAGGATGTACTGCGACCTGTGGTCCTTGGGAATGGCGGCCAGATCCTGCGGTGTGAGATTGATGATCACTCCCAATCCGGCGAAGGAGAATAGGGGTTTGACCACATAGTTCTCCAGATCTTTCGGCATGTTCTCCACGCGATCGAGGAACCAGGTCTTGGGCACACACTGGTGTTTGAGATAGGGCAGCGAAAACTTGCTCATGCGGAAAAACCAGTTGGGATGTCCCGCCCACTCCACCTCGATTTCCTCATTCAGCTGAAAGGAGAGCTTGAGGTCCTTGCGCACCATCTCGTCCACGATCGCCCGGTTGTAGATACGCAGAATCGGCGTGCGTTTACCATCTCTCTCGTAAAACAGAAACTTTCCTACCTTCTTAATGTCGGTGATCGAGACCGTCTTGATGCCCAGCAGCTTTTCAGTCAGCAGAAAATCGGGCAGCGTCTTCTGATGCCAGGGATCGATTTCCATGAGGATGACGTGGCTGGGATCGTGGTCGGCGACAATCGCCCGCCGCAGCAGTTTCTTGTAGCCTTCCCAGTCCAGGCCTCCTAAAAGGTATTTCAGTCCGGGATCCAGACCAAAGATCTCGCCGCACGCCTGCGAGAGCATGGCCTGGTAGGCATAGAGTGAAGGGAAGCCCTGGAGTTCAACCAGCTTGGGTTGCAACTTGCCGGACGCGTCCCGCACCAGGCCGAAATCTACCTGGATAAAGCTGGGGCGGGCTGTTTCTTTCGGCACCTTGAATTGCTCGGGTATCGCCTGCGATGACACCTTGCGGTAGTCCACGCTATTAAGCTGATGAATTAGTTCTTTCCCGTAGTCGCACATCTGCTCCAGCAAAGCCTTAGGCATGAACAGGGGAGTCTCGCAAATGCGGAACTTAACCGGCGTTCCGCAACGCTCTTCCATTACCTTGAGCAGCCGCTGATATTTTTCCGGAGTGAAGTTCGAATTGAACTGCTGTCGAAGGGCGGGAATCATAGGCTCTAGAAATGAGAAGTCAAGGGAACCTGGACCTGCCAGTGTGGTCGCGGGCGACTCGCCTGCGATAGC
>DATAPL010000011.1:0-47336 GCA_036265205.1 Terriglobales bacterium
CGGACCGGGATATCGTCGAAGCCAGTAATCGCCGTGTCTTCAAGGATCAGAGTGGTGCCCGGGATCGGAATCGAACCGATACGTCTCTTTCGAGACCCGGGATTTTAAGTCCCGTGCGTCTGCCAGTTTCGCCACCCGGGCGTGTTGGTATTTATGTGGCTGCTACGCGACTTACACTCGCGGCCCTGTATCGGCGCTCCGGTCCAGACTCGGCCCGATTTTCACGCCGCCCTTTTGAGCCTTGAAGAAGATTACCGCAATTCACGATATTGTACCGTCGAAATGCCTCCATGGTCCTCCAGGGGAAGAGCGTCTCCACGGACTTGAATTGCGGATTTCAGGAGTGATGTTGCCCGCGATTGCCGTAGCTTGGCATCGGCAGCCAGAAGACCTGGGCTCGTATCTACAGATTGTGCCGCGGCTGGTCACACTTCAACTGGACCGTCACGCAGTGGCTCAAGGCCCGTCTTGCGGGCAAGGGAACGCCCGCCTGGCGAGAGGGCCGAACTATGCGACCCAATTAATTCTAGTGCGACAGGCGCTTGGAGATCAGGCTGGCGTGGAGCACGCCCCCGCTCTTCTCCCAGGTGCCCAGGCAGATCACCCGATCGCCGTCTTTGACTTGGCTGGCGTCGATGTCGTTTACCTTTTTGCTGCCGTGCTCCTGACTGGTCCACTTGGTGGAGCTGTCATAAAGGACGGTCTTTTCGACGTGCGAATTCGTATGGCCGACGGTCAGCGTGGATTTGTCTTTGTCGCTTCGTACGACCGTGCCTTCCCAGCGGGCCGGCTTCGCGGCCTTCTCCGGGGCGGCGGCGTCCTGGGCCAACACTGCTACCGATAACGGAAGCGCGATGACTGACGTGAGCAACAGAGTGAGTAGCCTTTTCACCATTGTGACTTCCTCCTTCTTCACAGGAAAAAGATGATGCGGCAAGAAACAATAGACCTGAGGGCTAAAAAGAGCAAGTGATGGCAGGCTGCCAATCAAGAACAGCGGGTATCATGACTCATTTCCCAGCCCACGCTTTCGCTGGAATTATGAGCGCATACGCAAGTATGATGATCGGTCCCTTGAATCAAGGGGAGGTAGGCGCATTATGGGAGACGATGAGGGGGTTCGCGCAGCTTCCAACCGCAGACGATTTATTCAAAATGTAGTTTCAGGCGCGGTGATTGGAGTGGCTGCGCAAGGGGGAATCGGATTGACTTCACAAAGCCTTTACGCCCAAACCAATCTCAGTCCGGAAGGAGCGGTGCAGGAGTTGCTGGCGGGCAATCAGCGTTTCGCCGCGAATCAGCTCACTTCGATCGAGCGCGACCTGAACATCTTGAAACAACATACCGTCGATAAGCAGGAGCCCTTTGCCGCGGTGCTCTCCTGCGCCGACTCGCGCGTGCCCGTGGAACTGGTGTTCGATCAGACCATTGGACAACTTTTCGTCACCCGCGTGGCCGGCAATATCGTGACTCCGGAGATTGTCGCCAGCCTGGAGTACGGAGTGGCCGTGCTTGGGATCAAAGCCCTTCTGGTGCTGGGCCATACCAGTTGTGGAGCAGTAAAGGCGGCCATGAAAACCGATACCGTCCCCGGACAAATCAGCAGCCTCTACCAGCATTTGCGGCCGGCCGTTGAGCAATCCGGAGGCGATATCGATAAAGCGATTCTCGCCAATGCCAGGTATCAGGCCCAGTTGCTGCGCACGTCCTCAACCGTGATTCGCGACGCCGTGAAGGCGGGTAATTTGAAGGTTGAAGCCGGAGTGTATGCGCTGGCGACAGGAAGAGTTACCCTGGTTTAGGGATCGACAGTGACACGTGCACGCCTCCAACTGGCTACTGCGCGGCTGCCGTGTACGAAAACGACGAGACATAGAGGTAGCGGGTAACGCCTGGAGTTGCCACTCCACCAAACGAAGCGGAGTTGGTGCCCCAAAGATTGATCATGGCCGCAGCCGGCGCGGATGGTATGTGTTCGGTGTGGGTCGAGACCAGCTTTTCGTCGACGAAGAATTCAATCCGATCGGCGCTCCAGACAAACTTGTATTCATGGAAATCCTGATCGCCCCCGGGAACGGGGCTCGAAGTGCTTTGGCTCTTGGCGACGGTCGAATAGTTCGTCATCTCGAGGGTAGACGGAGACTGGCCCTGATATTCAAAGTCGATTTCCGATTCGCTGTCGTTGATGAAGTTGAAAACATCGGTCACCGATCCGGATGCTGCCGACCCCGGCGCGTGCGGCGTGGCCGCAGTTGAGGCTGCTCGCGCCATCCATACGTAAGTTCCGTAACCGAATAGCTGCTTCGAACGAATCTCCGCGCCGACCGATTTAGCGAGCTTGCCGGAAACGCTCTGTGTCAGGGTCAGGCGTAGCATTCCGGTAGAGAGATCGACGTGGGCAGCGCTCAGCGTGCCCTGGTTGATGCCCTCGATATTTCCCGGAGCCCGTCCGGTGTCCACGAACCACTTGGTCGCGTCCAGAGTTCCGCCGGAAAAGTTGTCGCTGAATGTCGGCTTGACATCAGGTTCGGAAACCGGCCCGACGGTTTGTCCGGCAGCAATCGACAGCACGCCCGTAAGCAAGGAAAGAAGGAGAAGAGCCCGTAGCAGCATGAGTGTGTCGAATCGCTCGGATGAAAGATGAGTAAAAGAAGATTGGGAGCCACAAAACAAAACGTCCCAGACTCGTTTGAGTCGTGGGACGCTCGTCGAACAACCCCTCCCCCGAAAGTTTGTTCAAGAACATCCTAGCGATATCGTGGCGGGGTGGGAATGGCCCGAATGTGCTATTCGAATAACCAATATTTAAACGATTTTCCGCGTTTTTGCCGAATGCCGGCGGTAACCTGTGCAACGATTACTTTAGTGGAAAAACCTTCCTGGCCACGTTGTAGCCCTCGATGCGGAGCCCGGGAGCGCCAACCGCGGCGGAATTACTGAACCGGGCCTGTATGGTTCGGGTTTCGTGCGGAAACACGGTTATGTAGTTGTCGTCATAGATGATGGGAAGAATCTCCTCACCGCCGGTTCCGTGGGTGACTTCTGCGCGCACGAAAAAGGCCACGTGGTTGCCGGGGTTCGCCAGGGTGATGGCGACTCTTTTCTCGCCCTCCGCTTCCGACATTTCAGCGGAAACGTTCAACTCACCCGGCGGCATCGAGTTCAGAGCCGATAAGTCTGCCCACCGCGCCAGGCTGGTTTTGAACTGTTCGTCATTCTTCGCATCGCCGAGGTCGTCGTCGGTGGTGGACTCCCAATAGACATTTTCCGCCAGAACTTTGTCGCTAGCCTTCGTATCCATCAGGACGGCGCGAACCAGGTAGGTCTGATCCAAATTCGGGATTCTGGGGACGGTCATGGCTTCAAGCGAAAGGTTCGGCCCGATGCTGAAGCCGCTGATTTCGGTGAAATACTTCCGGGTGCCATCCAGGTTGAAGAATTCTACCGCCACCTTCAGGCTGCTGCGCGCCTCGGCGGTCTGGTTCACCACATAAAGTTTCGCCCGGCTGCGGTCGCCACTGGCGTAGTAATCCCACACCACGCTCACTGGGCGCAGGCCCTTCTTGGCTCCAAAATATCCGCCGCCCTGCTTGAAGTAGTCGTCAAACAGATGCCCGAAGAACGATGGCCAGGGATTGTTCATCATCCAGTGGATCATCATTTTGCGATTGGCCCAGTGTGTGGCATAAGTCTCATACTGCGCCCGCACATCTTCGTAGTGAGCCAGTTGCGCTTTCCTGGAGAACTCCTCCGCGCTGGAGGACGGACCGTAACGCTTGTCGATCACCCGCTGAATATTTTCCAGGGTGTTGTTGCCTTCGTTGGCTCCGGAATGGAAATACCAGTTCTCGTTGATCGGCCAGAGCTTGTCGGCGGGAATAAATTTCTTGATGCTTTCCATCGGGGGAATGGTTTCGTTGTCACCCTCTTCGGCCGAGGAGCCGCGAGCCGGGCCATATTTCTCGCTGAACCAGTAGTAGGGCGGGCGCCACACATACGGCCCGGCCATGTGAATCCCGCTCCAGGAGCGGTTTACGTGGGACACGGTATCCACCACGGCGTTTTGCCAGTGCTCTTGTTTGAGAATCTCGTGATAGTCATTCAAGGCCGGATCCGGGGGCAGGCCGTCGCTTCCGTTCGCCCAGATCACCACCGAGGGGTGGGAACGAAGCTCGCGAATCCGCGCCCGCAGGCTGGCCCGCGCCACCCACTGGTCTTCAGCATTCCACAGGTTCCAATGCTCCCACTGGGCGCAGCACATGAAACCCAGCATCACTGGCATGCCTTCGCGATCGGCGCGATCGATCATGCTGTCGTCGGCAATCTTTAATTCCCAGCGCAGCAGGTTCAGGCCTAGATCTTTCGCGTAATGCATGATGGTCGCATCGCGCTCGGGATCGTTGCGAAACAGCAGATCGGGGGAGTAAACACCGCCGCGGATCAGGTAATCCCGGCCGTTCACCTGCAAATAGAAATTGCCGTCGCTGCCGATGTCGGGAAAGCTGTTGTCCGTGTCGCGCTTCTGGGTAATCTCGCGAATACCGAAATCACTCGCCTGGGAATCGGAAACCTCGTTTTTGTCGTCAACCTTGAAGTCGAGTTTCAGGCGATACAGGTTTGCCGCTCCCCACTGATAAGGCCACCACAGGTCGGGATCGGCGAGGATGAGCTGCTTGTACTCTGCTGGCGCAAATACAGCTTCCTCGGTTTGGTTACGAAGCAGTTCGAGGTGCCGTTGAAAGCGAAGCGTCGGTTTGCCGGGACGCGAGATTTCTCCGGAGAGCACGCCGGACACCGGCGTGGAGGAGTTGTTGCTCAGGTCGCAATAAACGGTCAGAGACGCCGGACTGGTCGCCGGCAGCGGCAGATCGGTCGCGACATACGGATTGCGAATCGTTACCGCGCCGCTGCTGCTGAGAAATACCCGCTTCCACACTCCGGCATTCCTGTCCGGAACGAATGAAATGTCCACATGCTTCTGGGGATCCTGATATCCCAGGTACTTCCAGTTGATCCAGTCCAGCCAGCTGTCCGCCAACTCGACGCCATTCTCGCCTTCAAGGCTTTGCTCGGGCGTTACCTTTACCGCCAGGATATTCGCTCCATTGGGAACGACGAACCGAGTAACATCGAATTCGAATTCGTCGTACATGCCGACAACCGTGGCGCGGTTCGCCACCTTGTGTCCATTCAGCCAGATGTCAGCCCGGTAATTGATCCCCTTAAAAATGAGCGAGTAGACTTCCCGGCCCGGCGGGGCTGTAAATGTCGTGCGGTACCACCAGTCCTGTTTCCAAAGATCTCCGGGCTTGGCTAGATTCATTCCGAAGTACAGGTTTTTATAAACTCCGTTGTCCTCGAGAATCTGCAGAACCGTGGCCGGCATGTCCTGCACCGTATACCACTGCGACGCGTCGAATCCGGGTAGGGAAACTTGCGAATCGTCGGCGGCTACGTTCTTTGCGGACGTCATTCGCCAGCCAGTTTGTAATTCGGTAAGGCTGGGGGACTCTGGCGAAGAAAACGCCAAGGATGGTAAACACACGAGAACGAGAGAAGCGACGAGCAAGCCGACCGACCGATAGCGTCTCATATGAGGCCTATCATTCTATCGAACGCTGGCGGTATGTCCTTTAGCCCGCGACCCGGCCGGACCGGCGGCTTGACGCCGCCGGCATTTGGGTTTGAAACCTTATTCCGCCACCTAGAACGATAATTTCAGAGCCAACTGGATCTGCCTCGGGTCGCGAGCGGCCGTAAGAAATCCAAACTGGGGCGTGCCGAAGGTAGTCGTGTCAATTGAGTTCTGCGGTCCGGACTTGGCGAATTGCAGGTTGGGATGGTTGAACACGTTAAAGAACTCGGCACGAAATTCCAGTTTGGTGCGCTCGGTAAGGGGGAAGTTCTTGAACAACGAGAAGTCCCAGATTTGGTAGCCCGGTCCCTGAACGCTGTTGCGACTTACGTCTCCAAACGAACCTTGCGCCGGATCAGCGAAGGCGCAGGTGTTAAAGAACGTGCTGGGCACGCACGGCGTGGCTCGCGGATCGCCAATAAGATCAGGCCGTTGCTGACCGTCAGAATTTGCGACTCCATTGGCATCTAGAATGGTGAACCAGTTGCCGCTCGAGACCGACGTAATCCCGCCCACCTGCCATCCGCCGATGATCTGGTTAGCCACTCCGCCGGCATCGCCGAACAGACGCTTGCCGTGCCCGATCGGCAGTTCGTACAGATAGCTGAAGACAAAACGATGGCGGATATCGAAATCCGAATTCCCGTATTCCGCCTGGGGATCTTTGAAGTAGCGGAAGTCGCCGCCGTTTTGCGCACCGAGATCGGCGTTTGAGGCAATGTCGAGCGCGTGCGCCCAGGTGTAGGACGCGAGAAACGTCAGCCCGTGGGAGAAGCGCTTCTCGGCGCGCACCTGCAGCGAGTTGTAGTTCGACCACCCGGCCGAGCGGAACCAGCCGATGAAGCCGTCAAGTTGCGGAAGCGGACGGCGATCGGCGAAGGGAAGATTGGGATCGGGATTGGGGGCGGCCTGGTTGCCGTTCAAATAGATGTACTGCTTCAGGCCGCGCGAGCCGGCATAGCTGACTTCAAACACCGTATTGGACGGCAGTTCGTATTGCGTGGACAGATGCCACTGCTGCATGTACGGCGTCACCAGCTTGGGGTCGAGCGAAAAGAAAAGTGGGGGAGGCTCGGGGTCGGTCAACGAGTTCGCAGGAAATCCGCTGGCCAGCGTGGGTATGCCAGGCAGGGAACAGTCCACCGTCGCCGGGTTGGCGGAAGCGGCGCCGCATTGCTGGTTGAAATTCTTGCTTACAAAAAACGGCGGATTGAATCCCATGCTGGGATTGGAATATGGCCCGGCCTCATCGCCACCATAGAAAATTCCATATCCGGCGCGCACCACCAGCTTGTTGGTGGCCTGGTAGGCCAATCCGATGCGCGGAGCGAAATTGTTGGTGTCTGGCGAAATTAATCCCGGTGTGGCCGTGGCCTGTACTGGAACGATTGCGGCCAGCATGGGCGTGAGCTGCGCCGTCACTCCCTTGGGCACGATCAGGGCGCCGGTCGAGAGATCGAAGGTGCCGAGCTCATTGTTTCTTTCCTTGATGGTGGTGAAAAGCTCGTAACGCAGGCCCAGGTTCAGGGTCAGCTTTGGCGTGATTCTCCAATCATCCTGCGCGTAGAAGGCATAAACCTGGTGGTGATAATCGATGTTGTGCAGGTTGTTGATGCTGCCTCCGTCGCTCAGACCCACCAGAAAAGAAGCGAAACCCGAGCCTCCGCTGAATTGGGCGGCCGGATTGTCGGTGAGGCCGGGACCGAAGTCGAGCGTCCCGCGAGGCGCCGCGGGCTGAAAAATGGTGAACTCCTCGCTGCGGATATCGGTCCCAAACTTGAAGGAATGGTTGCCGCGCACCCAGCTCAGATTTTCCGATACACCGTAGGTATTCTGCACCTCGTGTGACGGCAAAAATGTGGGACTACCGATCTGTGAGATGTCATTAAAAGTCAGTTGTGGCAGGCCGCCATTGCCGGGGACGTTTGGAATTCCGGGGAAGCCTCCGGGGAAATTCAGCAACTCTTCGCTGGTCTTGTCGGAGTTGATTTGCTGCCGCTGTGAATTGACCCGGTTGTAGCCCAGGCGAAATTCATTGGTCAGATTGTTGCGAAACAGGTGCGTCCAGCTGGTGGCGAAGCTGCGATAGGCGTTATCTTCGTCGCCGCTGAAAAAACCGCCGCCATCGCCTCCGGTGTTATCAAAAGGGCCCGGAATCAGGCTGGGCTGGTCTTCATAGCTGAAGCGGAAGAAGCCGTAATCGTTCTCCGTATATTTCTGGTCGATGCGGACATCGAAGTTATTACGGGTTTCGCTGCGCACCGGGTTGGAGAGAAAGTTGAATCCGTTGCCGTTGACGTTGGGGGAAGGATAGAGCTTGGCGATGGCGAGCGACAGAGGATCGAGCTGCCCGGTTGGAATGATGTTCGTCGGGTTGCCGCCCGCGTCGTATCCACCAAACGGCACGCCACAGAGTCCGCTGGCATAGAGTCCGCTGTTCTGGGTCTGCCGTGCGTTGAAGATCTCCCCGGCATAGGTCGCGTGACCGGCGCAATCCAGTGCCGGGATCATGCTTACGCCATCCGCAGCCAAAGCCTGCTGCGGGCTGGTCAAGTCAAGCTGATCGGCGAAATTGCCGGCCAGTTGTGCGGCCGTGGGGACAAACGAGGTTAAGGTCTGCGCCTGGCGAATCCGCAATCCTTCATAGTCGGCAAAAAAGAAAGTGCGATTGTGAACGATCGGTCCGCCGAAGGTGAAGCCGAACTGGTTTTGTTTGTAAGGCGCGATGGGGCTGTTGGGATCGTCAAAGAAATTTTTGGCATCGAACTTCTCATTGCGAAGGAACTCGTAAGCGCTGCCGTGGAATTTGTTGGTGCCGGATTTGATGGTTGCATTGATGATGGCGCCATTGCCGCGGCCAAATTCGGCGCTGTAGGCATTGGTCTGGACCTTGAATTCTTCCAGCGCTTCGACCGACGGCTGAATCACGTAGTTGGTTTCGTTCAAAAGGTCAGGCAGATTGGAATTGTTGTCTACTCCGTCGAGCAAAAAATTGTTCTGCAGCGAGCGGGCGCCGTTGGCGGAAAAGCCGAAGCCGCCCTCATCGCGGGCGCCGGGCTCGCTGGGAGCGGTGCCGGCGGTCAGCAGTGCGAGCTGCGCGAAGTTGCGGCCGTTGAGCGGCAGATTGGCCACTCGTTTGTTGTCTACCACCTGGCCAAGTTCGGAGGTCTCCGTCTCCAGCAGGGGAGCGGCGCCGGTTACCTCGACCGACTCCGAAATCTGTCCTACCTGGAGAGTTACATCCAGCGCAATGCGCTGCTGCACGTCCAGGTTCACCGGCACCGTGACTGCCTTTTTGAACCCTGCGTGCTCTACCGTCACGGTGTAGCGGCCCACGCGCAGTGGGCTGGCCACATATTCACCGGACTCGTTCGTCGAGGTTACGAGGTTGGTGCCGCGCTCTACATCGCTGACCGTCACCTTGGCATTCGCTACGATTGCGCCGGTCTGGTCCTTGACCGTGCCAACGATGCTGCCGGCATCTTTTTGTCCCCAGGCGGCGACGGAAAGCGCCAGGCAGACTACCGCGAGCAGAATTGAGAATCGAGCTGCGACTCGATGGCATTGGGCGCGATGCGGCATGGTAGTCCTCCTTGAGCCGAACCCTCCGATTGCGCCCGTTCCGGGGGCAATGAAAGGTTCTTTCTTGCCAGCCAAGATGAAATGACAAGTTAAATGAATTGTTACGAACGCTTACTTTTACTTTCGTTCTGTGACATTTGTCAAGGCAAAAGTCGGGCCCGGTCGCGCCAAAAGGCGAATGCAGGCGATTCAAAGCTTAGCTGCGGGCATGCGGATCGTGCTTTGCAAAACATGCGCTGTGAGCGACGGGTTGCGACGGGTGATGGAATCGAAGGCGGAACCGGGCCCGCCGCGGGCCCCGGGGAGCGCCACAGCGCTGACAAAAAAGAAAGCAATCGAAACCGGCCGGTATGCCCCATCGCGCAGGCATGAAACCGATGTGCCACCCTGGGCGGAGCAGCGGCTCCGCATGGCGATGCTATCTCGCGGTTGGAGGGATCCGTCCCCACGCTCAGATATTCGGCGCGGGGAACGCGCGCGGAACCTCAGGGCCAATCCGGATTCAGACGGTGAAGGAAAGCTCTACCACCCGGGTGAGATGGCGTGGATTGTCAGGATCAAGGCCCTTGCGCAAACCGGTATAAAGGCCCGCAAGCTGCCCGGCGAAAGTGTAGGGTGCCAGGCGGCTGAACTCGGGCAATTCCAGGTTGAACTCGACCAGGAGATCGGAGGCATTGCGCACCCGGGCATCGGCCCGGTTGACAACCGTCAGCGTAGTTCCGCCGAGGCTCTTGATTTCCTGCAGAACGTCGCATTCCGCATCGTAGCCCTGCTCGGATATCAGGAAAATCACCAGCGTCTCTGGTCCCACGATCGACTTAGGCCCATGACGAAATTCCAGTGTGTGAAAACTCTGGGCGTACGACACTGACATCTCGGTCAGCTTGAGCGCGCCCTCGCACGCGATGCCGTACAACGGACCTTGGCCCAAGCAGACGTAGTCGGCGAACTGCCGCGCGTTGACGAACTCTCGTATCCGGCCACTTAAACTGCTCAACGTTTTTTCCACCCCCGACGGCAGCTTGCCCAGAGACTGGATGAATCCGCCGTCCCCAGCCTGGCACGCAGCCAGGTATTGCAGCCCGAGCAGCATGGAGGTGAACGAACGCGTCATCACCGTGCTCTGTTCATTGCAAGGCAGGAAGGGAAGCGTGGCCGTAGCGATTTTCTCCAGCGGCTGGTGATTCGTTCCGGTAACCGCCAGAACGCGAATATTCTTCTTCCGCTCCAGCAGCTCCGCGGCTTGCAAAGCTTCGGAGGTGCGTCCCGAGCGTGAAATAACCACCGCGGCGACCTTGCCCGTCCCGGCCAGGACAAGCTCGGGGAACAGCAACAATTCCGATGCCGGCACCGCCCGCGCCCGCATTGCGGTGATTGCGCTCCAGCTCGCGGCTGCGGCCAGCGCGATGTAGTAGCTCGATCCACAACCGACAAACAGCCATTCCGTTGCCGAGCCAAAAGGCTTGCGAATATCGGGCAGCGACCCGGCGCGCTCGAGCGCCGCCAGCGACTCGCCCCAGAAGCTGGGCTGGGAAAGGATTTCAGCCAAGGAATGAGCGCCGGGAGACTCAGGCAAGGGTCACCTCGATCCCGACTTTTTTGAGGGCGCGCAGATCGGACTTGGGAATCCCGTGATCGGTAATCACTTCCTGCAAAGCGCTTGGCGGCACGATCAATGACAGGCTGCGCCGGCCAAATTTGCTGGAGTCGCATACTGCCACTGTCCGCTTTGCGATTCCGACCATCACCCGGTTCACCTTCGCCTCCAGGAGATTGGGCGTGCTCAGCCCGTAGTGCACATCAAACCCGTCCACTCCCAGAAAGAGAATGTCGGCGTTAAGACCACGCAACGTTTCTTCCGCGATCGGCCCCACCAGGGAAAACGAGTTCTTGCGAAGCGTGCCGCCGGTAAGAATTACTTCCACCGGCGCTCCCGTAAGCTCGGCGGCGATGTTCAAAGCGTTGGTGACAATCGTAATGTTATGAAAGTTGCGCAGCGCGCGCGCGATCGCGGTAGTGGTGGTGCCGGAGTCGAGAATAACCACCTGCCCTTCCTTGACCAGGCCGGCCGCGACCTCCGCGATACGCAACTTTTCCTTGCGGTGAAGCTTCTCCTTTTCGCGCAGGGACGGGTCTTCCAGGGCGCCTTCGCGGGCGGGCAATGCGCCGCCATGGGTGCGGTGTACCAGTCCGTGGGCATGCAACATTTCCAGGTCTTTGCGGATCGTGACCTGGGAAGTGTCGAATTTCCTGGCCATCTCCATGACCAGCACCCGGCCGTCGCGGTCGAGAATCTCAAGGATGGCGCGGCGACGTTCTTCGTTCAGCACATTTCCTCGGAGCATGCATCGGCGGCGAGGGCGCTGCCGCCTCTTGTGATTGCGCTTTCTTTTTATATCGTTTGCTTTCGTTTGTCCAGTGCAAAAGGAGAGACGCAACGCCGGACTAAACCACCGCTGTGATCAGGTGGAGCAGTTCAATCCGTACCACCCCGGGGCGCAGCAAAGAAGGTACGCCTGAAAGTCGGCGCAAAAACGCCAGCTGTGGTTATTCTGCGGTCCAACGCTGGTTCCGGAAAAGAGTCCAGCGAAGTTGATTTAACCCTGCATATCGGGGGGTGGTTGATGGAGCTTGGGGAAATATTCTACAAGATGGTTTTCTGCCGAGTCGCCGGTTAGAGGAAATGCAGCACTTCCTTTTTCACCGAGCGCAATTTCTGCAGCGCAGTCTCGATCTCTTGCAGCTCCGCTTTGCCATCGTCGCTGCGCAGTAAGGCTTCACGGCGGCCGAACAGGGCTGCCTCAGCAATCTCAACCCGCTTAAAGAGGACTTGGGTGTCGTTCTCCCGGAGAGCCGCTTCATACTCGCGCTTCCATTGCGCAGAGCCTGAAGGCGAAATGGGGTTCGAAGTCACTGGGCTGTCGTTCTCGATGTTCGTGACCAACGCGGTTCGTCCTCCATGCTAGAAACAGAATTTAAGTGCGTCTGCCCGCTGACGTACAAAGAGGCGTACGCTGACGCTCTCAGATGCAGGTACAGGCGCTAAGGTGACTTGGCGCACGCATTAGCCGCGGGCAAGATGCTTCGCAAACCCAGCCTCCCGGAGGAAGTCAAACTGAGCTGCTCTTAACCGCAAGCCTCCGTTGATTTAAGAGGCCATGAACCACTAGAATGACCAAGCTTTCGCATCGGATGGCGGAAACGTCCGGTGGCAGATCCAACGCCAGCGTTCACTTTTTTGGGGGAATATGAAACTGCCGCTCAACCATTTGTCACTTGCCGCTCTGGTAATTGCTGGTCTGGTGCTGGTCATCCCGTCGATCGCGGCGGCTGAAGGCCAGGACAGTGGCCCCGGCATAAGCGTTTTCAAAGCAAGGTGCATCACCTGCCACGGGTCCGATGGCAGCGGCAATACCGCGGTGGGCAAGAGCCTGCAGGTGGCCGACTTGCGTTCTCCAGAGGTCCAGAAAAAGACAGATGCGGAGCTCACCGAGTCGGTTTCCGAAGGCAAAGGCAACATGCCGGCCTTCAAAACCATTCTTTCCGCGGACGAGATCCAGGCCGTCCTTAAGTATGTCCGCACTTTGGGAAAGAAAGACGGTTCCGATACCAAGAAGAAATAGTCTGCCGGTGTCGGTGATTGCCCGCCTCGGGCTCAAGCGGTGTATCTGCTGTGGCAATCGCCAGCTTTCCTGGGGCTGAACAAGAATGTTGGTTAATAGCTCTCCCCCCATCCAACCCCGGTGGCGCAAACTTCTCCGCCCGGGGAAAATCTTGTAATAAAGTAGTAGCCCATTGAACGCCCGCTCGGGGCGCAGGAGTTCCAATGAAACGCAGCCTTGTGGTCACAGCGCTGTGGTTGATGTTGCCATGGTTGTCGGTAGCACAGGACTCGAAGATCATTGCGATGGAGAATCTCTGGAACCGGGCCGAATTGAATAACGACGCACCCGCGGTGCGCCTTCTGCTGGCCGACGACTTTGTCATGACGGTGGCCGAAGGCACGGTTTACAACAAGGCTCAAATCGTTGCCTCCGTGGCCGACAAGTCTTATCGTCCCGAGGTGCTGCAGTCCAGCGACCTGGTAGTTCACTCCTACGGCAATACCGCGGTAGTGACCGGCTCGTACTACGAAAAGGGAATCGACAAGGGCAAATCCTGGGAGCGTCGCGGCCGCTTCACCGATACCTGGATGAACCTGGATGGAAGATGGCAATGCATCGCCAGTCATTTCAGCGTGAAGCCGAAATGAGCGATGTCAGGACAAATTAGAGTCGCGTTGCTTAAAACGTAGGGCGAAGGCGTAATTTGATTGCGGCGGGGTGTAGGTTACGTCGAGCAATGGCCAACTCAGCGCAATACTGGATCGGGAAACTGGGCTTAATCCCGCACCCTGAAGGCGGGTACTATCGTGAGAGCTATCGCTCCAGCCTCTCTATCGCCCAGCAGGCTCTGCCGCCTCAGTTTGCCGGACCTCGACTGGTTTCCACTGCCATCTATTTTCTTCTGGACCAAGAGAACTTCTCTGCATTCCATCGGCTGCGCTCCGATGAACTGTGGCATTTCTATGCCGGCAGCCCATTGACCGTCCACGTGATCGAAGAAGATGGATGCTACAACGAAATTTTCGTGGGCAACAACCTGGAAGCAGGCGAGGCTTTGCAAGCGGTGGTCAAAGCAGGTTGCTGGTTCGCCTCCAGTGTCAGAGATCCAAAAGCATTCGCGCTGGTAGGCTGCACCGTGGCGCCGGGCTTTGATTTCCAGGACTTCGAGCTTGGCAAACGGTCTGAGCTGTCAGAGCGCTTTCCGCAGCATCGAAAGCTTATCGAACGATTCACCCGCGTTTGACTGCAAGCCGTTGATTGCGAGTAAATCCTGCCCGATTCCCGGGGTCGCTCTTGGGTTAAAGTTGTAGCACGCGGTTTGACAGCACAAAATAACGCCGAAGAGCAGCAAAGAGGAAATTACATGACCAGCCGGCCCAAAGGTTTGCTTTCGCACTACGACGACGTCTGGCTCCTGGATGGAGTGCGCACTCCATTTGCGGACTACAACACGGTCCTGGGACTGGTCTCGCCCATCGATCTTGGAATCAAGGTGGCTCGGGAAGTCCTCCGGCGCGCGGCTGTTTCGCCCACTGAAGTGGACACGGTGATTGCGGGAAACATGGCTCAGGCTTCGTTCGATGCCTACATGCTGCCTCGGCATATCAGCATCTTTTCCGGAGTGCCGATTGAGGTGCCCTCGCACCTGGTGCAGCGCGTCTGCGGCACGGGCATCGAAGTAATTCTTCAGGCCGCCGATTTGATCAAACTGCAAAAGGCTGATCTGGCTTTGGGCGTGGGCACGGAGTCCATGAGCCGCAACCCGGTGGCGGCCTATACGCAGCGTAGCGGGTTTCGTCTGGGGCAGGTGGAGTTCAAAGACTTCCTCTGGGAGTCCCTGCTCGATACCAGCTGCAATTTCACCATGGGTGGAACCGCGGAAAATCTGGCGCAGCGCTATAAGATTTCGCGCGAAGAGGTTGACCGGTTCGCTGCCGATAGCTTTTCCCGGGCAGTGGCGGCGCAGAAGGGGTGTTTCCTCAGTGGTGAAATCGTGCCGGTCGTGAATGAGAGCTTCGAGTGTGAAGGCTTTGCTGCGCGAGGCATTCGTCTGCCCCGTCCGGTGGAATCTTTCAGCGAAGATAGTCACGTGAGGCCGTCGCCGGTCGAGGTGCTGGCCAAAATTCGGCCCGCATTCGGCGGCGTGCAGACCGGTGGCAACAGCTCGGCTGTGGTCGATGGCGCTGCGGCAACTCTGGTGTCTTCGGCAGAGTTCGCCCGCAGGCGCAGCAAAAAGCCGCTGGCACGCGTCCTGGCCGGCGCGGCTGTCGGCGTGCCTCCGGAGATTATGGGCATCGGTCCGGTTACCGCCATTCGAGCCGTGCTCGAGCACAGCGGCTTGAGCCTGGACCAGATTGACCGCGTGGAAATCAACGAAGCATTCGGCGCGCAGGTTCTGGCGTGCGAAAAAGAACTCGGCCTCGATCATGTCCGTCTGAATGTGAACGGCGGCGCGATTGCCATCGGCCACCCGCTGGGAGCGACCGGCGTTCGCCTGGCCATCACTCTCGCCCGGGAATTAAAACGTTCAGGAGGAAAATACGGAATAGCCTCAGCTTGCATTGGCGGCGGGCAGGGAATCGCACTGCTGCTGGAAAATGCAGAAGCCGGCCAGCCGGCGAAGGCGTAGAAATTCGCTCAGGAGTTAGTTCGCTCTGGATAGCGCAAACAGCTATGCCGGCCAGATTCCGAGGGCGGTGCGGGACAAGATCTGCCGCTGAACTTCCTCGCTCAGAGGCAAGGCTCGAAAATCATCGAGATTGGTTTTGATCTCGCGAACTCCCGGACTGGGCCAGTCGGTACCGAATAAAGTCTTGTGGGCAATGTCGGCCAGGCGCGGAAAGTATTTCAGCAAGGTCTTCGGCGGTATGCCGCTGATGTCCAGAAAAACATTGGCATGCCGCCGCAGCAGAAAGAATGCAGTCTCCATCCATAGCGGCCTGCCGCCGTGCGCCATCAGAATCTTCAGTTTGGGAAAGTCCACCGCGACATCATCGAGGTGAATCGGATCGCCGTATTTGTTGCGAGCGCCATGAAAAACCGAGGTGCCGGTGTGAAACATGATGGGAAGCCCATTGGCCTCCGCCGCCCGGTAAATGATCTCAAGCTCCTTCACTCCGTGAAGGTAGTCGTTGGGAAAGAGCAACTGGTGAGGCGGGTGAATCTTGATCATGCGGATCTTCAGCCGCAGAATCTGCTCCACGTCCGCCATGATATTCGGCGATTGCCGCGGATGTAGCCCGCCGCAGGACAGAAGGCGCCGCGGGTCAGCAGTCACGTAGTCGGCCACCCATTGATTGACTTCGGGACCCAGGCCGATGACTTCGGGAGCCACGTAATTGATCAACATCGCGCGGTCTACCCCGGATGCGTCCAGGTAATTAAGAAACGCCTTGGGCGAACGGCAGAATTCCATGATCTGGTCGACGTTGGCCGGCTTCCTCTTTATCAGCTCCAGCGCTTCAGGCTTGAGCATGTCCATCGGCTGGATATGAATGTGGCAGTCGGTGATGGGATCGTTGGCCATTGAATTGGATTTTTAGCGAGGTAGAACCTTATCGAACGCACATTATAGTCCGCAAGCTAAAAAAGTCCGTGCATGTGGCGACGCTTCTGGTGAGTGAGCAGGACATCGCTTCACTTCGATACGCTTGAAGTTACGTCCTGAACCTGGCCGGCTTTCAGTTTCTCAATTTCCTCGTTGGCAATGTGGAAGCCGGTGTTGGCGGCGGGGACTCCGGCGTAGATGCCGGTTTGCAGCAGCGTCTCCTTCAGATCGCACGGCTCCAGTTCATGCATCAAGCCGGTGCGCACGTGTAACCTAAATTCTTCCCAGCGTCCCAGGGAAGCAGCGATGGCGAGGGTGAGCAGCCGGCGGGTGCGCTGGCTCAAGCCGGGCCGGGTCCAGATCGTTCCCCAGGCGTAGCGTGTGATCATGGCCTGAAAGTCACGGGTGAAATCGTTGGCGGCGGCCGTTGCGCGGTCCACGTGTTCGCCGCCCAGCACTGTCCGGCGCAGTGAGAATCCTTGCTCCAGGGGATCAACGAACGTATCCGGTTTGGGCAGAAGGAAATCGAGCAGGGCCGCAGTGAAGGATCGTGGACGCTCCAGATTCGAAAGATGGGAAGCATCGAGTCGCAGGGCGGTGGCTCCAGGAATTTCGCGGGCCAGTATCTCTCCGTGTCCCGCCCATGGAGTCGATACATCGCGGTCGCCGGCAATCACCAGGGTGGGAGTTCGAATTTGCTTCAACATGCCGGTGTGATTCACATCGCGAAGCGCGGCGCAGCAACCTGTGTATCCGACTGAGTCGGTGCCCAGGAACACGCAGCGCACTCCGTTCGCATAGGCATCGCCGCGAGCCAGCGTGTCGGAGGAGAAAAATCGCGGCATCACCGTGTCCAAAAGTCCAGCCATGCCCTTTTCTGCCACGGTCCGGATACGCGATTCCCAGTTTGTTCTGGGGCCGAATTGTGGGGAAGTATTGGCCAGCACCAGCCGGCTTATGCGGTCGGAGGCGTTGAGCGCCAGCCACTGTCCAATCGCGCCGCCCAGCGACAGGCCGCAAAACGCGAATTGTGGAATCTTAAGCTCATCGGCGAGTCCGATCACGTCGCGGCCGAGCTGTTCAACTGAATACTCGCCTTTTGTTGCCTCCGACGCGCCATGTCCGCGGGTGTCATAGCGCAGCACCTGAAAATGAGGCAGCAGGTCTTCTATCTGCGGAGCCCACATGCCGCTGTCTGTGCCAACCGAATGAGACAAGATCAGCACGGGCCGGTCAGGCTTGCCTTCAAGACGATAGAACAGGCGGGTATTGGCAACGGTCGCGAAGGGCAAGGCAGTTACTCCTTTTCTTTTGCGGCGTCTTTGCGTGTATTTTTGCGGGTGGCTTTGACGATACCCAACAGGCCGCGGCGGAATGCATCCGCGCTGCCGAGATACTCTTCGGGTACTTCGAGCTTTTTCAAGGTTGCAGAATCCATATGGCGCGTGACTTCCGGCATCTCGCTCAACACCTCGGTGAGATGCCGCTTTTGCGAAACGCTTTTCCGGGTGGCGTCGTCGAGCAATTTGTGAGCGACGTCGCGGCCGAGCTTTGCTCCCAAAAGCATCATGGCACGCTCGGCAAAGACTGCGCCCTGCGTGGCGTCAAGGTTGGCGCGCATTCGAGCTGCGTCCACCGTGAGCCCTTCCGCCACTTCCGCCATCGACGCCGCGGCTGCGCCCGTAGCCTGCATTAGAGCCGCGACAGTCGGCCACTCCGCCTGCCAGCTTCCAGCCGCGCGCTCGTGCTCCTGCACCATGCCGGAAAGAAAACTGGCCACCAGATTCGGCGCCCGAGTCGCTGCGGCCAGAGCTACCACACATCCGCTGGGATTTCGCTTGTGCGGCATGGTGGAAGAACCGCCCCGCCCCGGCCCCGAAGGTTCGGCTACTTCGGCGATTTCGGTCTGCATCAGCAGGCTGACATCGCGCGCCATCTTTCCCAGAGCCCCAGTCAAAACTCCGCAAGCACACATCAGTGCGGCCAGACGATCGCGTTGCGTATGCCAGGGAGCTTCAGGGAAACCAAGCTGCAGTTCCTCTGCCAATGCGTGTGTCACCGCAGTTCCGTGCCCGCCAAGCGAGGCCAGTGTTCCGGTAGCGCCGCCCAGTTGAACAATCAGAGCCTCATCAAAGGTCGACGCAACTCGCGCGCGGCAGCGCTCGATTGCGCTGAACCAGCCCGCAGCTTTGAGTCCAAATGTTATTGGAGGCGCCGCCTGCAGCAAGGTGCGGCCGAGCATTACGCTGTTGGCGTGCGTTTCGCCCAACCGGGTTAAGGCATTTTGCAGACGCGCAAGGTCGGATTCAAGAACCGGCCTTGCTCGTTTTAGCAGGAGAACCAGGGCGGTATCGGCTACGTCCTGGCTGGTGGCTCCCCAGTGAACGAATCCCGCTGCCGCCGAATCGCGAGCCCGCACTCGTTCGGTAAGCGCTTTCACGAATGGGATGGGCAGCGCGCCGGCGAGCAACCCATCTTGCGCGAGCTTGGCAGCGTCAAATGCCTCCGGCGTTGCCGCTGCCGCGATGGCATCGGCCGCTGACTCAGGTACGATTCCAACCCGTGCCTCCGCGCGCGCCAGCCCGACTTCGAAATCCAGCATGGCTTGCAGCACGGATGCATCCGAAAAAAGCTCGGCAAATGCTTCCGTGGTTGCCAGGCTTTCAATCAATCGCGCTGCCATGCACACCTCTGTCCGCCCTCGACATTGCAGAGATTAACACTCAACGGATGCGTTTGGGAAAGATGCCCGCAGCGTGATCAGACGTCGAAGAAGACGGTCTCGTCGTCGCCTTGCAGGCGTACATTGAAGCGCCAGCCGCCGGGATGCGTGGGATCGGGATGCGCCATGAGAGTTTCGCGGCGCTCCGCCGGCACCAGGGCAAAAACCGGGTCCTCGCGGTTCGCTGCATCACCCGCGAAATAGATGCGCGTGTACAGTTGCTTGAGCATGCCGCGCGCGAACACTGCTACATTCAGATGCGGCGCTTGCAGAACAGCCTCCGGGCCGGGCACCCGCCCCGGCTTGATGGTTTCAAACTCACAGCTGCCATCTTTTGCGGTGCCCATCCGCCCGAAACCCAGAAATTCTGGCTCGACAGGCTTGGGCTGGGGATCGTCGGGATGATTGTATTTCCCCTCAGAATTGGCCTGCCAGATTTCAATCATGGCGTCGTTGATCGCCTCGCCATTGCCGTCAAGCACGCGAATGCTAAGCCAGACGCGCTCGCCCCGCACTTTCGGTCCGGCGATGCAGGCCACACAATTCTTATCCGTCGTGAGACAGAAATGGAAGAACGGGCCGACGGTCTGTGATGGGGTGGGAACCAGGTCCATTTCAGCTCTCAAAGGGCGTGGCCTCCGGCCCGCGCAACACGATATCGAATCGGTAGCCGGTCGCCCACTGCGGCTGCGTGGTTTCCAGATCGAAGCGCGAGATCATCCGCTGCCTGGCTCTTTCATCAGGGATCGATTGATAGATCGGGTCAAGGGCGAACAGGGGATCGCCGGGAAAATACATCTGGGTCACCAGTCGCGAGAGAAACGCCCTGCCAAAAATGGAGAAGTGGATGTGGGCGGGCCGCCAGGCGTTGTAGTGATTAAGCCACGGATAGGGCCCGGGCTTGATGCTGACAAAGCGATATGCGCCATTTTCATCGGTCAGGGTGCGACCGGTTCCGGTGAAATTCGGATCCAGAGGCGCAGGATGCTGGTCGCTTTCGTGAACATAACGTCCCGCAGAGTTCGCTTGCCACAGTTCGATCAGCGCTCGCGGCACCGGACGGCCATTGCTGTCGAGCACCCGGCCGGTCACGATGATGCGCTCGCCTAACGGTTCACCGGCATGTTGCCGGGTAAGATCGTTATCCGTTTCGCCGATTTCTCCATGTCCATAGACTGGTCCGGTCACCTCTGACAGTGTATGCGGAAGAAGAATCAGGGGTTGGGATGGCGCTCGTCGTACTGAAGACCGGTAAGGCTCGCAAAGCGAGTTGGGCTGAGTCCCGGCTTGATAGCGCCGATATGGCGTGACGATCGACCGTTCGTTGATCCCCTCACTCATAACTCAACCTGCCCAGATTATATTGTAGACGCTGGACGACCGCTCGCGCGCTTGCGTTGAGGCGCCACCCGGTCACTTCTCGAAATTCCGCCAGCGGCGCCCATCCCGCTCCATCAAATCCTCCGCCTCTTTCGGTCCCCATGTCCCGGCCGCATAGTTTGGAAAATTGCGCGGTGGCAGAGCCTTCCACAAATCCAGCATCGGGCTTACCACGCTCCATCCCGCCTCAACCATATCGGCGCGCTGAAAGAGGGTGGCGTCTCCTACCATGCAATCGTGCAGCAGGCGTTCGTAGCCGGTGCTGGGCTGCTTTCCGAAGTAATCGGCGTATTCGAAATCCATGTCTACCGCCCCTAGCCGCATCTCCGGCCCGGGCCTCTTGGCGGCAAATCGCAAAGCAATGCCTTCTTCGGGCTGGATGCGCAAGACCAGCTGGTTAGGCATGAGCTTATCCACTTCGGTATCGCGGAAGAGCACGAACGGCGCGCGCCTGAATTGAATCACAATATAGGTGCTGCGCGACGCCATCCGCTTTCCGGTGCGCAGATAAAACGGCACGCCTGCCCAGCGCCAGTTATCCACTTGCAGCTTCACGGCGACGAAAGTTTCGGTGCGCGAGTCCGCAGGCACGCCCGGTTCGGATCGGTACGCCGGAACATGCCGCCCCTCCATCTCTCCCTCGCCATACTGGCCCCGTACCGTGCGCGTCAGCACGTCTTCCGAGCTGAGCGGCTGCACCGCGTGCAGGATTTTCGCCTGCTCGTCCCTCACCGCATCTGCCTGGAAGGAGATTGGTGGCTCCATCGCGGTCAGGCTGATGAGCTGCATGATGTGGTTCGGTACCATATCGCGCAGGGCGCCGGCCTGATCGTAGTAGCTGCCTCGCTGTTCCACGCCCACTGTCTCGCCCACCGTGATCTGGGCATGGTCGATGTATCTCCGGTTCCAGATAGGCTCGAAAATCCCGTTGGCGAAGCGAAACGCCAGGATATTCTGCACCGTCTCTTTGCCCAGGTAGTGATCGATGCGGTAAATCTGTTTTTCATCTGCAACCGCCAGAAGCTGCTGGTTGAGCGCCCGAGCCGAGTCCAGATCGCGGCCAAATGGCTTTTCGACGATGACTCGCCGCCACTGATGATTTTCTTCTTTCATCAGCCCGGCCGCAGCCAACCGCTCCACAATGGGGCCAAAAAAATCGGGCGCAGTAGCAAGATAAAAAAAGTAATTACCGTGTGTGGAATAGTCCTGGTTGACTTTTTGCAGCAGGTCGCTCAGCTGCTGGTAGGTAGTTTGATCGGCAAATTCCCCGGTAATGTAGAAGACATGCCGCTGAAACCATTCTTCCAGATCGGGCTCGATCGGACCTTCCACGAACTCTTTGAGATCCTGCACCAGCTTGGCGCGAAAGTCGTCGGTGGACATCGGGCTGCGCGCGATCCCGATCACTGCGAACTCGCGCGACAGCAGGCGATATTTGGCGAGGTTATATAGGGACGGAATCAATTTGCGGCGGGTAAGATCGCCGGCTGCGCCAAAGATGACCATCGCGCAGGGATCGCCAACCCGCCCGACCCGCTGTTCTTCGACCGCCGTGGCCGCCTGCGACATGCCTCGCTCCTTCGTCTGGCGAGTTTAACAAGTCTTCGCGGTGTTTAGGTTTCCTGTGTCGGTACCAGCGTTGTCGGAAGGCGAAACCACTCATGGGCGACAGGATACTTTCCGTCGTAGGCTTTCAACCGTCCAATATCGAATTTGTTGTAGTTAAGCTTTTAATTTCGCCGGAACGCTTGAAGCTGACCAGTAATCAGCAACAGCCGCGCTCTTCAGGGCTCGACCCGGCATCGTTGGTGTTTTTTGCAGGCGCTACGCGGCCCCTGCCGCCGCGCTGACCTGGAATCTCACCTTCAGCTTCTCGCCCAGCTTGGCGAAGCCCTCCAGCCACGTCCGCGCTTCAGTGTCCCCGCGCTCTGCGCGCTCCGATACCTGGCCCGCGTAATCCTGCATCATGCTGTAGTAGGTATTCTGTGCCTCCCACAGGCGCACCTGGAAAGGCAGGCCGAGAACCAGGTCGACGGTTTCCTGCAAACGCTGAAGCAGTCCCGGCTCCATTGGATTGGCAACGAACTGAGCGAACAGCCGTTCAATGGTTCGGCGCAAAGCAAATTCCAGCGTGACCGCATCGGGCTTTACTCCAGTCCGCTGAATCTCATCGAGGATCTCTCTGGATTTCGGCAGATCGACTTCACCATTCGAAAATGCGTCGAGCAGTTCCGAATTCAGCGTGAAATCCACCGCCAGCCGGAAGCGCCGGGGCAACGGCACTCCCAGGTCGGTCACAAAGCGAATCAGGTGGGCATGCTCATCGTGAAAGTGCCGGTACAGCGAGCGAGCCTCGTTGGTGGCTTCTTCCAGAATGACACCCAGGATTTTTCTCTGCTCGTCGCGAAACAGGGATCGCAGTGTGTAGGTGCCTGTGCCGAAGCTCTTTTCAACCAAGCGCACCAATTCCGCCAGGTCGCCGCTCGCGACCGCTTTTTCCACCTCCCGGTCGAGGGCTCGATACGCATCCGCTCCCTGAAAGTGACGTACGCCGCCAATCACGCTATGGTCGGCGAGATGCAACACGCCAAACGTGACCTGATCCGACTCCCAGGTAATTTCCGAGGCCACATTCGCCTGTCCCGACACCACCCGCAATTTTCCCTGGCGAGCAGTACGATACTCGAGGCGTTCCACGTCGTAGCAGTAAATGCGAGTATTCTGGCCGTAATCCTCGAACAGGGAACTCACGGCATAGTGCGCGCCCACCTTTTCCAGATCCACCATGGCAGGCTGTACGTAGCGTTCGTAAATGGAGCGCCCGTCGCCCTGATCCGGGATATTGCTTTTGGCCTGTGCCAGCAATTCGAGGAAAGGAGCCGCCAGATCCTCGGCGAACAATTGCCCAGCCAGTTGTAGTGCACGGCCCGCATACTGGATGACCTGGACAGTCTCAATGCCGGAGAGTTCGTCAAAGAACCATCCGCAACTGGTGTACATCAGCATCAGGTAGCGCTGCAGCTCCAGCAGTTTCAGCCCCTTCACGATCTCAGGATTAGAAAGCTCCCGCTTGGCTTGCCCGGTCATAAATTTGACCACGTTGTCGCGCGAGCGGTTCAGGATGACGTCAATGTACGCATCCCGCGCAGGCCACGGACGCTCGAACAGTTTTGCCGCCTCGGCTTCGTAAAGAGTAGCGGCCTTATCACGCAACCAGTCGAAAGCCTGACGCAATGGCGCTCTCCACTGCTGGTTCCATCCGGCGTGGCCGCCGGAGTTGCATCCGCAATCGCTTCTCCAGCGCTCGATGCCGTGAACGCAGCTCCACGAACTGTTTCCAATCACTTTGGCTTCCTGGGTTGGCGGATACTTCTCCAGATATTCTCCGTAGTTGGTGAGCCGCGCCAGTTGGCTGGACTCGATATAGTTCAGGGCAAATGCCAGCGCCATATCGCCATAAGCGCGATGGTGGCCGTATGTCTCGCCGTCAGTCGCGATATGAACCAGCTGCGGCCAGGTTCGCGAGTCGGAGAACGCACCCAGCAGCCGCTCCGAAAAACGCTTTCCGTCCGCCAGCAAATCCTCGAAGGCGATGGCGCGGGAGATAGGCCCGTCGTAGAAAAACACATTCATCGTCGATCCCGATGGAACCCGAACCGCATACGCCATCGACGGATCAATTCTTCCGCCATCGACTTTGCGCCACGCCCGGCCACCCAAGGGTCGCACCCGACCCGCCTGATACGGAGAAAGGATGGTGAACTTGATTCCCTGATCAGCCAGAACCTCGAGCGTCTGTAAGTCCACCGCCGTTTCCGGCAGCCACATTCCCTCGGGATGCCGGCCAAAGCGGCTTTCAAAGTCCCGAATTCCCCAAAGGATTTGCGTGTATTTATCCTGTCGGCTGGCCAGCGGAAGAATCATGTGGTTATAAGCCTGCGCCACCGCTGAGCCGTGACCCGAGAAGGTCTGCTGGCTCTCCCGGTCAGCCGCCAGAATCGATTGGTAGACCGCGGGACTTTTTTGTTCCATCCAGGAAAGCAGCGTCGGGCCGAAGTTAAAACTGATGCGGGAATAATTGTTGACGATCTTCAGAATGCGCCCTTCGCCGTCGAGAATTCGCGAAGCGCTGTTGGGCGCGTAGCTTTCAGCTGTTACTCTCTCGTTCCAGTCATGGTAGGGATACGCGGAATCCTGCAACTCCACCGCCTCCAGCCAGGCGTTTTCGCGCGGCGGCTGGTAAAAGTGCGCATGAATGCAGATATAACGTTCCATGAAGTCTCCCCTGAGATGTACGTAAGTTAAGATAGGTTACCAGCAAGTGTCGCGAGGCGGGCAATTCGCGCGGCGGCCACGACGATTTTTTGCACGATAAGCCTCACCGGCCGCGAGAAGACAGCCGCGGGCCCGTCTGTGACGAGGAGTTCCGCAGCAATCGCGTCCGTCTGTTTATACTGCGTGTTCGACTTTCGAAGCAGATGACGCGCCAACCGCTTCGTGCATCTGAGCACCACCGAGGCCAATTGAAAGTGAAGAACAGAGCTCCAGGAGAACCGGCGTATGTCCCCTGCGCCACCTACCGGTTCCAGTTGAACCTGGCCTTCACTTTCCGCCAGGCTGCCTCCATCGTCGAATACCTGCATGATCTCGGAATCACCGACTGCTATACTTCGCCATTTCTGATGGCGCATCCGGGCAGCCTGCACGGTTACGACGTCACCGATCACACCCGCTTTAATCCGGAGATCGGATCGGAAGATGAGTTCGCAGCTTTTGCCGGCCAGCTGAAGCAGCGTGCCATGGGGTTGGTCGTGGACGTTGTTCCCAACCACATGTGCATCACCCACTCCTCGAATCTGTGGTGGTGGGATGTTCTCGAAAACGGGCCAAGCTCGGACTATTCGACATATTTCGATATCGACTGGAATCCGCCCAAACCGGAACTCGCCAACAAGGTTCTGCTGCCCTTTCTGCCCGATCAGTTCGGACTCGTCCTCGAAAATCAGTCAATACGAGCGGTTTACGATGCGGGAGTTTTTTCGCTCGATTCCCAGGGCACTCTGTATCCCCTGGCGCCCCGCTCGTGGTCGCTGTTTCTGGAAAAAATTCTGGTTAAGATAAAAGATCAGCTGCCCGCTACCGACAACCATCTCCTGGAACTTGAGAGCATACTCACCGCTCTTTCCCACCTGCCGCCGCGCGAGGAGACTGACCTGGCCAAGGTGCGCGAACGCCAGCGGGAAAAGGAAATCATCAAACGTCGGCTGGCTGCCCTGATCGATTCCAATGAAGCGGCCAGAACGGCTCTGAACCACGTGCTGACTGCGGTCAATGGCAGCAAAGGCGACTCCCACAGTTTCGACCAACTGGAAAAGTTGCTTGACGAGCAGGCCTATCGCTTGAGTTTTTGGCGGGTTGCGTCCGACGAAATCAATTACCGCCGTTTTTTCGATATCAACGATCTCGCCGCCATTCGGGTAGAAAATCCAGATGTATTCGCCGCCGTCCACCGCATCCCCTTTGATCTGATCCAAAAGGGGCTGGTCTCGGGCGTGCGCGTCGATCACCCCGACGGCTTGTTCGACCCGTTGAAGTATTTCGAGGATTTGCAGGCGCAAGCGCCCCTTCCCGGAGAAGGCTCCGGCAACGGCTCGAACAATGCGGTGCGGCGTCGCTTTTACGTGGCCGCGGAAAAGATTCTGCTGAAGAGCGAAGACCTGCGGCCGGGCTGGGCGATCGAAGGAACCACCGGCTATGGCTTCCTGAACCTGCTTAATGGACTTTTTGTGGACGGTTCGAAAAGGCGCGTCTTTCAGCGTCTCTACCGCCAGTTCACAGGCTGGTCGCAGAGCTATGCCGACCTCATCTACGAAAGCAAGCGTCTGGTAATGCAAGTCTCAATGTCCAGCGAGCTGAACGTTCTCTCTCGCCGCCTGGACCGGATCTCGGAACAGCATCGCCGGTCGCGCGACTTTACTTTGGAAAGCCTGCGCGATGCCCTGCGCGAAGTCATCGCCTGTTTTCCCGTCTACCGTACTTACATTCGCAACGACACCCAGCACCCCGACGAGCAGGACGAGCGCTACATCCGCATCGCCATAAAGGCGGCCAAGCGGCGCAATCCAGCCACCAGCGCTTCCGTCTTCGATTTCATCCAGGACTTGCTCCTGCTCAAAGACCCGGACAGCATCGGAGACGCAGAGCGAGCCGAACGCCGTCTGTTCGTCATGCGCTTCCAGCAGCTCACCGGTCCGGTCATGGCAAAGGGACTGGAAGACACCGCCTTCTATCGCTATTGCCCCTTGCTGTCACTCAACGAGGTGGGCGGCTCTCCGGAAACTTTCGGAGTTGCGCCCGCCTACTTCCACGGCAAGAATCTGGCCCGCCGCAAGGCCTGGCGAAACGCCATGCTGGCCAGCTCGACTCACGACACCAAACGGAGTGAAGACGTTCGTGCGCGCATTAACGTTCTGTCGGAGATTCCATCGGACTGGTACCGTGCCATCCGCGCCTGGCAGGGCCTGAATCAGGACAAAAAGCTCTCGGTTGCCGGGGAGGCTGTCCCCAGCACCAACGAGGAATACTTCCTGTATCAAACCCTGGTGGGTGCCTGGCCGCTGGACCCGATGAATAGCGAAGAGCACAGGGAGTTCGCGAACCGTATTCATGTCTACATGGAAAAAGCTTTGCGGGAGGCCAAGGTCAATACCAGCTGGATCAATCCCAATAGCGAATACGAATCCGCCTTTCACAGTTTTCTCGACAACATTCTGGACCGCTCGGTCAGCAAACCGTTTCTCTACGAATTCTCGCAGTTCCAGGCCAAAGTGGCGAGCGCCGGTATCTGCAACTCGCTTTCGCAAACTTTGTTGAAGATCGCATCGCCTGGCCTGCCGGACTTCTACCAGGGCACCGAAGTCTGGAACTTCAGCCTGGCAGATCCTGACAATCGCCGGCCGGTGAACTACGACCGCCTCAACCAGCAGCTGGCTCGGCTCCGGGGAGCCGACTCGGAGGATGCCGCCTCTGTTGTGGATCGCCTCGTCGCCGAACCCACCGATGGCAGCTTAAAGCTTTACATAACCCGCTCCGCCCTTCGGCTGCGCCGGGCGCAGCGCGCGCTGTTTGCCAAAGGCAGTTATCTGCCTCTGCGCTCCACCGGCGAGAAAAGCAAGCACGTGATTGCATTTGCCCGCTCCCATCGCGAAGCCACAGTGCTGGTGATGGCTGGACGCTTCTTCTCCCAGCTTGATGCCCACGCGCGTCCTCCGGTGGGAGAGGAAATGTGGGGCAATACCGAGGTCGCGTTGCGCACGCAGCTTCCCGCCGGCCCCTATCGCGACGTGTTTACCGGAAAAATCGTTTCTCCGGTGCGGCGAAACGGCGCCCTGGTTGTGCCGGTCGCGCAGGCGTTTTCGCATCTTCCGATCGCGCTCCTGATCAATGTTGAGGGCCAGGCGAATGCCCGGTAGCCCGAGCAGGCCGATGTGGCGGCTGCAATTCGGCGCCTCCGTCCGCGACAACGCCAGCGTGGAGTTTCGCGTCTGGGCGCCAAGACTCACCGACCTCGCTGTGCGCATTCTGGGAGACAACCCTCGCACCGTCTCCATGACCCGCACCCCGGAAGCGGAGTTCGTGGCCACCGTGCCGGAGGTTAGCGAAGGCACAGACTATTTTTACGTTCTGGAAGGTGGGCGCGAACGTCCGGACCCGGTTTCACGCTGGCAACCGCATGGCGTTCATGGCCCGTCGCGTGTCGTCAATCCTGAATCCTTTGCCTGGTCCGATCAGGACTGGTCTGGCATTGCGCTCAAAAATTTCATTATTTACGAGCTGCATACCAGCACATTCACGCCCGAGGGCACGTTTGAGAGCATCATTCCCCGTCTCAACTATCTTCGCGATCTCGGCGTCACCGCAATCGAGATCATGCCGGTGGCCGAATTTCCCGGAAACCGAAACTGGGGATACGACGGCGCCAGCCTCTATCCTCCGCAATCTTCGTACGGTGGTCCCGCCGGCCTGAAGAAACTGGTGAACGCCTGCCACAGCTCCGGCCTGGCGGTGGTGATGGATGTGGTCTACAACCATCTTGGTCCGGAAGGAAATTATCTTCCCGAGTTTACCCCCTGCTTCACCGACGCGTATCACACGCCCTGGGGCAAGGCTATCAACTTCGATGGGCCCGAAAGCGACGGGATTCGCCGCTGGGTCATCGACAACGCTCTCTACTGGCTCACCGAGTATCACGTGGATGCGCTTCGCCTGGATGCGATCCACGGCATCTACGACTTCGGCGCTCGTCACATCCTCGACGAGTTGGCGGAACAATTCCAGAATCAGGCTCAACGTCTGCAGCGGCAGGCCTGGATCATCGCCGAGAGCGATCTTGAAGATATTCGCATCATCAATCCGCGCGGCGCGGGAGGTTACGCCCTGGACGCGCAGTGGCACGACGATTTCCATCATGCGCTCTACACCCTGCTCACTCCGGAGCGGGAAGGCTTTCTCGTGGATTTTGGCGCGCTGTCCGAGCTGAGTAAATCGATCCGGGAAGGATTCGTGTTTGACGGCAAATATTCGCGCTACCGGCGGCGCCATTATGGCAGCTCGTCGAAGGATCGGCCCGGCGAACAGTTTGTCGGTTTCATTCAGAACCACGATCAGGTAGCCAACACCAGCCGGGGCAAGCGCCTCTCCACACTGGTCTCTGCTGGACAGCGGAAGCTGGCCGCGGCGCTCACGCTGCTCTCGCCATTCCTGCCCTTGCTCTTTATGGGCGAGGAATACGGTGAAACTGCGCCTTTCTTTTTCTTCACCAGCTTCGAGGATCCTGATCTGGTCACAGCTGTGCGCGAGGGGCGCAAGAGAGAATTGGGCCCGCACTACTCCGAAAGTGATTTCGCCGATCCGCAAGCGCAGCATACCTTCGACCAATGCAAGCTGGAGTGGTCGAAGCTTTCGCATTCTCCTCATGCAGAAACCCTGCGCCTGTATCGCGATCTGATCGCCCTGCGGAAGCAACACCTGAGCCTAAGCAACTGCCGCAAAGATCTCACTGAGGTCCAGCTTGACGAGGCGGGAAAGTCCTTCGTGATGAAGAGGTCGGACCCGTCGGGCAGCGCCGCTTTGCTCGTCTGCAATTTCTCGAACAAAGAGCAGAGTATTCCCAGTTTGCCCGAGCCCAGAGGCTGGCGACTCGCACTCTGGACCGGCGACGCCATCTATGGCAGCGGCTCTACATTGCGACCGATCGAAACGCTGTCCGCGCCCTCGGAGGTGCGGTTGCCGCCATTTGAAGCGGCTCTCTATGTCGTTTCGTCCATGTAGCGCCGGGGTTCCCCCGGCTGTCCAGATGGCGTCTCGCCCTCGTCCCGCGCTGCGTTTTAACCGGTTATCTCATCTGAGTCACCATGTCCAAGCGGCGGTCGCGATGCGGTACACGCTGCCATGGCATGTGATAAATTTTCAAAATAGGCTGAATAATCGAATATTTTCACTGCCCGCGAGTCTTGAGGCGCGTCCCGGGTCGTAATCTGCAACCAACTGAATGGCACAAACACTCAACTCCGGGAAGTCTGCACTGCCAGGCGAGCGTGTCGAAACGAGTGGCGAAGAAAGCGCCTCCATCAAGCCGGCTTTTCCCAGGCGGGTTGTCATCGAAAACGTTCGGCCTGAGGTAGATTGTGGGCGTTTCCCCATCAAACGCACGCTTGGCGAGTCGGTCGAAGTCACCGCTGACATCTTCGCCGACGGCCACGACGTCCTGTACGCCGTGTTGCGCCATCGCCCCGCGTCCCAAACCACCTGGGAAGAAGTTCCCATGCGGCCGCTGGACAACGATCGCTGGCAGGGCGAATTTCAGGTAACGGCCGAGGGACGCCACATTTATACGCTGCAGGCGTGGACCGATCGATTTCTCTCCTGGAGCCGCGACATCGTAAAAAAGTTCGACGCTGCCCAGGACATCTCTGTGGATATTCTCTCCGGAGTCCAGCTCATCGAGGCTGCATCCCTCCGTGTGAGCCGGAAGGACAGAGGTCTGCTGGCCACCCGCGCCGAGGAGATGAAAAAGCTGGCGGCAAGGGATTTGGCGGCCGCGGTGAAGATGGCGTCCAGTGCGGAGTTGCAGGCGTTGATGATCCGCCACGCCGATCGCCGCCGGGCGACTATGTACAGCAGGGAACTGGCGGTTGTGGTGGATCGTGATAAGGCCCGCTTCAGCGCCTGGTACGAAATGTTTCCGCGGTCCACTTCCAGCCAGCCCAGACGTCACGGAACCTTGAAAGACGCAGCCCAGAGATTGGACTACGTGGCCGGGATGGGATTCGACGTCATCTACCTTCCCCCGATTCACCCGATTGGACGGATCAATCGCAAGGGAAAGAACAATGTTGAAAGCGCCGCAGCCGGGGACGTCGGCAGCCCATGGGCAATCGGCTCGCGCGAAGGCGGTCATAAATCCCTTCATCCCCAGCTGGGAACGCTGGAAGATTTTCAGCGCCTGCGTTCCAGGGCAGAGGAATTGGGCCTCGAAGTTGCGCTCGATCTGGCGTATCAGTGCGCGCCTGACCATCCTTACCCGCAGGAGCACAAGGAATGGTTTCGCATCCGTCCCGATGGCAGCGTGCAATATGCGGAAAATCCGCCAAAGAAATATCAGGACATCTATCCGCTCGATTTCGAGACCGAGCAGAGTCAGGCCCTTTGGGATGAGTTGCGCAGCGTCGTGCTGTACTGGATTGAACAGGGCGTTCGCATCTTTCGCGTCGATAACCCGCATACCAAGCCGTTCGAGTTCTGGGAATGGCTGATCACAGACCTGAAAGGCCGCTATCCCGACGTGCTGTTTCTGGCCGAAGCTTTTACCCGGCCCAAAGTGATGTACGAGCTGGCCAAGCTGGGTTTCACCCAGTCCTACACTTATTTTGCCTGGCGCAATACTAAAACGGAGATCACTGAATACTTTAACGAACTCGCGCAAACTGATGTAAGGGAATACTTTCGCGGAAACCTATGGCCCAACACGCCGGACATCCTTACAGATTTCCTGCAGCACGGCGGGCGCCCGGCATTCATGATACGGCTGGCCCTGGCTGCGACTCTTGGCGCGAACTACGGAATCTACGGCCCGGCATTTGAACTGAGCGAAAATCGCGCGGTGCGCCCGGGCAGCGAAGAATATCTCGACTCGGAAAAATACCAGATTCGCAGCTGGAATCTGGATGATCCCGGTAGTCTGGCCACGCTGATCGCCAAAGTGAACCAGATCCGCCGCGACAACCCGGCGTTGCAAAGTGACTGGAGCCTGCGTTTTCATGCTGCCGACAACGACCAGATCATCATTTACAGCAAGATGACGGATGACCTGCTCAACCTGATTGTCGTAGTGGTGAATCTGGATCCATTTCGTACCCAATCAGCATGGGTTGATCTGCCGCTGGATCTTTTTCATCTGGATCCCCGCCAGCCTTACGAAATGCACGATCTGCTGACCGATGCGCGTTATGTTTGGCGAGGCTCGCGGAACTACGTCGAACTGAATCCGCTGCGCCTGCCGGCTCACATCTTCCGTGTCGGGCGGCGCGTACGCACGGAAGACGGCGTCGATTATTTTGTGTGAGATCGATCTGACCAAAACCGGTAACGGGGAGAAATCAGCTTTGCCATTGCCTCAGGACGCTCTCTGGTACAAAGACGCCGTTATCTACCAGGTCCACGTCCGCACGTTTTTTGATACCAATGCCGACGGCATCGGCGATTTTCGCGGTCTCGCCCAGAAGCTCGATTACCTGCAGGAGCTGGGTATAAACGCGCTCTGGCTGATGCCTTTCTTTCCTTCGCCGCTGCGCGATGACGGCTACGATATCGCCGACTACACTTCCGTCCATCCCAACTACGGCAACCTCGACGACTTCAAAGTCTTCCTTCAAGCGGCGCACGAGCGCGGCATCCGCGTAATCGTGGAAATGGTGCTCAACCACACCTCCGATCAGCATCCCTGGTTTCAGGAGTCGCGGAGCTCGAGGGACAATCCGCGGCGGGATTGGTACGTCTGGAGCGATAGCGACACCAAGTACCACGGAGTTCGCATTATTTTTGTGGACACGGAACTGTCCAACTGGGCATGGGACCCGGTGTCCAAGTCATATTACTGGCACCGTTTCTTCAGCCACCAGCCCGACCTGAACTACGACAATCCGGCGGTGCGTGAGGAAATGTGGAAGGTGATGCAATTCTGGCTCGACCTCGGCGTTGACGGGTTCCGCCTGGATGCGGTCCCTTACCTGGTGGAACGCGAGGGCACGTCGTGTGAGAATCTGCCGGAAACCCATGCCGTCCTGACAGAACTGCGCGCCAAGCTGGACAAATTTTATCCCGGGAAAATGTTGCTGGCCGAAGCCAACCAGTGGCCCGCCGACTTGCGGGCCTACTTCGGTGACGGCGACGAATTTCACATGGCGTTCCATTTTCCCCTGATGCCGAGAATGTTCATGGGCCTCAAGCTCGAGGACCGTAAACCGATCACCGAAATCCTCAAGCAGACGCCGCAAATCCCGCCGCTCTGCCAGTGGTGCCTGTTCCTGCGCAACCACGACGAACTCACCCTCGAAATGGTCACCGACATGGAGCGGGACTACATGTACGACCAGTACGCGCGAGACCGTCACATGCGCATCAATGTCGGTATCCGCCGGCGGCTGGCGCCGCTGCTCGACAACGACCGCCGCCGCATTGAACTGATGAACGGTCTGCTCATGTCGCTGCCTGGCACGCCCATCATTTATTACGGCGATGAGATTGGGATGGGCGATAACATCTTTCTGGGCGACCGCAATGGAGTCCGCACTCCCATGCAGTGGGAAGGCGGCTGGAACGGCGGCTTCTCCACCGCCGATCCGGAAAGCCTCTATTCCCCCCTGATGCTCAATCCGGTTTATGGCTACCAGGCGGTGAACGTGCAGGCGCAGAAGCGCTTCGACCACTCGCTGCTTTCCTGGATGAAACGCATCATCAAAGTGCGCAAGTCCACTCCCGTATTCGGCCAGGGGTCGATCGAATTTCTCTATCCTGCCAATCACAGGATTCTGGCCTATGTGCGACAGTCGGAAAAAGAGACTATCCTCGCGGTGAATAATCTTTCCAACTCCGCCCAGGCGGTGGAGCTTGACCTGCGCCGCTTTAAAGGCAATATCCTGATTGAAATGTTCGGCAGAAACATATTTCCCAGGATCGGAGATCTCCCCTACTTGCTGACTATGGGTGCGTACCAGTTCTACTGGTTCCGCCTGCGCAGGATTTGAAGCAGAAGATCTGGGAACTGAGGGCCGTGATCTGAGATCTGGCCACTGAAAGCAGCGAGGCATAGATTTGGCCGAGGAAAGCGTTCTTACCGATGAATTTGTTCGCCAGCTGATTTACGTCGGCGAGGCGGACATCCTCATCGGTGTGCCTACTTACAACAACGCCGAGACGGTTGGCCAGGTGGTGCAAACCATCCGCGCCGGCCTGCTGAAATATTTTCCCCGCGAGCGCGCCGTAATCGTAAACGCCGACGGCGGCTCCCGCGATCAGACTCCAGACCTGGTGCGCGGCGCCTCCATCAGCGACGCCCAGCGGTCCGCCGACTTCCAGGCCTTGCGCACTCTGCACTGCATCAGCGCCGAATATCCCGGCGAGCCTTCGACGGGCACGGCCCTGCGCACCATTCTGGCCTCGGCCGAACTCCTGCGCGCCTCGGCCTGCGCGGTGGTTTCGCCGGAATCCACCTCCATCGAGCCGGAGTGGATCGAGCGCCTGCTGCGCCCGGTTTTTCAGGGCAATTTCGATTTCATCACCCCGCTCTACCGCCGCCACAAATTCGATGGCTTGCTCATGCGCAACCTGGTCTATCCCATGACTCGCGCCTTTTACGGCAAGCGGGTCAAAGAGCCTTATGCCGCCGAGTTCTCTTTTTCCGGAGCCCTGGGAAATCATTTCCTCGCCCAGGAAATCTGGACTCACGAAGCCGGCCGCACCGGCACGGAAATCTCGCTGACAATCTCTGCCATCACCGGCGGCTTCCGCCTGGCCCAGTCCTTCCTCGGCGTCAAGCCTCACGTGGACGCCCGCTCCGCCGACCTTATCGCCGCCATGCGGCAGACGGTGGGAGCGCTGTTCTGGTCGCTCGAGCCCAATTTTTCGCTGTGGAGCTCGAACCACGATTCTCAATCCATCCCCACCCTGAACGCCGGCGAAGAAGTCACTCTCGAACCGCTGCGCATCAATCGCAAGCGCCTGCTGGGAATTTTCCACTCCGGCGTGGCTGAACTCGAGCCGGTTCTCAAGCAGATTCTTTCTCCGCCCACGCTTTCCGAATTGCAACGGATCGCCGCTCTCGCCGAAGATGATTTTTCCTACGCGGACGACCTCTGGGCCCGCACCGTCTACGAATTCGCCGCTTCGTATCACAAATCGGTCATCAGCCGGGACCACATCATCCAGGCCCTGGCCCCGCTCTATCGCGGAAGGGCATTCACCTTCCTGGTGGAGAACCGAGAAGCTTCAGCCGACGAACTGCAGCAGAACGTAGAAAACTTTTGCCTGACGTGCGAACGTCTTAAACCGTCCCTGGTGGAACTCTGGAACGGAAGGAAGTGAGGTCACGATGCGGGAAATGATTGTGAACGAATTGACTCAGGCCACGCAGGAGCTGATCCGCGAGTTCGCGCGCTTCCTGCCTCGCCTCATGGTGATGCTGATCGTGGTGCTCGTAGGTTGGTTGATCGCCTACCTGGTGAAGTGGATTCTGCGCAGTATCCTGCGGCTCATAAAATTCGACAAACTTTCCGAAGGCGCCGGCGCCGCTCAACTGCTCAACAAGGCCGCCTTGCCCTCCTCCACCGAGCTGGTCAGCCGCTTCGCCTTCTGGGTGGCCTGGCTGGGATTCGTCCTGCTGGGCACGAGCGCCCTGGGCATCCTGGGAATGCAGGAATATGTAACCCGCTTTTTCATCTTCCTGCCACGACTGATCGTCGCCCTCTTCTTTCTTTTCTTCGGATTGCTGGCCGCCAGCTTTTTCTCCCGCGCCGCTCTCTTGTGGGCAGTCAACACCGACATGCCCTCCCCACGCCTGCTCAGCTCCGCCGCCCGGGTGCTGATCACCGTCTTCACCGCCTCCGCAGTCTTCGAAGAGCTCGGCCTGGCTGACTCCACCATGCTCTTGGCCTTCGCCATCGTCATGGGAGCTGTGATGTTAGGACTGGCCATCGCCTTCGGCATCGGCGGTCAACACCTGGCCAGAAGATTTCTGGAATCCCGCTTCGCCCCGGAAAAAAAGGAAGTGAAAGACGGAGAAGATGAACTGAGTCCGCTGTAGCGCAAGTGTGGCGCGGGCGCCCCCGCCCGCGAAAGCCGTGATCACGTAGGGACAGGTGTCCCACCTGCGCAGCGGAGCAAAGCTCGGCAATTGCCGGCATGCGAAATATTCCCGACACTGTCATCCCGGGCGAAGCGAGGGCCCTCAAGCCAAAACCGCGGCCCTTCTCATACACCCAGGAGCTCCAAATCTCTTCCCCTCCCCCGGGCAACTTTCACGCCGTCGCCTCGTCTAATACCTATTGCATTCCCCACTAGGAGAGCTGATGAAATCGAAAGCGAAAAACACAATCTGCCTCTGGTTCGACAAGGACGCGCAGGACGCAGCGCGCTTCTACGCCGCGACTTTTCCGAATAGTGAAGTGACGGCTGTTCATAAGGCCCCTGGCGACTACCCGGGCGGCAAGCAGGGCGATGTGCTGACGGTCGACTTCACCGTCGTGGGCATCCCCTGCCTCGGTCTCAACGGCGGCCCAACCTTCAAGCACAGCGAGGCTTTTTCTTTCCAGATCGCCACCGACACGCAGGAAGAGACCGATCGTTATTGGAACGCAATCGTCGGCAACGGCGGCCAGGAAAGCTCCTGCGGTTGGTGCAAGGACCGCTGGGGCCTCTCCTGGCAGATCACCCCGCGAACGCTGATGGACGCCCTCGCGGCCGGCGGCGCCGAGGCAAAGCGCGCCTTCGAGGCAATGATGCCGATGAAAAAGATCGACATCGCCAAAATCGAAGCAGCGCGGCGAGAATGAAGTCGCACACCCGCCCGGCAGCAAGAAATCATCCCGCTTCGAAAGCTTCCATGCCACATGCCGAGTAGGACCGGAAAGGACCGTGTGGAGACGGGCGCCCTCGCCCGTCCAGCCGAGCAAGGCTCGGCGAGGTGGGTCGACTCTGCCCGCTGTGGTGAATTTACCGCGCAAACGCCCGGTTCAGAAAATGTGGACGCTCGCGCCTGCACTGACCGGTGAGGCGATCGCTTTTTTATCTCCCCCCAGCGACTGCCTCACCGGACTTTGCGTCTTCTACGAAGCTAGCGCGTAGCGGGGATCGGCGCGGCCTAGCAGCGCCATCATTTCGTCGAGTGATGCCACTTTGAACTCTGACATCGAGTTGGTGTGCTCCAGCTTTTCGCGCACCACGCGGCTGGGATTGAACAATTTGAAACGTATGTCGTGATCGTGCGCCCAGCGCTGCAGATACACCAGCATGCCCACGGCGCCCCCGCCGATGGCGCGCATTTCCGTGAGGTCGAGCACTACCACCTGGGCGTCGCACTGAGATGTAACCGCGTTGCGCAATTTGAAAGCGTCTTCACTGCGAACAAATCTGCCTTCACACTCCACCACCGCCATATCGCCGACGTTATCAATATGAATGTTTGGCATGATTCCCTCCTGGGCTCGACAGTGATAAGAGCACGAAAAGGGCCAAGTGCCGGAGAGCCATATTTTCTGCTGGATAGGGAAGATCGGGGCGGAAAACGCGCAATTTCGCCGAGCCAGAGGGAAAAACCGCCGTACAGAAAAGGCTGTACTTTGGCTGGGAGAAACAGTTAGGTCGGGTGGCCCACTCAAGCCCGCCTTTGGCTTGAGTGGGGCAGTTCCACACCTGGACTAAGTCTCCCCACCGCTCGCTCACGTTTTCTAGCTGTCCATTCCGACTCGATCTCCACCCGTCCCTCACAGCCAGTGGCGTAGTGACGAAAAATGCTCCACTCCCAGTCCTCCGGGCGCTCGCACAACCCCCGCTTCACCGGATTGCGATGAACATAGCGCAGCTTTTCCACAAACTGCGGGTAATTTCGAATATTGAAATCGTAGTATCTCTTTTGCCAGAAATGACTGTTAGCGCCGATCAATCGCCGCGCCACTCCCTGCTTCAACGACTTCAGCGCATCGGCCAGCGTATCCCGCTTCGGTTCGCTGAGCAGCAGATGAACATGCTCCGGCATGACGACGTACCCGTAGACCTCAGGCCTGAAACTGCGTCGGACCCGCTCCAGCGCGGCCTCGAAGATTCGACGACTGGGGTCGGTAGTAAGTAATTGCCGGCGATGGTAGCAGCAGAAAGTGACAAAATGACTCTGCCCGCTGTGCTGAAAACGCATCAGTCCCCACGGCATGAGGACAATCTAGTCGGTTCGATGGCCCAGGTCTGTGACCTCTGAACATCCCCACTCAAGCCAAGACCGGGCTTGAGCGGGCCACCCGTCCAGGCTTGAGCGGGCCACCCGTCCAGCCTTGGGTGAACGGGAGGGCCACCCGCCCCCCGGAACATTGTTAGAGAGGCTGCCAATCGCCGGAACCGGGATTCGGCGGGCTTGGTGAAGGGAGTGGACGGTTCAATCTACGAACTGCGGTTGTACGTAGGGTTAAGTATGTTTCCCACTCAGACCTCTGCTGCTCTACATTGCACCAAATCGGAGTTTCATCGTGAGTAGCATCAGCTTCTATTTGCGCGACGGTTAAGGGTGAATTGAAGTTGTCAAGCCTCTGTCCCGCGATGAAGTCCCGGATAACCCAGTGCCCCGATTTTTTATTGTAATCGAAGTACACGAGGCGGTCATCCGCAACAATGTGTGGGCACAGCAGGACAATCGCAAGATTCCCCCCGCGGGGTCCGTAGTTGCTCTTATCCGTAATCATAGGCTCGTTAGTCTGACAGAGTTCCGCGACAAATTCCAGAGCGGCTTGTTCTAGCGTGACAGCAGCGAAAGCCGGTCATGGGCCACTTGGAGGTCCGCGGTTACAAAGATTCGCCTGGCCGCCACGGCAGGGTACGATAAGGAGTGAGGAACGGCTATGGTCGATGACCCTTCGGTCACAAAGTGCGCTTTCAAACTGAAAACCGGGGTCTTCTGCAAGAATCGGGCAACATCGGGCCAGAGATTTTGCTGGCAGCATTCCGGCGGATGGAAACCCAGATGGCGCTCATTGTCGCGAAGCCAAGCGGCGGGGTTCATCGCGACCCTTGTAGGCACAGTCGTAGGTATAATCGGCCTCGCTCTGGGAGTCCCTCCGTTGTGGCGTATGTTGTTTCCGCCTCATCCAATTGCATACGTTGAAGTCAACGACACCTTGGGACGCGGGAATATTCATCTTCTTGCGGCGGCAAACACAAGCCTTCCATTCAACAAGCGGGATGGTGTGGACGAAGTATTGTTCTACGTAAGGAATGAGGGCAACGAGTCTCTCAAGAAACCAATATATGCGGTGTTGGTCAGTCCCTCCGATATTTGCCGGGTCGTTGTGCACCCCCAATTTGGTATCAACGACGTGAACGGATGCCACGGCGTTACAGGTACAACCTCAATGACGCCTGACTTGCCATACCTTGGCGAAAGTAAGGGCCGGCAGAAGCCGCTCTCTGAAATCGGGGCAAAGAAAAACGAAGTGGGGCCGATTGCGTCCCTGAGTACGGATACCGATTCCTTCCGACAAGTCGCAGTAAAATTAACTATTCCATTTGGAGTGTCCGACTTTGACGTTCAGTTTCAGATTTCCGGACAAAACCTTTCATTCTCTAACTACAACATCCATTACCGCGTGCTCAATTAGACTGTGAGTGGGAAATCCGGACGGGGGAATGCCGGGGACATCCATGATAAGTAAACGTAAATCCGGGGACAGACGGGACGTTCACCGGTTTTCTGAGACACCAACTTGGGCGGGATGGCCCACCCTGTGTAACCTGACTCTAAGTTTGGGCATTCTATGCTGAGCGTGTATCTGGACAAGTTACACTGTCGGTTCGTGAAGCCTCGGGCGCATGCTCGGGGCTCTTGTCTTGTTAGTGAAGGCCAACGACCAACGACTGCCGGCCAACGACCGCCCCTGAGGTTTCACCCCCAACTGCCAAAACAGAAACGAATAAACGTCCGTCCCATCCTCAATCTGCTTGGTAATTGGCTTGCCTTGGCCGTGCCCGGCTTTGCTGTCAATCCTCAATAAGATCGGACGGGCGGGTGGCCCACTCAAGCCTGCCTTTGGCTTGAGTGGGGCGGTCCACACCCGGACAAAGTCCCCGCGCGTGTGCCCCACCCTCCGCGGCTTTCCAGGGTGGAAAATTTCAATCCCAAAAAGCAAAGGCCCCGCTCTTGCGAGCGGGGCCTTGCGCCGTAGGCGCTTCTGCCTGGACGGCCAGTCCTAGTACATGCCTTCCATACCGCCGCCGCCGTGTCCGCCGCCGCCCATCGGAGCTCCCTTTTTCTCTTCCGGGATCTCCGCTACCAGGGCTTCGGTGGTCAGCATCAGCGAGGCGATCGAACCGGCGTTCTGCAGTGCGGTGCGCACCACTTTGGTCGGATCGAGCACGCCCGCCTTGACCAGGTCTTCGTACTCGCCGGTCAGGGCGTTGTAGCCGAAGTTGCTGTCCTTGGCATCGTTCACTTTGCCCAGAACGATTGCGCCTTCTTCGCCGGCGTTCTCGGCGATCTGACGCAAAGGTTCAACCAGGGCACGCTTCACGATGTTGACACCGATCTGCTCGTCGCCCTCGAGCTTCAGCTTGTCGAGTACACCGATGGAGCGGGCCAGGGCCACGCCGCCGCCGGGGACAATGCCTTCTTCCACGGCCGCGCGGGTAGCGTGCATTGCGTCTTCGACACGAGCCTTCTTCTCTTTCATTTCGGTCTCGGTCGCGGCTCCGACTTTGATCACCGCCACGCCGCCAACCAGCTTCGCCAGCCGCTCCTGCAACTTCTCGCGGTCGTAGTCGCTGGTGGTTTTATCGATCTGGCTGCGGATTTCTTTCACCCGGCCTTCGATGTCAGCGTGCTTGCCCTTGCCTTCGACGATCGTGGTGTTGTCCTTGTCCACCGTGATCTTCTTGGCCTGGCCCAGGTCGGAGATCTGAACGTTCTCCAGCTTGATGCCCAAATCTTCGGTGATGGCCTTGCCGCCGGTGAGGGTGGCAATGTCCTGCAGCATCGCCTTGCGGCGATCGCCGAAGCCGGGAGCCTTGACGGCCGCGACTTGCAGCGTGCCACGCAGCTTGTTGACCACGAGGGTAGCGAGCGCTTCGCCTTCCACGTCTTCAGCCACGATCAGAAGCGGTTTGCCGCTCTTTGCGATCTGCTCCAAAAGGGGCAGCAGGTCTTTCATCGAGCTGATTTTCTTTTCGTTGATCAGGATGTAGGCGTTCTCGAGCGAAACTTCCATGCGCTCGGGATCGGTGACGAAGTAAGGAGAGAGATACCCGCGGTCGAACTGCATGCCTTCGACAACGTCCAACTGGGTCTCAAGCGTCTTCGCTTCCTCGACGGTGATGACGCCATCCTTGCCCACCTTCTTCATAGCCTGAGCAATAATGTTCCCAATAGTTTCGTCGTTGTTGGCGCTGATGGTGCCGACTTGGGCGATCATGTCGCCGGTGACCGGTTTGGAGAACTTGTCGAGTTCGCCTTTGACGCGGTTGCCGTCTTTGTCGAGGCTGCCGGCAATGGCGGTGATGGCCTTTTCGATGCCACGCTTCATGGCCATCGGGTTGGCGCCGGCTGCGACGGTTTTTACGCCTTCGCGGTAGATGGCCTGGGCCAGAACGGTGGCGGTGGTGGTGCCGTCGCCGGCTACGTCCGAGGTCTTGCTGGCGACTTCACGAACCATCTGCGCGCCCATGTTCTCGAGCGAGTCCTTCAACTCGATTTCCTTGGCGACGGTGACGCCGTCCTTGGTGATGGTCGGCGAGCCGAATTTCTTTTCGATGACCACGTTGCGGCCCTTGGGGCCGAGAGTGACTTTTACCGCGTCAGCCAGTAAGTTGACGCCGCGGAGAATCGCCTGTCGCGACTCCTCGCCATGTACGATCTGCTTTGCCATAACTGAAATCTCCTTCGCTTGTGATGGCAGGCTGGGCCTGCGAATATGGATGTTCGTCTGGCGCCTTATTGTGATCGCCGTTGGCGATCACGCGCCGTGACTCACTCAGGTCCTTCGCTCGCGCAACAGCTGCGCTCGCTCAGGATGACAACTAAAAAAAATTAGCGGCGCGATCCGGCGAGTTCTTTCTTAGCGGCGCCGGTCAGGATGCCGAGTACTTCTTCTTCGCGCATGATGATGAAATCTTCGCCATCGAGTTTGATTTCGGTGCCGGAATACTTGCCGAACAGGATGCGGTCGCCCTCTTTTACCGCCAGGGGGAATACCTTGCCTTCATCGTTGCTCTTGCCTTTGCCTACGGAGATGACTTCTCCCTCCTGAGGCTTTTCCTTGGCGCTGTCGGGGATGATGATGCCGCCACGGGTGGTCTCGCCTTCTTCAATCCGGCGGACTAAAATACGGTCGTGTAGTGGGGTGAATTTGGCCATACTTGCAGACTCCTTTCGATCAGGTTGAGTTGAAAATCCAGGTTGAATTGCAGGGACCTCGCCAAAATTTCGATTGTTAGCACTCATTGTTGGCGAGTGCTAATTGTATGCAATGGGCTTGAGATTGTCAAATGAAACCGCATTTGTCCTTTTTTTAGAATAGCTTGCACAGACGCGGCGTTGACGCGTGACAGGATTTGATGGCTTGCTTAAAATTGGACGGTCAGCCATGAGAAAAATTGGGCTCGGATTGGCAGTGACGATGGTTTTGGCCGCGCTGGCATTGGCGCAGGACGATACCGCGATGCTGAACTTTGTGGTCCTCAGGGACTACAACGGGAAGCCGGTGCGCAATGCCAGTGTGGTGATGCATCCAGTGCAGAAAAACGGCAAGCAGTCGAAAGGCGGCCTGCAGATCAAAACCGATGCCGACGGCAAAGCCAGTTTTGACGGCGCGCCTTATGGCAAACTGAGGGTCCAGGTTCTGGCGCCCGGTTTCCAGACTTTTGGGGCAGACTATGACATCGACAAGCCCACCGTCGACATAACCGTGAAGATGAAGAGGCCGTCGGGGCAATATTCTATTTACGAGGAGCACCCTGGCGACAAGAAAGACGAGCCGGAGCAGCAGACGCCGGCGGAGCCGCAGAAGGACAAGCCGCAGTAGGGCATTGTGAAATTTCTTTTATGGACTATCTCCTAAAGACTGAGCCTACGGTTTATTCATTTGCTGATTTACAACACGAAAAAGTCACCATTTGGGACGGAGTGGGAAATCCCGTGGCCTTGCGGCACCTGCGCGAGATGAAGCCAGGGGAGCGGCTGGTGATCTACCACACCGGCGATGAGAAAAGCGCCGTGGGGACGGCGTCAGTGGTTTCGGTGGACGATGCCGATCCTAAAAATCCAGAGGTAAAGATCAAGGCCGGAAAGGCAATCGGCAAGCCGGTGACCCTGGCTGAAGTCAAAGCCAATAAGCTTTTTGCAGATTCTCCTCTGGTGCGACAGGGCAGGTTGAGCGTGGTTCCGTTGAGCGCCGCGCAGTATAAGTTTCTGACTGGCGAGTAAACCGGTTTCGTTAAAGTCGATCCCTTAAAGTCAAAAGTCCCACCTTTCGGTAGTGGGCTATGGCCGCTGGCGCTACGGATCGACCCTGGAGTGTAGAGGACTTGGTTGCCCTCTGGGAAGCACACGAACAGCGTAGGACGGCAAGAGCGGCGGCATGAATAATTTTCCACTATGGCTGGGGCTGCCGTGGCTGGGTGTATTTCTCTTTATGATGATCTGGACACCGAAGACGAAGAAGGGCTGGTATTTGGCCGCGTCTATTGTCGCTTGCCAAACGGCGGTTGTTTTATATCTTCACTTTTCGAAGTAGCCTACTGCCCACCTTTCGCAAAGACAGCGAAAGGTGGGGCACCCTCTGTGTCTTGCCCTTTCTGTTTCACTTTTCGTTCGGTTTTCGATCTAGCTGGCTAGTTTGCGGAGGAATTCGCGCTCGTCCATGTGGTACTTAAAGGCTTTGTGGCCGTCGATGAAGACGACTGGGACTTCGTCGGTGAAGCGGCGGCGCAACTCGTCATCACTTTCCACGTCAATTTCGCGCCAGGCGAAGCCGCCGCGGCGCTGCAGCTTGGTCAGGGTTTCCTTGACGATTTCACACAAATGGCAGCCCTTGCGGGAGTAAACCACGACTTCGCGCAGCTCCGCCATGGCCCGGAGTTTAGCAGGTTTGGGAATGGGGTAAAAGTACTTCGCAACCGGCATTCAGCAGTCGTGAGGGGCGCTCTGGAGGTCTGGGATTTCGACTACAATCCCCTGCATGGATCGGGGTGCGAGCAAACCACTCTCGGGCAAGGCTGCGCTGGTTACAGGCGGGGCGCGGCGACTGGGGCGGGCAATCGCCATGGCGCTGGCGGAAGCGGGCGCGGATGTGGCCATTACCTTTCGAAACTCCGTCAGGGAAGCGCAGCATACCGTCATCGATCTGGGAAGCTTCGGCGGACGGGCGGTAGCTCTGCGTTGCGACATCACCGAGGAGAAGAGCGTCAAGTCGGCGATCAAGGAGACGGCCAGGGAACTGGGCGGGCTGGATATCCTGATCAACAATGCGGCGAACTATGAGACCGTCGAATTCGACAAGCTAACGCTCAAACAGTGGGACGCGATATTTGCTTCCAACACCCGCGGACCTTTTCTGGTCTCGCGCGAAGCGCTGAAGTATCTGCGCGAGAGAAAAGGGAAAATAATCAACCTGGGCTCGCTAGGCGGCCTGCGTCCCTGGGCCGACCACGCTCACTACTGCTCGTCGAAGGCGGCGGTCCACATGCTGACCAAGGTGATGGCCAAAGCGCTGGCGCCGGAGATCGCGGTTAATTGTGTGGCGCCGGGAATGATCGACCTGGGAGAGAAGGCGGCGGCCGCATTCATGAAAAAGATGGCCGGGCAGACGCCGATGAGGCGAAACGGCAAGGGTGAGGAGATTGCGGCGGCGGTTTTGTTTTTCGCAACTGCGCCGCACTTCATTACCGGGCAGATCCTGGCGGTCGACGGCGGATTGGGATTGTGACCTGGTGTGTGGGGCGGACACTTCCGGTCCGCCGCTTTTAACTCGAAAACCTCGATCCCGGAGCTGGTCCATTTTTAAGATCTGAAGTCAAAAGCGGCGGACAAGAGTGTCCGTCCCACACTCACGGAATTGTCTTGACTGAAGGATTCCGGTATCGTGGCGAACGCATGAAGAAGCTGCTCGGCATCGTTTTGCTGTTCTGTGCTTCGCTGGCGTGGGCCCAATCCAGAGTGGAGGATGGCGGCCACGAGGTGCAGCTTTGGTCGGGCGGCGGATATTCCGTTCCCGGCGGCACTTCGAATACTGGGGTGTGGAATGTAGGCTTGCGCTACGGATGGATTCTCACGCGCCCGCACGGGCCAGGCTTCCTGGAAGGGCGATTCGAATTTGCCCTGGATGCGGTGCCGGCGTTTGTGGTGTTCCAGCCTGCCAATACAGCATTCGGGGCGGGTTTCAATCCGCTGAACCTGAAGTGGAACTTTGCCACGCGCGGGCGGGTGGTGCCCTACCTTGAACTGAGCGGCGGCACTTTATTTACCAACCACGACGTCCCGACCGGCACCGACCGGGTTAACTTCACCTCTTCTGCCGCTTTGGGGGCGCATTTTCTGGGAGAATCGCGCAACTGGAGTGTGGAAGTGCGGTATATGCATATTTCCAACGCCGGGCTCTCCGATCCGAATCCCGGGATCAACACGGTACAGGTACGGTTGGGCATTGGGAAATTTTTTGGCAGTGGCAGGGGAACGAAAAAATAAACAAACAACAGGAGAAGATCAGTTGAATCGCATCATTGTCATCAGCCTCGCTTTCATAAGCGCTGTTTTCGTCTTGTCCCTCTCCGCACAGGAATCTTCCACCGACTGGATTGCCGCCAGCAACAAGTACACCAACATGCTGCTGGCGGTGGAGATGAAGCATACGCCCGAGTTGGGCTCCAATCAGGGATTGACCGAATTCGACACCAAGGTGTCTCAGCCAACCCTGGCTGACGAAGATCAGGAGCGCAAGGAGAAGGAAGAGGTGCTCGCGACCCTGAAGGGCGCTGTGGGACAGCAGAAGCAAAAGCAAGTAGCGCAGGATCTGGAAATCGTGATCCGCAAGATGGAGCTGCAATTCAGAGAAGAGGACTTCGACCGCGCTCACCGGGTGGATTTTCTGAACGCCAGCCAACGGGTTTTCAGCGGCCTGCGGATTCTATTGGACGAGCAGACTTCTTCCGATCGCCGGCCTGCGGCGGTGGTCCGCATTCGCGAATATGCGGGGCTGGAACCCGGCTACAAGCCGCTGACTGACATCCTGAAGCAGCGGGTGATGGAGCAGATGGCCAAGCCGGGGGTGGTGTATCCGGCGCGTACGGAGATTGAAACCGAACTGGCGCGGAATTCGAATTACCTGGAGGGAATTGCCGCGCTGCTGCAAAAGTACAAACTCACGGGCTGGGACGAGCCTTACGGCAAGCTGAAGACGCAGCTGGTGGATTATGACGCGTGGACGCGGGCGAATGTATTGCCCAGGGCACGGGCGGACTTCCGCCTGCCGCCTGAGGAGTACGCGCTCAATCTGGAAGATTTCGGCATCGACATCCCACCGGCAGAACTGGCGGCCATGGCGCACCAGGCGTTTAACGACATCCAGGCAGAGATGAAGCCGATTGCGGCGCAGATCGCGAAGGAGCGGCACCTACCCTCCAGCGATTACCGCGACGTGATGCGGGAATTGAAGAAGCAGCAACTGGTGGGCGATGCCATCCTGCCGTTTTATCAAGAGCGGCTGAAGCAGATTGAGAAGATCATCGTGGATAAGCAGATTGTGAGCCTGCCAGATCGTCCAGCGCGGATTCGGATTGCCACCGCGGCTGAGACGGCGCAGCAGCCGGCGCCGCACATGGTGCCTCCGCCGTTTCTGCACAATACCGGGCAGAAAGGGGAATTCGTGCTGCCGCTGAATATTCCGGCCGGGCCGGGGCAGACTTCTTCCGAAAAATACGACGATTTTACCTTCGATGCGGCCGCGTGGACACTCACTGCTCACGAAGCTCGTCCCGGGCACGAGCTGCAGTTCGACTCCATGCTGGAACATGGAGTTTCGCTGGCACGGTTTCGATATGCCTTCAACAGCACCAACGTGGAAGGCTGGGGGCTGTACTCGGAATATCTCATCCGGCCTTACATGCCGCTGGAGGGACAGTTAGTGTCGCTGGACTACAGGCTGCTGCGGGCGGCCCGAGCGTTTCTCGACCCGGAACTGCAGTCGGGAAAGGTTCAGCCGGCGGACGCTTTCCGGGTTTTGGAGCAGGACGTGGTGCAGTCTCACGCCTTTGCCCAGGAAGAAGTGGAGCGCTACACCTATCGCGCGCCGGGGCAAGCCAACAGCTACTTTTATGGCTACACCAAGCTGATCGCCCTGCGGAAAGACGTGGAGGCGAAGCTCGGGCCCAAGTTCAACCAGAAGAAGTTTCATGACTTCATTCTGGCCCAGGGACTGCTGCCGCCCGATCTGATGCGGAAGGCGGTGATGGAGGATTTTGTGCCCAAGCAGTAGACCTAGCCATCCCGAAAAAGCTCGTGTGGGGCGGACACTCTTGTCCGCCTTTGACTTGGACTTTGTAGATTCTGTTTTGGCTCTGCTCCCT
>DATAPL010000012.1:0-2236 GCA_036265205.1 Terriglobales bacterium
CACTGTTGCAACGTTCACGATGCGCGCTGACGCGCGGCGATGTATTCTTTGAGGCCGGAAAAGGCAGCTGGAATGCCTGCTAGCATGATCACGGTCCCTTCGGGTGCCCAGGTCTGGATCGCGGCTGGGGTCACCGATCTGCGGCGTGGTTTTACCGATCTCAGTGCCGTGGCCCAGATGAAGCTCGAACAGGACCCGTTCTGCGGGCACATATTCGTGTTTCGCGGCCGGCGCGGTGACTTGATCGAGATTCTGTGGTGGGACGGCTCTTGATCAAGAACGGGGGCAGACTGTGATCCCAAGTTGATAAAACATTCTTGGGAGAATACGTTTGACCGACTCAGAGATCGTTTTAGGTCTACCCCTTTACGAGATTAGCAACATCGAGCGCAATGGCGGCACGATTACGATATCGGCCCGGTATACTGGGCCGATATCGTGTCCCAAGTGCGGAGGCTCGCGTCTGCGCAACAAAGGCTCGTGCCGCCGGCTGGTCCGCCACGACGACTGGGGTTTCCGGCGGGGCATTATGGACCTGCGGGTGCGCAAGAGCCGCTGTCTGGATTGTGGCCGCGTGTTCCGCCAGCAGTTGCCAGGCGTTCAGCCGTGCCAGAGAGCCAGCGAGAGCTTCCAGGAGATGGTTTATCAGCAGCACCTGGACGGCGTGAACCGAAGCTGTTTGGGCAGACGCAAGGGCATCGGAGCCGCCACGGTGCAGCGCTATTTTCTGCGGCGCCTGCAACGCCGGGCCCGTCAGGACCATCCTCCGGTTTGTCCCAAGGTGTTGGGCATTGACGAGCATTTCTTCACGCGCAAGAACGGCTATGCCACCACTTTCTGCGATCTGAAGAACCATCGCATCTATGACATCACGCTCGGCCGCTCCGAAGCCGCCCTGGAATCGTACTTTGTGAACCTGCAAGGCAAACTGGGGGTTCGGATCGTGTGCATGGATTTGGCGGTGGTCTATCGATCGATCGTGAGAAAACACTTTCCCCAGGCGCTCATTGTCGCGGATCGCTTTCATGTCATCCGTCTCATCAACCACCATTTCCTGGCCTGTTGGCGGGAGATCGACGCGGTCGGCTCGAAAAACCGCGGGCTACTCTCGCTGATGCGACGCCATCGGCACAATCTCAAGCCCGAGCAGCAGGTGCGCCTGTTGACGTACCTGGCCCAGCGGCCGGCGCTGGAGCTGATTTACCGTTTCAAGCAACGGCTCTGCTACTTGCTGCTGAAAAAACACAAAACCCGCCGCCAATGTGAGAAACTGGCTCCCCGCTTCCTGCGCGCTGTGGTCGGGCTGCGCCAGTCCGGACTGGCGCAACTCATCACCCTCGGCGAGACCTTGCACTCCTGGTCTGAGGAGATCGCGCGCATGTGGCGCTTCACGCGGTCCAACGGCATCACCGAAGGCTTCCATAACAAAATGGAGACCCTCAACCGCCAGGCGTACGGGTTCCGCAACTTCGAAAACTACAGACTTCGAGTGAAGGTGTTATGTTCTTAGAAAGGTTTGGGATTCGGGTTTGCCCCCGTTGTTGGCGTAGAGCCAGTGCGTAGAGCTTGAAAAGGAATGGCGGGGACGACGGGGCTCGAACCCGCGACCTCCGACGTGACAGGCCGGCGTTCTAACCAGCTGAACTACGTCCCCGTCCAGGGCTTACTATCAGAGTCTAGCATATTGAACCTCAGACTCGCTCGCCGTGCTCCGATAAGCAGTTCAGATAGTGAATTCGGAAGACTATGTCGGCGGAAACAACAACTATTGAAACCCTTCGCAAGCAGACGGAAATTCCCGTCATCATATTCGACCAGGACGGACGTCTGATCTTTGCCAATGAGGCGCTCGAACGCGTACTTACCTGGAGGCATGGGGAATTGCTCGGGCTTCCCGTTTCGACTGTGCTTCCGAACCGGTTCCTCAGTATTCCGGAGCCCGACTTGCTTCCCAGGCGGCCCGTTCCGGGAACTGCTTGCCAAAGTGACGGTAAGCTGATCGACACTGAACTCACATTGGTAGCTGGGACCGAGGGCGCGGTGCTGCACTATGCCGTCATGATCCGGCCCCTTACGGAACAGCACTGGTTTCATTACATCCCGTTTGAAGAAGAAGTCTAGCGAAGAAATTGGAAACGCCGCCGACGCTCAAGTGATATACTTCTCCCTTTGAGTTATGCGGACGGCTTGGTTACGTGTTTCGTTTGCTATCGTCGCCTTTTCACTGTCTGCGGCC
>DATAPL010000013.1:0-65233 GCA_036265205.1 Terriglobales bacterium
CGGATAGGACTCGGGATGATCGATCAACTGGTGCCACATGCCGTCCTTGTCCTGATACTGCAGCAGCGCCTTCATCATCTTCCTGTAACCTTCCATGATGTGAGCGCGTTGCGGATGATTCTGCGGCAGCGATCGCAACACTTCTGACATCCCGGCAGCTACCCAGCCATCCCCGCGGCCCCAGAAAAAGGGCACGTCGGGAGCATGGTAGAACAGGCCATTCGGCTGCTGTAGTTTATCGAGGTAGGTAGACATCTCCAGCGCGGCCCGATCGATGTATTTTGCATCTCCCGTGGCGCGGTACGCCTGCAACTGCACGATGATGATCATGTACATATCGTCGATCCAGAAGCGAGTCTGTGGCGTCAGCCCTTCCGGCGTCGGATTCTCCCACTGCTTATCGGCAAAGCTCTTGCCCAGGTCCAGATATTTCTGCTGTTTGGTTTGGATATAAATTTCCAGCGGCACGGCGCCAAATACGGTGCGGTCGACGTGATCGGGGACCGGCACCAGCTTCGCTTCTTCCCCAAACAGCGGCTCGAAGCGTTGAATGAGGCGGGAGTCAAGATTTTTGTCGCCGGATAATTGCGCGAAGGTCAGCGCCCCATACCAGGTCGCGACCTCGGGATAGGTAATGAATGGAGGAGGGCCGGGACGGCTGAAATTCGAGTGCGGCGTTGAAGCCAGACGCTCGGCCACACGCTTTCCAATTTCCCGCGGCGAACTCCCCGCCGGCCATTTCTTGAACTCTTTGGGCTGCTTCTGTCCCAGCGTAGGTAACGCCACCACCGTCATCCAGCTTGCCAATAGCAATGCAACACCTTTGTGAAGTCGATTTGTCATGAGTCCCCTGCTCCGGTTTGATCGGCTGAAATCTTGACGGAAAATTGAACTGGGTGAATCTTTGACTGAACGAGGCACTGGCGCAGCCTGTCGACGTCTCGACGCAGTGACATCAAGCCGGGAGCCAGCGAGGCAGACTACAAAAGCCACCCTTGCAGGTCAAACCGTAAAAACTGAAGCTTACATTCAGTTGAGCTAAACAAAGTCGCTTGCACAACGCCAGGCGAGAACTCGCCTGTTATTCTGCCCGTCTGCTGGTAATTTAAGCGGGCAATCGCCGGAGGAGAGCGGGCAATGCTCAGAGTTTCCTATCAAGATCTCTTTGACGCCTTGTTGAAAGTCCTTCTGAAGTTGGGATTCGAGGCAGAGCGAGCCCGGCGCTGCGCCCAGCTTTTTGCCGATACCACCTGCGATGGCGTTTACACGCACGGGCTCAACCGCTTTCCGCGATTCCTCGCGATGATTCAAAGCGGGCTGATCGACATCCACGCTAGTCCCGCGCTGGTTTCGAGTTCCGGGTCAATGGAGCGGTGGAATGGAAACATCGGTCCGGGCAATCTCAATGCATATCACAGTATGGAACGGGCGATTGCTCTTTCGCGCGAACATGGGTTGGGCTGCGTGGCCCTGGCCAACACCAACCACTGGATGCGCGGTGGCAGTTATGGCTGGCAAGCCGCGAATGCCGGCGTCATCGGCATATGCTGGACCAACACTCTGCCTAATCTGCCACCCTGGGGCGCGTCCGACCCGCGACTGGGCAACAATCCTCTGGTGATCGCCGTACCGCGGCCGCAGGGCCATATTGTTCTCGACATGGCGATGTCGCAATTTTCATATGGCGCTCTGGCTTCTTATCGCATGCGCGGCGAAATGTTGCCGGTCGAGGGCGGCTTCGATTCAGCGGGGCGGCTGACCCGAGACCCTGGAGCTATCGAAGAATCAAATCGCGCATTGCCCATCGGCTTTTGGAAAGGCTCGGGTCTGGCTTTGATGCTGGACCTGCTGGCCGCGATCTTGTCTGATGGGCGAGCAACTTACCAGATCCCGCCGATTCCCGAGCGGGAAAGCATGGTCTCGCAAGTCTTTCTGGCCGTCGATTTTTCTGCGCTCGATCCGTCTCAGGGCGCGCTCAAGGCTTCGCAAATTGCCGATCAAATCATCGAACACTTTCAATTGCCGCCCCATTCGCAGGGAGAACGCGTGCGCTATCCGGGCTATCGTGTCCTGAAAACAAGACAGGAGAACCTGGCAAATGGCGTTCCCGTCGAACCCGCAGTGTGGCAGCAGCTGCAGAAGTTGTGAGTTCAACCGCCTCAGAGCGGACCTCCAGCACAAACCGCCCAGAGCACGAACGCTTCGCATGTTCGGATCTGCTTCGCCTTCGCGCCCTTTCTGTTGAAAGCCGAGGCGCTGCCACACCGCACAGACTGTTGAGTCTGACTGAAAATAGATTTAAGTTTTTATGGTTTGACAGCGGCAAAGTGATTTCTATACTTGGGAACGATTGCTATGTTGTGCGATTGAGAACGATGTTTTTCGCCGCTCGATTCGCAGGAATGCCGCTCCCGCGAGAGGCTGTAACAATCTTGCGCAGTTCAGGCCCAATACCTCGAATCGCAATCTCAAATGCATGAAATCTGCGCGATGAAGCATCGAGTGCCGCGACGGGTTTTGGGAATGTTATTTTTTCCAAAACCCGCGAGGGACTTTGGGCGAAGCAGTGCTTCAGTGCCAAAGGAAAGCTGCTTCTCGTGGCAGCTCCGCCCCTGGACACAGCAATTACAGGCCGCCTTGTAAGGGAGCATTGAATGAGCACGAACCCGGAAGCTTCGATCGGTCAAATGGTTTTTCGCAAGACGCACGAACACATGGGGCGCCAGATTTCGGTCACGCCGGGGAACAGCTCGATGAAGCACCTGGCCTACGGACGCATCATTCTCAATTCTTCCCATCCTAGCGAAACTTTTTCGAACGGCGACCGCGAGACTGGGTTGATCGTTCTGTCGGGCCACGCTACAGTCACGACGGATGGCAAGGATTACTCGCTGGGCCGGTACGATTCCATGTACATTCCGCGCGACTCCTCTCTGAAAATCACCACCAGCGCCAGCGCAGATATCGCCGAATTCTCGGCTGAGGTTGCAAAACGCTACCCGCTGCAGGTCGTACACTTCTCACAAGTCTCTGGCGATCCGGGCTTGAATTTTAAGACCGGGGGCACTGGCTCTTCCCGGCAGCTCCACATGCTGCTGGCCAAGAACGTCCAAGCCGGAAGACTGGTGGCCGGCTTCACTATCTCCGAGCCGGGCAACTGGACGAGCTGGCCGCCGCACGAGCACGCCAAGATGCTGGAAGAGATGTATGTATATTTCAACATGCCGGCGCCTGCTTTTGGCATTCAACTGGTGTATAACCAAACCGACTATCCGGAGCTCGTGACCGTGGTGCGTGATGGCGACGCGGTGCTGATGCCGAGCGGCTATCATCCCAACGTTTCGGTTCCCGGTCATCCCATCTGCTTTCTCTGGGCGATGGCGGCTCATCGCGAGGGCGAAGACCGGCAGTTCGGCGTAGTCAATGTGCAGCGGGGATTTGACCAGGGATCTTCCGGCCTGGAAGCCGGCCGGAAACAGTAGCGACTTTCAACCAGCGCCATCCAACTATGGACCCTGCCGCTACATCGGCCATTCCGGCCTCGAATTCCGAGGCGGCAGGCGGCGTTTCGCGGGTGGGTTATTTCCGCTGGATTATTTGCGCCCTTCTGCTTTTCGGCACCACCAAAAATTACATGGATCGCCAGGTCCTGGGAGTGCTCAAGACCACGCTGCAGCACGACCTGGGATGGAATGAAATCGACTATGGCAATCTGGTTTTTGCCTTCCAGGCGGCGTACGCGGTCGGCATGTTGGCGGTCGGCCGCCTGGTGGATCGACTGGGCACCCGCCTGGGATACGCCCTGGCCATGGTTTTCTGGAGTCTCGCTTCCATGGGTCACGCCCTGGGGAGCTCCTTCACCAGCTTTGTGGTTGCCCGTTCTGCATTAGGTTTTGGAGAGGCGGGAGTTTTCCCCGCCAGCATTAAGACCGTTGCCGAATGGTTTCCCAAGAAGGAGCGGGCCTTAGCGACAGGAATTTTTAACGCGGGCACAAACGTCGGAGCCATCATCACCCCGCTTGTCGTCCCGTGGATAACTATCCATTGGGGCTGGCGCTGGGCATTTGTCATCACCGGCGCGCTGGGATTCATCTGGCTGGTCTTCTGGTTGATCTTGTATCGCAAGCCGGACGAACATCCCCGGGTTTCCAGGGCTGAGCTTGACTACATCCGCAGCGATCCCCAGCCACCGATGGCGAGAATCGGATGGGCCCGCCTCATTCCTCACCGGCAGACATGGGCCTTCGTGGTGGGAAAGTTCATGGTCGACCCGATCTGGTGGTTCTATCTGTTCTGGGTGCCGGATTTTCTGCAGCGCAAACACGGCCTGGCGCTCATGAAGATTGGTGTGCCCATCATGGTGATCTACGTGATCTCCGATGTCGGCAGCGTAGCCGGGGGCTGGTTCTCGTCATGGCTGATCCATCGGGGTAAGACAGTAAATCTGGCGCGCAAAAGCGCCATGCTGCTGTGCGCGGTGTGCGTGGTCCCAATTATTTTTGCTTACCGCATGGAAAGCATGTGGGGAGCGGTTCTCCTGATCGGACTTGCAGCTGCGGCCCACCAGGGATTTTCCGCCAATCTCTTTACCCTGACCTCCGACACGTTTCCCGCTCAGGCGGTCGCTTCGGTGGTGGGAATCGGCGGAATGGCAGGCGCGATCGGTGGAATGTTGATTGCCAAGATCGTGGGCTATACCTTGCAGTGGACTGGCAGCTACATGATCCCTTTTCTGATTGCGGGCTTTGCCTACCTGGTGGCACTGGCCGCCATTCAGATCCTGGTACCCCACCTGGAGCCAGCCCAGATCGAATGAGAAGGATCGAGTGAGAACGAATTGAAGCGAAAAACTGCCGAGGAATGCACGACTCCGGAAAAAAGCAAGACGATTCTGCAAGCTTTTCGGCTTGACGGAAAAAATGCACTGGTCACCGGCTCCAGCCGGGGTCTGGGAGCTGCGATCGCAATTGCCTTGGCCCAGGCCGGGGCTAACGTTGGCTGCCACGGCCGCAGCGCCGGTGGAAAGAATCCCAGCGACGAGATTCTTTGTCTGGGGAGAAAGTCTTTTTATCTGGCGGGCGATATGTCGGACCCGCATTTCTATCCTGCCCTGATCGGAAAGACGGTCGAAGAATTCGGCTCCATCGACATCCTGGTCAACAACGCCGGTGTCATCCGGCGCGCCCCCGCGTCCGAGTATCCGCAGGACTACTGGGACGAACTGATTGCGGTCAACCTCACGTCCGTCTTCCGGTTGTCACAACTCGCCGGCCAGGACATGCTCAAGCGGAGCGCTAAAGGCAAGATTGTCAATATCGCTTCCCTGCTTTCATTTCAGGGCGGGATTCTGGTTCCTGCTTACGCCGCGGCTAAAGGCGGGGTGGCGCAACTGACTAAAGCCCTGGCTAATGAGTGGGCGTCTAAGGGCATTAACGTCAACGCCATCGCGCCGGGATACATGGCAACCGACAATACGACGGCTTTGCGCAATGATCCACAGCGCAGCCGTCAAATTCTCGAGCGCATTCCTGCCGGCCGCTGGGGAGAAGCTTCAGACGTTGCCGGCGCCGCGGTTTTTCTGTGCTCCTCGGCCAGCGACTATGTTCACGGCCATGTCCTGGCGGTCGACGGCGGTTGGCTGGCGCGCTAAGCCGACGCTACTGGTTGACGCCGCTCGCCAAAAATCCCCCGTCCACCACGAGCAAATGACCTGTCACAAAACTCGCAGCCTTTGAGGCCAGAAATACGGCCGCGCCTCCAAGTTCATCAAGTTTTCCAAAGCGCCGCATGGGAGTTCGCAGGAGGAATTCGCGGCCGCGATCGGTGCCGTCGAGCAGAGCGGTATTCAGATCGGTGCGGAACACCCCCGGCGCAATCGCATTGACGCATACGCCCGATGCCGCCCATTCGATGGCCAGCGACTTGGTGAGTGATGCGACCGCCGCCTTGCTGGCGCTGTAGGCAGCGACTTCGTAGAGCGAGACAAACGAACCTAGCGAAGCAATATTGATGATGCGCCCATAGCCCTGGCTGATCATGTGCCGCCCGAACACGCGACAGGCGCGCAACGTCCCATTCAAGTTGACATCGAGGATGGCACTCCATTCATCCTCGGGAAAGTCGAGGGTCGGCATCCTTTTGGTTCGTCCGGCGCAATTCACCAGAATCTGAACTCCGCCGAATTTAGTGCATGCCGATTGCAGAAGCCGCGCCAGGCTGGCGACGTCCCCGACATCGCAGGTCTGATCCAGCGACTGCCGGCCGAGACTTTCAACCGCTGAAACAGCCGCGGTCACCAGCGGCGCGCGACGACCCGTAGGAACGACATTGGCCCCGGCCTCCGCCAGCGCTTTGGTAAGAGCGAGCCCGATGCCGCTGGTTCCACCGATCACAACTGCGGTCTGGTTCGCGAGATCAAGAAGAGGATAGCCCATGAATAGGATGTCCTTGTACGCGTGTTTTTTGGTGGTCTGCATTATAAAGTCACAGGGAGCTTCGATAGTTAAGTGTTTAAGCATGCCCTGCGTTTAATCCGGCTGAATGGCGATGTTAGTTTTTCTTTGGTTGACACGCGCGGTGAATGGGTCACACGAAAACTAAGATACGAGACGCGGGGAATGGTGCAACTGGCGACGCCTCAATAATCACTTTGCAGACGATTGAGCGTCAGCGGTAAGCATCGAGCGAAGAAATTCCGCAATGGAAACGGTCAGTTTTCGGGGATAGTCCGTCTGCACCATGGCCAGGGCCAGACTTCGGACCACGGGGTGACCATCCACTCGAAAAGTTTGGAAGAAACGGGTTTTTCGACGGAGGGCGTGCTCTGGCAGTATGGAATAACCGAAACCCGATTCCACTAGGCGCTTGATGGCCTCGGTGTCTTCCGCCTCCATAACCACTCGCGGCGTCACCCCGATGTCCCTGAAAAAGCGATCGATCAGGACCCGCAGGACAGTTCCCCTCGGATAAAGCAGAAAAGGCACGCGGGCTAACTCGGAAGCCCTTATGGGGCTGATGTGGCCGTGCCGGGTTTTGCTGGTCGCCGGAGCAGCGATCAGTAGCTTTTCATCGAAGAGCGGGATGATTTTCAGATTCTCTTCCGGCACCGGAAGCGAGATCAGACCGAGGTCAAAGCGCCGATCGTGCAGTCCGGCGATGGTCTCTTCCGTGACCTGGACGGTCACCCGTATTTCAGCTTTCGGATACTGTTTCCGTAACTGTCTAAGCGGCTTACCCAGCTGGTAAATCAGGGTGGTAACGCCGGTGGCAAAGTGAAAGGGCCGAGTGTCCTTGGTCAGATCATTCTCAAATTCCTGTTTGATCTGGTTGGTCATCTGTATCAGGGTTTTGGCATGTTCTGCCAGGCGCAATGCTGCCGGAGTCGGCACCAGGCGTTTCCCGCTTCGTACGAACAGTTCGGTGTGCAGTTCGTCGGCCAGGTTGTGCAGCTGAAGGCTGACCGCGCCCGGCGACAGAAAAACTTTCTCCGCCGCTCGAGTCATGCTAGGAGAGTCCATCACCGCCAAAAACAGCTCGAGTTGGTGGATGTCCATGAGACTCTCTCCGAATCAGGCTGGCCATGCCAAGGGCGAGGATGGCTGACGAAAAATGCAGTTTCCCGCTATCTTTTTAGTCTTGCTGAATCGTCCCTTTAGCTTTTCCGGTTTGACAGTGGTGGCACCCGGTGCCTATCGTTTCATGCTGGCAGGTTTACTTTAGCAAATCTGGAGCTTTGAGTTGTTTTGGCGATAGCCGTGCGCCTTCATGTCTTACGAGAAGGCTGACGCAGAACGCCTGAAAACAAACAGCTTGACGGCTATGGAGCCGGCGAGACATAAAGCCGCTCCTCGGACAAACTGAATTTTTCCAGGCGCTTAAAATATAGCCACTCTGAGAAAAAATGTGATGAGAAGACTCTGGCTGCTGTCCGCACTCGCGGTTCCCTTCTTGGTTGTCGCGGCCCAGGAAAACACCCCGCTTGGCTTCGAGCAATGGACGGCGGCGTCGCTCCAGCAACTTGATCAGAAGTTGCACGAGGAAGCTGCCACCGATCCGCATCGCTTCGCAGTCGAGTTGCTGGCAGACTTTTCCCACGACAGCGCAATGCTGGTTGATCGGGAAGCCGATGGTCCTCCGGAGTGGCACGAAAATCAGGTCGATGTCTTTTTCGTACAATCTGGCTCGGCGACTCTACTCATTGGTGGCACTCTGATAAACGGAGAGACAGTAGGTCCTCATGAAAAGCGCAACGGCACGATCCAGGGCGGAGTGCGACGCAAGCTTGCTGCGGGAGACGTTGTCCGTATTCCACCGGCAGTTCCGCATCAGGTTCTGCTGGAAGGCTCTCACGAATTCAAATATGTGGTGATTAAGATAAAAGGGTATTAACTTTCGGGCCGGAGCAAGATTATTCCGCGGTTCGGGTTTCCATGCACGGCCAGCGACGGAGGAATGTTTGAAAGCCAGAACGCGCGTTCTTGAAGGTCTGTTTGCCATATTGGTCGTTACCGCGGTTCTTTTGATTTCCCGCGGCGCAGCTCAAGACGCAAACTTCCATAACGCCCCGCCTTCGGCCAAGCAAGTGAAAAATCCTTACGAAGGCCAGTCGCCAGCCCCAGGCAAGCCGCTTTACCATCTACGGTGCGCGCGTTGCCATGGCGAAAACGGCGAGGGTTCGGGAAACATCCCGCCGCTGGCGCAGGACAAAATCAAGGCTGCCAGTTCTGGTGAGCTGTTCTGGTTCATCACCAAGGGCGACGTGAGTAACGGCATGCCGTCCTGGGCGTCGCTGCCGACTCGACAACGTTGGCTGATCGTCAACTATGTGAAAACCCTCGGCCTGCCGCAGACTGCGACAACCCAAAAAGCCCCGGCGCCGGAAAAAGCATCCGCCCTAAAGCTGCCACCGCCCATACCTCCATTCACCGACTACAGGTTTGAAAAGCCGGGACAAATTCGCAAGATCACGGTCAACGACCTGCCCGCTCCTTTTAAAACGCCCTCGGCCGGCAACGGGCCTAAACTCGTCGCCCGTCCCGAAGGCGCGTGGCCGCAGGTTCCCGCCGGCTTCAAGGTTGAGCAGTATGCCTCCAGCCTTGAGGACCCGCGGATTATCCGTACTGCTCCCAACGGCGATTCTTTTGTGGCCGAGTCCAATCGCGACGGCGACGTCAGGGTCTTCCGCGGAATTACCAGGACCGGCAAACCCGAACAGATGTCAGTCTTCGCCAGCGGACTGAAGCGGCCATTCGGCATTAACTTCTATCCGCCCGGGTCCAACCCACAGTGGGTCTACGTTGGCAACACCGACTCGATCGTGCGCTTTCCTTATCAGAACGGCGATTTGCAGGCACGCGGCCCAGCCGAACACATTGCAGACGTGCCGCCGGAGGGCAGCCACTGGACGCGGGATATTCAATTCTCGCCTGACGGCAAAAAAATGTTTGTGTCGGTCGGTTCGGCCTCCAACATCGACGATTCCGACACTTCCTCGGCGGAGAAGAATCGCGCGGACGTTCTCGAATTCAACCCCGATGGCTCGGACATGCGAGTCTACGCTTCCGGCATTCGAAACTGCGTTGGGCTGGCGGTGAATCCGAAGACCAATGAACTGTGGTGCTCGGTCAACGAGCGGGACGGGCTCGGCGACAACCTGGTTCCCGACTACATCACGCATGTACAGGAAGGCGGCTTTTACGGTTGGCCGTGGTGGTACATGGGAGGTCATCAGGACCCGCGCCATGCCGGGAAACATCCTGAACTGAAAGATAAAGTAATCACGCCGGACGTGGTCCTACAGCCGCATAACGCATCTCTGGAGATCACGTTCTACGATGGCAAGCAGTTTCCCGCGGAATACCAGGGCGACATTTTTGCCTCGGAACACGGATCCTGGAACAAATCTGTTCGCGTCGGCTATGAAGTGATCCGGGTGCCCTTACATCAAACCGGACACGCCACCGGCGAGTACGAGGACTTCATGACTGGATTCGTGGTCGATAACGATCATGTTTGGGGACGCCCAGTCGGTATCACGGTGGCTCCCGACGGATCGCTGCTGGTCACCGACGATGGATCAGGCTCGATCTGGCGCATCAGCTACGCTGGAAATTGAATGCGGTCGCTCTTAGTCCGCTTGGCTGAGGCCACAGGCTTGAGTCTCGGGAATTCTGTACTGCCGGAATAGTTCGTGGATCTGGCGGAACTGCTCACGCAGGCGAGTCACGTCGCCCCGCGTGATGCTGTGGTTGATTAGAAATTCCCGCAGCGATCGCTCGGTGAGTACAGTCCATCGTTCAGCATCTACCAGCTCGGCGCACTCTGCGCATGCCGCCCAGGCGCCGGCGGAGCCGCCGGGAAAAATGTTTTGCGCGTGCCATTTAAAGTTGCGGCAACTGTAAAACTTTCTGATGGGCTGCGCAGTACAGAAGTCGCAATTCCCTCCGCCAGACCTGGGAACTTGGTGAAAACCATTCATTCTGGATGGCTAGCCTTCCCTTCTTTATATGCTCAACAAGGTGTGGTGCTCCCGTCGTCCTCCCCGGCCCTGAGATAAATATGCCGCAAGAGCGCTTCTGGAGTGATACGGCGTCAGAGTTTGTTCGGTTTTCAGAACAATCTGGAGCCGCTATCACATTGCGACGGCTGTTCCCTCCCTACGCCGTGGCTACTGACCCTCGGCTGCTATAATTTCCGTCTTCACGCAAGCTGTCATCGCAAAAGACCCGAAAAACTTATGGATTCCAGAAAACCTGGCCTCTTCCTCGCTACCTCTTTCATCTTCTTTCGCCCGATCGTCTTTTGCCTGATCTTCGCTTGGCCGATCGCATCGGCGCAGGCTCAGAGCACTGAGGCCGTCCCCGGTGCCATCCTGGGATTTAGCCACAGCACAGCTGCACTGGAGAACGAGATTGAACAGAAGTTCAAGGCCCTTCCCTCCCCGGTCGAAGAGCGCCGCCAGCATCGCATTTTTACCTCCGAGCCCCATATCGCAGGCTCCGAACGCAACAACGAACTGGCGCGGTACATCGCCGATGAGTGGCGAAAGCAGGGGCTGGAAGACGTAGTCATTCACCGCTATGACGTTTACGCCACCGCTCCCAAAAGTTCGTTTCTGGAAATGGTTTCACCAGTTCGCTATCGCGCGACACTGCGCGAGCAGGCTTATGACGCTGACCCTGACACCAAAAATCCTCGTGTAAGTTCCGCCTGGACGGGCATGTCCATTTCGGGAGAAGTCACCGCGCCTGTCGTCTACGCGCACAGCGGCAATCCGGAGGATTATGACCTGCTGCGTAAACAGGGCATCGATGTAAAAGGCAAGATTGTGCTGGTTCGCTACTCCAATCCGTACAGTTACCGCGGATTCAAAGCCCTCACCGCTCAAAGGGAAGGCGTGGCCGCGCTCCTTATATATAGCGATCCGGCAGAAGACGGTTATCAGAAAGGAAAAGTCTTTCCTGAAGGACCATGGGGACCAGAGAGCCACATACAACGTGGCGCAATCACTTACGATTTCATGGTGCCGGGAGATCCGCTCACTCCGGGATGGGCCTCAATCCCGGGAGCAAAACGTATTCCTGTCGATCAAGCGGTTTCGGCGCCAAAGATCATGGCTCTGCCGCTTTCCTGGCATGATGCCAAGCCGCTGCTGGAAAACATAGGTGGCCCGGTCGCGCCTGACTCGTGGCAGGGCGGCCTGCCAATCAAATATCGCCTGGGTGGCGAGCAGGCTCGCGTGCACCTGAAGATCGAAATGGATAATTCCATCAAACCCTATTATGTGGTGGAAGCACGCATCCGCGGTTCCGAACTGCCGGACGAGTGGGTGGTGCTGGGCAACCATCGCGACGCATGGGTTTTCGGCGGCGTCGACCCCAGCAGTGGCACTGCGTCCATGATGGAACTGACTCGATCTCTGGGCCAGCTTGCCAGGCAAGGCATGCGTCCGCGGCGCACCGTGGTCGTTTGCAGCTGGGACGGCGAGGAGGTCGGACTCACCGGTTCGACCGAGTGGGGCGAGCAGTTCGTCGATGAGTTGCGCAAAAAAGCGGTCGCCTACATTAACGTAGACTCTTCCACTTCCGGCCCCAATCTGGAAGGCAGCGCCGTAGCTTCCCTGGCCCCCATGCTGGTGGAAACCAGCCGCTCGCTTCAGGATCCATCAGGCAAATCTCTCTACGCTGCGTGGACGCAATCAAGCATCCGCAAGAGGCAGAGAGAGAAAGACACATCTGTCGTCAGCGATGCCAACCTGGCCGATACCCGTATCGGCAGCGGTTCGGATCACACTGTGTTTCTAAACTTTGTGGGCATGCCGATTATTGGACTCGGCTTCGAAGGCGACTACGGCGTGTATCACTCGATGTATGACGATTTCTACTGGATGAATCATTTCGGCGATCCGGGCTATCGCTATCACACCCTGATGTCGCAATTGTGGGGCGTGCTGGCGCTGCGTCTGGCTAATGCCAATATTCTGCCCTTTGACTTTGCCAACTACGCCAGCAATATCCGCCAGTTCGTCGCGGAGGTCGAAAAAGGCAAGGACACCCAACTCGATCTCAAACCGGTTGCGGCGGGAATCGATGCATTTGAGAACGCCGGCAAGCAACTCAACGAAACCGTCTCCGCCGCGCTGGCCTCCGGAACTCTCGATCCAAAACTGGCGGATACCATTAACCATGGAATGATGCAGGTCGAACGCAACTGGCTTAATCCTGATGGCATCCCCGGAAGGCCGTGGTTCAAACACATTCTCTACGGGGCACGTTATACATATGCCCATCTCGAATTGCCGGGTCTGGCAGAGGCAGTCGAGAAAGGCGACTGGACCACAGCGAGTCAACAAGCGGCGATTTTGCAACGCGCATTGACTAACAATACGAAGCTGCTCGATCAGTTGAATTCTGATCTCGGCGGCGGAGGAAAGACGTCGCTGAAATCATTGCAGGCCGAGCTTGAACAAATTCGCAGTCAGTTTCCCGGAGAGATGTCGGTCTACATGAAGAATCTCTCCTCGGGCGAAGAAATCGCGCTCGATTCGGATACGGTGTATGAAACCTTCAGCGTCATAAAACTTGCGATTGCGGCCGAGCTCATGCACCAGGTGGAGGCGGGGAAGCTGTCCCTTTCTGACCGCGTCACGCTCAACGCCGGCAACGAGCGACTTCCCTCAGGTGTGCTCTACACCATGGATCCAGGATTGACGCCTACGGTTAAGGATCTGCTCACTCTGATGATCATCATCAGCGACAACGAGGCTACAGACGCGCTCGGCGACAAGGTCGGCCGGGCCAATGTGACTGCCTACATGCAGAGCCTGGGTCTGGCAAAGACTTCTATCCAGTTTTCCGACCTCGACTGGGACAGGACATGGCTGGGGACGCTTGATCCCGCGTTTCGCAATGCATCGGGCGATCAGACGGTCAACTTTCCCTTTGACAGATACAGCGGCGAACAAGTTGAGCAAGCTTTCGGTCACACCATCTACGATGCCGGCATCTATTTCGGCCACAGCACCACCCGGGAGATCGGCCGTCTGCTGGAGATGATGGCTTCGGGCAAGCTTGTCTCAAAACAGGCGAGCGACGTGCTCCTCGGCATCATGGAGAAACAACAGGTCAACGACCGCTTTCCGCGCTACCTGCGCGATGTCCGCATTGCCCACAAGACCGGTGATGGCCAGCCTTTCATCGCCAACGACGCTGGCGTGCTCTGGGTAAAAGGCCAGCCGATTATTCTGGTCGTCTTCACCGGCCATCACCGCGGCGAAACTGAGGCCCTGCACAATGCCATCGCAACCGCGGCAGCGCTGGTCGTAAAGCACTATGGCGGCCAGGTCTCCCCCGACTTCAAATATCCAAACTAGCCTGTCATCCTGAGCGCAGCATGCTCGATCGCTTGCGATCGAACGCGCGGAGTCGAAGCACCCCTACCGGTAAAACAACTGTTCGCTTCCTGTCACAAACTTAAATCTGAAGATTTCGCGAGCTGGCGAGTCCGAAGCCGATCCTTCCATCCCGCGACTTCTTCGCAACAAGAAGAAGTCGCAACGCCCCGGATGCCAAGCGCGTAGTAAACTCCCCTCGCGCCCTCAACCGACAAAACACTTAACTCCGAGGGCGGAGGCTTGCATGGTCCGATCCCTGATTCTGATGCTGTCTTTGCTGCAGGCTGTGAACGCCGTTTCGCAGGCTCAAACCGCAACCGCTCCCGACACTCCCGAACCCGGCTCGGTTGAAGCCATTGCGGCCGCTACCGGCGACAAAAGGTTCCTCTCTCCCTGGGTGTCGTACCTGCCAAAATCGGCGACGGTTCCCTCCCCTCTCGCTTTTCTGGGACGCATCGCCGGGGCTCCGGGTGAGTTTGTTGACAGCGCCAAGGCCTATGCCTACTGCCATGCGCTTGCGTCCGCATCGCCGCGAGTGCGCGTTTTCACCATCGGCCGCAGCGAAGAGGGACGCGAAATCCTGATGCTGGCGGTGGCCGATGAAAACGGCCTCCGCGATCTGGACCGCCTGAAAAGCGCAACCGCCGCGCTCGCCGACCCGCGTCGTACCGATCCCGCTGCCGCCGATCGCCTCATCCAGACTGCCCGCCCGATTTATTATTTCAACGCCGCCCTGCACTCGGACGAAACCGGTTCCACCGAAGCCATGCTGGAGATGGCATATCGCCTCGCGGTTTCAGAGCAGCCCATGATCCGGCGCATCCGCGAGCAACTCGTAGTCCTGATTAATCCGGTTTCTAATCCTGATGGACGCGACAAGATGGTGGAGTGGTTTTATCGCTACCTGAAAGGAAAAACCGATCGAGCTACTCTGCCGCGCCAGTCCCCGCCTTACTGGTCGAAGTACACCTTTGTGGATATCAATCGCGACACTCACCAGCAGACGCACGAGACTACGAAGGCAGTGCATCGTATGTTTCACGAGTGGCACCCGACTGTGGTTCATGACCTGCACGAAGGCGAGCCCATGCTGATGACCTGGAACGGCACCGGCCCCTACAACCCGAATATCGATCCCATCACCTACACCGAATTTCTGGAGTTAAGCTTTCACGAAGTGCAGACTCTGACCGCCATGGGAATGCCTGGCGTTTCTACCTGGAATTTCGGTGAAGCCTTCGCGCATCTCTATCTTGATTCTGTGGCGATGAACCACAACAGCATTGGCCGCGGTTGCGAGACTTGGGGAAATGGCACCGCTGAAACCTTGCGGCGAACGGTGCCGCCCTCCGAGGCCAGCATGGAGTGGTATCGCCCGCTGCCTCCGCCCGCCGGCGAGGTCGTATGGTCGGCCCGTGACAACTTGAACTATCAGGAAACCGCCGCACTTGCAGCACTCGATCTCAGCGCCAGCAACGCCAAGTCGATGCTGCATAACTTCTACAAGAAAGGTTGGGACTCCTGGCAGAAAGGTCTGACTCAGCCCCCGTACGCGTTCCTGATTCCCGATGGACAAGGCGATCCCACTCGCGTCGCGCAAATGGTCGGCAGGCTGCTGGGTCAACACATCGAAGTAAGCCGCGCCCAGAGCTCCCTTAAGCTGGCGGACGGCGAGTATCCCGCAGGAACTTACGTCGTGCGGCTTGATCAGCCTTACCGCAACTATGCCGTCGATCTCCTCACGCCGCAGCATTACCCGAAGGACGGCAGCGAGCCGTATGACGACGTTTCCTGGGAATTGCCCGCGCACTACCGGCTGCAGGCGACCCCGACCGCCGATCCTTCCGTGCGTTCGGCTGCTCTCACTCCCCTGACCGAAGAGCCGCACCCATCGGGCGATGTTGCAGGTTCAGGCCCCATCTTCTTGATGAAGGACACAGGCCAGGAGGGCCTGCTCGCCGCGCGCTACCGGCTTGCCGGGTTCGCAATCGAAATCGCTGAGCGTCCGTTTACCGACGGTGGAATCGATTACCCTGAGGGGTCATGGATCCTGCCCGCACACGAGGGATTAACCGACGCGGTCAAAGCCGCCGCAGCCAGCCTTGGCCTTAACTTCACCAGCGCCGCCGCCGTCCCGGATGTGCCGCGGCATGAAGCCAAGGCCGCGCGCATCGGCATTTGGGTTCCGTGGGCGGACACAGATTCCATCGGCTGGATTCGTTATTCGCTCGACCAGCGCAAGGTTCCCTATACCTATATTCGCGATGAAGATATCCGCGCGGGCATGTTGCGCGATCGCATTGACGTTCTGCTCTACGGCCACGTCGATCTGGAACTCGCCGAGCAAATTCAGGGGCTGCCAAAAATCTGGGGACCGATGCCTTACAAAGCAACTCCCCAAACACCCAGCTTCGGAAAGCCCGCCGAATCGGACGACATCACCGGCGGCATCGGATGGGAAGGACTAGACCAACTTCAACGCTTCGTAGAAAACGGCGGCCTGTTGGTGACCCTGGGCAGCGGATCGATGTTGCCTCTCGAAGCCGGCATCGTGCGCGGAGTTCGACGATCCTCGGGCGGAGTGCCTCGCAGCACCCAGGGCGGCGGGGCCGATTCTGCCGCAGCCGCGCAACAGGCAGCCACCCGCACCCCCGGCGCGCACGTGCGGGTTACGTTCGATAAACCCGATTCGCCGCTGGCTTACGGGTATCCCGCGCGCACTCACGTCTTCCGGCAAAACTTTCCGCTCTACGACCCACCGCGACGTTGGCTCCGCATGGCCTATTGCACTACCTGTCTCGACGGGCCCGAAGATCGCAGCCATATCGTCATGGAATGGGGTGATCGCGAAGGAGCGCCTTTCGTGGTAAGCGGCCAGGCCTGGGGCGAAGCCCGCTTGATGGGGCGGCCCGCAATTCTCGACATGCCTGTGGGGCGCGGCCGGGTGGTTGCCTTCAATTTCAATCCCCTGCACCGTGATCTGAACCGCGGAGACCATCGCCTGGTATGGAACGCGATTATCAACTGGCAAGCGATCCTGGCGGAGCCGCGCTAGTCGACCTCTCGCTCATGGAAAAGGCGTTTGACGCGGCAGGCTCAAGCGCCGAATCTCTCAGCGGCGCGGGCTCTCGCTTTAGCCGCCTCTTCTTCCCGGTTCTTTGGCGGGGCAGTGGTTTCCAGCGAGCGAAGAAGGCGTGAAGCCACGCCAGCGATTTCGTCCACCGCCGCCAGAAAGGCAGCCTCATTCGCCTTCGATGGCTTGTTAAAACCGCTGATCTTCCGTACGAACTGCAAGGAAGCCGCCTGAACTTCTTCGCCTGTGACCGGGGGATCGAAATTAAACAGCGTCTTTATGTTTCTGCACATTCCGTCTGACCTCGGGAATCGTTAAAGATTCAAGATTAGGACTAAAAGATGAAAGATATGCTAACTCCTGCAGAGCTTGAAAAGGCGCCTTCCTGAATCAATCCTCGCCCATTTAGATGCCCGAGAGAACGAAAAGTTCTGCGCACCAGACCTGCCCATCGCGCGCCCTTTGGGGAACATTCAAAAAAAGATCTCACATCTGTCGATCCCGAGGCCTGTCATTCGACGTCTAAATAGAGCAGTTTCCGACAGTGTCAGGAAGCCCGCTCCAAACGAAATCAAAGGAGAAATCGAATGAAGGTCATAGTTTTGGTGAAGGCCAATAAGGATTCGGAGGCGGGCGTCATGCCTACTGAGAAACTCCTTACGGAAATGGGGAAGTTCAATGAACAGCTGGTAAAAGCCGGCGTGATGCTTGCAGGCGAGGGGCTTCACCCCAGCTCAAAAGGCAAGCGAATCAGGTTTTCCGGCGGTAAACAGACAGTAACCGACGGGCCATTCGCCGAGACCAAGGAGCTGGTCGCCGGGTTCTGGCTATGGCAGGTAAAGTCGATGGAAGAGGCCGTGGAGTGGCTCAAACGCAGTCCCTTCGATGGCGGAGCCGAGGTAGAAATTCGCCCGGTGTTCGAAGCGGACGATTTCGGTGCCGAGCTTACTCCTGAGTTGAGGGAGCAAGAGCAACGCCTGCGCCGGCAGGTTACCACCAGGAAATAGTCTTTTCAGATCCCCCACCCTCGTTGTTCCGTTTTCTGGAACGAGAGGGTGGGTTTTATCGAGTTCCCTGCCAGTCCAATCCGACGTTTCGTCCCAGTCTCTAAAGTCCACTTCTTATCCGTCGATATACCTAGCAGCGAGCTTACAAGAAGGCATCCCTTCTACCGGAAAGAGTGGTTGCTTCATGGACAACGTCCGAGCCCTTATTGTGGATGACTCCTCCGTCATGCGGAAGATCGTGGAACGCTCGCTGCGCCAGGCGGGAATTAATTTGACCGAAGTCCTCGAAGCCGGAAATGGCGCCGAGGCTTTGGGGTTGCTGGCAGAAAAGCGGGTCGATCTGATCCTGTGTGATATCAACATGCCGGTAATGGATGGGCTGGAGTTCATCAAGCAGCTTTCCGGCGTCGCAAACGCCAAGGGAACGCCGGTGGTCATGATTACCACCGAAGGCAGCGAGTCTCACGTAGTGCAAGCGCTGTCCTGTGGTGCACGCGGCTACATCCGCAAACCTTTCACCGCCGATCAGGTCAAGGAGCACGTCATCCCCGTACTGGCAGGCAAGTCATGAATTCTTCCACTCCCTCGCTGGCCGCAGGCGTCTCCCACGATAAGTGGATCCCTTTGCTCGAACTGGCGACCCGTGAAGTCTTCGAGCTCATGTTAAGTTGTCAGTTGAGCGCAGCCGGAGCTGATGCGGAGGCACCTCGCAACATTACCGCGATGGTTGGATTGGCTGGACAATTGTGCGGAGTGCTCACCCTCCGCTGCGATGCCAAGTCCGCCACCCTCATGACTTCCAAGATGCTCGGGGTCGCGCCCGAGCAGGTTGGCGAGCAGCTGTCTGATGCCATCGGCGAAATCTGCAACATGGTGGCCGGCAACTTCAAGAACAAGATCGCTGGCCTGGGCGACGGATGCATGCTCTCTCCACCCACCGTCATTACCGGCACTGACTACAGCATGCACTCCTTGACCGACGCCCCTGCCCTTGAGGTCAAGCTGCTCTTTGAAGGCGCGCCCATCTTGATCTCCCTCGAGATTCATGGCTGATTCGTAACAGGCCTCCGAGATTCGGCATTTGGAAGCGCTTGTCGAAAGCGAAGCCCGAAGCCCGAGGGCATTTCCCCAGAACCAAGGGCCAGCTCATCTCCGTTCCACGCAAGATGCATTGCAAGCTCAGCGCCACTCGCGGAAGACCTATTTTCGCAACAAGTCAGTTTTCATGCAGCGGTCGCGCCGAATATCGTCATCACCAGCGAAAACACTTCGCCGACGGCTTCGTCCAGTTCGAAGGTGAATCTTACCAGGTCGACGTTCTCCAGCTCGCGGTGCGTCTGCTGAAGAACAGCCCACGCGGGATTGTGCAGCAAATCTGCCTTGTGCCGTTCGTAGTACCCGTAACCCAATCCCCGCATGCGGCACAGAAGGTCGCTCAAGTGAACCAACGCAACCAGCGGCTGGGCGGCATGGCTTAAGTCGGGAGCGTGATGATGCGCGATCACCTGAATGATGTCGTCGGCCAGGTGCCACTTCTCAGCCAGCGCGCGCCCGCTTTCGCAATGGGTAAATCCCATGATGGAGTGCTCCGCCTCGTGAAGCGGAATCTGCTCCTGAAGAGCGTGCTTCACCGCTTTACCAAATTCGGTGGCAAAGGCCTGGCAGTTCACCGCGAACCCGATATCGTGAAGCAGTCCCGCCATGTAGGCTTTATCGTGATCGTGGGCGCCGATTTTTTCGCTGAATTTCCGGCATACCATGGCGCAGCCCAGGGAGTGCCTCCAGAAAACCGCCGGATCGAGAGCCCATTGCCGGGATGGGAAGGCTTGTCCCAGGCAGCAGGTCAGCAATATGGTCTCCACCTTGCGAAGCCCCAAAGTGAGCACCGCTCCCTTGATCGATTCGGGCGATTTGGCGAGCCCAAATAAAGGCGAACTGGCTACACGCAGGCACTGCGCCGCTATGGCGTTGTCATACGACACCAGCTTCACCACTTCTTCCAGTCTCACATCTTCTGGGGGCGCGTTCAGCAAGTTCAGCAGGGGCAAAAAAACGGCCGGGATGGAAGGCGTGGTTTCGATGCGCTTTACGCGTTCGCGAATAGTCGCAGTGCTGACTGTGGTCATAGCTTGCCGCTCTTGAGGGATGGTTTCCAGTAAGCAATGGTCCCGGGAAAATGGATCAGGTGGAAGTTATCGTTTAATTTCATCAACGACTCCGAGGTGCCAAGAAAAAAATAGCCTCCAAAGTTCAGGTTGCTGAAAAAGTGGTTGATCACCTTCGACTTTGACGGTCCATCAAAGTAGATGAGCACGTTGCAACAGAAAACCAGATCCATTCCCTTCATGAAAAGCATCTTGGAATCATCCTGCAGATTCAGGCGGCTGAAAGTAACCAGCTTTTTGACCTCGGGACGCACCTGGAACTTCTTCTCATCCACCGGAACAAAGTATTTGCGTTTGAAGTAGTCGGTAGTCGAACGCAGAGCATAGTCGCCATAAATTCCCACCTTGGCAGTTTCCACGGAACGATCGTTCAAATCGGTGGCGAGAATTTCCACCGTCCAGCCTTTCAGCAGGCGCTCGCTCTCTTCCAGCATGTTCATGGCCAAGGTGTAGGACTCTTCACCGGTAGAACAGCCTGCGCTCCAAATGCGTAGCCTCTTCATCACCTGTTTGGTTTTTTCCTGTACCAGTTCTGGCAGGATGACTTTACGAAGTGCATCGAGCTGCGGCTGGGAGCGGAACAGGCAGGTTTCACCAATGGTGATTTCATTAAGCAGTTGGCGAAGCTCCGCCTCGCGGCTGGAATGGGCGGTCAGAAGATCCCAATACTCTCGCGGGGTGCGGATCCCGACCTGCTTCATTCGCCGCCCGCAGGCATCGGACATCAGATAGAGTTTTTCTTCGAGCTGAAAAATGCCGCACACCTTGTACACCAGATCCCGGATCTGGCGGAATACAGGATCTACAGTCTCGGTGACTTTGGGGACGATCCGTGTGGTGGCGGTTTGGGCGCCGGTTATCATTTGCTTCGAGACTCCAGGCCGGCGAGCCGGCTTACGGTTACAGAAGCGTGCGGCTTGCGGCTTTGCAGCACGCGGCGGGTGATCTCCAGCGCCAGCTGATCGAGCGGATAAACTCCGTCGGCCTCTCCTGCCGCGTGCACTAGGCCAGGCATTCCCCACACCACGGCGGAAGCTTCGTCCTGGATAATTACCTCTCCTCCCGCTGCACGAATGTGTTGCGCTCCCAGCACCCCGTCCGAGCCCATACCGGTCATCACTACACCCAGTACGTTGGCTCGGCACACCGCAGCCACCGAACGAAACAGGACATCGACGGATGGACGGCAGGAGTGCTCGGGCGGATCCTGATTCAACTCAATCCGCCAGTTCACCCCGGCGCGAGCCACCGCCATATGAAAGTTCCCCGGAGCGATCCAGGAGTGTCCGGGAGAGAGCAGCGCGCCGACGCGGCCCTCTTCCACCGGAATTGCGGATTTGCTGGCCAGCCGCTCCGCCAGCATGCGGGTGAAAATCGGCGGCATGTGCTGCACTACGACGATGGGAACGGGAAAATCTTTTGCAAACCGCGGCAAAACGTCGGCCAGCGCATTGGGGCCACCCGTGGATGTGCCGATAGCAACAATCTCTACGCGCCGGTTTAGCGGCGCTCGTACCCGGACCGGCGGACGCGGCGGCGGCAAGGTTCTGAGTTTCGGGAGCGCGCCTATGCACAATGCCTTGATCTTGGGGATGAGCTCGGCGCGAATCGCTTCAATGGCCAGCGCCTGGCTTCCCGTGTTGTTGGGCTTGGTGGCATAGTCCGAAGCTCCCAATGAGAGCGCATCCAAGGTCGCGGCCGCGCCGCGCTCGGTCAGGGTGCTAAACATGATGACCGGCATCCTGGGATACAGCTTGCGGATTTCGACAAGCGTCTCCAGGCCGTTCATCACCGGCATCTCGACATCGAGGGTGATCAGGTCGGGATGGAGCTGCGAAATTTTTGCCAGCGCGATCCGTCCATCCCCTGCCGAGGCGAGCACCTCCAGTTCCGGATCTTTGGACAAGGTGTCGCAGAGCAGCTTGCGGATGACCACCGAATCGTCCACCACGAGAATGCGAATGGGAGGCATGGTCGTTTTCGTGTTTATCGGACCGCGAGCCAGGCAGCAATTGGCGAACTAGGAGCTCGCATAGGCGGCCATGCTCCGCGCGGGTGCGACCGCCCTGGCCGCATTTCCGCCGTCGCCGATCTTGAACTGCTCCACCAGGCGGCGAAGTTCGGCCGAGGTCTCGACCAGCTGTTGCGCCGCTTTCTGCGTGTCAGCAGCGCCGCGCGACGTGCTCTCGGCCGCTTGCGCCACACCCGCTATGTTGCTGGTGATCTCGCCGCTGCCGTGCGCCGCCTCGCTCACGTTGCGCGCCATCTCGTTGGTGGTCGCATTCTGTTCTTCCACCGCCGTGGCGATGGTGCTGGAAATGCCGTTGATCTGGTTGATCACATCGCTGATGGTCGCGATCGCCCCCACCGCCGCCTTGGTGTCGGTCTGAATGGCTTCAATTTTGCGGCTGATGTCTTCGGTAGCTTTGGCCGTTTCCTTGGCCAGTTCTTTGACTTCGTTAGCGACCACCGCGAAGCCTTTGCCCGCTTCCCCGGCGCGTGCTGCTTCGATGGTGGCGTTCAGGGCCAGCAAGTTGGTCTGCTGCGCAATCGAAGTGATGACTTTGATCACCTGGCCAATCTGGTTGGAGGAGTCTCCGAGCTTCGAAACCGTGGCGTTGGTCGACTCGGCTACTTTGACGGCGGAGGTCGCCACTTTCGCGGCCTCGGTGGCGCTCTTGGCAATCTCCTTGATGCTGGCGCCCATCTCTTCGGCTCCCGTGGCCACGGTTTGCAAGTTCTGGCTGACCTGCTGGGTGGCGTTAGAAACCACTTTTGCCTGGGCTGAAGTCTCTTCGGAATTGGCTGTGATCTGCTGGCTGGTGCTGGAGAGTTCCTCGCTGGCGCCAGCCACCTGTACCGCATTGCCGGCGATCGACCGGATCACATCATGGAGATTGTTTTTCATTTTATTGAGCGCAATACCGGCCTGGCCGATCTCGTCCTGGGAGTTGATTTCCATATCCGTGATTGTGAGATTGTTGGCAGCTACTGCCTGGATCATTTCGAGCATCCGAGTCGCCGCCCCAGCTACAGAACGGGCAATGCCGTTCGCGACAGCAAGCCCAGCCAGAATGGCCACGCAGAGGATACCGATGACCCAATAGCGAGATGAAGCGTAGGTTGCGGACGCCAACCTCATCGCGTCAGCGCCTCCCTTGACGTTGAGCTTCACGTCGTCGGCTAAGAACTGGTCGGCCGCCGAGAAAGTGGCTACTCCCTCTGACATCGACAGAGTTTCGGCCTCTCTTTCCTTGTTTTGGCGGAACAGCTCAATGTAGCGGTCCTTCGTGGCGAGGTGCTTATCCCATGCTGAGCGAAATCCTTCATAGAGACTGCGCTCATCTTGGGAGACAATGGTGGGCTCGTACAACTTCTCGACTGCCAGGGTATCGGCTAAGGCTTCGTCGATATTCTTCTGAGCGTCTGCCTTGTCCGTCGCAAAAAAATAGTTCAGCTCCCAGCGCCGCACCTTGGAAGCGTCGAACCTGAGTTGGCTGATGTAAGTGATGCTGGCCATCCAGTTGGTTCCGATATCTAGAACGTTCGCGTTTAGCTTGGACATTTCAACCAAGGAGAAAACGCCCAGCACAGCCACCAACGCCAGAACAATGCCGAACCCCGCTGCCAGTTTGTGGCCGATCTTCAGGTTAGTGAACCATTTCATTTCGCACTCCCAGACTCCCGGATGCAGAGTTCGTTCACACTAATTTTCATCGGCCAATGGATAGAGCAACTTTAATCAGAAACCCTTTAGGCTCCTCAATTGCTATTTCACCAAAGAGTAGATATTCGCGACGGCATAAGTAGCCCCCAGGAAAACCCGCTTCCTTGGAGCGCCGGGGCTGACTCCGACATCCAGCCCGCCGTCCAGATACAGGCGCGGTCGCACCTTATAGTTAAACCCGATCATCGCGGAAGCAAAAGCCGCGCTGCTTTGGTGGAGAACTGTGTAGCCGTAGGGTTCAAGGACCAGATTCAATCGACGGGTAACCGGCAGCCAGGACGCCAGCGCGAACCCCAGATTGTGATCGAAGCCGGAGGCAGACGGACCGCCAATCAGAAACTGGGTCACATTGAAATCGAAGTGGAAAGGATGAATGTCCTGGCTGACGAGCGCGGAGATGGCGTGATCGACTCGGCCCGAACCCAGGCCCAGCACGACGCTGGCTGACGGCACTTTCGCCTGATAAAACACCCCCAGGCTGGGCCGATGTTTTTTTTGCTCCAGAAAACGGTACCTCAGGCCGAGCCAGGTATCGCCAAAACCAGTCCGATCTCCGTCGCCATCCATAACGTGGAGAAATGCCGCCGATGACCAGCGAAAGTCCAGATTACGGGTGAGTCCGAAGCGCAGCCCTCCAGCCAGATCGTCGCGATTCGCACCGCCGCCCGGCCATTGCCGCTCCAACCCGTATTCGAGCTCGACCACCCCGCACCGCGTAGTATCAGTGGCATTTGCAACCGTGGGGCGGCCGGGCACGGAAACCACAACCGGGTCAAAACAGGATCCCTCAGCGAAAGCTGTCTGCTCCTGGGCTTGTAAGGCCGTTCCGCAATAACAGCCAGCCAAACCCAAAATCAGGCAGCCCAGCCGAAACCGATATCGAGGGAACGTCATCGCCGCTCCTGGGAGTTCTATCGGCGCATTGGCGCGATCGCGAAGTCGGTTTTACGATTTTTTGGTAAAGAAAATCCGGCTCTTCCCGTAATGGAAGGCTCTCGATGGTCAAATCAGGTCAGTTGTTGCTTCATAATGCCTCGACCGCGTCGTCCATCTGGCAGGCTTTCTCGGTGTCCAGCACGTGCATAAGGCGACCATCCAGCTTGTGAACTCCCAGAATCATGCTGCGAATGCTGGTGCGCAGCATCTCGGGCGCCGGCTCGAATGTGCTTTCTTCGACTTCGACGACGTCGCCGATTTCATCCACCAGAAAGCTCACCGCGCCGTCCTCGGCGCGGATCACCACGTTCATGGGCGACGCGTCCGGCGGACGGGCCTGCAGCTCCAACCGCCCCCGTAAGTCAACCGCGGTCACGATCTGGCCGCGCAGGTTGATCAGGCCGCTTACCACCCGGGGAGCCAGCGGAACCTGGGTGACGTCCAGAGTGCGGATGACTTCCTGCACATTCTTCAATTCCACGCCGAACAGCAGCTTGTCGAGATAGAAGGTGCAAAACTGCGAGCTTTGTGCCATGGCTAGTTCACCATCTCCGCTCTCGCCGCGGCGGAGGTTCGCGGGGCTGCGCTCGTGCCCGCCATCCGCAGCAGGGCCGGGATATCGAGCAGTTCGGTGACTCTTTCTTCGATGACGACAGAGTAAAGAACCGCCGGCCGCGTGGCGGGTGATTTCACCTCGGCGCGGTCTTCCACGATGTCCAAAATACGATCCACAACCAGTCCGAACGATTGTCCTTCGTGATTCAGCACCAGCACCTGCAGAGGGCCCGAGCCCGCCGCAGGAGCGCCTTGCAGGCCGCGCAGTCTGTGACGGCGTTCTTCCAACACCACATTGAGTCGAATCAGGGACAGGATCTGCCCACGATATTGCGTAACCCACTGGCTGCCCGACATCTCCACCTGCTCGATCTGAAACTCTTCCAGCCGCGCCAGGCTGTCGAGTGGAATTGCCATACGGGAATCTCCCAGCCCCGCGAACAGCAGAAAGGTCTGTTTTTGGACCGCCGGTCCGACTGCGTCCACGTTTTTTTCCCCCAGGGAACGATCATGGGTTTCGCCAACCACCTGGGCTCTCTGGGCGAGACCCAGAACATCCAGGATCAGTGCGACTTTGCCGTCGCCCATGACGCTGGAGCCGGCGAAGGTTTTGATAGTCTTGAGCTGCTTGCGCAGCGGCTTCACCACGATTTCCTCAGTGTCATTGATCTCGTCCACTACCAAGCCGAACTGCCGGTCTTCGGCCTGCAGCACCACGATGTTGACCGACCCGTCGCTGCTGTTGCCATGACTGCCTTCCTGCTCGAGCCGCAGCTCGCGGCTGAGATGAACCAGCGGAAGCAGGCGCCCGCGCAGCCGATAGACCGGAACACCGTGGACCATCTCGATCGCAGTGCCAGCTTCTTCCGGTTCCAGCCGAACCAGTTCCAGCAGACTCACCTGAGGAATGGCGTAGCGATCGTCGTGGCACGTCACCACCAGCGCAGGAATGATCGCCAGGGTGAGCGGAATCTTCACTCGAACCGTCGTGCCCCTGCCCAAGCTCGACTGCACATCCACCGTGCCGCCAATCTTCTCGACGTTGGTTTTCACTACATCCATGCCTACGCCTCGTCCGGACACGTTGGTGACTTTTGCCGCCGTGGAAAATCCCGGGAGGAATATCAGATTGAAAATTTCTCGCTCGCTCATGCGGGCAGCGTGTTCGCCCGTGATGACCCCGCGCTCCATCGCCTTTTGCCGGATACGCTCCACGTTCAGGCCAGCGCCATCGTCGCTGATCTCGATATTGACCTGTCCTCCTTCATGGAAGGCCCGCAGGACCAGGCGCCCGCCTCGAGGCTTTCCCAGCTTCAGGCGCTCCTCGGGGAGCTCAATTCCATGGTCCACGGAATTGCGCACCAGGTGAGTGAGCGGGTCTTTGATGGCTTCTATGATGGTCTTATCCAGTTCGGTCTCTCTCCCCTCCATTTCGATGTTCACTTCCTTGCCGCAACCGAGCGCCACGTCACGCACCGTTCTCGGAAACTGTCCCCAGATATTTCCTATGGGCTGCATTCGAGTTTTCATGACCTCTTCCTGCAGTTCGGTAGCGATGAGATTCATCCGCTGAGAAACGGCCTGCAGGCCGGCATCGCCGAGGCTATTCGCCAGTTGCAAAAGCTGGTTCCGTGCCAGCACCAGCTCTCCGACCTGCGTCATTAACTTGTCCAGCAGATTGACGCCGACGCGAATGGTCTCAGGGGCGGTGTCGCGCGCTTTGAGGTCGATCGCCTGCTGGGCCGCCAGCACGTCCTCCGCCTTGGCCAATCCCAGGGTCACGAGGATCTCGCCCAAGCGCCTCCGGTCGCCGTGTTCCTGAGCTTCCAGCGCCTGCGCCAGATCGGAAGCCTGCACCTGACCACGCTCGACCAGCAGGCCACCGATCTTCCCGCGCGCCGGCTTCCGCGCCTCGGTGCCCTTTTTTCGAGGCTCCGCAGACGGCTCGACCGCTTTCGCCGGAGCAGCTTCCGCTTGGACAGAAATCTCTTCTTTCTTGGGCAGGGGCGAAGATACAGCCGCTTTCGCCCCCACTGGCTTGGTCTCGGCTGCTGCCGCCGTGGCAGGCGCCGCCGGGGCAGCGTCGCCGGACGGAGTTTGCAGTCGGGTTAGAGTCTCCCGTAGCTCGGGATAGTCCACGTCTCCGTCCTGGCCGGTAGAACCGATTTCTTTTAACATCTGGCGCACCGCGTCAACCATCCCCAGCAGCGCCGTGGTGATTTCCGGATTCAGGGTGAGTTGACGGTCACGCAACCGCGTCAGCAGGTTCTCCCCGACATGCGCAACCTTCTCCAGCTTGTTAAAGCCCAGGAAGCCGCAAGTTCCCTTGATGGTGTGGATAGTACGGAACACTCCCGCCAGCGCATCTTTGTCCTGCGGATTTTTTTCCAGGCCAACTAAATCGCGGTCGAGCCGGTCAAGATTCTCGCGGCTTTCAACCAGGAATTCCCGGACAATGTCGCTGTCGTTCATCGGTTGCTTCCTCGGGCGGAATATCCGCAGACGTCCGGAACAGGGCTGGTCTGCCTTCCTTCTACATCGTCGGTTCAGCGATTTTCATTAGGGCCGACGGGCATGCGGCTGACTGCCGCTAGTTCCGGCAATTACCCGCGTGGTTCAGAATTTGAACTGCGCGACTAGCTCGCGCATGGCGGTCGCCATCTTTGAAAGCTCGGCAGCGGCCTGCTGGGTGTCAGCCGCTCCGCGCGTGGTGCTCTGTGCTGCCTGGGCCACGCCGGCGATGTTTTGCGTGATTTCTCCGCTGCCCCGGGCGGCTTCGGTAACGTTGCGTGCCATTTCATTGGTGGTGGCGTTCTGTTCCTCCACTGCCGCCGCGATAGTGCTGGAAATCGCATTGACCTGATTGATAATGGTGCTAATATTGGCGATGGCCCCCACGGCCGCCTCGGTATCCGCCTGAATGGTTTCGATCTTCCCGCTGATGTCCTCTGTCGCCTTGGCCGTCTCCTTGGCCAGCTCCTTTACCTCGTTGGCGACCACGGCAAAACCTTTTCCCGCCTCGCCGGCGCGGGCCGCTTCGATGGTGGCGTTCAGAGCCAGCAGGTTGGTTTGCTGCGCGATCGAGGTAATGACCTTAATCACCTGCCCGATCTCGGTGCTCGATTCGCCAAGCTTGGCTACGGTGGCGTTGGTAGTCTCTGCCACCTTCACCGCCTCAGTGGCCACCTTGGCGGATTCGGTGGCATTTTTGGCGATCTCGGTGATGCTGGCGCCCATTTCTTCCGTGCCAGCGGCTACGGTCTGCAAGTTCTTGTTGACCTGCTCCGAATTTTTGGAGACGACGTTGGCTTGTGCCGACGTTTCCTCCGCGTTGGCGCTCATCTGCTGACTGTTGGAAGAGAGTTCTTCGGAGGCGCTGGCCAGAGACTGAGCGTTCTGCCCGAGGGCAGCCAGGCTGGAACGCATCATTCCAAGAAATTTGGCCAGGCCTTGTCCCATTTGACCAATCGCGTCGCTGCCGAGCACGGTAATCTCCTTGGTCAGATCGCCAGCAGCCGCGGCGGTTACCACATCCAGGATGCTGTCCACCTTGCTCTTCAGGTCAGCGGCCACCAGCTTTTCCCGCTCCGCCGCTTCCACAATCTTTCTTTCCGCCGCCAGCCGATCGGTGATCACCTCCCAGGTCACCATCGGTCCGGTGTAGTTCTTGTTCTTGTCGTAGATCGCGCTGACCAGCAAGTCGAGAGTCTCCGGCCCAACCGAAATCTGCGCCCGATGCGGAAGATTCTTGTCATCGGCTAACAGCTTCCGCTGGTGCTCAGGACTTTTGTGAAAAACGTCGATAGTATGCCCCATCATCTGCGCGACTTTAATCGGCAAATGCTTTTCTAGAGTCGCCAGAGTCCTGGCCGAAGCCGGATTCATATATTGGATTTTCAGATCCAGATCCGCGTAAATGATGTTGATGGGTGCATTCTCCATCATGGACAGCACTCGCGCCGTGTCGTTCTGCTCTTTCACTCTCTCGGTGATGATTTCCCACACCACCATGGGGCCAAGATAGGAACCGTCCTGGTCGTGGATCGCGGTGACCAGCAAATTGGCAACTTCGTCGCCGATCTTGATATCGGCTTGGTGGGGCAAATTTTTGGGATTGGCCAGAAGCTTACGGATATGGCCAGAGTCCTTGTGAAAGAGATCGATGTTTGATCCCATCACCTGGTCCGCCGGCACAGGGAGCAGGTGCTCGATCGCCCGTAGCGTCTTGAGCGCGGCGGCATTAACGAAGGTGATGTCGAGCTCGGGGCCGGCCATCAACACATTGGCCGGAAAATTTTCCAGCATGGCTTTCAGCAGCGCCCCCTCGGCCCCGCTACCTGTTGGAGCAAGGCGCTGATCTCCCCATTCCCTGGATACAGTCCGGGGATTTCGTTGTCCTCGATTCCCTGGCTTACTCGATCCGTTGCCGGGTCGGGTCACAATCTCTGCTCGCAGCGAGCCGACCGCCGTCAGCACTTCCTGGATCAGGGCTTTTGGGATCTTAAGCGCTGCCAGCGTGCGCGAGAGGTGGTCCGCCACGCCCTGGAAATGCTCTGGCTTTATCTCGAGGTGCGCGTGCGCCGGCCCCATTGCCTTTCCCCTGTATTCATGGGGACCGCCCAGCGCCTGCACCATGAATTGGGTCTGCCGCATTTTCAGCCAGGTCATATTGGTGCGGGCGAAAAAGGGTTTTAGGTCGGGATCGGCGAGTATGCGCTTGTAGAGTTGTTCGACCACGGAGGCGATCGCTTCCCGCCCCCCTAGCCGGGCAAACAATGAGCCAGTGCGTTGCAACGCCGGAGCTGCTTTGGCAGGCATTTTTTCTCACTCCACGAATCAAGGTGGCCGTTCAGTGGCGCCGTTGGATAACCTTCCAGCTGAGGATGCCCTTCAAAACCCGTAAACCATGACTACAGTTTTCTTTCCTCCGCTGCGCCAATCGGGTCGGGCACGCTCACCGCGCGTTCCGTGTCCAACACCAGCAGCAAGCGGTTGGGAAGTTTATGGACACCATGAATCGCCTCCCGCGCCATTCCCCTCAGGTTTTCCGGAGGCTGCTCGAAACTGTCTTCTTCGACTTCAATGACCTCGCCGATCTGATCCACCAGCAGGCTCAGTGCTCCGTCGGCGGTGCGCACCACAATGTTCATCGGTACCTGGGCTGGCGGGCGCTCAGCCATGCCAAGGCGGCGCCGCAAATCGATGGCCATGACAATCTGTCCCCGCAGGTTGATCAGCCCGCGGACGATTTCCGGCGCTAGCGGCACTTCCGTCATTTCCTGATAGCGGATCACTTCCTGCACCTCCTGCACCGGAACACCGAAGAAGTGTCCTTCCAAAAAAAACGTGCAGAATTGTTTGCCCTGCGCCATGGAGACCTCATGCTGCACCTATCCCGCGGCCGCCTTGGTAAAAAAGCTGGGATGCGCCGCACGCACCACGCCCTCAACGTCCAGCAGGTCGGTGACCCGCTGCTGTACCACGGCTGAACCCAGAATTCCGGCTCGCTCGGCGACGCGCTCGATAACAACGTCTTCTTCCACGATGTCAAGAATGCGCTCCACTACCAGGCCCACGCTGTGGCCCTGCCCCGCATAAACCACCACCTGCAAAGGAGGCAGCGCTGCCGTCGTCGGTCCGGTGCGGCCAGTCGCGGCACCTGGCGGCATCTCCGCCGCCGCGGAGATGCGGATCAGCGGCATAATCTGTCCCCGATACTGCACCACTTGCCTCTGACCCGCGTTTTCTACCGCGCTCTGGGCAAATACCTCCAGCCGCGCCACCAGCGAAAGTGGGATGGCCATGCGCCCGTCTTTGCCAACTTGAAACAAAAGCAGAGTCTGGCGGTTGCCTGCAGGGTCTTCCGCGGCTCGAACCCTCTCCTGCGCTACCGCTCGGTGCTGTTTTTCGTTAATGATATTGGCCCGCTGTGCCAATCCGAGCGCATCCAGGATCAGTGCGACTCTGCCGTCGCCCATGATGGTGGCGCCGGCAAAAGCGCTTACACCCTTGAGCTGTTTGCCCAGCGGCTTGACTACGATTTCCTCGGTATCCTTGATTTCATCCACCACCAGGCCGAACTGGTGCTGATCGGCTTGCAGAACCACAATGTTGATGACGCTGTCCACAGCGGCGCGAGATCGCTCTTCTTTTTCGGGTCGCAACTCGCGGCCCAGATACACCAGGGGTAGCAAACGCCCCCGCAAGCGGTGCACCGGAGCACCGTGAACCAGTTCAATTCGGGTGCGCGCCTGTTCTCCTTCCAGACGCACAAGTTCGAGCAGGCTCACCTGGGGGATGGCATAGCGGTCTTTGCCCCCTCTGACGATCAGCGCCGGAATAATGGCCAGGGTGAGGGGAATTCTCATGTGCACTGAAGTTCCGGCGCCCACCTTCGACTGCACGTCCACCGTGCCGCCGATCTTTTCGATGTTTGTCCTGACCACGTCCATGCCCACGCCCCGTCCGCTAACGTTCGTCACACGCTCGGCCGTGGAAAAACCCGGAAGGAAAATGAGATTGATCACTTCACGCTCGGTCAGGCGCGCCGCCTGTTCCGCGCTTACCAGGGATTTGTGCACCGCTTTCTGGAGAATTTTTTCGCAGTTCAGGCCAGCGCCATCGTCGGAAATCTCGATGTGGACCTGCCCGCCCTCATGAAAAGCACGCAGAGTCAGGCGCCCGGTAGGATCTTTTCCGGCTTTCCCGCGATCTTCGGGTAGTTCGATGCCGTGATCCACGGAGTTGCGCACCAGGTGGGTCAGCGGGTCCTTGATTGCCTCGATGATGGTCTTGTCCAGCTCTGTCTCCTTGCCTACCATCTCGATGACTACCTGCTTGCCGCAACTGAGGGCGACGTCACGCACCGTGCGTGGAAACTGTCCCCAGATATTTCCGATGGGCTGCATCCGGGTTTTCATCACACCCTCCTGCAGCTCTGTGGTGATCAGGTTCAGTTGCTGCGAGGCAGCCTGGAAACTGGCGTCTTTCATGCCATGCCCGAACCGGAGAACCTGATTGCGAGCCAGCACTAACTCACCCACCAGGTTCATTACCTTGTCCAGCAAACCCACGTCCACCCGAATGGTGCTGTCCACAACGCCTTTTTGGGTCCGTAGTGACTGCTGAATCCGCAAGGCGTCCACTACGTCCGACGGATTCGCCGTCTTCTGCTCGACCAGGATTTCGCCCAGATGGCGCGGGTCACCTTCTTTCTGCTTTTCCACGGCGCGCAGGATGCTCGCCTGCGATACTCCGGCCCGATCCATTAGAATTTCGCCAATCGAAGTCGGCAACGCGGCGGCTTCAGCTTCAGGCTCGGCGCTGGTTGGGTGTGCAAGCTGCGGGCGCCCTTCGGGTACCTGCTGCAGGCGGGTCAGCGTTGCGATCAGAGCGGTGTCATCGCGCTCGCCCTCTTTGCCAACGCTCTCAATGCTCCCAAGCATCTGTCGGACCGCATCGACCATGCCCAGCAGTGCCGTCGTGATCTCAGGATTCAGCTTAAGGTGGCCGTCCCGCAGCCTGGTCAGCAGGTTCTCACCCACGTGCGCGACCTTCTCCAGCTTGTCGAACGCCAGAAACCCGCATGTCCCTTTGATGGTGTGAATCGTGCGAAACACCCCGGCAAGCGCGTCGCTGTCTTCGGGGTTTTTTTCCAGTTCGATCAAATCCCGGTCCAGGCGGTCCAGATTCTCATGGCTCTCCACCAGAAAATCCTTGACGATGTCACCGTCGTTCACTGGCACGCCACCTTCCTGGGTTGACAGTGACTGCAGATGAGCGCGAGTCCGGCTTTGACCGCCGCAGCAATGGTCATGTCTTGCTGTATCGGCAATGGCGGCAAAAAGTTGAGCGGCATGGACAGGTTGCATTGGTGATTTCAACCTGTGGGGCACCGCATTGAGTTGGGATGGCTGTCCCCTTAGCTCGACCCTGAAGCTGGCCCTGGTAACCGGAAGGAATACTGTCCTATCCGAAGAGATAGCCCCCGCGCTGATCCAGGGGCAGTCTGTTTTTCCAGAATTGTTGCAAAGCCAAGAGATGGGTGATGCTTCAATGATTCAATCCGCCCAGTAGAATCCATATCGGCACTTGGCACTTAGCGTGCTCTTAGTCGAGACGGGGCGGGCTGACTCACGCGAAGGCGCGAGACCAGAATAACGAGCTTGAGGTCGTAGTCGCAGGCGTCAAATTCGCTCGGCGCTGCAAACCTCCAGTTCCAGTAAACAGAAGGAGGATTTTTCCCATGCCGAGCTACAGATTCGGAAAACACCCGCCGAAGGTGGACTACCGCACGCTGCGGTTGAAAAATTACCTGCTGCCGTCGCTGGCTCCGCCTCCAGCCTCAGACAATGTCCTCACCCGGGTTTACGAAAAGCTTAAGGTAAGCGACCCAGCCAAACTATTTCCTATCGATGGTAATGACACTCTGGGGGATTGCACTATCGCCGCCCTGGCTCACGCCATCACGGTCTATCGCGGGTTGCTGGGCAAGAAAACAATCATGACGAAACAAGACGTGGTCAAGTTGTACATGCATCTGACCGGAGGCGTCGATAGCGGCCTGAACGAGCTCGATGTCTTGAACTACTGGCACCAGAACAAGGTCGCCGGCGACGAAATCATCACTTATGTTGCCGTCGATCCTAAAAATCACATCCACATTCAGCAAGCGATCCATTTCTTTGGAGGTGTTTACCTGGGTTTCCAGGTACAGGAGAACTGCATTCAGGAGTTCGACGCCCATCAACCCTGGACGCCGGGTCCTCTAACCAGCGATGGCCATGCCGTCTATGCCGTGGCGTACGACCAGAAGGGCTTGACCGTCCTGACCTGGGGCAACACACAGCAGGCCACCTGGGCATGGTGGGATGAGTGCGTCGACGAAGCCTACGCCATCCTCTCCCCAGAGACCCCGGCGTTCGATGGTTTCAACCTTAAACAACTGAAGGCCGACCTGGCTGCAGTAGCCAGTTGACGTCGGATAGTGGGGGCAATGCCGCTACTTCTTCGACATCATTGAACGGCCAGACCACCGGCGCCGTCGCACACTGCAAGCAAGCCTTGGGCCATGATGGTTCGGCGCCGGCCTGGCCGTGGTCGCAGCGGCCTATTGTCCGCTTCGAGAACCTCTACACCGAAGCTCTTCGGGCGGCAGCTGTGCCGGCTCACCACTGCTTGCGAAAGGTAGTTTCGAAGGAGAATCCGCCGTTCTGATCGCGAACGACATTGAATGACGTTTTGCGGTTGGCCTGATACTCAAGCTTGATGACCTCCCGCTCGGTCGAGGTAACATCCGTCGCGAAGGTCACGAAAATCTTGCTGGTTATTCTTTGTTGGATGGCCACACGCGCTCCCGGGCTCTGCTGACTGCTGCCAAGCACTGGATCGATTGACAGTTGTGAAATGCCTGCGAGCTTTTCGACGCGGTTGGTGACCTGGTTGCTGACCTGCGATGCGATCAACGATTGTGCTCCCAAGGAGCCGGGTGGGGTTGGATTCGTGGCGGCAGCCTCCGATGTCTTCCCAAACGCAATCAGGTTAATGATGTCGGAAGGAGGCAATGCGGGGTCGGAGGCATAGTTGGTATGCAGATGATCGGCCGGCCCCCAGAAGTGCAGTTGAATGTCGTACTGGTCAATTGTCGTATTTACGGCCATGTCAATCACCGGTTCAGTGCGCGAACGATTGCTGAAATCGATGGTTCCGCCCTGCAGCTTGTAGCGGTTGCCTGAGAAGATCAAATCCCCGCTGCTCAAGTTCAAACGGCCAAGCAGAACTGGCTGTGCCGCGGTGCCTCGCACGCGCAGGTTCGCAGACCCCGCCAGGCTAAGAGTGCGGCTCGTCAAATTCAGGCCGCCAGGAGTCTGGAGACCGACATCAAGGTTCAGGTTCTGGCTGAAACCCTGCGTCGGCGGCGGCGTTTCTTCGCCTCCGAACTGGCTCATGAGCGATGCAATATCAAAGTCTGAGGTGAACGAGACCTGGTCGATTCCAACTTGGCCGGTGAGAAGCGCGTTGTCGAAACTTCCCGTCAAGGCGAGGTTCGATCCGACCGTGGCGCGCACATCCTGGTCATACAATATCCGGACGCCCTGGGCGGCTACGGCCAGGTCAAATTGCAGTTGCGGCCGGTACACGACACCACCACTTGCGGTAACCGTCCCTCCGCCAACGTTGCCCTTGAATTGAGTGATATTGAGGCGGTCTCGGGTAAGCGTGAGTGTGCCGTTGCCATCATGCAGGCCCAGCGGTGCGCCGGCGGTGGCGAAACTGGCGTTGACGATCCGGACTTGTCCCTGCACGTTCGGGTCGGTGCGACGACCGTTGGAGTCGATGTCAAAGCGCAACTCACCGGCGCTGGTGATATCCGGGCTGACCAACTGCGCCAGGCGAAGATCGACGCTGCCTCTTACCAGCAACGATGCCGGCGCATCCTTGGCGGTTGGAACGCTGGCCTGGAACGTCAACTCGGTACCGGTGCCACGAATGGTCGAACGCCGTACAGTGAGAACTTCGTTCGCGTAGTCCGCGCGAATCGGCTCGCTGGCGGCCAGCTGAATGCTGTTTTTGTAGTTCACCGCCAGCTTCGGGATTTGCAGGTGCGCTTCAATTCGGGTCTTGTCCTTCAGCGGGCCTCGTGCAGTGGCGTGGACTTCGGTTTCTCCACTCAGGTTTTGACTCTGTGACGGGGCATAGATTGCCACCCATGGGCCTAGCGAAATCGTCTGTGTATCGAGGCTCGCTTCCGACAGATAGTCTCCCCTTAATTGAATGCTTCCGTGTCCGTGGGCATGCGTGTTGAGAACCTCCGAATCAAAATTGATATTCGCGACGTGATTGGCAACGTCAGCTTGCAACTTCACTCCGCGGATCGCCTGACCACCGATCGCCTGGCCGGGAAGCTGAAGCTGAGGTATCTCCATTACCGCCTGCAGTTGGGGATCGCTCAAGGATCCTCGACCGCTGGCATTTACCTCCAGCACGCCTTGCAGCTGCAGGCCTCGCGCTTTCGCCGTCTGCAGTCGGTCGAGCCTGATGCTGGGAGCATGCAATTCCGCCTGGTAGGACTGGGTGGCGGGCTCGTACAGAACGGAAGCAGTAGCGGATCCCGCAGGCAGGTCCATCATTAGATTCGCATTGAGCTGCTTGCCCGTGCCCTGGAATCGGAGGTTCGCGCTGCGAACTGGTTCGCCCCAGACTCGCGCGGATGCGAGGTTCATGGTGCCGTGCCCTGAGGGAGCAAGCTGGGTGCCGCTGGCGACGACATCCGCGGAGAGAGTGCCCGCAATGGGTGCTGCCGAGCCTGCGGCTCTTATAAGGTCGGCGGCATTGAGTTGAGAGGCGGCGAACTGAAGCTGGAACGGGCTTGTCTTGGTGAACGACCATCGCTGTAAACTTGTAGTCAGGTTGAAGGTAACCCGTCCTTGAGTGGCAGAATCTAGCTCGCCATTTTCTACTTCGATCTGTGATGGGCTGGCGACGAGGTTGGCCCGCAGAAGCTTCCACGCACTGCCTCTGACCCGCAGATCCTGGGCCGTCAGTTGGCCGGTCACGCGCGGGTCGCGTGTCGATCCTCTAACCGTCGCGCTCAGCGTCGCGCGCCCATGAATTCCGATCGGTTCTGAACCGGGGGTCTGCAAAGCCATGACGATCGTTTCAAGCTCATGCAGATCGTTACTGTTCGCGCTCACCTGCAGGCTTTGACTGCCGCCGACGGTCCCGTTGAGGCTGACCGAGGTCTGTGCGGTTCGAAGATAGCTTCGGTCAAAGAACATTTGCCCGCTCCTGCCGTTGTAGCGGGCGCGGACAACCCCATTGATGGGAGTTATGCCGCCACCCTGGGCAGCCTGCGCCGTGGCTTGCAGGGTAGCGTCGCCGTGGCCCTGCAGATCTTCCATTGTTTTGCCCCAGGACGCATCGACTTTGCCATTGATCGTCCCGCCGAGAATAATTTGATTGCTCAGGTCCGGTCCGGCCATTTTTCGCAGTTGGCGTTGCAACTCTGAGATAGAGACATCATTTACTGAAGCCGATAAATGCCACCGCGCAGGTCCCGTTAGATCGCGGGTCGTCATCGTGGCTCCAAGCGTGCCCCCCAGCACTTGCGCGTGCATGCCTGTAATCGCGACGTTGCCGTTGGCTAATGAATAGTGCGCGCCGATGCCCTGAATTTGCACCTGCTCATTCTGGCTGCTCACGGTTAACTCTGCGCTGCGCACTTCTCCATTGGCGGTAACGGTTGCCAGCAGCGGACGGCTTTCTTTACTGTCCCAATCGACGGTGCCGGATGACTGGACAATTCCGCTGGGGAAAGATGGGCTGTGAAATGCCCGGCCAAATTCGCCGCTATCAAGCACAGCCTCATAGGTCGCGTGCACCTGAGGTTGTGAATAGTTGCGGGCGTTTCCGGCAATCGAGAGGCGCGAGTTCGCCGTGCTCAGGACTGCATTCTCCACCCTGAACTCGTCGGGCGTCGCCGTGAAGGTGGCATGGAAGCTGTGCGCAATAGGATTGGCGCCCTGCAGTTGTATATGCCCATCGCCGTACGAAAGCGTACCCGAATAGAGCCGGTTCAAAGGCTCGAAAGCGGACTGTAAGGACAAATCATGGACGTCAGCGCTGATCGAGCTCTTCCGGTTGTTGTAGTAAATCTCACCGCGTTCAAGCAGCAGGTGCCGTATGCCCAGGTCGAATACCCGGATGTAGCTCTGGTCGCCGGGTCTCTCACTTCTCGCCGCGGGCAGATTGGTACGCCCATTCTTGTCGGCAAAGATTCGAGCCACGGGGCGTTCGATGCGAATGTCGCTTACGTACCACGCCTTGTGCAGCAATGATGTAATGGTCACTGCTGCATGAATCGCGTCGGCCTCGAGTAAAGGAGGATCGGGATAAGGGGCCGCCCCGTGTACGACGATGCCATAGAGATCAACCGTCGGACTGATGCCAGACCAGTGCAGAGCGAAATCCTTCATCTGCACCTGGCTCCCCAGAGCTGCGCTGCTTTTCTCCTGCGCCGTCCGCAGCAGATAAACGTGGAACCGCTTACTGTGCAGGAGTGCGGTAATGGCGATCACAATCAGGACCATGAGGGTGGCGGCCCCGGCCCCGGTCCAAGCCATGATTTTCTTCCAGGAGCTGCCGGTTCGCTTCGCGTCTGGATGGGGGAAACGCTCTGGCGGCCGGTAGTCGGGAAACGGGGGCTGTGGGAGAGCGCTCAAAACGCTTGCCCCAGGGTTATGAAGATTTGCGTCGCCTTGACGCCGGGCAGCGCATTCAGGTTGTGGCCGAGATCGACTCGCACCGGCCCAATTGGAGTAGCGTAGCGCAGCCCGATTCCCACTGAATTGCTATAGTTCGATCCGAAATCACGAAAGCCGACGTGCTCAAAAACATTTCCGCCATCATAGAACGCAACCAGGCCGAGACCCTTCTTGATGGGCAGGGGAATGCGCATCTCCGAATTGAAGATGAACAGCTCGCGTCCGCCTGTAGGCACCTGGATCAAAGAGCACGTGGAAGGATTCGCTGGATTGCTGCAAACCGTAACCGAGCGTTGCGGACCTGCGCCGTTCAGCGGAAAACCCCGGAGTGTGCTGCCCCCGCCGGAGAAAAACAGTTCACTCACCGGGACCCGGCTGCCGGCGAATTCCTGTTCCACTCCAAGGCGCAGGCTGTTCGCCCAGATCATGCCCTTGCCAACATCTCTGTAATACGCCTGCTGCGCTCGAAGTCGGGCAAAATTTACGCTTGACCCCAACGCCGTCGGATTGATGCCAAGTTCCACGGTTTGATACATCCCCTTGTGAGCATCGAGGGCATGATCGCGCGTGTCACGTATGTAGGTGCCGGAGAGAGTGGAGAGCCGTACGTGCTGGTCCTCCGGCAAAACCAGGTCGGGAATGAGCAGATTGGTGAGCGCTGTCTGCCGGTAGTCGTAGCGAAATGACAGAGTCTGTGTCGCCGACTTGTTCAAAGGTCTTTCCAGTTGATAACTGAAATCGCCGATGCGGGATGTGAAGATAGGATTTTCGCTGTTGCGTTCGCCTGAAAGCGTGAGGTTCGATCCCCAGTTGGTTCCTACGAAATGCGGGTTCACATAGGACGCGGAGCCGCGCTGGACCAGCCGCGCCCCCAGCGCTGCGAACGTCAACGTCTCACCCAGGCCACGGAAGTTGTGTCTCAGGTACTGGAAAGTAACCCGGGGCCCCCAAAAAGTCTTCTGGCTGGTTTGGAATCCTGATGGCAAGCCAACCGGTGGAAGTCCAGGCAGCGCAATCGTCCCGCTCGGGATGCTGCCCCCGCGATTCACCACCTCGAATCCGAAACCGTATCGAATATCATTCTGCCGGGCTTCATGGAGTTTAACCAGAACGTCTTCTTCCGTTTGCGTGGTGATCGGACGGCGAGGATCGATTTCCGCCCAATCGAACGCTCCGAGCGTGTAAAGACGGCCTTCGGCGCTCAACAGATCGTCCTCGCGCAATGGGCTCTCCGCCTTGAGTTGTACCGTTTTGTCAATCAGGGACTGCCTGGTCACCTTGGCTCCCAGCGTTATTACCGAGTCCACGATTACTTTCGGCCCTTCGGAAATTGTGTAGGTAACATTGAGCCGGTGGGATTTTGGTTCTGCGGCACGGGCGGTAGCGCGGAAAGTAGCATTCAAATATCCCAGTCGCAGATATTGTGCTCCAATCTGGTTTCGATCTTCGTCAACTTTTTTGGCGGAATAGGCCATTCCCTCCGAGACTTTGAGTCCTTGCGGCGCAAGCGTCGCCACCGGCACAGTGTTGTTGCCCACAACTTGTAGCGATGCCACGACGTCTTGAGGCCCTTCGTCAACGCGAAATCGCACCGAGATATTGCCGCCGCTTTTGTTCACCTCGGGCGTGACCTTAACGCTGCTGAAGCCCTCCGACTGGTATAGGCGTTCAAGATTGTCGGTGCTCTTTTTCACCAGGCGTTGGCTGAAGGCGCCGCGTGAGAACCACAACCAGCTTCCCTTCTTCACTTGCACAGCACCGCGCAACTTGGCGTCCGACAGTTTTTCGTTTCCCACAATATCGACCTCGTTCACACTGTGGCGCGCTCCTTTGATGATGCGGAAAATAATGTTCTGGCCACCTGCCGAGGATCGAATCTCCGATTGCACCGCGACATCGAAATAGCCCTTCGATTGGAAATGTGAGATCAAGTTCTCGCGGCTTTCCTGGATCAGCTCAGGATCGAGGCCCGAGATTTGATAAATCGGCAGGAGTTTGCGCCGCGTGCGCGCCCACAGATGAGCGCCCTCCACCCTGACGTGGGCCAGCACCCCCGGGGTCACCGCAAAATGAACCTCCGCCCGGTGCGTTGCCGGATCATACTCGGCACCGGACAGTTGAACTCTGCTTCCCAGGTAGTCGTAACCGATCAACCGGGATTCCAGATATTGAGTGGCCTTCTGTATTTTTCTCAGGGAATAAGATTTCCCCGCTCGGATATCGGAACCGCGAACCCGCGCCACCCATGATCTCAATGCCTGTTGCAGTTTTTCCGCCACCTCTGGGGGAGCGCCCTCAAGCACCACTTTGCCGAACTTGGCATGCCGGTTGAGGTTGACGTGAAAGATTACATTCACCAGCCCATGCGCTGTGTCGGTCTGAACCTCCGGCCGTACCTGCGCCTCGAAGTAGCCATTCTGCCGGAGAAATGTGGCCAACGATGCCTGGGCATTCTTAATGTCAACCAGCGAATATGCGCCGCGAGGAGGATAGTCAGAAACCTGCAGTAAACGAGAGTACGGAAATCTGCCGGCCGCTCCGGGAAAGTCGAACAGCCCGAAGTAAATTGCCGGCTGGCAAACTAACAACACGCGAACCCCATCGGCCTGCGGACGAATCTCCAGCTGCACTTCCTGAACTTTTCCGCTACTCTTAAGCGCGGCAATCGACTGGTCTACCTTTGCCTGTGAAAATGGCTCGCCTTCTCGCTGGGCAATCAGAGGCATCAGTTGCTGCTGATCCAGATCCGGCCGCCCTGCAATCTCAACCGAAGCGACATTTTGTCCCTCGTAAGACGGCAGCACGTCGCGCACCTGCGGCGCGGTCGACGGAGCCTGTTTCTGAGCTTCGGCTGAGAGCGCCGGGATCAGCAAAGCCGCACCAAGCAGCATTGTCGAACAGGCATACCGAACAAAGCTGGTTCTTTGCCTTCGCATAATCCGGATTGTCTGAGCCCCCGTTCAGTCCGATGTCAGGCGCTCCCTGGCCCTTCCGGGCGGCGTACGAGTGTCGTTCGCTTCTTTGGATGGCAATAAGAGCGGTTGCTTTGTACCGGTGCCGCAGAAATCGGCGCGCCTCAGGGACCGATGACTGGACTCTGAGAAGTCCGCCTTGCGTCCGGTCCTTGCATCCAAGAAGCGATGCAAATCCGCAGGCTCAAATCGGCGCTGGTCAGGACCTGTATCGACCTGGAAAACAATCACACCCTGCAAATGGCGGCGGCGCTTTCTTACTACTTTGTAATGTCTTTATTTCCCGCGCTGATCTTCCTCTCGGCCGTCGTTGCCTTTCTGCCAGTGGCCGGCCTTTTCGACCAAACGCTTGACCTGATGGCCCGATTTGTACCGGCTGACGGCATGGCGATCGTCCGCAAGGTCTTAGCAGACGCCGTGACCCCCAACCGTGGAACTTTCCTTTCTCTCGGATTTCTGGGCACCCTGTGGAGCGCCTCGGGTGGATTCGCCGCGGCCATCGAGGCCCTCAACATCGCCTATGACGCCGCTGAGACTCGTCCTTTCTGGAAAACCAGGGCTCTCGCCATCCTCCTGGCTGTGGTCATAGGCCTGCTGCTCCTGGTGGCGCTTGTCGTCATGATTCTCGGTCCACACTTCGGCCAGTGGTTAGCCGATCACATGCACTTGTCGCGAGTCTGGTTGTGGGCCTGGCCGTATCTCCACTGGCTGATCTCGGTCGCCTTTACTGTTCTCGCCGTGGAAGCGCTCTACTATCTGGCCCCCAATGTCAAACAACGGTTCCGTGCCACTCTGCCCGGCGCGGTGCTTTCAGTCATGTCCTGGATTGGCCTGTCTTATCTGTTAGGCATTTATTTCCGAACTTTTGCCAACTTCAACCTGACCTACGGGACTCTCGGGGCCGGCATAGCTCTCATGGTTTGGCTGTACTGGACAGGGTTCGCTATGCTCGTCGGCGCGGAGCTGAATGCAGAATTGGCGAAGCGGACCAAAGAAGGGGCAATCGAGCAGAAAAAGAAGGATCCCCCCGCGCCCATGAAGCTCATAGCCTAACCACGCGCCCAGGAACTGGGCAGGAGCGACAGGATCCGACTGAAACGAAGGTGACCAGATGCCGCTGAACTCCTGTGATACCGCACTCTTCGGAGTGCCGACAGATTTACGGTGTTAGAGATGTCCAATCGGGCTCCAAAAGTTGTCTGCCAGGGGATGGAAAGCCAGATCCGACGGTGAGTCACATCGAGAGTATTAGAATCTGATTTCCTTAGCTCTTTTTCGAGCTGCGCCCGACGTCCCCCGCCAATTCTATGTCCCCGGAACGCTGCGCCCGTGGCGGGGTTTTTACCGTAGATCAAATGGACCATCGCCGTGTGTTTGTCGCTGCGGCCCCGGCTGCCTAACTCAGCTTCAATCTCGATAACGCCATGTTCGCGGCATGATAGCCGCACATTCCATGCACTCCCCCGCCCGGCGGAGTTGATGAGGAGCAGAGGTAAATGTCTTTCGCCGAGGTGGCGTAGTGCTTCCACGTGGGTCGGAACAGAAACTGGCGGATGTCCATAACTCCTCCCGCGATATCGCCACCGACGAGATTTGCATCCATTCTCTCGAGGTCGGCTGGGGAAGACACATGGCGGGTTATAACGCAGTCGCGGAATCCGGGAGCGAACCGTTCGATCTGGTCTTCCAGTTTGCTTAGCACATTTGTGTTCGATCCGTGAGGAACATGGCAATAAGCCCAGGCGGTGTGTTTGCCTTGCGGGGCCCGTGAAGAATCGAACAGGCTGGGCTGGGCCAGCAGAACAAACGGACGATCCGCGTGCCGTCCATCTCGAACTGCCTGCTCCGAGGCAGCGATCTCCGCAAAACTTCCTCCCAGATGCAACGTGGCCGCGCGCCCACAATCGGATGCTTTCCACGGAATTGGTGCGTGCAGAGCGTAGTCCACTTTGAATACACCCGGGCCGTAGCGGTAGGCCTGCAAGCGATGCTTGTAATAATCAGACAGCCGTTCTCCAGCGAGTTTGAGAAGCTGCCGTGGAGTCACGTCACAGAGAAGCAAGTCATAACCCGGCAAGGCGGACAACATCTCAACTCGCGAAGATGTCTTTATTTTGCCTCCCAGTGTCGCCAGATATCGGCATAGCGCGTCTGTGAGTGACTGCGAACCACCCCGCGGAATCGGCCATCCCAACGCGTGTCCAAGAACCGCCATTAATAGCCCGGGCGCCGCGCTCAAGGGTTCATCCAGGCTCAGAAATGAATGAGCAGCCAAACCTGCAAATAGAGCCTGTGTGCGCCCACTACGAAAGCGACGGGCAATCGTTCTGGCGGGCAAGATCGCAAGCATCCCAAAGCGCGCCATCAGCCACGGGTGCCTGGGAAATGCCGCCAGCGGAGCCAGCGCATCCCGGCCAAATTCGCTCCAGCGCTCAACAAACGACTGCAGCAGGTTTCGCCAGGCAGTGCCGTCCACCCCAAGTTCCGCCGTCGTGTCCGGAAGACTACGTTCCAGAATCACGGCCGTTCCGTCGTCGAGCGGGTGAGCCAGTGGAGCGGGTGAATGAATCCATTCCAGGCCATGGTCGCGCAGGGGAAGAGCGGAGAAAAATGGCGACCCCGCCCCCAGCGGAAAAACCGCCGCCCCGAAATCGTGCTGGTAACCAGGCAATGTCAATTCCATAGTGCGCGCCGCACCGCCGGGCGTGGCTTCGGCTTCCAGCACGTCTACCCGCAGTCCGGCCTGGCCCAGAACAATGCCTGCAGCCAGCCCATTCGGGCCGGCGCCGATGATGTATGCCTTAGCGTCCATTTTCGAATCACCTTGCAGCACCTGCAGGCTCAGGCAGGAATTATTGTGGCGGCCTGACCGGCGGCCACTCGGTCACCACGATTGCGCCGTCAGGTTCTCGCTCCAGCGCTGGGGCATACAGGCCCACAAATTGCCGGCGCCACCATGCCCCGGTGGCGCGCTTTTCTGCCATGCTCGTGAACCAGTATTGCCACAGCACCGCACGGATCTGTCGCGGCGGGTCCTGCAGAAAAGGATTGCCGGCAAAAAGGGTCAGCACATCCTTGTCATTGGAAAGCAATCGCAATTCCGTATTCGGCACGATGGGATACTCCCGCCAGGAACCGAGGGATGCGAACCACAAGTTCCAATCGAAGCGTGGCTGATAAGGAGCGTAGATCCCGGGCGGCTGGTTCAAGTCTTGTGGCTTGTAGCGAAACGGGTAAGGCACCCAGGTCTGCCCGTCCTGCGAACCCTGGAATTCGATCTCGTACCGGCCGCGGGTCATCACCGCGAAGAGGCCGTATTGATTGGCAATCCTGAATGGCTCAAGCGCGGCTATCGGGGACGCCGGCAACGGTATCCGCTCAAACATCCAGATCAGCTCCGCAGTGGTCGCATAGAAGATCCAGATCAAAATCCCACTACTCACGGCGAGTTTCAGCGCATACCACTTTGGACGAAGGTTCTCCCTCCAGCCGTCGATTAACGCTCCTTCAACTGGCGGGCCCGGCAGTCTCACTTCTTCGGAGGCCGTCCCTGCGACTCGCTTCTTCAAGTTGGCAGGCAGGAGTTGCAACACAAACTGATCGTCCAGAAGCAACACACCCAGCACGAGAACAAGATAATTCAGAAACGTGTAGTTGGCCGTGAGAATTACGGCAATTTGCCAGGGCGTCACTATGAAGAAACACACGATGCGCCAGCGCCGAGGCAAAAACAGCATCCAGACTAAGCCCAACTCCAAAGCCAGCGTGGCATAAACCGTGGAGGCATGGAACCAGTGCGGCAGGTGCTGCACGTACCAGCCAATCCATGTGGGTAGAGGTCCGTTCTGGTAATACTCATCCATGGCGGTGAAATGCCGCCACTGGGGATCGCCGCTCAGGATTTTCACTACACCGGATTCAAAGTAGATGCGAAACCACTCCCACTGCAGCAGAAACAAACTGGCGCGTGAAGGCGGATGCGCCCGACCCATGCCCGGTCGAAAACCCGGCGGCGCAAAGAACAACGCGATCGCTCCGGCCTCAAGCAACATTCCATCGGACTGGTAGCCGGAAAAGTCTTGCGCTGCGCTGACAAACGACAAGAAACAGACGAAGCAGATCAGGAGCATCCCGCGCGGCCATAGATTCAGCACCAGGAGAACCGATGCCGTCATGCCTGCCCAGCACAGCACATTTAGCATGACCGGTCCGCTCGACCACCACAGGATGCTGGGCGCATACCAGAACCGAGTCCATGGGCCAATCGATTGCGCGACAGCTTTGAGATAGCTTTGGGCGGGTAGAATCCCTGCCGGGCCGATCAGCCCGCGGATCTGAAAAATCAACGAAAAGAAAGCGGACAAATAGATGAGACCGAGGGCGCGAAGGAACAGCCAGCGTGGCAGCAGACGGTTCGTTGCCCCGCCTTGCCCGTCAAACAGCCTGCGGATTGCGGAGGCGAAAACCCAGCCCATGACGGTGGCCCGTTATGTTGACAAATCGCATTTAATTATATGTGGACAAATCGTACTTCATTTGCGGCTAACAACGTAGTCAGAAATCTCTAACTCTCAGTTCGGATCCATCGTTCGGACCGTGGGGGCGCCCACCAGCATTTTTGGATCGTTCCTGGGTGGAGATTCTTCCCCGCGCGCCGTCCAAATCCGGGCGCAGATTCGCTTCTGACCCGGGTCCGGACTCTTCGTCAAAAAGGCGGCCCGAACCACGGCCGCCTTTTTCGTTCCGGATTGTAAGAAAACAACTCGCTGTTTGCGTTTATCAAAACGGTGCGGAATCTTACATACCGCTAGGGCCGCTCCCGTGGCTCGCTGATTGCCGAGTTACTAATTCGGAAATGCCGAGATCGATTCTCTTCCGAACCGTCGCAAGCGGTCGCCAGGAATTCCCATGCACTTCTCGCCACGTCGGCTGCCTCGACACCGACAATCAGCGAATCAGGTTCCACGGATAGACGCCCACATTAATCTTCATGATCATGTAGCTGAAGCCGCCGGGATCAGGTTTCGGCTGGTGGGGCGTGTCCGGCGGGATCAGCAGCCAGTCGCCGGGCTTCACATTGAAGGTTTGTCCTCCGATAACAGGCTGGCCTCGATATTCTCCCGGCACCGGGCCATCTTTATCCATCAGAATTTGCCGGTTTGCGATCTTGCCGCCCAGGATCATCTGTCCGGTTCCGCCGGTGAAAACATAGAAATCGTAAGCGCCGGCGTGTTGTTCGGCATCATCCCACACGCTGTTGACCTTAGTGAGGCTGAGTACCGGCTGATCGCGATGAAGGCGGTAGAGCATGAACATGGCGAAATTGCGGGTGCTTACAGAGACGGGTCCGCCGCCAATCGACTGGCTGCTTCCGCTGCCGGGCTGCGATGCCAGTTTTGCCGCCTTCTCCGCCATCTCTGTGTGCGCTTTATTGATGTCGTCAATACTCCAGTGCGTGATCGGGGGCGCGTCAGGCGCAAGCTGCGGCTCGCTGGGATTGTTGAATCCGAAGGGCATGACCTCAGGCTTGTTCGTTTGCGCCGCCGCCTGCTGGATCAACGACAAATCGTCAAAATGTCCACTCAACACGGCTCGCGGGCCGGAGTTTGTGGCTTGGCCGGCGACGAATCCGAGCACAGCTGCAGCAATGACGACCAGCGGAAAAGTTCGTTTCATATCACAACCCCCTTAAGCGATGGAAGCAGTCCAAACTGGCCCCGGTCAAAACTCGACAGCGAACTTCAGATTATTTCTTCGGATCTGGTTTTGCTGCGTCGAACCGAATTTCGTTCAAAAATTCCGTCTGATGCGGCAGTTCCGTCTTGCCCGCCGGAAACCCGTTGCAGCTCAGAAGGTAAGTCAGGATATCGGTCTTTTGCTGCCGGTTCACGCGAGTTGGCTTGTCCTGCGGCATGGTTCGCCGGATGCGCTCGAACAGATCGCCGAGAGGCAGGCCATTCCAGTTCGACAGGAACGTGTTGCCTGCCAGAGCTGGAGTTTCACCACTACCCTTGAGCGACTCGCCATGGCACGCCGAACACGCATCGTGATAAAGCATTTGGCCACGCCGTGCCTGCTCGTCGGTGAATACGCCATCCCAAACTGAGCGCATCTCGGAGGCAGCCACCGACTGCTGCGAATGGGCAGGAAACGTCAGCGAGACAGTGACAACGATCACAACGAGCGCTAGCTGGGCAGCGCTTCCGTTTTTCATCTGGACGTCTCGCTTTTCCTTTTCGCTATTCCTCTGACGGCAGGGAAAACGCGATGTATTCTCCGGAATAATTGCCTCCGCTCACCGCGATCACGATGTACTGTTTGCCGTTGAGCATATAAGTCATCGGCGAGCCACTCTCGGGCGCCGGCATGTAAACCGCACCGACCTCCTTGCCGGTCGCTTTGTCATAGGCGCGGAGCATTGCGCCCCGGGGATGCTCCGCTGTGGTTGTGACCACACCGTCGCCTGCAATGACGAGCGTTTTCGTAACCAGGGTCCCGACATTCCAGGTCTCCTGCCCGGTACGAGGAATGTTCACGCCTTTGAGCGCGGGGTTGTTCCGTATCAAATCCGGCGTGTCGCCATGCGGAATTTGCCACACGATTTCCCCTTTATCCAGGTTGATCGCGGAGATTGTTCCGTAGGGCGGCTTGATCAAAGGAAGGCCATCGATAGTTAAAGCGTTCCACTCATCGGCGCTTGCTGGTTTCCCGGCAGGCTTGAGTGCATCGGCGCTTGAGTCGGTTCCGGCGGCGTTGATCATCCGCGGTTTCTTGCCCGCTGTGCCATACACATAATTCATGTCCGACAGTTCCTTCGGCGGCTGAACTAATCCGATTGGCTCAAGGCACGCGTTGCAGGCGTAGGCGTAGAGGATGTGCGTTTCCGGGTCGTATGAACCGCCGGGCCAGTTGGTCCCGCCATCCGCGGTTCCCAACGTCAAAGTTGCCAATGGCCCCTCAGTCTTGCTGGCGACCGGAGGCGTAAACACCGGCCCTATGTGATATCTCGAGACGATCTTTTCTGCCTGTTCACGAAGTTCAGGCGTGAAGTCGATCAGCTCGTCAATCGAGACGCCGTTTCGACTGTATGCCGGAGGCCTGCTAGGGATCGGCTGGGTTGGCGAATACCACTCGCCCGGCACGCTGCCGGTTTCGACCGGCTTCTCCTCGATCGGCCAGACCGGTTTCCCGGTCACGCGATCGAAAACATATAGAAAACCCTGCTTGCTCGGTTGTGCAACGGCCTTCACCCGATGACCGTTCACAGTAATGTCGGCGAGAATTGGCGCGGAGGAGATGTCCATGTCCCAGAGCGGATGGTGCACCAACTGGAAGTGCCATCGGCGCTCACCGGTTTTCAGATCAATACAGACCAGGCTTTCTCCAAACAGATTATTTCCCGGCCTGTGCCCGCCATAAAAATCTCCTGTCGGAGATTCAACCGGCAAATAGACCAGCCCGAGTTCTTCATCAACCGTGATCTGCGTCCACACTCCGGTGTTACCGGTGTATTCAGCCGATCCATTCAGCCAAGTGTCGTAGCCAAACTCGCCCTTCTTGGGGATCGTGTGAAAAATCCACAGCCGCTTGCCGGTACGCACGTCAAAACCGCGCACATAGCCTTTGTTGTTACGCATGCCCGAGGGGGTAAAGCCCTCGCGGAAGGCCGCGCCCACGATCACCGTGTTCCCGGCCACGACAGGCGCAGAATGCAATCCGATTTCTCCCGTCGTCAGGTCGGGAAAAATAGTCTGATCGTCGTTCAGCTTCAGATCGACAATCCCGTTCTCGCCGAATGATGGAACGCGAACTCCGGTTTTCGCCTCCAGACAGACCAAACGGTACCCCGGAGTGATATAGAGAATCCGTTCTGCTTTGCCGTCCGACCAGTACGCCAGCCCGCGGCCTGAAAGTTGCCGCGGCGCTGCGGCGCCGCGTTTACCCTCGCGCTCGCCATGCACCCAGAGCAATTCGCCAGTCGCGGCGTCAACCGCGATTGCGGCCCGGCGCGACCCTGCCGTGGTGTAGAGCACTCCGTTGACCATGAGCGGCGTGCCTTCCAGTTTGTACTCCGGACGATTGCCGAACATGTCGGTCTTCAGGCGCCAGGCCACTTCGAGGTCATTGAAATTGGAGGCGTTGACTTGATCAAAAGGCCGGTAGCGGGTGCCGGCAAGATCAGCGGCGTAGGTGGGCCATTCAGTTTCCTTGGCGTGATATTGGCCATAGGCTTCCAGCGGAATACATGCCAGAACGGAAATAAGGAAGGGCAACAGGATGAGCCGCGCGTGGCGGTTCGGATGCTTCTCTCGTTCTGATTTGGCGCTGACCCCGGCCATGTTTGCCTCGATCCAGATCAAGACAGCGAGTCTTAGCCGAGCTGCTTCATTTGTTGCAAAGCCGCCTGCATTTTCCCCATCTGTTCGTCACTGGCACGTGTATGCGGAGGGCGGGGATACGTCTGCCTGGTGCCCATTTGCAGGCTTAGAGCGTATTTCATCGTGCCGAAGTGATAACCGCCGGCAGGATCCAGCAGTTTTATTGCGGCATCGAGCTTGGCTAAAGGCTCGTCCAGGCTCTTGTCCGCGCGCTTCGCTGCGAACACCGCAGCAATCTGTCGCGTGAACAAATTGCCTTCCATAAGGATGGCACCCATATCGTGGTCAAGCGCCGCTTTCAGATTGGTCACAGTCCCCGTTCTCATATTCAGCGAGGGAAATTCATTCACAAAACGCTGGTAGTCCGGCACACTGTCGTCGGAATCCTTGATCCCTGCGAGATTGGGATATTTCTTCAGGCTGCGAAGCAACTCGATCGATATCGGCACGCCGCTGGTATCGGGGATGTGGTACAGGTTGATCGGAATTTTCACCTGCTCAAAGATCAGCGAAAAATATTCAACAAGTCCTTCGAGGGGTGGATTCTTGTAATAAAAAGGTGGGATGATCAACAGTCCGTCGGCGCCGTTATCTGCCGCGTGCTGCGAGAGCTCTATCGTCTCCGGAAAATTCGAGGTGCCGGGAGACACAATGATGTTGAGTCCATTTCGATGTTTGAACGCGACTTCTGCGACTCGCTTCCGCTCGGCAACAGAAAATGACGGATATTCGCCTGTCGTTCCGAGTACGACCACTCCGTCCGCGCCCGCGGCTTTGAAGTACGCCATCATCTCGGCGTAGACGGACTCGTCGAATTTCAGGTTCTTGTCGCACGGTGTCAAAGCGGCGACCCAGAAGAGGCATTTATTTTTGGCGGCACTTGAAGCCTGCATGGCGGCTGACGTGCCGCCTTTTGCTTCCACCATGGTTCCCGCTCCGACCATTCCGAGCGCCGCGGTCGCGCCCACGCTGCCCAGGAACGTTCTTCGTGTTGTCTGCATGGCGTCCCCCTTACCGCCCACGAAGTCTAAGGCAGCCCGGTGGAAAACGCAAAGCGTGATGGTGCCGTACTACAACGCCAAAGAGATTCCGCGAATGACAAGTCGTCTCGTGCGCGAGGTGTTACTATTCCACTGCGATTCCATCGCTCGAGACCTCCCGTGGATCAACCTAGTTCTTCACGGCGGCAATTCGTGATCCGCTCACTTTCTGGAATGAGTTCTGCCTGGTTGACTCTCCATTGGCCAGCCATTCTCGCGGCCCGCGACCACGCACACGAGGCCGCGAAGGCGGATGCGCCGGTCGCATTACAATTTTTGTCGCCCGAGCAGGGCATCGAAATTGAGGCGGTCGCTGCCCAAATTATCCCGTCGGACGAAACTCCTGGCGCCCGCGAGGCCGGAGTTGTGTACTTTATCGATCGAGCTCTGGTCACTTTTGACCGCGACAAACAGCCTGCTTACATCCAGGGTTTAAAGGACCTTGCGAACAAAACAAAATCTCTCTTTCCTCAGGCCGATAAGTTTTCCAGCCTGTCGCGAGCCCAGCAGATGCAGCTTCTTGAGGCCATCGAGCAGACCGAGTTTTTCGAATTGCTGCGGTTGCACACCATTATGGGATTTCTTGCGCTGCCGGAATACGGCGGGAACCACGGCGAGGTGGGATGGAAGCTGATCGGGTTCGAGAATAAAGGGGTCTACTCTCCGCCTTTCGGTTACTACGACGCGGAAATCGAAAAAGGGAAATAGCCAAGCTTAGGAGCCAAAGCATGACCCGATTCGAAACCGCAACCCCCGTCGACTTCGTCGTGATTGGGGCGGGCGCCGCCGGGGGCGTGGTTGCGAAAGAACTTTCAACCGCCGGTTTCCAGGTGGTGGTACTGGAACAAGGGCCCTATCTGCGAGCCGAAGAGTTCGAACACGATGAACTCAAGAAGAAGCGGATCTGGTCTCCCCCGTACATTGGTCAGGACGTCCTGACCAATGATCACTCCTTGCAGCCGAATACCTTCCGCAAGACCGCGAAAGACAAGGCCGTAGTGGCGCCCGCCGTGCAATATGGAAGATGTGTCGGCGGAGGGTCGGTTCACTTCACCGCCAACTATTGGCGCTTTCACGAGATTGACTTCGTGGAACGCAGTCGCTTTGGTCCGATCGAAGGAACCGGCTTTGCCGATTGGCCCATCACCTACGCAGACCTAGAGCCTTACTACACAAAGGCGGAATCGGACTTGGGTATTTCCGGCCTGGCCGGCGCGAACCCGTTCGATCCCCCGCGTTCCAGGCCTTATCCCTTGCCGCCCTTGCCGGTGAAATCCTCCGGAGTGTTGATGGACAAAGGCGCGCAAAAACTAGGATGGCACTCCTTCCCGGCGCCGCTGGCCATCCTGTCTCAGCCTTATCGCGGGCGAAATGTATGCCACCACTGCGGCTACTGTATCTTCTTCGGCTGTGAGTGGGGCGCGAAGTCCAGTACCCTGGCAAGCGTGATCCCAATGGCCGAGGAGACCGGACGCTGTGAAGTCCGGACTGGTTGCTATGTTCGCAAGATCTCGACTGACAAGGCCGGGCGGGTTGACGGAGCGATCTACTTCGATTCCCAGCGTCACGAACAATTTCAGAAAGCAAAGGCGGTGGTCCTTTGCGCCAACGGTGCGGAAACTCCCCGTTTGTTGTTGCTCTCGAAATCCAACTTGTTCCCCGATGGGCTGGCAAACTCCAATGGACTCGTAGGCAAATATCTGATGTTTGATTGCGATTCCGGAGCGAATGGCATCTTCGAGCATCCGCTGAACGAGTACAAGAGCGTGGTTGTGACCCGGGTCATCCACGATTTTTACGACTCCGATCCGAAGCGCGGTTTTTACGGTGGCGGAGGGATGGATGCTCGCCTGGAGGCCTATCCTATCGAGTATGCATTGTTCAGCACGCCGCCCGGCACGCCGAAATGGGGAGCGGGATTCAAGCGTTCCTTGCAGGAAAACTACAATCGGCAGTTGATGATTCTGACTCACCTCACCACATTGGCGCTTGAGTCCAACACCATCACGCTGGATCCGGAAGTCAAGGACGCATGGGGTCTGCCGGCGATGCGTGTGACTTACAAGAATCATCCCGATGACCTGAAAAACATGGCGTTCTTCAGCGACCGGGCACTGGAACTACTCGACGCGGCGGGAGCACAGAAGAAGTGGGCAATCGAACCGCAGGAGACCACGGCTTCCGTTCACCTGATGGGCACCTGCCGCATGGGAAATGATCCCAAGGCGTCGGTCGTGGACAAGTATCACCGCGCCCACGATGTCCCGAACCTGTTCATCGTGGATGGAAGCAGTTTCGTGACCAGCGGGCGGAACCAGCCGACCTGCACCATCCAGGCCCTCGCCTACCGCGCTTCCGATTACATCGGTCGCATGGCAAAGAGCGGAACCATTGGATAGCTCTTCTCGCGTGCGAGAGTCTCCGGTAACGGTTGAGATCTGGCCGGTCGGTTCGGATGCGGCGTTCCGTCGTTCCGGCTATCCTCAAGCCGAATCGTTGCTCTGACCACTATGCCCTGTATCTCACCCGGACCCAGCGGCCGGAGCGCATCGACTGGTAACCGGCAGCCAAAACACAGTTCACTACGTAGCCGTCCTCATAGGTCTCGCGAGGAGTCGTTCCATCGCGAACGCATTCAACGAAATGACGCATTTCCGCCTGATAGCCATATGCAAACGCTTCCTCGGGCAACGGACGGGTCCAGCCAAAATCGATTTCAGCCTTCTCTACTACGTAGCCCGCGGATCGTGTTGTGAAAGCGGAAATGGGCGTCCCTCTGGTGACGTCTGTAAAGATGGAGCCTTCGGAACCATGGATCTCGTTTCGAAGATCAAGCCCGCCCTTTGTCGTCCAAGAGAGTTCGCAGTGCCCGATTCCTCCGCTGGCGAACTTGAGGACCAACAGGGCGTTGTCTTCACAATTAATGTTCTTGTGAACCAGGCGCCCTCCCCACGCCATCACTTCCACGATGGGATTGTCCTTGCCAAAAAATAAACGTGTCGCAGAAATGCAGTGACAGCCAAGATCATGCATGGCGCCACCGCCGGTTTTTTTAGCATCCCAAAAATGGGGGCTGTGCGGCCCCCCGTGTGACTCCCTCGAACGCACCCAGAGAACCTTCCCCACTCCACCGCCCGCGGCGATCTGCTGAGCTTTGACCACGCAAGGGGAAAAGACTTCTGTTTCGGCATAGCCATGCACCGCGCCGGAGCGCCTGGCCGCATTAAGCATGGCATGCGCCTCTCGAGAGTTGCGCGCCAAAGGTTTGGTGCACACCTGATTTCTCTTCGCCCGTGAAAGCGCCAACGAAACCGGCAGGTGCTCTTCGTTCGGAACGGCGATGACGTAGAGGTCGATATCATCTCTCTCGATAAGCTTGTTGAGTTCTGTCGTTGGTTCTGGAATCGACCATTCCCGGGCGAACTTCCTCGCGCGATGTTTTTTTCTGGAATAATTCGCGACAACTTCTTGGCTTCCAACATTCGCAAGACCCTGCATATAAAACCCTGCGACGAAACCAGATCCCAACATCGCGATACGAACGCTGGTCTTCGGCATGGTCATAGAGGTCCCCATAGTCTATCGTCAGTTCAATCCATTCGCTCGGTGTAAACGGTTTGGTTAGATTCTGAGCGAGCCGTTGGCCACAGGGAAGTAGTCGAAACCAGTTCCACGGATTAGTAACGAGAAGTTGCTTCTCCCGCAATGACATTTCAGAATAATAGTTTGGGTAGGTCGCCGCTGATGAACGCGAGGTGATGAGAAGATTTTCGACACAAATCGCATCGGGCGGGTGCGGCTAGAACGGCCCGTAACGAATGTACCGCAGCGACAGGTGGTTCAAATCGCCGGGCGTTTGAAAACCACCATCGTGTCTTTTCCAAATCGAGGCAATCGCGCCCCGAACCGGTCTTCCAGGCGGGTCAAAATTTCGTAAACCGGAAACAGAGCCCGGTCGATCACCCCCGCGCCCCGTCTCGGGCCGATTTTTCGGATGGCAGTGTGGGCAATGAAGCTCGCCAGGCTATTGTTGAATACACGAACTGGAATCCAACCCAGCTCACGGCCAACATCCATAGTTCTTTCCAGGTTCGGCAGCAGGTTGTGCACATCGCTGATCGGATTTCCTGCACTCCAATCTTTGATAGCCCGGTTGACCGCTGCCACCGGCTCTTCGAAGTTTTCGATCAGAATGACTGAGCCTCCGGGTTTGGCCACTCTGAACACTTCCCGAATCGCTAAAGTTTGCATCGCCGAATCCAGCACATTGATCAGGCAACGACTTGTATAGACCACACCGAACTTACCGTCCGGGAACGGAAGCCGGCAAGCGTCCGATCGAACCAAACCCTTGATCGCGGGGTGCTCTTCCCGCGCGGCGATCAGCATTTCCAGGGTGAGGTCTGCACCGTACGCCCGGCAACAGTGAGACAGCGGGCCTAACAGGCTGCTGGCATTACCGCATCCAACTTCAAGCGTCTCGTCAGTCGGCTTGATCAATTGCTTCAGCCGGCGAAGCGACGCCGCGCGCACCCAATCGGTGGAAGCAGTTGCTTCCAGTGCGCTGCCGTGGCGCACCGCCTGGTTGGTCCAGAACGCGTTATTCGCGCCTCGTTTTTGAAGATAGCTTGGATGACAATGGGCTGGGTCAAGCGGGCCGCAATGCTCCTCAATCCGCACCGCTCCAAGCGCGATCGCAGATGCGGGATCCGCCGGTTCGGCTTGAACCTGCGTGACGGCAGCGTCTACCAGAGCTTCGTTCTGGCCGCTTTTTTGAGGCTGAGGAACAGTCCCCATAAATTCAAATCACAGCTGGGGAGATGTCGAGCCACATGGGGAGGTCAAATGGCTGGTCTTATCAGCTTCGCATTGGTCAATGGTCCTGACCAGAGCACCAACGGGTAGCAGGGCTGCACGAACGTGCCAGGTACGCCGGTAACCACGACACAAATCGACCGGGGCTTCATTCTGGAACTCAGGAAATGGCAATCGATCTGCGGCGGACGTTTTGTTTCAGTTTCATGATCGCGCAACGTAGGAACTCAGCACGCGCATGTAATTGCCGCGCTCAAAAGCCGCCGGATCCGATACGGACCGTTGGCTCATACTCCCGCGCATCTGCCGGATCGATTCGTATTCGTGTTCCTCCATCCACTGAACCAGGCCGTTGAGGACGGAAGCCACGTGATCAATGCCATTGTGTAACAGTGCCGAGGTCATCATCGCCACATGCGCCCCCGCCATCATGGATTTCAGCACGTCCTGTGCGCTGTGCACCCCGCCCGTGATCGCCAGGTTGGCGCGGACCCATCCGTAGAGAATGGCAACCCAATGCAGTCGCAGCAGCAGTTCTTGCGGACGGCTCAGCGTCAGACTGGGCACTACTTCAAGCGACTCAATGTCGAAATCCGGCTGGTAAAAGCGGTTGAAAAGAACCAATCCGTTCGCACCAGCTGCGTCCAGTTGCTTGCCCATGTTTGCGATCGCGCTGAAGAAGTGCGAAAACTTCACCGCGACGGGAATACTGACATTCGCTTTGACCTGCCGCACCAAATCGCAATAGTTCTGCTCAACATCAGCGCTGACAATGTTGGGATCGGTAATGATGGCGTAGATATTCAGCTCGATCGCGTCCGCTCCCGCCTGCTCCATCATGCCGGCATATCGCGCCCAGCCGCCGGGAGAAACCCCGTTCAGGCTGGCAATCACCGGAATCGAGACTCGTTCCCTCGCTTTTCGTATGAGCTCCAGATAGCCATCGGCGCCCAGATTGTAATTGTCCAGTTCCGGCAGGTAATTGATTGACTCCGCGAAGCTTTCGCTGCCCCGCGAAAGATCGGAGTCAACCGCTTGGCTCTCCAGGTCCAGCTGCTCTTCAAAAAGCGAGGGCAGCACCACAGCGCCGACTCCTGCGTCTTCCAGATGGCGTATGTTTTCCAGCGACTCGCAGAGTGGAGACGCCGATGCCACAATCGGAGACTTCATGGGCAAGCCGAGATAGGTGGTCGTGATGTCGATCATTTCTCTTCTCCTACCCTAAGAGTTTGCTGCGAGGGAGAGGCTGGCTCGGAAATAACGCCGTCAAGCGCCTCTCCATCCCCGGACATGGCGGCTCGGTTTGCGTAGACGCCCCACTGCCGGTGAACATCGTCCTGCGCCAGCCGGAGCAGTGCGCGTGCTGTTTCCGGATTGCTTCGCGCGAGCATGGTGTAGCGGGCTTCCCGATAGGCGTACTGCTTGAACGGGATGGTGGGCGCCCGGGAATCAAGCTGAAAAGGATTCTTCGCTTCCAGGCGTAGCTCGGGGTTGTAGCGCATTAATGGCCAGTAACCCGAGAGCACCGCGGCTTTTTGCTGCGCCATGCCCTGGCCCATCTCGTAGCCGTGGGCAATGCAGTGGCTGTAAGCGATGATCAGTGATGGGCCGTTGTATGCCTCCGCCTCGAGGAACGCCTTCACTGTATGGGTATCGCTTCCTCCCATGGCTACGCGGGCAACGTAAACCGATCCATAGCTGATGGCTTCCATCGCGAGGTCTTTCTTGCCGGCATGTTTTCCTCCGGCGGCAAATTTCGCTACCGCGCCCCGCGGTGTTGCTTTGGACATCTGTCCGCCGGTATTGGAATAAACCTCGGTGTCGAGCACAAGGACGTTGACGTTCATCCCGGAGCCCAGGACGTGATCGAGTCCACCTGCGCCGATGTCATAGGCCCAACCGTCGCCGCCCACCAGCCACACACTTTTACGCACCAGCGCGTCAGCGATCATCGACAGGTCACGCGCTGCCGATAAGTCGACAGAAACCAACTTCTTTCTTAACTCGGCTACGCGCTCCCGCTGCGCTTCGATTCCGGCCTCGCTGGCCTGATCCGCATTCAGAAGCTCGTTCACAAGAGAATCTCCAAGCTGCGAGGCGAGTTGCGTTAGTAGTTGGCGTGCGTAGTCTGCCTGTTTGTCCACCGCCAACCGCATGCCCAGACCAAACTCAGCATTGTCTTCGAAGAGCGAGTTGGACCAGGCGGGTCCTCGTCCCAGAGAATTGGTTGTGTATGGGGTGGTAGGCAGATTGCCGCCGTAGATCGATGAGCAGCCAGTTGCATTGGCGATCATCAAGCGATCGCCGAAGAGCTGAGTGAGCAATTTGATGTAAGGAGTTTCGCCGCAGCCCGCGCACGCCCCGGAAAATTCGAAGAGCGGTTCCAGCAGCTGGACGTCTTTTACCTGACCATGAGAAAGCTCGCTCCGGTCCGTATCTGGAAGTTTGGTGAAGAAATCCCAATTCACGCTCTCCGCCTCGCGAAGCGGCGCTTGCGGGTGCATATTGATAGCTTTGTGTTTGGCCTCGCTCTTGCTTTTCACCGGGCAGATCTCGACGCAGAGCTCGCACCCGGTGCAGTCTTCTGGAGAAACCTGGAGCGTGTAACGCAGATTCTTGAACTCGAGCCAGCTCGGCTTTTGTGACTTGAACCCTGCTGGCGCATCCCCCAACAATAAAGAGTCATAGACCTTCGCCCGAATGACCGCGTGCGGGCAAACCAACACGCATTTTCCACACTGAATGCAAAGCTGCTCATCCCATACTGGAATCTGCTGCGCGATATTTCGCTTCTCCCACGTGGCTGTGCCCGTCGGGAACGTTCCGTCGACAGGCATGGCACTTACGGGAAGATCGTCACCACGACCCGCGATCATGGCGCCGATCACATCCCGCACAAACCCCGGGGCCCGTTCAGGGACAGGAGGCAGAGCTCTCAACTCGCTGGTCGCCATGGAGGGAACCGTGACCTCATGAAGATGACTTAGCGTTTCGTCCACCGCAACAAAGTTTTTGGCGACAACGGCCTCCCCGCGTTTACCGTAGGTCTCGCGAATAGCGTTTTTTATGGCCTCGATCGCCTGCTCGCGCGGCAGAACTCCGCTGATAGCGAAGAAGCAGGTCTGCATGATGGTATTGATGCGGTTGCCCATCTCCGTTTCGCGTGCCACTTTGTACCCGTCGATCAGGTAGAATTTAAGCTTCTTCCGGATGATGGTTTCCTGCACCGACCGCGGCAGGTGGTTCCATATCTCATCGACTCCAAAGGGCGCATTCAATAGAAACGTCGCGCCGGGTTCGGCGCAATCCAAAACGTTGGTTCGCTCGATGAATTGGAACTGGTGACAGGCAACAAAACTGGCCTTGGTGATCAAGTAGGACGAACGAATCGGACGGGGACCGAAACGCAGGTGTGAAACCGTGACCGACCCGGCCTTCTTCGAGTCATATACGAAGTAGCCCTGGGCATAGTTATCGGTATTCTTGCCAATTATTTTGATCGAGTTTTTGTTGGCGCCGACCGTCCCGTCTGAACCGAGCCCATAAAACAGGGCGCGAACCGTGCCGGGATCTTCAGTGGAAAACTCGGAATCGTAGTCTAGGCTGGTGTGCGTGACATCGTCGTGAATCCCGACCGTAAAGTGATTCTTGGAGGCAGGTTTCTTGATTTCGTCAAAGACAGCCTTCGCCATGGCGGGCGTAAATTCCTTCGATGCGAGACCGTAGCGGCCCCCGATGATCCGCGGAGTGCTTGAGCTCGCGTCGTTCGCCAGCCTTGATTCGTTCAATGCGGTCACCACATCGAGGTAGAGCGGCTCGCCCAGGCTGCCTGGTTCCTTGGTGCGATCCAGCACGGCAATGCTCTGTACTGTCTTCGGGAGTGCGGAAAGAAACGCTTCTGCCGCGAAAGGCCGGTAAAGCCGTACCTTCAACAGGCCAACCTTTTCACCCTGCTGCAACAGATGTTCTATCGTCTCTTCCACTGCGCCTGCACCCGAGCCCATCATGACGATCATTCGTTCGGCATCGGGAGCTCCGACATAGTCGAACAGGCGGTAGCTTCTGCCGGTACGCTGTGCGAAGCGATCCATAACGCCTTGCACGATCGTCGGACAGGCGCGGTAGAAAGGATTGATCGCCTCGCGTGCCTGGAAGAATACGTCCGGATTTTGAGCCGTGCCGCGCAGAAGAGGATGATCAGGCGACAACGCGCGTTGCCGATGCTGGCAAACCAATGCGTCATCGATCAGTCCGCGCAGGTCGTCATCCTTTAACAGCGCGATCTTGTTTACCTCGTGAGAAGTGCGGAATCCATCAAAGAAATGCAGGAACGGGATGCGCGATTCAAGCGCGGCCGCCTGCGCAATCAGGGCAAAATCACCGGCCTCCTGTACCGAATTCGAGCACAGCAGAGCGAATCCAGTCGCTCGTGCCGCCATCACGTCGCTGTGGTCGCCGAAAATGGAAAGAGCATGGGTGGCTAGCGTACGAGCAGCCACATGGATCACGGCGGGCGTCAACTCCCCGGCGATCTTGTACATGTTGGGGATCATCAGAAGCAGCCCTTGAGACGCGGTGAAGGTGGTCCCCAACGCCCCAGCTTGAAGCGCTCCGTGCAGAGTACCGGCCGCGCCTCCCTCACTCTGCATTTCGATGACCGTGGGTACGGTGCCCCAGATGTTCGTGCGCCCTTCTTCTTTCCACTGGTCCGCCCACTCCCCCATCGGCGAAGCGGGTGTGATGGGGTAGATGGCAATCACTTCATTGAGCCGGTACGCTACCGAGGCGGCAGCTTCGTTCCCGTCCAGAATGGCTGTGTTCTCGGTCATATCTCTTCTCCCCGACGCTCTTAGTCAACAATCATTTTCACCGGGCACGGGTCGGAACTACAGTACTTGGGCTCACCAGGGGAAGTGATCGGAATCACTGCTAGATTGTCCGGGATGCCAATAAATGGGATCTAACCGACGCCACGTTGTTGCACCTCTCAGGTTGCTGGTGCCTCTATGGAGGCACCTTACCCGCATGAATTGTGCAACTGTGCGGGGCCAATTGAGCAGCAAGCTGATCGAGCTGGCTTCGGCACGGGCAGGGATTACCGCAAGTAAGCACTGGCCGTCCGCGGTCACGTCGAACAAAGGCGCGCACGTGTCCACCAGATTTATTGGTCTATCGCATCTTGTCGTTCACGACGATGAGATTGTTCTGTACGCTGAACACACCAGGAACCGAACTAGCCTGCGTGCGCGCGATTTGCTTGTCCATCGCACTATCCACCACACCATCCAGTTCTACATGGCCATTGTTCACGACGATGCGGATGGGCGCCTGGGGGTCGATCGCATACTTCTGCAAGGCGGGATGGGTGTATATAGAGCGAGCGACTTTCAATCGCAGCTCATGGTCGAATGGCGACGTTGGAAGTACATTAATCTGATCAATGACATCCTTGACGCCTGGTTCAGTTGCCACGATGGCGAGAGCAGAGTCACGAGCCGGGTAGTCGCGCACATCGCCGGCGATCGTAACCACTCCGTCCTGCACGCTATTGCTGGGGAAGATCGTATTCTGCGGATTGGTAGACGCCTGGGTTTCCCCCGTCGGCTCTGATGAAACCTTCAAGCGGCAGATGCTCTAAAGCATTTCGAGCGGACGCGGCCCGCTTGGCGGCGGAAAAGCGCGGTCCAATGCTGTCAGGTCTGCGTGTGAAAGATGCAGATCCAGAGCGCCGCGGTTTTCTCGCACATGCTCCGGAACTCCGGCCCGGGGAATGGCGATGACTCCCTCTTGCCGGATCAACCACGCGAGCGCCACCTGCGCCGGAGTGGCGTCGTGGTGTTTAGCGATTTTCCGTAGTCCGGGGTCGTCAAGCATCCGGCCTTGCTCAATGGGTGAGTACGCCATGATGGGGATATTGCGCTGCCGGCACCATGGCATGAGGTCGTATTCGATTCCACGCCGTGTCAGGTTATAGAGCACCTGATCAGTGGTGACGTCTGCTTCACCGGCCAGGTCTTCGAGTACCTCCATGTCACCGATGCCGAAATTGCTGACGCCCCAATAGCGAATCTTATCGGCCTTGAGCAGAGCCTCGAAGCCCTTCAAAGTTTCCTTCAGCGGAATTGCGCCACGCCAGTGCAATAGATAAAGATCGAGACGATCGGTTTGAAGCCGGCGCAGGCTTCGCTCACATGCCGCCACCGTACCGGTGCGACTGGCATTTTGTGGCAGAACCTTGCTGACCAGAAAGACATCATCCCGCCTTCCGGCGATCACTTCTCCGGTAAGTTTTTCAGCGCCGCCATCGGCGTACATTTCAGCGGTATCGATTAACGCCAGCCCGAGGTCGAGGCCGAGGCGTAGCGCCTCTGACTCCTGCTTCCAGGGATGCCGGTCTTCAGCCAGTCCCCAGGTGCCTGATCCCAGCACGGGAACCGATTCGCCGGATGGCAATTTAGTGCTTCGTATAGCGACGGTGGATAACATGCGACCACTCCTTTTGGCGCCGAGGATCAGAAACCGGCCGCAATCGGCCCTTCTGACTCGGGAGGCAAAACGCCAGGCTCAATGTCGTCTACATAACACCAAACCCATCGTTCGCCAGGTTCGATCGAACGAATCAGGGGGTGTCGAACGCGTTGAAAGTGCTTCCTGGCGTGCTTGTTCTTTGAGGCATCGCAACATCCGACATGCCCACAACTCAGGCACATGCGAAGATGGACCCAGGTATCTCCAATCTTCACGCACTCCTCGCAGACTGGACTCTCGGCTCAGTGACTTTAATCTCGTCCAAATGGGTGCACTCGATTTTCATTGGGTCCTCACATGCCGCTTCTTCAAGCGACGCGCTTCGACTTTCCTTTCGCCTCACTGAATAGATCGAGCATGGCGCGATTGAAGGCTGGAATGTCATCGGGCTTCCGGCTTGAGACCAGGTTTCCGTCGGTGACCGCCTCTTGGTCCATCCACTCCGCGCCCGCGTTCCGAAGATCGGTTTTTAACGAAGGCCACGAGGCAATTTTGCGCCCGCGAGCGACATCGGCTTCAATAATGGTCCAAGGACCATGGCAAATGACTGCCACCGGTTTTCCTGCGTCGAAGAAGCTCTTTACGAATGCAACCGCTGGAGGTTCGATCCGCAGCGAGTCAGGATTCATGACACCGCCCGGCAAAAGGAGGGCATCGAAGTCCGCCCCCTTTGCGCGTTCTAACGGCAAATCAACCGGAAATTTGTCACCCCATTCGGTGAAATTCCAGGCGCGAACCGTTTGTTGTTTCGGTGAAACAATGCTGGTCTGGGCACCCGCATCGTCCAGAGCTTGCCTTGGTTTAACCATTTCGACTTGTTCGAAACCATCAGTGATGAGAATTGCAACTTTCAGGCCTTTAATGTTCGACATCCCTCACCTCGGATTGATAATTTCGGGTTGAAATCTACGTCGTTGCGCCGCCGCGATCAATCGATTTTGACCACAACAGCAACGTCGAATTTTGAATAGTATTTCCTTATATCCGCCGCGCCATACTTGCCCCGGAACTTCTCGACAATCGACGAGACCGTCTTGTGGTCGGTGACGGGAGTACCGTCGAATTCTTTTTCCGCCTCTCCAGCGGAAACCCGAATCTTTTTGTGCCGGAGCAGGTTTTTGTACCATTGCGTATCGGATCCCTCGACCGGAACCAGATAGAGCGTGTCGCCTTCGAGTACGAACCAGACAGGCCGCGGGATCCACTTTCCCGACTTCCTCCCCAGAACGCTGATTTCGATCTCTTTGCGTCGAGCGAGTGCGTGCTTCAGGTCGTGTGTTGCAGTGGCCATATTCCCTCTCCCCCCTATCGATGCTGTCTTCGCCGTCGCCGTTGCCGTCTCATTGTGGATATCTCATGAATAAGGACGTTCTTCTGCGCCGCCGGAGGCACGAACGACACCACATCAGAGACAGGGCCCTAAGCGCAGTCAGTGCGACCCTACTTGCGGCGACGCATCCGAAACTCACCTATCCCTCTTTGAAAACTCACGGAGCCGGGTTCTCGCGCCAGCCGGCTCCGTGTGGCAAGCGACCCTACAAAATGAGGTCAGGCGAGAGCGACGCCGCCGCGACGGCTGGCGGTGGTTGCAGTCCTCTCGATTCGGTTCCGAAGCGAACTCATTCATTCTGCTCTCTAAGGCTCGCGTTTCCAGGGCCACCAAGGGAAAGACTCCCTTGGTCTGTGCCGTGACAGCGCTCGGGGAAATGGCTTTACATTAACTTAAAACAAGCACGGGGAGTGCCAAATGCCGCGTAGAAGATACAAGCCCACTCAATTTATGAGTAAGGCTTGCGGGGCGGAAAGTGTCGCTCGGACATTTCCAGCTCATGTGTCTCTTGAGCCGCGTTTCGGACGAAACGTCATTTAGTGCCGGTAGAGCTTGCAGGTTCCTGATGAAGGCCCTCGCGATCAAGCCAACGTGCGCTGCGCTCTAAGTAATGTAGAATTCGACCGTCGCAAATGCCAATGGACGACGAACTGACGCGGAGCCAGTACCGTTGGGTTGCCATAGGGCGGGCCTCATTGCAGCGACGGGATTTGCACGTACTTACTATCTACGGTGTCTCTTTCACACACCTGTCCTGCTCCCGCCGGTGCAAATTCACGCCGCGATCATGACGCTGTGGTGGATAGGTTTTATTATTCAGACTTGGTTTATCGAGGCACGTCAGGTCCGCTTACACCAGCGCCTTGGCATATTCATGGCCGCGCTTGCCGCAATGGTTGTGCTGCTCGGCGAGGTATTGACCGTCAACGGCGTCGCGCGAGAAGGCAGGCTTCATCAGAGCGGTAAGTTTCATTATTTGTTGGGAATCAATTCCGTCAACCTTTTGCTCTTCGCGGTGCTCGTCAGTCTGGGAATTATGTTCCGCAGGAAACCCCACCTGCACAAGCGCTTCATGGTTCTTGCCGCTGTAAGCCTTCTAGCTCCGGCGGTTGCGAGGATTGTGCTGCTCTTCACGCATAAGCCGCTCCCCCAATTTCTTGCCTTCTATGCATGCATTTTGCTGTGCGTTACAGTGGATACCGTCCGGCAGCGTCGTCTTCACCCCGTGTTCGCGATCGGCGCGCTGCTTGTTATCGCTGCGTTCCAACTTTGCTATTTTGCGGGGCAGACCTCGGCCTGGATGGAAATGGTTACCACGCGATTCGACTGAGTTGCGCGTTGGCACGTTCGAGGCCGGCCAATCTGAGGCGGTTTCTAGAGATGGCTCGCCAAATGCTTTAATAACATGGAGGGAAACCGAGCCATTTGTCGGCTTAACTGCAATCAAAGAAGAAAGGCCCCCGATGACAAAATCGGAAGCCCTTATGAATCAATAAGTTCTTTGGTTGCGGGGGGTGGATTTGAACCACCGACCTTTGGGTTATGAGCCCAACG
>DATAPL010000014.1:0-2150 GCA_036265205.1 Terriglobales bacterium
GTAGGCGGCGTAAGAGTGTCCGATGAGGACGTAAGGCCGGGGCACCCGCAACGTGCTGATCCACTGATGAAGCTCCTCCGCCATTTGCGAGAGACGGCACTGCCGGCCGGTCGAGGTGCTCCAGCCGAACCCGGCGCGGTCATAGCTGAAGGTCGAGGCCAGAGCCGCCAACTTCGGCTGCAAGATGCTCCAATTCAGCGAGGATGCGGCGATCCCGGCTTCAAGAATGACAGGAGGTGTTCCAGAGCCGAGTTGGTGAACGTGTACAGTTCGCTCCCGCAATTCGACCAAGATGCCGGGCGCGCGAAATTTGCGGCCATCCAGCCACAGGCAGAGCAGTTGCGCAGCGATTTGCAGAAGAAGGATGCAAGCGATGATGCAGAGAGCAATCAGCACGGTGAGTTTCTATTTTAATTATGTTGGGCTTCGGCGCGGGATGGCAAAGCGTGACAAACAGCGGCAAAAAAGGAGGCCGCAAATCTTGGAGCGGCCTTTGGTCCACACTATTTCGAAATTGATGCAGATAAAAAAGCTGGCTGTGTATCGCCCCTTAAAAGGGGCTTTGGCTCTTTTATTCACCTAACCCACCCTTCCGGCTTCGCTGCGCTCGCCTTCAGGGTGGGCTAACCTCTTGACGCGCCAACGGCGCTGAATACCGGTACTTTGAACGGCCTCGTCGCCCATTGAATATGGGAAATAAGACAAGCTGCAACTTTCTGTTCCCAGATTGCGTCGCGTTCGCGCAATCTGGAATAGAAGCCACGGCCTTTTAGTTTAGCGCTCGAGATTACTGCGGTGGCGCTTCCTTGCTCTGGTTGTCCAGGCCAGTTGTGGGCTGGGCGGGCAGAGGCGGTGGTGTGAGGAAGGCCGGCGGATTGACGAGGTCAAAGAACTCAGTCATGTCGTCGGCCGCAGCGTCACGCGCGGTGAGTGCCGGCAGGTTAAAGCGCGTCTCGATCAGCTTGAGGATCGAGGTGGTTTCGCGGTTCACATGCGAGACAAAGTGCGGTTTCACGAAGGGAGAAACCACAATGACTGGCAGACGGAAGCCGCTCAGGGTGAAGTTATCGCCGGTGGCGTCGTTGGGGCCGAGCTGCGGCGGAATGTTATCCGGCGGAACGACGGTGAAGGGCGGAACGTGGTCGTAGAGCCCGCCGCCTTCGTCATAGGCCAGGATGAAGACGGAATCATGCCAGGCAGGGCTGTTCATGAGCGCATCGATCAGGGTCTTTACATAAGCTGCGCCCAACTGGATGTTGCTGTCCGGGTGCTCATCCGTTCCGCTGCCGCCGAAGCCAGGATCGATCCAGACGACGGAAGGCAGATCGGTATCCGCGGTGGGGCTGGCGAGGATGTCGAGGTAGTTCTTGATGGGAGCGGTCTTGTGCTGGATCGACGGATTATTCCAGTCGGTGAAGCCCGGCAAAAAGATGGTATCGGTATAGTAGTACGCCCATTTCACGCCGGCGCTCTCCAGCCGGGAGAAGATTGTAGGGCAGGTCCACTGCGGAGCGCCTTGAGGCGAGGGGAATATCCTGCCTTGCGAGGTGGCACAGAAGGCGTATTGGCGATTGGTCACGGTGTTGGCCAGCATCGACGAATAGAACGAGTCGCTGGTGGCGAATTGGGCAGCCAACTCATAATAGTAAGGCAGGTCGGTCTCATCGTATTGGCCCAGAGCGCGGAGGCCTTTGGGGTCAAATTTCACCGCCACCGAGTGCGTGGTGATGGCAAAGCGATCCATCTTGAATGTGCCGTCGGACTGCTGGTCGATATCAAAATGGCTCTCATTCCAAGCCGGGCTCAGGTTTTCGGTACGCACTGTCGGCTCGTGGAAGAGGTGTCCCGTGCCGCCGCCGGAAAGCGGCAGCAGGATGTTGGGATCGTAACCGGCGTTGATCTGGTAAGGTCCGAATTCGGGATGCTTGGCCGCAACATACGGTCCGAGATGGGCAAAGTAGCTATCGAACGAGCGGTTTTCCTGCAAGATCACGATGATGTGCTTGATACCCTGCAGACCCGTGTTTGTGCCGACGCTCACAGTCGCCTGAGCCGTGGTGGTGTTGCCCTGGCCGTCAACGGCGGTGATGGTGTATGTGGTGTTTTGAGTGGGCGAAACGGCTTGCTGGCCGCTGGGCGGCGTCACGGTG
>DATAPL010000015.1:0-1533 GCA_036265205.1 Terriglobales bacterium
CGATAACCACGCCCCCAAACGCTCCCAGCACCGACGTGACGATATCATCCAAGTAAGTTCCAGAGAACCAGTACGTCCCCTTTTGAGCCAACAGAAGGCATACTAGGCCGAGCCCTAAGCTCCAATAGATTCTCTTCTTCATAGATCACCGGAAGCTTACTCCCGTGGGAATGCTTGGCCAAGTCCTGATAAACGGGGTGGTCTCAAGGGGTCGATGCAACACTGGCTTGCAGTTTATCTGCCGGAGTTTGAAATCCCAAAGTTTTTCGTGGACGTTGATTCAGACGCAGAGCAATTTCGTCCAGGTCCGACTGTGTGAACTGAGATAGATCAGATTTCTTCGGCAAGTACTGGCGCAATAACCCGTTCGTATTTTCATTCGAGCCGCGTTGCCAAGGGCTTTGTGGATCGCAGAAGTAGACCTGTACATCCGTGGCCATGGTGAAGCTTTTATGCTGGGCCATCTCCAGCCCTCGATCCCAGGTCAGCGAGCGCCGCAGTGTCGCCGGAAGTTCGCGAACGTGCCGACTCAGGGCGGCTACTACGGTGGCCGTGTCCTTGCCGGGCACCTTCACCAGCATGCAGAAGCGTGAATGACGCTCCACCAACGTCGCCACGTGACTATTCCGCGCCCCGCGCAACAGATCGCCTTCCCAATGGCCGGGGATGGCACGATCGTCTACCTCCGCAGGTCTTTCGCGAATGGAAACGGCATCCACGATCTTGCCTTGCGAGTGTCCGTGAACGCTGGCGTGCCGCGAGCGGCGGATCCGCCGCTTCGATCGCAGATGCTGAATCAACTCCTGTTTCAGCGCTCCCCGCGCTTGTATGAACAGACTGCGATAAATCGTTTCGTGCGACACGCGCAGGCTCTCATCCTTCGGATACTGTCGCTTCAGCCATCCGGAAATCTGCTGCGGCGACCAGCCCTGCATCAGTTTACTCGCAACGACCTCCCGCAGCTTGCTGTTGACAGAAAGAAGACACGGTTTGGGCCGCAACGCCAAAACCCACGCCTGCTGATCGGCTTCGTTGGCGCGATATGGGGCGCGCCCGCCATGGCGGGCTACTTCTCGGCTGACCGTCGAGCAAGCGCGATGGAGATGTTGGGCGATGACCCGCATGGAGGAACCGCTGGCGACTCCGCGGGAGATGTCTTCTCGTTCCGCCAGCGTCAGGGCCCTCCGCGAACGGCGACGGACCCTCGGAGCGATCCCTCCGTGACGCGCCAACAGGAAATGGATGACCTGTTTATCCTTGCCGAGTGCTCGACCAATCGCATTTAACGACTCTCCTGCTTTCCAACGACTCCACATATCGGCCCGCTGGGCCGAAGACAGCTTCCATCGTCTCTGCATCATGAACACCACCTTTAAGAAAAATATTTATATCAGTGGTGTTGCATCGACCGGTTGAGCCGGCAGGGATTATCGTCATGTGGGAATTAACGGAAGGTCAGACGACGAAAAGGACTTATCGGGACTTGAGGGCTAATGCAACAAAAAGTCGTAAACAACCCACGCAATGCCAGCG